>NZ_RHHM01000013.1 GCF_003846135.1 Erwinia psidii
TGCTGAACCTCTTAACCCGGCGACCCGTAAGCCGTTGTTCCGTGTCAGTGGTGGCGCATTATAGGGAGTTTGTGACGACTGACAAGTGTTTATTATAAAAAATCTGGCAACCGCTGTTTTTTTACTCACAAACGTACTAAAGAGTCAGTTTTTCAAGCCTTTCGAAGCCATAGCGTTCTAAAACGGGCATTAATTGTACTGTTTGTTCGGTAATATCCATACAAAAAGCCAGATTATTGTCTCTCGACATCGCTTCTGGTGATGCATTTTCCAGTAGCCAGGCAGTACGGCGAGCGATTGCTGCGCCGGAGTCAACTAAACGAGTACCCGACGGTAATACCTGCTGCAGCTCTTCATTGAGCAGAGGAAAATGTGTGCACCCAAGCACAACCGTATCAGGCGGCTCTTTCATGCGCAGCCATGGCTGTAGGATACGTTTCACCTCATCCAACGGCACCGGCTTGCCTTGCAGTTTTGCTTCCGCCATCTCGACCAGCTCCGACGAACCCAGCATTTCGGTTTGACATTCACTGGCGAAACGCGACACAAGCTCGTGGGTATAAGCCCGCTTCACCGTACCACGAGTCGCCAACAGGCCTACTTTGCCGTTACGGGTCAGGCGGGCAGCAGGCTTAATAGCAGGCACCACGCCAACAACGGGGAAACCGAAGCGCTCACGCAGTGCTGGCAGCGTAACGGTACTGGCAGAATTACAGGCAATCACCACCAGCGCCAACGGGTAATGACGGGTTATAGCAGTAACGATCCCGACAACACGATCAACAATGAACGTTTCGCTTTTCTCTCCATAAGGGAAAGCGACGTTATCGAAGGCATAGATATAATGCAGATCCGGCAGTAGCTGCCGGATTTCGTCATAGACCGAAAGTCCACCAACACCGGAGTCAAAGACCAGTATGGTCGGACGTTTCTCAGAAGATGTAACTGCCGCTGAAGTAACACTTCCTTCGTGGAGTTTGATAGCCATAAACTGTCTCGTAATCATTATCAAACAGATTGACGATTCTACCACGAACGACCAGCCGGGATGTGAGCGAATAAGTAATGGCAGGATCACACAGGCTGACGCCGCGAGGTTTACGGTGCGGAAGGTAAAACCCTTATCGTAACGCTCCCCCAGATACTGGTAGCTGACACACCAGTCAAAACTAAAGGTGACATAATCCGACTGTTGCTTCACCTGCTGTTTTACACGACACAAGAGGATTATTTGGTAAGTACCATCAGGGGCAACGTGGCCATAAGAAACGGTATGGCTAACCGGGCAGTAGCGAATGCAACTGGCGCTTCCATGCCTTTAATGGTCGCTTTATTGATATTGTGATAACAGAATGTCGTCAGACCGCTGTCGATGAGGTCTGCAATATCATTACGATAAGCGGATAAACGCCAGCTAACCAGTCCTGTCAGGCCTCCCCCATACTGCCTGCTTTTCTCCGGTTTGAAATTGCGATTGCCGTTATCCTCACGCCACACTCGCACAGGTTCGGGGCTTGAAAGGCCGCCCAGGAAGCAAAGACGCTGTAGTTATCAATAAACTCCCATGCCACACTGGTTTACCAGATATAGCGGAAGCATTGCTGTCATTGCCACGCACGGTTCCTTCTGGCGTTACGCCAGCAAATACGTAATCTGTGGCAAAAACACCAGTAGTGTGCTGTTGATGACCTCCACTAGATAACCGCTCCTGATACCGCAACACTTTACAAAAGCCCTGTGGCACAAGGGATTGCCCGCCTTCCACAACAAAAGCCGATGCTATCAACGCTTCAAAGTTGTCGTCAGGATTAATGAAGCAATCACCACTTGTTACCCAGTGATCTAATTTAGCGTAATGGATGTTTGTCCCGGAAGTGTACTACTGCCAGTCAACGCCAACACGTAACGAGCCATAGCAACAGTATTTACTCTCTTGCAGTTTGTATTGCTGCACATCATCAAACGTGGTTCGAAGGCAAAACGCCCCAAACGCGGGTCATCATTCCAATCCCTGATGTGGCTGGCAATCAGCTGCATTGGATAAATATCACGGTTGAAAAGCAGCCCGACTGTAAAGCTGACGGGTATCAACCAGTCCACCAGGAATGCTTAAGCGTAGCGTACCTCGTCACAGGCCGTCCGATGCCCCCGAACAAAACCGCCGCGCCGTCATTGAACTGATGTTCGACCGCGTCATAAGGCGTCTTGCTCATAAAATGGCAACAACGTAGTCGCCTTTATACTGCGTTGTTTGACCGGTGGTCTGCTGTGTAGAACCCTACCATGGCGGGCAACTATTTGTTCCCCATCCGCGGTTAGCACAGCAGCCGGTTTATTCTGGCCAGTAATGCTGTTCGCATGCAGATCATACATGGCAGAGCGCGCGCCACAGGCATAATTGATACGTTGCGGGGCCTGCCGATCTCAGCACTATTCAGGCGGCTACCGTCAATCAGGGTAAGCAAACAGCGCGCATTGTTGTCCTGAGCGATGTCCGCACCAGATAAACGACGCATCACATCCGGCACGCTTTTGAATTGCCAGCGTTCAATCTCTTCACACGTAACAATAAAGGTCAGTGCCAACACGGAGGAGACAGGTTGAGCAAAGCGCTTAGCTGAAGAAACCAACGTGTTATCAGTATGCTGAGCGAAGCCGTTCTGCTCTTAAAAGGAAATTGCCGTTGCGCCGAACGCTAACAGTTTTATTTTGAACACACCGTCAAAAAGTGACGCAGCACGCACACAATAATCGTAAGGAATACGACCTCATATCGGCAATGCTTTGGACCTGAAATAACGCACGGTGCCAGAGCTGCCGCCATGCAAGCATCTGTAAAACCATCACCATGACATTTCACGTCGAGCCACGTCAGCCCAGCATTGCTATGGATCCCCTTCTGGTTTAACGGAATGTAGGACATCGATCTTATATTTAAAACTGACATAAATCCGGGGAGCAAATGTCCACAACACGCCACGGCGGGACAATGCTGGACATTGAGTGCTGAACACCTACAATGCGCCGGGCATAAAGGCCATCAACCTGAGGAATGATCATGACGCCCGAACAGCTGCCGACTGAAAAATACGACGCACAACTGATGCAAAAAGTCGCCCGTCTTGAGACCCTGATGACGCCATTTGCCGCGCCACAGGTTGAGGTATTTCGTTCACCCGTCAGCCACTATCGTATGCGGGCAGAATTTCGGATCTGGCACGATGGCGATGACCTTTACCACATTATTTTCGACCAGCAAACGCGCCAGCGGATTCGCGTGGACAGCTTCCCTGCTGCCAGCGAATTAATTAACCGTCTGATGCCCATACTGATTAATGCGTTACGCGATAATCATTTGCTGCGCCACAAGCTGTTCCAGATTGACTACCTTTCCACGATGAGCAACCAGGTGGTGGTGTCACTGCTTTATCACCGTCAGCTAACGGAAGAGTGGCAACAAGCCGCTGCTGCCCTGCGTAAAGAGCTTCGTGCACAGGGGTTTGATCTGCATCTGATTGGCCGTGCCACCAAAACCAAAATCTGTCTGGATCGGGATTTTGTCGAGGAATGCCTGCCGGTTGCCGGAAAGAATATTATCTATCGCCAGGTGGAAAACAGCTTTACCCAGCCAAATGCAGCAATGAATATTCAGATGCTGGAGTGGGCGCTGGAGGTAACAAAAAACGCCAGCGGCGATTTGCTGGAGCTTTATTGCGGCAACGGGAATTTTTCGTTGGCACTGGCGCGAAACTTCAGGCGCGTACTGGCTACAGAAATCGCCAAGCCTTCTGTTGCTTCAGCACAGTACAATATCGCCGTTAATAATATTGAAAACGTGCAGATTATCAGGATGGCAGCAGAGGAATTCACGCAGGCGATGAACGGCGAACGCACCTTCAACCGGCTGGAAGGAATCGATCTTAGCGCTTATGAATGTGAGACGATTTTTGTCGATCCCCCACGAAGCGGCCTGGATGCTGAAACGGTAAAGATGGTGCAGGCTTATCCACGCATACTTTATGTATCCTGCAACCCCCAAACGCTTTGTGAGAATCTGGCCACGCTATCAGAAACACATCAGATTTCGCGTCTGGCCCTGTTCGACCAGTTCCCCTATACCCATCATATGGAATGCGGTGTGTTATTGACGCGACGTTAATTGTTCGGGGGCGACGGCCATCGCCCCCGGACTACTCGCCTTTACGTGAACGCAGCTTCAGCCCGATCCAAAATACCAGCGCTACCATTAAAATGGTGGGTATAAAGTTCGAACCAAGGTCGGGATACTCAGCGCGAACAATCGCGCTGTAAAGCAGAATGCCTAACAGAAAAAATGCGGCCGCGACAGAAGGCATTCCTTCAGGCATGGAACGGTTAAGGTAGCGCTGATGCAGACACCATGCAGATAGCCCAAGCGCAATCATCGGAAACACAGAAAACGGCACCAGGGTACTAAAAAACACCGAAAACGTTCCGTTAATCGACAACCCGGTCAGAAATGCCAGTAACAGCGTACCTCTGTCACGGCCAGTAGCTAAATTCATATCACTGCCCTTTTATCATGGGATCCCAGCGTTACCGCCAGTCTCTCCTGTTCACGTCGATACCAGTAATAAGCCCCTTTTGAAATCATCCGTAGCTGTAACACAAGGCGTTCTTCCAGCTGGCGGCGCTGATCGGCATCAATATCCAGCGCTTCCGCACCGGCGTTAAAGACGATAATGACCATTGCTTCCGCCTGCGCTTCAGTAAAACTACGCGGCATACGGTTTTCAATTTCGAGGTAATCCGCCAGTTCGGCGATAAAATGTTGGATCTCACGGGCAACGGCGGCACGAAACGCGGCGGAAGTACCAGAACGCTCGCGAAGTAACAGACGGAAAACATTGGGATTGTCGCCAATAAACTCCATAAAGGTGGACACCGAAGTGCGAATAACGCTACCACCTTTAGCAATGCGCTGGCGGGCCTGACGCATCAATTGACGGAGCATCAACCCACCTTCATCCACCATCGTCAGTCCTAATTCATCCATATCACGAAAGTGACGATAAAATGATGTGGGCGCGATCCCCGCTTCCCTGGCAACTTCTCGCAGGCTGAGACTGGCAAAGCTCCGATCAGCACTTAACTGACTGAAGGCCGCTTCAATCAGCGAACGCCTTGTTCGTTCTTTTTGCTGCGCTCTGACGCCCATGTTTGTGCCTGTTTTGCCTGCCATAGTGGCACTATATCAAAAATTTCAGCGTACAGTGTCATCATCTTTGTGACGGCCTGTTAATCCTGGAATTTGATAAATGATAACAAAATAGACGGTTAGAATTGGGAAGTATCCGCCGAGATGTTAGAATAAAGTTGTGAAATTGTATAATAACCAGGACGTATTAGCATGCAACAGTCTTATGATTACGATGCTATTGTGATAGGTTCAGGCCCTGGCGGTGAAGGAGCTGCGATGGGCCTGGTGAAACAGGGAGCGCGCATCGCCGTAATTGAGCGTTATCACAATATCGGCGGCGGTTGTACCCACTGGGGAACTATCCCATCAAAAGCACTCCGTCACGCCGTTAGCCGCATCATTGAGTTCAATCAAAACCCTCTCTACAGCGATCACACGCATCTGCTACGCTCCTCTTTCGCAGACATTCTCAACCACACAGAAAATGTGATAAGCCAGCAGACCCGAATGCGCCAGGGCTTTTATGAGCGCAACCGCTGTGAGCTGTATCAGGGGGATGCGCGTTTTGTTGATGCGAATACCATTGAGGTTGAAACGCACGACGGCACCATTGAACGCCTGACCGCAGAAAAATTCGTGATCGCCTGTGGCTCCCGTCCCTATCGTCCCGTTGATGTGGATTTTACGCATCCACGCATTTACGACAGCGACTCAATCCTTAATCTACATCATGAGCCGGGCCATGTGATTATTTACGGTGCCGGTGTCATTGGCTGTGAGTATGCGTCCATTTTTCGGGGGTTGAACGTCAAGGTTGATTTAATCAACACCCGCGATCATCTGCTGGCCTTTCTTGATCAGGAGATTTCAGACTCGCTTTCATATCATTTCTGGAACAGCGGCGTGGTTATTCGCCATAACGAAGAGTATGAAAAAATTGAAGGCGTCAGCGATGGCGTGATCATGCATTTGAAATCCGGTAAGAAAGTGAAAGCCGACTGCCTGCTTTACGCCAATGGCCGTACCGGAAATACCGATTCACTCTCGCTGGAAAACGTCGGCCTGGAAGCAGACAGTCGGGGGCTGTTGAAGGTTAACAGCATGTACCAAACCGCACAGCCGCATATCTACGCGGTGGGCGACGTTATTGGTTATCCGAGCCTCGCTTCAGCCGCTTACGATCAGGGCCGCATCGCTGCTCAGGCGCTCATTAAAGGTGAGGCAAGCGCCCATCTTATCGAGGATATCCCGACCGGCATTTATACCATCCCTGAAATCAGCTCCGTCGGCAAAACCGAGCAGCAACTGACGGCAATGAAAGTGCCTTATGAGGTGGGACGCGCCCAGTTCAAGCATCTGGCTCGCGCACAAATTGTCGGCATGAACGTGGGAAGCCTGAAGATCCTTTTCCATCGCGAAACCAGGGAAATTCTGGGGATCCATTGCTTTGGCGAACGCGCGGCGGAGATCATTCACATTGGTCAGGCGATCATGGAGCAGAAAAATGGTGGTAACACGATTGAATATTTCGTTAATACCACCTTTAACTATCCAACCATGGCCGAAGCCTACCGTGTTGCCGCGTTAAACGGCCTAAACCGTCTGTTTTAGGCGGTTGGCCATGTAGTTTTGCATATGGTCACGAATGGCCTCTGCCAATTGCTCATAGCGGCTGCGTAGGGGCGAGCCAGGGCGATAAACCAGCGCGATGGTTCTCTGTGGTACCGGTTTGTAACACGGCAAATAGCAGATGCCATCGCGTACCCGCTCTTTTGGCACGGCCAACGCGGGTAACAGGGTGATACCACTCCCTGCCGCAACCATGTTACGCAGCGTTTCAAGGCTTGTTGCACGGAAATGCGTATCTTCATCCGCACCCGCCTGGAAGCAAAAGCCCATCGCCTGATCGCGCAGGCAGTGACCATCTTCCAACATGAGCAATTTTTCTCCGGCCAGGTCAGACATCGCTACGCGGTCGCGTTCGTGCCAGGGATGATCCTGGTAAATCGCCAGCTGCATCGGTTCATCGAACAATGGAACCTCAATAAACGATTCGGACTCTTTCACCAGCGCCAGAATGGCGCAGTCCAGCTTACCGCTGTCCAGTTGCGCCAACAGTTGCAGGGTCTGTGCTTCATGCAGATACATTTCCAGTTTGGGGAAAGTCTGGTGGAGCATTGGCACAATCTGCGGCAGCAGATAGGGCCCGACCGTTGGGATCAAACCTATATGCAATGGCCCGGACATGGCTTCGCCCTGCTGACTGGCCATCTCTTTGAGCACCTTAACTTCACGCAATATAGTACGGGCCTGGTCCACCAGCAGCAATCCCGCCTGAGTAAACAACACCTTGCGGCTGGTTCGCTCCAGCAACATCACACCCAGTTCATCTTCCAGTTTGCGGATCTGACCACTCAGTGTAGGCTGGCTGACATGGCAGGCATCCGCTGCCCGGCGGAAATGTCGATGTTCAGCCAGTGAAACCAGATACTCAAGATCACGAATGTTCATTTTATTCCTCCAAACCACGATAGTTCGTGGCGATAGATAGGATAGCAACCAACGATTATCCCTATCAAGCCTGGATAAAACTAACGCTTTTCGGGGAAAGCATCGTTTTGTGCATATTAACGGATATTTAATATTGAAAATTCAGTCAGATAAAACTGTCGTAACGACGCCCGTTTATACGCAGTAATGACATATGTTCACTCTGAGAAGGCATTCAAATAAACTTTTCACTGCTTTTGAGCATCTGATAGTGGCTGCAATGGTTGGAGAAATAAGCATTGTGGCCGTGCCAATGAGGATTGACGTCAAAACAAAAAGGGCTCATGAAAATCATGAACCCTGTGACTCATCACTGCATCAGCAACTGCATACAAAAGCGCGTTCCGCTTTTGTCACGCCAGACGTTTTTTCGCCTCGGTGATTGCCAGCCCAACCTGATGAGGTGATACGCCGCCTTTGGCGTTACGCTTATCAAGGCAGGACTGCAATGAAAGGAAGGGATAAACATCTTCATCGATGACGCTGCTAAACGTCTTCAGTACATCCAGCTCCAACGCTTCCAGCGCCACGCCCTGCTTAATGGCAGCCACCACCACTTCACCAACGATATGATGGGCCTCACGAAACGGAACACCTTTCGCGACCAGATAGTCAGCAAGCTCAGTGGCATTAGCATAACCTTGCTCTGCTGCTTCCTGGCAACGTGGGCGTTTCACCTGAATATCGTCAAGCACCAGCATCGCCATATGCAGGCAGTCGGACCAGCTATCCAGGGCATCAAACAGCCCTTCTTTGTCTTCCTGCATATCCTTGTTGTAGGCCAGCGGTAATCCTTTCAACGTCATCATCATACCGGTCAGCGCACCCTGTACGCGTCCACATTTACCCCGAATCAATTCCAGCGCATCCGGGTTTTTCTTCTGTGGCATAAGCGAAGAACCGGAAGTCACTCGATCGGACAGCTCAATAAAGCCTGACTCGCCGGTATTAAAGAAAATCAGGTCTTCGGCAAAGCGGGAGAGATGCACCATGCTGATAGCGGCAGCAGAGAGCAGTTCCAGTACATGGTCACGATCGGAAACGGTATCCAGGCTGTTACGGGTGGCAGTGGCAAAGCCAAGCCAGCCAGCCAGCTGCTCACGGTCAATTTCATAGGCTGTACCCGCCAGGGCTCCACAGCCCAACGGGCTGACGTCAAGACGCTTCAGTGCGTCCTCAAGACGACTTTCATCACGTGCCAGCATCTCAACATAGGCCAGACACCAATGGGCAAAGGTCACTGGCTGAGCACGTTGCAGGTGCGTATACCCCGGCATTACCGCATCCTGATTCGCTTCGGCGGTGGCAACCAGTGCCTGCTGAAGCTGACGCAATGCGATGAGCAGTTCGCTAACCTGAGCTTTACACCAGAGTTTAAGATCGGTCGCCACCTGATCGTTACGGCTACGGCCTGTATGCAATTTTTTACCCAGCGCACCGACTTTTTCAATCAGGCGGCTTTCAACATAGCTGTGAATATCCTCTGCATCACTTTCCAGAATCTGCTGTGGGTTGGCCCGCACATCTTCGAGCAGCACGTTCAATGCGCTTTCCAGCTGCTGCTGCTCCTCACTGGTCAGAACCTTGACCGTCACCAGCGCTTTGGACCAGGCGACAGACCCGACGATATCCTGCTCTGCCAGACGATAATCAAAGCGCAGCGAGTCGTTAAATTGTTTGAAACGTTGATCTGCTGCCTGAGTAAACCGTCCACCCCAAAGTGCCATGTCAGTGCTCCATTCGTTACAGAAAATAGTATTGATATTGTTGCGCAACTGGCAGGACGACACATCGCCGCCCTGCGTGACAGTTTATTTCTTTTCGTTCAGCGCGCGGATACGTGAAGAGAGGGAGAACAGACGGATAAAGCCGCCTGCATGGCGATGATCGTAAACGTCGTCTTCACCAAAGGTAGCAAACTCTTCAGAGTAAAGGCTGTTGGCTGATTTCTTCTGAATGGCGGTGACCTGGCCTTTATACAGTTGCAACACCACTTCGCCATTCACTTCAGTCGCCAGCGATTCAGCCGCTGCCTGTAGTGATTTACGCAACGGCGCAAACCAGCGACCGTCGTAAACCACATAGGACATCTCATGGCCAAGCTGCTCACGCCATTTGAAGCTGTCACGATCCAGAACCAGCTGCTCAACGGCACGTAATGCGTTAACCATGATGGTGCCGCCAGGGGTTTCGTAGCAGCCGCGGGACTTGATCCCCACCAGACGGTTTTCAACAATATCCACGCGGCCCACACCATGTTTTGCGCCGATCACGTTCAGTTTTTCCAGACACTGGAATGGGCTCAATTTCTCGCCGTTCACACCGACCACGCGACCTTTCTCCACGGAAACGGTCACCTGCTCAGGCTGATCCGGTGCTTCCAGTGGATCAACGGTCCACACCCAGCAATCTTTGTTTGGTGCGTTCCACGGGCTTTCCAGCACGCCACCTTCGGTGGAGATGTGCCAGGCGTTTTCATCACGGCTGTAGATTTTCTCAAGCGAGGCGGTGGTCGGAATATTGCGCTCTTTCAGGTAAGCCAATAACGCTTCACGGGAACGCAGGTTCCACTCACGCCACGGAGCCACCACTTTGAGCTGTGGAGCCAGCGCCGTGTAGGTGGTTTCGAAACGTACCTGATCGTTACCTTTACCGGTTGCGCCGTGGCACAGCGCATCAGCGCCCACTTTCAGCGCCAGCTCAACCTGGGCTTTAGCGATTACCGGACGTGCCATTGAGGTACCCAGCAGGTAAGTGCCTTCATACAGTGCGCCAGTTTGCAGCACCGGATAAACATACTCACTGATGAACTCTTCACGCAGATCAACCACGTGGCATTCAGATGCACCCGACTGAAGTGCTTTCTGCTCAACGCCTTCCAGATCGCTACGTTCCTGACCGATATCGGCCACAAAGGCAACCACGTCACAGCCACCGTAGTTCTCTTTCAGCCACGGGATAATCGCCGACGTATCCAGACCGCCGGAGTAAGCCAGAACGATTTTTTTGATGCTTTTGTCTTGCATTGTCTTTTCCTTGAACCGGTTAAGCGAGGATCCGGGTGCCAATCGACACACCGTTAAAAAGGGTTGGTAGCTGTTCTGCATGACGCCAGCTGGCGATATCCACCGGGCGTCCCAATGTACGGGCAGCGTCGAGGGCGGCATTCACTTTAACAATCATACCGTCGGTAATAATGCCCTGGGCGATCAGCTGCTCAGCTTTTGTTGCCGTCATCTCTTCGATGCGCTGACCTTTGCCATCAAGGATCCCACTGACATCTGACAGCAGGATCAAATCCGCCCCCAGAGTTGAAGCCAGTGCCGTTGCTGCCTGATCGGCATTCACGTTCATCAGCTTACCATCCTGCGTAATGCCAATGGAGCTGATCACCGGCAGAAAACCGGCCGTCAACAACGTGGTAATCAGCAGCGGAGAACCCGGAGTGGCCAGGCCAACATGGCCCAATTCTTCATCAAATTGCTCAACGTTAACGCTGCTGCCATCGCCAAGACACAAACCGACAGCATCGATACCATGTTTTTTCGACCAGGCCAGCAGTGTTTTATTCGCCGTGCCTGCCAGCGCACCGGTGATGATCTCGATCTGGTCGGCTGGCGTGACGCGCAGGCCATTTTTCTTTTTCACTGGCAGTGACAACTTTTTCATCAGTTCATCCACCAGGCAACCGCCGCCGTGGACAATCAGCAGCGGGCGCTGATGGGATTCACGCCAGGTGACCAGCGCGCCGAACAGTTTCTCCAGCGCCTCTTCACTGTCCAGCAGAACGCCACCGAGTTTAATAATTAATGGATTAGTCATTTGATTACTCGCTGATTATAAAAGTGACTGGGTTTCAGGGAAGCCAAAACGAATATTCAGACACTGTACGGCCTGCGACGACGCACCTTTCAACAGGTTATCTTCCGCAGAGACGACAATCAAATGCTCACCTTTCACCGCAAAGCCAATGTCGCAGAACGGCAGGCCCGCCACGCCCTTGATCGATGGCACACCGTTGTCATACACCCGCACCAGCGGTTTGTCGTGATAAGCGTTATGGAACGCCTCTGCGACGTCATCACAGGTAATACCCGCTTTCAGTCGGCAGGTGGTGGTCGCCAGAATACCGCGCGGGAAGTTACCGAGATGCGGAGTGAAGATCACCGGGATACCCAGGTGAGCGACAATTTCCGGCTGATGACGATGGGTGAAAATGCCGTAAGGTTGCAAGCTGACTTCGCAAAAACTGGTGGTCACAGAGGCTTTACGCCCTGCTCCGCTCACGCCACTGGTGGCGTTAATCACTGGCCACTGTGCTTCATTGAGCAGGTTCGCTTCAATCAACGGCCTGATCGCCAGCTGAGCCGCGGTAGGATAACAACCCGGAACGGCAATCAGCTGAGCATCTTTAATTTTTTCATGTTGCCATTCAGCCAGGCCATAAACGGCTTTTTCCAGCCACTCAGGATGCTGATGCGGAAAACCATAATAGTCAGTGAAGAAACGTTGTTCGTTGACACGAAAAGCACCTGACAGGTCGAACACCACACAGCCCGCCGCAAGAAATTCCGGGGCCAGATCGTGGCTAACCTCGTGCGCCGTTGCCAGAAAGACCACGTCCACTTTATCCGCGAAATCTGCCGCCTTACTCAGCGGTTGCAGGGGCAGATCGATGACCCCTTTCAGCTGGGGATGAAGATCAGAAAGTAATTTTCCTGCATCCGGGCTTTGCGCTGAAACAGCCAAAGCGGTTATGTTCACCTGTGGATGACGATTCAGGTAAGTGGCAAGCTCGACACCAGCATAGCCACTGGCACCAACAATCAGGGTATTCAACATCAGACTGACTACCTTATGACGGTCTTAAAGTATCGGGCCACAGCAATTTTGCTGGCCCTCACGTTGGGCGCTAAACTTGCCGGTCAGTTTCCGGTTTCCATCCTCACGCCGCTAATGTATTTTTATTCACTAATAATGCATGAATATCGATACTATCCTAACGCAAGGACTGTCAACAGTGAAGACAAAATTACCGCCTTTTATCGAGCTTTATCGTGAATTGATTGCGATACCATCCATCAGCGCAACCGATGTCTCTCTCGATCAGAGTAATGAAACTTTAATCAGTTTACTGGCTGGCTGGTTCCGCGATCTGGGCTTCACCGTGGAGGTGCAGCCTGTCCCCGGCACGCGCCATAAATTTAATATGCTTGCCAGAACCGGCAGCGGTGTCGGTGGCCTGCTGCTGGCCGGCCATACGGACACAGTGCCATTTGATGATGGTCGCTGGACGCGCGATCCCTTCATGCTGACCGAACATGACAACAAGTTGTACGGGCTTGGTACAGCCGACATGAAAGGCTTCTTCGCCTTCATTTTAGATTCCCTGCGCAATATTGACATTGAAAAGCTCTCCCGGCCGCTCTACATTCTGGCAACGGCAGATGAAGAAACAACAATGGCGGGGGCCAGATATTTCGCAGAAAGCACCGCCATTCGTCCTGATTGTGCGATCATTGGTGAACCCACTTCGTTAAAACCCGTCCGGGCGCACAAAGGACATCTGTCCAACGCCATCCGTATTCAGGGGCAGTCAGGCCACTCCAGCGATCCTTCGCGTGGTGTCAACGCGATTGAACTGATGCATGAATCAATCAGCGAGTTGATGGGCTTACGCAACACGCTAAAAGAACGTTATCACCATCCAGGCTTCGCTATCCCTTATCCAACCATGAACTTTGGCCATATTCACGGCGGCGACGCGGCTAACCGTATCTGCGCCTGCTGTGAACTGCATATGGATATTCGTCCGCTGCCGGGGCTGACGTTGAACGATCTGGATGGCTTACTACAGGAAGCGTTGGCACCGGTCAGCGCACGCTGGCCCGGCCGACTGACGGTCAGTCCGTTGCACCCGCCAATTCCCGGTTATGAATGCCCACCGGACCATCAACTGGTGAAAGTAGTTGAGAAACTGCTGGGGACGGAAACAGAGGTGGTGAACTACTGTACTGAGGCTCCCTTTATTCAGGCGCTGTGTCCCACATTGGTTTTAGGGCCAGGATCGATCGATCAGGCACACCAGCCTGATGAATATATTGATACTGCGTTCATTAAGCCAACGCGTAAGCTGATCGATCAAGTCGTGCAACATTTCTGCGGGAATTAGAAATATCCGGGGTGTTCTGCTATGAAAAAGCAGATTACCCCAACTTTTTCCCTTTCTTATTATAAGAAAAACTTATCCAAATTATGGATTTTTAAATTTCATAAATTCCCGTCAGTTAGCTGCAAGATAATGCAAACTTAAGTCATTTGACGAATCTAACCGAACGTGGCTTGATAAAAAGCAACGTTATGCCATTAACGGCACAATAAATTGACATACTCAGGAAATTTAATGATACAGGACAGTGCCAACTGCGGTGTTTCAATGAAAACTTACTGAATGTAAGTAAATAATGGCTAAGCAGTCGGCCCGTCGCCTGTAATCTGAAATGAAAAGAACATCAACAGGAAGGGTATCAGGGGCCATATGAACGAACAGTATTCCGCAATGCGAAGTAACGTCAGTATGCTTGGTAAACTACTGGGAGAGACCATCAAGAATGCACTGGGAGAAAACATTCTTGATCGGGTCGAAACCATCCGTAAACTTTCTAAATCATCACGTGCGGGAAATGACGCTCACCGCAAGGAGTTGCTGTCAACCCTGCAAAATCTTTCTAATGATGAGCTGCTACCAGTGGCACGTGCCTTTAGCCAGTTTCTTAACCTGACCAATGTTGCGGAGCAGTACCATACTATTTCACCTAAAGGTGAAGGTGCTAACCACCCTGAAATGCTGACCAGGACTTTTGAACGCCTTAAACAGCACCCCAATCTGACGGAAGAGAAAATCCGCGACGCCATCGCTTCTCTCTCACTTGAGCTGGTACTGACAGCACACCCGACAGAGATCACCCGCCGCACCCTGATCCACAAACTGGTTGAAGTAAACACGTGTTTAAAGCAACTCGATCACAACGATCTGTCGGATTACGATCGTTCGCTGATTATGCGCCGTCTGCGCCAGCTGGTGGCACAGGCATGGCATACTGATGAAATCCGTAAATACCGCCCGTCTCCGATTGACGAAGCCAAGTGGGGATTTGCGGTGGTGGAAAACAGCCTGTGGGAAGGGGTGCCGCACTTTCTGCGTGAGCTGAACGAGCAGGTTGAAACGTCATTTGGCGTCAAATTGCCCGTCGATTTTGTGCCCGTGCAATTCACCTCATGGATGGGTGGCGACCGTGATGGGAATCCAAACGTAACGGCAAAAATAACGCGTCATGTCATGCAACTGAGCCGCTGGAAGGCTACCGACCTGTTCCTGCGTGATATCGCTGTGCTGGTGTCGGAACTGTCAATGTCAGAATGTACCCCGGAAGTATGGGAACTCTGTGGCAATCCCGAAGCACAAGAGCCTTATCGTGAAATCATGAAAAAACTGCGAACGCAGTTGATGAACACCCAGACCTACCTGGAACAACGTCTGAAGGGTAAACACCCTTCCCGGCCAGCCGACCTGCTGATCGATAACGCTCAGCTATGGGATCCACTTTATGCCTGCTATCAGTCGCTACAGGCCTGTGGAATGGATATCATCGCCAACGGTCAGTTGCTCGACACACTGCGCCGCGTGAAGTGCTTTGGCGTACCGCTGGTGCGCATTGATATTCGTCAGGAAAGCACCCGGCACACGGAAGCTATCGCTGAAGTGACCCGCTACCTTGGGCTGGGCGATTACGCCAGCTGGGCGGAAGCCGATAAACAGGCTTTCCTGATCAGCGAACTGACCTCAAAAAGACCGCTATTACCGCGTAACTGGCAACCCAGTGCCGATACCCAGGAAGTGCTGGATACCTGCCGCGTTGCGGCTGAAGCACCAAAAGGATCGGTGGCGGCCTACGTGATATCAATGGCAAAAACGCCGTCCGATGTACTGGCGGTACATCTGTTGCTGAAGGAGGCAGGGATCACATTTGCCATGCCGGTTGTACCGCTGTTCGAAACCCTGGATGACCTCAACAACGCCAACGACGTAATGAGCCAGTTGCTCGGCATTGACTGGTATCGCGGCTTTATCCAGGGCAAGCAGATGGTGATGATTGGCTATTCTGATTCCGCCAAGGATGCCGGCGTCATGGCCGCCAGCTGGGCGCAATATCAGGCCCAGGACGCACTGATCAAAACCTGTGAGAAAGCCGGGATCGCATTGACGCTGTTCCACGGACGCGGCGGCACCATTGGTCGGGGTGGCGCGCCGGCGCATGCAGCGTTACTGTCTCAACCGCCAGGGAGCCTGAAAGGCGGCCTGCGTGTTACCGAGCAGGGCGAAATGATCCGCTTTAAATATGGCCTGCCGGAAGTGACGATCAGAAGCCTGTCGCTGTATACCGGTGCAATTCTTGAAGCAAACCTGTTGCCGCCGCCGGAGCCAAAGCCACAATGGCGTGACATTATGGACCAGCTGTCGACAGACTCCTGTGAGATGTACCGCGGATACGTGCGCGAACATAAAGACTTCGTGCCTTACTTCAGGTCGGCCACCCCGGAACAGGAGCTGGGCAAACTGCCGCTTGGCTCCCGACCGGCTAAACGTCGCCCAACCGGCGGTGTCGAGTCACTCCGCGCCATTCCGTGGATCTTTGCGTGGACACAGAACCGCCTGATGCTCCCCGCCTGGCTCGGCGCTGGTGCCGCATTACAGAAAGCGATGACGGCTGGTCATCAGGTTCAACTGGAAGCAATGTGTCACGACTGGCCGTTTTTCTCCACTCGTCTGGGAATGCTGGAGATGGTGTTCTCAAAGGCGGATATGTGGCTGGCGGAATATTACGATCAGCGGCTGGTTGATCCTTCATTGTGGCCGTTGGGCAAGCAGCTGCGCGACCAGCTGGATTCCGACATCAAGGCGGTACTGACTATCGCTAACGATTCGCATCTGATGGCAGACCAGCCGTGGATTGCAGAGTCTATCGCCCTGCGTAACGTCTATACCGATCCACTCAATGTTCTGCAGGCAGAACTACTGCACCGCTCCCGCCAGCAGGAAGCCAGCGGCAGTGAACCGGATGCCCGTGTCGAACAGGCGCTGATGGTAACCATTGCCGGCGTTGCGGCAGGGATGCGTAATACGGGTTAACAGATAAGCATTCGCCGCCACAGGCGATTTCATCAACACCAGGAAGGCCTCATCTGAGGCCTTCCTGGTTATCGCTAAACAACCTGCCGCGCACCGGACTCTCCTGCAATATGAATCAGTGAGACACCGCCGGACGAACGCCCAGTGTATGACAAATAGCGTAACTTAGTTCGGCGCGATTAAGCGTGTAAAAATGAAAGTCCTTCACCCCTTCCCGACTGAGGATTTTCACCATATCCATCGCCACATTAGCTCCCACCATTTTGCGGGTTTCAGGATCGTCATCCAGACCTTCGAACATACTGTTCATCCACCCCGGCACACGCACATTGGTCAGTGCGGCAAAACGCTGTAACTGCTTAAAATTTGACACCGGCAAAATGCCGGGCACAATTTCCACGTCAATTCCGGCGTTCACGCAGCGATCGCGGAAACGGAGATAGCCCTCAACATCAAAAAAGAACTGGGTAATGGCATGGTTAGCGCCGGCATCAATTTTGCGCCTGAGGTTGATCAGGTCAGCCTGAGCGCTTTTTGCCTCCGGGTGTACTTCAGGATAGGCCGCGACAGAAATGTCAAAGTCGCCCACCTCACGCAGCAGTGCGACCAGATCGGCACCATACATTCCGGGCTTACCTCCGTCTGAAGGCAGATCGCCGCGTAACGCCACAATGTGACGAATTCCGTTGTTCCAGTAATCCTGAGCAATAGCGCGCAATTCATCGCGAGTGGCATCAATGCAGGTCAGATGCGGCGCTGCTTCCAGCCCTGTACGATCTTTGATTCCTTTGATAATGCTGTGAGTACGATCACGCTCACCAGAGTTGGCGCCGTAGGTCACCGATACAAACTTCGGTTTCAGACTGCTGAGACGATCAATAGAAGCCCACAGGGTCTGTTCCATTTCGCTGGTACGGGGCGGAAAAAACTCAAAAGAAACGTTAATTTGCCCGTTCAGCTCGGCCAGACTTTGATTCAGCGCCTCGCGCTGGTTGGCATGGAAAAAACTCATGGCTTCCCTCCTCAATCGCACAGTGAATGACAGTCCAAAATGAACATCCATACGTTTAGACGTCCAGACATTCAAAGTGCAGGATGGCGGCTTTTTAGTCAATCGATAAATGATTAATGGCCGTGACAAATTCTCAACGAAGTTGAAATAAATTCACATGACGGGATGTTTTGTGAAGAGAAGAAACGGGCCGAAGGATCCCGGCCCTGAAAGACTTACAGTAAATGCGCCAGGCGATTAATATCCGACTGGATAGCACCGGCAGTGACGTCGCGCCCTGCTCCCGGCCCGCGGATCACCAGCGGGTTATCACGATACCAGCGGCTTTCAATGGCAAAAACATTATCACAAGGCAACAGAGAAGCCAGAGGATGATCATCACGGACCGCTTCCACACCTACACGGGCTTTGCCATTGGCATCAAACCGCGCCACATAGCGAAGCAACAGTCCCATTTCCTGCGCCGCTTCATAACGCTGCTTCATCTGTTCATTCAGCGCGTCGCTGTTTTCAAAGAAGTGATCGATGGATTCACCTTCACAATTTTTCGGCACCAACGATTCAACGCGCACCTGGCCGGGTTCAATGTCATAACCTGCTTCACGCGCCAGAATCACCAGCTTGCGCATCACATCCTGTCCCATCAGATCGACACGAGGATCGGGTTCTGTCAGGCCCTGCTGCCACGCCTGATCCACCAGTTCGGTGAAGGGCACCGTGCCGTCATATTGTAAAAACAGCCAGGAGAGCGTGCCGGAAAACACCCCGCTGATCGACAGGATACTGTCCCCGCTTTCACGCAGATCGCGTACCGTGTGATTTACCGGTAGCCCGGCACCCACGGTAGCGTTATAGAGCCACTGCCGGTTCGTTTTCGCGAAAGCATCCCTGATCTGTCGGTAGCGATCGCCACTGGCGGCACCGGCCAGTTTATTTGCGCCAATGACATGAAAACCGTGGCTGGCAAAATCCAGGTATTGCGCCGCCAGCTGCTCGCTGGCGGTAACATCCAACACCACCAGATCATCAAATGGGTGAGCACGCATCCACAGAAACAGGGTTTCTTCATCCCGTTCCTGCGCTTCATCTTCAAAAAAGGCCAGCGCCCGGCTGGCATCCAGCCCATCATAACTCAACAGACTACGGCGGCTGTCCACCACACCTGCCAGGATAAATTCAAAACCAGTGCGTGCAGAAAGCGAGCCCTGTTCGCGGGCAAACAGTTCCAGCCAGCGCGAACCGATATTTCCTTTGCCGAACAACACCAGACCAACCTGTTTCTCTGCACGGAATAGCGACTGATGCAGGCCACGCACCAGATGTTCTGTCGGACCGACGCGCAATACTGCGACCAGGCTTATCCCCTCTTCCGACTGCCAGATAAATTCTACGGGCTGATCCTGCAACTGCTGCCAGAAACGGTGACTGTGCAGCGGATTACGACAAACGCCTGCACCTACCAACGCCACCAGCGCCATCCCCTGACGCAGCTGCACACGACCCGGCATAGCCGCGTCCTGTAATAACGTCAGCGCGCTGCTAACCACTTCAGAGGTGTAGCAAAGCTGCAACAGATTGCGGTCAGGATGCACGCCGGTTGCCAGCGGGCGGATTTGCGCCCGTTTCAACAGATGATCGATTTCTTTGTACAACGCCGCGAAATCATGCTGCGGCGGAACCTGGAACTCAATCAGGCAGACATCATCATGACTGGTCACAATCCGCGCGCCGGTGCCTGAGGCCAATACACGTTCAATCCGGGTGGAGCCCTGTTCTGGCTGATAGCTACACCGTAGCTGCAAATCAATATCGCTAACTGAAACAGGTTGCAGTGTACGGGTGTGTAACACCGGTGCTGCCAGACGCGCCAGTTCGCTGGCTTCATCCAGACGCAGCAAAGGCAGCAGGCAGGCATCTTTGACCTTACGAGGATCCGCGCTGTAAACTCCGGCCACGTCGCTCCAGATGGTGACACGCGACACCCCCGCCAGTGCGCCGATCTGGGTTGCCGAGTAGTCGCTGCCATTTCGTCCCAACAACACCGTTTCACCCAGCACGTTCCGGCTGATAAAGCCGGTGACAACCAGACGCCGTCCCGGATATTGTGCCATTAACTGGTGTAGCAGCGGCCGGGATTGCTCCTCATCGACCTGCGGCTGGGCAGCCCGCTCAGCACACAGGAAATCACGCGCATCGAGCCAGCTTGCCGCGATATCCTGAGCGTTGAGCACCGCCGACATCAATCGTGCTGACCAGATTTCTCCGTGCCCCACCACGTCGGCATAGACCGCTTCAGTGATTTTGCCATCCAGTAGCGCCGCCAGTTTTTCAAGATCGTGGATAAAGGTGGTAATCAGCACTTCCGCCACATCAGCCAGCAGCAGACTGTTAATCAACTCACTGTGGTAGCGTCGCAGCGCCTGTTGGACCTGATGGGCAGAGAGCCGATCGCTCTGGCTCAGCTTCAACCAACTAATTAACTGATTGGTAGTGCTGCCAGCCGCTGAAACCACCATTACATCCCCAGGATGGCTGTATTCCGCCATAATTCCGGCGACACGAAGATAACATTTGGCGTCAGCAAGACTGCTGCCACCGAACTTATGCAACTGACGTGTTACTGCTACCGCTGCTGAGTGACTCATCCTTACCCCTCGGCCGCGATCCGAAATGCGTTATCCAGATCGGCGATCAAATCTTCGTGGTCTTCAATACCGACAGAAATGCGCAACAGCGTTTCTGAAATACCTGCCGCCGCACGCGCTTCAGCCGACATCCCTGCATGGGTCATGGTTGCCGTGTGAGAAATCAGGCTTTCCACTCCGCCCAGAGATTCGGCAAGGGTGAACAGTTGCAGCGCCTTCAGGAAGCAGCGTAATCGTTGCTCATCCCCATCCAGTTCAAAACTCAACATCGCACCAAAACCTTTTTGCTGTCGCAGCGCAAACTGATGGCCTGCGTTTTCCGGCAGAGAAGGATGATACAACTTTTTCACCATAGGCTGTTGCCTGAGATAGTCAACAATGGCCAGCGCGTTGCGTTGCGCCGCTGCCATGCGCGGTACCAGTGTTCGTAAGCCGCGAAGCAACAGATAGCTGTCGAAGGCCGCACCGGTCACACCAATATTGTTTGCCCACCATGCCAGTTCAGTGACCAGCGCCGGATCTTTCGCGATTACCGCGCCTGCCACCACATCAGAGTGACCATTCAGATATTTGGTGCAGGAATGCACAACCAGATCGGCACCCAGCGCCAGCGGATTTTGCAGTGCCGGACTGAGAAAGGTGTTATCCACCACGCTCAGCGCTCCGGCGTCACTGGCTGCCTGACAGATTGTCGCAATATCCACCACACGCAGCAGTGGATTGCTGGGGCTTTCGATCAGCACCAGCGCTGGTTTTTCTGCCAGTGCGTCTTTTAGCGCCGCCTCGTCGCCCTGGTCAACAAACTTCACCCGGTAAGCGCCGCGTTTGCTCAGACTGTCAAACAGACGATAGCTGCCACCATAGCAGTCGTGCGGCGCGATCAGCAGGTCACCCGGCTTCAGGAACACGGTACACACCAGGTGAATCGCAGACATACCGGTATTGGTCATCACCGCCCCGGCTCCCCCTTCCAGTGCAGCAAGCGCGCGCTGAACGACATCACGGGTAGGATTACCTCGCCGGGAATAGTCGTGTGCACGGGGCTGGTTGAAATCAGTGAAGTTATAAGTGCTGGAGAGATGGATGGGAGGGACAACGCAGCCATACTGTTCGTCATCATTCAAACCGCTGCGAACAGCGATTGTTGCCTGTTTACGCGTCATGGTGCATAAATTCCTGAAAGGGGATAATGAGAGTGTGTAAGCATATCAGCGCAAAAACAGACGTCAATACATCTGGACATCTAAATGTCTTTGCGTACAGATTGAGCAAACCGCCAATAAACGTTAATATTGTACCGTCAAAGCCAGCGGAAAGTACTGCGTGGCCAGTGTGAACAGCGCAAACGTCAGGCATAATTAGCTAAATTTTGGCATTTTCAATTTTAATGATAATTAAGGTAACCCATGGCTGAATGGAACGGCGAATATATCAGCCCTTACGCCGAACACGGTAAAAAGAGCGAGCAGGTCAAAAAAATCACGGTATCCATTCCGTTAAAGGTTCTGAAAATTCTGACCGATGAGCGCACCCGCCGACAGGTGAATAATTTGCGACATGCCACTAACAGTGAATTGCTGTGTGAAGCCTTTCTGCACGCCTTCACCGGACAACCTTTACCGGACGATGTTGATCTGCGCAAAGAACGTAGCGATGAAATACCAGAAGACGCAAAGGCAATTATGCGCCAGATGGGCGTAGACCCGGATACCTGGGAATACTGACGTGCAGAAAGCCGTCTGTTGAATATACGACAGCATAAAAAAACCCAGCCTGCGCTGGGTTTTTTTATCACATCCGAAACGTAAACCGTTTCTGACTGGCAGCTTACTTTTTGCCACCAGGGATGCTGAAACGCTTGTTGAAGCGATCAACACGACCGCCGGTAGCAACATCACGCTGCTTGCCGGTATAGAACGGGTGGCAGCTACCGCACACGTCCAGGTTCAGGTCACGACCCACCGTTGAGCGGGTTTTGATTTCGTTACCGCATGAACATTTAGCAGTAACTTCAACGTAATTTGGGTGAATACCTTTTTTCATGGGAAACCTCAGTAAAGGCCGTGTCGCTCTCCCGTGCCAGGAACAACCTGCACAGGCACCACACGAAGATTAAAATTCAGGTGTATGTGATACCACAACTAATAAGGTATCAACGGCGGCGAACTATACAGAAATTAACCGCCCACTGCAATCGAATCCGCACATTCCGGGCGACACGGTGTACACTGTGCCGCTTATCTTTTTATACGGATGAATTCATGCCCGTTGTTCAGGTCGCACTGCCCATCCCTCTTGCACGCAGCTTTGATTATCTGTTGCCATCACATCTGTCTGTCACCGGCCCAGGTGTACGCGTCAGTGTGCCTTTCGGCAACCGCAAAGCTATTGGCGTCGTCGTCGGACTTGCAGAGAACAGCGATCTGCCGCCCGAACAGCTAAAAACCGTATACGATGTGCTGGACGTCCGCTCACTTTATCCCCCCTCACTCTGGCGCATCCTGATATGGGCCGCTGATTATTATCATTATCCGCTGGGGGAAGTGCTGTTTCATGCCATTCCTGTTCTGCTTCGCCAGGGCAAACCGGCACAGGAAGCACCACTCTGGCAATGGGCTATCAGCGAAGCAGGAAAGGCAACCGCACTGGAAGAACTGAAGCGCACACCAAAACAGCAAAAAGCGCTGGCCGCACTGCGTCAGAAAAACCTCTATCGCCACGAAATTCGCCAGCATGATATCAGTGACGCAGTACTACAGGCGCTGCGAGCCAGAGGACTGTGTGATTTGCAGGCCGCCAACATCACTCGTGAAGACTGGCGCAACGGCTATACCGTGCAAGGAGAACGGCTGCGGCTCAATACGGAGCAAGCCACCGCGGTAGGTGCAATCCGCAGTGAGGACGACCATTTTGCTGCATGGTTACTTGCAGGCATCACCGGTTCAGGTAAAACAGAGGTCTACCTCAGCGTGCTGGAAAATGTTCTGGCAAAGGGAAATCAGGCATTGGTGCTGGTGCCAGAAATAGGGCTTACGCCACAGACCATTGCCCGTTTTCGCGAACGCTTCAACGCGCCAATTGATGTTCTGCATTCTGCGCTTAATGACAGTGAGCGACTGACGGTATGGCTACGCGCCTACCACGGCGAAACGGCCATCGTTATCGGTACACGCTCGGCACTGTTTACTCCCTTTGTGCGTCTGGGCGTCATTATCATTGATGAAGAGCACGACAGCTCTTATAAGCAGCAGGAAGGCTGGCGTTACCAGGCACGCGATCTGGCGGTGTTTCGGGCACAGCAGGAAGATATTCCTGTCGTCATGGGCACCGCAACACCTTCGCTTGAAACGCTGCACAATGTGCAGCGGGGCAAATACCGGCAGTTGAATCTGAGCAGGCGCGCCGGCAATGCGCGTATGGCAACCCAACAGCTTATCGATCTCAAAGGTGTCCGGCTACAGGGGGGCCTTTCTCCTGCTCTGCTAAAAAAAATGGACCAACATCTGAACGCGGACAATCAGGTGCTACTGTTTCTCAACCGCCGTGGTTTTTCCCCCGCCATGCTGTGCCATGAATGCGGCTGGATTGCAGAATGCCAGCGCTGCGATCGCTATTACACCCTCCATCAGCATCAACAGCAGTTGCGCTGTCATCATTGCGACAGCCAGCGGCCCATTCCGCATCAGTGTCCGCAATGTGGTTCGACACATCTTATGCCGGTTGGACTGGGAACAGAACAGCTGGAACAGAACCTGAACCAGCAGTTTCCCGGCGTGCCACTGACGCGTATTGACCGTGATACCACCAGCCGCAAAGGCGCACTTGAACAGCAACTGGCAGAGATTAACCGTGGTGGTGCACGTATTCTGGTGGGTACACAGATGTTGGCTAAGGGACACCATTTTCCCGACGTTACGTTGGTATCGTTGCTGGATGTGGATGGCGCGCTCTTTTCTGCTGATTTCCGATCTGCAGAACGTTTTGCCCAGCTTTATACCCAGGTCGCGGGGCGCGCTGGCAGGGCGGGCAAACAGGGTGACGTTGCGTTACAAACCCATCACCCGGAACACCCGCTACTGCAAACATTACTGCATCAGGGTTATGACGCCTTTGCTCAGCAGGCACTGGTTGAGCGCAACACCGTCTTCCTTCCTCCCTTTACCAGCCATGCGCTGTTTCGTTCGGAAGATCATGATAATCAGCAGTCGTCACGATTCCTGCAACAATTGCGAAACCTGCTGGAAGCCAGCCCAATGAAAGACGACACTTTCTGGTTGATGGGGCCGGTTCCCGCACTCCAGCCCAAACGCAGCGGACGTTATCGCTGGCAATTACTTCTCCAACACCCTTCGCGCGGACATTTGCAGCGCCTGATAAAATCGATGCTGCCCCTTATTGGGACGCTGCCACAGGCCAAAAAAGTCAAATGGACGCTGGATATCGATCCAACTGAAAGTTGAGACGCTTTTTTGTTGCAAAAAATCGCTGCGAGTGTGATCGAAAAAAGTCGCACTGGTCACAATTTTTATGCAAATTAAATTATGCCATCCGTTAGCATCCTTTCACTGTGTGAGGAGGGTCAACAGTAGTTTGTCAACAGCACTGTTGTTATCAGAATAATGATTGTCAGGTCAGCATTAGCTGGCGTCAGGAGAAAAGCGTTGGAGCAGAAGCAAGAGAGTGTGGGTGCCACCATGAGGGATGTGGCGGAAAAAGCGGGCGTATCTACGGCAACCGTTTCACGCACATTGATGAACCCGGATAAAGTCTCAGCTTCCACACGAAAAAAAGTAGAAGCAGCAGTTATTGCGGTTGGTTACTCTCCCCACAGCATGACGCGCAATGCCAGACGCAACGAGTCACGGGTGGTTCTGGTGATTGTCCCCGATATCTGCGATCCTTTTTTCAGTGAGATAATCCGGGGGATTGAACTGGTTGCAGCCGAACGAGGCTACCTGGTACTGATTGGCGATTGCGCCCATCAGAGACCTCATGAGCACGCCTTTCTGAACCTGATGACAAGCCGCCAGATTGACGGAGTGATAATCCTGGGTTCACAACTGCCTTTTGAAAGTAGTGTGGAAGCACGGCAAAATATGCCGCCAATGGTCATGGCGCACGAGTTCGCCCCGGAACTTGAGCTGCCGTCCGTGCATATTGACAATCTGACCGCAGCGTTTGAAGCGGTTAACCACCTGCTGAAGCTGGGCCACAGCCGCATTGCCTGCATTGCTGGCCCGCATCATATGCCGCTGTGTCATTATCGTCTGCAAGGGTATATTCAGGCGCTGCAACGCCATGGCATTGCGCTGGAACCACGCTATATTGTGCGGGGCGACTTCACTTTCGATGCCGGCTCCACCGCAATGAAACAACTGATGGCGCTACCTGCACCACCGGACGCCCTGTTTTGTCACAGCGACATCATGGCGCTGGGTGCAATGTCCCAGGCAAAAAATATGGGCTTGCGTGTGCCTCAGGATCTGTCTCTGATTGGTTTTGATGATATTGAACTGTCTCGCTACAGCGATCCGCAGTTGACCACCATCGTCCAACCAAGATTTAACATAGGCCGCGAGGCAATGAATCTGCTGCTTGAACAGTTGCAGGGGAAAATGGTCAGTACTGGCTCACGTCTGTTAGATTTTGAACTGAAAGTGCGTGGCAGTACGGCACCTTCGTTTCATGAGAGAGATTAACAGTATAAAAACAGACGCGGTTGCTCTGAAATTGACATTCAGCAGATTCTTAATGGCATCGCTGCTGGTCAAAGTTCCGGCCCTTGAGTAACATGGCGAACTGGCCGCCGGTACGCCAGCACTGATTTACTCTCCGGCCTCACTTTTTTCACTGTTTATTAGCGGAACGATAGTGGCACAAAAAGATTATGTAAGCCGCGGGCGTTCGACAGGGACGCAGCGTAAGAAAACCAAAGGTCGCACTAAAAAGCGTAGTGGTGGTTCAGGTGTATCAAAGATAATGGTGGTGCTTGCCGTAGCAGTGCTGGTGACCTTTGTCGGAGGATTGTGGTTTATCGCCCACCATAAAAAAGAAGAAACGGCGGTAATCCCGGATCACAAAACGCCAGGAAACGGCTTACCGCCTAAACCAGAAGAACGCTGGCGCTACATAAAAGAGCTGGAGAACCGCCAGATGGCGGTGCCAACCCCAACCGAGCCTTCTGCTGGGGGAGAAGTACATTCACAAACTCAACTTACCGACGAGCAGCGCCAGTTGCTGGAGCAGATGCAGGCGGATATGCGCCAGCAGCCTACGCAACTGAATGAAGTGCCGTGGAACGAACAGACGCCGGCACAGCGTCAGCAGACACTGCAACGTCAGCAAACGCTGCAACACCAGCAGCAACAAAGCGAGTTACAGCGCCAGTCGCGGCAACAACAACCCCATAGCCAGGCTCAGGCTCAGGCTCAGGCTCAGGCTCAGGCTCAGGCTCAGGCTCAGGCTCAGGCTCAGGCTCAGCAGACGCATATACTGCCGCAAAACCGAACGCAACAGGCAGCGCCAATCACGCGAGAGCCGACACATCAGCCCGTAGCCCAGCCGCACGCAGCGCCACAGCCAAAAGCAGAAACGCAACCGAAAGCAGAAATGCAACCGAAAGAGGTGGCAAAAGAGAAAATCTCACGCTGGATGGTACAATGTGGCTCGTTCAAAGGCACCGATCAGGCAGAATCTGTCCGTGCGCAGTTGGCCTTCGAAGGCTTTGAAAGTCGTATTACCACCGGTGGCGGCTGGAATCGTGTGGTCATCGGACCACTGAATAACCGCCCTGCCGCCGACAGCACGCTGAAAAGGCTGCGCGGTTCAGGCCACACAAATTGCATTCCCCTTGCTACCGGGGGTTGAAACCTCCCAAATCTGCCCCACATCTGTTGGCATAAACAAATCCCCGTAGCCATGCTGCGGGGAAATTTTTCTGACTGCAACAAGGGGTCTGCCCGTGACAACAATTGTAAGTGTACGACGCAACGGCCAGGTAGTAATTGGCGGTGATGGCCAGGCTACCCTCGGCAACACCGTAATGAAAGGCAACGTCAAAAAAGTGCGCCGTCTCTATAATGACAAAGTCATTGCCGGTTTTGCTGGCGGTACCGCAGATGCTTTTACCCTGTTTGAACTGTTTGAACGTAAGCTGGAAATGCATCAGGGCCATCTGGTAAAAGCAGCGGTTGAACTGGCGAAGGACTGGCGTACCGACCGCATGCTGCGCAAACTGGAGGCCCTTTTGGCCGTAGCCGACGAAAACGCGTCCCTGATCATCACCGGTAATGGCGACGTTATTCAGCCTGAAAACGACCTGATTGCCATCGGTTCCGGTGGGCCTTACGCACAGGCTGCGGCCCGTGCGCTACTGGAAAACACCGAAATCGGTGCGCGCGATATTGTCAAAAAAGCGCTGGGTATTGCAGGCGATATCTGCATCTATACCAACAACAATCTCACCATCGAAGAATTATCGTCTAAAGCATAAGGACTTAACTATGTCTGAAATGACTCCGCGCGAAATCGTCAGCGAGCTGAACAAATTTATCATTGGTCAGGATGGGGCCAAGCGCGCTGTCGCCATCGCCCTTCGCAACCGCTGGCGTCGTATGCAGCTGGATGAAGAATTGCGTCATGAGGTCACCCCTAAAAATATTTTGATGATTGGTCCGACAGGGGTGGGTAAAACCGAAATTGCCCGCCGTCTGGCAAAACTGGCTAACGCGCCTTTTATCAAAGTCGAAGCGACAAAGTTCACTGAAGTGGGCTATGTCGGTAAAGAAGTGGATTCGATCATCCGCGATTTGACGGACTCTGCGGTGAAAATGGTACGTTCTCAGGCCATTGAGAAAAATCGCTATCGCGCCGAAGAGATGGCCGAAGAGCGCATTCTTGACGCACTGATCCCACCGGCAAAAAACAACTGGGGCCAGGCTGAATCTCAGGCTGAGCCTTCTGCGGCCCGCCAGTCTTTCCGCAAAAAGCTGCGTGAAGGGGAACTGGACGATAAAGAGATTGAGATCGACCTGGCTGCCTCCCCTGTGGGGGTGGAAATCATGGCCCCTCCAGGTATGGAAGAGATGACCAGCCAGTTGCAATCGATGTTTCAGAATCTGGGCGGTCAGAAACAGAAGCCTCGCAAGCTTAAAATCAAAGATGCAATGAAGATACTGGTGGAAGAAGAAGCCGCCAAGCTGGTCAACCCTGAAGAACTTAAGCAGGAAGCGATCGATGCTGTTGAACAGCACGGTATCGTATTTATTGATGAGATCGATAAAGTCTGTAAGCGTGGTGAAAGCTCAGGTCCCGACGTTTCCCGTGAAGGCGTACAACGTGACCTGCTGCCGCTGGTGGAAGGATGCACCGTTTCCACCAAGCACGGTATGGTGAAAACTGACCATATTCTGTTTATCGCCTCCGGCGCATTCCAGGTCGCCAGCCCTTCCGACCTCATCCCGGAACTGCAGGGACGTCTGCCGATCCGTGTCGAGTTGCAGGCGTTGACCACTCACGACTTCGAACGCATTCTTATTGAGCCAAATGCCTCCGTTACCGTGCAATACAAAGCGCTGATGAAAACCGAAGGGGTGGATATTCACTTTACCGATAACGGTATCAGCAAGATTGCCGCAGCGGCATGGCAGGTTAATGAAACGGCTGAAAATATCGGTGCCCGCCGCCTGCATACGGTGCTTGAACGTCTGATGGAAGAGATTTCCTACGATGCCAGTGACCGTAACGGCGAGTCGATCACCATTGATGCGGACTACGTTGGTAAGCATCTGGATGAACTGGTCGCTGACGAAGATCTCAGCCGTTTTATCCTGTAATTTTTAGCCACATATGCCGGTCAATCACATGACCGGCGATATTTTCAAGCCACGACGTGCGACAACGGGTAATATACCGTGTTCCGCTCTACCGCTGTGTAGCCCGAAGCCATTGCATATTAAAGCAATCTCCTGTTGCACAAAATCATCGCTCTCTTTTTAGCTCTCCCAGCGCATTCAGGCCGCGGCTGGCTACAAATCGTTGCATTCATTAAGTGGTTTACGCTTATTCTCCGCACCAGCAACCGCTGTGATGACCACCACTACTGCCGGTATTAAGATCCTTGACGTGGATTAAGGCTTTATAAGGCACAGCGAGTATACTTTCCGGCATTCACCACGCTTATCATCTTCAGCCGGGGGACAACTTTATGACAGAAAATATCTACCCCATTACGGCTATCTCACCGTTTCGCGCCTGGCTGGAAAGTCTGCGGTTGCGTACGCTGCCTCTGGCCTGTGCTTCGGTGATCACAGGTTCAGCTCTGGCATGGTGGAGTGGACATTTCACGCTGTCCGTGGCCATCCTTGTTCTGCTCACTACTGCGCTGCTACAAATCCTGTCGAATCTTGCTAATGATTATGGCGATGCGCTGAAAGGTAGCGACACGCCGACGCGCATCGGTCCCTTGCGCGGGATGCAGAAAGGCGCAATCAGTCAGAAACAGATGCGCTTTGCCCTCGTAATTACAGCTGCACTGACCGTTGTGTCAGGCGTATCGCTGGTGGCTCGTTCCTGTCAGTCACTTAACGATATTCTGGGCTTTCTGGCAATGGGTGCGCTGGCTATCCTCGCCGCTATTACCTATACGGTGGGGAAGAAACCTTACGGCTATCTTGGACTTGGTGATGCGTCGGTGCTTATTTTTTTTGGCTGGCTGGGCGTGCTGGGCAGCTATTACTTGCAGACACACAGCTTCCAGACGGCGTTATTGTGGCCAGCCAGTGGTTGTGGACTACTGGCGGTTGCTGTCCTCAACGCCAATAATATGCGTGATATCGAAAATGACCGCCAGAACGGCAAATTCACGCTCGCGGTTCGGTTAGGGGCAACCAGAGCCCGCTACTATCATCTGCTGCTTCTGGCAGGCGCAATGCTGTGCTTCGCGCTGTTTGCTATAGTGAACTCACTAAACATGGCTGGCTGGTTATTCCTGCTGGCCGCTCCGTGGCTGTTCCGCCAGGGCCGTTATGTGCTGGAGCAACCCAGCGCGGTCGCCATGCGCCCCCTGCTGGTAACCACCGTCAAGACTGCCCTGCTGGTTAATGTGCTTTTTGCTGTCGGCCTTGTCGTCAACTAAACACAATCTACTTGACCCATCGCAATTTTTAGCAATTGATGGTTTTGCCAACAGCCAGCAGAAAGCGATATACTCCCACTTCCTGCGGCAAACAGACGAACCACTTATGAAATATGACACTTCCGAACTCTGCGACATCTATCATGAAGATGTAAACGTCGTTGAACCGCTCTTCTCAAACTTCGGGGGTCGCACCTCGTTTGGAGGGCAGATCATCACGGTAAAATGTTTCGAAGATAACGGGCTTCTCTACGATTTACTGGAGGAAAACGGGCGTGGTCGTGTTCTGTTAATCGACGGCGGTGGCTCGGTTCGCCGCGCGCTGGTCGATGCGTCACTGGCAAGGCTGGCGCTGCAAAATGAGTGGGAAGGTATCGTCGTGTACGGTTCAGTACGTCAGGTTGACGATCTGGAAGAGCTGGATATTGGCATTCAGGCCATTGCCGCAATTCCGGTAGGCGCCGCCGGTGAAGGTATTGGCGAAAGCGACATCAGGGTCAACTTTGGCGGCGTGACCTTTTTCTCCGGGGACCATCTCTACGCCGATAACACGGGAATTATCCTCTCCGAAGACCCCCTCGACATCGAATAAATTAAAACGGGTGCCGTGGGCACCCGCTTTTTTTCAGTCTGAATGACTCAGACCTCTTCCATTTTCCCCAACAGCGCACGCAAACGCTCCTGCCAGACATGCTGCTCTTCTTTCAGAGACTGGTTTTCACGCACCAGCGACTCACTGTTGCCTGCTGCCTGCTGTACCTGGTTATTCAGATTATTGTTCTGCTCTTTCAGCTCTTCAATTTCCATCTGCAGCAGAGTGATGGTATCAATCGCCTGCTGTACTTTCGCTTCCAGTTTTTCAAATACTTCAAATGACATGGTTGTAACCTCTTTCTAATCGCAAGCGTTGATGCTGTTACCCGCAACCCTGGGGGATTGACCAGTCTCTCACGGGTAACAACGATGCCCCGATTGTAAGTACCCCAGCACGGCAAGTCCAGCATCGAACCGACAGGGGGTGCAGTCTGTAACACTTTTCAGTCAAGACCTGGTGAATGTAACATTTGACCACAATCAAAGTGAGTTTATTGTTAATAAAAAGATAAAAAATTAAACAGGAAAATCAGAACGACCTTTTCCAAACTGGTAAAAGACGCGAAAACGCTCATTTTTTTGACGCAGAGCACAAGTTTTGATTTCGCTATTTCTCGTTTATGCTCGTTAACGATAAATTCACAACAAGCCTACAAATAATCAGGGCCACTCAGGGAATGAGATAAAACGCAGTTCAACATTTAACCTCGCCTTCAGGAAACGCCAACATGACTCAAATAACAAGCACGCTCAAAGGGCAGTGCATCGCAGAATTCCTGGGAGTCGGTACCATTATTTTCTTTGGTGCTGGCTGTGTCGCCGCAACAAAACTGGCCGGGGCGGTTCTCGGACTGTGGGAGATTAGCATCATCTGGGGGATTGCCGTTGCTATGGCTATCTATCTCAGTGCTGCCATTTCCGGTGCGCATTTAAACCCAGCCGTCACTATCGCACTTTGTATTTTCGCTAATTTCGAAGCCCGTAAAGTCGTACCCTATATTCTGGCGCAAATTGCCGGTGCCTTCTGTTCAGCCGCTTTGGTTTACGGACTCTATCATAACCTGTTTCTGGATTACGAACAGGCGCATCACATTGTTCGTGGCAGCGTGGAAAGTCTTGAACTTGCTGGGGTTTTCTCGACTTATCCTAACGCGCACATCAGCGTCGGCCAGGCTTTCCTGGTTGAAGCAGTCATCACCGCCGTGATGCTGGGGCTGATTATGGCCCTGACTGATGACGGTAACGGCTTGCCGCGTGGCCCGATGGCCCCTCTGCTTGTCGGCCTGTTAATTGCCATCATCGGTGGCGCCACCGGCCCACTGACTGGTTTCGCACTGAACCCTGCCCGTGATTTTGGACCTAAACTCTTTGAATGGCTGGCTGGCTGGGGCAATGTTGCTTTCACCGGTGGCCGTGACATTCCGTATTTCCTTGTGCCAATTTTTGGCCCAATCGTCGGTGCCAGCGTTGGTGCGTTCGGCTACCGCATGTTGATTTCCCGCAACCTGCCAGGTGCGGTTGCAGTAGTAGAGAAAGAAGATAAGACGATAGCGCGTGCTGAGCAGCATAAAGCGTAAAGGCTAACCTTTTGAATCATCAGGAAGGATTTATGACCACAGAAAAAAAATATATAGTCGCGCTCGATCAGGGTACAACCAGCTCCCGTGCTGTTGTACTGGATCATGATTCCAATATTGTGGCAGTTTCACAGCGTGAATTTCAGCAAATCTATCCCAAACCAGGCTGGGTCGAGCATGACCCAATGGACATCTGGGCATCACAGAGTTCCACGCTGGTCGAAGTGCTGGCGCATGCCGATATCCGTTCCGACGAAATCGCCGCGCTCGGCATCACTAACCAACGTGAGACCGCCATCGTCTGGGACAAAGAAACCGGTAAACCTGTATATAACGCTATCGTCTGGCAGGATCCACGTACCGCTGATTACTGTGCAAAACTGAAAAAAGAGGGACTCGAAGAATATATTCAGAGCACCACGGGGTTAGTTATCAACCCTTACTTCTCTGGAACCAAGGTGAAGTGGATCCTCGATAACGTCGAAGGCGCCCGCGAGCGTGCTAAACGTGGCGAACTGCTGTTTGGTACCGTTGACTGCTGGCTGGTGTGGAAAATGACCCAGGGGCGTGTTCATATCACAGATTATACCAACGCCTCGCGTACCATGATGTTCAATATCCACAAGCTGGAATGGGATCAGCGTATGCTGGATATCCTGGATATCCCACGCGAAATGTTGCCAGAAGTGAAGTCGTCTTCTGAAGTATATGGTCAGACTAACATCGGTGGCAAAGGTGGTACGCGCATACCTATCTCAGGTATTGCAGGGGATCAGCAGGCGGCACTTTATGGTCAGATGTGTGTTCAGCCCGGCATGGCGAAGAATACCTACGGTACCGGCTGCTTTATGTTGATGAATACCGGGACTGAAGCGGTAGCATCAACTCATGGCCTGCTGACCACTATCGCCTGTGGTCCACGTGGTGAAGTAAACTATGCGCTCGAAGGGGCTGTGTTTATCGGTGGGGCATCCATTCAGTGGTTACGTGATGAGATGAAATTGATTGGTGATTCCACCGATTCTGAATACTTCGCGATGAAAGTGAAAGACAGCAACGGCGTATATGTGGTTCCTGCGTTCACGGGTTTAGGTGCACCTTACTGGGACCCGTATGCGCGCGGTGCGATTTTCGGCCTGACACGCGGTGCAAATGCTAACCACATTATTCGCGCCACCCTGGAGTCGATTGCCTATCAGACGCGTGATGTACTGGAAGCGATGCAGAATGATGCTGATACCCGCCTGCAATCGCTGCGCGTGGACGGCGGTGCGGTCGCCAACAACTTCCTGATGCAGTTCCAGTCCGATATCCTTGGCACCCGCGTTGAACGTCCTGAAGTCCGCGAAGTAACGGCATTAGGTGCAGCTTACCTCGCTGGTTTGGCCGTTGGCTTCTGGAAAGATCTGGACGAAGTGCGTGAGAAAGCCGTTATCGAGCGTGAGTTCCGCCCTGGCATCGAAAGCTCAGAACGTAACTTCCGCTATGCCGGCTGGAAAAAAGCCGTTGCCCGTGCCCAGGCATGGGAAGAGCAGGACGACGCATAAACGATGTACCCCGCCCGTGATGATGGTCATCACGGGCGTTTTCCTCCCTTTTGGCTCCTGTGATAAACTCCCCCGCCCAATCTCCTCTCCAGGGCAAACCATGAAAAGAGAACTCGCCATTGAATTTTCACGCGTCACAGAAGCTGCGGCGCTGGCAGGGTATAAGTGGCTGGGACGCGGTGATAAAAATGCCGCCGACGATGCAGCTGTTCACGCCATGCGTATCATGCTTAATAAAGTGGATATCAACGGCCAGATCGTTATTGGCGAGGGGGAAATTGATGAAGCCCCAATGCTGTATATCGGTGAAAAGGTCGGCACGGGCAAAGGTGACAATGTGGATATTGCCGTTGACCCGATTGAAGGCACAAGAATGACCGCCATGGGACAGGCGAATGCATTAGCCGTACTGGCCGTGGGTGATAAAGGAAGTTTCCTGAATGCGCCTGATATGTACATGGAGAAGCTGATTGTCGGACCTGGCGCAAAAGGCGTCATCGATCTGACTCAACCATTGGATAAAAATCTGCAACGGATCGCTAAAGCGTTGCAAAAACCACTCACGGAATTAACGGTTACCCTGTTGGCAAAACCCCGCCACGATCTGGTTATCGCGCAACTGAAGCAGTTAGGCGTTCGCATTTTTGCTATTCCAGATGGCGATGTGGCCGCCTCCCTGCTGACCAGTATGCCAGACAGTGAAGTGGATGTACTTTACGGCATCGGTGGTGCGCCAGAAGGGGTGATTTCAGCTGCGGCAATCCGCGCACTGGATGGCGATATGCAGGGGCGGCTGTTAGCACGTCACGACGTAAAAGGTGACACACCTGAAAATCGGGCGATGGGTGAGCAGGAGTTACGACGCTGTGCGGAAATGGGCATAACCGCAGGCAAGGTACTACAACTGGATGAAATGGCACGTAACGATAATGTCATCTTCTCGGCCACCGGCATAACCAGCGGCGATCTGCTGAAAGGTATTACCCGCGGCGGCAATCTGGCCACCACAGAAACATTATTGATTCGTGGCAAATCCCGCACCATTCGTCGTATACAGTCAGTTCATTATCTCGACCGCAAAGACGTAAGCCTCCATCCCTATATTCTCTGAACATGACAGGCATGACAAAGCGCTGTCATACCTGTCAGTTTTTGCCCTGAAAATTTTTGCTAACACCGCAGATTCAGCGAACGCACCCTGTGACAATGTGGGAAATGCAAAAGAGCTTCAGCCAGCGTGGCGGGGCAGTATGGGCGCTGATGCAACGGGTGGCGGCGTGATAATTTGTTCATATGAGCTTTATGGTCAATGGTCACTGGAAAAATACCGCACCAGTAGCGAAGATAGGCAGCAAGTTCCCCTGAACCGACTAAGGAGTTGTTATGGCCGAATGGGTTAATGCCACTATTAAAGAAGTGAAAAACTGGACAGACAGTTTATTCAGTCTTATCGTCACTGCCCCCATAGACCCTTTTATCGCCGGTCAGTTTGCCAAACTGGCACTGGAAACAGAGGGGGAACGCATTCAGCGCGCCTACTCTTTTGTTAACGCCCCAACGAATGAGCATCTGGAATTTTATATCGTCAACGTCCCGCAAGGAAAACTCAGCCCTTATTTGCACCAGTTGCAACCCGGTCAGCAGGTGATGATCACCAAAGCATCTGCTGGTTTCTTCGTACTGGATGAAATCCCGCCATGCCAGACGCTGTGGATGTTGGCCACCGGCACCGCGATTGGGCCTTATCTGTCAATATTGCAGGAAGGGAAAGACCTGGAACGCTTTGAAAATATTGTGCTAATCCATGCCGCGCGCTACGCCCAGGATCTGAGCTACCTGCCGCTGATGCAGGAATTGCAACAACGTTATAAAGGTAAGCTGCGCATTCAGACGGTGGTCAGCCGGGAAGAGGTTGTCGGATCGCTTACCGGACGTGTCCCGGCACTGATTGCCAGCGGCCAGCTTGAAGCCGCTGTCGGGTTGCCAATTGAAGCAAAACAGAGCCACATCATGCTGTGTGGCAACCCACAAATGGTAAGGGATACCCAGCAGTTGCTAAAAGATAGCCGCCAGATGCGCAAGCACCTCAAACGTAAACCGGGCCATATTACCAGCGAGCACTACTGGTAATCTGGCGTTCTTCGTTTGGGGTAATTAACCCGACAGGCAGCCGTGCCAAAGCGATTATCTCCTCTGGTGCCGGGTAACACGCCCAGTTCCAGAGTCATCGTCACCAGAATCAACGTAGGGAGAAAACGGCCAGCCACTCCCTGCCAGTTTGTTGGCAACATCTCCCAGTTACCCGCCATCATCATCCAGGCCGCAATCAACAGAAATCCCCAATACCCCGGCTTATTGCGGTCATGGAGACGCTTCACCACCACAGCACTGGTTGGCCACAGCAAGCTGACCACGCAAAATGCCGCCGTCTGAGCACTCATCCACTCGTTGGCAGCAAGCATAAACAGCACCACCAACAGCACCAGCCACAACACCAGCCAGATCCAGAAATCGCGCCGTCCGAGCCTACCCCGATATGAAAAACACCACGCTTGTAAGGTCATTTTTTATCTCCCGGAACTGCGTCAGGCTTTGACTTTGCCAGTCATTGTCCGCTCTAATCTTCAGTTAAATGGACAGGTCAGGGCAGATTAAAATGAAAAAATCGCTTTTCACGGGCATGATGTTACTCAGCTTACTGACTGCGGCGCTAGCCGATGCTGACACTCAGGATCGGGCTGAACATATGCTCACCGCGCCCTATCTTTTGCCAGGAGCACCTACCTTTGATATGAATATCGGCAAGTTTCGCGAAAAGTATAATGCCTGCAATCCCACCTTGCAGATCCCTGAATACCGGGTAATCGACAACCGTGACGATAAAAGTAATCTGAACCGTGCCGCCAGCAAGATCAACGAAAATATCTACTCCTCAACCGCGCTTGAGCCAGGCACAGGAAAGATCAAAACGTTACAGATCACCTGGCTGCCCATCCCAGGCCCGGAAGAAAAAAGCAGTCGCGATACGGCACGCGCCTACATGGCGGCGCTGGAGCGTTTTTTTGAACCAACGCTCAATGAGGAACAAAGCCTTAAACGGCTGGACGATCTGCTTAACCGGGGAAAAGGGTTACGTTATTTTGCCCAGAGTGAAGGCGCTGTGCGCTACGTCATCGCAGATAACGGTGACAAGGGGCTGACCTTTGCTATTGAGCCGGTTAAGCTTGCCATGGTCAATGAATGACTTTCTCCCAAAGATGACGAAAAGCAAAGCCTTAAAAAGTTTTCATCTCTATACTGTCTGGCAGGTAACGCTGCTCAGGCAGACTAATTTAACCGTAGCGCAGTAAGCGTGGAGGAAATAATGCGACATCCGCTAGTAATGGGTAACTGGAAGCTGAACGGCAGCAAGCACATGGTCAATGAACTGATCGCGGGTCTGCGTACCGAGCTGAGCAGCATTGATGGCTGCGATGTGGCCATTGCCCCGCCGATCATGTATCTGGATCAGGCAAAACACGCCATTGCAGGTAGCCATATTGCGCCCGGCGCACAAAACGTTGATGTGAATCTGTCTGGCGCTTTCACGGGTGAAATTTCTGCTGAAATGCTGAAGGATATTGGCGCAAAATACATCATCATCGGCCACTCTGAGCGTCGTACTTATCATAAAGAGAGCGACGAACTGATCGCCAAAAAATTTGCCGTGCTGAAAGAAGCAGGCCTGATCCCGGTATTTTGCATTGGTGAAACTGAAGCCGAAAATGAAGCCGGTAAAACGGAAGAAGTTTGTGCCCGTCAGATCGATGCGGTGCTCAGTACTCAGGGCGCGGAAGCCTTCAATGGCGTAGTTATCGCTTATGAACCCGTCTGGGCTATCGGTACAGGCAAATCAGCAACGCCTGCCCAGGCACAGGCGGTACACAAATTCATTCGCGACCATATCGCGAAAAAAGACGCCAGCGTGGCGGCGCAGGTCATCATTCAGTATGGCGGTTCAGTGAATGATAAAAACGCAGCTGAACTGTTTGCACAGCCGGACATTGATGGCGCGCTGGTTGGCGGCGCGTCGCTGAAGGCAGATGCTTTTGCAGCCATTGTGAAAGCGGCAGCGGCGGCTAAAAACGCCTGATCCGTTCTCCCTGCACCGTTTGCGGTGCAGGGTTTTAGTGCTTCACCAACACGCCTCTTCCTGTGCTTTTCATCTTACCGCGTTGCTTTCAAACCCACCTTACGACCTAAGGGTTACGCTCAATACCAGGCCACAGCGCCAATTTTACGCATACCGATCCACGGTACCCTAAACCCGCATTTTCCTTGCAATATGAACATCCTGTGTCCCACTGGCAGTTCAGTCACCACCGCAGCCAGACGGCAACTTCCCGGTAAATCATCCCAAACAGAACCTGTGGCCCTGGCGTAACCTGCACCATTTGCGGAGCGGGATAGCTCAGTGAACTGCCGCACGTTTCGCGGACACCAGAAAATTAATCACTTAGGGCGATAGTGAACTCGATTCAGCATCAGAACCTAAGCTGTTACACTTTTCAGACATCCGTTTTCACTATCTGTAACTTCATGATTAATCTATTTTATTATGCCAACTCACTCATTTTCCAACCGCCATTATTACCCTTATTGATTTGGTTTGATTCTTCATTCTCATTTTTAATATTTAAACAATTTTTTAATTTACTCATAACAATGGTATATTTTCTGACAGCCTGACTGGTTGCAAAATCATCCATGCCTGGGATATGGAGCCGCAGCCAGCTATCCCCTTATATTCAGCGAGACAGCCTGACTTACTTCTTTGAGAGCTGTGCTGTATCACCTGCTTAACATGTTGATTCATCAACATATGGAGATGTCGCCCCATGCGAAAATCAGCCGAAAACCTTAGCCAGGCCTCCGTACAGAACCAGGAAAAAGACGTCGATGTACTCCTGATCGGCGGCGGGATCATGAGCGCAACTCTGGGTGCTTACTTACAGGAACTGGAGCCAGGCTGGCATATCAATATGGTTGAGCGCCTTGAGGACGTCTCAGGTGAAAGCTCCAACGGCTGGAACAATGCAGGCACAGGACATGCCGCGCTGGCAGAAATGAACTATACGCCGGAAAACAGCGACGGCACCGTCGATATTCAGAAAGCAGTTAACATTAACGAAGCCTTTCAGCTATCCAGACAGTTCTGGGCACATCAGGTGCAGAAAGGCATGTTGAACAATCCGCCCAGTTTTATCAAAAGCGTCCCGCATATGAGTTTTGTCTGGGGTGACGACAATATCCGTTTTCTGAAGAAACGTTTCAGTGCCCTGCAAAAGAGTACCCTGTTCCGGGGGATGGAATACTCTGAAGATGCGGAGCAAATCAGAAAATGGGTACCATTGATGATGGAAGGTCGTGATGCAGAGCAACGTGTGGCCGCTACCCGCATCTGCGCTGGGACCGACGTTAACTTTGGCGAAATCACACGCCAGCTTATTGCCTCCATGCAAAAAAGCTCTCGCTTCACTCTACAAACCCGCCATGAAGTACGTCGTTTCAAACGCAACCAGGACGGCAGCTGGAACGTCAGTCTTGCCGACCTGAAGAATAGCGGTAAAGAAAAGACCCTGCGTGCGAAATATATTTTTATTGGCGCCGGTGGTGCAGCCCTGACGCTGTTGCAGGGCACCAACATTCCTGAAGCGAAAAATTATGCAGGTTTCCCGGTCGGCGGCGAGTTTCTGGTCACTGATAATCCACAGCTGGTGCAACGTCATATGGCGAAGGTTTATGGTAAAGCCTCCGTCGGCGCTCCACCAATGTCGGTGCCACATCTGGATACTCGCATACTGGATGGTAAACAGGTGCTGCTGTTTGGCCCATTTGCGACCTTCTCTACCCGGTTCCTGAAACAGGGCTCGCTGTGGGATATGTTTGGCTCAATCACCCCAACCAACCTTATGCCAATGGTGCACGTTGGGCTGGGCAACGTTGATTTGATCAAATATCTGATAGGCCAGGTGATGCTGACCGATGATGCACGTCTTAAAGCATTGCAGGAATATTTTCCTGAAGCGCAGAAAGAGGACTGGCAGCGAGTTAAAGCTGGCCAGCGGGTGCAGATCATCAAGAAAGATGAGAAAAAAGGCGGCGTGCTTAAACTGGGAACAGAAGTGGTCACGTCTGAGGATGGCAGCATTTCTGCCCTGTTGGGTGCCTCTCCGGGCGCGTCTACTGCTGCGCCAATCATGCTCGACCTGATGAATAAAGTCTTTAAGGATAAATTCCACAGTGACGAATGGCAGTCAAAGCTGAAAGCGATTATTCCTTCTTACGGTCAGAAACTGAACGGTAATGTCGCTGCCACCGAGCATGAGCAGGCGGAAACCAGCCGTATTCTGCAACTTGACTATATCCCTTCCTCTGCGGCTAACGATGAAAGCACGGATGAGGACGCGGCAGCGATCGGTAAATAATGTCTGTTACTGTCTGAAAAGGGTGGCCAGCCACCCTCTTTTTACTACCGTACCGGTTCGCTAATCAACGCAATCAGTGGAAACGGATCGTTTCCACCAGCATCCATACCGTGGTGGCCACCAGCGACAGTGCCATGCAGGTATTGAACAGACGCAATTTCCACGGTATCTGCAAATGACGCCCCATCCGGTCCCCCATCACTGCCCAAACCAGAATGCAGGGTAAATTGAGTGCCATAAAGCCCACCGCCACCGCCAGAATGCCATTGCTTGAGGTGTACATCAGGGCAACATTGACAGCCATCAGCCACGCCTTAGGATTTACAGCCTGAAACAGCGCGCCACCCAGTAAGGTCATGGGACGGGCCTTTTCCTGCATTTCAGGTGCGCCTGAGCGAAAAATTTTCCAGGACAGCCACAGCAAATAAATACAGCCCAGTATTGCCAGCGGCAATCGGACCGCACCCATCCACTGAAGTAACACATCTAACATCACGCCCGCTATGGCAGTCTGAATCGCACAGCCAAACAAAATCCCCATGACCATTGGCCATGTTCTTCGCATACCAAAATTAACGCCTGAGGTTGCCAGCATCAGATTGTTAGGGCCTGGCGTGATCGACATAACCGTTACATAACTGAAAAAAGAGGGATCGAGCATCATAGTTGTCCTGATGGAGAGAGGTAATATCAGGATACCGATTGGCAACCGATGGAAACAGATTCAAAAAAACACTATTGTTATGGGTACAGTATTGTTTTTATCCAAACTGTACCCATTCCCGGAGGAACAATTGTGTCCATTATCGAACCGCAGGATCCCACACGCTATCAGCAGCTGGCCATTGCGCTGGCTGAGGCTATTCACTGCGGGACTTATCCTCCCGGTAGCCGCCTCCCCGCCATTCGCCGCTGTGCCAGTCATCATCAGGTCAGTGTTAATACCGTACTGGCGGCTTACCGGATACTCGAAGATCGCGGGCTGATCGAAGCACGACCACAGTCCGGCTATTATGTGCGTGGCGTGCTGCCATCAATCAAAGCAGCCAACCGTCTTCAGTCCACAGTGCACTCATTGGGCAGCGAGAAGCTGGATCTTATTGAAACAGTTTTTGCCGCACAAAATCACCCCGACTACACCAACATCTCCCTCGCCTGCCCACAGAACAGTGATTTTTTTCCTACGGCAAAAATTGCCCGCATTATGTCTTCTCTGGTACGCCGGGAACCGATACTGATTGGCCGCTATGCGCTGCCGCCCGGCAGTCTGCGACTTCGCAGGGAAATTGCACGACGGGCGTTGGATCTCGGTATGGTACTGACTGCGGAAGATGTCACGCTCACCCACGGCTGTATGGAGGCGCTACAGCTGGCGCTCCGAACCGTCACTAAACCAGGCGACTGCGTTGGTGTGGAAACCCCAACCTATTTCTATCTGTTCCCACTCCTCGCCAGTCTGGGACTGAGCGTACTGGAAATTCCCACCGACCCCCAGCATGGCCTGTCGCTGGATGCGCTGGAACTGGTGTTACAAGAAAAACGCATACAGGCGCTGGTTGCCATGCCGACCGCGCAAAATCCGTTGGGCTGTACCATGAAACTGGCCGACAAAAAGCGCCTGGCAACGCTGGTGAATCACTACCAGATCCCGCTGATTGAAGATGGCCTGTATTGTGAGCTGCAATTCGGCTGGCCACTCTCACCGGCGGTAAAAGCCTTTGATAGCGATGGCTGGATCATTCACTGCACCAGTTTCACCAAAACCATTGCGCCTGATTTTCATATTGGCTGGACGGCAGCCGGGCGTTTTCATGAAAAACTGGCGCGACTTAAATCGGTTTCCACCATGGCAGAATCTCGGCTGCTTTCCGAAACGCTGGGGCATTTTCTGGAGTCGGGCGGCTATGATCATCATCTGCGCAACCTGCGCCGACGCTACGCAGCCCAGATGGATGAAGCACGCGGCCTGATCGCCCGTCATTTTCCCAGAGGGACACGGGCCACTCAGCCCGGCGGTGGGTTCGTGTTCTGGGTTGAACTGCCCGGCCATATCGATTGTGTCGCCCTGTTTCATCGTCTGTTGCAGGAAAAAATCTGCCTGACGCCCGGTGCGCTTTATACACTCAGTGAACGCGGTAAAAGCGCGATGCGCCTGAGCTGCTGCTATCCGTTTGACGATCGCTACAGTTGGGCACTGAAAAGAACCGGTGCACTGGCATGTGAAATGAGCGGAATAGCAGCAGGCATTGGCTGATGCTCAGGGCGTGCCGTTGCGCCCCCAGTTTACGTAACCTTTTCTTTCGGTCAGCCGTTCATAATAGTCGCGAACCGCAGGCAGGCAGGGATGATCCAATGGCGTCTCGTACCAGCGGTTAACGGACAGGCCGACAGGAATGTCCGCAAGTGAAAAGGTACTCCCCGCGACATATGCACCGGTGCGTTCCAGTTGCTGGTTGAGGATAGCCATGGTGTAAGACCATCCTTTACAGGCAGCGGCCAGCAGACGCGGATCCTGATGCGCGGGTGAATGGCGGACCAGCGACATAAAGGCATACCGCCACGACGTATTCAGCTCGGTCGCCTGCCAGTCAATCCACTGATCGACCGGCGCACGCAAACGGGGAGCGTCAGGATACAGCCAGTCACCGCCGTATGCATTCGCCAGATAGCGGATAATGGCATTGGACTCCCACATAATAAAATCGTCGTCCTGAATAACCGGGATCATCGCGTTGGGATTCATCGCTTTAAAAGCCGGCTCCTGCGGTGATTTGAACCCTTCACCCCAGTCATCACGCCGACAGATAATATCCAGCTCGTCGCACAGCCACAGCACTTTTCTGACATTGATCGATGAGTCTCTTCCTAATATCTTCAGCATAATATCGTCACTTTATTTCAGGCTCAGGCTATTAATAACCAACCTTCGCCGCACTGACAATAGCAAGGAGACTCACGATGGCGCGATTACGTGCTTTTAAACAGGTTGATGTTTTCACCTCTTCTCCACTGAACGGTAACCCGCTCGCGGTAGTGCTTGATGCCACCGGCTTAAGCGATGAACAGATGAAAGCCATTGCCCGCTGGACAAATCTGTCGGAAACCACTTTTGTGCTGCCAGCCGACGATCCGACCGCCGACTATCGGGTGCGAATCTTTACCCCTGAACTTGAGCTGCCATTTGCCGGACATCCAACGCTTGGTACAGCACACGCCCTGCTGGAAGCAGGAATGACGCCGCAGCACCCCGGTAAAATCATTCAGCAATGCGGGCATGGCCTGGTGAGCGTAAGAATTTCTGAGGATAACGATCTTGCCTTCGCGGCACCGGAGGCGACGCTGACCGAATTCCGCGATATGCCTCTGGACAGCGCACTGAACAGTGATAGGTGGGAAACCCGTCTGCCAGTCATGGTGGCAGATATGGGTATCCGCTGGCTGCTGGTGCCGATGATATCAGCCGACGCAGTGCTGGCAATTCAGGCCAACGCGGTCGAGTTGGAGCGGCTGACACGTAAAGCGCATGTTAACGGAGTGATGCCGTTTGGGCCATTACACAGTGGAAACGAACACTATGAAGTGCGTGGCCTGTTCACAGAAAAAGGCACGTTGATTGAAGATCCCGTCACGGGTAGCGCCAACGCCTGTCTGGCCCGTTATCTTCAGGCTCAGGGGATCAAACCTGAGTATCGCGTCCGCCAGGGTACAGCGCTGCAACGTGCCGGTCGCCTGAGCGTCACCAGTGATGCCGACGGCGTGTGGATTGGCGGCAAAACGGTCACGGTGATCGACGGCACTGTCAGCATCTGAATTTGCTAAAAACGGTGAGCCGCCGCTGGTAAACGGGTGAAGGCAAGGACAGTCGTTGCATTTTGCAATATTGGTTCTTCTTGCCTTCAGCTGATGAGCATAAATCTGCGTATTTGTTTTGCTGCATCCCTCGCAGAATTTTTGATACCGTTGTCACGCCTCCTATCCTGGGGAAATAGCTGAATTTTACATGCCAGACCTGACTGATGGCTTTTTTTGCTTTCCAGTTCATCAATTTTTCCGTAAAGACCCGTAACTCACCTTTTTCAATACCGCGATGTTCGCTTTTCCGCCTGAATTAAAAAACCTCGCCGGACGAGCCAACCAGCATCAAAGGTTCAATGCCTGCCCCTTTCTCAGAAAACACATATTCTTTTCCGGGATCACGGAGCGCTACAGTTAGCCTGTCAGAAATAATGCTTTGCTGAAAATGGGAACGGACGCTCTCCACATGCATATGTCACAACCAGGTCCGGCGGCTGAATCTGGCATGCAGTTAATAAGCTAAGCCTCTGTTTCTTAATCGGATGGCGTTTCCTTTTCTTACAAGCGTCAAAAACGCATAGCCTGCCCCGATAATCCTTGCCGCAATCTGGCGAGGCAGGTGCACAGGTCTGAGGCATGACTGAGCAGTGCGATGCGACATTACGTAAACCGATCGGCAGGTTATAATTTGCTTACGGTCCACTCCTGAAGAAAACGAAGAAGGTTTCATGACGGAAAAAAAAACGACAGATGTACAGCACTCCGAAGAGAAACCACTGATTAATATCAAAACGGGAAATCAAGCCGTCGACAAATCGATTGGTCGCATTTCAACCCTGGCCACCCGGTTCAAGGCGAACCACGCCGTGGCCCATTTTATCCGTGCGGGAGAACGCTTTAACGACCGGCTGGGTAGCCAGTTTGGTGCTGCCATCACCTATTTCTCCTTTCTCTCCCTGATACCAATCCTGATGGTGTCCTTTGCCGCCGTGGGCTTCGTGCTGGCGTCTAATCAGAATTTGTTGACGGAGCTGATTAATAAGATCGTCAACAGCATCAGCGATCCTGGCCTTGCCTCAACGCTGAAAAATACGGTAAACACCGCCGTACAACAGCGAACAACGGTTGGCCTGACCGGCCTGCTTATTGCGCTCTATTCAGGGATCAGCTGGATGGGTAATCTGCGTGAGGCTATTCGCGCGCAATCACGTGATGTTTGGGAACGTAACGAGCAGGACAAAGAGAAACTCTGGTTTAAGTATTCCCGTGACTTTATTTCGCTGACGGGTCTGGTGACGGCACTCATTGTGACGCTCTCCCTGACATCCATTGCCGGGGCTGCTCAGGCAACCATTGTCCGTGCGTTGGGATTAGATGGCATTGAGTGGCTGCGTCCGGCAATGACGCTGATTGCACTGTCGATATCGGTTCTGGCTAATTATCTGCTTTTTCTGTGGATTTTCTGGATATTGCCTCGCCATAAACCCCGCAAGAAAGCATTGTTACGGGGTACTCTGCTTGCCGCTGTGGGGTTCGAAACGATCAAATTTATCATGACGTTAACGCTGCCGAAACTGGCTTCTTCGCCATCAGGTGCAGCATTCGGCTCAGTTCTGGGGCTGATGGCATTTTTCTATTTCTTTGCGCGTTTAACACTGTTTTGTGCCGCATGGATTGCCACGGCAAAGTACGCTGACGACAAACCGATGGCATCAGCCACAATAAAACGCTAAGCCGTTACGATTTCAGAATACTGCAACTGTGGTCCTGTAGCTCTTCTGCAGAACCACGGTTCATTGACAGTAAATCGCGCTTAATGACCATCAGTACACGGCGTCCATCAGGCAACACGGCAACAGCGATACCATATTTATACATCTCTTCCCGGGCACCGGGCAGTTCGTTAGCGACGTGAATAAACGGGCTGGTCTTCTGCATCTCATCGCCACTCATCGTCCTGACCTGATACTGGTGTTCTCCCAACTGTTCAGACTGCCACGTGCCGTTCAGTGTCGAAGACAGACTGTCCAGACGCTGGCGAATGTCTCGCCGCAGACAGGAAATATGGATATGTAGCTGGTTCTGCGTTCTGCCGCGCAGTGAATTGACCGTTAAAGATACGGCGCTGTCGTTTATCGGCTGGCCACGTTTTTCTGCCATGTAATGGCGGGCACGCCAGGCCTCAGCAAAAAAATTGGAGGTAGCAGGATGCAGTAATTTCGGGCTTTCAATACCGGTGATCTTTTGAACCGGGATCAGCAAAAATTGCAGTGGCCCGGTGCGATCTTTCAGCAGCACGTAATCATAACGGAGATCAACCAGGCGGCATGGCGTAGGATCATGATTCTTCTGCTGATTCGGCACACATTTCTGACTGACTATATTCCATAAGGCATCCGCGCTGGTTTTATGACTTAGCGCAACAGAGGCGCAGCCCGCTGTCACCACAACCCCAACTAATGCCACTACGATGAGGGTATGCTTTTGCCCCTGCATGTCTGAAACCTCTGAGCTTTGTTCGCCCACAATGTAAACCGATCAGTATAGAAGATCATTTCAAATAATATATCCTGGTGATTGATGAAATAATGGTTACGAAGATGTGGCAGACAGCAAAACATCAGGCCGGGTTGATGCCCGGCCCTGGTAGAAAATCTCGTGTTCAGCGCTGCATTGCCTGATCGTAGGTGCCACCATCGGCAAAATGCGTTTTCTGTGCTTTGCTCCAGCCTCCAAACTTAGCATCGTCGATAGTAAACAGCTTCACCGGTGCGAAAGTGCTGGCGTATTTTTTTGCCACCGCGGGATCGCGGGGACGATAATAATTTTTGGCCGCAATCTCCTGCCCTTCAGGCGAGTAGAGATACTTCAGGTATGCTTCGGCAACTTTACGGGTGTCACGCTCGTCCACCACTTTATCCACCACCGACACAGTAGGCTCCGCAAGGATGGATTCGCCTGGCGTGACAATTTCAAACTGATCTTTACCCAGTTTATTCACCGCCAGATAGGCTTCATTCTCCCAGGCAATCAGCACATCCCCGATCCCACGCTCCACAAAGGTATTCGTGGCACCTCTTGCGCCGGAATCCTGGACTTCGACATTTTTAAACAGCGCCTTAATGTAAGCCTGAGCTTTAGTCGTATCGCCCTTATTTTTATCCATCGCCCAGCCCCAGGCAGCCAGATAATTCCAGCGTGCGCCACCGGAGGTTTTTGGATTAGGCGTAATAACGGATACGCCTGGTTTGGTGAGATCCTGCCAGTCGTGTATTTGCTTGGGATTACCCTTGCGAACAAGAAATACGATAGTGGAGGTATAGGGAGCGGAGTTATCCGGCAGGCGCTTGATCCAGTTTTTATCAATACGCCCACGGTCAGCAATCGCATCCACGTCAGATTGCAGCGCCAGTGTCACTACGTCGGCGCGGATACCATTGATTACCGACGTGGCCTGTTTGCCGGACCCACCATGTGACTGGCGGATCACCACATTGTCACCGGTTTCCTGCTTATAGTGTGCGCTGAACGCCTTGTTATACTGCTCGTACAGCTCACGGGTTGGATCGTAAGACACATTTAACAGCTGGATATCCTTCGCCAGAACACTGGTTGAAGCCAGCAACAGGGTCAACCCCACACTCCACTTATTCATCTCACTCACGCTCCCAGAGTCTATTTGTTAAGACGAGCGTGACATAAACTCTTTTACGTTTTAAAGAATTAAAAAGTAGCCTTAATAGCTGAATGGAATAACAGTTGGCGTAAAAAAGGCACTCGACTTCAGTGCCTTGATTTATCTCAGTAAAGTTTCTTAGCCGTTTCCAGCCAGTCACCTTTAAACGGACGCTTCATGTTTTCAATGGCATCAATAATGTCATGATGCACCATTTTTTCGTTCTGAATGCCCACACAACGGCCGCCATACCCCTGTAACAGCAGCTCAATAGAATAAGCCCCCATCCGGGAAGCCAGAATCCGGTCATAGGCTACCGGCGCACCGCCTCGCTGAATATGACCGAGAACGGTGGCACGAGTCTCACGTTTTGTCTCAGATTCAATATATTTAGCCAGTTCGTCGATATCACAAATGTGCTCGGTTATCGCCACAATAGCGTGTTTTTTCCCTTTCGCGATACCCGCTTTGATTTCCTCCACCAGTTCTTCACGGGTGTAGGGGATCTCAGGCAGCACAATAAACTCACAGCCACCGGCAATCGCCGCCGCCAGCGTCAAATCGCCACAATAGCGTCCCATCACTTCCACAATAGAAATACGCTGGTGAGAAGAAGAAGTATCCCGCAGCCGGTCAATTGCTTCCACCACGGTTTCCAGCGCGGTGAAATAGCCGATGGTGTAGTCAGTCCCTGCAACGTCATTATCGATAGTGCCGGGCAAACCAATGCATGGGAACCCCATTTCGGTCAGACGCTTAGCACCCATATAGGAGCCATCACCACCAATAACCACCAGCGCATCAATACCGCGCTTTTTCATGTTCTCAATGGCAACAGCACGGACAGATTCTTCACGGAACTCAGGGAAACGGGCCGAACCAAGAAAGGTCCCACCGCGGTTGATCATATCCGATACGCTGTAGCGATCCAGATTCATCATGCGGTCTTCATACAGTCCCATATAGCCATCATAAATTCCAAAAACTTCCAAATTTTCACTCAATGCGGCGCGGACAACTCCCCGGATGGCTGCATTCATGCCGGGAGCGTCACCACCACTTGTCAGTACACCGATTTTTTTAATCATCACAACCTCTGAACTTGTTAATGCAAATTTAAAAATTCTTAACGACGCGGGGAAGCAGTAGACGCGAACGATTTTACGAACTGATAATGGTAATAGTATAACAAAGCCTGTGAGCTGAATTGATTCAGGTCAGTGAACATTCCGCTATTTTCTTCCCCTTCTCATTCCCGGCAATAAGGAAATGAAACACGCATTTAACTGGAATCTTAACGCATATGATGCGATTCGGAAACGACCGAGCAAGGGTCCTGGTGAATAGTAATATCTGCGCCGGGGAAACCTGCCAGCAACGCTTGCTCAACTTCCTCCGCAATGCGATGAGCATGGAGTAATGGCAGGTTATCATCCAGTTCCAGATGTAATTGAATAAAGCGGGTTGGACCAGACTGGCGAGTACGAATATCATGTGCGCCCTGCACACCTGGCCAACTGGAGACAATGTGCTTAATCTCCTGCTGATCTTCCTCTGACAGTGCTCTGTCGAGCAGTGACTGCACAGCGTCATAGCCCATACGTAGCGCACTGTAGAGGATCCAGACAGCAATACCCAGTGCAAAAAGTGCATCAGCACGCCTGAAGCCATACCAACTGAGCGCCAGCCCCAGCAAAATTGCACCATTCATGATCACGTCAGACTGGTAATGTAGCATGTCGGCACGAACTGCCTGGCTGCGGGTACGTCGCACAACCCAACGCTGAAAAGTCACCAGTATCAGTGTGGAAAACAGCGCTAACAGGGTCACCACAATCCCGACCAGAGGAGCACGTATTTCATTGGGTGAAGTAATGTGTTGTAAACCCGTCAGGAAAAGGAACAGCGCCGAACCGGAAATAAACATACTTTGTGCCAGCGCGGCCAGAGATTCTGCTTTACCGTGACCGAAAGTGTGCTCGTCGTCAGCAGGCTGAAGAGAGTAGCGCACCACCAAAAGATTGGTCAGAGAAGCAGCAATATCTACCAGTGAGTCCACCAGCGACGCCAACAGACCGACAGAGCCGGTATACCACCAGGCAAAAATTTTCACTAACAGTAAGAGTGAGGCCAGCGTGGTTGCCGCCACTGCGGCCGAATTCACCAAACGCGCATAGTGTTGTTCCATGTCCTGCTCCGTTTACTACAGAACAATCAGTATACTGTATTTCGCATCCTGATATGGCCCCGAAACAAAAGTCAAAAAACCGTTTTTTATAAACCGCTTTAATTAATGATTACCCCGTTCAGAACACAACTCATCGGCGCAGAACTCCCGCTTATATCGCCCCCTCGGTTTATTCTGCTTTAATACCTTTACCTGTTGATTTCGCTAATTCATGGCAATCATCACAAACTATCGTCGACAGTAGTCTGCCCCTCCAGTCAGACCATGTTTACTATCCGTCACGCCTTTGCCTGTTACAGGTCTTTTCAGATTCAGTCAGAATCCTGTTATTATTTTTTGAGGATACACATAGATATACTGTAACCCTCATTCCCGTACTGTTATACCTCATCACTTTTCGCCTCATCTAAAACTTTCTTCACCGCTGTCAGCACAGATGAAACCGAAATATCATTGACGCGTTTTCCTTCATGAATCATGATATTTCTTACACCAACCGGATACCAGCGAAGATATTTCTCTGGCCGGGACTCAAATAACGCAACCACCGGAATATTTAATGCGCAGGAGAGATGCACGGGCGCGCTGTCAGCCGATACCGTCAGCTGAAGATGCGTCATCGCCGCTGTCAGGTCTGGTAAAGTCGGCGTTGATACGCGACATACATTTGCCATATTGTCCCACCCCTCAGGGAATATCTCTTCAGGTGAATGAAATACGACCACCTCATAAAACACTGCCAACGCGTCCGCCAGCGACTTCCATTTATCCCAGTCCCAGCTCCTTTCATAACTGTTATTCGAGACAAACAGCCCAACCCTGCACCTCTGTTTATCCCTGAACAGGTTATGCCATTTTATTTTAAGATCGCTGTGTGGGTAAACACGTAATGAAAGCACTTCAGGGATAGCCAACTCGGGAACGAGTTTATAGCCAGATAATGCCTCATGCATCATGGGTCTTGTTTCAACATGGGACCGTTTCCTGTCGTCGAACTCGGTATCAGCATTGTGCCAGCGACAATCAGGAACATTTAATTGTTTAGCGAAATTGATTGCGTTTTTATTCATTCCACCATTTGGTATAACAACCAAATCAAACTTAATTTTTCGCAACCTTAATATCAAACAAAGCCTGTCTGTCAAAGAATTGAAAAAACCCTCCCTGGGATTTTTACTTCTGTTCTTCGAATAAATATATTGGTGAACGACATTAACATCAGGATTATTATCAAGCACTGGAGCATTGTATTTATTAGCCAGAACATGGATTTCCGCCTGTGGCCAACGCACTCGTAAGGAGTGTAGAAATGGTGTTGTGCAAACCATGTCACCCAGAAAATCAATGCGGATAACCAAAATCCGTTGTATTTTTGCCTCGCCCATCAACCCCCCAAAAAAACCAAAGCACCGTATATTATGGAAGATTACTGAAGCCATCCGTCAAGATCACGAAAATTAAATTTCTTCTATCGAAAAAATCGGTAAATTTATTATTTTTGTAAGAAAAAACAATAAAATGAAACAAAAAATGAATTTTATTCTGTAAATAAAAGCATTCAGGCCTGAAAATGAAAACTTATTCCGATTAGCCTCAATACGTTGGCCTCATCATGAAATATAAACCGACTAAAACAGGCTGTCTTTGAAGAATTCCCCACGGGCTGATGAACCGTCCAACTTTCACTTCCCACTTAAAAAACATGGAGCTGATATTAAAAAAAACCAGCCATAGCGCTGTCTTCGGGGAGTGAGCCGTTGCGTTCAACACGGGGCACGACTAACGTTTTACCATCGTAGAGAAGGGCTGGCGTTGAAAACGAGTAAATCTTACCGGCCAGCGTTAGTTGTTTCTGACTGATTAAGCGGCCATCGTGTGGAGCGTTTTCGGAACACCACAGCAGTCCGCCGACGATAACCATGCGTCACAGGAACATCGTAAGTTTTCGGAGCTACCACTCATACTTAACAGCCGTGTCGATTTGCATAATCTATCCTCTGTTGAATCCAGTGCTGATCGCGCGGGTCATCACCATACGGGATATCGCGGTACCAGTGCCCCCACCGTGGATCAGCTGTTCCCGCCCGGCATTACGCCCAGCCAGCTCCACGTAACAATATTTCTTCTGGTATTCCGGCAACAACGCCCGTTGCACCGTAATTAAAATTACCAAAATTTTGGTAGCTGGCTCCTTGCTGTTTATAGTCCCACGGCCCCTTATTGCGAATCTGCTGGTAAAACCAGTAATAAACAGGCGGTGTAGCCATGTTGCAGGGCATGCCACGATAGCGGGCTTCCTGAAGATTTTTTGCTATCAATGAGAAGCCCCTGGAGGCATAAGCGGGATTACAGCCATGATATTGTGTCTTCCTGACGAAATTGATAAGCGAAACTGACCTTATCAAATATGGTGGAAAATGGCATCTCTGCAAACCAAAAGCCCCGCAATCGCGGGGCTTGTTGTTGGTGGTTACATCCACATAGTTTGTTGGCCAGATAGCAAGGGATGCGGCCTGACGGCATTTATCTCACCCGGCTTAACAATGTAACGCTGCACCGAATCAAACGTGATAAATGTGGCGCTGCAATTCACGTTCTGGCACTGGTGATAACGCTCTTTGGTCGTGTCGGTCATATAACGGCTTGTGCGTGCGTGGGCGGCAAGCTGGCACAACGGGCAATGAAACATATCACGCACCTCAATGGTTTGAGTGATGCGTTAATTCCACCCAATAAATACTTACATAACAGAAAGATAAACAACAATTACAGTTCATCATTTTCCGCATTGCAATCCATATCAGACAGCTTAACCTCAGCTCTGAGCACGTCGTGCAGCCACTATTATTCAGATTGTGAGTTATCCACTGATTAGCCATGCCTGCTCTTACATGACGCGCTTTTGTGCCTGAAGGGCGGAGGAAGATGGACGGAGGTTGCAACGCTGAAATCAGCGCAGATAACAGGCTGCAGGGTTATCTTTTTGAAAACTAAAAACGATAAAAAGCGAACCATGCCTGTTTATGAGGAACTGGAGAACAAGCTAAAGAGGAGGCCTTCGCGTACCTTGCGCCTGACTGCCTGCACAACGCCGTCGCGCTGAATCCTTTTAACGGTAAAGTGACATTATAGATTCCCTCTCTGAGCGTTCACATTCAGAGAATTTTAAAACCGCTCCACACCGTTACAATTTTTTCTAAGTGGCTGTATTTGCTTAGATTGAGAGGTAAGTCATTGATAAAAAAAACCCCGCATCATGCGGGGGAAGACAGGGATGGTGTCTATGGCAAGGAAACAGGGATACGGTATTACTGACTACTATCGATACTGCCCGCTTCATATAGCGCTGAAGCCTGCTGCATATTTGCCAGTTTGCGCATTTCATCAATACGCTGCTGGTGTTTGTGGTTCAGGACATCCTGCTGAGTTGGTGTCAGAAGGTGGTACATCTGGTTTCGTACACGAGCTATCTCAACCTGACGGTCAATTTCCTTCAGTGCCAGGCTGTCCAACTGTGCTTTGTAGGCGGCTTCGTTAAATTTATCTGCAATAATCATGTCATGCAGATATTCTAAATCGTTAATACTTATGGAAGAACACTTATGGCGAGCCTGTTGCATCAAATCTCGCATTTGCTGGCGCTGCTGTTCGGAAAGATGGATCCCATCAAACATGTGACTCTGTGGGATATAGGTCATATTGCGTGACACCGCGTCGTCATGATGCATCTTGTCAGCCGTCGTCACTTTTGCGCCGCACGCGCCAGATGAGCCTATCATCAGCGTGGGTATCACAACGGCGGCGGTAACTATGCGCATCGCTTACTCCGGGTTTGGTTTCCACTTTCCGATTCAACGCGAGCCAGTCTACGGAGCCAGCTGAAAACATGCGTCAGGCGGTGTAAAACTACGTAAAGTCATGGATTGACGGTATTCGTTCACGGTATTTTGCCTGCGGAGGGCAATAAAAATGCATAAAATCCTGTTGGTTGACGATGACCGCGAATTGACTTCGCTGCTGAAAGAATTACTTGAAATGGAAGGCTTTGATGTACTGGTCGCCAGCGATGGTGAACAAGCGCTGGGCCTGCTGGACAGTACGGTTGACCTGCTATTGCTTGACGTAATGATGCCAAAGAAAAACGGCATTGATACCTTAAAAGAACTCCGTCAGCACCACCAGACGCCGGTCATTATGCTTACTGCCCGCGGTAGCGAGCTGGATCGTGTTTTGGGGTTGGAACTGGGTGCCGATGACTATCTGCCTAAACCGTTTAACGATCGTGAGCTTGTGGCGCGCATACGCGCTATTTTGCGCCGTTCGAACTGGAGCGAGCAGCAACAGCATGACAGCAGCTCTCCAACCCTTGAGGTGGATCACCTGAGCCTGAATCCGGGTCGCCAGGAAGCCAGCTTTGATAACCAGACGCTGGAACTGACCGGGACTGAGTTTACGCTGCTTTATTTGCTGGCACAGCATCTGGGGCAGGTTGTGTCTCGTGAGCATCTCAGCCAGGAAGTATTGGGTAAACGCTTAACGCCGTTTGATCGCGCAATTGATATGCATATTTCCAATTTGCGCCGCAAACTTCCCGATCGTAAAGATGGTCACCCATGGTTTAAAACACTGCGTGGGCGAGGCTATCTGATGGTTTCCGCGACATGATTTCAAGCCTTACCACCCGCATCTTCGCCATTTTTTGGCTGACACTGGCACTGGTGCTGATGCTGGTTTTAATGGTGCCCAAACTGGATACACGCCAGATGACGCCGCTTCTGGATAACGAGCAGCGTCAGGGCATCATGATTGAACAGCACGTTGAGGCGGAGCTGGTTCAGGACCCGCCGAATGATTTGATGTGGTGGCGCCGGTTATTCCGTGCCATTGACAAATGGGCACCTCCGGGCCAGCGCCTGCTATTGGTGACCAGCGAAGGCAGGGTGATTGGCGCACAACACAATGAAATGCAGGTTATCCGTAATTTTATTGGTCAGTCCGACAATGCCGATCATCCGCAGAAAAAGAAATACGGCAGAATAGAAATGATTGGCCCCTTCTCGGTCCGTGACGGAGAAGATAACTATCAGCTCTATTTGATCCGTCCGGCGGGCAGCACACAGCTCGACTTTATCAACTTGCTGTTTGACCGCCCCCTGCTGTTACTGATGGTTACTATGCTGATCAGCTCACCTTTGCTGTTATGGCTGGCATGGAGTCTGGCGAAACCGGCGCGCAAGCTGAAACACGCAGCAGATGATGTCGCCGCAGGTAACTTACGTCAGCGGCCTGAGCTGGAATCGGGTCCACAGGAGTTTATGGCGGCGGGTGCCAGTTTCAACCAGATGGTCAGCGCTCTGGAAAGGATGATGACCGGCCAACAGCGTTTACTGTCCGATATCTCTCACGAATTACGCACGCCACTTACCCGCCTGCAACTGGCTACAGCACTGATGCGCCGCCGTCAGGGTGAAGGCAAAGAACTGCAACGTATTGAGACAGAAGCCCAGCGGCTGGATGGCATGATTAACGATCTGTTAGTTCTCTCGCGGACGCAGCACAAAAACGCGCTGGTCAGTGAGGCGATGAAAGCCAGCCAGCTGTGGTCAGGGGTGCTGGACGATGCACAGTTTGAAGCGGAACAGATGGGGAAAGTGCTGGAAATCCCTTATCCCCCAGGACCATGGCCACTGTACGGTAACCCAAATGCCCTGGACAGCGCCCTGGAAAATATTGTCCGCAATGCGCTGCGCTACTCCTGGTCAAAAATCATGGTGAGCTTCTCAGTAGATAAACAAGGGATCACCATTCATGTCGATGATGATGGCCCAGGTGTCAGCGCTGAAGATCGTGAGCAAATTTTTCGGCCCTTTTATCGTACGGATGAAGCGCGCGACCGCGAATCAGGCGGTACTGGGCTTGGACTGGCGATTGTCGATACGGCTATCCAGCAGCATCATGGCTGGGTGAAAGCCGATGACAGCCCGCTTGGCGGTTTGCGACTGACAATCTGGCTGCCACTCTATACCAGCAACAACTGATCTTTGCTATGCTGCGGCCCTTGATGATGAGGGCCGCTGTCGATGTTGAATATCGTTTTATTTGAACCTGAAATTCCCCCTAATACCGGTAATATCATTCGCCTTTGCGCCAACACTGGCTTTCTGCTCCATCTGATAGAACCATTGGGTTTCGCCTGGGACGACAAGCGTCTGCGCCGTGCCGGACTTGATTACCATGAATTTACCGCTATTCAGCGCCATGTTGACTACAATGCGTTTATCGAGAAGGAAGCGCCCGAACGGCTGTTTGCTTTGACGACCAAAGGCACACCCGCACACAGTGCGGTCAGTTATCAGGCAGGGGATTATCTGCTTTTCGGGCCGGAAACACGTGGACTGCCTGACAGCGTATTAAATGCGCTGCCTGCTCAACAGAAAATCCGCATTCCCATGCTGCCAAACAGCCGCAGCATGAACCTGTCAAATGCAGTATCAGTAGTGGTATATGAGGCATGGCGGCAGTTAGATTATGGCGGTGCGTTGATTAAAACGGGTTAAATCCCGTCCCCGAACTCAAAGCCTGCCACCATGCCATTGAAGTGCTGATCCATATCCATTGACGGTTTGTCGCTGTTCGGTTTACCGACAATGCGCGCCGGAACACCCGCAGCAGTGGTATGAGGTGGCACAGGTTGCAGGACCACAGAGCCTGCACCGATTTTCGCTCCACAGCCAATCTCAATATTGCCAAGAATTTTGGCACCGGCACCAATCATCACGCCTTCACGGATTTTGGGATGGCGATCGCCCGACGTTTTACCCGTACCACCCAGCGTCACCGATTGTAAAATCGACACATCATCTTCAATCACCGCCGTTTCACCGACCACAATACCGGTAGCATGATCGAGCATAATGCCACGACCAATTTTTGCTGCCGGATGGATATCCACAGCAAAAGAGACAGAAACTTCATTTTGCAGATAGATTGCCAATGCCCGGCGCCCTTCATTCCACAGCCAGTGACCAATACGATAGGCCTGCAAGGCATGAAAGCCTTTCAGATACAGCAGGGGCGTGGAATATTTATCAATGGCGGGGTCACGCTGACGCACAGCCTGGATATCACATGCTGCCGACGTAATCATTGAAGGATCTTGCTGATAGGCTTCCTGCACAATCTCACGAATAGCAATGGCAGGCATAATGGGGTTGGCCAGTTTATTGGCCAACATGTAACTCAGTGCGCTGCCCAGATCGTCATGTTTTAACAACGTGGCGTGGTAAAAACTGGCCAGCATTGGTTCGCAGTCCGCAAGGGCCCACGCTTCCGCTTTAATATACTTCCAGACCAGTTCAGGCTCTACACACGGCATGACATCTTCCCCCTAAAATATAGCCTCCGTGAAACACCGAAAGCTACGACGCCGGGCATCCCTGTCTCAGCTGGCGCTGTTTTCATCTTTCCTGGCGCGTCCAAGTAAGCTCAATGCTGCATCCCGTGCATTTTTTTCGCAATACAATACCTGATAAATCTGCTCGGTTATTGGCATTTCCACGCCACAGCGGGCTGCCAGCGCCTTAACTTCTTTGGTATTTCGAAAACCTTCAACCACCTGGCCTATATTGTTCTGCGCCGTTTCCACGTCAATTCCCTGCCCCAGCATCATGCCAAAACGGCGATTACGGGACTGGTTATCAGTGCAGGTAAGCACCAGATCGCCCAGACCCGCCATGCCCATAAAGGTGCTCGGGTCTGCACCCAGCGCTGCTCCCAGACGGGTCATCTCCGCCAGACCGCGGGTTATCAACGCCGTTCTTGCGTTTGCGCCAAAACCGATGCCATCAGAAATACCGGCACCAATTGCAATCACGTTTTTTACCGCGCCACCCAACTGGACACCCGTGAAGTCAGGATTGTTATAAACACGAAAGCTCTTACCACAGTGCAATAACGTTTGCAGCTCTTGCGCAAACCCAATATCCGTTGCCGCCAGTGCGATAGCGGTAGGCAGGCCTGCCGCCAGCTCTTTAGCAAAGGTTGGCCCTGAAATCACCGCCAGCGGGATCCCCTCACCAAGAATTTCGCGAGCCACGTCCTGCAACAACCGGCCCGTTTCTTTTTCCAGGCCTTTGGTAGCCCAGACAATGCGTGAGTCTGCTCGCAGATGCGGCCTGATTTGCTGTAACACATCACCAAACACATGGCTGGGAACGACCACCAGCAGGTCACGGCTGGCGGCAATAGCCGTCGCCAGATCGAGTTCAATGCGCAGAGAATCAGGAAAGGTGACATCAGGCAGAAAAGCAATATTACAGCGATCGGCCTGTAACCGTGCCTGATGTTGTGGGTTATGGCCCCACATCACCACCTGATGACCATTACGTGCCAGCGTGATGGCCAAAGCGGTGCCATAAGATCCGGCACCGATAACGCTCATTGACGCATTAGCCTGTGGCATTACGCATCCTGCTGCGGTGCGTCACCTTCACTTACCTGCTGCTGAAGATAGTTCATAAACAGTGCATCAAAGTTGACCGGGGCCAGATTCAGCTGCGGGAAAGTACCACGAGAAACCAGGCTGGTAATGCATTCGCGTGCATAGGGGAAAAGGATATTCGGGCAATATGCACCGAGACAATGTGCCATCTGGTTGCCTTCAATGCCAGATACAGAGAAGATACCTGCCTGCTGCACTTCGCACAGAAACGCCGTTTCTTCACCCACGGTCGCGGTTACCGTGACACGAAGAACGACTTCAAAGACGTCATCAGCCAGCTGACTTGAAGCAGTATCCAGATCCAGTTTGACTTCTGGCTCCCATTCTTTCTGAAAAATCTGGGGGGCATTAGGTGCTTCAAACGAGACATCTTTAGTGTAAATACGCTGAATCTGGAAAGACATCTCGGTGTTGTTTTGTTCTGACATGTTACGTAATCCTATGTGTTAAACAATCCGTTAATTCGTAAGCTGGCCGTTTTATTTTAATAGCGGGTCCAGGCCCTGGCGGCCATCAAGTGCATAGAGGTCGTCACAGCCACCGATGTGTTGAGCATCAATAAAAATCTGTGGGACCGTCGTGCGGCCACTTCGGTTAATCATCTCTTCGCGCCTGGCGGCATCACTGTCAATAGCAATTTCCTGATACTTAACGCCTTTCTGACTTAACAGCGCTTTTGCACGGTGACAAAAAGGACAGGTCGCTTTGGTATAGATTTCAACATTAGCCATGTTGTAACTCCGAATTTTACTTGCCTCGCACCAGTGGAAGATTTTCACCATTCCATCCTGATACGCCATCTTTGAGAACAAAAACCCGCCCGAAGCCGGCCGTATTAAGCTGAGCAGCAGAATCGATAGCAGAAGTGCCGGTTGCGCAGACCACAATCACTGGCTGGGCTTTATGCTTTTCCAGCTCACCAAAGCTGCCTTTTTTGATATCAGCAGCCAGCAAGTTAATGGCATTAGAAATATGGCCTTTACGGAAGTCATCGCGTGAACGCACATCAACCACCACACCGTTTTCTTTGTTAATTAAGTAGGTTGCTTCACCACGGCTGATTGTTTTCACTTTGGAAAACATACCCTTAACAGTAGTCACGATCACTAAAACCAACAGCGCAACCCACGCCAGACTGAGGATGGTATGGTTGCCTGCAAACTGCATAATATCTTGCATGAGGGGTAACAGCTCCCGAAGCGGGTTAATAAGCTAAAACAAGGCTTCTGAGTATACCTACCACTGCGGTCATGTACAGTCGTGAAGCGGCTGGAGTTCTGTTTTCTGGGGCAGATCTGCAAAAAAAATTGCCTTAAGTGCAAATCACCAGTCGGCCTTGCGACAGCCACCTTATTGTTTGGTTATTTGTTGCACAATATTTCTTCGCGGGACAGGCCATTTTGCTTCACCCCTCCCATACCCTCACCGGGAGTCTGTCATTAATGGAAACGCAAAAGCCGTTGAGATAGCTGGTAAGCGGCTGTTCATCGTGAAATAATCCTGGACCTATGAGGCAAAACGCGACAGTTTCACTTCTCCGAACCCAGGGTAATGGATCAGCCAGCGGCGCTCCATCGCATCTTGCCGTGTTCATTCTTTCCAGCTGCATGCTTTGCGCTGGATTACTGCTGCCCGTCGCCAGCCAGGCTGCCGAAGACAATAAATCTGAACTGAAAAGCATTCAGCAGAATATTGCCGTTAAAGAAAAAAGCGTCCAGTTACAGAAGCAGCAACGTACCAAACTGCTTAATCAGCTACAAAGTCAGGAAAAAATCATCGCTCAGGCCAGCCGTCAATTGCACGAAACGCAATTGACCCTTTCCGGCCTGAACAAAGCGATCGCGTCTCTGACCGCGTCAATCAACGCATTACAGGATCAACAGGATCGCCAGCAAAAACTGCTGGCCGGGCAACTTGATGCGGCTTTCCGTCAGGGTCAACACAGCGGGCTACAACTCATACTCAGTGGTGAGGAAAGTCAGCGCAGTGAACGTATTCTGGCCTATTTCGGTTACCTTAATGCAGCGCGGCAAAAATCCATCGACGAGCTGAAAAAAACCCGCAGCGACCTTTCAGCACAGAAAGCGACGCGGGTAGAAAAACAGGCGCAACAGCAATCACTACTGATTCAGCAGCAGGATCAGCAGCAAAAACTGGAAGGCGCTCGCGTTGCCCGCAAGAAAACGCTCACCGTACTGGAGTCATCGCTGGAAAAAGATCAGGCCCAGTTAACAGAGATGCGGCAAAACGAGAGCCGTTTGCAGGACAAAATTGCCAAAGCAGAGCGGGAAGCCCGTGCACGCGCTGAAAAAGAAGCCAGGGATGCACAGCGTATTCGTGACCGCGAAAGCCAGGCAAAGAGCAAGGGCAGCACCTATAAACCTACTGAAGGTGAGCGCTCGCTTATGGCACGTACCGGCGGTCTGGGGCGGCCTTCGGGACAGGCGCTGTGGCCGGTACATGGCAGGATAGAGCATCGTTTCGGTGAGCAGCTCCAGGGTGAATTACGCTGGAAAGGGCTGGTCATTAATGCCCCGGAAGGTACGGAAGTAAAAGCCATTGCCGACGGGCGTGTGCTAATGGCCGACTGGCTGCAAGGTTACGGCCTGGTGGTGGTCATTGAGCACGGTAAAGGCGATATGAGCCTGTATGGCTACAACCAAAGTGCGCTGGTGAGCGTGGGTTCTCAGGTCCGGGCCGGACAGCCTGTCGCGCTGGTGGGAACCAGCGGTGGCAGGGGTACCCCGTCACTCTATTTTGAAATCCGCCGCCAGGGACAGGCCGTCAATCCACTACCGTGGTTGGGAAGGTAACTTTTGTCACATTTCCGTAAAATCAGCAGCTTACTGTCAGGCCTGCTCATGGTCTGTACAGCGCATGCTGGCAAACTCGCTATTGTTATCGATGATTTTGGCTACCGACCGACACAGGAAAATCAGGTATTACAAATGCCTCCGGCCATTTCCGTTGCGGTATTACCCAATGCCCCCTACGCCCGGGAAATGGCGACCAAAGCACATCAGCGCGGTCATGAAGTGCTGATCCATCTGCCCATGGCTCCGCTCAGCAAGCAGCCGCTGGAAAAAGATACGTTGCGACCGGACATGTCGGGCGGCGAAATTGAGCGAATTATTCGCGAAGCCACCGGCAGGGTACCGTTTGCTGTCGGGCTGAACAACCATATGGGCAGCGCCATGACGTCCAGCTTGTCAGGCATGCAAAAAGTGATGCAGGCACTTGATAATTATAACCTTTACTTTCTGGACAGCATGACCATCGGCAACAGCCAGTCTTCCCGCGCCGCACAGGGGACGCGAGTAAAAGTGATAAAACGTCGGGTGTTCCTTGACGACACGCAGAATGAAGCCGACATCCGTCAACAGTTTTTGCGCGCCGTGCGCCTTGCCCAGCGCGATGGCTCCGCAATTGCTATTGGCCATCCTCATCCATCGACGGTGAACGTTTTACAGCAAATGTTGCCGAGGCTTCCGGCGGATATTACATTGGTTCGCCCAAGTCAGTTGCTTAATGAGCCACAGAGCCGCCAGCAGAGTTCACCACCGCCGCAGGGCAAACCGCTGCCGTCCGGCAATGCTTTCCACGGCGTGAAAGATTGCCCGGTCAACGTTGGTCCTGTGCCCGCAACACAGGCATTTTCCGTGGTTGCAGATAGTCTTTCCCACAGTGCGATGGTTCAGTATTTTTCCACCCATTTCTCCGGTCTGAGCATCGGAGCCGGGAAAACGCCTTGACGTCGTGTGGGTGACGAAACAGATATGGAAGCAGCATGATGGCGCATAAGACAATAAAAATCCTGTTACTGGATACGGGAAATGAATGGGGAGGCGGTACCAACAGTATGCTGGAATTACTGAAGCGTATTGACCGTAGCCGGTTTGCCGTCCAGTGCTGCTTTTATCATAATTACCGCCGGGGCCAGGACGAACCACTTGAACAGGTGCTGAACGCGCTGGATATTCCGGTGATCTTTATTCCCCAGCGCCGCCAACCGCTCTGGGCGAAAGTGGCCAAAGAGCTGTTACGTTCACTGGTATTCTTCCATCGCGATTCGCGGCAAAAGGTTACCCATTTTGTCGACAGCCTGTGGCGAATCAAGCCAAATGCGCTAAAGATTCGCCAGCTTCTTGTGCAACATGATGTTGATTTGTTGTACATGAACAACCAGCCTGGCTCAAACGCCGAAGGTTACCTGGCCACCGATAAACTGCCCGTCGCCGTTGTGCAGCACTGTCGGATAGAGCCGGTTCTCAATGCCGGTCTGGTACGCATGGTTAACCAGCGGGCTGATGCGATCATCGCGGTCTCCAGCGGCGTGCATAAAGTTCTGCTGGAACAGGGCGTTGCGGCGGAAAAATGCGTTACCGTGTTTAATGCTATCGATATCCGGCAAACCTTGCCCGTTCGCGAAACCATGCGCGAACAATTACTGATTGTGCCGCCGGAAACCTTTGTATTTGGCAGTATCGGTTCATTAATTACCAGAAAATCGCACCATCATACCCTGCAGGCGCTGGAAAAATTCGCCACCGCATTCCCTGAAGCCGACTGGAGAATGGTGATCCTTGGTGAAGGCCCGCAACACAACGCACTACAACAGCAGGCACAGTCATCAGGCATTGCTAACCGCGTGATGTTTACCGGCTTTCGCAGTAATCCAATGGATTATCTCGCTGCTTTTGACGTGTTTATTCTGGCATCCAAAAGTGAGGGGCTTCCCCGTGTGATACTGGAAGCGATGCTGTTGAAAACGGCGGTGATTGGTTCACGGGTGACGGGAACCGCCGAACTTATCGCGCACAACAGAACCGGCCTGCTGTATGATTACGGTGATATTCAGTCCCTGTTTGAACAGATGAAAACACTGTGGCTTGATGCCACGATGCGCCAGCAACTGATATTGCAGGCGAACAGCCGCGTTAAAGAATGCTATGCCATTGAGCATTATGTCTCGGGCGTGGAAACTATTTTGCAGAATGCGACTAATGGGAAGCCATCGCATGTTTGAATTTTTGAATCCCCGATTCCGCCACGTTCGCGCACGTCATAATCTCTCCTATCAGCAAAAACACGTGCAGGGCAGTATCGCAGTTACCTCAATCATGATCCCCTGTACCGGTGCAGATTATGTTGAAGAAGCGTTGCTGAGCGCACTTTTTGCTTCCCGCTTTGCCAGCGAGGCGCAGGAGATTGTGATTGTGACCGATCAACCGGCAGAGCAGTTTGGCACACTGCCCGCGAAAACACGTGTTGTCACGCTGGATGTTCCCTGTCGCGAAGAGAGCTATCGCTACAAACAAATTTACCGCAGCCGACTGGTTAAGCTTCAGACACCCTTGCAGGCGCGCACGGAAGGGATTCTGATGATCGATTCTGACCTGAATCTGCTAAAAATGCCCGTCATCAATATGTTGGACAGCCACCTCTATTCCAGCTTTCGCCAGGGTAAGATGATTGCCAAGCTGATGGCTGCCCCCGAACAAAATCGTCCGGCGTACTACCGCAACGCGGTCCGTCCGTTTATCGTCGATCATGTCAACGGCGCGTTTCTTGCTGCCACCCGTCAAACCTGGCAGCGCATTTGCCCACTGTGGCTGACACTGTTTCAGGATACCTGGGAACTGATGGACGATTCTCAGCCCCCCACCGATCAGCTACCGCTGGCGGCCCTGCTGGATTTACTGGATCTGAAAACCGTTAATCTGGGTGACTGGATGAACTGGCCGGTGTCAAAAAAAATCGGTGGCGCCAGTGCAACCATACCGCAGGACGTGGTTGGGGCTCATGGTGGTTTCCCGCTCTCTGAATGGCAAAAATACCTTGAGTCACCCGCCGCGTCCCTGACGTTCAAAGGTCAGGATTACACGCGAAAAGTCCGTTATCTGACCGATGCAGAAAAAAACAGACGCTGAAGCTGCATCACATTTGCTTCAGGAGTCATCCGGCTGGCTGCGGCCTGTTGAGATGTTATGATGAAAGGTATCAGCGCGTGAAACCTCCCGTTTCACCCACACTTTTTAAAGGTTCAAGCTTATGATTATCGTCACTGGCGGCGCAGGGTTTATTGGAAGTAATATCGTCAAAGCGCTGAATGACCAGGGTCACACCGATATTCTGGTGGTCGACAACCTGAAAGATGGCACCAAATTTGCCAATCTGGTGGATCTGGACATCGCAGACTATATGGATAAAGAAGATTTTCTCATCGCGATACTTGCTGATGAAGATTTCGGTGATGTTGAGGCAGTGTTTCACGAAGGCGCGTGCTCTGCCACCACGGAGTGGGATGGCAAGTACATGATGGACAATAATTATCAGTACTCAAAAGAGCTGTTACATTACTGTCTCGAACGTCAAATTCCTTTCCTGTATGCCTCTTCCGCTGCCACTTACGGTGGGCGTAATGATAACTTTATTGAAGAACGCCAGTTTGAAGAACCGCTGAATGTGTATGGCTATTCAAAGATGCTGTTCGATCACTATGTCCGCCAAATCCTGCCAGAGGCAGAATCACAGGTGTGTGGCTTTCGCTACTTTAATGTTTACGGCCCGCGTGAAGGCCATAAAGGCAGTATGGCCAGCGTCGCTTTCCACCTGAATACCCAGTTGAACAATGGTGAAAATCCAAAACTGTTTGAAGGCAGCGATAATTTCAAACGTGATTTTATCTATGTGGAAGATGTGGCGGCGGTGAATCTGTGGTTCTGGCAAAACCGTGTTTCAGGCATATTCAACTGTGGTACCGGGCGGGCAGAATCTTTCCAGGAAGTGGCCGACGCGGCGCTAAAATTCCACCAGAAAGGGGAAATCGAATACATCCCTTTCCCGGAAAAACTGAAAGGCCGCTATCAGGCTTTTACGCTGGCAGATCAAACCAAACTGCGTGCAGCAGGCTACGATAAATCGTTTAAAACCGTAGCAGAAGGCGTGGCAGAGTATATGGTCTGGCTGAACCGCAACGCGTGAGCAGGCACATCCGGTAATGAAAATTCTGGTAATCGGCCCCTCATGGGTTGGCGACATGATGATGTCGCAGAGTCTCTACCGCACGCTTAAATCAACGCATCCTGAGGCGGTGATCGACGTCATGGCACCGGCATGGTGTCGTCCATTACTGTCACGCATGCCGGAAGTGAATGCCGCCCTGCCCATGCCACTTGGCCACGGCGCTCTGGCGTTGGGCGAACGCCACCGTCTGGGAAAAGCGCTACGTGATAAAGGCTATGATCGCGCTTATGTGCTGCCCGGCTCATTTAAATCCGCTTTAGTTCCCTTTTTTGCCAACATCAAAATCCGTACCGGCTGGCGCGGAGAGATGCGCTATGGGCTGCTGAATGATATGCGGGTATTGGATAAAACGGCTTTTCCGCTGATGGTACAGCGCTATGTTGCGCTGGCTTATGACAGGCAGCAAATTGCCAGCGCAACAGACCTGCCACAGCCGCTGCTGTGGCCCGCGCTACAGGTCAGCGAAGAAGAGAAGCAGAAGACGGCCACTGACTTCAGTCTGGCGGTGGAAAGACCCGCGATCGGCTTCTGTCCCGGTGCCGAATTTGGTCCCGCCAAACGCTGGCCACACTATCACTATGCTACGCTGGCGCGGATATTGATCGAGGATGGCTATCAGATTGTGTTGTTTGGCTCAGAAAAGGACAGGGAAACAGGGGGACAGATCCTGCAAAACCTGCCGGAAGAGAGCCGTCAGCACTGTCGTAACCTTGCTGGCGACACCACACTGGAGCAGGCAGTGATTCTGTTGGCTCACTGTCATGCCGTTATTAGCAATGATTCCGGCCTGATGCACATTGCCGCCGCGCTAAATCGCCCTCTGGTCGCGCTTTATGGCCCCAGCAGCCCTGATTTCACGCCGCCGCTCGGCCATGATGTCCGCGTTATCCGCCTGATTACTGGCTACCACAAGGTGCGAAAAGGTGAAGCGGCAGAGGGCTACCATCAGAGCCTGATCGATATTCAACCCGATCGTGTCGTTGCTGAACTGGCGACATTGCTGAATAAAAATCAGGGGGATCCATGCAGGTCCTGATCGTTAAAACGTCCTCAATGGGTGATGTGCTCCATACTCTGCCCGCCCTCACAGACGCCATGCAGGCTATACCGCAGATCCGTTTTGACTGGGTTGTGGAGGAAGGCTTCGCGCAAATCCCCGCCTGGCATCCGGCGGTGGATCGGGTTATTCCGGTTGCGATACGTCGCTGGCGCAAACACTGGTTTGGCAGCGAAGTACGTGAGCAACGCTTTCTGTTTAAGCGTGAGCTTCAGTCACGCCAGTATGATCTGGTCATTGATGCCCAGGGCTTAATCAAAAGTGCCGCGCTGGTAACCCGCCTCGCCAAAGGCATCAAACACGGGCAGGACAGCCGTAGCGCCCGCGAACCTTTTGCCAGCTGGTGGTACGACAAGCGCCATGAAATCAACAAGCAACAACATGCCGTACAACGCACACGGGAACTGTTCGCGAAAAGTCTTGGTTATCCGCTGCCAACAGACCAGGGAAATTATGCCATCGCCGGGCATTTCCTGACCCAACCGCCTGCCGATGCCGGGCGCTATCTGGTCTTTCTTCACGCCACTACGCGGGCGGCAAAGCACTGGCCCGAAGAAAGCTGGCGCAAGCTGACGGAGCTGCTGCAATCCAGCGGCCTGAAGATAAAACTGCCGTGGGGAACCGAACACGAGCACCAACGGGCGCTCAGACTGGCAGAGGGATTTGACTGTGTTGACGTATTGCCTAAGCTGACGCTGGAGCAGGTGGCCCGGACCTTAGCCGGAGCAAAAGCCGTGGTGTCGGTCGATACCGGACTGAGCCATCTGACAGCAGCGTTAAATCGCCCTAACATTACGCTCTATGGGCCGACCGATCCTGGTCTGATCGGTGGATATGGTAAAAATCAGCTCGTACTGCGCCCGGCAACAGGCAATAATATGGCTGATATTTTGCCAGAGACGGTGCTCGAGCATCTCCGCCCGTTGATCGTGATAAACTAAAAACCGATGACAACACCTTGCCTGAGCATCCTCATCGCCGCACACAACTGCGGCGATTATCTTGTGGGGACGTTAGACAGCATCGTCGCATCACTGGGCGGAGCACTGACACGCACCGAGATTGTAATTGTTAACGATGCCTCCACGGATAATACGCAGGCGATCATTGACGACTACATGCAGCGGCTTCCCATCCTGCATAGTTTCCGCACTGACTACCGCAATGTTGGCAAGGTCCGCAATTATGCCGTCCGGCAGGCCCGTGGAGAGTATATCCTGATGGTCGATGGGGATGACCGTTTGCTGCCGGGCGCGTTGCAGAACAGGTTGCACACCTTGCTGACGCACAGCCCGGATATTCTGCTGAGTAAAATTATCGAAGTACGCCCCGGAGCACCGCTTCCGCAATGGCTGCCCGGCGAATTTACAGAACTGAGTAAAAATGACGCCATCGAACGTTTTCTTATTCACCGTGACTTCCAGGCCCATTTCATCGGTCAGTTCTTTACCAGAACGCTGCTGCAACAACATGCTTTTCCTGACTTCATTTGCTATGAAGATACCTGGCTGTTTCCGCTACTGCTGACATACAGTAAGAAGACGCTGTTTACTCACCATGGCTTTTATCTCTACCGTAAGCACCCGCACAGCCTGTCAGCGGCAATCGATCAACATAAAATCACCTGCCTTATCGCCGCAACGCAAAACATGGACAACGTGTTGCCGGAGCAGTTTGAACATCTGATCACCTGTCACTGGCTGGATATTGCCAATCGCTACCATTCAACACTTCGCGGCACCGCTCAGGGTACGCTGGTGAAAGAGCGTATCGCCAGAATCAGCCTGCTGCGCTTTCTGTTAAACAGGAAGATCAGGATGAGTTTCAAAAGAAAGATGCTGGCCGTGAGAAAGCTGGCGCTGTAACCGCGCAGATCCCCAGCCTGTTAACGGTACGCCATCTTATTACGGCATCGCAGCGACTGAAGATTTGATCGCGCGGTCTGACTTGAAAGCGGCATATTCCGCAAGGGTCATGCCACGCGTGCGGCTCTGTAGCCAGGTGAAAAGTACGTTGAGATCGTCATAAAGTTGCTCGATATCGGCTTCGGTTTTAAAGGTTGGACTGCCATCAGGCATAAATTCAGATGAATGAAGCATAAATTCGACATAATCTGCACCGGATCCAAGCGATTTCTCCGCAACATCGATCATTTGTGCCACATTGCCCCCGACAGGACGCAGCCAGTGCACGGAAGGACTGCGCTTTTTTCCACGCAGGCTGTCATAACCCCGTTTAAAAAAGTTCATCAGTGCCGAGTGTCGGTAATGAATACTCATGGGCACTTCCAACAGTGATGACTGCCCGGCGCGTGAAATATCATCAGTATCAATATAATAGGCCGCACGCGGGAAACGACTGTAATCCGTTCCACCCTTGCCCTGTGGCGCACCGGGCGAGTATTGCCAGTTCACACCTGGCGTCACGGAGCAGTCAACCTGATAGCCGAATTCAATTAATAACTGAGCATAATATTCATTAAATGCCCATCGCCCGGCGCGATGGCTACGCATTTTTGTATTAAAGGTCTGTTCCAACAACTGCGTCATAAACGCGACTTTTTTACGCATTTCCTCGTGGGGGTACTCAATCAAATAGGGCTGAAACTGCCAGTCATTTTCAGTTAGCTGACAGGCCGGTGGGCTGTTCCAGGCGTGCAGGTGCATTCCCACTTCACCGGTGTTGCGGGCGATAACATCACGGGCAAACTCAATGTAAACGGGGTCGACAGCCATTTCATAGTTGGTCAGCCAGGTCGGTTTAAAAGCATACTGTTCACAAACCTGTTGGAAACGGGCGAGAAATGACGCGTTTCGGGTCGTAACATGCCCCGAACGGTTACGCCAGAGATTGTCGCCTTCTGTATCAATGGTGATTAAAAATGCTGGTTTGCTCATGCCGGTTTCAGGCTCCATGATGACCTTGTGAGCATGTTACGCAGCCCTCTGATGAGACGCAAAAAGATTTGCAAAGAGGGTAAATAGTGGACCAGCCAGAATAGCACTTTCTTTATTAATTTTTTAAGATAACCTCAACGGTTAACGCGGTTTAAGGTCGATAGCTTGATAATATCAACACACCACAATCAACCAGCACAGGACATGGATTTGTCTGAACAGATAAGGAAATAGTGAGTTGTATTGAGTGCGGCAGGGAAAGAGCATCTTCCCGCAAGAAAATGCCTCTGTTAAAGGGTGAAAAATTGTCCAATCGTATTTTGATGATCATTGATGGCCTGCCCGGCGGAGGCGCTGAGAAAGTGGTCCTCACGCTGGCACGGGGATTGATTGAGCGCGGCCATCGCGTTTCGCTATTTTCACTGAGAGACGTGTGTGATTACCCCATTCCTGATGGCCTGCACTATCTGGTTATCAAAGATGATTGCAGGAAACCCTGGCGAAAACTGACGGAGCTTAGCCGTCGTGCCGCATTACTTAATCAGGCTATCATGGCTACCGAGGAGGAGAGGGGGCGCTTTGACCTGGTGGTTTCTCATCTGCATAAAACGGACAGAATTGTCAGACGCTGCCCAGCACTCACCCCCTCAAAAACCTGGTTCTGTCTGCACGGGGTTTTCTCCGCATCCTACCTGGCACAGCGTAAAGGCTTTTCGTTATGGTTAAAAAAGGCCAAAACCAGAAAGGTTTATCAACATCGTAATGTGCTGGGCGTATCACAATATGTCATTGACGATCTTAAGCAGGCTTTTGGTGTTAATCCTGCCCGTGAGGTGGTTATTTTCAACCCATTTGATTTCGATGCCGTGCTCCAGCAGTCGCTAAAACCATGCAAAATGGCCGGGCAGGATTATCTGGTCCATGTAGGGCGCTTTCACCAGACTAAGCGCCACGATCGTTTACTACGTGCCTATGCCAAAAGTGGCCTGACGGCTCCACTGGTGCTGATTGGCCAGGGAAGCGACGACGTAAAAGTAAAACTGAACAAGCTGGCGCTGGAGCTGGATATTAGTGAAAGGGTCTTATTTAGAGGTTTCACCAGCAATCCTTATCCCTGGATCCGCAATGCCCGTATGCTGGTTGTCAGTTCAGACAGCGAAGGTTTTGGTAATGTGCTGGTTGAAGCGTTAATTTGTCACACTCCCGTCGTCAGTACTCGCTGTCCCGGTGGGCCGACCACTATTCTGACCGGCGATCTTGCCCGTGGGCTGGCAGAGATGAATGATGATTCACTGGCCGCCACCATGAGGGAGATTTGGGAGAATCCCCCTGACGTGACCAAACTTAATCTTGAGCCTTACAGCGTTGAGAGAATATGTCAGCAATATCTTGATTTGAATAAAAAAACTAAAATCTCTGCCCACGTTATTGGCCAGAGAGCACCATTATGACAGCCTGGGGCTTTCTGCAAAATGATGTGCACCATAATGAACATCACACTTTTCTTTCATCATGATTTAAGGTTTTAGCCCATGATAACGGCGGTAATAGGGAACGGATATCAAAGGTTAGTGACAAACATGTGCAAGATATTAACACTTGCCGGCTGGGATGATGACCGGGGAAATGTCGTGTCGCTCAGGGAGAACAGAGCGTGAATTATGTGTTGTTATTTTTGCTTCTGCTGCCTGTGAAGCTGCTGAAGAAGCTGGGCAAAAAGAAATCGTCACGCAATCTGGTGATCCAGACGGCAAAAATTGGGGACTTTATTAATATCACTCCCCTGTTGAAACACCTTAAGCACAGCGATGCCCTGCTGAGTCGTTCGGTTGCGCCACTGGCCAGGCATGATGCCACGCTGGAGGAAATATTCTATATCGAAGATTACAAAGGCAGCATGTTCAACAAGCTCAAGCTGGCTTTCGCCCTGATAAATCGTTACGACAGCATCTATCTGTTGCATCCTGACAGTCTGAACCTGTTCTGTGCGGCTATGTGTAATGCCTCTGACAAACAGTTTATCTCTACCTACCGCAGAAAATGGTATCACGCTCTTTTCTACGCCACGGCTAACGGCATTGTTGAACACAGCAGAACGTCCCTGACGCTGGAAAGTTATCTCCGGCTTGCCGAACGTACTCTGGACAGAAACAGCTATCCAAAGCACGCGACATTTCCACTTTATCAGCCGCAAAATCCGCCAGAAGAGTTATACCGCTCTGACATGATTAAAATTGGTATCAGTATTTCGGCAGGCAATCAGGCCAAGACGATCCCGGCTGCGATATGGAAAACCCTCTTTGAACGACTGAGTTCGCTGCCCTGCCTGTTTTATGTTTTTGGTACCGCCAGTGAAAGCCCGTGGCTGCAACAGCTCTACAATGTGCTGGATGACAGCCACAATATCGTCAATATGATCGGTAAAATACCCCTTGAAGAACTGCCATACGCGATTGGCAAAATGGACTTTTATATCGCGTCGGATTCCGGCAATGTCTACATCGCTGACTCGCAAAATGTGCCGGTGATCCTGATCTATGGCCCCTGTAGCATTGAGGAACAGCGACCCTTAGGTGAGGTGCTGCTGATTGGGCCGGATCATATTGCCCCGTCATCATTTATTTTTCAGGCACCCTATAAATTTGTTTATCCGGCGGAGAAGCTTTTTGCACTTGATACGCGAAAACTGGATGATATTTATGACTTTATTCATGCACGCAGCACGCCACTTCTGACTGTAAAGAAGATATGAGCATCAAGCCGCATAATGAAACCTCAGCGCCGCCATTGAGCATGACTGCACCAGCCTGTGACGCGGCTGATGAGTCTGTGCTGGCGCATCGCCACGCCGGACCGACTCCTCCGAAAGCCAGGCAACATGCGTAATGTCAGTTATCGGCGCCATTATCTTAAAATTATCAACATGCCGGGGAGTCATTGCCGCCCGTTTTACCGGCAACATGCCAGGTTTGATGCCGCGGAATACGCGAGAAATTCGTCCGTGGTATCCTTTATTGCTCCGGCTGTGTAATCTCTGATAATGGCATCAACATAATGCACGCAAGTGCCGCCTTTCCCCACAACAGCGTTTCCCTTACAATCGGTCCATCTGACTTTGAGACCTAATGAGCATGCCCACTCCTCTGCCAATTTCCACTGCTTTTGTGCCGCATAAAATTCTGCTGATAAAACTTCGCCACCACGGAGATATGCTGCTGACCACGCCGGTGATCAATGCACTGCGTCAGCATTATCCTTCCGCCAGCATTGATGTTCTGCTCTATGACGAAACCCGCCCGATGTTGCAGGCCAACCCGGCGATCCACCGACTGCATATTATCGATCGTAACTGGAAGAAAGAGGGTAGCTGGCAGCATATCCGGCACGAAGTGGGACTGGTACAGACGGTTCGCCAGCAGCACTACGATCTGGTGATAAACCTGGCGGACCAGTGGCGCAGTGCAATCCTTACGCAGCTTTCAGGAGCAACCTTCAGAATCGGGTTTGACTTTCGCAAGCGGCAGAATGTCCTGTGGCGTCTGGCCCATACTCACCTTATTTCCACCGCGGATCACAACGAGCTGCACACGGTGGAACAGAATCTGGCCGCCCTCGCGCCACTGGGCATTCCCCTGACCCACTTCCCGGCCTCAATGCATTACAGTGACAGTGACTGGCAGCAAACGCTAAATATACTGGAAAAACAGCACACGTCACCTGAACGCTGTATCGTGATCCAGCCAACCTCTCGCTGGATGTTTAAATGCTGGGAAGATGACAAAGTAGCCGGGCTTATCGATGCTCTGGCAACGTCAGGCTATGAAATCGTCCTGACGGCCGCGCCGGACAAAAAAGAGCAGGCGATGATCGATAATATTCTTTCCCTCTGCCACCACCGCAACGTCATTTCGCTGGCCGGTAAGCTGACGATCCCCCAACTGGCTGCGTTGATCGATCACGCCCGTCTGTTTATTGGCGTTGACTCAGCACCTATGCATATGGCTGCCGCGCTGAACACCCCCTGTATCGCCCTGTTTGGTCCAACCAAACTGAAACAGTGGCGTCCGTGGGGAGAGAATAACCAGGTTATCTGGGCCGGTGACTTTGCGTCGCTGCCGTTGCCAGACAGCATTGATACCAATACAGAAACCCGTTATCTCTCGGCAATTCCGCTTGATGAAGTGGTCAAAGCGGCAAGGAAATATCTGGATGAATAAAGTTCGACTGGCAATAGTACGGCAGAAATACCGACCCGACGGCGGCGCCGAGCGATTTATCGCACGCGCGCTGGAAGCCCTTGACGATGACAGTCTGCAACTGAACATCATTACCCGTAGCTGGCAAGGTGAACAAAAGCCGGGCTGGCGTCTGCATATCTGTAATCCCAAAAAATGGGGGCGGATCTCACGCGAACGCGGTTTTGCCGTGGCAGCCCGTACCTGCTGGCAGCGTGAACAGTTTGATATTGTGCAAAGCCACGAACGCATCGCCGGTTGTGATATTTTCCGGGCCGGGGATGGCGTGCACCGCGTCTGGCTGGAGCAACGGGCTCGCGTTATCTCCCCTTTCCAGCGTATGTTAACCAGCGTCAGCGGCTATCACCGCTACGTGATGGCAGCGGAAGAGGAGATGTTTCGCTCGCCCGCACTGAAAAAAATCATCTGCAATTCGCTGATGGTAAAAAACGACATCATGCGATGCTTCCAGGTGCCGGAAGAAAAGTTTGCGGTCATTTATAACGCCATCGACTCGCAGCGCTTTACGCCAGCCACCACAGAGCAGCGACAGCAGTCCCGTGAAAAGCTGGGATTGGCGCCTGACAGCAAAGTGTTTATCTATGTGGGTTCCGGCTTCGAACGCAAGGGACTGAAAGCCAGTATTTCCGCGCTGGCCGCCACCGATGCACACCTGCTGGTCGTTGGGCAGGACAAGCAGCAGTCGCAATATCTCAGCCTCGCCCGCAGCCTGGGATGTGAAAACCGCGTGCATTTCCTCGGCGTGCAGAACAACGTCATCCCGTTTTATCACGCCGCCGACGGCCTGATTTTGCCAACACTGTATGATCCCTTTCCTAATGTTATTCTGGAGGCGATGGCCTGCGGCCTGCCGGTGATCACCAGCTTCACCTGTGGCGGCGCCGAATTTATTGTCAATGGTGAACAGGGCTATGTCTGCGATGCGCTGGATATTTCGTCGCTCACTGCGGCAGCGATGGCAATTCCGTTGAGAAGCGCCGACAGCCACATGGGCGATGCTGCCCGCTTGCGTATCCTGCCTTACTCACCACAACAACTGGCAGGTGAGCTTCATGCGCTTTATCAACAAGTATTGCAACACACCTGATAAGTAGTGTGAGCAGGAAAGAGTATCTGCTAACATGCCGCATTGTTTCTCTTTTTCGGCATGCTCTGGCGTCAGTCTCTGTGCGCTGTTTTAAAAATTGTGATGACAACACTTTATACCGTCCTGCTGTATCTCATTCAGCCTTTGATTTGGCTCCGGCTCTGGCTACGGGGCCGCAAAGCCCCTGCCTATCGTAAACGCTGGGCGGAACGCTATGGCTATTGTGCAGGCAAAGTTAAGCCGGACGGCATTTTGCTGCATTCTGTTTCAGTCGGAGAAACGCTGGCTGCCGTACCGCTGGTGCGGGCATTACGTCACCGTTATCCCGCCATGCCCATCACCGTGACAACCATGACGCCAACCGGCTCCGAGCGTGCGGCGTCGGCCTTTGGCAAGGACGTGCATCACGTCTATCTTCCTTACGATCTGCCAGGCTCAATGAAACGCTTTCTCGATAATGTTGCTCCACGCCTGGTGATCATCATGGAAACCGAACTGTGGCCTAATATGATCGCTGAGCTTCACGCACGCAACATTCCGCTGGTGATAGCCAACGCCCGCCTGTCAGAGCGCTCGGCCAGAGGCTATAAAAAACTCGGCAAGTTTATGCAACGCCTGTTACGACAGATAACCCTGATTGCCGCGCAAAATACGGAAGACGGTGAGCGTTTTATCGATCTGGGTCTGAAACGTTCTCAGCTGACTATCACCGGTAGCCTGAAGTTCGATATTTCGGTGACGCCCGAGCTGGCAGCCCGTGCCGTGGCGCTGCGTCGTCAGTGGGCACCCCGACGTCCGGTGTGGATCGCCACCAGCACTCACGATGGTGAAGAAAGTATCATTCTGGATGCTCACCGCAGATTGCTGGAACGTTTTCCCACCCTGCTGCTGATTCTGGTCCCCCGTCACCCGGAACGTTTTTCCACCGCCCGCGAGATGACGCAAAAAAGTGGCTTCAGCTTTATTTTGCGTAGCAGTGGAGAGATCCCCTCAGGCAGTACGCAGGTGGTGATTGGCGATACAATGGGTGAACTGATGTTGCTGTATGGCATTGCCGATCTGGCCTTTGTCGGCGGCAGCCTGGTGGAACGTGGCGGCCACAACCCACTGGAGGCCGCAGCACATGCCATTCCGGTACTGATGGGGCCACACACCTTTAACTTCAAAGATATCTGCGCCAGGCTCTCGCAGGCGGACGGGCTGATCACTGTCACCGACGTCCGCTCTCTGGATAAAGAGATTGGTAACCTGCTGACGGATGAAGACTATCGACTTTATTATGGCCGCCATGCCGTTGAAGTGCTTCATCAAAACCAGGGGGCGCTACAGCGTCTGCTACAGTTACTTGAACCCTATCTGCCACAGCGGAATCACTGAATGACATCACGCCAACCGCTCTCCGTCGTGCTGATCGCCAGAGATGCAGCAGACCTGTTGCCGGAATGCCTGGAGTCGGTCAGCTGGGCCGATGAGATTGTGTTGCTTGATTCCGGTAGCACTGACGGTACGCCACAGATTGCCACACGTCATGGTGCAAAAGTGTATCACTCCACCGAATGGCACGGCTATGGCAGGCAACGTCAGCTGGCGCAACGCTACGCCAGCCATCGGATGATTTTAATGATCGATACCGATGAACGCGTTACGCCACCACTGAGGCAGGCCATCGAAGCCGTGCTGGAGCAGCCTGCCTGCGATAATGTTTACAGCCTGGGACGTCGTAATCTGTTTCTCGGCCGCTTTATGCGCCACAGTGGATGGTATCCCGATCGGGTAAACCGTCTTTATCCGGCGACGTTCCACTATAACGACCATCAGGTTCACGAATCGCTCGACACCAGAGGGACGAAGATAACGGCATTGAGCGGTGATTTACTGCATCTGACCTGCCGCGATTTTTCTGCGTTTCAGTGGAAACAGTTCGCCTATGCGGAAGCCTGGGCAAAACAGCGTTATCAGCAGGGAAAACGTTGCGGTATCCTTTCTGTTTTTGCGCATACGCTCGGCGCATTTTTCAAGACGTTGATTTTACGGGCGGGTTTTCTTGACGGTAAGCAGGGCTGGCTGCTGGCGGTGGTTAACGCCCAATACACGTTCAACAAGTACGCGGCACTCTGGGCACTGCATAACGCCACTCACGCCTCAGGCAAGGGCCATCAATGAGCACAAAAGCAATTTATCCCGGAACCTTCGATCCAATCACCAACGGCCACCTGGATATCGTCACCCGCGCCGCGCTGATGTTCGATCATATCGTGCTGGCAATTGCCGCCAGCCCCGGAAAAAAACCGCTGTTTTCACTGGATGAACGTGTCGCTCTCGCCCGTGAGGTGGTGACGCACTTACCCAACGTGGAAGTCATGGGCTTTCGTGATTTGATGGCAAACTTTGCCCGTAGCCAGCAGGCCAATATACTGGTGCGCGGTCTGCGTGGGGTGTCAGATTTCGAATATGAAATGCAGCTGGCGCAAATGAATCGCCATCTCCATTCCGGGCTGGAAAGTGTGTTTCTGATGCCGACGGAAAAATATGCCTTTATCTCTTCGTCGCTGGTGAAAGAAGTGGCACGCCATCAGGGCGATGTCAGTGCGTTTTTACCCGCTACGGTGCATACCGCCCTGCTGGCGAAACTGTAACCTTCCGTATTTATTTCTGGCAGGTGGGGCAAAAAAAGGTACTACGCTGGGCATGCTTGCTACTGAGCACAGGCGTGGCACAAACCCGACATGGCTCTCCGGCCCGACCATAAACCTGCAATTGCTGGGCAAAATACCCCGGCTTACCATCCGTCTGGAGAAAATCCCGCAGCGTAGTGCCACCCTGTTCAATGGAACGCAGCAGCACCGCCTTAATGGTGTTAACCAGCAACGCTGCCTCTTCATTATTCAGCGCCATCGCCGGACGATCGGGATGGATACCGGCAGCAAACAGTGATTCACTGGCATAAATGTTACCCACACCCACCACCAGCTTGTTATCCATCAGCCAGGGTTTTATGGGCGTACGTTTGCCCCGTGACTTATTAAACAGATATGCGGCATTAAAGGTTTCGCTGAGTGGTTCCGGCCCCAGGTGAGCCAGCACGTTACTGGTGGCAAGATCGTTGCTCCACAGCCAGGCACCAAAACGGCGGGGATCGGTATAACGCAGGACTTTTCCGTTACTCATCACCAGATCTACATGGTCATGTTTCGCTGGCGGCACCTCTTCAGTTAAAACGCGCAGGCTACCGGACATTCCCAGATGAATGATAATCCAGCCTGTTGGCAGCTCCAGCAGCAGATACTTTGCCCGTCGCTGCACGCTGAGCACCGGCTGATCGCTGAGACGGTGAATTTCATCGGATACCGGCCAGCGCAGACGACCATTGCGGACAATCGCATGTAAAATAGTGGCGCCGGCAAGGTGCGGTTCGATCCCACGTCGGCTGGTTTCTACCTCAGGTAATTCCGGCATTGTAATGGCCCAACTGTTTTAGTTTTTTACAAAAGAAAAAACCCCGCCGGAGCGAGGTTTTCGTCTGCAAATATCAATTACTTGATTTTTGCTTCTTTGTAGAGCACATGCTGACGGATAACGGGATCGTATTTCTTCAGTTCCAGTTTTTCCGGCTTAGTACGCTTGTTCTTCGTGGTGGTATAGAAGTGACCTGTACCAGCAGAGGAAACCAGCTTGATCTTCTCACGAATACCTTTAGCCATGTTTCAGTTCCTTACCTTAGTACTTCTCACCGCGGGTACGCAGATCGGCCAAAACCGTCTCAATACCCTTCTTATCGATTACGCGCATGCCTTTGGCAGATACACGCAGTGTAACAAAACGCTTTTCGCTCTCAACCCAGAAACGGTGAGAATGCAGGTTAGGCAGAAAACGGCGTTTCGTCGCGTTCATTGCGTGGGAACGGTTGTTACCCGTTACCGGACGCTTGCCAGTTACTTGGCAGACTCGTGACATGTCTATTCTCCAAAAATCAAATCAGCTCGAGCTTTAAAAATAAGGTCCTGGCCGCCTCGTCAGGCTCTTAGCCTATCCAGGCGAGTTCTATGTGAACCCGCTGAGCAGGCCCAAATGCCAAACCCGAGATTCTCAAAGGTGGCGTAGTATACGCCCTGCGGGGCTGGTGCTCAAGTCCCGAACAGATAAAGATCCCTGAGGATCGCGCAAAATTGCTGCATTCAGTCATTAAACGCCCGCCCCAGAACGAGGTTCCGGCATTAAATCCATCCTTTTTCAGCAAAAGAGACGTACTCACCATGGCCAATAACCAGATGATCCAACACCCGAATATTGAGTAACTGGCAGGCAGAAACAATCTTCCGGGTAACCATCCTGTCCGCTTTGCTGGGCCGGGAAATTCCCGAGGGGTGATTATGGGCGAGGATCAATGCCGCCGCATTGTGTTTTAACGCCTCGCGGACGATCTCTCGGGGATGAACCTCAACACTGCTGATGGTGCCGGCAAACATCTCACTGTGATGAAGCATCTGATGCTGGTTATTGAGAAAGACCACCACAAAGATTTCCCGCTCGCGGTGCGCCAGCATACTTCTCAGGTAGCTGAGGATATCTTCCGCGCTCTCCACAGAGAGATGCTCCAGCACTTCATTACAGCTAAAATAGCGCCGCCCCAGTTCAGCAATGGCATTCAGCTGCGCATACTTTGCATCGCCTATACCTTTAATATGGTCAAAAGCCGCTTTTCCCGCCGTCATTAATTGATACAGCGATCCGAATTCGTCAATCAGTTGCCGCGCCAGGGCCATAACATGTACGCCGTTTGCGCCGGTACGCAAAAAAATTGCCAGCAACTCCACATCCGTCAGCGACCTTGCGCCGCCTTGCAGCAGCTTTTCACGCGGTGGGGTAGTCAGCCATTTCTCTTCCATCTGTGCAATCTCCTTTTCCTTCCCACAGTAAAACATGGCATTATATACAGTGTTTTTCTATTTATTTTATTCCACTTTCAGGGCTGTCTCGCAAAGGCCACCCGGTGCAGAAAGGCCGTGAGGCCGCAATATGGTAAAATAGACAAATTGTGACGTCAGACAGCGCGTCGTCAGATTTAACGGAGCAGGCACAGCATGGCGGGATTAACCGGCAAAAAGATTGTTCTGGGCGTAAGCGGTGGGATTGCCGCCTACAAAACCCCGGAACTGGTCAGACGCCTTCGGGACCGGGGCGCTGAAGTACGGGTAGTGATGACCGAAGCGGCAAAAGCGTTTATTACTCCCCTGAGTTTGCAGGCGGTTTCTGGCTATCCGGTTTACGATGATTTGTTAGATCCGGCAGCTGAAGCCGCGATGGGGCATATCGAACTGGGGAAATGGGCCGATCTGGTGGTGCTTGCACCTGCCACGGCGGACCTTATCGCCCGCCTGACCGCGGGTATGGCAAATGACCTGGTCACCACGATTTGTCTCGCTACCGCGGCACCTGTCGCGGTGGTTCCGGCCATGAACCAGCAAATGTACCGGGCGACCGCCACCCGGCATAACCTGCAGGTGCTTGCCGAACGTGACGTGATGATTTGGGGACCAGACACCGGCAGCCAGGCCTGTGGTGATACCGGCCCGGGACGCATGTTGGACCCGCTGGTCATTGTGGAGAATGCTGTCAACTGGGCTTTACCCGTCAACGACCTGCAACATCTCAATATTATGATTACTGCGGGTCCCACCCGTGAGGCTCTCGACCCGGTACGATTCATTAGTAATCACAGCTCAGGTAAGATGGGCTTTGCTATTGCTGCTGCCGCCGCGAAGCGGGGGGCAAATGTGACCCTGATTGCCGGTCCGGTTAGTGTAAGCACCCCGCCGGGCGTCAGGCGTGTTGACACCGTAACGGCGACAGACATGCATCAGGCGGTGATGGGCGGTGTGCACCATCAACATATTTTTATCGCTACCGCCGCCGTGGCGGACTATCGGGCAGCGGAAATTGCATCCGAAAAAATCAAAAAACAGGGCGATGAAATAACCCTCAAGCTGGTCAAAAATCCCGATATTGTGGCTGATGTGGCGTCGATGCAGGAAGACCGGCCCTATGTGGTGGGATTTGCGGCGGAAACCCAGAATGTGGAAGAATACGCCCAACAAAAAAGAAGGCAAAAGAATCTTGATTTAATCTGTGCCAATGATGTGTCGCAAGCAGGGCAAGGCTTCAACAGTGACAGCAATGCCCTGCATCTTTTTTGGCAGGAAGGAGAGAAGAATTTACCGTTAAGCGATAAGTCTCTTCTTGGCCAACAGTTACTGGATGAGATAGTCAGCCGTTATGATGAAAAAAATCGACGTTAAGATTTTGGACCCGCGTGTGGGCGAGGTTTTTCCTCTGCCTGCTTATGCTACCTCAGGCTCTGCGGGTCTGGACCTGCGAGCCTGCCTTAATGAGGCTGTCGTTCTGACAGCGGGCGCTACCACGCTTATCCCCACCGGAATTGCCATCCACATCGCCGATCCACAGCTGGCGGCGGTGATCCTTCCCCGTTCCGGGCTGGGGCATAAACATGGCGTAGTGCTGGGTAACCTGGTAGGGTTAATTGACTCTGATTACCAGGGACAGCTTATGGTGTCCGTCTGGAACCGTAGCCAGGAGGCCTTCACCATTGAACCCGGGGAACGCATTGCCCAGATGGTTTTTGTGCCGGTGGTACAGGCAGAGTTCAATCTGGTAAACGATTTTGACGCCAGCGACCGTGGTGACGGTGGCTTTGGTCACTCAGGTCGTCAGTAGCAATCGGCCTTCCGATCAGCGATTCAACCTACTCTTATTTTCGCCGTAAGCATTTTGTTCACCGCCGTCAGGTGGGCATTTGCCGGTTCAAAGTGATATCTCAGGGGTCGTTCAGGACATGGCAGAAGAAAAAAGCGCGAAAAGGAATCGTCGCGAGGAAATACTCCAGGCGCTGGCACTGATGCTGGAGTCAAGCGATGGCAGCCAGCGCATCACCACCGCCAAGCTGGCCGCAAACGTCGGCGTTTCGGAAGCGGCACTTTATCGTCACTTTCCCAGTAAAACCCGCATGTTTGACAGTCTTATCGAGTTTATCGAAGACAGCCTGATTACGCGCATCAATCTGATTTTAAAAGACGAAAAAGAGACATTGCCACGTCTGCGTCTGATTATCCAACTGCTGCTGGGCTTCGGTGAGCGTAATCCGGGTTTGACACGCATCCTGACCGGTCATGCGCTGATGTTCGAACAGGACCGTTTACAGGGGCGGATCAATCAGCTGTTTGAACGTATTGAACTCCAGATCCGGCAGGTCCTGCGCGAGCAGAAAATGCGTGACGGTGAAGGTTTTAAAACTGATGAAACGCTGCTTGCCAGTCAGTTGCTGGCATTTTGTGAAGGGATGCTGTCGCGTTTTGTGCGTTCGGAGTTCCGTTATCGTCCAACGGTTGATTTCGATACGCGCTGGGCATTGCTGGCTTTGCAGCTGGTTTGAATGGCGGTTAAATGCGGGCCAGTCTCAGGCGCTGGCCCACATAAATCAGATACCAAACTCCTGCCGGTAAGCACGAACCGCAGCCAGATGGTCCGCCAGTTCGGGCTTCTCCTCCAGCCAGGTCATCAGCTCATGCAGCGTGATAATTGAAATCACTTTACAGCCGTAATCGCGCTCCACTTCCTGGATTGCAGACACCTTGTCTCGCCCGCGCTCCTGCCTGTCGAGGGAAATCAGCACCCCGGCGAGCGAGGCGTGATGCGCGGTGATAATCTCCATGGATTCACGGATCGCGGTTCCGGCGGTAATGACATCATCCACCAGCATAATACGTCCCTGAAGCGGACTACCAACCAGGGTACCGCCTTCGCCGTGAGTTTTCGCCTCCTTACGGTTAAAACAGTAAGGCACATCACGGTCATGGTGATCGGCCAGCGCGACGGCGGTGGTCGTTGCAATCGGGATACCTTTGTAAGCAGGACCAAATATCAGATCAAAATTAATACTGGAATCCACCAGCGCCTGAGCGTAAAAACGCCCAAGGAGTGCCAGATCGCGGCCCGTATTAAACAGGCCAGCGTTAAAGAAATAAGGGCTTTTACGCCCTGATTTCAACGTGAATTCACCAAATTTCAGCACCTGCCTGTTGATGGCGAATTCGATAAACTGGCGCTGCCAGGCTTTCATGTCTTCTTCCTCAGTCAGTTATAAAAAAGGCGACTCTCAGGTGACTTACCAGACCCCACCACAACGGGTTTAATACATTTAAAACAGTAAGTTACAGAGTCGCATTGGTTCTAAAAAGTGCTCTTTAATGCTGGTTGGTGGTCACTATATGGACATTCCCGCAATAGGATTAAAAGCTACAGCATCCTGCAAAAAGTCCGGCGCAAAGTGCGCATAGGTCATTGTCTGCTGTATGTTCGCGTGCCCCAGAATCCTTTGCAATGTGATGATGTTTCCACCGTTCATCATAAAGTGCGTGGCGAAAGTATGTCGTAAAACATGAACAGCCTGGCCTGCTGGCAGGTCTGGCTTCATCTCCTTCAGTGTGGCCCGGACAGTAGCATATACAGGCCGAAATAGCGCCCCTGACTCCCTCCCCTTTTTTACTACCTCCTCCAGTTCAGCTGAAATCGGTACGGTGCGACGTTTACCATTTTTGGTTTTCATGAATATCACTTTACTGCCAATGATATGTTCAGCTTTGAGGCTTGCCACTTCACCCCATCGCCCACCAGTTGCCAGGCACAACATCACAGCCTTCCGTTCGTCACCGTGCAGGCGTTGTAACAATTCGACAATCTCTGCCGCTGAAAGAAATGACATATCAGACTGAGGCTCTTTAAAAGCTTTTATCTGTTTGAATGGATTAGCTGAGTGGTATTCTGCTGCATTAATTAACTTGGTAAACATACCACTCATAATTGCATGGTGTCGGTTTACACTTGAAGGCTTCAGCCCCCTGCTTAGCATTTGCACCCGGTAATCTGTGATCGCTTTTTTTGTCAGTTGATCGGCCCTGATGAGGCCCATCCCTTTCATGTCGGAAATAATTGTGGTTAATCTTGATTTTTCCTTTTCACCCCGCCCGTGCATTTTCCCGTGATAAATCCACCACAGGTCAAGCAACTCAGTAAGTTTTCGGCGATCTGCGGGTTTTTCCAGCCACTTTTTATTGTGAAAATTAACAATAATGTGGCGCTCGAAAATCTGCGCTTCACCTTTTGTACTAAATTTTCGCCGGATCCGTTTCCCTACGGAACCCTGCGGCCTAACGTCCACTTCATAACGACCATCATCAAGTTTCTTAATCGACATAAGAAAACCCTCCGATGATTTCTGACACTTTATAAGTATGTGATTTTTGTTTCTGGAAGCAGCAATTCGATACATTGCACTCGCTACACTGATAAGCAATGTGAATGGTTAGCCAGTCTTTTTGCCTGAGGGCTGCGAGATTGTTTCTTCTGGCCCAGAGTGTGCGAGAACCGGTGCAATTTGTCCGGTTTCCGGGTCTGTTTCATCAAACATGAACCAGTCGCGGTATTTTCGGAATCGGGGATTCCTTAGTAATTTCACTACAGCATCATGAGAAATTGAGGACTTACCATTCTCATACCCCACATAAGTAACGTAATTAATTCCAGTCATATCAGCAACCTCCCTCTTTTTTAACCGTTCAGACTCACGTATTAGCTTCAATTTTTCACAAATCCGGATTGACATAATGAATCAGATCTCTTATTTTTAATTCGAAAAGAAATACCTCATTCACCGTTAGGTAGCTCTAAAGAGAGCGAGTTGGTGAAAAGGGACCACAACGGAGAATAGCAAATGCAGGAAGAAGCTAAAACTCTTGACGAGCATGAAGCACAGGAAGTAGCTGAAAATCCTGATGGGCAGGAAGCATCGAAAGGCATAACAAAAACCCGCAAGCGGGAAATGGTTCGCTTGTCAGAAAGCCCTTCAGACCTTCTGTCAAAAGAAGGGTTTGCAATGTATGTAGGCAAAACCACCAACGCCGTTGTATGCATGGCTAAAGCCGGTAAGCTGCCCGCGTTCTACATGGCTGACCCGTTAAAGCCTGGTGGCTATGCAGAGCTGTGGATTAACCGCAGGGAATGGGACAAATACGCCGCCCAGTTAGTGGAAAGTGCACCGGAAGAATGGCACTACTGGAAAAACCGCATCAGTGCGAACAAGCCTGGGAGATCCCGCCAAACAAACCAAGGGGGCGAACAGTGAGAAAGCACTATATCTGGCTCTTATGGATGGGGCTTTAGTTATGGGAACAACAAAAGAACTTGTCTTCGACATGATGCTGATAATTTTACTCATCTGTATGGGGGTAATTTCAGTAGCCGCGACGGTTAAGTTTGTAGCCACTTTTGTTTTCTGACGTAATAACTAAAAATGGCAGGATCCGATGATGCGAAAAGATTATTCACAGCGCTTACATTCAGAAATTATTTCGGGTGTGATTCAGGTCAGCAAGAATATTTATATCTGTTCCGGTTTCACGATCCGAAAATCGCCACGAAATGCCCTGAACAATCGCAACACTTATTTAATCACAAAGTATGCTGAAAACAGCAATAACTATTATGGGCGTGACTTTTCGCTGTCTGAGGCCTGCAATACCGTGCGCAGGATTATAAAACATGGACGACTCATTTCTTTTTGATGATTTACTACTGGCTTTCTGGCTGCTGGTTTTTTCCTGGGTATTTTTAACATCCGCACAGGCAATAATTCGTGACCATTGCCACCGTGTTAATCTGAAAAATAAATTCAAATCAGGAGGCATGGAAAATGAAAGGCTTCTACGCAGAACAGGTAAATAAATTACTTCAGGACTATTATTTTAATCTGGAAAACAATTCTGTCGGACGTGAGTCCCATTACGGCGTATTAGCCAGCGGACTTCAGCAGCTGTACGGCTTTGCCTTTTGTTCTGGCGATAATGAAACCATTAATTCTCTACGCCCAACTATCAATGCTGTATTTAATGGTGAAATACCAAAGCCTGTTTACCACGAAGCAACAGTGTCGTGATAGGTCTTCAGTCTAAAATTTCAATATTAGTAGGTGTCGTCATGTGTGGTCCTGCGTTAAATGAAAGTAAGGAAGAATATGACCGGATATATAGTGATTTCCGATTAATAACGGGAGAGCAATTATCCGGAAGAATGGACCCGACCAGGGCAAGAGAGGTATGGAGGGTTGTTTTACCACAAGCCGATCTGGCGGTTCTTGGCGATGTTCTCGCAGATGTTTTTTTCGGACTCTCCCGAAACAGACAACCATAAATCATTCCTTTTTGTAGTGGGTAGTCACGCCGCTCGCTTCTTGCCGGAAGGCGGCATAACGAAAATACCACAAAACCATGCGCCGGGCATGGATAAAACCCGGCACTTATCCGGGGCACTACTTACGAGTGGTGCGCCTGATAAGCAGCAGTGATGGAGGTAAAATCATGCGTACCGGACAGGATAAAACGTTATCGGGCCGTCAGATGTTTCTTGAACAGCGCGCCCGTTTGCAGTCGGGGCTTAAGGTCTCCCGCACCTGCAAAACAGCCGATCGTTATGACCTGCTGGGAGAAGACCAGCGTAAGGTTATTTTTATTCTTGCTAACGAAGCTGCTGCACGTTTTCAGGGATTGCCACAGCTGACGCGGGAACGCCTGAGAGCAGGCTTTGACGATTTAAGCGAGCAGGAGCGCAGGTCGTTGATGCTGGGCATCAAGCGCCTGGCGGAGCTGGCAACAGCGTTACCGTGGGAATTCCCGGACTATGCTGCGCCCTGCCTTGAAATTCAGGCGTCACGCGAATCATCACCACCCGCACCGGAAGGCGCAGCGAATTAACCACTGAATGATTAACCGGCAGTCAGGCGCATCATCGCGCCGGGCTTCCTGCACCCTGGAGAAAGCAATATGAAACACGTAATGATTGATATTGAAGCCATGGATAACAAGCCAACTGCGGCGATTGCGTCTATTGCTGCGGCAATCTTTGACCCAATGTCAGGTGCAGTTTCCGCCTCAATGTACCGGCGCATTGCTATTGAAAGCAGTGAGGCATTCGGCGGAACGCTGGGCGCTGAAACAATCAAATGGTGGTTTAAGCAGTCGGGAGAAGTACGAGCGGAAGTAATCAAAGAAGGGGGTTACTCCCTCCCTGTAGCTCCTGGTGAATTAAATATGTTTATCCTGGAATATTGTGATCTGGCGAGCGTGAAAGTTTGGGCGCGCGGCACTGATTACGATATGCCGATTATCTATAACGCACTGCGCGCTGTAGAGTTAAAACCGGTCTGGAATTTCTGGAATGTCCGCGATGTCAGAACTGTTGAAGATGTTGCACTTACTGTCTGTGGGTATGCCTCAAATCGGCTTGTTGACCCTGAAAAACATAACGCTGCCGCTGATGTGTGGAATCAGATCGCCCAGCTCTCAGACAACCTGAAAAGCCTCGCAGCAAAAGAGGCTACGGGGGCGGTATTATGATCCGCTCCCTTCTCAAGTGGCCCGGTGGCAAAAGCCGCGTTATGCCTGAACTGCTGCCGCATTTACCAAAGGCTGATTGCCTGATTGAGCCTTTTGTTGGCGGGGCTTCTGTGTTCCTCAACACGGACTATCGCCGCTATATTCTTGCGGATATCAACCCGGACCTGATCTGTCTTTATCGTGAGGTTAAAAACCACCCTGACACGCTGATTGATATTGCGTGCGCGCTGTTTGTCTGGGGTAACTCTAAAGAGGCGTATTTGCGCAACCGCGAGATATTCAACAACATGTCAGGCGTGCTTGATGTTTATCGCGCTGCGTTGTTTCTCTATCTCAACCGCCACGGCTACAACGGCGTGGTGCGCTATAACCAGAGCGGTGGTTATAACGTGCCGTTTGGTCAGCACAAAACCGCGCCTTACTTCCCGGAAGCGGAGATCCGCCAGTTTGCCGAGAAGGCCAACGACACCAAAGCGATTTTCCTGTGTGGCTCATTTCAAAATACACTCAAAGTGATAGTTGGGGCGGATGAGGCCATTTACTGCGATCCCCCGTATCTTCCTGCCAGCGAAACCGCCAATTTCACCCAATACCACACCGAGCCATTCACCGAAAAGCACCACCGCCAGTTAGCGGCGGAGTTGCTGGAAGTGAACCGAAAATATGGCGCGCCGGTTGTCATTTCCAACAGTGCCACCGAAACCACCCGCGAGATTTACCACCGCTTCCGCCTGCATGAAATCGACGTGCAACGCTCTGTTAGCGCTGACGCCAGCAACCGGCAGAAGGCCAAAGAAGTGATCGGCACTTTGGGCATCGTTGAGGGATGCCCGGCAGGTAGGTGCGGACACTGTGAGAGCAGCAGGGAGTGCTTGGGTATTGATAACGAAGAAACATGCTGAGGGCTTTTTGATGGCGAGCTTGATTGAATTTTTAGAGGCGGTTGGTTTGGAAAATGTGACCGTTCAGCCTCTTCACCAGTGTATGGACGGCATATCCATGAATAAAAATGGTGAAGCCAAAGTTGCATTTTTTACCCGCGAAATTTTCCCTACTGACGTGATCGGAAAAATACGCCGGACAGCATTCATTGTCTGGATGGACACCGAAAAGTTTGATGCAGCATTTAAAAAGACAAAGGGGAAATGAGAATGGAACGGCTCGCTAACTCCGCCTGGATAGCTATAGATCCTTCGAGTGAATCAATGGATTCAACGACACATGCAGTGATTTATCGCATCAATGATCGCTGGAAGCTACACGATTTTTGGGTTGTTAATTTTAAAGCGTTCATCTTAGATGCTCATGTCCGTATCAGCGACTCGATCATATGTGGCAGTGCCAGAGAGGCATGTAACATCAAGCCGGGGGCAGTCATCCAGGTGCGTCAGATCACTGAAGAACAAGGTGGAGAGCTTCCATTCTGATGACTGCCTACTACAACGAAATCGATCCCTTCGCCACGCAATATCTTCGCAACCTTATTGATGCCGGGCTTATCGCTTCCGGCGTAGTTGATACCCGTTCTGTTGAGGATGTAACCCCAAATGACCTTAAAGGATTCTCACAAGTCCACCTGTTCGCAGGCTTTGGAGGCTGGCCCCGCGCCTTGCGCGTCGCAGGATGGCCAGATGATCGCCCAGTATGGACAGCAAGTTGCCCATGCCAACCTTTCAGCCAGGCAGGCGAAGGAAAGCAATTTGATGATGAGCGGCACTTATGGCCCGCCGTTCATTGGCTTGCAGGCCAGCAACGCCCTGTCGTTATATTTGGCGAACAGTCTTCAAGCAAAGATGCAGAAGTCTGGATCGACCTTGTACAAACTGACATGGAAAGTTTGGGCTATGCCTTCGGGGCGTCGGCGTTTCCGTCTGCGGGCGTCGGTGCGCCGCACATCCGGGAGCGTACTTACTGGCTGGCCGACTCCAACCGCGAGCAATACGAAGAACGCTTATCAGGATGCCGAGAAGGTGATCGCCAGGAAGCTGGCCGGTCGGCAGTCGAACTTGCAGGACTTTGCTTGTCTTGCGGGCTGGCCCACCCCTGCGGCGAGGGATGGAAAGGGCGGGTATCAGGGGGGAAGGATGCGGCACGGGAAGCTGTCAACGGATACGCTGGATGTGACAGCGCAGATAGCAGGCCCGGCCCGGTTAACGGATTCTGGGGATCTGCTGACTGGCTCTTTTGCAGAGATGGAAAGTGGAGGCCAGTTAAACCCGGCCTTAAGCCTCTGGTTAATGGGGTTCCCTCCAGAGTGGGAAAACTACGCGCCAGCGGAAACGCCGTAAATATCTATGCAGCAGCAACCTTCTTAAAAGCCTACATGGAGATCGCGCAATGACCACGGGCTTCCGTGGCCGCTACGAGCCATCACCGCCGCCACCTTATCCGGGTAGTGCACCGGATAATACACGGTACGATTACGAATGGCAGAAGCCAAAATCTGCCATTTTTGTTGATAAGACTCCTGTTGTTGATCTCGTTGAGCTGGGTCAAGAGCAAGAGTTTTTGTCGTGGGTGAAACTCACGCTTGCGCCGCTTCCCCGATTTATCCGTCTGCGCCTGTCCTCCCGCATTGACAGCATTCACACCATGAAGGGCAGGCACATCGCCCGTCTGGCGTTGCGCGATATCATCCGCAGGGATCTGCCCCCCATCAACAGGGTGAATGAGCAATACGCCATAGCGATGACCAGTGAGGCAAAATCTCAAAGCGAGACCGCATTCAGTGAGTTAAATCCGCTTTATCACACATTTAACACTTTGCATGGCCTGGTTGAGCGTTTCAACCACCTGCCAGACTTCACGCCGGAAGACGTGGAATTACTGGCGCAGGATATTGCGATCTATATGCAGGCCGTACTGAGTGATGTTCATGACACCGCGAAACCATTGAACGATCGGCAATACGCTGGCTGTCTCTATAAAGAAGCGGCGCACCTCGCACAAGTCTTCTTTGTCGTCCCGCCTGCATGGAATAAATATTGTCGGGGCAGGCTTTTTATTGATGATGCCGTAACCGGTATTCACAAAATGCGCGATGAGCGTTACTGGCACCGCAGCCTGAAAAAGTACGCCACTCGCTGGCGTGAGCACCTGCATATTGCCTTTGGTGATGTGAAGCGGGGAGCTGCACCGTATTGCAGCAAACATCACGTTGATGAGTGGGACACCAGACGCAAACGCAGCCGTGTGATCATGTCCCGCCTTGAGCTGGAAGATCAGGACACCAAAGAGCGCATTTCGCTTATTGAGCAGATCGATAAGAGCATATCCAACCCGGCATTGCGCCGCGTTGAACTCATGACCCGCATCGGCGGCTTTGAAAAAGTCGCCACCGAAAGCGGCTATTCAGGCCAGTTTTTTACCCTGACAGCACCGTCTAAGTATCATGCCTTTACCATGTTCGGGCATCGTAATGCCAGATGGAACGGTGCCAGCCCCAGAGCAACTCAGCGCTACCTTAACCGGGTATGGCAGAAGATCCGCGCCGAGCTGGCCCGCCGTGAAATCCCGGTCTTTGGCCTGCGTGTTGCCGAACCTCACCATGATGGTACGCCGCACTGGCACGGTCTGCTGTTCTCTTTGCCTGAGCATTCCGCCGAACTGCTGGAAGTCATGGAAGACTACGCCACCCGTGAAGATGCAGAAGAGTTACGGGGCCAGCACGGCAGTGAGCCACGTTTCAAAATGAAACCTATCGATCAGGAAATCGGCAGCGCCACTGGCTACGTGGTGAAGTACATCAGCAAAAATATTGATGGCTACGCGCTTGACGGTGAAACCGACGACGAAACCAACAGGCCGCTGAAAGAAACCGCCAGACACGCCACCGCATGGGCATCGTGCTGGGGTATCCGTCAGTTTCAGTTTCTGGGTGGTGCGCCAGTATCTGTCTGGCGTGAGCTGCGCAGGTTCCGCAATCAGGAACAGGCAGACAGGATTAACCCGCTTTTTTCTGAGCTACATCGCGCGGCAGATGCTGGCGACTGGCAGCAGTATACCCAGTTACAGGGTGGTCCACTGGTTTCCCGCCGTGGTCTGCCTTTGCGCATCTGGTATCAGCCCAAAGAAGAACCCAATGATTACGGTGAGTATCTGGATCTTATCAAAGGTCTGGTTATGCCCCAGACCTCGCTGCCTCCCGTTCAAACCCGGCTTCACTCTTACTGCATTGTGCGTAAGAAAGCGGAAATTTCAGATGACGCAGGTCAGGCCGTTGACCTTGATTTTGACCTTCGGGGCGCGTCTGCGCCCTCTAGGACTCGTGTCAATAACTGTACCGAGGTTAAAAAACGAACAAATTTAGCGCCCGGATCACCGTCATCAATGACAGTGCCAGATGAGCGGGAAGGGCCGGAACAGTTTGAGATCGGTCAGTTGACCCAGGAACAGCGAAAACAGGTACGTGAAAGCCTTCATAACCACAAACCGCAGCGGCAGAAATCGCCTGCTGATGAGTTTGAGTGGCTGGCATACGCCATTACGGGTGGCAGTTGTTCAGATTACGAGCGCGAACGCGCGGAAAGTTACCTCAGAACAGCGAGGGCGATCAGACAGCAAGAGCAGGTTTTATCACCGGCAATTGCTGGTCTGACGGGGCTGGTTCAGTCATGGGCGCAGGTCAAGAAAGTGCAGATCAGTAAGCCGCAGGCCATGCAGCTGGCGCGCGGTAGTGAGGTCACGGTGCTGGATACGGCGTATCGGGCACATCCGGTGACAGGTGAATTGATTGTAACCGGTGTTGATAAGTCGTGGCGTAAGACCCTGGCAAACCACAAAGCCAGCGAACTGATTGGTCGCTGGAAGAAAATAAACCAGAAGGAAATGCATGATGAACAACAAACTGACAAATGAGCGCATTAGGCGCCGTATTGCCGAAATTGAAGACATTCGTTCAGCAAGTCGTGATTTTTGGGGTGGAGATTATGACTACCCTGAAAATTTGGAGCTTCTGGCGCTTCGTGAGATCCAACAATGTCGAAAAGTATTACAAAACACATCGGTGGAACAACCGCAGATTGTGTTACCGGCCATTCCGGCAGGTCGGGCGCGTATTGGTGGTTGCGACTGGCTGGACTGGAATGAACTCAGCCGCCTGGGGCTTATTCGCCGTATTAATACTGAGGTTCTCCACCCGGTTGGGCTGGCGTTATTTCGGGATCCCGAAAGCGGTCATTCACCGGGAGTTTTGATTTCCCCAGATGGCACCTGGACTTCTGCGGCAGAAATTATTAAAGGCAGAAAACCTTAGTCATTTAACCCGGTGCAGTCATCAATGGCTGTGCTGGCCATACCGTCACGCAAAGGCATTTTTGACTGTGTCAGCTGAAGGCGGTACCGCAAAGACAAATGCATCTTTGCTGCAGCCGCGTCATTTATAACTATGGAGTCCTGAGTATGGGATATTTAGGGAGTAAAGCAGCCTCCGGCGCGTATCAGACGATAATCGCTCAGATGCCGCCGCATGATACCTATATCGAAACGCATCTGGGGAGTGGTGCCGTTATGCTGCGTAAGCCGCCAGCACTGCGTAATATTGGCATCGATCTTGATTGTGAAGCATTAAAAAACTTTGCTTTTACCCATCAAATGGCGCACGTCAGCCTGATCAATCATGATGCGGTTGAATATCTGGAATCGTTTGACTTTTCAGCTGCTGGCCGCGTCCTAATCTATGCCGATCCGCCATATCTCCATGAAACCCGCACCAGTCGCGCCCGATACCGTTATGAATATACCGTTGCCGATCATGAGAGGCTGCTATGTTGTCTGCTGGCGTTGCCAAAAAACGTCAGTGTTATCCTGTCCGGTTACCCATCGCGGCTGTATGACCAGACGCTGACCGGCTGGCGTGGTCGTGAGTTTCAGGCTATGACGCGCGGTGGAGTCAGGACAGAAAAACTCTGGATGAATTACGCGCCTGGCGCAGCGTACAGCGCGGATTTTGCGGGTGAAAGCTACATTGAACGGCAGCGCATCAAACGAAAGGCCGCCCGCTGGGCGGCAAAATATCGTCAGTTGCCGCCCGGTGAGCAGCTGGCGATCATGACTGAATTACTCAGCGATCATGGCAGCCCGGAACTGTAGTCTATTGCCTGGTCAGCCTTCTGGCTACCATCCAGCCAACCATCGCACCAAGAACGGCCAGTACCAGCGTACCGATGAAGAAGATTTCAAAGTTTGCAGACATCTGATCTTCGCCATGTATGGGGCCAACAAAGGTTTGACTGATAAACGGCATCAGCAGGTACATTAAACCCGCGCCACATATCGACCCGGCCAGCGTGGAGAGCGTTATTTTGAGTATTCTCATATCATTTTCCAGAACCAGATTTCCTTAGCATTGGCAAAACTCGACCAGAGTCCGTCTATGCTCAGACCCCACTGGATACGAAAGTAACTGAGTTTCGTTGTCAGCCGGTCACCGTTCCAGAGATCGATGTGATCTCCGCTGCGGTTAAGAAGACTTTCATTTCCCCGCCGCCAGTAGTCCTTAAAGAAGATGATCCCGTGCTGATTTTTGAGCACCTTCTCAAAATTATCAGCACTGACTTTCACCATCGGGAAAACGCCCGGTATGCTGGCGCTTCTGAGGGCGTTAGCCAGTTCTTCAGCACGCAGTACATGCCCTTCGCTTTTGGGGTGCAGCCAGCAGAACTGTACCCGCAACTTAGTCACGTCATACCCACATCGCGTCAGTGCTGTGCCAATGCGTATTGCACACTGATCATCAAAAGCTTTATGCCCGTCCTGACGACGACAAGGATTTTCATCACCCTTAACTTCGGGGTGGGCATTCCATAACGCTGAAAAAGTCATACTCATATGCAGTCCTTTACAAGAGAAAATGTCACTATAATCACAAAAATTCAGCCATGCCAGACTCATTAAAATTGCTGCACAATAGTGCACAAATTTGCACAATTTTTTTGAAGCTGTTTATGCCCTTTCTGCCCTGTGTCTGCACGGTCTGGCCCCGGATCGGCAAATGCACAAAAAACGGAGCGAATGTCGCGCACAGGTGACGGGGGAACAGCCCACGCAGCGGGGGCATGGCATGGGGTTTACCCCGTATACTGTAATTCGGGCGATTCTCTGGCTGTTTCAGGGGGGTTTCGGGCAATCTGGTGTCCGGTAACGCTCAGAGATGTACAGCCGTCAGCGTGGCGCTGGTGCGCTGATTAATGAATGGGAAATTGGAGGTTCTAATGTTAGATGATGACCGCGAGGAGGCACTCATGAGTGAGTGGTCGCTGGGCGATTATGATAATGGCGAAAACGGGTGCCCACACTGCGGGCGTCATCGACTATGTATCTGCCCGAACGGAAAACACCGATGCGAAAAATGCAACTGGTCGCCGGAAATTAATGACTATGTGCCTGTAGAGTAGAGCCGCGCTGACTGCGCGGCGGTTGGCTGGCTATTCGGTTTTGAGCAGGGCGTAAGGATTGAAGCGGATCACGTCCTGTCCCAGCCAGTCGTTGACATGCTTCAGTGCTTCCATAACCGGCATCAGTTCATTGATGGCAAAGACGCGCGCGGCTTTTTCAACGTCGCCAAACGATCCTTTCTCACCAGGCATGGCACCCATAAGCTGCGGTGGCACGCGGTGGGCGGCAAGGATATCGTCGCGCGTAACGGATTTGATATTGAGGAATTCATCTTTTGCAGAGATCTGGCTGAACGGCATCAGCTGTACACCATCCTTACCACCGCCCGGCGCATGGATCAGCACGTTTTTGAATGCGCCTTTTCCTCTGGCCTCCGACAGGGTTTTTTGCACCACCTTTATGCTTTCCTGGTCAACCTGCGCCGCGCCCACATAGAGGATGCAGCCAGCGTGCGATCCGTTGTCGTAATAGAGTTTACGGAACTTATCGGCGGAGTGTGACAGGCTGGCAGAAAGCAGCGCGCCCATATATTCCGGCATCCCGTAGATCTCCTGGTGAATATCAGGATTCATTACATGGCAGACCTCACCCGCTTTAAACATGTACTCATCCTTCCACTGACGGATAAACCAGTACGTGTCCAGATCGCTGCCGCGACGCGCATACTTGGCAGGAACATGGCGCAAGGTCAGCGGCTCATTCAGGCGGTTACGGCGTCGCTCCAGATAGCAATTACCGAAAACAAACCAGTCCAGTACGAAAGCGGAAAATGCCTGACGGCTCAATAGCGGATGGGGAATATAGCACCCAGTCAGTGCATTGCGTTTAAAGTAAAGCGCCGACTGATGCCATGACGCCTGGCCGAAAGAACGGGCCAGCCCGTACCAGTCAACCGGCGTCTCAAAGTATCGGCCATTATCGGCGCAGTACATGTTATCCAGCAGATCATAACCGTCCGTTACCGGGTACGGGCCGTCGAACGTGAAGGCGCTGAGTGCCGGATCGCCCCTGAGCACTCCCGCCATGTCAGTCTGGCCGGAACAGCCATTTTTGACAGTGTGAGCGTTGTTATACCTGCGCTTCTTCATCAGAACTCCATAGCAAACCCGCCGCTGCCACTCTCCTGGCCCAGCGGTTCGTTAATAATGGCGAGCATGTTCGCCCAGGCTAAGTCGCCGTGGCTCACGCCGCGCGAGCGGTCAGTGTCATAGGTGATGAATCCGCCTGGTGTTTTCACTTTGCGAACGGAGTTGAACGCGTTGATCAGGGCACGCTCGCTGTGATCATATTCCCAGCGCCCGGCGCGGATCAGCTGTAGCATTTTCAGCACCAGGGCGCGCTTTGACGTCATTGACATGGTGTAAGGCATTGCCACCGGGAAAAACTTCTTCACTATCTGATACACGGCCTCTCCGTTACCGCCCGTCACGTCAATGCCTACATGCTGTACGTTGTATTTGAAGGTGAACTTTTCGATAACTTTCGCCTGTTCTTCAAACTCAAGGCCGCGCACCTGTTCCGTTTCGACGGTGCGAAATTTACCTCCCGGAACCAGTGGCGGCACCACAACGCAAATCGCGCCGCTGTCACCGTTGCCGCTGCTGCCGTTAGCGTCATAGCCAATCCATACCGGGCGATCACCCATCGGCCTCGACGCAAAAGGTTTCCAGTCCGGCCATTCGTCATAACCATCAGCCCCGCAGCCAATCAGGGCATTAAGGTTGAAGGCAGACTCGCCATCGCGAACGAACTCGCACATGTACAGGTTGCGGAATTCATCCTCGCTGTTTTCGTCCTGGATTTCTTCGAGGTCGGTATACTCCCAGCCGTTTTCTATCACATCCTTAAGGGTGACAATCTGGCGCCAGGTTTTATCCGGGCACAGCAGCCCGCTGTTCAGCGTTTTCCAGCCCACATCAAAGGCTTTACGCTGTGCCTTCGGGCGTTTCTCATTCCAGCGGTCGCCCGTCCAGAACGGGTAAGCCTCATGGGTTTCGCCTGACGGCGTGGAAAAATAGGTACGCGTCAGCCCCTTCAGCGTTGCCATCGCACCAGCCACTTTGCGTAGCTTGGTGAAATTGCTCACCCAGAAGAATTCGTCAAACTTCAGGTTGCCGGTGTACGACTGCGCCGTGGCGGCAGAGGTGCCGAGGAAATGTAACTCAGCACCGTTACTCAGTACGATTTTGTCGCCACCTTTAAGCTCAACGTCCACCTCTTCCGCCACCTTCTGAATGAACCCCCTGAACTGGTGTGCCTGACGACGGGATGCGGACAGAAATATCTGGTTGCGCTGATACGGGTATTGCACATCGTCGCGCAGCGCATCAAGCAACGCTTCTCGTGCAAAGTACCAGGTCGCGCCAATCTGGCGGGACTTCAGTATCATGCGGTTTCGGTGGTGGCGTTGTTCATACCAGCCGCGTTGATGCCACGAAAGGGAATCAAGTATTTTCTCCCGCAGCGCAACGGTCTGTTCTTCGGTGAAGTGGTTTTTCAGCTTGCGTTTGCGCGGCTTTTTACCTGCGTCAGCCCCTGCCGGTTGTACGTCAGACAGCTTTTTCAGTTGCCGGGTAAGCAGGTCAATCTCTTTAAAGTCTCCCCCGGTCTTGTTTGTCTTGTCCGTAAGCTGAATGAGGCGGGCATCCATCGACTGGCTGACGCGCTGGATCGGGGGCGTCTGGTCCCATTCATCGCGTTTCTTCCATGCGTAAATGGTGTTCTGATTAATTCCCATCAGGCGCGCAATTTCCGCTGGCGGATAGCCCTGCCAGTAAAGTTGTTTTGCCCGCTGTCGTACAAAGGCATCCTGTATCATCGGCCCTCCACCGTTTATGGAGTGAAGGTTACCCCGCGCGCGATCCCGCTACCGCCCCCTTTATGGTCTGGCCTTCCTCCGACAACAAAACCTCGTTGAGACAGCTGGTTACGCTCTGCCATCATTGCCGTACAGAAACCACTCAACAGGATTATCGACATGGCCAGCGCAGCTAAACCCGCCCGTAAGAAATTCCGCGTTGCCGTCTCCGGCCCGACAATTGATGGACGCGAGATAAGTAGTAATGACCTTTTTGCGATGGCGGAAGCATACGACCCCTCCGTATACGGGGCTGTGGTTGATATTGAGCATTATCTTTCTATGTCCCCGGACAGCACATTCAGTGCCGTGGGGCATGTAACATCGCTTTCTGCTGAAGCTATTTCAGACGGCGCGTTAAAGGGCAGGACAGGGCTTTATGCAGAGATTGAACCTTCGCCCCGAATGAAACAAATGATCGATGACGGGAAGAAGACTTATACCAGTATTGTTATTGATCCTAATTTTGCGGCGACCGGAAAGCCTTACCTTCGTGGTCTGGCTATGACTGATACGCCTGCAAGCCTTGGTACCGAGCGGCTTAAATTTGCCGCGCAGCAGTTCCAGTCCATTCAGCGATTTAATCAGAAGTCCGGTGATGACGCGCTATTTACCGAAGCCATTGAGGCTGAAGTTGTAGAACTGGCTGAACAGCGAAGCGATGAGGGCAAGCAGTGGTTCAGCCGCGTTATGGGGATTATCGGCAAAGGCCGTAAATCTGAAAGCGAACAGTTCAGCCAGGTGCATGACGCGGTGGAGAACGTCGCTCAGTCCCATGCCGATCTGCTGGACAACTTCAACGACCTGAGCCACGCCCGCGAACAGGACAGCCAGACCATCCAGAAGCTGACCGCAGACCTTGCCGCGCTGACCAGCAGGCTGGGGAGTGAGGATAACAACTTCTCTCAGCGCCAGCCTGCCAGCGGCGGTAACAACAGCGTACAGCAAGCCGATTTCTGAATAACCGTTAAGCGAGATACGAGCACATGGAAAACTCAACCCGTAGGCTTTATAACCAGTACATTGCCCGTCAGGCCCTGCTTAACAGCGTACAGCCCGGCGACGTGGCGCAGGCTTTCAGCGTGGATCCATCCGTTCAGCAGCGCCTTGAAGCCGCAGCAATGGAAAGCGATGAATTTCTCAAGAATATTAACGTCTTCGGTGTGAAGGCGCAGGAAGGCCAGAAAATCCTGATTGGCAGCAAAGGTCCAGTCGCCAGCACCAACGACAGCAGCGATGGCTCTGCACGTCGCCAGCCGGTAGACAATCACTCAAAAGAGCCAAATAAATACCGCTGCCGCAAAGTGAACTATGATTCCGCCGTCAGCTATGCGCAGCTTGATGCGTGGTCAATGCAGCCAAATTTTCAGGCGTTGATCAGCCAGGCTAATGCCCGACAGATTGCCCTTGACCGCATCATGATCGGATTTAACGGCACTTCTTATGCTGAGAAATCTGACCGTGTAGCGAATCCGCTGTTGCAGGATTGTGGCACTGGCTGGCTGCAAAAAATCCGTAATGACGCCGAATACCGTATCATCAAAGGCGTTACGCTGACCTCGCGTGATGAAGATAACAAGGTTGTGGCTAAGGGAACTTACGGCAATATCGACGCCGCCATTTTCGACGCCAAAAACAGCCTGCTTGATCCCTGGCACCGCAAAGCACCCGATCTGGTTGTAATCATGGCCTCTGACCTGCTGACAGCCAGCAACTTCCCGAAACTCAACGCACTGAGTCAGACCAACCCAAACAGCGAGCTAATCGCCGGTCAGCTTATTGTCAGTCAGGAGCGCGTGGGTGGACTGCCAACCTTCTTTGCACCTTACTTTCCGTCTGACGGCGCACTGATCACCTCGTTCAAAAACCTGTCTGTGTATTACCAGCTGGGCGCGCTGCGTCGCAGCATTATCGAAGAGCCACATTACAACCGTATCGCAACCTACCAGTCATCTAATGACGATCACGTTGTTGAAGACTACGGCAAGGTGGCGTTTATCGATGGTATTCAGTTTGCCCAGGCCGAACCGGTAGGCGAGTGACAGAAGCGGCGGGGAGAAATGACGATGTTAACACCGGCACAACGACACTTTCAGAAGGTCATGGCAGAACGCCGGGGGCAGGCGGATGAAGAATCCGATTTCCAGCGCACCGCGCATGAGCAAATTCTGCATCGCCTGCGCCTGGACCTGTCCCGCCTTAGCGGCGTGCAGTCCGAAGAAACCAAAGCCGAAATGAAGAAAGCCATGCTGCCTGAATACGAGGGATGGATTGACGGCACGCTCGACGGCGACAGCGGGCGGGAGGATGAAGTCATTACCCGGCTGATGGTCTGGGCGATTGACTGTCGTGATCATGCGCTGGCGATGCAGCTGGGACGCTACGTGGTACGCCACGGACTGACACTGCCGGATAACTTCAACCGCACGGCAGCAACATTCCTGGCCGAAGAAATGAGCAAACCAGTGCTGACGCTTGCCGCCGCCGATGCCGACGCTGATTTATCAGACAGTACAGCAACGCTTGATGAAGTGGCGGACATTGTTGCCGACAGCGATATGCCGGATGTGGTGCGCGCCAAGTTGTGCAAGGCTCGTGCGCTGGCCCGCCGTGGTACGACTGATGTAACAACCAAAGCTGAAGCGCTGGCGCTGTTCCGTGAGGCGCTGACGCGCAACCCCAACGCCGGGGTGAAAAAAGAGATCGCCACGCTTGCCCGTGAAGTTAAGAAACTGTCTGCGGAGGATGGCACGGATAAAGGGGAAGCGGCCAGCATCGACAAAACTGACGGTACTGCCGGGTCTGTTCCTGAAAAGGCCACCGCCAGCGCAGCGGCTAAAACGTCTGTACGTAAAACCACGACTAAGACGGCAACAGGCAAAGCGGCAACCCGCAAACCTGCCAGCCAGAAAAAGAATTAACGACTTCGGCCCCGTCCGACAGGCGGCGCGGGTGGATATCTGCCCGTATTCGGTCTTTTGACCACCCGCCCACCGCCTGATTTATGGGAGATAAGTGCATGAGCAGCCTTGTGGCAAACAAGCGCGTATTGCCTGCCGGGAGTGATACCCCCGATGTTGATGATGGTGACGCCACCGTCAGCGCCGGGGACTTCTGGCCGGTGATTAAGTTGAGCGATCTCCGTCTGGCCGCGCGCATCACCGGGGGTATCACCACGTCCAGGCTGATGCATGTCACCACGGAAGCGGTAGCCCATGTCACCGCGCAGTTGCTGGACTGGCGTGCCGGTCAGGTCAAAGCAGGTTTTCACACGTTGGAAGATGTGCCTTCAGCCCTGCCATCAGGTGAGATGGAAAAGCTGATGATCAACGGTGAAAACGTGAAGGTGTACCGCTTCCGACGTGCGGTCTATTCGATTGCCAGGGCGCTGGTCCTTGAGGGCTATCGCGATGTTGATACCACGGCGAAAGGCGACAAAGACGCCACCGCGCTTGACCTGCAACGGGATGATCTCTGGCGGGATGCCCGCTGGAGTATCGCTGATATTCGCGGCGCGCCGCGACTCTATGCGGAGCTGTGCTGATGAAGGTTAAAGCGTTACAGGGGGATACGGTGGATTTGCTTTGCTGGCGTCACTACGGCACCACGCAGGGCGTGACCGAAAAAGTATTATCTGCCAATCCCGGACTGAGCCAGCAGGTTTTTCTGGATACCGGACAGGAGATCGAGCTGCCGGAAATCACCCGCAGCACAAAACGGGAGACAGTGCAGCTATGGGATTAGGTTTTTTTCAGCGTCTGAATGACTGGCTGACGTTCACCATGTCAGCGTTGGTAACGGGCATCGGTGTAATGACATTAAGCGAAAAAATAGCGCTGGCCGGGCTGCTGATCGGGATAGTTTTTGGTCTCCGTGGCTGGCTTTATCGGGCACGCATTGAACGCGGCCAGCAGCGTCGCAACGATCTGATTAATCAGATTCTGCTACAGGCGGAACGCCATCCGCTCAGCGCTGCCGACAGGCGCGCACTTTCACTGCTGCAACAGGATGCCCCGGAAGATGAAAAAGCCTGTTAGAAAATGTGCGATTGCGGTCATCGTCGCGCTGGGCGCCACGCTCAGCCCCGCCACGTTGCGCACCTCACAGGAAGCTCAGCAGAAGATAGCGGCCTGGGAAGACTGCCGTAAAACCCCCTACTACTGCCCCACCGGCGTGCTGACGGTCGGGATTGGCTCAACAGGTGGGGTTGAAAACCGCGAATACAGCGACAGTGAAATTGCCGGTCGCTGGGTTAACGATCTGACGCGGGCAGAAAACTGTATTAACCAGAATTTTGAGGCGGCGTATATGTCACAGTCAGCGTTTGAGGCGATGACCGATGCGGCGCTTAACGTAGGTTGTACCGGCCTGATGTGGTTCACCAACGGGCAGGGACGAAAACAGCGCACCACTATCTGGAAGAATGCCCGGTCACATGACTGGCAGGCGATGTGCAACCGCCTGACGGACTTTGTTAACAGCGCAGGTCAGCGCAGTCAGGGGTTGGTTAACCGAAGAACGGATTTCAAAGCCTGGTGCCTGCGTGATATGGAGAACACCCGGTGAAACCGGCACTGACGGTAGCCGTAATGCTCTGTGGTCTGGCCGTCTGGTGGTTCAGCCAGCAGCGTTATATGGCCGGGTATAGCAAGGCTGATGCTGAGTGGTCGCTGAAATGGAAACAGCGTGATGCGGATGATGCCACAGCGCTGGCTGAACGCCAGCGCTGTGGCCAGAAAAGAAGAGCAACGCCGACAGGGGGAAATTGATGAGATCAGAAAACAGGCCAGCCAGCAGCTTGCTGACACTCAGGCTGATGCCGATCGCGCCCGCGCTGCTTCTCGTGGGTTGCACGACAGGGCCGGTAAACTCGCCAGGCAGCTGGCAGAACGTGAGCGCGCCTGCGGTGCCGGTACTCCCGGCAGAAGCCAGGCAGAAACCAGCGGAGCCGCATTGCTTGCCGACCTGTTCCGCCGCGCTGATGAGCGCGCGGGAGAGCTGGCAGGAGAGGCTGACAAGGCAAGAGCCAGAGGGCTGGCCTGCGAAGCTGCCTATGATTCAATCAGCCGACTGAGGTAATACCATGCTGAAAGCAGATTCTCTGCGCGAAATGCTGACCCGCGCAAACAAATGGTGCAGGGCCAACCCTGAAGCCTTCACCGTGTTTGTGGAAGAGGGAAACATTGAAACGACCGGCGAAACACCGTCATTCATGTACCGTTATACCCTGGTGTTGTTTGTGATGAATTTTGCCGGTGATATTGATGATTTCACCCTGCCGCTGATGGCATGGCTCTGGAACAACCAGCCCTGCCTGCTGCTGAACCCGGAGAAGAACCGGGACATTAAATTTACGACGCTTATTAACAACGATGACACCGCCGATATTCTCTTTGAAATGCCGCTTCGCGAGCGGGTAAAAGTCTCCCTGGATGAAAACGGCATACCCCGCGCGGAGCATTTGCCGGAACCCAGACCGCGCATCCCGTCAGCGGACGGAGACTGGAGCACTGTCTTTGACGATGCCACATGGGAGGCTGCATGAATCAGGATATCTTCCGTGAGCTGGATCAGGTGTTCAGCGACATCCTGTCAGGCACCTCGCAGGCCGGACGTATCCGCACCGCGCGTGCTGTCGGGCAGGCGCTGAAACGCAGCCAGCAACAGCGTATCAGAGCGCAGAAAAATCCCGGAGGATCGGCGTATCCTGCACGCCGCCGCAGGGTGCTGCGCTCACAGCAGGGTATTGTTTTTATCTGGCAGGGTGAGATCCGACGCCTGAAGAACTGGCACGGTGGCCGGGGAAAGTACGGGCGCACCCTGACAGGCTTTGACGAGGAACGCAACGCCATTCGCACATTCTACCGCAGCGATATCGAACGCTATATCGAAATCAACATGCAGTCAGTGCGCCACAGCACCACAAAGAAAGTGCCGATGTTTCAGCGGTTACGAGGTTATCGCTTTCTCAAAGTGCGCGCTGATGCAGGCGGCACTAACGTTGGCTTTGATGGCGTGGCCGCACGTATTGCCCGTGTCCACCAGTACGGCCAGCGCGATCAGGTCGGGCCGGGTGCTTTTGCTAAATATCCGGTACGTGAGCTGCTGGGCTTTACCGCTGGCGATGAGCGGATGATTACGGAACAGGTGATTAACAGCCTGGGGAGCGTCGCACGGTGAACGCTGAACTGATCCGCCTGCTGGAAAATATTCTTCGTGGCGGCGTTGTTATTGCCGTTGATGAAGAGAGCTGGCGAGTGCGTGTGCAAAGCGGCGAACTTCAGACCGACTGGCTACGCTGGAACGCCACACGCGCCGGGGTGTTCAGTATCTGGGTGCCGCCTTCAGTCGGTGAGCAGGTCTTGCTGGGCTGTATTGGTGGCAACCCTGAAACGGCAGTCATTATCTGCAGTCTGTACAGCAACGCTAACCCTGCACCGGGCAGCAGCCTGAAAGAGATGGTGCTGACAGCGCCAGACGGTGTCTCTTTCCGCTATGACGCACAGGCCGGTGCACTGGAAGCGCAGGGTATAAAGACCGCACATATCAAAGCCTCTGCCAGCGTCACGCTTGAAACGCCGGTGGTGGAATGCACCGACCATCTGAAAGTGCGGACGTTCGAACTGACGGAAGGCGGCACGATGAAGGGTAATATCACTCATTCTGACGGATCGCTTTCGTCTAACGGCAAGGTGCTGCACACGCACAAGCACCCAGGCGACAGCGGCGGCACTACAGGGACACCGTTATGACAGTCCGTTATACCGGCATGAACCCGGACGGCACCGGCCTGCTTACCGACAACGATCAGCTGTGGAATTCCGTGCGCGACATCCTGACCACACCGCTGGCAAGCCGGGTAATGCGCCGGGATTACGGCAGTCTGATCCCCGATTTGCTGGATGCCCCTCAGAACGAAGTGACGCGCCTGCAATGTATGAGCGCCGCCGCGATTGCGCTTACGCAGTGGGAGCCGCGCATCGCCCTGAGCGGCATCAGTATTAGCTATTCAAAAGATGGCGCTGTTACCGCTGAACTGAGCGGCATCATTACCGAAACCATGCAGGCGGCGGGCAGCGTGTTGACGCTCAGGAGTGGCAGCAATGGCAACGGTTGATTTATCGCAGCTACCACAGCCGCAAATTATTGAAGTACTGGACTTTGAAGCCATTCTCAGCGAGGTAAAAGCAGCGATGGTTGCAGCATTTCCGCAGGCACAGCAGGCATCTGTTACTGCCGCGCTGGAGCTGGAATCTGAACCGCTGAACATCATAGCGCAGGTGATCGCCTACCGCGAAATGGTGCTCAGGCAACGAATTAATGACGGCGCAGCAGCGTGTATGTTGAGCCACGCGGTTTCATCCGATCTGGATAACCTCGCGGGCAACCTTGACACCGAACGTCTGATTATTACCCCGGCAACGGCAACCACCGATGCGGTAACGGAGAGTGACAGCGCATTACGATTGCGCGCGCAGGCGTCGTTTGACGGACTGAGCGTCGCCGGGCCGAGCGGCGCATATGAATATTTTGCCCGCAGCGCCAGCGGCCAGGTGGCGGATGCGAACGCAACCAGTCCGTCACCCGCCGTAGTGGTGGTTTCCGTGCTGTCCTCCGAAGGAGACGGTACGGCCAGCGATGAGCTGCTGGCAACGGTAAATCAGGCGCTTTCTGCTGATGACAGGCGTCCTGTCGGTGATCGCCTGATCGTACAGTCTGCGGAAATCGTGAATTATCAGATAGACGCGCTGCTGTATTTCTACCCCGGCCCGGAGTCCGAGCCAATCCATACCGCCGCGCAGGCCGCGCTCCAGTCATGGCTGAGCCAACAGGGCAGGATTGGCCGCGGCGTTGCGCGCTCTGCCATCATCGCAGCACTGCATGTTCAGGGCGTGCAGCGCGTGGAGTTGCTGGAGCCTGCCAGCGATATTGTGATTGCCGATACGCAGGCGGCACGCTGTGAGTCCTTCACGATTACGGAAGGTGGTACCGATGAATAGTCAGATACTGCCGCCTTCATCCAGCGACTTTATGCGTTGCACCACTCAGGCCACGGAACGGCTAACCGATATCCCCGTCGATCTGCGCAAGCTGTGGCATACGAAAGATTGTCCTGTCGATCTGCTGCCGTATCTTGCGTGGGCGCTGTCCGTTGACCGCTGGGATAAGAACTGGTCAGAACAGACTAAGCGGCAGGTGATTAAAGCCTCCTGGCTGGTTCACCGCCAGAAGGGCACCATTGCAGCACTGAGGCGGGTTGTGGAACCCTTTGGCTATCTGCTGAGGGTGATCGAGTGGTGGCAAAGTGATGAGGAGCCGGGAACCTTCCGGCTTGAAATCGGTATTCAGGAACAGGGGATAACCGAGGAAACCTGGTCCGAACTGGAGCGGCTGATTGACGATGCCAAACCCCGCAGCCGCCACCTGAAAGGGCTGTCCCTTTCGCTGCAATCTTCGGGGGCGTTTCATACAGGTGCTGGGTGCTGCCTGGGCGATACGCTGACCGTGTACCCTTACTTTCCTGAAACTACAGCCGTGGGCGGTCACAGTTACACCGGCGCGGCAGTCCATTTAACTGACATCGTGGAGGTCACAGGTGGCAACTAAATATTTTGCCCTGTTAACATCCGTCGGAGCGGCAAAGCTGGCGAATGCTGCCGCGCTGGGAGAACAGCTGGAAATTACCTCAATGGCCGTGGGCGATGGGGCCGGTGAGTTGCCGATGCCGGATGCTGCACAAACCACGCTGGTAAATGAATTACGGCGCGGCCCGCTTAATACACTGAGCGTTGATCCGGATAATACCAACCAGATAATTGCAGAACAGGTGATCCCGGATAGCGCCGGAGGGTGGTGGATACGCGAAATTGGCCTGTATGATTCGTCGGGCGATCTGATTGCCATAGCCAACTGTGCGGAAACCTACAAACCACAGCTACAGGAGGGCAGCGGGCGTGTTCAGGTTATTCGTATGATCCTGATCGTCAGCAGCACCGACGCGATCACGCTGAAAATCGATCCCTCTGTCGTACTGGCAACCCGCCAGTATACGGATAATGCCCTGACTACGGCTCTGAATAATCTGAATCTTAACGATGCAGCCAGAATGGGCGTGGCAACAGCGGCGCAAATGGCCGAGGGAACGGCAACCGATCTGCTGCCAAGCGTGGCAGCGGTGATGGGACTGTTCAGCAAAGGCCCGTTTACTGCCAATGACTATGTGCGCATTCCCGATGTACCGGGTGGATTAATTATTCAGTTTGCTACGGTGAGATCGGGCGCATCCGGTGCCTGTGCCTGGACACACCCGATCCCGTTTCCTGGTGCAAGGCTTGCCGCATGGGGTATTTGCCATCGTACTAACGTTAGCGGTACCGACTCCCCGACAATCTCATTTGATGATATCTCTGACGTAACGCCAAAAACGGTCACTAACTTTAACCTGCGCGTCAATGGCGCGGCAGGCGCGTATTCTGCCTGTGTAATGGCCCTGGGGTACTGATATGACACAAGCTTATTTTTCACCCTCACTGAAATCATTTATTCCGGCAGCATGGAAAGATGATGGCACCTATGATGACGTAACATGGCCGTCAGATGTGGTTGCGGCAACCGATGAAGAAGTTGAAAATTACTGGAAGCAAACGCCCCCCGAAGGAAAACGGCTGGGTTGTGTTAACGAACGTCCGGTGTGGATTGACGAACCGACATTAACTCCTGAACAACAGACTGAACTGGCTGAACAACAAAAGGGTGTGTTGCGGGCAGAAGCACAGGCAACGGTCAGCCTGTGGCAGACGGAACTTCAGCTTGGCATTATCAGCGATGAAGATAAGGCTCGTCTGATTGCGTGGATGAAATATATTCAGGCGCTGAATGCGGTTGATATTACTACCGCTCCTGATATTGACTGGCCGGTCAAACCTGCATAGTCCCTCGTACCGTCATACAACGTCAGCTCTGACCATGTTGGCCATACGCATTCAGCACGGTTAATCGGGACGTTCTCAGATGAAAAAAAAGCGGGCCCGCTGCCCGCTTCCGTGAAGGTCTCCCCGTCAAAATAACCCTGCCAGGTTGTCACTGGCTGAATTGTAAGCCAAGATTGTTTTGTCTTTCAGACCTGAAAGCAAATCACCAACGGACGAGGCTTGCAGCCGCTCGCGCAGGTCTTCATCGCAGCGCTGAAAGTTGATCGAGAATGTTATTTTTTTCGCTTTCCCGTAGCGGTCAAACTCCGTATGCGTGGCCTGTAGCCCGGTCAGTACATACATCCCGTAAATCTGCCCCGCACCGCTGATGAGTGGCCAGGGACGCCCGGTGTATGCCTGCGTTGCAAGCACGGTGAGCGACACGTCACCACCCGTAATTTCAGGGTAAAGCACTCCGTCAAGGTTGATCTGCGTCTCCCCCGCGCCAATGTACTGCCATTTTGCCGATCGGTTAATGCGGTCATTTTTGACGTGCCGCCACGCCAGAGAGTGCCGCAACTGCTGATACGGCAGCGTTTTCAGCTCAAATACAAACATCCCGAATATCATCATCATAATATTGCCTCCTTAATCCCTGTCTCTGAAGCTGCTGCGGCTGAGTCGTTCACGCCGGGCCAGCTCCGCGTTGACCGCATCGGCGGCAATCCGGCCAATTTCGCGGGCGTCCTGTCGATCAACACCGTGAAGATGCACGTGAATTTCCCCCGTAAAGCCGCCTGCGGTAATCGGCGTACTGCTGGCGCTGCGGCTGACGGGCGGAAGTTGCGCCTGTTTGACGGGCAGCGATGCCGCAACCACGGTAGGCCGTGCGCTTAACCCGTTGTTTCTGACCGTGCTGGCCAGCCGCGATTCCTGCCACTCCCCACGGACGGCCAGCGCACGCGGCAGGTTTTTAAACACAATATCGCCAGGACCGATTTTCTTCGTGTTGTCGGCTGTGGCTCTGGTGTTGCTGTCAATATTCTCTAAACGGCGCATAGCGCCGCTATCGCCGGTCAGCAGTGATGTGAGCTGCGGTGCTCCGGGCGGGGTGGTATTTACGTTATTATTTATCCCTGTAGAGACGGGCGACCAGCTCCACCCCTTTTGCACCATTTTTTTCTGTTGCGGATCCCATTCCCACATCACAGGGGCTTTTTTAAGACTTTCAGCCTTCAGACGTGCAGCTTCCAGACCGGAAGGTATAAGGTCGAGTTTTTCCAGGATCCAGCCGATCCCTTCCATGAGGGTAGTCAGCGGCAGCAGCAGTAACTGAAGTGCGCTCCCCAAGACTTTACCGAACGTTTCCCCTGCTGATGCACATTTATCGAGAGATTCACGGCTACTTTCAACAGGCGGAAACAGTTTTACAAACCATTCCCAGACTTTGCCAACAGCATCACTGATTGCAGAGAAGGCTAACGAGAGAGCAAAAAAAGCGTCACGAAATGGAAACAGTTGCTGGATGACCCCACTGATAAAACCAGTGAAAAAGGCTTTTATTGGCTCCCAGAATCGCCAGATTAGTAGCCCGGCAGCGATGAACGCCGCGCCAATAAGCCCAATGGGACTGAGCAGGAATGAAAGCGTGGTACCGAGTACGGAAACCGCCGTTGTGATCAAGCTCCATAAGGCTGGCAGTCCCGTCAGGCGCAGGGCCAGCATCCCCATACTCTTAGCCAGCGCTCCCAACGCGGCACCGGGTGCCAGAAACGTCCCCATCAGCCCGGCGCGCATGGCGGGCATGATTGCAGATACCCCGCGCATTTTTCCGGCCAGTGTGCCAAGAACTGCCCCCCATCCGCGCACGCCTGCCATTACCGGGCCGGAAGCGGTTCCAAGCGTTCTGAGGGTGGCAATTGTTCCGGTTATCCCCCTGCCGCCCGTCAGCAGGGCAAAGCCTAACTGAAGTTTAGCCAGCGGCCCCAGCAGCAGGCCAATCGCCAGCGATATGCCGCCAATGGCGACGGTCAGGGCCAGAACGCTTCCACCAACGAGCACCAGTGATTTGGTCAGTTCAGGATTTTTATCAACCCAGCCTTTCATAGCCGTTATGATGGTGGTGAACGATTTCGCCAGCTGACGAAGCGGCCCGTCAAGCGTATCGCTGACCGCAATACGAAAACCCTCCCAAGCGCTGGTTAGCTGCATCAGATCGCCCGGCAGATTGTCAGTCATGGTCCGCGCAACTTTCTGACTCTCTTTATTTTTATGCGCTCCCGATATCCCCTCATACAGGTCACTAAGATAGCCATCACCCGCGCCCTCAATGATGGCCTGAAGGCCAACGAAGCCCTGTTCACCCGCAATATCCTTGAGGAAGCTGATTTTTGCAGGCCCGGTATATTTCGCCATTTTCTGCTGTAGCTCCAGCAGCAGTTCAAAAGGCTTCTTCATTTCACCCGTTGCATTCACTGACTCAACGCCCAGCTCATGCATCGCCTTTTTACCTGCCGGGGTTTGCACAGCCAGCCGTGAAAGGCTGCGTCTCAGCGCCGTACCTGCATCGCCGCCTTTAATCCCCATACGTGCCAGTGCGCCGGTAAGCGTGGCGGTTTCCTCCAGGCTGAAACCCATCGCCTTTGCCACCGGTCCGGTGTACTTCATGGTTTCGCCAAGCTCGCGCAGGTTTGTATTGGTGCGGGTGAATGCACCCGTAAGCACGTCGCTGACGCGATCCATTTCCGATGCGGCAAGGCCAAACTGTGAAAGGATATTGGTGCCGATATCCGCCGTTTCGCCCAGGTCCAGATCGCCCGCCAGCGCCATATCAAGCACACCTGGCAGAGCAGCACGAACGGACGCTGGCGTAAACCCTGCCATCGCAAGGAACGACTGTCCGCGTGCGGCATCCGTAGTGGTAAATGCGGTTTCAGCACCCAGTTTTTTTGCCTGCTCCCGCAGGGCTGAAAAATCAGACGAGTTTTTATCGATCCGGGTCAGTGCCTGAACGCGCGACATTTCCTTGTTGAAGCTCAGCGCCGGAGCCAGAAAACGCCCGCCTGCGTAACCGGCAGCGGTGGCACCCGTAACCGCAATCGTGCCGCCGCCGCGCAGCTTACCTGCCGTTTGTTGCACCCGGTCATAACGTGCGCGTGCCTGCGTAACCGCTGCCAGCTGGCGGCGCTGGCGCTCCAGCGTCTGGTTATACTGTTCGGTGCGGCGAATGGCGCTCTGAATAGTCCTGTCGCTGCCGACCAGCGAAACGCCGTGGCTCCGCAGCGCCTGTGAGGCGGCGCGAAGCTTAACCATTTCCTGAGTGCGTGTGGCGTTAAGTCGCTCCAGCTTTGCGGCCAGCGCCGCCATGTGTGCTTTCTGTTTCTCTGTAAGCTGAGTGCCTTCCTGCTGCGCCTTACTCAGGCCGTTAAACGCACGGCTGGTTTCATCAATCTTGCGGGAAGTCTTTTGGACACTGTCGCGCAAACGGTTGAACGTGCGGGACTGGCTGTCCAGATCTTTAATGCTGGACTGCGTTTTTTTGAGGGATTCAGACAAACCGCCCGCACTCTGGCGGGCGGCACTGACCGGGCGGGTGAGTTTATCAATCGCGCTGAACACGACGCGGATATTAAGGCTTTTCACTGTCACTGGCTCCACTTCGGACAGCCGCCCGCTCACGCCAGGCTATGACTTCGCCCAGTTCCATCGTGAAGACTTCAGAGGGCGGCCAGTTGAAAACAACCGCGATATCAGCGACCAGATCGTCGATCAGGTCAAACCGCAGGAGTGTTACTGATTCTCCGTCTCCGCCTCGTTCGATGCTCCAGACCCCGCAGGCGTCAAAAAAGGGACGAGCGCTTCTGACAGGCTGACGAAATCACGGGTATCCATTTCATTGATTTCGGTCTGTTTGAGGCGTGGTGACGTGACGCGGGTCAGCAGCACTGCCACCGAATCCACATCCATATTCAGCACGTTGACCAGCTTCAGCCCGCGCAGGGAGCCAGCCTGTCTGATCTCATCGTTGATAGCAACCTGTGAGATTGTCTCATTATCACGAACGATTGGTTTCGCCAGCGTAATGGTGTTATCGGTTTTACTGTTCATGGTTAAATGCTCCGGGCGGCACCTGTGCGCCGCCACTTATCAGGTTAATCAGTTACCCATACCCAGCGCAGAGGTAATACGGTCAGGATAGATATTGCTGCCGTCTTTTTTGTAGATAAAGTTCAGCAGGTCAAACTCAAACAGCGGCTTATCGTCGATGGTGAGCCTGTAATAAGTGTTCTTCATGGTGTAGCTGACGGAAGTATCTTCTCCCTGCTTGCTTTCGCCGCCGTCCATTTCGGTGATGCGACCGCGCAGTTCGACCTCAACCAGCAGGCCTTCGCCATCGGTGTAATACTCCCCGGCGAAGCGGAATCGGGTTTCATCAATATCCCCGCAGTAGTTCAGCAGCAGCGACTGAACCAGCCCGCCAACCACCATCGTGGTATCCAGCGCGCCACTGTCCAGACCGAGATCCACCGCAGCGGAGCCAATCATCCCGCCCGCCTGAAAATCTTCAGTCTTGCGCGTCAGCTTTGGCAGCGTCACCGAGGTGACTTTGCCGATGCAGTTGCTGCCGTTCACAAAGCAGGTGAACAGGCGCAGTTTATGAGGAACCGCCATTTATGCACCTCCCAGCGAAGAGAACGCCGATTCAAAGTATTCATCGGTAAAGGTCTGATACAGCGTCAGATCTTCCAGCGGCGGAACCGGCGTATATTTATAACGAATGCGCAATTTTCCCTGGCGCAGATCGGTAGTGCCGTTATCCTCAATATCAAACCAGCATTCACCGCCAATCAGCCTCCCTGATGTGACCAGGGCAGAAATCTTCCCGCTGATACCGCTAACCACGTCCTTGACGTTGGCCGGGGTCAGCGGCTCGTCAGCGGCTTCAAACTGCGCTTCTGCAATGCTGTCAGCCAGAATCTGGGCGGTGCGGGTATAAACCTCAAAGAGGTAATCACTGGTTTCTGTGGTGCGGTTGCCCCAGAACCGGAAGCCGTTACGCTTGATAAGCGTCGTTACCTCCTTGTTGTTCAGCTCGTTCGCGTCGCTGTCTTCAGCCTGAAGCGACCAGAAAACATCCTGTGAAATACCCAGCACGTTGCTGACCGCCACGTTAGACAGCGATTTATGCCAGCCCTGGTCGTTATCAATCAGCGCCCGCAGGCCGCACGCATAGGCCGGAGCCGGAAAGGCTTCATTCACGCCGGTGAGCGGGTTGTACGCGATAAAATCCGGCCAGATAAGCATCAGTTCGCGGTATGCAAATTTTGCCCGGTACGCGATGGCCTCTTTCATCGTTTTGCAGTCATGGCACCCGGCATAGACAAACGCCCGCAGGTTCTGGGCAATCACGCACAGCGCGGAGGTCACTTCTTCCGTATCGTAGCCTGGTGCTGCCAGAATACGCGGGCGATAGCCCGCCTTCTGTTCCGCCGTCAGAAAAGCGTACATGCCGGTATAGCTGCCGTCGTCTGCCGTGCCGCCCATGATGAGCTGCGACTGTGTTTTACCGCCTTCCTCATCCGTTGCTGCCGCCACGCGCACAACGATCACCTTCGGGCTGGTCTGGTCAGCGATGGCTTTCAGCGTTTTGTACAGGGAGCCGGTTTTACCCGCCTTACCCAGCACGTTGTTCACCCGCGTCAATAGTACGGGGGTATTCAGGGGAAAGGTTTCCGCGTCGGCATCATCCGCCACGGCGACAACCCCAATAACACTGGAATCAATGTCATTGATAGCCGTCACCAGGTCGGTATTCTCCCGGACGCGTACACCGTGGAAACGTGTCTCTGACATGTTCACCACCATTATGTTGTTGAGTTCACCCTCATAATCCCCCAGTTCTGCCGTCCACTCACGCTATTACGGGCCTGGCCGGACGGTGACAACAAAAACCGGTTTGGGATCGATCGCGCGCGTGAGATCGTCGCCAGAAAAGGAGAGGATATGGCACTGACAGACCTGGCCGAATCACTGAACAACGCTATCGGCAGTTATAACGACTCGCTGACTGAAGCGGTAAAAAGTCCGGGCTTCAGCGTCACGATGGGCGGCAGGGCGCTGACGCAGCTTGATGAACGAATCATGTCGCTGTCGCTGACGGATAACCGGGGCTTCAATGCCGATCAGCTTACCATTTCCGTTGATGACAGTGACGGGCTGACCGCACTGCCACCACGCGGGGCAGAGCTGGCCGTCTCCATCGGCTGGCTGGGCGAAACGCTGATTTATAAGGGACTGTATACGGTCGATGAGGTTTCCCACGAAGGCCCCCCGGACGTGATCACCGTGACGGCACGCAGCGCTGATTTTCGTGACGAGTTCAACGTAAAACGGGAGGTATCCTGGCATGACGTGACCGTTGAGCGCGTTGTGTCGGCCATTGCGCACCGCTACGGACTGAAGGCGCAGATCAGTGACATGCTGATGGAAATTGAGATTGATCACGCCGACCAGACGCAGGAAAGCGACATGTCTTTCCTGACCCGCATGGCGGAAATGCTGGGCGCTATCGCCACCGTCAAGAACGGCAGTCTGCTGTTTATCCTGCCGGGCGGCGGTGTCACGGCTACAGGCCGCGCACTACCCTCTGCCAGTATCACCCGCAGCAGCGGCGACCGTCACCGTTTTCGCATCGCAGACCGGGACGCCTACAGTGGCGTCCGCGCCTACTGGCTGGATCTCAACTTTGGCAAAAAGAAAAAGGTCAGCGTTAAGCGGCGCAATTCAACGACGGTACAAAAGGAGAAAAGCAGCAGCCGCGAAGGCGACTATATGGAAGGGGCAGACGGTAATATTTATGTGCTGCGTAAGACTTATCAGAATGAGGAGGCGGCAAAACGCGCGGCGGCGGCAAAGTGGCAACAGCTCCAGCGTGGTGCCGCAGAGTTTTCAATCACGCTGGCGCGTGGCCGTGCAGAGCTTTACCCGGAAATGCACGTCACGGTGAGCGGTTTTAAGGATGAAATTGATCATCAGGACTGGATTATTGCCCGTGCCGATCATGCAGTGGATGGCAGTGGATTTACCACCCGGCTGGAACTGGAGGCAAAAATCCCTGACTGGATAGCAGAAAGTGAATAGAATGTCATGGAGTTCAACTCCCACAGGGGAGCCATCATTATGTTCAGATGTCCTTTTTGCGGCGCTATGGCCCGCACCCGTACCAGCCGTAAAATTACCGATATGACTATCCGGCAGTATCATCAGTGCCAGAATCTGGAATGCAGCCGTTCATTCACCACGCTTAACAGCGTGGAACGGGAAGTCACAAAGCGAGCCGGCACCGCGCCGTTGCCGCCTGACTTTATCCCCCGCGATGCGTTTCCGGCTTCACACTATGGCAGGGAACAGTTAAATCTGATGCTCTAGACAGGGGTAATGATGCTGATTGTTCAGGTACTCCTGGACGATCAGCATTATCCATTCATTACATGAAGAGGGCTTTAGTCTTAATTGGTAAGAATGGAGTCTATGCCGCGAATGAGGTCAGGGAAGTAGGTTTGATCAATGAGAGTGCCTCCCTCCAGTGTCCAGCGAGTAAGGATATTGGGAGTAATTTTGAAATTAAAACCAACTGCCAGGAAATTATCATCACTGATAATATCAATATTGAAAGTAGGTACGCGAGGTGCCCAGGTTATGGGCGACGGTTGCTTGTTTTCTGATAGCAACTGATAAAAATATGACAACTTGTCGCGGAGTTCTTCCAGATCAAAAAGACTAAATTCGCATTCACAGGCCAGACTTATTCCTGAACCCTCCGTCTCCAGCCAGCACATAATTAAATCATAGCGCCTGTCCTCAGGTTCTTCGAGTCTTTCAATAAAGGTGAATCGGAATAATGTATCATCTGTTTTTATCTCAAACATACAGTTAACTCTCATATTCTCAATCGTAATGGAATTGCATGATCGTCCAGTCTTTTTCCCTCACCAGTACGTGGAGTCGATAGCGCTCATAAACATACTTCTCTTCTTTGCCCACCATGCGTTTAACCAGCCTGTACATTTCAGTACGGTAAACAAATTGCCCTGCAATTCTTTGGGGATCAGGGCTTCTCGTACCATATCTGATAGCTCTTTCCATAATCATCATTGGTACATAACGGCCAGGGGTATTCATGTGCACAGCCACAGTTTTTGTTACCTTCAGATTCCGTACCGATAAGCCCGCTTTCAGCCTTCCCCGAAGAAAACTTATAGTTGCATGACTTAATTTTGCAGCAAGCGCAACACGTTTACTTGCTTCAAAAAGCGTAAGCCCCGTTCGAAGTATACGGAACACGCCAAAAGCCAGCAGCGCAATATCTGTGGGATCAATCAATGGACTCTCAAGAGGTGCCTCTTCCATCCGCACAAAAATGCCGTCAGTATCGTATATACGCCATAAGCCGGGAGCCTAGTTGACAGAATAGCCAATACACATACCCGTTTGATCATCAAGAATGGGCTGTGAATTATGAGGCCGGTGACGTGGTGGTAGTTCAAAAAACACACCATCGGCAAGGAATGGCCTGATGCTCTGGGTACAGTTAAACGCATCATGCACGCTTTGATTGAAGCGTCCGGCTCTGTAAAAGATGATTTAGTGGCAGTAGAAAAACCCCCGACATACCGGGGATTTTTTCAATGTGGTCATAGTGTGGACACTAGTGGAAATAAATCCTTTTATTTCAACAAAATAATTAACATCAAAGGCGACTCTCAGGTCGCCTTAACAATCAATTCTGCAGTGCGGCTTTCTGCGCGTGAATGAGGGATTCAATGCCACCTCGCGCCAGCGCCAGAAGTTCGAGCAGTTCATCATGACTGAATGGCTCGCCTTCCGCCGTTCCCTGCACTTCTATCATGCGGCCATCTTCGGTCATCACGACATTCATGTCGGTTTCTGCCGCAGAGTCTTCCACATACTCCAGATCACAGCGCGCTTCGCCATCAACGATGCCAACAGAGATGGCAGCAACCATTCCTTTCATCGGATTAGCTTTCAACTTGCCCACAGCGACAAGATGATTCAATGCATCAGCCAGCGCCACGCAGGCACCGGTTATAGATGCAGTACGGGTGCCGCCATCTGCCTGGATCACATCACAGTCAAGGGTAATGGTGAATTCACCCAAGGCTTTCAAATCCAGCGCCGCACGCAGTGAGCGGGCAATCAGACGCTGGATTTCCAGCGTCCGGCCACCCTGTTTGCCTTTTGCGGCTTCGCGGGCATTTCGGCTGTGGGTGGCACGCGGCAACATGCCATATTCGGCAGTCACCCATCCCTGTCCCTGACCTTTCAGGAAACGAGGTACACCTTCTTCAATGGTGGCAGTACACAGCACTTTGGTATCACCAAATTCAACCAGAACTGAACCTTCAGCATGTTTGGTATAGTGGCGGGTCAGGGTTACGGGACGCACCTGATGTGCGCTACGGCCTGCTGGACGCATGGTTTTTCTCCGGCTGGTTAAATCTGCATTGGCAGCGCATTATACGGATTTCCCCGTCGGATGCCTATGGCAGCTATCATCCTTATCATTTCCCCGTCTTTTATAACAGAACAACGCATGTCGCCTTCAGAACAGGTGAAAAGCACAATGATTTGTGGCTAACTGTTGCACTTTACTGCCCTCTTCCTGTGGAAAAACTGATATGCCTGACATTCTTCATTTTCTGTTGGCCCTGGTGGTCATCTTTTGCCTGGCATTGCTGTTCAGTAATGACAGAAAAAAAATCCGCCCACGGGTAATCATTCAGCTGATAGTCATTGAAGCCGCCCTGGCATACTTCTTTCTTCATGCCGCCAGTGGCCTGAGTATGGTTGGCGCCGTTGCTGGTTTCTTCGAAACCTTGCTGAAATTCGCCGCTCAGGGTTCAGAATTCGTCTTTGGTGGGATGAGTGGCCAGGGCCTGGCCTTTATCTTTCTTGGTGTGCTTTGCCCCATCGTCTTTATTTCCGCGTTAATTGGTATCCTGCAACATGTGCGCATTTTACCTTTGTTAATTCGTCTCATCGGCACCGTACTGTCGAAAATAAACGGTATGGGCAAACTGGAATCATTCAATGCTGTCAGCTCATTGATCCTTGGACAGTCTGAAAACTTCATCGCCTATAAAGGTATTCTGGCGGACATTTCACCACGCCGTCTCTACTCCATGGCGGCTGCGGCTATGTCCACCGTTTCCCTGTCCATCGTGGGTGCCTACATGTCGATGATTGAACCGCGCTATGTGGTCGCCGCGCTGGTTCTCAATATGTTCAGCACCTTTATTATTCTGTCGCTGATTAACCCAAGCCAGCCGGGTGACGAACCGGATATCAGGCTGGAAAAGCTGCATGAAGATCAGAGCTTTTTTGAAATGCTCGGTGAGTACATCCTTGCCGGGTTTAAAGTGGCAATGATTATCATGGCAATGTTGATAGGCTTTATCGCCCTGATTGCGGCAATCAACGCCCTGTCATCCGCGCTTTTTGGCATCAGCTTTCAGCAGATCCTTGGCTATGTTTTCTGGCCATTTGCGTGGCTGATTGGCATCCCGGCTCAGGATGCGCTTCGCGCTGCCAGTATTATGGCAACCAAGCTGGTGGCAAATGAGTTTGTGGCAATGATTGAACTGAAAAAGATTGCGACAGAACTGTCTCCTCGTGGACTGGGGATCCTGTCAGTTTTTCTGGTTTCCTTCGCCAATTTTGCGTCGATTGGTATCGTGGCAGGAGCGATTAAAGGGCTGAACGAACAGCAGGGAAATGTGGTTTCCCGCTTTGGTCTGAAGCTGGTTTACGGTTCCACGCTGGTGAGTCTGCTTTCCGCGGCCTTTGCCGGTCTGATTCTGTGATGATTTCCCGGCGCGGTCCCGCGCCGGGTAAATATTAAAACGCCACGCACGTCGGCTGATCAACCCGCATCACCGACTCCTGTTGGAAACGTTGTTTATAGCGGGTTCTTAATGCCTCAATATTCTGCTCGTTTTGCGGCGTGTCGGCATGGATAAGCAGCAACGCTTTGCTTGGTTCACGCGCTACTTTTCCGTCCTGGCCCAGCCACTGTCCTCTGGCATCAAAGACTGTCAGACCATCTTTGAAACGCGGCGTAACATCACCATCAACAAAAGATTGCCATTCAGCAGCGCTGATGTTTGTCCCGTGGGAGCGGCTTAAACCAAAGTAAAGCGTCGTTTGTGTCATCGCGTCACCCGTTTTACACACGGGAGCAGGCATCGGTTTAGGTGGGTGAACGGGCGCGACGCAGCCGCTAAGCGTGCTAACCAACAGAGCGGCAGCCAGGAGTGAGTTTTTCATTGGTATCCTTTTATGGGCTATTTTGCTGTCATCATGTTGCCCTGCGATGTATGGGCAGCACTCAACATCTTAATCACACCGTACTAAAACACCAGAGATGACGGCTGATTTATCAGTACCAGACCAACAAAAAACGCCGGGACAGATTAAGCTGTTTCGCCCTGCCCATCGCCTTACTCCGTCTACAGCCATTGCCCTCGCCACACCCGGCCTGAAAACAATCAGTCCAGCGTCTGCCGCCAGGTTTTCAGCCCGATACCCGTCACCAGCACAGCGAGTCCCAGTAAAAAGAGGAGATCGGGCAACAGTGCGGTGAATGAATAACCTTTCAGCATGATCCCTTTTACCAGCCGAATGAAGTACGTCAGCGGTAAACAGGAACCAATGGCCTGGGCCCAGACAGGCATACTGATAAAGGGACTGATAAAACCGGAGAGCATGACAGAAGGAATAAAATAAAATGAAGACATCTGTAGCGCCTGGAGCTGATTCTGCGCCAGGCTGGAAATGGTAATGCCAATTGACAGGCAGAGAAAAATATAAATTATCAGCACCACAAACAGCAGGAGCACGTTACCAGGTAACGGAATGTCAAAGAGAAAAATGGCGCACCCCAGAATAATCACTGACTGAAAAAGCCCGATAAGCACATAAGGCGTGATTTTTCCCACCACCACTTCCAGACCCGTAACCGGGGAAATCAGCAGATTTTCAATGGCACCATTTTCACGTTCACGGGTGATTGCCAACGCCGTCATCAAAATCATCGTAGTACTGAGAATCGAACCAATTATCCCAGGGATGGTGTTGTATTGAGTAATCCCTTCCGGGTTGAACATTCGGTGAATGATCAGTTCAAAATTATCGCTTTGCTCGTTGCGAAGGGATTCTGGCAGGTCGTGCTCAAACATTGATGTGGAAGCCTGAACGATCGCACTCAACGCATTACCGGTGGCGATGGGATCTATTGCATCCGCCTGAATCAACAACGGCGGTTTTTCTCCGCGCAGTAATTTTTTCGTAAAGCCATCAGGGATGGTCACAATAAACATAACGTTGCCCTGCCTGAATGCTTTTTCTGCTTCGTCAGCTGAGGAAAAGGGCTGCATGGCGAAATAATCCGTATTCTGTGCCGCCGTGACAAATACCTCGCTGAACAGCCCGGTGTCATAGTTAAGCAACGCGGTGGGAATATTTCTGGCATCCATATTCACGGCATAGCCCAGTATAACCAGCTGAAAAAGCGGCGTGAGAAAAACCATACTCAAACTTATTTTGTCACGACGTAATTCGTGAATCTCTTTAATCACCACGCCAAGCCAGCGCGTCCAGCAAAAATTAATTATCATGTTGCTTCATCAACCAGGTAAAGGCATCTTCCAGATTAGTCGCCACTTTGGCGCACTCATATTCATCTGAAACCACCTGAGAAAAAACCGTCCGCAGTTGTGCTTCATCACGCGCGGTAACATAAAGTGCATTGCCAAAAATTACCGTCTGCTCAACCACCGGAAAACGCTGTAGCTGGCTTTCCAGTGTGCTGAGACCCCTGCCGCGGACCTGCATAGTAGTCAACTGCTGTGCCTGAATGATCGACTCGATAGTTCCGTTAGCAAGAAGTTCACCGCTGGAAAGATAAGCAACTTTATGACAGCGTTCTGCTTCATCCATGTAATGCGTACTCACCAAAATAGAAATACCCTCACCCGAAAGCTGATGAAGCGTCTGCCAGAATTCACGGCGGGCTTTCGGATCAACCCCGGCGGTCGGTTCATCCAGAAATAAAACGTCTGGCTGATGAAGCAGACAGGCTGCCAACGCCATTCTTTGCTTCCATCCCCCAGAAAGTTCCCGTGCCAGCTGATGCTGACGTGCCAGCAGTCCCAGATCATCAAGCGTCTGCTCAACGCGTTGCTTACGCCGTTCCAGATTATGAAGTCTGGCGATAAACAACAGATTTTCCCGGATGCTGAGGCTCCCCCACATGGAGAAGTGCTGGGTCATATAGCCGATACGTTTTTTAATCTTTTCACGCTGGGTGAAAATATCCATTCCCAAACACTGTCCACTCCCTGAATCCGGCGTAATGAGGCCACACATCATTCTTATCGATGTCGTTTTTCCACTGCCATTTGGCCCAAGAAAACCATAGATCTCCCCTTTCCCAATCCGCAAAGAGAAATCTTTAACAACATGTCGATTACCAAAGTGCTTATTGAGATCTTTTACATCAATGCAAAACTGGGTCATCAGTCACGATCTCCACCCTCACCGGTAAGCCCGGCTTTACCAAACTTGCCTGCTGATTGTATTCAGGCACGGCTTCCACCATGAACAGCAGTTTTTCCCGGCGTTTACTGCTGTAAATCACCGGAGGGGTATATTCTGCTTCCGGGCTAATGTAGTTGAGCAACCCCGGAACAAATCCTGAATAACCATCGAAATAAATCCTGACTTTCATCCCGGTTTTCAATGCTCCTGCTATCTTTTCCGGGACGAAAAACCGCATTTTTACATTTCCCTCAGGCAACAAACTGACTATTGGTCGCCCTGCCGCTGGTCGCTCACCCGGACGATAAAGAATGTCAAAAACCTGCGCTGCCTGGGGAGCCACGATTTCCAGCTGCCGGAGATCCCAGTCGGCTTTATCCCGCTGCACCTTCGCGGACTCGACTAATGCTTGCTGCCGCTGAATCTCAGCCTGGCGAGAAGGCAACTGCTTAGCTTCAAGCTGATGGAGCAATTCATCGACCAGCGCCTGTTTCTGGGCATAATCCTCTCTGGCACTCTCCCATTCGGTTGCAGATACTACTTTGGTGCGAAAAAGCGCCTGATATCTTTCAAGCTGGTTTTTTGCAAGATTCGCCGCCGAGCGGGCTTTCTTTAATTGCGAGCGGATAACATTCAGTTCAGCGGGACGCTCACCTGATTGCATATTACGTAGTGTCGCTATTTCCGCCTGGTAGTTTTTCTCCGCTTTCTTCAGGGCATTTTCTGCGGTAAAGCTTTCCATTTTTACCAATACCTGTCCGGCCTTAACCCTATCTCCCTTATTGACCAGTAAAGTATCTACTTTTCCGGTCTCGCTCAGCGCCAGATAGACAAAATCCCCATAGGAGTAGCCAGAAAAAATAAGTGAGTTGGTATAATCACACCCGCTCAAACCTATTAAGAAAAAGACTAAAAAACCTCTCAGTTTTATTTTGATAAAGATCCCTGGAGTTATATTCATTATTGGTTATCATTCCTGTTTTTCTTTATAAGATAATGGGTTTTATACATCCTTTTAAGCTTCTCAATTTTGCATAAATTAAGCCCAGCCACGGAGTTAAAATTTTCATCTTCAATAAAACTGAGCAGTTTTGAACCGCCCGGCTTGTACCATTTCGCAGCCTGCTTATAAGGCCACGGCAATTCATACCCTGAATCTCTCAGTTTCTTATTTAGCAATATCCAGTCTTTTTCATAATCATTGCCATCAAACAGGCCAGACATCTGGTTGTCTTCAGACAGGCATTTTCTGTCATAGCGATACGCCTGCTCAACCTCTCCTGAAAACCAGGTTGAATAAAAAGCGATAATAAGTTGCTTACTTTCTCTGGAGAAACGGCCTGGAATGGACAATACACCAAGTAAATTTTCAGCCTGTGGGTAGCGTTGAATAAAACTAAAAATACCTTTCCATAATGCATCCAATGCATTGCTCTTTTGGTAATGCTGCTGAATAAATCCACGACCAACTTCAATACTTTTTTCCAGCTGTGGGATGAACTCATGCTGATACCTGAACAGGCTGTAGCTATAGAGGCCATCGACGCCTCTTTTGGCTAATTGCTCTGCGGCCGGAGTAAGTCGGTAGGCACCCAAGATTTCAAGTGCCGCCGGATCCCACAGCACAATGTGGTGGTAATAACGATCAAAAGGGTCAGTATCACAGCGACGACCAGTTCCGGCGCCGATGGCCCGGTAAGAAATTTCCCTGAGTCGGCCCAGCTCATGAATAACCGGCGACCAGCCCTCCCCCTGGTACTGAAAGAGCAACACCACTTTTCCATCGCTGAGCCTTTCCAGAACCTCACTCTGGCTGAATGCCATAAGAAGCTCTTCTCTGGGAACAGGCCTGGTCAAAGGAGGATAGCAGGGTAATAATGCAGGCTGGTTTCTGCCAACTCTGAATAAATGTTCCCTCAATATGGCTGTAGTGCCAGCGTAATCTTTCTTTTTGTCAGTTTTATCAAGGTTTTCCAATTGATCCAAAAACACCTGAGGGCCTATCTTCAGGCACATCTTGCGACCCTTATGCCGAACAATTTCACGAAAAACCGTCAGGTTAGAAAGAGGACGCCAGATGAATGCTGTCAGATAGTACCAAAAACTGTTTTTCCCTCTGATATGAACCGGCACCAGCACCGCCTGATGTTTTTCAGCCAACCTGACAAATCCTTCCTGCCAGCGAGACTCTTTAAGGCCAAAAAATGTAAAGCTGGCAAGACGCCCGGCAGGACAGATGATCAATACGCCCCCCTTCATCAGGTGATCGTTCATTTCTTTCAGTTGCCGGTGCCCCATCTTTCCCTGCATATTTTTGATACCAATGATGATCTCACCGGCTTCAGGAAACATTACTTTTAAAACATGATTCGCAACAATCTTGATATCTTTCCTGACTCTGGCTACGGTATTTATCAGAGCCAGGCCATCCATGACTGACGGATGGTTTGATATAACGATTGCTGGTCCCTTTACCGGAACATTGTCAAAATCGCCATAATGTGTTTCACAACGAATTTGCAGTGCTTCAAATACAGACTCAATCCAGGATACACCCAGAACCCCGGAACATGGCATTAATAACGATAAGAGTTTTTTTTCCCCTATAGCCCATGCAATTAACCTTCTGGCTCGATCTGAAAATGATTTCCCTGGGAAAAACTCCTCAATTATTTTGCCTGAATTATCCATATTTCATCCTCAGATTATCTTTATTCTCAAGGTAAAACCAATACTTTATTAAACAGTATAGGAAAAATTAATCATCTACTTACAACGGCATGCATAATAAAATAACAGAACAAGAGACATCGTTTCACTAAAAAAATTTACTTTTTATTTTTGGTGTTTTGATCTGAAGCAAAAAAAAATCCAACGATTAATAACGCAATATATATCAAGAAGAATATAGAAAAATTAAATTAAAAATAAACAATTTATAGTATATTGCTTCCATATATGATGCTGACATATTTATAATTTCGCTTCCCCTTATAGGATAAAAAATCACCTTCCGAACATAGCGACAAAACAAATTGGCATTTATCCAGGATTTGTCATCAAACCTGTTGTCTCGCTATAATCCACCTATCTTTCTCTGGAAATGGGGACACATAATGATCCGCAGTATGACAGCCTACGCACGGCATGAAGCCAAAGGCGAATGGGGCAACGCCGCCTGGGAGCTTCGTTCTGTAAACCAGCGCTACCTGGAAACTTACATCCGCCTGCCTGAACAGTTTCGTGGTCTGGAACCGGCGATACGTGAACGGATACGTCACCGACTGACGCGCGGAAAAATTGAATGTAACCTGCGTTTTGATGCCGATCCTCATGCACAAAGCAAACTGGTATTAAATGAAAAGTTGGCTATTCAACTTGTACAGGCCGCAAATTGGGTAAAGATGCAGAGTGATGAGGGTGAAATTAATCCGCTTGATATTTTGCGCTGGCCTGGCGTGATGTCTGCGGAAGAGCAGGATCTTGATGCAATATCATCAGAATTGTTAAAAGCGCTTGATGCCACACTCAATGACTTTATCACATCACGCGAAACCGAAGGCGCGGCGCTGAAAACACTGATCGAGCAACGGCTAAAAGGTGTCAGCACCGAAGTGGAAAAAGTACGTTCGCAGATGCCTGATGTATTGAAATGGCAGCGTGAGCGGCTGGTCAGTAAGCTGGAAGACGCGCAGGTTCAGCTGGACAGCAACCGTGTGGAACAGGAACTGATCATGCTGGCTCAACGCATGGATGTTGCCGAGGAGCTGGATCGCCTGGAAGCGCATGTGAAAGAGACTTACAACATTCTTAATAAGAAGGAAGCCGTTGGTCGCCGCCTCGACTTTATGATGCAGGAATTTAACCGCGAAGCAAACACGCTGGCCTCAAAATCCATTAATGCCGAGGTAACCGCCTCTGCCATTGAGTTAAAAGTGCTGATTGAGCAGATGCGCGAGCAGATTCAAAACATAGAGTGAAAAAACAATAAGATTCAACCACTACCAAAAAACCATAAAGCCCGCATAAGAGCGGGCTTTTTTGTTGTCATAAGCTATTATTAAGGAGCAACAAAGCGCATGATTGCCATGTACACTTGGGTGTACCCCTAAGCAAAAGGTGTGCCAATCAAGGTGTACACCACTAATTGAGATTCAGACGGAACGATGGCAAAGCTCACAGATATGCAGATCCGAGCATGGATAAAAGCAGGGGAACGATTTGAAGGACGTTCAGACGGCAACGGACTTTATCTTTCCTATCGGGAAAATTACCAAACACCCGTCTGGCGCTTCCGGTATAAATTTTCTGGAAAGTCACGGGTAATGATGATCGGTTCATATGCCGAGTTATCGTTAGCAAAAGCACGGGTGGCAGTTAAAGAGCTTTCTGCCCGTGTTGCCCTGGGTTATGACGTGGCCGGAGAGAAACAGGAGCGCAAGTCCGAAGCGCTGGAGAAGATGGAGCAGGAGAAACACGCGCTGCGAGTGTCAGCACTTGCCGCCGAATATTTTGAGCGCCAGATCCTGCCTCGCTGGAAACACCCGGACATATTGCGCCGCCGTATCGACAAAGATATAAATCCATCGATCGGCCACATGAAGGTAGAGGACGTAAAGCCCCGCCACATTGACGACATGTTGAAAAGCATTGTTGATCGTGGAGCACCGACCATAGCAACCGACGTTCTGAGATGGACGCGGCGCATATTCGATTACGGCATTAAGCGCCATGCGCTGGAGATTAACCCCTGTTCGGCCTTTGAGGTTTCTGATGCTGGCGGGAAAGAGATAGCACGTGACCGATGGCTATCGCGTGACGAACTGATCCGGCTGTTCCAGGCTATGCGAACCGCTAAGGGGTTTAGCAGACAAAATGAACTCACGTTCAAATTGCTGTTAATACTATGTGTTCGCAAGATGGAATTATGCGCCGCCCGCTGGGAAGAATTCGACTTTGACGCCGCTATCTGGCACCTACCAGAGGAACGCAGCAAAAACGGTGATGCTATCGATATCCCATTACCGCCACCATCTGTTAATTGGCTGCGAGAACTTCACTCATTCTCCTGCAACAGCGCCTGGGTCCTCCCTGCCCGGAAAATGCAGCACCGTATGATTCCCCACATTCAGGAAAGCACCCTGCCCGTCGCGCTGGCAAAGGTACGGGCAGAAATGCCGGACGTGCCAAACTTTACTATTCACGATTTCCGGCGCACTGCACGAACTCACCTTGCAGCGTTGGGGGTTGATCCGGTGGTTGCGGAACGTTGTCTTAACCATCGCATAAAAGGGGTGGAGGGCATTTACAACCGGCACCAATACTTTGATGAACGCAAAGCAGCTTTGGCGCAGTGGGCCTCTTTGCTGGTGGCTCTGGAACGCGGTGAAGAATACAACGTATCACCAATCAGGAAAGCGACTTAACCGGACTGATTGAGTCTAAATAAGCGTTCCAAATAGTAGATCACTTTAGGGGAACTCAGCCCGGATTGTGCGAGTCTTTTCAATCGCCAAAAAGAAACAAACCACCAACCGGACTGAGCGATGCCGATCATAACACCCATCCCCCGCACTGAACGACGCCTGATGCAGAAAACTATCCATAAAACGCGTGACAAAAATCATGCACGCAGACTCACTGCCCTGCTGATGTTGCACCGGGGCGATCGTGTCAGTGACGTAGCCAGAACGCTCTGTTGCGCCCGTTCATCCGTCGGCCGCTGGATTAACTGGTTCACGCTGTCAGGAGTTGAAGGCCTGAAATCATTACCCGCAGGACGTTCCCGTCGCTGGCCATTTGAGCATATCTGCACATTATTACGTGAACTGATAAAACACACGCCGGGCGATTTTGGTTATCAGCGTTCCCGCTGGAGTACGGAACTGATGGCAATAAAAATCAGAGAGATAACGGGCTGCTGTCTGCATGCTTCTACGGTGCGTCGCTGGTTACCCGCCGCCGGTCTGGTGTGGCGTAGAGCCGCGCCCACACTGCATATTGCGACCCGCACAAAGATGAAAAAATGGCGGCAATCCACAAAGCGCTGGACGAATGCAGTGCAGAGCATCCGGTGTTTTACGAAGATGAGGTGGATATCCATCTCAATCCTGAAATCGGTGCAGACTGGCAGAGACGGGGCCAGCAGAAACGCGTTATCACGCCGGGGCAGAACGAAAAATATTATCTGGCGGGAGCACTCCACAGCAGTAGCGGCCGGGTCAGTTATGTGGGTGGCAGCAGTAAAAGTTCGGAGCTGTTCATCACCCTGCTAAAGCACCTGAAAGCGACTTACCGGCGGGCAAAAACCATCACGTTAATCGTTGATAACTATATTATTCACAAGAGCAGAGAAACGCTGCGTTGGCTGAAGCGCAATCCAAAGTTCAGAGTCATTTATCAACCTGTTTACTCGCCGTGGGTTAATCACATTGAAAGGCTATGGCAGGCGCTGCACGAAACTATCACCCGGAATCATCAGTGCCGGTCAATGTGGCGGTTGTTGAAAAAAGTACGCCACTTTATGAAAACCGTCAGTCCGTTCCCGGGTGGCAAACACGGACTGGCAAAAGTGTAGCGGTATTAGACGCTAATGAAATGGACACCTCCTCATACCGGCTTCAGTGAGCCATTCTGTAAGTGCAAACCAACAGCAAAATAAAGAGGTGTCCAGTGGAACAAATTATCGGAATTGATCTGGCAAAGCGAGTTTTTCAGGTGCATATCTTGTCTGCTCAGGGCGAAAGAAAAGCAAATAAAATGATTACCCGCGAAAAACTGATGGCCTTTATTGCTCAGCAACCCCCATCCCGCATTGTGATGGAAGCCTGTGGCAGTGCAAATTACTGGTCGCGTCAGTTCAGGCAATACGGACATGAAGTTAAACAAATCAGTCCGCAGTATGTGGCTCCCTTCCGGATGGGAAGTAAAAACGATAAAAATGATGCCACAGCAATTGTCGAGGCTGACAGTCGTCCGGGCATGCGTTATGTGCCGGAAAAAAGTGCTGAGCAGCAGGATATTCAGTGTCTGCACCGGGTGCGCCAGCGGCTGATGAAAAACAAAACCGCGCTACCAGATACGGGGACTGGGCCTGGAATACGGTATAGCGATACCGGAAGGCGCTCATAAGATCATGGTCTGTTTGCCGGAGCACCTGGAGGATGCGGAAAATGAACTCACCACGCTCAGCCGACAGTTATTTCACGAAATGTTGCAGGAACTGCAAAGTGGTCAGCAGCGGATAAATGAGCTGGACGTGCGCCTTGCCCACATAAGTAAACAAAATGAAGATACTGTCAGGCTGGAAAGTATTCCCGGTATCGGGCCACTGGGGGCATCGGCGCTGACGGTATCACTGGGTGACGGCGGTGATTTTCAACATGGCCGACACTTTGCCAGTTACCTGGGTCTGGTGCCAAAAGAGCACAGCAGCGGCGGTAAGGTCAGACTGATGGGGATAACGAAACGCGGGGACAGTTACCTGCGGGGGGTACTTATCCACGGTGCCCGTTCAGTGGTTTACCGGGTAATGAAGTTGCCGGATGAAAGGTGCAGTCGCCTTCAGCTATGGCTGAAAGGAATAGTGGCACGTAGCGGTGTGAATAAAGCGATAGTTGCGCTGGCCAATAAAAATGCCCGGATAGCGTGGGCACTGGTAAGCCATAAAACAGGCTATGTAGCGAAGTAGGGTTGTTATAAATATATGCAAAGTCAATAAGTTGAAGTGCTGACAGGTAGAACCGACTCTCTGTGAACCTGACAAATAGCTGGGCTGTAGCAAGTCATGGCACTAATGAGGCCAGAGAGTACGGATGTTCATCAGGGCTCATGAAGCCGGATATATGTTTGTGACTACATTGTCAGAAAAGATCTGCCCGTGCTTGCATCGGGGAGGTGTCCATATAAGCTATTCAGCCTGACGGGGCGAAAAGCGGGAAGCCTTACCGCCTGGCTCAATCATATTCATAAGGCGTGGTGTAAAAGGTGACGTGATGAATAAATTATTTAAATTAAAGGAATGGTTGACCCTTGAAGAAACGTCCAGAAGATTAACCACTTCGTTTCAAGAGAGTGTATCCGTTGCCGATTGTTTGCAGCTTGCTTTAGATGGGCATATAAAAATATCAGCATTAATTGAGCGGTCTAAATACGGTATTTTTTGCAAGGAAGAACCCCCCGCAATCATCTCTGGATTTGTTGAATTCTTAAAAAATAGAGATGATATTCCTGATGAAATTCTTCGCGCTGCTGAAGAAAGCGTTAAATCTTTTCCCGCACAAACAAAAATGCATCACTTTGGAAATGTTTTTAGCTTGAAAACAGGTGTTTATGACCTTCCAATGATAGGAGCAGAACGACTTGATATCCTTCATCTTTGCGCGGAAAAACAAGGAAGGGAACCGGCTACATTCATTTGCCTTGAGGGACCTTTTCTAAAGCATAAGGACGGGTTTATAAATATTATTGAACCTTTCAATGATAAAAATATTGAATGGAAGGTTGATTTTGGAGTTAAAAGTGGGTTGTTTGATAAGGAGAAAAATAAATATATCGACGAAAATAATTATTACAAGGCATTTCATCCTGCCGATGGTTTAAGAGATGTTGAATTTATTTTTCGCCGGGAAAATATTGAAGCATTCGAAAATAGCCAGATTGACGATGGTGAAGGAAATAAATCTGTAACCCTGAATGGTTGCCTTGAAATTATAGGAACAATGCTGGACGCATTAAAAAATACGTCTTCAAAAGGTAAACGATGGACTCAGGATGCTCTGAAAAATGAAATGACAGACAAGCGCAGCTCATTAAGTTCAAGGGGTATTGATGATTACTTTTCCTTGTCAAATAAACTATATAAATCAACAGATTAATCTCGCAACGAAAATCCATTTTTCGCTGCGATGACTTTCAATTGTCTGCCGTCAATGATTGCCCCGTTACGAATCACCAACTACCAGCAAGAGGTAACGGGGTATATGAAAAAACAGCATTCCACACAGTCCGCAATCCCAACAACCGGCTACATCCGCCGCTATCGCCTGGCGGCGTTATTGGGAATGAGCCTTTCCACGATTGATCGCAAGGTACGCAACGGCACTCTGCCAAAACCAACAAAGCTGGGCGAAAAAATCACGGTGTTTGATGCTGTCGAGATCAACCACTGGCTGGCAGAACGGCGGGAATCGGGCAATGCGTAAAATAGATCATCCCTTTGGCATAATGCCTTGCCGCCGCAATTCAGCCCGTGCCAATTCTTTCAACCAATTGCCAAGACTAACGCCAGCATTTGCAGCAGCTTTATCCAGCTGTTCCCTTAATTCTGGTGCAATCCTTATTTGGAATGTTGGGGATTTACCGGAGTTAGATTGTTTAATATCGCGTTTAATAGTTGACATGTACGTACCCACAGACTTAAGGTTTAATTACTCAGGTACGTACCCTAGCATACGGGTTCCTGAAAATAAAACGCCCCCGAACAGTATTAGCAGTACCGAACGAGGGCTGACCATAACGTTAGAAGGAGTAACGATCATGGCTGAAATGCAGTCTACCCAAACTCACCCCAAATTTAACTGGTTATTTCTTGCCACGCCGAAAGGCCACACCTGCACACCGATTGTTTTACGCACCCAGGCCAGCACGGAAGAAACGGCGCGGGAAACTTTTCCCGGCTGGGATCTGACCTTTGCCGCCAAAATCCGCACTGACTGCCCGCTGTCGGTCGCATGGAGCGATCCGGATTCAACCACGCTCTGGTCGCTGACAGGCACCGATATTTTTGAATCTTTTAAGACAGCCCCGGCGCGTTCACCCAGGCCCGGAGATCGTTACATTGAACGCGAAAGCGGCATGTTGCTGGTTATCCGTGAGCTGACCGAAGAGCGGGTGATCTTCTCATATGAGCAATACCCGATGGCAAGTCACAGCCACCCGCTAAACGGGTTTATCCGCAATGACGGGCTGGTGGAGGTGCGCCATGTCTGACCCTGCGAAATCAAAACGGCACACAGTGCCATCAGGACAGCTGCCTTTCGTGAAGTTCTCACGAAATAACGTGAATTACTGGAATGTGCCAACCGTTGGTGATTTCGTTGACGGATGCGAGACAGGGGAAGCACTGGCAAAGAGTTACCTCAGATTTCTTCGTGAAGAAAAAACCTGCGGTGGCGGTTATCTCCAACTGATAGCAACGGATATGTTCAGACAGCGCGATAAGCTCAGGATGACCGGAAACGCAGCCGCTGAAGCCGTTGACGGTCAGATAGTGGGCTTTCTTTCCGTACTGGATAAATGGCTTGTGAGGGCCGCAATAGCCAGCAGGACGAAACCGGGCGAACCTTGCGTTAATTCTGTGGCCTGCAACCAGACTGAAACAACGGGGTAAAAATCATGACCAGAAAAATAAATCAGGCACCGCCTGAGGGCCAGACTCAGCCCGAAATCCGCCCCGGCGATAAATGGCAGGACAGAAGCGGCCTGATTGTCACCATTACCGATATTCACGATAACCGGGTGACGTTTATCCGTGACGGATATGAATATCCCTGCACCTGTACGCCGGATCGGCTGCGGCGGGAATTTATTCCACTGGCCACCAGCACGAAAAATCTTTCTGCCTGGCGGGCCAGCAATCACCCGCTGGAGAAAACCAAAAAATTACGGGAATTAATCCTCAACAGTCGCCGGGGGCAGCCATGAAAATTGATTATCAGGATCACGGTGCCATCGCCCGTATCACCCTGCGGGTTTGCCTGACCGAATGGCGACGCCTGGCCGGTGCTGTGGATGCGGCGGCCCTCTCTGCTGACGTGGCCGTTACCCGCTCAGGGGGATTACTGAGAACGGCCACCATAACCGGCAGGACGCCAGCGGTAATGCGGAGCGTTGCGCGATGAAATCGGCACCGAACGTTACGCAACTGCCAAAAGATAAATTCACCGAGGCGGTTATTTTTGCCGGGGCTGATGCACACAGCCACGCCAGCGCGTGGGAGGAGGATTACGGCAAAAAGATAGCCGGAGACACCCTCCCGCCGATTTATCTGGAGCCAAAGCAGCTGGCGGAGCTGGATAACCTCCGCATTATCGACAAAGGCCGCCGCGCTGCCCGCGTCTATCTGGCGGGCGAGATTGAGCCGATCATGATTAACGCCATTGGTGAAAAGCTGGCGCTGGCCGGGGTGCAGGATGCAGCGCTGTACAGGGGAATAACCGACCGGCAGCCGGAGGACTGGCGGGAATATTTAGCCAGGGTGCGTGAGCAGTCCGGACGCGGCGAAAGCCTGGTTGACGATATGCGCAGGGCGACTGGCATCAATAAACCCGTTGAGGGCGATTTATCCCGAATGGCGGCCAGCCAACGCGGAAGATTACTGGCGCAGAGATACGGCAATATCGCCGTACATCCGAAAAGCCAGGCAACATATGTCTGTGACGGATCGGTGTGGCAAAAAGTAGAGGACAACGACCTGCAACGGGAAATGGTCGCGATTTTTAATGAAAACGAGGTGAATTACAGTCCGGTCGGAATCAAAAACGCCATTGACGCCATGAAACTTGAAATTCCTGTTGTCGGGGAAATGCGTAAGGAACTTATCGGGTTCGAAAATGGGGTGTATGACCTGACGACCCGCGAATTTTCACCTCACAGGCCGGAATACTGGCTGATGAACCATAACGGGATTTTCTTTACTGAGCCAGTGCCGGGGGAAAACCTGCGGGATCACGCGCCAGCTTTCAGCCGGTGGCTCAGCCATTCAGCAGGGCGTGACCCTGCGAAAGAAAGCCGCATTCTGGCCGCGCTGTTTATGGTGCTGGCCAATCGCCACGACTGGCAGCTTTTTATTGAGGTGACGGGCGAAGGTGGCAGCGGGAAAAGCGTGTTTACGGCAATATCAGTCATTCTGGCCGGAGAACGCAACACCGCCAGCGGCAGCATGTCTTCCCTGGACTCAGCGCGGGGGCGGGCGCAGTTCGTGGGTAAAAGCCTGATCATCATGCCGGACCAGACCCGCTATGTTGGTGAGGGTGCGGGTATCAAGGCAATCACTGGCGGTGATCCGGTGGAAATTGATGGGAAGTATGAAAAACAATTTACCACCGTGATAAATGCGGTTGTGGTGGCAACCAATAACGAGCCGATGGCCTTCACCGAGCGCAACGGCGGGATTGCCCGTCGCCGGGTGATTTTCCCCTTCAATAACCCTGTAGCGAAGGCTGATAAGGATACTGATTTAATGGCGAAAATCAGTCTGGAAATCCCTGTCATTATTCGTTGCTTGCTGACTGAATTTGCCGATCGGGATAAAGCCCAGGCCCTGCTGACCGTACAACGTGATTCCGAGGAGGCAATGGGGGTAAAGCGCCATACCGATCCGCTTTATGGGTTCTGTGAACATATTGTCGCGCTAGGTGAGGCTGTTGGGATGCTTATGGGAAATCTGAATATCTCGCCACGTGCACCGCGTATTTATCTCTATCACGCCTATCTCGCCTACATGGACGCCCACGGATTCGACAGGCCATTAACCCTCACCCGCTTTGGTGCTGACTTTCCCAAAGTGATGAAGGAATACGGCGCGGAGTACAAGAAGGCCAAAACGAATGCAGGAATGCGTTACAACATGGATTTGGCTGTAAGCGCCAATGAATGGTTACCGGCCGTACCGCGAATGCATCCTGAAAGAGAATAAATCACCTGCCCCCCAGGTAAAGTTTTTGGGGGTAAGTGTTCACCTGTTCACTTTTGTTGTTTTTATTTATTAAACATATTGATTTAAAAGGGAAAAAAATAGTGAACAGTGAGTGATTAACTGTTCACGACGTGTTCACTACTGTTCACCCTGATTGATAATGGTTCTCATAATGGTGAACACTTGTGAATAGCCGTGAACAGTAGTGTTCACGCCTGGAAGCCAGACTGAGCAAGGCTTGCAGCGGAAAATGAACACTGTGAACAGTTTCAGCCCCTAAAACTTTTTACAGGGGGCAGGTGGCCTTAATTGATTGGGCCGTTACGCCAGCAATATCCGCTATATCCGTGCACTGGCCGCTGGTGGAGCGCGTTACAGCCTCTGTGGTAAACCTGAGGGAGAAGTTACCGCAGAACAGCGCCAGCGGGCCGCAGAGGCGCTTAAAGTGATGAATGCCGGGTAAGATATATCTGTGGACGAAACAGCAGTACAGCGGCACTGATACCAGCTCACGGCGGTAACGCGGCAATGATTCATCCGAACCCACCAGCAACGGTAACGATCTGCCTGTTAAGGTGATGCGTAAAGCGGCTAAGCGCTGGTGCCGGGATAATTGGCTGGTACCGGACGGCACAAATGGCGGCAGGAAAGTACGCAAAGCGGTAAGCACTTAAGCCGCTAATTTTTCCGGTGCACATCGGTTGCAAAGACAAGTTAGGCGGGCTACCGAATACAGCTCCCTGCATTGGCAGAAATTGGGGCAAAATTAAGGCACCAATTCGCATTTTTGCCCCAAAATTGCGAATTCTACCCCTGCCAAATCGTTGTAAGCCGCGCTGTGACTGACCCCGACCATTTTCCAACTGCGCATAAAACTGCGCAAATTCGCAATTTAATGATTATTGATTGCGGAAATTGTTTTCTGTGCTTCGTGCGAAAAAAGCAGAGAGTATGAAGTCTGCCATGCCATTGCCAACCCGCATTATTACTCCATGAACAGATCCGGAATGATCCGCATTTTAAATATGAATGACCTGAATTGCGCAATGCTGCCCCTACCCCATGAGATATACAAAAATGTTAAGGTTTTTTGACGATGAACAACAAAGAAAAGGTTCGCCTGCTGATGTTGCACAGAGAGGTGGGCAGACGTAACTATGAGGCTTTCGGCCAATACCACCTGCGCCGGGAGAGTGACGAAAGAGAAAGTTATTTCGCCCGGTTCCGCTTGGGTAAGCGTGTGCGTTACATCCGACCGGAAGAGCCGGAATATGAGCCTTATCCCGATATACGTGGGCTGACGTGTGGTGCCAGAACCCGTAAGGGTACGCCGTGTAAAAACAGAGAACTCAGCCTGAATGGGCGCTGTAAGTTCCACGGCGGCAAAAGTACCGGCGCAAAAACGAAAGCGGGAAGGAAGCGCCAGCGTGAAGGCCATCAGGCATGACTGGAGAAAAAGCGGTCCAGTAAAGCAGGCAGGAAACGCACCAGAACCTACACCCGCGACGTTATCCATATCGGGCGCGTGACATTGTCTGAAATCAGCGCCAACCAGCCTCAGGGCAGGCTACGACCAGTAAGCGGAATCGGGCTACAGATAGCACCAGGCAATAAGCTGGTAGTGACGCTGCCAGAGGGGCAGACAAAAGTTGTGCAGCTCTCTGCTACCAGTCCCGGATATGGCGGCGTTCGCTGGTGGTACGTTTGCCCCTCCTGCCAGACACGGCGCACGACCCTTTATTTAAATGACAATGCGCTGGTGTGCCGCCAGTGTGCCGGGATTCACTATGCCAGCCAGAGCACGGGGAAAATTCGTGTTACTGACAGGTCATAATACGAGGGGCCAGTCTGACGAAAGCGCAGGAAATTAATTCCCCTGGCAGCAGGGGCAACTCCATCAGGAAATCTCATGCTGTGGTGTCTGCTGAACGCCTGCGGGCCGGGGTGGGGAAAAACTTCAACAGCACACTACCTGTGGACCGCCCGTCCCGGTTTCCGTGCTGATCCGCAAAATGAAAAGTTTTTTCCTGGGGAGGGGAAGATCGGATTTCTACAGCTCAACGTTCCCCGGCTTGGCCGCCCCGTCGAATTTTTATACCCGCCAAATTAGAAATCTAATTCCGATAATAATCATAATTTGAAGCTGTGACAGGAACGGCGACCGGGTGTGGCCTAAAGCCTGGCGCACATACAGAACCGACTGAGTGGCACTAAAAACTGGAGATACCACAACATAGCCAGGGGTTCAGGTATGAGTCTTTTAGATATCTCCCTTCTTCAAAAACCTGGCGAAATTCTTAATTCCCTCCCCCAACCTGATACCGGACATTTACAGACAGTTTAAGCAGGGTATGATTTGTCACTTTGTAAACAACTTCATGGACCAATACACACAAGGACGCGATTTCATGTCAGCTTTGCAATTCCCCTGTACTATTTTCAAAACTCAGAAATGGATGGATGACTACGGTGCCAGTGATATGCGCTGCGGCGATCTGACCGAAGCACAGCTAAAATCCCAATACCGACTGGATTACATTTCTGACCGGGTTGATCCCTGGACGCTTACCCGGCGTTCCTCAATGGATCGTCCCCAGTCCATGTTCTGCTGTAATCTGCGCGGCCAGGGTGAAAAGATTACCCGCCAGCAGTGTGCCGCAATGCTGTTTGATGAATTCCGCTCGTTATCCCGTAAATTTTCTCTTTACGGGCCATACAGTCACCTGATCGAAAAGATGATCACTCACATGCAGAACGGCAACGGTACACCTTTCAGTAATATCTCGCTGGACAGGGCATTGAAAGAGCAGATTCTTAATGACAGGACAGAAAATAGTACACGTTCATTATTGAAAGAAGCCTTTAAAGACAATATAGATTGGATGAGTAATATTTATCCTGATAATGAAAGAGAAGCATTTAAAAAATATATTCTCAGAGGAAAATTACCAAAATTCGACAGATTCCAGGATAACTTTAATGGCATGGGTATCACCGTTCATGACACCTGGGCAACGCATATCACTATCAAATCACTGCTCATTGATAATAATCGTTATCGGGCAGTAGTGCATTACAAGATACAGGATCACTTTGGTCTGGATAGTGATGATATTATGAAAACAAAATTCAATCAGTTTCATTTCTTCCGTATCTGGTTTGTGCTCCAACGCTACAATCAGTTTGGCTTCAAGCCATTCATGACCAATATGGAAGCCACTGTAGAGATTACCGGGGGGCGCGATGAAATTTAGAAATAAAAAAGTGCTCGGCGCGTCATTACTGATTGGCTGTGCCCTGCTGGGTTACTTACTCTGTTTGTCGTTGCGTCCAGTTGAAATTGTCGCAGTCCATGAGGACGGGAATTTTAGTGATGTTTTGGTGAGCCATTTCCCGCTTACTGATCAAGGAAAAATTAACTGGTGGCTGAAAAATAATGAGTTATTAAAACAGCATTATGATATTCCGAAACCAACATCTAACGGTAATTATACAGTAAGTTTTTGGTTGTTTGGTGAAGGTTATAAAAAGGAGGGGAAATATGACAGACTCTGTTTTAATGATATGAATCCTCCGATAAATTGCATAGAAAAGGATAGAGTATTTTGGGTCAGTTACAGCAAGAACAGGGGAACTATATTTACAGTAAATGATGGTCAATACCGTATTAATAATGAAGGAAAAATAATAAAGAACAACTCTGATTAATCAGACCTCTCGGCAGCGAGTTTCAAAAACTTTTCTCCCTGCCCTGTTTTACAGTCGTAGCGGATTAGCACCGGGGGATTTGGTTAAAGTAGCCTTGGTGCATGAATAGCATCCTGATCTTCGATAACACAATGAACTTCGAAGGGTCGCAATGTGCTTTTCCGTGTACACAAGGGTGTACACGAAAGAAAAACGCATTATGACAGCGTCATATACCACAAGGCTTACACACCAACACTCAACAAACAGATTCAATATCGAGTAATCTTGAATACCGTCGCACTCAATAGCAGAAAACCACCACAGCCCGCTAATTGCGGGCTTTTTGATTTTCATGCTGTCGCATATGATTGCATAACATCGTGGGTAAAGGGTGCACCCAAAGGTGTACCCAAACGTATTTACGCGCTCCAGTTTGGGTACACCCCCTATTCAATATACAGGTGGCACGATGGCAAAGCTGACAAAGGGCATGGATTAAGGCAGGAGAACGGTTTGAGGGGCGCTCAGACGGTAACGGGCTTTACCTTCGTTACCGTGCAGAGGATAAAGTCCCTGTATGGCGCTTCCGGTATAAGTTTTCAGGTAAAAAGCGCGTGATGCAGATCGGTTCCTACGGTGAGCTTTCGTTAGCTAAAGCCCGTGAGACAGCTAAAGAGCTTTCCTCACGTGTTGCCCTGGGCTTTGACGTGGCCGGGGAGAAGCAGGAGCGCAAAGCCGATGCGCTGGAGAAAATGGAACAGGAAAAAAACGCGCTCCGTGTCGCTGAATTAGCTGCGGAGTATTTCGAGCGCCAGATTATGGGACGGTGGAAACACCCGGATATTCTGCGCCGCCGCATCGACAAGGACATAAACCCCAACATAGGCCACCTCAAGGTAGAAGACGTTCGCCCCCGTCATATCGACGATATGTTGCAGAAGATCGTCTCTCGTGGGGCGCCCACTGTCGCCAATGATGTACTGCGCTGGACTCGCCGTATATTCGACTACGGCATTAAACGTCATATGCTGGAGATTAATCCCACCGGCGCTTTTGAGGTTGCCGATGCTGGCGGGAAGGAGAAAAGCCGGGCGCGATGGTTAATGCGAGAGGAACTTATCCAGTTCTTCCAGGCTATGCGTATGGCTAAAGGGTTTAGCCGTGAGAACGAACTCACCATGAAGCTGATACTCTGCCTGTGTTGCCGCAAAATGGAGCTGTGCGGCGCTCCGTGGGCTGAATTCGACTTAGACGGCGCAATATGGCACCTGCCAACGGAACGCGCCAAGAACGGCGATGCTATTGATATTCCGCTACCACCACCAGCGGTTGAATGGCTCAGAGAATTACACAGCTTTTCCGGCAACAGTAAATGGGTACTCCCTGCCCGGAAAATGCAGCACCGCATGATCCCCCATATCCAGGAAAGCACCCTGCCGGTAGCGCTGGCAAAGGTACGACGTGAAATGCCAGGCGTACCCAATTTCACTATCCACGACTTCCGGCGCACTGGCCGCTCCCATTTAACAGCGCTGGGGGTTGATCCTATTGTTACCTAACGCTGCCTGAATCACCGTATCAAGGGCGTGGAAGGTATCTATAACCGCCATCCGTATTTCGATGAACGCCGGGCAGGGATGTCGCTGTGGGCTGATCTGTTGGCGCTGGAACGTGGGGAAGATTACAACGTGGTATCAATAGCAAAAAGGAAATGAGACTCTACGCGCGCATATGTGAGCTTTATTTTACCGGTTTCATATGTTTCACTGAATGATATTTATAAATAAATCATACTATTAAGTGAAACAGGTTTTTGAAGATCGGTTTCATTACCATCATCCCCCTGCCCGGCATCAAAAGAACGAATTACGAGATAGGTGAGATTTCCCTTCTGGCTGGTGGTCGGAAATGAAAACTATGCAAATCTGAAAAAATTCGCAAAATGGGTAACTGATTGATTTCTTCGAAAACCTCAATTTGAGGGAATCGGATAACTACCTGATTAAATTTAATTTCCTACAGAGAAGTAATTCTGGAGGATGGTCAAATACCCGATCACTAACCCGCTACCAGGGCACGTCCAGGAACATCCTCAAATCCGCGTAGCAGAAAAACGCAGCATCACGAAGGTTTTCTGACAGTCTCTACGCGAGAAAAAGGAAAGCTTTAGCCTGTATTTATTGTTTCCAGCCCTGAAGTTTCCAGCGGAATCACACTCCTGGCCTGATGCGGCTGAAGGTTTGTCTTACCTCACGATGCGAAGTTCGCACAGAAAATGCAGGCACTGGAGTGTCAGAGACTGTGATTTAAAGCCGTTATCCTCCCCACCCGGAATCTGCAAAAAATTACGTGCAGAGAAGGTGCCGCGTTTACACTCCGGCCCTCCAGCGCGTATCATTCCCTGTAAAGACGCAACGGACCATTACACAAGGAATGTTTCACAATGGCCG
>NZ_RHHM01000014.1 GCF_003846135.1 Erwinia psidii
GCTTCGAGGCGAAACTCAGGGCTAAAATTGCGTCTGTTACGTCCGGTCATAATGTCACCTGTTTTGGCTATGAGGTGATGATATCACCTCTATTCAGGTGGCCAAATTCACTATGCCACTACAAATCGAAGACAATCAGATTGTTTTTGCATTAGACGAGACCATCTGGCACCAGCAATAAAAGCATGTCATGCCGTATTAAAGGCTCATTTTGGTGAGCCTTTTTGCTGTCAACACAGAGGCGGTAGTTTTGACTTCCGCTGATCTTTTTCAGGCTGCATGTCATGCGGCCTGTGGCGTTGCGGGCATAGTGACTTACACCCGGAAGGTTTCAACCATACCTCGCAGGGCATGTGCCTGCTCAGCGAGTGACTGTGAGGCAGAAGAGGATTCTTCAACCAGTGCAGCGTTGTTCTGGGTGACGCCATCCATCTGGCTGACCGCGATGCTAACCTGCGAAATGCCCCGCATCTGTTCAGAAGATGCCAGTGATATTTCGTCCATAGACCCGGCCAAATCGCCCACCATGCCAACGATCTTCAGAATGCTCTGGCCAGTACCAGCAGCAACCTCCACACCACTCTCAATCTGTGCCACGGCCTGTTCAATTAGCTGCTTGATATCCCGTGCCGCCGTTGCGCTGCGCTGTGCAAGGGTTCTTACTTCGCCAGCCACCACCGCAAAACCACGGCCATCTTCACCCGCGCGCGCTGCTTCCACCGCCGCATTAAGCGCCAGGATATTGGTCTGAAAGGCAATACTTTCAATTACGGTGGTGATGTCTCTTACTTTTGTGGCGCTCATTGAGATGTCGCTCATGGTCTCTGACATCTGTTGTACGTCTGCTTCACCCGAACGGGCAAGCGTTGCGGCACCGCGAGCGGCCTCAGCGGTCTGCTGGGCACCCGCGGCGTTACTTTTTACCGTTGCGGTAAGCTGCTCCATGCTGGCGGCAGTTTCCTGAAGTGCGGCAGCCTGTTGCTCTGTACGTGAGGACAGCTCGGTATTACCTTGCGAAATCTCGTCCGCGGCCAGTGCCACGGAAGCGGAGGCATCTTTGATCTGCGACACCAGTTGCCGCAGATTCGTTTGCATGCTATCAAGCGACGCCAGCATGCTTGCGGTATCGTTGCGACGCAGTGCGACCTGTGTCGTCAAATCGCCTGAGGCAATAGTGGCGGCGAGCGCCTGTGCCTGTGCGGGTTCTCCGCCTAACTGCTGCATCAATGTGCGCACGGTCAGTATGCAGGTACCCGCTGCGATAAGTACTGAAACCCCTGCCAGAATAATGATAATCAGCGACGAGTGGTCGGCGGCAGCGCTGTTCTGCTCAACCGCGGACTGGCTGTTTTTCATCTGAACCTGTGCCATATCATTGAGGGCGTTCAGCAGAACATTCTGTGTGGGGCGCGTCACATTCATCAGGTAAGCGGTGGCTTGCTGCGTCTGGTTATTCAGCCCCAATTGCCCGACGCGATCCAATGAAGTAAATGTTGCCGGTTCGGCATCCGTCATGCGTTTGAACGTTTCACGTCCAGCGGGCGTAGAGTCAGTTTCAAGAATATTGCCCAGTGCCTGACGATTAGTAATGTAAAGTGTTTTCTGCTTCTGCAACCTGTCCCATTCAGATTTCATGGCCTGTGGGTCAGTCAGCAGCACGACGTTACGGACAGCAATGGCCATATCCCTCAGACTGCTACGCATATCCAGTACAAGCTGATACTTTTTCATTTTGATATTGACAGTGTCGTCCATGCCGTCGCTGGCTCTGTTAAGGGCATTCAGGGCAATTGAGGTACAGAGTATAAATAACAGAATTAGCAGACCGAAGCCGGTAAAAAGCCGCGTAGATATCTTCATTGTAGGGACCCGGGTTTATTGGTTATCCCTACTGCTATCGGCTGGTTCGGGAATTAAAAGAGAGCAGATGTAAAATAAGATCGCATTCGATGTTAAATGACTTATCTTGACATAATATGCTGTTCTTGAGGGTTTTTTAAGGTTGTTTGTTTTTTACTGGCAAAGATGTTTACCCACTGTGGTTACATTACCTTTATCCCACACACTTACTGTGTCCATGACCGCGATGCAAAAAGTGACGCGGAGTGAGAAAGCCATATCGTTATGGAGGGTGCCGCCCTAAGCATGTTTTTTATTGTCTGTTAAACCTCAGACTTTATGCTGCCAGTGGAACTATGCGGCCGTTGCTTACCGACGCTTTGCAGTAGTAAGCAGCGGAAGGTTCAGGCAGCATTAATCCTGCCGGGAAATATCGGCAAATGAGGCATTAAGTTGCTGGGACAATACCTGCGGGGCCAGTTCAATTTCCAGGCCACGTTTGCCGCCGGAAATAAAAATAGTTGGAAAGTTCAGGGCAGAGCGGTCGATGACCGTTGGCAGACGCTTTTTCTGCCCCAAAGGGCTTATCCCACCCAGCAAATATCCTGTGGTGCGCTGGGCGATGTGCCGATCGGCCATTTCCACCTTTTTTACCGTTAACGCTTTTGCTACCAGCTTCAGATCCAACTGCCCGGCGACGGGTGTTACAGCCACAGCAAGCGTCCTGTTATCGCCGTTAAGTGCCACCAGCAGCGTTTTATACACTCGTCCGGCGTCCTGGTTTAGGCGGGCCACCGCCTCATCGCCAAAATGCGTTTCACCGGTATCATGCTCATAAGAATGCAGGCGGAAACTGACTTTGTTTTTTTCCAGAAGTTTTACAGCGGGCGTCATTAAACGGGTCCTTGTGAATGAAAATCATCTGTCAGGCATGTCTTGCCGCTGCTGAAAAAAACGCTGGCGAAAATTCAGGCTTTACGCGACAATTATAGACATCAGCAATAGTCTGCTGATAACGAACTAAAATTATTAAAAAATTTCTTTTGACAGGCCAATAGTTATATTGGCCTTCTTTTTCAGCTTTTTTCCAACATGGTTAGCAAGTTCCCTTCGCCATAGAGATGCAGCGCCCCGACAGCCACCACATACCTTCCCGCTGGCAAATTACGCAGTGTCTGGCACCAACGCTGGTTACGCTGCAACATCAGCACATCATTCAGTGCTTCGTTAAAGGTATTGGGCATGTTGCTATGGCTGGTGGTTGGCGGACTTTCCAGCCACCAGCTAATCATGGTTTGCAACAGGCGGGCATTGGTGTGCCAGTGCGTCAGGGTGTCTTCCAGCAGAGAAAGCCCATTATTTGGCAGCCCATTCAGCAGCGCCAGTTGGGTTTCCGGCCCTTCCAGTTCAATAACTTTTTTCTGTTGCACGTGGGCTGCTTCCAGCAACTGGAAATCAATCCCACAGTGGGTGTGCAGACCAAGACGTTGTGCCTGCTGTGCCTGAAGCATAAGCGCTATTTGCCAGCCAGGAAGTGAATCAATGCCTTCATGGCCGATTTCCATCTCATCACACCGACGATAAAGATCGTGCAATTGTAACCCTGAAAGACGCTCTGCCAGTGGGTTACATTGTTCACTTTGGCTGAACGGCGACGCGCCAGAGGTAATATCCGCTTCAACAATCAGTGCGTCTGCACATTCAAGCTTTGCCAGCAATTGTACAGGAAGTGGTGCCATGTCTGGTGTACCCATATGAATACTACCGACCATGTGCAGCTGGCGGTGACCCAGGGTGATATCTTCTGCTGGCCATGTATAGTCTGTCCGCGAGAATTTTTGTAACAGGGATGTCAGCTTACAAAATAGTTTTGCCATATTCTCCGCCTTACCGTTATCACACCATGCTAACGTTTAAGCTGACAGCGGAACAGGCAAACAGGCGGGAAACGTGTCGGGCCGGGGTTACGCATTGTCAGATGGTTGGTAGCGGAGCAGCCGGTTTGCGTTAGTGACAACGGTCACGGACGACAACGCCATTGCCGCTCCTGCCACTACCGGACTGAGCAATGTGCCGGTCAGTGGGTAGAACACACCCGCGGCAATCGGAATACCACAGAGGTTATAAACAAATGCCCCAAGCAGGTTTTGTTTCATATTACGCAGCGTGGCGCTGGCAATCGCCAGACCATCAGCCAGGGCGTTCAGATCATTGCGCATCAGCGTCATGCCAGCGGTTTCAATTGCCACATCGCTGCCGCCACCGATAGCAATGCCCACATCGGCCTGCGCCAGCGCTGGCGCATCATTGATGCCATCGCCAATCATGGCTACCTGGTGTCCCTGCTGTTGCAGAGCGCGGATGGCATCTGCTTTACCTTCCGGCAACACGCCAGCGATCACTTTCTCCAACCCTGCCTCCAGGGCAATCGCCCGGGCAGTGGTTTCGTTATCGCCGGTTAACATCACCAGTTGATAGCCCCGTGCTTTCAGTCGTTTCAACGTCCGCACGCTGGTTGCCCGCAGCGGGTCACGAACGGAAAACAGTGCTTTTATTTCACCATCGGCTGCAAGCAAAACCGGCGTACTGCCTTTTGCCGACTGGGCGGCTATTTGCGCCGAGGCTTGCGTAATGGCGATATTCTGTTGTGACAACAGGGTACTGTTCCCCAGCCACAGTGCTGTCCCGTCAGCGTTACCACACACACCCAGCCCATGAAGGGTACGGAATTGGGTTATTTCCGGCAGGGAAATATCCCCGGCGTGATGTTGAATGGCACGGGCCAGTGGATGCTGTGAACCCTGTTCAAGCGCCGCTGCCCAGCGAAGCGCCTGCTGTTCAGTTGTACCATTGAACAGGATGATATCGATCACGCGCGGTGCCCCTTCTGTTAGCGTGCCAGTCTTATCAAACACCAGAACAGAGAGCGTGCTGGCGCGCTGTAGGGCGTTTGCATCCCGGACCAGAACGCCCGCTTCGGCGGCCCGACCGACACCAGCAATGATTGACATTGGAGTGGCAAGCCCCAGTGCGCAGGGGCAGGCAATAATCAACACGGTTGTGGCGATCGTCAGCGTATAAACAATTTGTGGTGCCGGGCCTGCGAGATACCACACTACCGCGCTGAGCAGGGCGATAAGTATGACAACCGGTACGAAAACAGCCGAAATGCGGTCGGCCAGTCGACCAATTTCTGGCTTACTGGTTTGTGCCTGACGCACCAGATGAATAATGCGTGCCAGCGTAGTGTTTTTACCCACCTCGCTGGCCGTGAACAGTACACTGCCATCCTGCATGACGGTTCCTGCATGAATTTTATCCCCCGGAGATTTTTCCTGCGGCATTGCTTCACCGGTTAACATCGCTTCATCAAGCCATGCCTGTCCCTGAGAAATAACACCGTCCACCGGAACCCGATCTCCGGTGGTTAACCGCAAGCTCATTCCTCGCCGCACATCGCCCAGACTGATGGTTTTTTCTCCGTCTTCTGTCACTACTCTGGCGCCAGGCGGAGTCAGGTCTAACAGACGTTCAAGCGCGAGGGAGGAGCGTTGACGTGCACGCTGCTCAAGCATATGACCAAGGTTTATCAGCCCGATTATCATCGCGCTGGCTTCATAATAAAGGTGACGTGAAGCGGGTGGAAATACGTCAGGCAACAGGCTGACGGTAATCGAGTAAAGCCATGCGGCGGCGGTTCCCAGCGCCACCAGGGTATCCATGGTGGTCGTCCCTTTCCGCAGGCTGAGCCAGGCGCTACGGTAAAAATGCCCCCCTGCGGTCACCATCACCAGAAGCGTCAGAAAACCCACCAACAACCAGCCGCTACGATTACTTTCTGTAAGCATCATCCGATCGCCGGTCATTCCCCATAACATCAGAGGAGTACCGAGCGCCAGTGCTACAATCGCCTGCCAGCGGAAACGGCGCATGGCATTAGTCGCCGCCTGTTGCTGTTTTTCCCGACGTTTATGATCGTCACTGATAATCTCTGCACCGTAACCGGCGTCCTGTACTGCCTGAATAAGTACAGAAGAGGAAGTATCACCCACTACCAGCGCGCTGCGTTCGGCCAGATTGACTCGCGCCTGGTGAACGCCGGACACATTGTGCAGCGCCCGTTCTACCCGTGTCACGCAGCTGGCGCAGCTCATGCCATCAATCAGCAGATGAAAACTCTCTTTCCTCTGTGCCGGAAGCTGATGAATGTCCGCTGTCAGCGCGTCCGGCTGAGATTCTGATACTGTCAGCGGTTCAGGCTTTGGGTGAATGACCTTCTGAATAGGGGAAGCATGATATCCTGCCTGTTCCACGGCAGCGATCATCTCTTCTGTACTGCCACTGCCGCTAATCTGTGCTTCGGTAAGCGTAACTTCCACACTCTGCACATCAGAACGCAGTTCCAGTGCCTCTTTCACGCGTTTAACACAGTGACCGCAGGACAGACCTTCTAACGCAAGGGTAATCGTTTGTGGCATAAATCCTCTGGGGAATCCCTTTTATCTGTACTCAGGATGGATACAAGATTAAACCTTCCAGTAACGGGAAGGTCAACGTGATGTTTTACCATGTCGTATTGTGGATGGACTAAGGCTGTTTCTGTGCCTTGTTTTATTTTTATTGTGTTTCGCAACTTGCTGTTTTGTTTTCTGGTGGTCTGTTTATGTTGGTACTTGTTGTTAAAATGATATTTTTTTTGGATTTGTCTTGCTGATATTTGAGTGCTAAAAAACATGGGATTACTTTTAGCTGTTTCGCTTATGTTAAATAATTGAGTGTTATATCTCTGTGTCTTGCTACGAAATATCCCAATAGCTGTTCTGCAAAGTTTCGTGTGAAGGTGAATCCAGTTTTATACGGCCATTCAACGTAAATACATATTATAATTGGATCTTGTAATGTTTTTTTTCTTAAAATATCATGATGTGGCCTTGTAGTGACGAAATTGGTTTTTAATTTTTGTCAAATAATATCAAGTGTGATAAAAACCAACAGGTTACCGGCAGGAGGTTGTAATCCTTTTGTAATAGAGGTTGGGTTATTTAATTACTCTTTTTTAGGTTTCGTGAAAGGTTAAGGTGTTATTCCTTTTCTGTTAAGGAAAGCAAGAATATATTTTATTAAGGATTGAAAATGAAAAGACTTGTACTTGTAACTTCTTTAGCCGCCGCATTATCTTGTGCTAATGCCGTAGCTGATATTACTACATCAGCTACGGCAAGTTGGGACGCATCTGCTACTAAAGACACTACCAGTTCCCTGATCGTTACCCCATTAAAGTCGCTGTCATTCCAATATGCTGAAAGTATCGCCGCATTCAATTCACAGGAAGGTGCTTTCGATATCACTATTCAGGGACAGGATGGTGCCACTGATTTCACATTAACCTCTCAGATTATCAGTAATACTCTGAGCCGCAGCACTGACGATTCAACACTGAATGTGGGTGTAAAATGGAACGGTGGGAGCCTGAGCAAAACGGCGGCAATCACCATGATCGACACTGCAAAAAGTCAGAGTTCCGGGCTTGATACCCTGGCATCTCCAACGGCTTTTGCAGGTTCAGAACGCGTCAGTGCCCTGGGCGCATTTAACTTCACGGTTGATTCCGCGACCTCAGATGGAAGTACCGCAGCGAAATTCTCCGATCTGGCAGATGGTTACTGGAGTGGGGATGTGAAAGTTCAGTTCACTGCTGTCTGGTCAGAATCTGCGACTTAAACTGAGTAGCAGTAAGCAACTATAAAAATTGTACATAGGAGGTCGGAGACCTCCTTTTTGCGCCTGCCTGTAACACAGATGGCGATTTTAAGGGATTGTTATGAAAATAAAAAACTGTCTTTATCTCCTTTTAACACTTTGTGTCTCCCTGTCAGTTCAGGCCATTAATGTTGGTGAGATAACGTCTATTATCACTTCTGATTCATCCAGCCTGGCAAAAGAAATAATTAATACAACGGATTCTGCCCGCTTTGTCAGTATCAGCGTGGAGCGTATTTCTTCGCCAATGGCTGGCGGAAAAATTATTCCTATACAAAGCAAGTCAGAGCTACTGTTTACGCCTGCCAGTCTGATTATGCCCGGTGATGCAAGAGAACATTTTCGTTTTATTTATGGAGGAAAAGAAGATGACAAGGAAAGGTATTATCGTCTGACATGGACGGATGAACCTGTTACCGAGTTTAATGCCATTCCGGGTCAAAAAGGTGGTCATGCAACAACGTCGGCCACCATCAGTACTATTCTGGTCGTTGCACCCAGGAAAGAACATTTTTCATTCAACTACCAGGATGGAGTGGTGAGTAATAATGGCAATACTTCATTCCGTGTTGTTGCGTTTGGCCCTTGCAAAGATAAGGGAAAAAATCAGAAGGAAGGATGCCGGGAACGTTATTATGTTATGCCAGGAAACAGTGTGAGAATGAGTAATACTGATACTGAGAAAAATAAAACACGCATCGGAATATGGCACGGTGGTAAGTACATTTCAGTTAAATAAGGTCTGTCTATGCATAAGTCAGATGGTGTTAAGTGGATTGTTCTTACCGGTGTAGTTGCGATTTGCATAACAGGAAATGCTTTTTCATCAACCTCTTTAGTGCCGGTTCGTATTAATAATTATATTGTTCCGGCTATATTTGCCAGCGCATTATACCAGGGGATGAAGGTTCCGGTATTTATTCGTTATGATAAGTCTGATGAAATTGCGCAGAGCAAGCAAAAAATAGCCGATGCATTACTCTCGCTTCATGATGGAGAGTTCCAGATTAATCAAATCACATTATCAGACTTGCCAGATCGGACCGCACTTTCATCGGAGGTGAAAAACGTGCTGGAGGGCTTGAAGAATAAACGGTTGGGGAAAGAAACTCACTTGCGATTATCAGAGGATGCATCGCTCTCCCTTGATACAAAATCTTTTTATCTTGAGTTGACGGTCAGTGAGGCGGCCACATCGGCTTTGCTGTTACCCAGAACATCTGTGTTGGGCAATTCTTCCGCCGATCATTTCTCAAACGTACTCAACTATACCTTTGGCAGCTATTACAACCAGTCCGGTGGGCTCAATAATGCCAGTAGTTACCTGACTGCAGATAATACTTCTGCCTTACGTGAACACCATTTTAACCTTAATGGATCGCTTTACGGTGTTGGCACCGCTAATCCACACGGCGGTTTGTATCGCGCAATGTATGAGCGTGATTTCCAGGGGAGACGTATTGCTCTGGGTATGGTAGATACCTGGAATTTACAGTCCGTAGCCAGTATGAGCGCACTTAACTCAAGCCGTATCTATGGTGTAAGTTACGGCAATAAGAGTAATACGCAAAGGGAAGACAATACGCTTTCGCTGGTGCCTGTCACCGTATTTTTGCCTGCGGCTGGCGAAGTTCATGTTTATCGGGATGGGAAGCTGTTAAGTATTCAAAACTTCATGATGGGGACTTATGAAGTTGACACGTCGCGCCTCCCGTTCGGTATTTATAATGTGGATGTTCAGGTGGTGGTCAATGGAAAAATAGTCAGTTCACGCACGGCACAAATCAATAAAACCTTTGCCCGAGACTCCAGCGTCACCGGAAATGTTTCATGGCAACTTTTTGGTGGTGTTCTGGAATATAACGAAACCAGTTACCGTAAAAGTGGCGATGTTTACTATGGAAAAAAACAGACCTGGATATCCGGGGTGGCTGCCGCCACTACCCAGCCCTGGCTGTCCGGTGTGACGTTAAAATCCACACTCTATGGATTTGATCATAATGTCGCCAGTGAGTCAGAGGCTAATCTTGCTTTTAACGACAGATTGAGTCTGAACCAGCAGGTACTGCTGGCGACTGACAGCAGCTGGCAAAGTATCAGTACGCTTAATCTGAATGTCCCCGGCGGCTATGGCAGTTTTTGGGGAGCGAGAAGTTTCAGCCACGCCGGCATTCATTTACCGCTGAAACGAAGTGATTCTTTTATTATCGGCTCTACGGCAAATCTTGGTAAATTTTCCCACTGGTTGGGCGTTTTTTCTGTTAGCAGAACGGATAATCGATATAATAATAACAGATATACCAATGCAAACTATTCTCAGTCTGTTTTTTCTAATCGTTATATCTCTGCTACGTTAAATACAGGCATTCAACGATACAGTTATGACAGTGGTAAAGAAGTAAATGAGAAATACGTAAGTGCCAGTCTTTCATTGCCGTTGTCAAGCTGGCTGAGTGCGGGTGTTTCCAGCGAGAATGGCAATTTTTTGGCAAATGTATCTGTACGTAGGCATTTTGATAACAGCGCTATTAACCAGGCCGGGATCTCAGTCTCCAAACGTATAAATAATAATGAAAGAAGCTATGCATCAAACAGTGCCGCGGCAAATGGTTACATGTCGTATGCTGCGAAATATAATTCAGGCACGCTGTCCGCCACCCGTTCCTCCGATGGAGGGACAACCGTAAATTTCAGCTCGCAGGGTAGTGTCGGCTTTGCCGAAAATAGCCTTACCGCTGGGCAAGGTTTGCAAAATGCTGGCCTGATGGTTAAAACAGGTTTTACGGATAATGAAAAAATCATCGCAAAAATAAATGGCAGGAATTATTCCCTGAGTGGGAAGGATAATTATATTAGTCTGCCATCTTATTCAGAATATCAAATAGAACTGATGAATGATAAAAACTCCCCGGATACCGTCGATATAATCAGTAGCAGGAAAAGTAAGGTTGTGCTTTATCCTGGCAATATCGGCGTGATTACGCCCGAAGTCAAGCAGCTGGTGACGGTTTTCGGTCGTATTCGTCGCGCAGATGGGAGTGCTTATATAAATACTGATATTGCTAATCATATCGGTAAAACCCGCACCGATGAGTATGGAGAGTTTGCGATGGATGTGGATAAACGCTATCCGGTTATCACACTCATCAACAGCGACGGTGAACGATGTGAAGCTGAACTCGACCTTCACAGTGCACGTGGTGCGATCTGGATAGGTGAAGTAACGTGTATTCCTCTGGAACGTTTCGCCTTACGTAATAAAGGGAATCAGTAAATATGTCTATTTTTCTCAAGATATTGCTACCGATCGTGGGATATTTTTTTCTGCTGATGCCGGTGAGTGCGGTGAATGTTTCCAGTAGTGGTTCCGGTAGCAATAGTTTCCTTCTTATTGAAAATGGAGTGGATAATGAGTTTTTTATTACGCCTTCTTCATTAGATCCACGTTTTTCTGGCGCCAATATCTGGACTCGTTACTCTACCAATCAGGTCAGTCTGGCTTATATCGGGTATGTGGGCTGGGCTTATGCCAACCGCTACTTTGATATGTGGATCAGTGATTCTCCCATCATCAGGCCCTTTGAGGGTATACGCTGTATGACTTCGGGTAGTGCCTGTCCTTCTTCCGGTCGCGTGCAAGCTGATGTTACTGATGATGAAGGGTTTTATCATGCAAGATCGGGAAGTTCTGTCTACAACGGAAGCTATGGGTTCGCTTCATTAAGTTCGGCGGCGTTCGAGTACTTTCGCACTATGTCGGTAGGTGAAAGTAAAGCGTTGACCCTGAACTTGTGTTACACCAACACCAACTATGATTATGCATCAGGGGTAAAATGCCGGGATCTGGCATCGGGCGCAACATGGCGTCAGTACACAAGTACCTTGACTAAAGTGGGCCATTTATCGCTAAAAAGCACCGGGGCTGCTTCTGAAATCTGGATTGCCAGTGACGGAACGCCGGGCACAAATGGAAACACTGATTTATGCTACACGGCAGTGGTCTCGAATGTTTCTGGTATGGTTTGTAAGATGGTTTCTTATCAGCTTCAGCAAACCCAGGTTGTCACATCGCTACTTCGATTCAGTATGATTATTGATACTGCAACGCTGGGTTTTTCACCTTCAGCGTCTGAAGTCAGATTTAGTGGTAATGGATCGAGCTGGCAGAATTATTCTGCTTCGGCCTCCGCGTACAGCAATTTTTTTAGCGTGGGTGATGGTTATATTTATGTTTTTTTTGCAAACAGCTTTTTCTCTAAAATACTCAACAGTGGTAAAGATTTAACTAATAAAGATGAACTTTTCACCTTCTATTTCAATAATAGCGTTAACCCGGAATCAGGTTATTATCAGTTCACTGCCTCAAATCAGATAAATATTATCCCCAAAGAATATGGCATCAGCATCATTTCTTCAGATGGTGCGTCTTTTTCCAAAGGTTCCGGCAAGATTGGCAGTGAGTCACCCATTGAATTTAGCTACAGGGTAACCACTTCTGCATCCCGTCAGGCTGACAGTATCACTGCACAGGTCACGGGGGACAGTACGATAATCAATGGCACAGCCTACTGCGTGTTCACTTCCACAGATGGCTCATTTTCTGTGCCGGTGCCAGCCTACCTTTCCTGGGTTTCAGCTTCAGGTGCAACGCAAACCAGACGTAACAGCTGTGGTGAAGATGCTGTTGATATGACATCGGCTAACTGGGTTCAAACAGCGTGGAACGCGGTTGTAGATGATGGTTACTTTTATACCACCACCCTGAAGTTACTGTTTCCGATGGATAACTCCCGATCACAGTTTACCGTCGACGGAGCAGACTGGCTGGGAACCGTCAGTGCCAGTGGCGAAGTCAGGGTCACAGCAACCTGGGTTGGCGTTGACAGGTAACGGCAGAAAATGAAAAAGATAATCTGTTCTTTCGTGTTTTTTTTGACGTTCACTTTTCCGGCGGGCGCGGTTTTTCTCGACTCACTGGTCTTCGATATTACACCTGATAAATCATTTACTTCACGGGCTGTATTGAATGACACAACAAGAAACAACCTTTATCAGCTGACCGTTTTCAAGATTGATAAACCAGGTCGGGGAGGGGAGAACCGTATTACTGGGGGAGATAAAGAAGTGCTGTACAGCCCACTTCGTTTTACGGTTCAGCCCGGTGAAAAAGACTATTTCAAACTTTTTTACCGTGGGCCTTCAGATGATCAGGAACGTTATTATCGCGTTATTTTCAGAGAGTCTCCCGTGTTACTTTTTCCTCTGAAACAGGAAAAGCAGCATATGTATGCTATTCCTGTTATTGCGTTGAGCACGCTACTTATAGTGCGTCCGCGTAATGTTAAGCTTGACTTCACGTTTGATGAAGAGAACGGCACAATACGTAATACAGGTAATACCTTCTTTCGGGTTATTATTCAGAAAGGTTGTCATGGTGATGATGAAAGTTCTCTCCAGTTCTCAATGTTGCCGGGCGAAAGCTGGCAGAATTCGCAGGTTAACGTCAACAACAGGAAATTTATTGTCGCACTCGGACGCTACTACCCACTCGGTAAGGGATGTTTTGACGGCTAAACGTGTAAGGATGGAGAGGTGAGATGAATATCAGTGATATTGCCCGTAAAACCGGACTGACAAGCAAGGCGATCCGTTTTTATGAGGAAAAAGGGGTAGTCACGCCGCCAAAGAGAAGTGAAAATGGCTACCGCTGCTACACAGAAAAGAACCTCGAAGAACTCACATTATTACGCCAGGCAAGACAGATTGGTTTCACCCTGGAAGAGTGCAGGGAAATGGTATCACTGTTTAACAACCCAAACCGTCACAGTGCTGATGTGAAAGCTCATACGCTAAATAAAGTCACTGATATTGAAAAACATATTCAGGAACTGGTGCAGATGCGTGAACGCCTGCTTGCGCTGGTTGACATCTGTCCGGGAGATGACAGTGCCGACTGCCCAATAATTAATGCTCTTGCAGGATGTTGTAAGGGTAAAAACACGGTCTGAGCCTGCTTCCTCTCAGCATGGACGTCCTCTGGTCAGACATTTGGCACAGGATACCCCATTTTACAGCTTTGTACCCTGCACCGTTCGGTGCGTTTTGCTATCCGGTTACCGCCATGTGTTTTCCCATTTTTTTATTCACCAGACCGCGTTTATCTGCAATGACTGCCCCGATCTGGCCTTTTGTCTTTCAACATGGTGCCTGGCGACTGAAAGCGATGACTTATGCCAACGCCTGAGCCCGATTGCCTTACGTTTTTCTCAGGGTAAGGATGTGTTGCCGTTTTATTCAGTATCAGGCGGGACGGGAAGAAATTATAATTATCCAACGCAAATAAACGCGCCTGCACCAAAAGAAGGTGAGAACATCACTTCCTTAGCAGAAGATATTTCTGATGTGCGGCTATACCCGTCTTCGTAGTATCATCAGGTGCTGACCGGAAAACGCTGATTGCCGCAGTGCAGGTGCGTTAAAAATATGGCGGGTGGCACCCGGCGGTTAACCCTTATTAACGCCGGATACTGCTTTCTGAGCATTCCGTTGACGCGTTATCAATGAACCTGTCAATCTGCAGGGTAATTCCTTCAACAGCCATCACCACGACCTGAGTACCCGCCGGATAATTTTCTTTTGCCTGCACGCGCCAGCTGCTGTCACCTATTCTCACATGACCAAATCCGTCAACCAGGGAATGTTCCAGGGTAAGTTTACGACCAGTCAACTGTTTGCCACGCTGATTGAGAGAGGAGGACGGCCGGTGGTTATGGCGATTTTTCAGCCAGTAATACCAGCCAATGGCGGAGAGCACAGTCAGCATGGCAAAACTGACGCCCTGCCATTCCCATGAAAATGGTACTATCCATATCAGCAAACTGACCAGCAGCGCTGCCACACCGCTCCAGAGCAGATAGCCGCTTGCACCCAGCATCTCAGCAGCCAGCAGCACGCATCCAACTGCCAGCCAGAGCAGCCAGGGAGTCGCTAACAATTCGGCCATCATTGTTGCCGATCTTTTTTAGTTTCGTTCAGCAGCTCAGAAATCCCGGCAATGGACCCTATCAGGCTGCTGGCGTCCAGCGGCATAAGCACCATTTTGCTGTTACTGGCTGTACCAATATGTTGCAGGGCATCGGTATATTTCTGGGCCACGAAGTAATTAATGGCCTGGATATCACCGGCAGCGATAGCTTCCGACACCATTTTGGTTGCGGCTGCTTCCGCCTCTGCACTTCGTTCCCGCGCCTCTGCCTGTAAAAACGCTGACTGCCTTTCTCCCTCCGCTTTAAGGATCTGTGCCTGTTTATCGCCCTCCGCACGGAGAATGGCTGCCTGGCGTACCCCCTCTGCTTCCAGAATATCTGCACGCTTGGTACGTTCAGCCTTCATTTGCGCATTCATTGATGCAGTCAGTTCGGCCGGAGGCCTCACATCACGAATTTCGATACGGGTTATTTTCACGCCCCACGGATTGGTTGCCTCATCCACAATACGCAGCAGCCGGGTATTGATGTTGTCGCGTTGCGACAGCATTTCATCCAGCTCCATCGAACCCAACACGGTTCGCATATTGGTCATGGTCAGATTCACAATCGCCAATTCCAGATTGCTGACCTCATAGGCGGCGCGTGCGGAGTCCACCACCTGAGTAAAGCAAACGGCATCAATGGTGACGCTGGCATTGTCTTTGGAAATGATCTCCTGAGAGGGGATATCAAGTACCTGTTCCATCATGCTGATCCTGCGGCCAACGCGATCCATGAAAGGCACCAGCAAATTCAGGCCCGGCTGCAACGTTTTGGTATAACGGCCAAAGCGTTCCACCGTCCATTGATAGCCCTGTGGGACAATTTTAATGCCTGACCAGACGATAATCAGGGCCAGAATAACAATGACGGGAATAACAGTCAGCATATAACCTCCGGGTTGTTGATATCACAGGCCGAAAAAATCCCTTCGGCCATCATTGACTGATCCTTACTGGCAGGCAGCTGCACTCGCTGCCACCAGCATTAAGAACGCAATAAATTAATAGAGCAACGCGTAAAGCTGTCGGCGGTATTTAGCCGCCAGTGCATCACCGGTTCCCAGCGCTGCGAGAATTTCCTGCAGCATTTTACGTGCCTGCCCTTCAGCAGCGCTTAAATCTTTCTTCAGAAAGCCGAACAGTAGCTCCAGCGCTTCCTCATTACGCCCAACCTGATGCAGTTGCAAAGCCAGTTTCGTGGCCAGTTCAGCATTATCCGGTTCGGCCGCAATCTGCTGCTGGAGCTGTTGGATTTCCGGCGTGTCCGCGGCCTGTTTCAACAGATCGATCTGCGCGATAAGTCCATGATATCTTGTGTCCTTGTCCTGTAATGGCACCACATCCAGCACCGACTGTGCTTCATCGCTGCGATTCAGGGCAATCAGCGCTTCAGCCAGCAGGAAGCCCATTTCACTGCTTTGTTTGCTTAACTGCCAGGCTTCTTTCAGCAACGGCAGCGCTTCCAGCACCTTGCCCTCATCCATCAGCTGCATACCCTGTTGCGCTTTCAGTTCTTCCTCTTTTGGCAGGACTTTATGCAACAGCGTGCGGATGGCTTCTTCCGGCTGAGGGCCCTGGAAACCATCCACTGGCTGTCCATTCTGAAACAGATATACGGTAGGAATTGAGCGAAGGCCAAATTGCTGTGCCACAGCAGGTTCTGCGTCACAATCCAGCTCTGCCAGAATAAACTGACCGGCATACTCCTGTGCCAGTCGCTCCAGCACGGGCGTCAGTTCCTGGCAGTGCTGGCTGCGACCAGACCAGAAATAGAACAGCACCGGAACCTGCATTGACTGTTCCAGCGTCTGATGCAGATTGCTTTCGTTAACGTTGATGATGGCAGGTTGTGGTGACATGGATTTATCTCTTAAAGAAAGTTTCTTACTTTATGGGGGCAGAAGCCCGTGCTTCAAGGTTTATAAGCGTTATCTGCCGGTTTACCGCGCAAAATGCGATCCAGCATCCGGCCGGGTAGCAAGCGCCGCAATACTGTCATGGCATGGGCGACAAGCGTCACAGGATAACGTAAACGCGGACGGCGGCTCTCCAGTGCATGATGAAGTTTAGATAATATTGCCTCCGGTGGCAGCGCGAAGCGGGCGGCAATACCGGGATTTTTAACCGGTCTGTCCTGTTGTGCCTGGTGCACGTTGTCAGTAAAAAGGGTGTTAATCGGACCGGGTTCAATCAGGCTGACATAAACGCCGCTGTCATGCAGTTCCATACGTAAAGCATCTGACCAGGCTTCCAGTGCGTATTTGCTGGCAGCATAAGTCCCACGACCCGGCGTGGAGATAAGGCCCAGCACCGAGCTGGTGTTGATAATTCGCGCGTTACCGTTGGCGCGTAATGCCGGAAGTAACAGGGTGGTGAGTTGGTGAGTACCAAACAGATTTGTGGCAAATTGCTGCTCCATTTGCTCACGGCTGATGGATTCCAGCGGGCCGTAAACGCCATAGCCACCGTTATTGAACAGAGCGAACAGCCTGTGATGACTCAGTTCAAGGATCTGTGCGGCAGCGTGGGCAACGCTGCTACTGTCATTCAGATCCAGTGCTATGCCGGTGAAACCCAGTTGGTTCATACGTTCCACATCCTGCGGTTTACGGCAGGCAGCGAAGATATGATAACCCCGATGCAGTAAATCGTTGGCGGCAGCCAGTCCGATCCCGCTGGAACATCCGGTTATGACGATTGTTTTTTGCATAACTTCACCTGTCAGTAGTCTGTGACTCATGTTTAACTAACGGGGCCAGCGCTTTGGCCATCAGCTCTGCGATAAATGGCTGAGCGTCGGGAGCAGGGTGAATGCCATCCTGCTGCATCCATTCCGGTTTCAGGTAAACCTGCTCCATAAAAAATGGCACTAACGGAACCGTAAATTTGTCAGCCAGACTGGGGTAAATCTCACTGAACGATGCGGTATAGCGTCGACCATAGTTGGCCGGAAGACGGATTTGCATCAGCAGGGGCTGTGCATTTGCTGCTTTGACCTGGCTAATAATTTTACTAAGGTCGTCAGCGATAGTCTGTGGTGGGAAGCCGCGTAAACCGTCATTGCCCCCCAGTTCAATCAGCACCCAACGTGGCTTATGCTGTTTCAATAACACAGGCAATCTTGCCAGCCCTTGCGCTGCGGTGTCGCCGCTTATGCTACCGTTGATGATGGTGGGTGATTTCTGCCATTTGTCATTAAGGAGCGCGGGCCATGCGGCAGTGGCAGACATCCGATAACCGGCGCTGAGGCTGTCACCAAGCACCAACAACGTATCCGCTGCGGTCGCACGTAGCGTTATCAGTAACATGACAATCAGGAAAGGGTAATGCCAGCGGAAAACATTGTTGAAGTTCATCGTCTTAGTAAGTCCGTCGGTGAGGGAGAGCATCAGCTCTCCATCCTTACCGGAGTTGAGCTGGTTGTCAAACCGGCAGAAACCATCGCCCTGATTGGTGAGTCAGGCTCGGGGAAATCCACCCTGCTGGGTATTCTTGCCGGTCTGGATGATGGCAGTGACGGAGAAGTCTTTCTGCTTGGCTCCCCTTTGCATCTGATGGATGAGGAAAAGCGGGCAGCGCTACGGGCGAAAAATGTCGGCTTTGTTTTTCAGTCGTTTATGCTGGTGCCTACCCTTAACGCGCTGGAGAATGCCCAGCTTCCCGCACTGCTTCGCGGGGAAAGTGACCGGCAAAGCCGTGAGCAGGCCCGTAACCTGTTAGCCCAGCTCGGACTGGCAGAGCGCCTGCACCATTTGCCTTCGCAGCTTTCCGGCGGTGAGCAGCAGAGGGTTGCACTTGCCAGAGCGTTCAATGGTCGTCCGGCGCTGCTGTTTGCCGATGAGCCAACCGGCAATCTGGACAGAAAAACCGGCGATCGTATTGCCGATCTGCTGTTCTCACTCAACCGTGATTTCGCCACCACGCTGATTCTGGTCACACATGATGAACAGCTGGCAGCGCGTTGTGACCGCCGACTGCGTGTCCGCGACGGTAAGCTGTGGGAGGAAGCATGATTTGGCGCTGGTTTTGGCGTGAGTGGAAATCGCCCTCGCTACTGATTGTATGGCTGGCACTGACGCTGGCGGTGGCCTGTGTACTGGCGTTGGGCTCGCTCAGTGACCGCATGGAGAAAGGGCTCACCCAGCAAAGCCGTGACTACATGGCAGGCGACCGGACATTGCAAAGCTCGCGTGAAATACCGCAGGGATGGCTGGACGAAGCCCGTCACAACGGGTTGCAGGTGGGGCGCCAACTGACGTTTATGACCATGACGTTTGCAGGAGACGTGCCGCAGCTGGCATCGGTCAAGGCGGTGGACAATATCTATCCCATGTTTGGTACTCTGCTGACCAGCCCGGCGGACCTGAAACCGGCAGAAGGGACGGTACTGGCCGCGCCGCGCCTGTTGGCATTGCTTAATCTGAAGGTGGATGACAGGCTGGATGTGGGGGACACCACGTTGCGTATTGCCGGTGAGGTCATTCAGGAGCCGGATGCGGGCTTTAATCCTTTCCAGACTGCTCCCCGGCTGTTAATGAATCTGGCGGATGTGCAAAAAACCGGGGCCATCCAGCCGGGCAGCCGCGTCACCTGGCGTTATAAATTTGCAGGTACACCAGCGCACCTGGCACGCTATGACAATTTTATCGAATCCCATATCAAGCCAGACCAGCGTTGGGTTAGCGTGGATAATTCTGACGATGCGTTAGGCAAATCGATGCAGCGGGCTCAGCAGTTCCTGCTGCTTTGTGCGCTGTTGACGCTGATGCTGGCGATTGCCGCCGTGGCCGTGGCAATGAGCCATTATTGTCGCAGCCGTTACGATTTGGTGGCCGTGCTGAAAACGCTCGGCGCTAACCGTGTAGCTTTACGTAAGCTGATTGTCGGTCAGTGGCTGGCAGTGCTGCTGCTGGCGGCACTGTCTGGTGGCATCATCGGGCAGGGTTTTGAGCGGCTTCTGCTGAAAATGTTGCAGCCTGTTTTGCCAGGAGCACTGCCTGCTGCAGGCGCATGGCCATGGCTGTGGGCAACAGGCACGCTGTTTGTTATTTCGTTTCTGGTGGGCTTGCGCCCCTATCGCTTACTGCTGGCAACCCAGCCGTTACGGGTGCTGAGGCAGGATGTGGTGGCGAATATCTGGCCGCTAAAATATTATCTTCCGACAATGGCACTGACAGTAGTGCTGCTGCTGGCAATACTGGTGGGAGGCAGTAAGCTGCTCTGGGCGCTGGTGGGGGGGGTTGTGCTGCTTTCACTGCTGTTGGGTGGCATTGGCTGGCTGGCGCTGAAGGTGCTGAAAAGACTGTCAGCAAGTAACCTGGCATTTCGCCTCGCGGTGAGTCGCCTGTTACGGCAGCCCTGGATCACCCTCAGCCAGCTGGCCGCATTTTCACTCTCCTTTATGTTGCTGGCGCTGCTGCTGGTGATGCGTGGCGATCTGCTGGACCGCTGGCAGCAACAGTTGCCGCCCGGTAGTCCTAACTATTTCCTGTTGAATCTGACTCAGGATCAGGTGTCGCAGGTGAAAACGTTCCTTCAGCAGCACCATGTTGAGCCACAGACCTTCTACCCGATCGTCCGGGCACGACTGACAGAAATTAAGAACCAACCGGCAGATCCTGCACTGGATAATTCGCTGAACCGCGAACTGAACCTTACCTGGCAGGAAGTATTACCCGATCATAACCCACTGACAGCCGGTAGCTGGCCACCACAGAAGGGCGAAGTTTCAATGGAGGAGGCTCTGGCAGAGCGGCTTGGCGTCGGGTTGGGGGACACGCTGACCTTCACCGGTGATACACAGATATTTTCAGCAAAAATCACCAGTCTGCGTAAAGTGGACTGGGAGAGCCTGAAGCCCAATTTCTTTTTTATCTTCCCACCAGGCGCACTCGAGGAACAGCCACAGACCTGGCTGACCAGCTTTCGGCTGGAAGGTAACAATGGATTGCTGACCCAGTTGAATCGCCAGTTTCCTACGCTCAGCCTGCTTGATATTGGAACTATTTTGCGACAGATAGGTCAGGTGTTGGCGCAGGTCAGTCGGGCATTGGAGATTATGGTCGTGCTGGTGACAGCATGTGGCGTGCTGCTGCTGTTGGCTCAGGTCCAGGTCGGTATGCGCCAGCGAAGGCAGGAACTGATGGTCTGGCGTACGCTGGGAGCCAGTAAAAAACTTCTGCGTGGAACCTTATGGTGCGAATTTGCCCTGCTGGGGATGGTTTCCGGTGTTGCCGCAGCCATTGGTGCAGAAGCGGCTTTGTGGGGATTACAGCGCAAGGTGTTTGATTTTCCCTGGCAGCCGGATATGTTGCTGTGGGTGGCGCTGCCATTAACCGGCGCATTGCTGCTGTCACTGTGCGGTGGCTGGTTGGGGATCCGTTTGCTGAAAGGGAAAGCGTTATTCAGGCATTATTACTCGGCATGATATCTGTGCAGCGAGCGCTGAGTGGTGGAGAACTCGCCTCTTCAGGCAACAGAAGAATCGCATCCGGTGCTTTGGCGAGCGGCGCTTTTTAAATTCAGAGCTGAATTGCTTTCTGCCCGTAGTGATACGGCATCTGACGGGATGGAACGCTCCGCTGCACACGCATAAGGATCAGGTACAGAGCGCTGACGCAGGCGGGAAAATCTGTCAGCGCCGGAGCGGTTAACAGTCTGATATAGCCGACCGGCGTCAGGGTGGTACTGCCCGATTTGAAAAAAATGCCTTTGATTACCTGTGATATAAACAGGCAGGCAATGTTTTGGCGTAGCGTAATTTCCGGCGCAGACAGGGGCTTTTAACATCACTGAACATGAGGTCTGATACTCCTCATATTTACCACATCGCCCCTCAAACTGGGGCGGCGTGGGGCACTGCTGTGTGGCGTTTGTCTGTCAGTGATGCTGGCTGTCCCTGAGTTTTTTCAGCGCCCAGTCGAGGCCACTGGCATAGTCCTCCGGTAACTGTGTTACCAGCGCATTAAGTGCGGATTGCAGCGCAACCAGGCTGATATCTGACAGATTCAGATGGCCCACTTTACGGCCGGGGCGCACCTCTTTTTCATACCAGTGCAGACGCACCAGCGGTTCATTCAGCCAGGCGGTGTTTACCGCGGTGCCAATCAGATTAACCATCACTGAAGGGGTGCTGACCACCGGTGTTGGCAGTGGCAGGTCCAGAATGGCCCGCAGGTGCAGTTCGAACTGGCTTATGGATGCGCCGTTTTGCGTCCAGTGACCGCTGTTGTGCACCCGAGGGGCCAGTTCATTAATCAGCAAACCCTGCGGTACCACAAAGCATTCCATCGCCATCACGCCAACGTAGTTTAGCGCATTCATAATAGCCGACAGCATGGCTTCTGCCTGTTTCTGTTGTGCCGGATCTGGCCGGGGGAATGCCACACTGGTACGCAGGATACCTTCCTGATGCAGGTTGTGAGTCAGTGGATAAAATACCGTGTTGCCATCTGTTCCACGGGCACCCACCAGCGACACTTCGCCAGAGAAATTGATCCCCTGTTCCACTATGCATTCACCATAACAGTCGGCGGGCAATGTACCGGTTTCGTCCTCGCGCAGACGCCACTGTCCGCGGCCATCATAGCCGCCGGTACGACGCTTAACGATGGCCAGCTCGCCCAGCATGGAAAATATCTGAGGCCATTCACCCGCATTTTTCAGCAACTGCCAGGGGGCGGTGGGCAGGTTGAGACTGTCCAGCAGTTGTTTTTGGGTCAGGCGGTCCGCCAGTCGGGGGAAAATATCGCGGTTAACGAAGGCGTTATGATCCGCCAGTTCGCGCGTCAGCGTCGTTTCCGGCCAGCGTTCGATCTCTGCGGTGATTACGCTCTGATGTATCGGCAAGGCTTCCGGTTCGGCATCCAGCCCTACCGGATAAACGGCAATACCCAGTGGTTCACCTGCCTGACGCAACATCCGGCCAAGCTGCCCATTTCCTAATACACAAACCGGCTTCATGCTTCCTCCCGTGGGTCCGGGTTATTCAGTACATCCTCTGTTTGTGCCTGGCGCCAGTCAGCAAGACGTGAAGCCAGTGACTCGTCGTGCAGGGCCAGAATCTGAGCCGCCAACAGCGCGGCATTAGCCGCACCGGCTTTGCCTATTGCCAGTGTGCCAACCGGGATACCGCGTGGCATCTGCACGATAGAGTAAAGGCTGTCAACACCGCTGAGGGCGGCGCTTTGAACCGGAACGCCCAGCACCGGTAGCAGCGTTTTGGCTGCCAGCATTCCCGGCAGATGTGCCGCGCCGCCAGCACCTGCAATGATCACCCGAAAGCCATTTTCCGCCGCCTGTTCGGCGAAACTGAACAGTTTGTCCGGCGTGCGGTGAGCTGAAACCACTTCGCAATGAAAGGGAACGGACAGGCTGGTGAGTATTTCCGCGGCAAATTGCATGGTTGCCCAGTCACTTTTGGAACCCATAACAATAGCGATGCGGGCCGGTGCGGCATTGGAAGACATGCGGGTGAGACTCCTGTGATTGTACAAACATCGTCTGATAGCCTGTTGAGCCATCAGACGGGAAGGGCAGAGAGAATATCATGACTACAGGGCAAGGAAAACGGTTGCGTAGGTGTGAGCAGAGGCGAGGCGTTGTTAAAAGGGAAAGGAACTCAGGGTGGTTTCGCTCTCGTTAACACGGATTAACCAGCCTTCGCTGTGCCAGGCACCCAGTACCAGACGTTCTGAGAGCTGACCATTTACTGTTAGCTGATGAACACCGGGCCGGTGTGTATGGCCATGAATAAGACAGTGAACCCGGTGACGGGTCATGGCATGGGCTACGGCATCATGATTGACGTCCATAATTGCCATCGTCTTACCACGGTTGGCCTGTTTGCTTCCCGCACGCATTCTGGCTGCAATTCGCTTACGTATAAAAAGCGGCAGCGCAAGAAACAGCGTCTGTAGCCAGGGCTGTTGCACTTTTCGCCGAAAATGCTGATAGCTTTGATCATCGGTACACAGCGTGTCGCCGTGCATAATCAGAATACGTTTGCCGTATAGTTCCAGCACCTTTTCCTCTGGCAGCAGCGTCATACCACAGGCAGCGGCAAAGTTTTTACCTACCAGAAAATCACGGTTGCCGTGAATAAAATAGCAGGGAACGCCTGAGCGGCTTAAGGCCAGCAGCGCGGCGGCGACCTCAGCATGCAAAGGCTGTGGATCGTCATCGCCAATCCATGATTCAAACAGATCGCCCAGAATATACAGTGCTTCGGCCTGGCAAGCGTCGCGCTGCAAAAAAGCAAGAAAACCGGCGGTAATGGCCGGTTCTTCTGTGCAGAGATGGAGATCTGCGATAAACAGCGTACAGGACATTATTCGCTGACAGTCACTTTCTGGATCACCACGTCTTCTTTTGGTACGTCCTGATGCATACCGCTGCGCCCGGTTGCGACAGCCTTAATTTTGTCCACCACGTCCATTCCTTCAACCACTTCAGCGAAAACGCAGTAACCCCAGCCTTGCAGACTTTCATCACGGAAATTCAGAAAGTCATTGTCTGCCACGTTGATAAAGAACTGTGCGGTAGCAGAGTGCGGAGCCTGAGTACGCGCCATCGCCAGCGTACCTTTGGTGTTTTTCAGACCGTTACTGGCTTCGTTACGAATCTCTTCTTTGGTCGATTTCTGATTCATGCCGGGTTCGAAGCCGCCACCCTGAATCATAAAACCATTGATAACACGGTGGAAAATTGTGTTGTCGTAGAAACCTTCACGGCAATAATCCAGGAAGTTTTTAACGGTAGCCGGCGCTTTATCATCAAAGGTTTTGATAACGATATCGCCATGATTAGTCTGGAAAGTGACCATAATTTCATTCCTGTCAGGGTGGAAGTAGTTTAACCGTTAGCCAGTGCCGCCAGATGACGGGCTTTGCAGGCGTTAGCAGAGCGCTTTTATATCACAAAAAATGATGTTGAGTCAGCTCCATAGCGCAATACCCAATCTGTATTACCTTGTTTTGCATGGCGCTTGGGTTAACAATACGTCAGAATAAGCGTTTAACCAGTAATCCACCGCACACGCTAAAAAACGGAATGTCTCAATGCTTAAGATTTTCAACACTCTGAGTCGTCAGAAAGAGGAATTTAAACCGATTAATGCCGGACAAATCGGTATGTACGTGTGTGGCATTACCGTTTACGACCTTTGCCATATTGGCCATGGCCGCACGTTTGTCGCTTTTGATGTGGTGGCGCGTTACCTGCGTTTTCTGGGCTATTCGCTGAAATATGTCCGCAATATCACCGATATTGACGATAAAATTATCAAACGTGCCAATGAAAATCAGCAGGCTATCCAGCAACTGACCGATGTCATGATTGCCGAAATGCACAAGGATTTTAACGCGCTGAATATTTTGCCACCGGATGTTGAACCCCGTGCAACCCAACATATTGATGACATCATCTCGCTGGTGAGCAGGCTGATTGAACGTGAACACGCCTATGTTGCCAGCAACGGCGATGTCATGTTCTCAGTTGAAAGCGATGCTGATTATGGCCTGTTGTCCCGTCAGGACCTTGAGCAGTTGCAGGCGGGGGCCCGTGTGGAGGTCACCGCTGAAGTGAAGCGTAACCCGATGGACTTTGTGCTGTGGAAAATGTCGAAAGCGGATGAGCCAGCCTGGCCCTCTCCGTGGGGCAATGGGCGTCCGGGCTGGCATATTGAGTGTTCAGCGATGAACTGCAAACAGCTGGGAGAGCACTTTGATATTCATGGCGGCGGATCTGATTTGATGTTTCCCCACCATGAAAATGAGATTGCTCAGTCATCCTGTGCGCACGACGGCCAGTATGTCAACTACTGGATGCATTCCGGGATGGTGATGGTTGATCGTGAAAAAATGTCCAAATCGTTGAATAATTTCTTTACGGTGCGTGACGTCCTGACACATTACGACGCGGAGACAGTGCGATATTTTTTGATGTCGGGTCACTATCGCAGCCAACTTAACTATGGTGAGGATAATCTGAAGCAGGCCCGTGCGGCGCTGGAACGTCTTTATACTGCACTCCGCCATACCGACACCTCGGCTGTCCCCTCCGGCGGTGAGATATTCGAAACCCGTTTTCGTGAGGCGATGGATGATGATTTCAACACGCCTGAGGCTTATTCCGTGTTGTTTGACATGGCGCGTGAAGTAAACCGACTGAAGGCGGAAGATACCGTGGCCGCTGATGGCCTGGCTGCAAAAATGCGTCAGCTGGCAGCCGTCCTGGGGCTGCTGGAACAGGACCCGGTGGCCTTTCTGCAAAGTGCTGCACTGAACGTTGATGACGGTGAAGTCGCTGAGATCGAAGCGCTGATTAAGATGCGCTTCGATGCCCGCCGCGAGAAAAACTGGGCACAGGCCGATGTGGCGCGAGACAAGCTGAATGCGTTGGGCGTTGTTCTGGAAGATAGCCCTCAGGGGACCACCTGGCGTCGTAAGTAACCGTTTATGCCCCTTTAACCGGGGCAGGAGAAATGCCGGAGGGTTTCCGGCATTTTTTTCAGACGGTTACCTTAATGGACATTCCGTTAAAGCTGACTTGCTGTCCTTGCGTAATTTTACAGCGCTTACGGGTTTCGACACGACCATCGACTTTGACCTGACCGTCAGCAATAGCGTCTTTCGCCGCACCGCCACTCTCAACCCAGCCTTCCAGCTTCAGCAGGTCACAGAGATCAACATGGGGGTGTTTACCCAGAGAGAATACTGCCATTATTGCGCTCCCCCATCGTTAAACTCTTCACAGGCTTGTAATGTATTTTGGATCAGTGTAGCCACCGTCATTGGGCCAACCCCACCGGGCACCGGGGTGATATATGCGGCGCGTTCAGCGGCTGCATCAAAATCCACATCACCCACGACTTTGCCATTTTCCAGACGGTTAATCCCAACATCAATGACGATTGCCCCAGGTTTGACCCAGTTACCGGGTATAAAGCCAGGCTTACCGACTGCCACGACAAGTAGATCGGCATGTTCCACATGGTGACGCAAATCTTTGGTGAATCGGTGGGTAACGGTAGTGGTACAGCCAGCCAGCAGCAGTTCCATACTCATTGGACGGCCAACAATATTGGATGCGCCGATGACCACCGCGTTCAGTCCATAGGTATCAATATGGTAGCGTTCCAACAGAGTGATTATACCGCGGGGCGTACAGGGACGAAGCATCGGGGCACGCTGGCACAGGCGACCAACGTTATAAGGATGGAAGCCATCGACATCTTTGGATGGAGATATATGCTCCAGTACCTTGACGTAATCAATTCCGGCCGGAAGCGGCAGCTGCACCAGAATTCCGTCGATGGTGCTGTCATTATTTAACCGTTCGATCAGTGCAAGGAGTTCCGCTTCGCTGGTAGATTCAGGCAGATCGTAAGAGTGTGATAAAAAGCCCACTTCCTCACAGGCACGGCGTTTGCTGCCAACATAAATTTGTGATGCCGGATTTTCACCGACCAGAACAACTGCCAGCCCTGGCGCGCGTTTACCAGCAGCAAGCCGCTGCTGTACTTTTTCAGCAACCTCTTGCCGTACCTGCTGCGCAATCGTTTTACCGTCAATAATCTTAGCTACCATCAGAGAGGGGATCCATCTGTGTTGAGTTGAAACGGGGGTGGCGCCTATTTTGTCAGAAGCAGGCGCCACTGTCAGGTACAGTTTCAGTACTAACTGCTCAATAGTGCAGCAACGGGAAAACTAACCCGGTAAAATCGTTGACTCGTCGGGTTCGCCCCGTATAATTCGACCACGCATTACCCCCATGCGCCCTTAGCTCAGCTGGATAGAGCACCGGCCTTCTAAGCCGTAGGTCACAGGTTCGAATCCTGTAGGGCGTACCAAATTCATATCAAGAGACGTCAACTTACGTCTTTTTTTATTCATTTAATTCAATGAAATAGCTGATTTTAAGCCGACTCCATTCTACCCAAGTCTACCGACATCAATCCACATCAAGTACTATTTGTTGGTATAAGTGTTGGTACAACCCCGTTCAATGACTTTTTATACCAACATCCAGCGATGGAGAGCAGCCAATGGCGCTTACAGATGTAAAAGTCCGCAGTGCGAAACCCACCGATAAAGCTTTCAAACTTACCAATGGAGAAGGGTGTAGTGGCATAGTGAATTTGGCCACCTGAACAGAGGTGATAGATATCATCGCCTCATAGTTAAAAACAGGTGACATTATGACCGGACGTAACAGACGCAATTTTAGCCCTGAGTTTCGCCTTGAAGCGGCCCAGCTTGTACTCGATCAGCATTACACCGTTGCCGCCGCTGCCACGGCAATGAATGTCGGCAAATCCACGATGGATAAGTGGGTTCGCCAGTTGAAAGAAGAACGGGCAGGAAAATCACCCATAGCTTCACCCATCACACCGGAACAGATTGAAATATGCGAGCTCAGGAAAAGACTCCAACACCTTGAAATGGAAAGAGATATACTAAAAAATGCTACCGCGCTCCTGATGTCAGATTCCCTGAACCGTTCTCATTAGTTGAGAAGCTCAGGGGGCGGTTTCCCGTTGCCGTTGTGTGCAATGTGTTTGGGGTTCATCGCAGCAGCTATAAATACTGGCGGCAACCAAAGAAGCCTGATGCCACACGCGTGGCATTACTCAGTCTTGTTCGTGAAAGCTAACGCGAAAGTAATGGTTCCGCAGGCGCACGTAATATTGCCGCGCTGGTCACCACCAAAGGCGTAAAACTGAGTCGCTGGCGGGCAACAAAGCTGATGAAAGAACTTAATCTCATCAGCTGTCAGCACCTGGCCATCGATACAAGAAGGCGTCTAAGGAACACGTAGAGATCCCCAATTATCTGGAACGCCAGTTTGCAGTAACAGAGCCTAATCAGGTCTGGTGTGGCGATGTAACTTATATCTGGGCGGGTAAACGTTGAGCTTATTTAGCCGTTGTACTTGATCTGTTTTCCCGTAAACCGGTTGGCTGGGCGATGTCATTTTTCCCGGACTCTGCACTGACAACGAAAGCGCTGTCCATGGCCTGGGAAGCACGAGGAAAGCCCGCTAATTTACTGTATCACCCGGATCAAGGTAGCCACTATCTCAGCAGAAATTTCAGACAGTTACTGTGGAGATATCAGATAAAGCAAAGCCTGAGTCGCCGGGGAAATTACTGGGATAACAGCCCGATGGAACGTTTTTTTAGAAGCCTGAAACGGAGTGGGTGCCGGATAATGGATACGCTAATTTTAGCGAAGCCAGCGCAGCGATAACGAACTACATTACGGGATATTACAGCCAGCTCAGACCCCATCAATATAATGGTGGCTTGACGCCGAATGAATCAGAACGATTGTTCTGGAGAAACTTTAAAGTCGTGGCCAGTTTCTGTTGACCACTACAAAACATGCACATTTACATTTTCTTAAGCGCATTATTTAACTTTAAAGTAAGTGCGGTCGTTCGTAGATGATTATCGTGTCGACACCAAACATAAACCTCAGCTACTACCTTTTCCCATATAACGGAATACTCTTAATGTATTAATTAAGGGAGTAAGGTTAGGAGAAAAAAATATTTTACACTAGCATCTTCATATTGACTGAAATTTAGATTCATAATAAAAAAGGCAATTAAATTGAAAAAACTTTCTCTGGCTTTAATGATTACTACGGCTTTATTTACCCAATCAGCTTTTTCGGCAGAAAATCACAGGGCGATAAGCTATTTGACTTCCTGGGGGTTAAGCGATGGTGATGCAGCGACATTAGCAAAATCTAAAATTGATAGTTTCCTTCTGGCATTCGGAAAGTGGGATGATAATGGAAATATCGTCACATCTGATGGTATAGCATCATTACCGGATTATAATGCCTGGTGGATGCCAACTGCCTATGTAACCTGGACTCAGCTGAAATTTGCGCAGCCTGAGAAAAAAATGATGCTCGCCTTTGGCGGCCAGACATATGAAGAAATCTGGTCCCATATCGATACTGCGGAGAAGCGTGAAAAGGTTGTCGCCGGGCTTGCTCAACTTCTGAAAACACCATTCCCTGTTTACAGGAAAAATATGAAGGAGTCAGAAATAGCCGGTGAATGTCTGAACTGGAACTGGAATGGTACGGTTTGTGATATGACCACTTACCAGAAAGCGGGTGAAGTTTATCTCGATGGTATTGATTTTGATTTTGAGAAAGCCGCCCGCCTGACTGAAAAAGAAAATGATGATCTTCTGCAACTGGCGACACGTCTGCGTGAGGTCGTAGGCACAGAGAAACTCATCAGCTTAACCACGTATCATGTGGGAGCGGATCCGGTGAGCTGTGCGGATAGTGCAGTTACCGAAGGTTGCTCTTATGTTGAAAATAAGCGCTCTACGCACCATGGCGAAGTGCTGACTTTACTATCGCAAAGCAAGGATATTTTTGATTTCTTCAATGTCATGGCTTATGACGCTGGACCGGAATTTAAATATCAGACTGCGATGCTTAACTATGCCAATGCGATCGGTGACGCCAGCAAAGTGGTACTGGGAAACACCATCAACTCGCAGTGGGGCCCAAACAACAATTTTACCGAATCCCGCGTGAATAATATTGCGCGTACTAAATGGCAGGCGCAGAACGGATACGGCGGCTTTTTTGTCTGGACCGTCGGAGCCAGCACTGAGCAGTTAAGTGTCGCACAACAGGCTGCCTATATCGATGAAATGAAAGATGCGGCTGACAGTGTGGAAAATGAGTCGGGGATAAAGATTAACGATCTGACTATTAAAATGGGTAGGATTACATTAGACCTTCCTACGGATGTGTTTAATGGTAAAAACCGTATCATTATCCAAAAAAATGGTTCCTATCTGGCTGAGTCCTATGAAGGGAAAAGTTATTATTCTTCAAAGGATAGCTTTACAGAAAAAAATACCGTTTTCAGTGTGGTAACCGATCTGAAAGAAGGGGATATTGTTACCGTTGATCTTTATGATGGTAAACCCGGTGGGTCTTATAACACTGTATTGCAATCTCTGAAAAAAGAAACAGTCACAAAAGAGGATGTTAACACTGATAGTATTAAACTGACCAGTGTGGATGTTACGAAGCAGGGAGTAACTGTGACCCTGCCAGACAGTGTATATCAGGAGTATAATCGAGTTATGGTCAGAAAAAATGGCCAATACTTAGGTGAGTCTTACAACGGTAAAAGTTACTTCGCTTACAAAGTGTCGGCACCTGCTGGTCAGGCCAGTTATATGATAAAAAATGCAATACAGAACGGTGATGAAATTACTGTTACATTAAATGCTGGCAAGCCAGGTGATAATTCTTCTGTCGTGCTGAAGGAGTTATATCGTGTAAAAGCCAGTTTTTAATTTTCCCGAATAACTTTCAAGGAAATCTCTTTGGAGATTTCCTTCTTTTTCTGTCAATAGGGAGATTGATTTTAAAGGAGTATAATTGAACCGAATTAATATCAATGTTCTGTTATTGTTTCTGTCTTCATGTGTTGTGATTTTTACTGCCTGGAGTATTTCTCAGATGTTCAGGGCAGTAGCAAATGAAAAAACTGAGAGAATATTGACTCATAATTTGCTCAGAGAAAGTCATTCTGTTTTCATAGCACCAGATGGACTGGTATTATTCCAATCTGTGGAACGAAAAGCCCCAAATCCGTGGAGAGTGAACGGGAAAGTTCCCGATGATAACGTACTTATTAAAGCACCGTTAAATCAATCAGGTTTAGAAGTTGTTGGCATCCTGAGTGGTAAAGATTGTGCAACATCAATTGTGATAATAAAAGAAGATAACAGCCAGAAAAGTTATCGTTGTGGGGAAACCCTGTCAGGAAGATCTGTAGTAATCGTTAAAATTTTTCATGATGTAGTAATTATTAATAACAAAAATTATTATGAAACACTACGTATTGATCAATGAATATACATGCCAATTTTTTCTTTTTTTCACGGAAATATCATCCCAGGATAAGGGATTTTTTGTGAGGTTTTTTCAAATTTGTTAAAGATAAATAGCCATGTCAGAATGCTGACATTACTAACATCTCTCCTGTTAACAGGAATGTCAGGCAGTGCCATTGCTGAAGGACTCTCTGCGAATTTTAAAAACACTGATATTCATGAGTTTATCAACACTGTCAGTGCTAACCTGAATAAAACTATCATCATAGATCCTTCAGTTCAGGGTGCCATTAGCGTTCGAAGCTACGAACAAATGGATAATGAGCAATATTATCAATTTTTCCTTAGCGTCCTGAGTGTTTATGGCTATGCCGTGGTCACCACGCCCAATGGGGCACTTAAGGTTTTGCCTGAACGTAATGCAAAATCAGCGGGCATCCGGCTATTGCGTAGTGGTGAGATACCAGAAAGTGATGAGATCATTGTCAGAATTACGCCCTTACGTAATATTTCTGGCAGAGAGCTTGCACCGTTGCTGCGTCAACTGAATAATGCCGCTGAAGGCAGTATTATTTACTATGATCCTGCCAATGTTATTCTTATGACCGGACGCGCTTCTGTTGTTAATCAGCTGGTTTCTGTCATTAAAGATGTTGATGAAAAAGCAAATTTCCAGGTTGAAACATTACATTTAAACAACGCTTCTGCGACCGGTGTGGCTAGCCTTGCCATGTCATTGTACAGCAACGGTGGTGGAGAGAATGCATCAGGGCGTATTTTGGCTCATGTCGTTGCTGATGAAAGAACAAATTCAATCTTAATTACTGGCGACGAACCCGCCAGGAAAAAAATGATTGCCACCTTAAAAAAACTGGATGAAGAAAGAGGTGCATTGCAATCTGGAAATACCCGCGTTATTTATCTTGAGTACGCGAAAGCAAAAAATTTGCTCAATGTTCTCAGTGGTATCACCAGTAGTAAATCAGCCACGCCTAATGAATCGTCCCCGCTTGTAATCAGTTCAGGCACCAGTAATGAAGTGAGCATTAAAGCTGATGAAGAAACAAATTCGCTAATTATTACTGGTCCTCAACACCTGATGAACGATATGCAGGAGGTTATTGCCAAACTCGACATACGTCGCGCGCAGGTGCTGGTTGAAGCTATTATTGTTGAAGTTTCTGATGCCGAAGGGCTGAACTTTGGTATTCAGTGGATGAATACTTACGCCGGAGGTACCAATTTTTCCTCCACCACGGGAGGATCGGTCACTACGATCCCGGATAAAGGTATCGTCAATTCATTGTCGGGATTATCAGGGCTGGCGACAGGTTTTTACCGGGGGAACTGGGCCGGACTGGTCACGGCACTGCAAACTAACAGCCAGAGCAATATCCTGGCAACGCCAAGTATTGTCACGCTTGACAATATGGAAGCTGAATTTACTGTCGGTCAGGAGGTTCCGGTATTAACCGGATCGCAAACCACGTCAGGAGATAATGTATATAACACCGTAGAAAGAAAGAGTGTGGGTATTAAATTAAAAGTTACTCCGCAAATTAATCGGGGAGACTCGGTTATGTTGAGTATCGAACAGGAAGTTTCCAGTGTATCAGACTCAGCAACCAACAATGATTTAGGTCCTACATTTGACACACGCGTGGTGCGCAATGCCGTGTTAGTTGGCACCGGTAATACGGTGGTGGTTGGAGGATTACTGGATACCAGTAATAATCATTCAGAAAATAAAGTGCCGTTGCTGGGCCGTATCCCCATACTTAAATACCTTTTTGGTGCAACCAGCAAAAAAGTCAACAAACGGAATTTGATGCTGTTTATCCGCCCGACGATAATCCGTGAACAGGATGAATTTAATCGTGTCAGCCAGCAGTCACGTGGCAAATTTAATCAGCATGATTTGAAAACGGCGGCAGATCATCAGGTTGAGCAGATACTTAATCAGGAAACCGGGCTACCCGGTTCGGCTAATGAACTCCAGCAGGTGCTCGGCAATATCAACGCCTTTTATGCCGGGCAGTCGCGATGAAAGAACATCTGTTTCCTTTTGCGTGGGTACAACAATCTGGCGTGTTCTATTTACCGGGGCCGGACCGCTTTATTGGCTTCCGTCAGAACGCCAGTCCGCTGGCTCTGGCTGAAGCCGTCAGAATTGCGCCATCCTGCCCGTTGCGGTTGATTGCTGATGAGGATTTTACCCAACAGATTATTGATACCTATCGGCAGGATGCATCTCAGGCGCGGCAGATGATGGAGAATCTCGGTAATGAGATCGATTTTTTCCAACTGGCACAGTCTCTGCCAGAGGATGAAGACCTGCTTGATTGTGATGATGGAGCCCCGGTTATCCGCTTTATCAATGCGATGCTGAGCGAGGCGATCAAGGAAACCGCCTCGGATATCCATATTGAGCCCTATGAGCGGCAGCTGCTGATCCGCTTTCGGGTCGATGGTGTTCTGCGGGCTGTGTTGACACCACCGAGACAGTTGACGGCGGTGTTGATCTCCAGAATTAAGGTGATGGCCCGGCTGGATATTGCGGAGAAGCGTTTGCCGCAGGATGGCCGTATTGCGCTGCGAATTGGTGGCCGTGCTGTTGATGTGCGTGTTTCTACTTTGCCGTCACGCTATGGCGAGAGGCTGGTACTGCGCCTGCTGGACAAAAGTGCGGTACAGCTTGATCTGGCTCAGCTCGGCATGGATCCGACTAAGCGTGACAGCATCAGCGAATTGTTAAGTAAGCCTCATGGGATCATTCTGGTTACTGGTCCTACCGGTTCCGGCAAAAGCACCACGCTTTATGCGGCTCTTAATCAGATTAACTCTCAGGATCGCAATATCATGACGGTTGAAGATCCTATTGAGTATGAGCTGGAAGGCATCGGGCAGACGCAGGTCAATCCCAAAGTGGATATGACCTTTGCCAGGGGATTGAGGGCCATTTTGCGCCAGGATCCTGACGTAGTGATGATTGGTGAGATCCGTGATACTGAAACCGCAAAAATTGCCGTACAGGCCTCACTGACCGGACATCTGGTTTTATCAACGCTACACACCAATACCGCTATCGGCGCGGTCGGTCGTTTACGCGATATGGGTGTTGAACCTTTTCTGCTGGCCAGCTCACTGACCGGTATCCTTGCTCAGCGGCTGGTGAGAACCTTATGTCGGCATTGTCGACAGGCTACGAAACTGAGCGCCGGACAGTTGAGTCACCTCGGTTTCTCTCACCACTGTGAGGAGGCTGTTACGGTGTATCAGCCGGCAGGCTGCGAGGACTGCAATCAGACCGGTTATCGAGGACGTACCGGTATCCACGAACTGTTAATGATCGATGCGCCACTTCGTCAGGCAATCGCTCAGGGGCAAAGTGAGGATGCCCTGGAGCAGATTACCCGCAGGAGTGCCAGCAGTGTTCGTGATGATGGCTGGCAAAAAGTCCTCGAAGGGATCACTTCTCTGGAAGAGGTATCCAGAGTGACAGGTCTGGACTGAATAATGAGATATCGTTACAGCGCAATCGATCGTCAGGGGAAAAAAGTGCAGGGATATCTGGACAGCCCGTCGCCCCGCGCCGCCCGGCTGAGTTTACAGACGCGAAATTTGCAGATCATGACGCTGAAAGAAGTGAGCGTCATCACAACCTCATCACGTTTTTCCTCGCGTGGACGTGCCTTGCGTGGCAATGATTTCGTACTTATCACCCGCCAGTTGGCAACATTACTGGGGGCTTCACTGCCGTTGGAAGATGCTTTGCAAGCGCTGGCCCAGCAGTGTGAAAAACCCGCACACCGCCAGATTATTCAGGATGTTCGGCAGCAGGTGCTGGAAGGGCTGTCGTTTTCGGATGCACTGGGAAAGCATTCGCGCACATTCAATACCTTTTTTCGTGCCCTGGTTGCCGCTGGTGAATCGTCAGGAAAGTTATCGCAGGTGCTGGCACGGCTGGCCGATCACGCAGAACAAAGTCAGAAAATTACCAGCAAAATTACTCAGGCACTGATTTACCCACTGATGTTGACTCTTGTTGCCGTGGGAGTAATCGCTATTTTGCTGACGTCCGTTGTGCCGAAAGTGGTTGAGCAATTTGCCTATCTGCAATCCGAACTGCCGTTGACCACGCGTGTGCTGATGGCGATGAGCGACGGCATAAAAGCAGGAGGTGGTGGGTTCCTGCTGACTTGTGGCGTGGTGGGGTTGCTGATGAAGTATCTGCTTAAAAAACCGCATTATCGTCAGCGTTGGGATGGCGGCTGCCTGCGTATTCCCCTGTTAGGGAAAATGATCCTGAATCTCAATATGGCTCGCTATGCCAAAACGCTCAATATTCTGAGCGCCAGCGCCGTACCGCTGTTGGAAGCGATGCATCTCAGCAACAGCGTGGTGACGAATCAACATGCCCGAGCCCTGTTAATGATGGCGGAAGCCAGCGTCAAAGAAGGCTCTGATCTTTCGGGTGCGCTGACACAGAGTGGTCTGCTGTCACCGATGATGCGCCATATGATTGCTTCCGGTGAACGCAGCGGTGAGCTGGACCGAATGTTGGGGCACGCCGCTGATATTCAGGAGCAGGCTTTTCTACATCAAATCACCACCCTGGTGGGGGTATTTACACCGCTGTTGGTGATAACCATGGCGGGAATTGTTTTCTTTATTGTTCTGGCTATTTTGCAACCCATCATGCAACTGAACAGCCTGATGGGATAATTTTTCTGGAGAAAGACTATGTGCCTGTGTGGTGAAAAGAGAAAGCAACGCGGTTTTACACTGCTTGAAGTGATGATCGTGATTGTGATTTTGGGCGTTCTGGCAAGCCTGATGTTACCCAGCCTGATGGGGAATAAAGATAAAGCCGACCGGCAGAAAGCGGTAAGCGATATTGTCACTCTTGAGAATGCGCTGGAAATGTACAAGCTTGACAATAATATCTATCCCAGCACTGAGCAGGGGCTGAAAGCACTGGTGAAAAAGCCTGAAATCGCGCCTGTTCCACGAAATTATCGCGAAGATGGCTATGTCCGTCGTCTTCCAAAAGATCCCTGGGGAAACGCTTATCAAATGAGGAGCCCAGGGCAACATGGCAGTGTTGATATTTATTCTTTCGGTCCATCAGGTATAGAAGGTGAGGGGAATATTACCAACTGGCAACTGGATGAATAAAAAATACGCTACTTCAGTTCGTTATTCACGGGGTTTTACGCTGCTGGAAGTCATGCTGGTAATGATGTTGTTGGCCGGTCTGGCAACGCTGATTATCAGCACCCCTCCTACAAAAGATGTCAGATGGGTGGGCGAGGAAATAGCGCTGGAATTACGGACGATTACGCATCGGTCGGTGCTGGAGCATCGTTTGTATGCAGCGGTTGTTTACCGGGATGGTATTCAGCAGTTGTTGTTAACCCGTGCGGATGATCGGGGAGTGCAAAGCGAATTATGGCCGGAATATTACTGGCATCAGGTACGGCATGTGAGGAAAAAATTCAGCGGCCGACTGCCAACAGATATAACCCTGACGCTGAATGTTGAAAACAGTGAGCTTACCTTGCAGGCAATGGATAATAGCGAAAGCCAGCAACCTCAGCTTATTTTTCAGCCTGATGGGGAAAGCAGTGATTTTATTATCACCTTATTTCATCGTGGGAAAAGTATTGGTCAGATTATTCATCAGCGGGGAAATACAGGTTTTTTTCCTGTCGTTGAGAAAGGGATACAGCCATGAAATCACGCGGTATGACCCTGCTTGAGACGATGATTGCGATGGCCATTCTTTCCCTGGCTGGTATTGCATTGATGAATAGCGATACGGAGAAAATACGCAACCTTGATCGCCTGCATGAGAAGCAGCTGGCGGCCTGGCTGGCGGATAATGCGGCGGCGGAGATAACACTCAGTGGCGGACTGAGTGCGGCGCAGAAATCGTTGAGAAAGGTGCAGTCAGGTAACAGCCAGTTTTATCTCAGCCGAAAAAGCGTCAGCACCAGTTATGAAGATGTTCAGCGGATACAGGTTGATGTTTCCTCGGTGCACGATCGGCATAAGATCATATTTTCATTATATTTTTATCTGGCGGCAAGATGAAAAAAAACAATTATAAAGGGTTTACTCTACTTGAGATGATGGTCGCTTTGATGATTTTTTCGCTGATTGGTCTTGCCGGCGTTCAACTTATTCGGGGAGGGTTAAAAAATCGCGAGCAAATGCGTGAAAAAAGTGCTGATTTTACGCAGATACAGAGAACGTTTACGCGGTTTGAACAAGACTTTGGGCAGGCGGTGGTACGAAAGAAGCTTCGGAAAGTGACCAAAGAGCTTCCTGTGGAAATGTCAGGGAAGCAGCACTCTGACCACATCAGTGAAGTGACACTGCTGCGTGGCAATAAATTCAATCCTGGTGGCTACCTTCCCCGATCGTCGCTGGAATGGGTGAAATGGCATGTTGTGGACGGAAAGTTGATGCGTGGTCATGCGGCACTGACTGACAACGGTGAGGAAGCGCAGCAGTTCACCAACGAAGTGCTCCTCGACGACGTAAGCGCCTTTCACGTGACCTTTGCTGATAAGCGCGGGTGGCATGAAAACTGGTCCGCCCAGGATACATTGCCGGAAGCGGTCGCGGTCAGCCTTGTCACCGCCGGGTCGGGTGCCCTGCAACGTGTCGTTCTGGTTCCGGGGCAGGGATGAAAATCATCTCAGAGCGTGGAATAGCCTTACTGCTGGTGTTGCTGATGATTGCAACCATGTCGGCCATCGCCATCGCCACTCAGGAATACTGGATGCATGCTTTCAGCCGTGGCAGCAGTCAACAGCAGCAAATAAAGCAAAAATGGCTGGCGCTGAGCGCCGAGAATATTCTCATACATCACTATTCCACAGCGTTTTCCGCTGCTGTTCTGCGTCCCTCACTGATCGGGAGACAGCCGCCTTTGCAACTGGATGGCAACACTTTCAACGTTGCCGTGCGCGATTTTCAGGCATGTTTTAATATTAACGCATTGTTTAATGAGAAGAAAAAAGGAAAGTCGCCGCGCGAAAATGTTAACAGCAGTAGCAGTGATGATGGTGAGGTTGATGACAGCAATATCACTGGCGATAACGATGGCAACACGGCATTACACGGTAATGAACCGGAAACGGCAGAGACGACAAAAACCACAGCTGCACTGACCTTTCCTCAGCAGGTTTTTATTCGATTACTGATGTCTTCCGGCAGGGAAGAAGCACAAGCGCGTGAGATCCTTGCAGGTATCATAACGCTTGCAGACCGACAGGGCCGCCGGTTTGCAGATATTACCGAACTAAGACTCACCGGCGTCTTTTCCCCTACGGAGTGGCGCACACTGGCTGGCCAGCTTTGTGCCTTGCCTGATGACCAACTGAAGATCAATGTAAATGGACTTAACGCCTCACACAGCGTGTTGCTTGCCGCTCTACTTGATGCATCCCTGAATGAAAAAGAAGTTGAAGAGCTGCTAAGTGCCCGGCCAAAAAAAGGCTGGCATACATTGAAGGCACTTCAGCAGCTCACAGTGCCGGAAGGCATCGGGGAGAAATTTACCAAAGCGGGGTCTTTTCTTTCGCTCAACAGTGAGTTTTTTGCGCTGGAAATTGAAATTGACCATCAGCAGCCTTTTATGATGCGTAGTCTGATACAGCGTTCCGATAAGCAGTTTAATGTCTACCGACGACAGTTTGGCATGAGTGAATAAATAAGGCGGTCCTTAAATGAGAAAACATAACTGTCAGGGAAGTCTTGTCATCCGTGCTGGCCATGATACCGCAACCCCTTTTAACTGGGCTTTTTTTTCAGGCGGTGATCATTACTCCGAAGGGGTACTTTCAGCCGATAATCCTCTTCCCACCCGTTCAGAGAACGACAGAACGGTGTTGTTGCTACCCGCCAGTCGTGTGCTGTTTTGCCGCATAATGCCTGAGCATCAGACAAAAAGACAATCGGTACAGTCGCTACTGTGGCAGATTGAAAGTGAGTTATTTACCGAGGCTGAGTCCCTGCATGGCGTCATTCTGTTACAGGATGAAGAGGGGCATTATCATATCGCGGCAGTGGATCGGGAATGGTTGGGATCCTTGCTGGCAGATCTGAAACAGATGGGTGTCACGGTCGATGCTGTGCATCCTGATGTGATGGCACTACCTTGTGGTACGGCAGTCAAACTGAATGAAGAATGGTTGGTCAGATATGACACAACGGCGGGACTGTGCGTGCCAGACAATAATCTGTCTGTTTTGTGGCGAACCATAAACGTTGAGAGTCCTGTGCATTGTCTCAGCTCCCCGTTGCCTGATATTGATGGCTGGCAGGCTGAACCTGAACGTTCTGCAATGGCTTTAATGGTAACCGGCGCGCCAGATACGCCAGGTTTATTAAGTGGAGAGTTCCAGTCTGAGCTGGCTGTCAGCAAAACGGTGGGTTTTAAAAGTCTGGTGATAACATCACTGCTCAGTTTGTTTCTGCTTATCACTCTGCCTTTATTTGAGGGCCTGTACCAGCAGTATCAGGCCAGAAAACTGAACACCACGGCGCATCAGCTGATCCGCAGCTATTATCCGGGCGTGCCGGATAATATTGTGCCGAAAGTCTGGCTGGAAAGGAAACTTCACAACCGGCAGACGCCATCAGTAACACTGGGGTTGCACACTATGTTGCAGGAAAATTATGACTTTCTACAGAGTATCAGTTGTGGGCGCGTTGAAGGCTTTTTCTGGGATAGTCAGCAACAAAAACTCGTGCTCAATATTGTTGATGCGCCGGATGATCTTTTGGACGTTGTAAATGCCCATTCTGCGGCGGGTATGATTATCAGTGCAAAGCCTGATGTTGAAAAAAACGTTACGGATGTCAGCATGACGAGGATAACGCAATGATCAAAGACAGAATAAAGGCGGTGTGGGTAACGCGGAACCGGCGGGAAAAAGTGTTGTTAGCTATTCTCGCCAGTATAATGCTGGCATTCTGTGGCAGGGTATATATTTTTAAACCGATTCTTGCCTGGCAGCATGCCAGTCATCAGGCATTACTTGAGGCTCAGCAGCAACTTCTCTGGACGGAGCGGCAAAAGGCGGCAATGGCGGCGCTACATTTGGCAGCAAAAAACAGAGAGGAACAACCGTTGCAGGAACGTCTGGAGGCCAGCTTGCCTTCCTCTCTGTCGATCAGACAGAGTGAAAATATTGGCACGAACAAGGTGGCTATATTCATGAATGATGCGGATCTTGTTCCTCTGATTGACTGGTTAAGTTATCTCGAAATGCAGGAAAGTATCCGGGTGATAGAATTTGTTTTCAATCCTGAAAGGCAAATATATCAGGCTATATTACAAGAGGAAAAATAATGGGTGCCTGGTATCCAGAACTGTATCCGGTATTTATTGCGTTGATGGGAATGACCGCGGGAAGTTTTTTTAATGTGGTTATTCATCGAGTGCCGCGAATGATATTTCAGAGTAGTTGTCATCAGTATAATCTTTTTTTTCCGCGCTCCCACTGTCCTGAATGTTATGTTTCACTGTGCTGGTATCATAATATCCCCGTACTCAGTTGGTTGTGTTTACGTGGGAAGTGCCACTCCTGTAAAACGGATATCGCCGTATCTTATCCGCTCACGGAATTATTATTTATGATAACTGCGTTGTTGATGTCATATTACGAAAGTAATGTTATAGAAATTATATTTACGTTTTTTTTCTGCGGTACGTTACTGTCACTTGCCTTAATTGATCTGCGTTATACTCTTCTGCCAGATATGTTGACTTTGCCTCTTTTATGGGGCGGATTATTGTTTCACACCCTGCCCGATGAGAGTGGGCTGATGTTGCAGGATGCTGTTTTCGGCGCCGTGGCGGGGTATATGACCCTTTGGCTTCTCTACTGGATTTTTTATGCTCTGACCGGGCGTGAAGGGCTGGGGGGCGGTGATTTCAAACTGCTGGCAGCGTTGGGAGCCTGGTCTGGTTGGAAAGCGCTCCCCATTATCTTATTACTTGCTGCCAGTACAGGTATCATCATGGTATTTGCTGCCAGAGTCCTGAAAAATAAAAAATTCAGGGATGAAATCCCTTTCGGCCCTTCACTGGCATTTGCTGGCCTGGTCTGTCACTTTTTCTGACAGCGACTCTCTCCGTTCACAGAGTCAGGAACGGTGCTGTGTCTCTGCAATAAAATTTGCCAGTGACAGCTGTAATTGCTGGCATTTTTGCGGTAATGATGTGCTGTCTCTGGTAATCATTGTCATTTTATCATTTATTTTCGGGTTAATTTCCTGATACTCGGCCGCATAGGTGTTCCACCCTTTTTTTTCTGCAAGGCTAATTGCCCTTGAGAGCAATACAGCGTCACCCGGAATTGTATTATTGCTGCACTGCTCACGCAAAAATTTGCTACCAGCGACCAGTGATGAAAGTTGATCGATCTGAACAGAAGATGCCGGGGCTGATGCTGATTTTTGCTGACATCCCGCCAAAAAAACGCATAATGTAACGACTATTATGCCTGTCACGGAGATAATGTTTTCTTTCATAGTAGACCTTTATAAGAGTAAAAATATTTTGTTGATCGCATTGGTTTTTTATTAATTACTGGCAATAAAACAGGTTGTCAGGGCATAGCCGTAAAGAACATAAGTATATCATCAGAAATACAGGTGATTATGTATTACTTAAAATAACTTTTTGATTTTGATCATAGCTATATGCCGAGACGATATTTTTACCCTAAACGTTGAAAAACAGGGAGAGCCACAGAATATCAGACGCCTTGCTCAGCCCGAATGCATCGAATAATAAAAAGGTAATCAGATATTCATTTCAAACCTGACGTAGCACGGATGATTGCATCCGGTGCTGACATCATCATGTTGATCAGGAAGCATTATTCAGGTACTGGCGGTGGGCGACCCGGCCGGGGAAGTCAACCTTTTATCCCGGTTGTTAAAAGACGTGGATACCAATGACGCTAATCGGGGCTAAATTCATCAGGCGCTGGTTTTATGCTGACTTTTCACTCCCTGAGCCGTGACAGAGCAGCGGGGCCATATCGCCTCGCTGCTGTTAACATTACCTTCTGGAAAGGGGGATTTTATCTGTTATTCATTCCCTGATTACTGCGCCAGTAATCAAAGTAGATATGGTCGGCCTGGAAATCGGCGGTAGCGGTGTCGCCGGTTAAACGCCATCCCAGCTGAAAGGCAAACTCAAAGCTCTTGCCCAGCCCCTTACCACTGAGCAGGTTGCCGTCTTCCACCACATTTTCCGGGCTCCAGACGCCATCGGTTACTGCCTTATGCAGATCGCCTGAGCAGGTATAACGCCGTCCTTTCAGCAAATGATTACCGCCAAGTACTCTTGCAGCGGCAGAGCAGATCGGTGCTATCCATTTTCCTGCTGCGTCATGTCGGGCAATAAACGCCTTCACCTGAGGATTTGCGGCGAGGTTAACCGTTCCTTCCGGCCCACCAGGGAGCACCACAGCGTCAAACTCTTCATGCTGTATGTCATTCAGCAATACATCCGCCAGCACCGGAACCGCGTGATAGCTGACAACTTCACGCTTGCTGTGGCAGGCAATCGTGATCACTTTCACCTTTAGTCGGTTTAAAATATCAATAATAATAAAGGCTTCAGCTTCTTCAAAGCCGGGTGCCAGCAGTATTGCAGCCTGTTTAGTCATCATTCCTCCTGAATAATAAAATGCATGGTCATTTTATTGAAATATCGTTTTATTTTTATAAAGTCAATGCCGGACCCGGCAGTGTGTGCGTCAATACCGAATAAAGGCAGTAAATCCTGACCAGTGAGACTTTTACATAACATATACTTTTCTTCAGGCCGGGCAATGTCTTAACATGTCCCCTACTTTTACTGTGTTGTAGGTATGCAATGCGTTATCTGGTCTCATTTTTATTTCCGCTTGTTCTGCTCTCCGCCTGTAGCAAAAGCAAGCCACTGCAACAGGCAGAGCAGCATGGCAATCCCTTCAGAAGCAGCAACGGTTTTCTGTTGGCTCCCTCGCATAATATTGCTCCAATGGACGGTGATTTTGCTGACAATCCTGCCGCCGCAGCCTTTATTAATAAAATGGTGCGCGAGCATAATTTCGATCGGCAGCAATTGCATGATGTGCTGGCACAGGCGAAAAAACTGGACTGGGTGCTTAAACTGATGGATCGCCAGGCGCCAGCTTATCAGCCACCTTCCGGGCCTAATGGTGCCTGGATCCGCTATCGCAACAAATTTATCGTGCCGGATAACGTACAGAACGGCGTGCAGTTCTGGAATCAGTACCAGGGGGCACTGGATCGCGCCTGGCAAAAATATGGTGTTCCACCGGAAATCATCGTAGGCATCATCGGCGTGGAAACCCGCTGGGGCCGCGTAATGGGCAAAACCCGCATTATTGATGCGCTGGCGACGCTCTCTTTTGCCTATCCACGTCGTGCGGATTATTTCAGTGGAGAACTGGAAACCTTTCTGCTGATGGCGAGAGAGGAGAATGATGATCCACTCGATTTGCGCGGTTCTTTCGCTGGTGCGATGGGTTATGGCCAGTTTATGCCTTCTTCCTTTAAACAATATGCAGTGGATTTTAATAACGACGGGCATATTAATTTGTGGGACCCGGAGGATGCGATTGGTAGTGTTGCACACTATTTCAGCGCCCATGGTTGGCAGAGAGAGGGGACGGTTGCCGTTCCGGCCAACGGCCAGGCACCGTTGCTGGAAAATGGTTTCAAAACCCGCTATACCCAAGGACAGCTTTCCGCTGCTGGCTTATCGCCACAGGTCCCGCTGAATGGTAATCAGCAGGTCAGTCTGCTGCGTTTCGATATGGGCCAGTATTATCAGTACTGGTATGGGTTGCCGAATTTCTATGTGATTACCCGCTACAACAACAGTAACCACTATGCGATGGCGGTATGGCAACTTGGTGAAGCGGTTCGTGATGCGCGTCGCCCCTGATATCCGTACGGAGAAATTTATCTGACCGATTGTGCCGGCGATCGCGATATCTCCACATGCTGGCCGCTGCCTGGCGGTCTGTTTCTTTTCCCGCTTCTGCCACCCTTTTCCGGTTTTAATCAGATCGGTCAGTATCGTACAACCGTCTTGTAAAATTGTTCATCTTGCTCTGCCAGGCAGCTTCTGAAGTGTATGGAATGGTTAATTAACCTCATGAAGTGCAGGAAAAATTAGCGCCCCGTTCTCTGTCTTCAGCGTAGAGGGGGAATATACCCGTGCTGCTAAAGTGCTGCCCGGTTAAATTGTTCACCATGCAGTGAATATCGCGATCGCCCAGGTCAGCTTAAGAAGTGGCCTGGCTTTTTTAAGTCGGTCCACTATCCGGGTTGACCGGCACCGATATTTTTACCCATACCGGGAAGCATCCCGCAAAGATGCCGCTCCCTTCTTCGTAGGAAATAAAAAAATGCTAATCTTGCTGTTTCTTTTATTTACTGGAAGCGAATGCTAATGACGGACAACGATCTGATGCAATTGAGTGGTAAAATTGGCCAGCAGTTACATCGTCTTCAGGCCACCATTACCACCGCAGAGTCCTGTACCGGCGGCTGGATGGCTAAAGTGTTAACTGATATTGCCGGTAGTTCGTGCTGGTTTGAGCGTGGATTTGTTACCTACAGCAATCATGCCAAGCAAGAGATGACTGGCGTTACCCCGGATTCGCTGGCGCGTTATGGTGCTGTCAGTGAGCCGGTGGTGAGGGAAATGGCTGAAGGAGCGCGGCTTGCCGCAGGTGCCGATTTTGCCATTTCTGTCAGTGGGATTGCCGGGCCGGATGGTGGTTCAGACGAGAAACCGGTAGGTACCGTCTGGTTTGGTTTTGCTGCAGTCAATCAGGAAACGTTTGCGCAACGTCAGGTTTTTTCTGGTGACAGAGAGTCCGTGCGCCGTCAGGCAACGGCCTGGGGACTGTTGACGCTATACACTCACTTTCTCAAAAATTAAACTTGATACTGTATGACTGTACAGTATAATTGTTGTCATCTGAATGTTGTAAAAAGCCACGTATGTGTGTTTACCCCGCATGATTAGGAGTTGAAATGGCGATTGACGAAAACAAGCAAAAAGCACTGGCAGCCGCGCTGGGCCAGATTGAAAAGCAATTTGGTAAAGGCTCTATCATGCGCCTGGGTGAAGACCGCACAATGGATGTGGAAACCATCTCGACTGGCTCACTGTCCCTGGATATTGCGCTTGGTGCCGGTGGCCTCCCAATGGGGCGTATTGTTGAAATTTACGGCCCTGAATCTTCCGGTAAAACCACGCTGACTTTACAGGTTATTGCAGCCGCTCAGCGTAAAGGTAAAACCTGTGCCTTTATTGATGCGGAGCACGCGCTTGACCCTGTCTATGCCAAAAAGCTTGGTGTGGATATCGACAATCTGCTGTGTTCACAGCCCGATACGGGCGAGCAGGCGTTGGAAATCTGTGACGCACTGGCGCGTTCCGGTGCCGTTGACGTGATTATTGTCGACTCCGTGGCCGCTCTGACACCAAAAGCAGAAATTGAAGGGGAAATTGGTGACTCGCACATGGGCCTTGCGGCACGCATGATGAGCCAGGCGATGCGTAAGCTGGCGGGTAACCTGAAGCAGTCCAATACCCTGCTGATTTTTATTAACCAAATTCGTATGAAAATCGGTGTGATGTTTGGTAACCCGGAAACCACCACCGGGGGGAATGCCCTGAAGTTTTACGCCTCTGTCCGTCTTGATATCCGTCGTATTGGCGCGATTAAAGAAGGTGATGAAGTCGTCGGTAGCGAAACCCGGGTAAAAGTGGTGAAAAACAAAGTTGCTGCACCATTTAAGCAGGCTGAATTCCAGATTATGTACGGTGAAGGTATCAACGTTCTGGGCGAGCTGGTGGATCTGGGAGTCAAACACAAGCTGATAGAAAAGGCCGGTGCGTGGTACAGCTACAACGGTGACAAAATTGGTCAGGGTAAAGCTAATGCAGGTAATTTCCTGAAGGAAAATCCGGCGGTGGCCAGTGAGATTGAAGCCAAACTGCGTGCTATGCTGCTTAACAATCCTGACAGCAAAGCTGATTTTTCTGCTGACGACGCTGATATGAATGAGGTCAGCGAAGCGAACGAGAACTTCTGATTTCAGGCCTGAGTGACTGTTTTTTGCCTGGTTAAAAATAAAAGGAACGGGGTTGCCCCGTTCCTTTTTTTGTTTCTTCTGTTGCTTCCCGTTACGCTGCATCCTTATGGTGTTATTGAGCCGAAAAGTGGTGGATTAGATGTCGGACGCCAAAGATCATATGCTGTTTTCCCGTCTGTTGGACCGTGCAATGCGCATCCTCGCTGCGCGTGACCATAGTGAGGCTGAATTACGTCGTAAGCTCTCATTTGTGGCAGAGTACAACGCATTTTCTGCCAGCGGCAGAAAGGCTGATTCAGAAACTCCTCCCCAGGAACAAATTGATGATGTTGTAGCCTGGTGCTACGAAAATCGTTATCTCAATGATGCCGACTTTGCCCGACGCTATATTGCCAGCCTTAGTCGTAAAGGGTATGGACCACAGCGTATACGTATGAAGCTGGGAGAGAAGGGGGTCAACCAGACGCTTATTAACGAGGCGCTGAGCGGTGCAGAGGTTGACTGGGGCAGAAAAGCATATGAAGTTGCAGAACGAAAATTTGGCCTGCCGTTTCCATCAGACTGGAAAGAAAAAGCAAAAGTGCAGCGCTATCTGATCACGAGAGGCTATCTCACCGAAGATATCCGCAGCATTTTTTCAAATTTTGATGATTGAGTAACGATGGGATTTTACTTCCCTCCGAAGAAAATTTATCTTATTCACCACTTTTTGTTCGTGCGTTATCGGTAAAAGGTTTGTCCAGCCGGTATGTCAGACCCACGAAACGTTCGCTAGCGTGATTCCAGGATATTTATGAGCAAGAGCACTGCGGAGATTCGCCAGGCGTTTCTCGACTTTTTCCACAGCAAGGGACATCAGGTTGTAGCCAGTAGCTCCCTCGTCCCGAATAACGATCCGACCTTACTGTTCACCAACGCCGGTATGAACCAGTTCAAGGATGTCTTCCTTGGCCAGGATATACGTAACTACTCACGCGCCACCACCTCACAGCGCTGTGTACGTGCAGGTGGCAAGCATAACGATTTAGAAAACGTTGGTTATACCGCCCGTCACCACACCTTTTTTGAAATGCTGGGTAACTTTAGCTTTGGCGACTACTTCAAGCGTGAGGCAATTGAGTATGCGTGGGAGCTGCTGACCAGCGCACAGTGGTTTAACCTGCCGAAAGAGAAACTGTGGGTCACCGTTTACGAAACCGATGATGAGGCTTACGACATCTGGGCGGAAAATATTGGCGTTCCTCGTGAACGTATAATCCGCATCGGCGACAACAAAGGCGGCGCTTACGCTTCTGATAACTTCTGGCAGATGGGTGACACCGGTCCATGTGGCCCCTGTACCGAGATATTCTTTGATCATGGCGATCATATCTGGGGAGGCCCTCCGGGCAGTCCTGAAGAAGATGGCGATCGCTATATTGAGATCTGGAACCTCGTGTTTATGCAGTTTAACCGGCAGTCTGATGGCACAATGTTGCCGTTGCCGAAGCCTTCTGTCGATACGGGGATGGGGCTGGAGCGTATATCAGCGGTATTGCAGCACGTAAACTCCAACTATGAAATCGATCTGTTTGAAAAACTGATCAAATCTGTCGCAGCGGTAACCGGTGCTGAAGATCTGTCCAGCAAATCCTTGCGTGTTATTGCTGATCACATTCGTTCCTGTGCTTTCCTGATTGCTGATGGCGTTATTCCCTCTAATGAGAACCGTGGCTATGTGCTGCGTCGTATCATTCGTCGGGCCATCCGTCATGGCAATATGCTCGGTGCAAAAGGTACCTTCTTCTGGAAACTGGTCGCCCCTTTGATTGAGGTAATGGGCGTGGCCGGTGATGATGTTAAACGCCAGCAGTCGCAGGTTGAACAGGTGCTGAAAACCGAAGAGGAGCAGTTTGCTAAAACGCTGGAGCGCGGTCTGGCACTACTCGATGAAGAGTTAGAGAAGCTACAGGGTAATACGCTGGATGGTGAAACGGTGTTCCGCCTGTACGATACCTTTGGTTTTCCTGTCGATCTCACCGCTGATGTCTGCCGGGAACGTAATTTGAAAATCGACGAGGCTGGTTTTGAGCAGGCAATGGAACAGCAACGTCAGCGTGCGCGCGATGCCAGTGGGTTCGGTACTGATTACAACAATGTCATCCGTACTGATGTGACTTCAGCATTTAAGGGTTACGACCAGCTGGAACTGGCCGCAGCGGTAACCGCTATTTTTGTCGATGGTAGCCCGGTAGCAGCAATTAAGTCGGGTCAGGAAGGCGTGATCGTGCTGGACCAAACGCCGTTTTATGGAGAATCGGGTGGCCAGGTGGGAGATACGGGTGAGCTGAAAGGGAGCGATGCACTCTTTACGGTTACCGACACGCAGAAATACGGTCAGGCGATTGGCCATACGGGAAAACTGGTTTCCGGTCATTTGCAGGTGGGAGAGCGTCTGGCAGCACATATCGATGAATCGCGCCGTAATCGCATTCGTCTGAACCATTCGGCAACGCATTTGCTGCATGCTGCATTGCGCCAGGTGTTAGGCAACCATGTTGCGCAGAAAGGTTCGCTGGTGAATGACAGGTATCTCCGTTTTGACTTTTCGCATTTTGAAGCGATGAAGCCGCAGGAAATCCGCCGGGTTGAAGATATCGTTAATGCGCAGATCCGCCGCAACCTCGCTGTTGACACTAAAATCATGGCGTTGGACGAAGCGAAGGCACTTGGGGCCATGGCATTGTTCGGGGAGAAGTATGATGACCATGTGCGTGTTCTGACCATGGGCGATTTCTCTACTGAACTTTGTGGTGGAATACACGCCGTTCGCACCGGTGATATAGGCCTGTTCCGCATTGTCTCTGAGTCTGGTACCGCGGCAGGAGTCCGCCGTATCGAAGCTGTGACGGGAGAAGGTGCGTTGGAGCAGATCCATACACAGAGTGAGCAGTTGCAGGATATTGCTCAATTGCTGAAAGCAAATCACAGTAATCTTAACGAAAAAGTACGGTCAGTGCTGGAAAGCATGCGTGGGCTGGAGAAAGAGTTGCAGCAACTCAAAGATCAGCAGGCGGCACAGGAAAGCGCTTCATTGAGCAGTAAAGCGGTTGATGTGAAAGGTGTGAAGCTGCTGGTTAGTGAACTGAAGGATGTTGATCCGAAGATGCTTCGCACCATGGTTGACGATCTGAAAAATCAGCTGAAGTCAGCAATTATCGTGCTGGCGACGGTTGATGCGAACAAAGTGTCGCTGATTGCAGGGGTCACTAAAGATGTGACCGATCGCGTCAAGGCTGGAGAGTTGGTAGGGCATATAGCCCAGCACATTGGCGGTAAGGGCGGTGGTCGTCCTGATATGGCTCAGGCGGGGGGCAGTGACGTTCAGGCATTGCCTGGGGCACTTGCTGGCGTTGAAGCATGGGTTGTTGCAAAACTGTAACGCTACATGAAAGCATCTCAGAGAGCACCATGAAGCGTATTTATGGTGCTCCAACCAGGTGTAATCCCAATAAATCATAAAGTCAGGTGGCTGATGAGTATTTCGGCTAAACTAAGTATCAGCAGAATGTATTGGTATGATGAAGTACTTGTAGTGAATTTGTCATAGTCTACATTTAGTGTTGTATGATGGATAATGCCGGGAGACACAGCTAACCCGACTCTTTTAATCTTTCAAGGAGCAAAGAATGCTTATTCTAACTCGTCGAGTTGGTGAAACCCTCATGATTGGTGATGAGGTGACTGTAACGGTGCTGGGAGTGAAAGGGAACCAGGTTCGCATTGGTGTGAATGCCCCTAAAGAAGTTTCGGTTCACCGCGAAGAAATTTATCAGCGCATTCAGGCCGAAAAAACTCAGCAAACGAGTTACTAACGGATAAGGTGCCTCGCTTTGACGGCGAGGTACCACCGACTTTTTCCCTGCCTCAGATTATTTCTCACTTTTTATCCTCACTCCTGCTGTTGCCGTCGCAGCTTCCTTTGCATCTTAACGTTTTAATATCTGTTGATAATTCACTCTTTTTGCCGTCAAAACATCCGTATTGTGTGTGAATTGCGCAATCAGGTGCGCGGTGGGAAAAATTGTTTGACTTATAAGGCCGGGAAAGTAATATGTGCGCCACGCAGTGCCGATGAGCAGAAACAATGTTCAGCAGCACAACTCGTCAGAGTGCGTATGGTGAGGTGGCCGAGAGGCTGAAGGCGCTCCCCTGCTAAGGGAGTATGCGGTCAAAAGCTGCATCCGGGGTTCGAATCCCCGCCTCACCGCCATTTGCATCCGTAGCTCAGCTGGATAGAGTACTCGGCTACGAACCGAGCGGTCGGAGGTTCGAATCCTCCCGGATGCACCATATTTTGTCAGACTGGTCGCAATGTTGTTCTGGTATGTAGTAATTTGTATCAGCCAGCGCCAGGGATGATAACGTTGCTTTAGCAACGGCCCGTGAGGGTGAGGCAAAGCCGAATAATCCTCCCGGATGCACCATTACTGGTGTATCTATCGTCAGGCAAGTAAGTACCGATAGCGTGTTAGCAGCGCCTGTCATGCTGAATGTTCAGCAATAGCGTTATAGCAAAAATGATAATGCATCCGTAGCTCAGCTGGATAGAGTACTCGGCTACGAACCGAGCGGTCGGAGGTTCGAATCCTCCCGGATGCACCATATTTTGTCAGACTGGTCGCAATGTTGTTCTGGTATGTAGTAATTTGTATCAGCCAGCACCAGAGATGATAACGTTGCTTTAGCAACGGCCCATGAGGGTAAGGCAAAGCCGAATAATCCTCATATTGACTCAGCTGGTATTGGTAATAACCAACGCTATGCCAGGTGCAGCGAAAGAAGCGATAAAGCCTCAGGCTGTTATCCAACAGGATATTTCCATATAACCCGGTTTTTATCTTATCCACTGCTGTAAAAATGATAGCAGTTGAAATTAACCGTTAGCTGATTATCCTCTCCGATTTGCCGCGTAACACCTCTGATTATTCTGAATGCATCCGTAGCTCAGCTGGATAGAGTACTCGGCTACGAACCGAGCGGTCGGAGGTTCGAATCCTCCCGGATGCACCATGTTTTGTCAGACTGGTCGCAATGTTGTTCGGGTATGTAGTAATTTGTATCAGCCAGCGCCAGGGATGATAACGTTGCTTTAGCAACGGCCGGTGAGGGTGAGGCAAAGCCGAATAATCCTCCCGGATGCACCATTTATGCCTGATAAATCTGCAATCTGTCTCCACCAATGGCTGTGTAAACTTTTCGCACATCTGCCTTTGTCGTGTGCTAACAGAGTCGCCCGATATTTCTCAGTAAAACTTAGCATCCCCGGAAGAACCGCCGGCTGCGTTGCCTTTCTCCGTCTTCGATAATAAAAAAACCAGTCAATTCAATGCATTTTTGACACCATGCCCGGAACGACAAAAAGCGCACTTTGCGCTACAGTATCTGTTTCCCTGTGCATGGATGGAGAAGAGTATGTACGATGGCTATGACGCTCTGATATTTGATATGGATGGCACCATCCTCGATACTGAACCTACGCACCGTCAGGCGTGGCAGACGGTGCTGGCACGTTATGGTATGAATTTTGACAAGGATATGGTGATTGGACTGAATGGTTCGCCAACGTGGCAAATTGCGAAAGTGATTATTGCCGCCAACCACAGCAGTATTGATCCCCATGCGCTGGCAGCGGAGAAAACGGTTGCCCTGAAAGAAATCCTGTTTGATGCAGTACGGCCATTGCCGCTGATTGATGTGGTAAAAGCTTATAAAGGACGTCGTCCAATGGCGGTAGGAACTGGCAGCGAACACGCGATGGCCGAAGCGCTTTTGCAGCATCTCGGGCTGCGGGACTGCTTTGATGCCATTGTTGGGGCTGATGACGTCAGGCAGCATAAACCCGCACCAGATACCTTTCTGCGCTGTGCTGAACTGATGAAAGTGATTCCGTCACGATGTGTCGTGTTTGAAGATGCTGATTTCGGCATCCGTGCTGCACAGGCGGCAGGGATGGATGTTGTTGATGTTCGCCTGCTGTGAATGAATGGCTTTCATTTGGGGCGATGTTTGCCAGTGGTTTTCTCAGCGCCACGTTATTACCGGGTAATTCGGAAGCGTTGCTGATTGGCCTGTTGGTTGCGGGCAACGTCTCCGTGCCTGGCATCGTTTTTATCGCCGCACTTGCGAACACGTTAGGCGGCCTGACAAATATTATCATTGGCCGCCTGCTGCCTCTCAGAACGCATGGGCGATGGCATACCATGGCACAGGCATGGCTTTACCGATGGGGGCCAGCGGCGCTTCTGGTCAGTTGGTTGCCTTTTGTTGGCGATCTGCTTTGTGTTCTGGCCGGATGGTTGCGTTTTTCCTGGCTTCCGGCGTTGTTTTTTCTCGCCGTGGGTAAAACGCTTCGCTACGTTGTACTGGCTGTTGTAACACTTCAGGGCATGGGATGGTGGCACTTGATTAGCAAATAATTTCTGCCGCGATTAACATTATGCTGAACAATAATAAATTTTCCCCGAGCGGGAGGTCAATTTGATCCCGGACGTATCACAGGCGCTTTCCTGGCTGGAGGCGCATCCTGACGCAATGAAAGGTATCGGTCGCGGTATCGAACGCGAAACGCTACGTGTTAACCCTAATGGTTATCTGGCCACCAGTGGGCATCCGACATCGTTTGGTTCAGCGTTAACGCATAAGTGGATTACCACTGATTTTGCCGAAATGTTGCTCGAATTTATTACACCAGTGCATGACAATATTGGCAATCTGTTGGCTTTCCTGCGCGATATTCATCGCCATGTCTCGCGTGAGCTTGGTGAAGAGCGGATGTGGCCAATGAGTATGCCTTGTCTGATTGAAGATTTTCAGCACATTGCGTTGGCACAGTATGGCAGTTCTAACATCGGCAAGATGAAAACGTTGTACCGCGAAGGGCTGAAAAATCGTTATGGCGCGCTGATGCAGGTGATATCAGGCGTTCACTATAATTTTTCGCTACCGTTATCTTTCTGGCAGGGGTGGGCCGGTGTTAGCGACGCCAGCAGTGGTCAGAATGCCATTTCTGAAGGTTATCTGCGCCTGATCCGTAACTACTATCGATTTGGTTGGGTCATCCCTTATCTGTTTGGCGCTTCTCCTGCGATTTGTTCTTCATTCCTCCAGGGCAAAGCAACCACGCTACCCTTCGAGCGTACCGATAAGGGGATGTTATGGCTGCCATATGCCACCTCTTTGCGACTGAGCGATCTGGGCTATACCAACAAATCACAAAGCGGTCTTGGCATTACCTTTAATAACCTGCCAGAGTATGTTCGGGCGCTGAAAGCAGCGATTAAAACCCCTTCTGCGGATTATGCAGCGCTGGGCGTTAAGGATGAACAGGGGCATTGGCTGCAACTCAACACTAACGTTTTGCAGATTGAAAACGAGCTCTATGCGCCTGTTCGACCCAAGCGTGTGACCCTACCGGGTGAAAACCCTTCTGATGCCTTACTGCGGGGGGGGATTGAATATATTGAAGTGCGATCTCTTGATATTAATCCGTTCTCACCCATTGGCGTTGACGAGAATCAGGTTCGTTTCCTCGACCTGTTCCTTATCTGGTGTACACTGGCCGATGCGCCTGAAATGAGTAGTGAAGAACTTGCCTGTACCCGTGCCAACTGGAATCGGGTAATTCTGGAAGGACGTAAGCCGGGTCTGATGCTGGGAATTGGCTGTGGAGATGCTCAGTATCCACTTCAGGAGGTGGGGAAAACGCTATTCAGAGATTTGCGTCGCGTGGCTGAAACGCTGGACCGCCAGCTCAGCGACCACCAGTATCAACAGGTGTGTGACAATCTGGAAGCATCGTTTGATGATCCTGAGCTGACTTTTTCAGCGCGCTTCCTGGCTATTCTTAAACAGAAAGGTATTGTAGAAACGGGTGTGGCGTTGTCAGAACAGTACAGGCAACAACTGACGGGAGAGTCGTTGGATATCCTCACCGGGTCACAGTTTGAGCAGGAAGCCATTCGCTCAATGGTTAAGCAGCGGGAAATCGAAGAAAGTGATACGCTCAGTTTTGAAGATTTTCTGCGAAGCAGAAGCTGAGAAAAGAAAAGGCCACATCACTGTGGCCAAATTAACATTTCTGTTGTTAGGGATGATGATAACAAAGTGCGCGTCTTTCAAATATTCTGACCCTGTACGACAGAGAAAGTTTCATTGTTGCGAAAAATAAATTCATTAGTTGAGGTGACTATATGCCATTGCTGGATAGCTTTACCGTCGATCACACCATCATGGCGGCACCCGCGGTCCGCGTAGCCAAGACCATGAAAACGCCTCATGGTGATACCATCACCGTTTTCGATCTGCGTTTTTGCAGGCCAAACAAAGAGGTAATGCCTGAGCGCGGCATTCACACGCTGGAGCATCTTTTTGCTGGCTTCATGCGTGATCACCTGAATGGTGATGGGGTGGAAATCATTGATATTTCCCCGATGGGTTGTCGTACCGGGTTCTATATGAGCCTTATCGGCACGCCGGACGAGCAGCGTGTGGCAAAAGCCTGGAAGGGAGCCATGCAGGATGTTCTGAAAGTGTCTGACCAGCGCAAAATCCCTGAGCTGAACGAATATCAGTGTGGCACATATGAAATGCATTCTCTTGATGAGGCGCAGGAGATCGCACGCCACATTATCGACAATGACATTCGTGTTAACCACAATGACGAGCTGGCTTTGCCGAAAGAAAAACTACAGGAATTACACATCTAGTTCTCTGCTGTTGTTCCTTATACCGTCCCGGTTACGGGACGGTAATCCCTCAGGAGCCTACCGATTCCTTCAGTGATTTTTGCGGCGTAATGCGGACCTGCTTAATCATGTTCTCCTGCACGTCGAGAATATCGATAGCGTAATTGCCGATGCGTACGGTGGTGTTAGGTAACGGAATATCCTCGATAGCTTCCAGAATCATACCGTTAACCGTTCTGGCTTCTTCTTCCGGCAGTTTCCAGTTAAATGCCTTGTTCAGTTCACGCACATTGGCACTGCCTTCAATTAGCACCGAACCGTCATTTTGCGGCACCACTTCTTCGGCAAGATTTGGTGACATTGAGGTGGTAAAGTCCCCGACAATCTCCTCAAGGATATCTTCAATCGTCACCAGCCCTTTGATATCACCATATTCATCGACCACCAGGCCCACTTTCTTTTTATTGCGCTGAAACTTGACCAACTGGATATTCAGCGGCGTACCTTCAGGGACATAATAGATTTCATCCGCTGAACGCAGCATAACCTCTTTGGTAAATTCTTTTTTCTCGGTCATCAGCCGGTAGGCTTCGCGGACCCGCAGCATGCTGATGGTGTCATCAAGAGAATCGCGATAAAGCACGATACGACCATGCGGCGTATGGGTCAGCTGGCGAACGATGGATTTCCAGTCATCGTTAATGTTGATACCAACAATCTCATTGCGTGGCACCATGATGTCATCAACGTTGACTTTCTCCAGATCGAGGACCGACAGCAACATATCCTGATTACGGCGGGACATCAGCGAGCGGGACTCGTAAACGATAGTGCGTAACTCTTCCTTACTTAACGCAGAATTGATAGCACCTTCGGTTCTCATGCCCACCAGCCGCATCAGAATGCGGGTGATGGTGTTCAACAACCAAACCAGCGGCATCATAATCAGTTGCAGCGGGCCTAGCAGAATACTGCTTGGAAAGGCGACTTTTTCAGGGTAGAGCGCCGCGACCGTTTTTGGCAATACTTCGGCAAAAACCAGTACGCAAAAGGTCAGAATACCGGTGGCAATAGCCACACCCTCATCGCCGTGAATACGCATCCCGACAATGGTCGCCAACGCAGAAGCGAGGATATTCACCAGGTTATTCCCGATCAGCACCAGACTCAGCAGGCGGTCGGGGCGGCGTAGCATCTTCTCCACCCGGCGTGCGGCACGATTGCCATTTTTTGCCTGATGGCGTAATTTGTAACGATTCAGGGTCATCATGCCGGTCTCAGACCCGGCGAACCAGGCCGAAACCAGAACCATCATCACCATAATGACAATCAAAGTGGTAGTTGAAACCTGTTCCAACGAAGCAATTCCTTGTGGTTGATGATCAGGAAGTCAGAAAGTGTTGTAACATCCTGCTACCAAAATAGGCCATGGTCAGCAAAAACGCCCCACCAAAATTAAACCAGGCGACACGGCGGCCACGCCAGCCTTCATGGTAGTGCCCCCAGAACAGAACGATGTAGGTGAACCAGGCCAGGATTGACAGCACCGCTTTATCAACATTTTCACGGCTGAAAAGGTCATGCATATAGAATAAACCGGTGCACAGTACCAGGGTCAAAAGCACCACGCCCACTTGGGTAATGTGAAACATCTTGCGTTCGATGGTCATTAAAGGGGGAATGTCGTTGCTGAGGGTCAGTCTTTTATTCTTAAGCAACCAGTCTATCCATGCCAGCTGTAGAGCATACAGCGCGGCGATCATCAGTGTCACGTAAGCAAACAGTGCCAGACCGATGTGTATCATCATTCCTGGCGTGGTTTCCAGATGAGTAATGAATGCATTCGGTACAAAGGTGGCGAAAGCCAGGTTGATTAATGCAAAGCTGTAAACAATAGGTAGCAGTATCCAGCCGCGGTTGCGGGAGGCAACAATGGTCATGATGGCGCAAATCAGCAGGCTAACCAGTGAACCTATGTTCAACAGACTGAGATTGAGTCCGCCTGGCGTTGCAAAAATACGCTGGTACAGTGCGATGCCGTGGCAAATCAGTGCTGCGATGGCGGAAATTACCGCCAGCCTTCGCCAGGTACTTTGCTTACGCAACAGGCTTGGAACAATAAGCGCAAGGCTGAAGGAGTAGGCGAACAGCGCCAGAACAGGAAATACGGACATAGAAAGTTATCTGGTACCGGTAAGCAAAAATGCAGTATAGCGCCAGCAGCGGTCGGCTCCAAACGATCTCAACGCAGAAGGCTGAGATCGCCCTTCCTTCATGTTATAATTCGCTTCATTGTGTCGCCTGGCGACCTCTCATTACGTGAGCGAGAGACGATGTTTGATAATTTAACCGACAGATTGTCGCAAACCCTGCGCAATATTAGCGGCCGTGGACGGCTGACAGAAGACAATATTAAGGACACCCTGCGTGAAGTTCGCATGGCACTGCTGGAGGCTGACGTTGCGCTGCCCGTAGTCCGTGAGTTTATAAATCGCGTCAAAGAGCGTGCGGTGGGACAGGATGTTAATAAAAGTCTTACGCCCGGTCAGGAATTTATAAAAATTGTTCAGAATGAGCTGGTCGCCGCGATGGGATCGGAAAACAACACGCTCAATCTGGCCGCACAGCCACCTGCCGTAGTGTTGATGGCAGGTTTGCAGGGTGCAGGTAAAACAACCAGCGTTGGTAAACTGGGTAAATTCCTTCGTGAAAAGCACAAGAAAAAAGTGCTGGTTGTTTCTGCTGACGTATACCGTCCCGCGGCAATTAAACAGCTGGAAACGCTGGCTGAACAGGTTGGAGTCGACTTCTGTGCCTCCGATCTGAGCCAGAAACCCGTTGATATTGTAAAAAATGCACTACAGCAGGCGAAGCTGAAATTTTACGATGTGCTGCTGGTTGATACCGCGGGTCGTCTGCACGTAGATGAAGCGATGATGGACGAAATCAAACAGGTTCACGCCGCGATTAACCCGGTTGAAACCCTGTTTGTGGTTGACGCCATGACCGGTCAGGATGCTGCCAACACGGCGAAGGCGTTTAACGAAGCGCTGCCGCTAACGGGGGTGATACTGACCAAGGTTGATGGTGATGCCCGTGGCGGTGCAGCGCTGTCAATCCGTCATATTACCGGCAGACCGATTAAATTTATGGGGGTTGGTGAAAAAACGGAAGCCCTTGAGCCGTTCTACCCGGACCGCATCGCCTCACGTATCCTCGGTATGGGCGATGTACTGTCGCTGATCGAAGATATTGAAAGCAAGGTTGACCGCGCCCAGGCAGAGAAACTGGCCAGCAAACTGAAAAAGGGTGACGGTTTCGACCTGAATGACTTCCTGGAGCAGCTAAAGCAGATGCGTAACATGGGTGGTATGGCCAGCCTGATGGGCAAACTGCCGGGGATGGGACAGCTGCCGGATAACGTCAAGTCGCAGATGGATGACAAAGTGCTGGTACGGATGGAAGCAATGATCAACTCCATGACCCGCAAAGAGCGCGAAAAGCCAGAAATCATCAAAGGCTCCCGTAAACGTCGTATCGCCACCGGGTCAGGAATGCAGGTGCAGGATGTCAACCGCCTGTTGAAGCAGTTTGACGACATGCAGCGAATGATGAAAAAAATGAAGAAGGGCGGTATGGCGAAGATGATGCGTGGCATGAAGGGGATGATGCCGCCGGGCTTCCCCGGTCGCTAAATCAGTCACGCGAATTAGATTGCTTTTTGCGCCAAAATGAGTAAAATTTTCGGGCTTTTTATATTGCATCCGGGCCCCGTTCCCTCAATGGGGCCCGGTTGTTTTATTCACTAAAGAGGATGTTATGGTAACAATTCGTTTGGCACGTCACGGCGCTAAAAAGCGTCCGTTTTATCAGGTAGTCGTTACTGACAGCCGTAATGCTCGTAATGGTCGCTTTATTGAGCGCGTTGGTTTCTTCAACCCGATCGCATCTGGTCAGGCTGAAGCACTGCGTCTGGATCTGGACCGCATTGAGCACTGGGTTGGCCAGGGCGCTACTCTCTCTGATCGCGTTGGTGCGCTGATCAAAGAAGCTAAGAAAGCAGCTTAATCTGTCACGGTGGTCAACATGAGCAAGCAACTCGCCGCGTCGTCGCCCATTAACCCATTAATTATGGGAAAGATGGGATCGGCCTACGGTATCCGTGGTTGGCTCAAAGTGTTTTCCTCCACCGAAGATGCCGAAAGCATTTTTGACTATCAGCCATGGTTTATTCAACGGGCGGGTCAATGGCAGCTTATCGAGCTGGAAGGCTGGAAGCGCCACAATCAGGACATGATCATCAAAGTCAAAGGCATTGACGATCGTGATACTGCGGGTCTGCTGACTAACTGTGAAATTGTCGTGGATTCTGAGCAGTTGCCTGCGCTGGACAACGGTGACTATTACTGGAAAGACCTTATTGGCTGCCAGGTGGTTACCCCCCAGGGCTATGAACTCGGTAAAGTCACAGAGCTGATGGAAACCGGTTCTAACGACGTTCTCGTCGTGAAGGCGAACCTGAAGGATGCATTTGGTGCGAAGGAGCGGCTGATTCCGTTCCTTGATGGACAGGTTATCAAGAATGTCGATCTCACTACCCGCACTATTCAGGTAGATTGGGATCCTGGTTTTTGAACCCCGAACAAAGCAGTAATACGCCGGTACAGTCGATGTGGATAGGCATTATCAGCCTGTTCCCTGAGATGTTCAGCGCGATTACCGACTACGGGGTAACTGGCCGGGCAGTAAGAAATGGCCTGCTCAGCATCCAAAGCTGGAGTCCTCGTGATTTTGCTCATGACCGGCACCGAACCGTGGACGAACGTCCTTACGGTGGCGGACCGGGGATGTTGATGATGGTTCAGCCCTTACGGGATGCCATCCACGCAGCAAAAGCAGCGGCAGGAGAGGGCGCTAAGGTGATTTATCTTTCGCCTCAGGGGCGCAAACTCGATCAAAATGGGGTTTGCGAGCTGGCGACCAGTCAGAAGTTAATTCTGGTGTGTGGTCGTTACGAAGGGATTGATGAGCGCGTAATTAAAACCGATATCGATGAAGAATGGTCGATTGGTGATTATGTACTCAGCGGTGGGGAGCTGCCAGCAATGACGCTGATTGACTCGGTCGCCCGGTTTATACCCGGCGTACTGGGGAAGCAGGCGTCAGCCGAAGAAGATTCGTTTTCCGACGGACTGCTGGATTGCCCGCACTATACCCGCCCTGAAGTGTTGGAAGGAATGGAGGTTCCGCCAGTTTTACTGTCGGGCAACCATGCTGAAATTCGCCGTTGGCGCCTGAAACAGTCGCTGGGCCGTACCTGGCTCAGAAGACCTGAACTTCTGGAAAACCTGGCTCTGACTGAAGAGCAAGCAAGGTTGCTAAATGAGTTCCGTGCTGAATTCATCCGGCAACATAACGATGATGGGCAGCCTGACACGAGTCGCGGCGCCTGAATATCAGTTTACCCAGGATAAGAGATTAAATTATGAGCAACATTATCAAGCAAATCGAACAAGAGCAGATGAAACAGGACGTACCTTCATTCCGTCCGGGTGATTCCGTGGAAGTGAAAGTATGGGTCGTTGAAGGTTCAAAGAAACGTCTGCAGGCATTCGAGGGCGTGGTTATCGCTATTCGTAACCGCGGTCTGCACTCTGCATTCACTGTTCGTAAAATTTCTAACGGCGAAGGTGTTGAGCGTGTATTCCAGACGCACTCACCTGTTATCGACAGCATTACTGTTAAACGCCGTGGTGCCGTACGTAAGGCCAAACTGTACTATCTGCGTGAGCGTACCGGTAAGTCTGCACGTATTAAAGAACGTCTGGGCGCTAAAGCAGCATCCTGAGTTAATAGTGAATAAGGGGCTGGCCGAAAGGCTGGCCCCTTTTTTTATGGTGCGATTTATCAACGGGAGATTAACCCTGAGTGGCTTTAATCAGCTCAACTACCAACGGTGAGACTTCCTTTCGAAGTGCCGCACGTTCAGACTGAAACAGGGTGGCGACGAAGTATCGATGATCGGGCAGTTCGATACCGCGCACATCCCCCTCTCGATCCCATGCACTGATACGCAACGGAAAATTCTCCAGTTCAGCGATAAAATCCGGGTTAACACCAAAATTGCAGTGATAGCCTTCGTACGTACTGAGTTTGCCATAAGCATGGGCAATGACGGTGCTTTTACCGATTACGATATCACCGGTCTTTTCTACCAGGGAGCAGCTTAACGGTATAATCACCAGACGCCCTTCGCTGTCGGTCTCTGCGTGAGCTGCATCGGCCCAGCCCATGACATTGCGGGCATATTCCACCATGGCGTACTGAAAGCCACCGCATGAACCAAGAAACGGCACGTTATTCTCACGGGCATAAGTGATAGCCAGAAATGCGCCATGATCGTTTTGGTAGGGGCTTCCGGGCACTACCCAGATGGCGTCAAAACGCTTTAAAACGGCGGAGTTGGTGATGGATTCAGTTGGTAGCCACTCTGCCGTCACGGGCAGGTTCAGGGAGGCAGCGGCCAGTTCAACAGAAGGGGGGATAGACTGGTGAGCAATCGCAGCTGAACAATAATCACCAACAAGGGCAAGGCGGACGGGGGCGGTCATTTTTATTTCCTGTTCAGGTAAATAAGGAGGCTACAGTATTCATTACAGGTTAGCAATATTACCCTTTTTTCCCGATCCACCGCCTGCCTCCATATCGGAGAAGCACTGATAGCCTGAGACATAATCGATGGCCAATCGGGCATTAAAAAGTCCGGGCCTTCTTGCCCGGACTTTATCATTAGCGACCACCAACTGTTACGACATGCGATTGACTACCATCTGCAAATGCTCAGTCAGGCCTCGCTTTAAACGTCCCGTAAACGGGCTTTCCGTCATTCGGCAAGCCAGAGTGAAGCGGCATCGACCGGATTCCAGGTTGGGGACATTGCGGTATGTGCCACCCGGCAGATCCACACTCTGTTGTTATACAGAACCTTATCGCCGATCCTGTAGGCTGTGCCTAAAGCCCACGCAGGATAATGTGCAGAAGCATGAGTGGTAAGAGACAGTGTATTGCTTTGATCTGACAGACGCCCCTGGGTATCGCGGGCGATAACAAAATAGCGGTAACGGGTATCAGGGGATAGTCCTGCATCATGATAAGTTAGCTGAGAGGCGGGTACTCTCACCAGTGCATTGATGATACTGTCGCCCTCTCCGCGGTAAATACTGTAATCCTGTATCGCACTCGTGCCGGAAGATGTTCCCCATGCCAGGCTGATACTGTTATCGGTTACTGACACTGAGTGTAAATTACGCGGTGCCGTTGGCGCGGAGTCAGGTACTTCGGGGGTTGTGGTCTTCGCCGTGATGCCCGCAGATCGTGCAGACTCAAGGCCGTTACTGTCAACAGCGCTCACCGCGTAGCTGAACTGAGTATCTGGCATAAGCCCGGAATCTGTATAGCTGGGATCTGTACTGGTATTTAGCAAACTGCCGTCACGGTAGATACGATAACTTTTTACCGGGGCATCGAGCCTGTTCCAGGTCAGGGAGATACTGTCAGTAGTGGCACTGGCTACCCTCAGTCCCGCAGGAGGGGGGAGGATAAGCTGGCTTTCGTCGTCAGCGATTTCACCATTAACGGTATATGTTAGTGGGATACGGGCGGGTTCGATGGTTCGGCTGGCGATCACATTGCCATTGCATACCAACCTGACGGTTCTTATTTCATCAGACTCTGCAATATTAATGTGGAATTTATTCATGGCGTTGCTGGTAAGGCGGATATTTTCCAGCTTAAATCGCTGAATGTTACTGCCAGTTTCTACCCATAATTGGCAGTCAGCATCGTCAGTTACATTACTATTATCGGCGTAGATAAAACCATAGGCTCCGTGCATGGCAGGATAAATATAGCCAGGCAATACCTCCTTGGGATCGTAATAACCTACCAACGTGGTGACGGGCACGCCAAAGGATTCAGGCTTATGATTGCGGGTGATATCTTTCAGTAGCGCGATTTCACGCCAGCCGTGTCCTCCTGAAATGTAGTGTTTACTTTCACCATAAGGTATACGCATATTCAGGCCGTTTACATGGACCGTTACGGGAAGTACTGCGTTATTTTCAATAGTAATGACCCGCTCCCCACTCACCTGCGATGTAACGGGAAAGTGGATATCTCCTGCCCAGTCATTTTCTTTCATCACGATGCGCACGACGTCGTTGCTGGTAAGATAACCCACTAAATCGTCCTGACTCACAGCATTATTAGAGGCAACCGTGCTGCTCATGTTCATATCGACGATGATGCATTCGGTCCATACTGAAGCATTGGATATATAACTTCTTCTGAATCCTCCTGGGATGGGGATAGCCTGGCCATTAATGTTCAGCTGACTGACCCATAGAGCGCTGCTCCTGACTGTGATAATCCGCTGATTATTAGCCTGTGAAGCTGGAGGCACATTCACTGAGTGAGCCCAGCTGCCGTCGCGCATTTCTACCAGAACCATGTCCGAATGGGTAAATAACTGAGTGAGTGCATTTGCACTCAAATCGCTGTTAGCGGCGGTGGTTGCGTTGATTATATTTTGCTTGAGGGCATAGGGTTCCATGCGCCGGGTGATGCTGTTCCATTTTTTAAAGCCCGTGCTGGAACCGGGGGAAAATACCGCTTTATTTTCCAAAAAATCCTGAATAATCTTAGCGACATAAGGTGTGTAAAGGGTAAAGCGGTTCAGTGAACACAGTGGTTCACCACCCGACATGGCGTCAAATCCGAAAGATCTTCCATGAAAAGGTGCCTGGCAGTGTGATGCCATGCAGGATGACTGATGATCAACTACCGCCCGGAAATTGGGTATGAAACGGTTCAGATCCTTGTCCCAGCCCCAGGTGGAGTTGGGTGCGTCGGCAGACCGGTGAACCGAACCGATAAACCCGCCAACGAAATGTCCTAACCCGTAATTATGGCCAACTTCATGGCTGAACTCATTGCCCAAAGACTCGTCAAGCGTCGCCGTACCGGGACCACCGTAACCACCGTGTACCTGGAGACCATTGCTGTAAATGCCGCGGCTGTTATGAGCGGTTACCTGAGCAACAGTATAAGGCGTCCATTCACCTTCGCCTGGTGAACTGTTGATGCCATAATTTGCATGATTGATACCAAGAGAAATAAGTTCTCTGGTAATACGTTGCCACATGGTTCCCTGGTGCCAGGCCCCAATGCTTGGGTCTGAGGTGGTCAGTAAGGTTCCGTCAGGCAACATGACTTCCGTCAGATGAAGCGACTGATAATTACTGACTGTCAGTCTGGATAGCGGCACAGTCTGAAAATATTCCCGGTGTGCCTGAGGATCCTTTGCAAAGGCATACTCATCGCGAGGTGTGGTCAACATGCCGATGTCGATAGTGTGAATCAGCAACTCACCAGGAGCACCAACGTTTATATTGTTTAGTTTTCCACTTTGGTTACTGCTGTCAAACTGCATGCTGATACCTGGTTTGATCCACAAAGCAGGAACTTTAGCGCTCCAGGTATTTTCAGCATAGATAATACCCTGATTAAACAGTTCAGCATCCAGGATCCACTGGCCGGATATAAATTTAAATTTCCCGTTATTTTTATCTGAGATAACCGCGCGCCGACCACTGAAGATAACATTTGAAGTAAAGACCGCAGTAGAGCTGATATAAACTACCTTTCCTTCCAGAGCTGGGTTATTTGGTAAGTAAATATCCCTTGTCCAGTGACCATTCCCGGTACGGATTTCAATGAAGGTATGTTGCTGCAATAGCTGTAAGAGATAAGAAGCGGAAGGGTTATTCAGAGCATTAATTTCAGTGTTACTGGTAATAGTATGGGTGCTGCCGGGTAGAGGCGTGAAATCAATATTATCAGGTATATTGTCGATATGGTAAGTCGTGTTGGGTAATTCTTCAGGCTTTTGTAATTGAATAACCCCAACGGTTTCACCATCTACACCGGTGACCGTCAGGCGTAAGGTTTCTGTATTATTCAGCGGTTTGACCAGTACCAGTGTTTCACGGTGTGCAACCAGATGGGGCTGTGGATCGCTGGGTACAGGTGTGCTGGGAATAATCTGGCTTTGTGCAAATTTAACGTTGGCAGCCAGAGAGCCTTCTAAATCATTGTTATTATTGCTGTTATTGAAAACCAGTTTTTCACTTTTTATCCCGGAAAATTTACTGAACATTCCTTCACTTATTATCATGACTAATCCTTAATGTAAAATTATCTCAACTGGTTCTTACTTATTAAAAAAGTAAGTAAGAACATTTTTTCATGGCTATGAGAAACATTGTGATGATGCATGCTTATTTTTAATTCCTGATCAAAATTAATCAATTTCAAAAATTTTCATCCCGTATCAAAAAAAGCATTCCCATGAAAGTTAAGGCTTATATTTAATGATTCGGTATGATGCGTTTTTTAGCATGGTGAAATGCGTGATAAGAGTCTACCGGCTTAAAATGGCACTATTCTGGCCACCTTAATAAATTACGGTAGCGAATTGCAGATAAATAACTGGAGAATGAAACCTGCTCGCCATGCAATACTTTTCCGGTAAAGAGGCCAATACCGGAAGTAATTATGTTTTATGGGGATGTTGATGGCGGTGAAAATGACAGACAGCTGTGTCGACAGGGCCCTGGCCAGGACGATTAATCCATGTTTAATCGTCATAAATTCATCACCACATTTCATTGCCAGGCGGCAGCTGGCAATGTTTCCGTTGCGGTGAGAATTTCTACGACATTCCTCTCAGTACTTTGCCCTGCAAGGTTAAGCAGGTAGTGAACAGCCTTGCTGGCAATCCTCCTGGCACTGCACGTTACTCAACAGGCCAACTGAGCAGTGATTTTTTTGAGCCGGTGTTACACACTGGGATTCAGATATTAGAAAGTAAAAAAAAGTTGCCACTCAGCAACAAATTTTCATTTAGGTGTAATGTAAACTTTACATTGATATTTTTTATTTTTTCTTTGTAAATTATTGATATATGTTATTTATTTTATAAATATCCTTATGTGGCAATAAAATTTGTACGTGTACAGGTTTATGTCTGTACCTTTTATGATACAGTTTTCGTCAGCTTACCAGGGGCCAACCTGAGTAGAAAAAGATAAACAGGATAATGACTATGCAAAAAGACGCGCTGAATAACGTACACATCGCAGAAGAACAGATTCTTATTACTCCTGAGGAGCTGAAGAAAAAATTTCCTCTTTGCGCTGCCCAGGCGGAACAGATTGCCGCTTCCCGTCAGGTGATTTCTGACATTATCAGTGGCAAAGATCACCGCCTCCTGGTGGTGTGTGGCCCCTGTTCCATTCATGATACCGAAGCTGCCCTCGACTATGCCCGTCATCTGAAGACTCTCTCCGGGGAGGTAAAGGATCAGCTGTTTATTGTTATGCGCGTCTATTTTGAAAAACCCCGCACAACAGTCGGCTGGAAAGGGCTGATTAACGATCCCTACATGGACAATTCATTTGATATGGAAGCGGGTCTGCATACAGCACGCCGGCTACTGTTGGATCTGGTAGAGATGGGGCTGCCGCTGGCAACCGAAGCACTCGATCCTAACAGCCCGCAATATCTTGGCGATCTGTTCAGCTGGTCTGCCATCGGTGCCCGCACGACAGAATCCCAGACTCATCGTGAAATGGCGTCAGGATTATCAATGCCTGTGGGTTTCAAAAATGGTACTGATGGTAGTCTGGGCACGGCGATCAATGCCATGCGAGCAGCTGCGATGCCACACCGCTTTGTGGGCATTAACCAGAGTGGACAGGTGTGTCTGCTGCAAACTCAGGGAAATCCTGATGGTCATGTGATCTTGCGGGGGGGGAAATGTCCGAATTACGGCCCTGAAGATGTAGCTCAATGTGAAAAAGAGATGAGCCAGGCGGGACTCCATCCCTCCTTGATGATAGATTGCAGCCATGGCAATTCTAACAAAGACTTCCGCCGCCAGTCCGGCGTGGCCGAGTCTGCCGTCGCGCAAATTAAAGACGGCAACCGTTCAATTATTGGCCTGATGCTGGAAAGCCATCTCCATGAGGGTAATCAGTCTTCTGAACAACCACGAAGTGAAATGCATTACGGTGTTTCTGTGACTGATGCCTGTATCAACTGGGAAACAACGGAGAGCCTGCTGCGTGAAATCAATCAGGACCTGAGGGGAGTGCTGGCGGCGCGTCTGTCGCAAGAGGATTAATTATGGTGGCTGAACTGACCGCACTACGCGATCAAATTGATGAAGTTGATAAGGCGCTGCTCGATCTGCTGGCCAGGCGGCTACAGTTGGTTGCCGAAGTGGGTGAGGTGAAAAGCCGGTATGGATTACCCATTTATGTCCCTGAGCGGGAAGCCTCGATGCTGGCTTCCCGCCGCAAAGAGGCTAAATTGCTGGGCGTTCCACCCGATTTGATTGAAGATGTACTGCGTCGGGTCATGCGTGAGTCGTACTCCAGCGAAAATGATAAAGGCTTTAAAACGCTGTGTCCTGGGCTGCGTTCCGTTGTTATTGTTGGCGGTAAAGGCAAGATGGGACGTCTGTTTGAGAAGATGTTAGTTTTGTCAGGATATCAGGTGAAGATACTTGATAAAGAGGAGTGGGCTCAACGGAATACTCTGCTGGCAGATGCCGGTATGGTGATTATCAGCGTGCCAATCCATCTGACAGAAGAGGTGATTGCTGCACTGCCGACGTTACCGGATGACTGTATCCTGGTCGATCTGGCATCGGTAAAAAATAGCCCGTTGCAGGCAATGCTGGTAGCACACAGTGGGCCGGTGCTCGGTCTGCACCCGATGTTCGGCCCTGACAGTGGCAGCCTCGCCAAACAGGTTGTGGTGTGGTGCGATGGCCGACAACCAGAAGCCTACCAGTGGTTTCTTGAACAGATTCAGGTATGGGGTGCCAGGCTGCATCGCATCAGTGCTGTTGAGCACGACCAGAACATGGCGTTTATTCAGGCCTTGCGCCATTTTGCGACTTTCGCTTACGGGTTGCATCTGGCTGAAGAGAATGTACAGCTTGAGCAGCTTCTCGCTCTGTCGTCGCCCATCTACCGCCTTGAACTGGCGATGGTGGGAAGATTGTTTGCACAGGATCCGCAACTGTATGCGGACATTATTATGTCTTCAGAAAACAATCTGGCACTGATTAAACGTTACTATCAGCGTTTTGGCGAGGCGATAAAATTACTGGAGAAGGGCGATAAACAGGAATTTATCAACAGCTTCCGTAAGGTAGAGACCTGGTTTGGTGAGTATGCACGCCGTTTCTTACTGGAAAGCCAGACTCTGCTGCGTCAGGCGAATGACAGCCGTCAATAAGGAAAATTGGTCGTTCGCAAATCAGCGTTGTGGTCATTTTTCTTTCACAGTCTTAACCGTCCAGCCCCCAATTTGGGGGCTGTTGCAGGTCTGTCTGCCAATCAGATAGCGTTGGCTTATCGGCTGTCTCGGAGATTACTCACTGCTATTTGTGTTACCGGCACCGCTTGGCTTACGGCGTTTACCTATATTTTTGGTATCGCGATGACGTTTTTTGATACGGGGCTTAGCCGCTTCACTGTTTTTTTCTTTCTTCTCTTTACGTTTTGCCAGTGCTTTCTTTGATGGCTTACCGTTCTGTTTTTCACTCGGGGCACGGGTAGTTGGCCGTAATTCGTCAATGATCCGTGCTTTCAGAGGCTCATTGATATAGCGACTGATTTTACCCAGCAACAGGTGGTCGTGTGCTTCCACCAACGAGATGGCTTTGCCTTTTTTACCGGCGCGGCCGGTGCGACCGATGCGATGCAGGTAGGTATCCGCCGTGCGGGGCATATCAAAATTAAAGACGTGGCTGACGTCATCAATATCGATACCGCGGGCAGCCACATCGGTAGCGACCAGCACATTCACACGACCATCAACTACCCGCTTGATTGCTTCATTTCGCTTATATTGTTCCAGTTCACCTTCCAGATAACTGGTACCGATCCCGGCATCACGCAGCCAGCCACACAGTTCGTGAACCCGCTCACGTTTACGCACAAAGATGACCGAGCGGGTGACCTCAGGCTGCTTGAGCAGATGGATCAACAACGCGGTCTTGTGTGCCGTATCGTCAGCGCGGTAATACCACTGCTGAATTTTTTTGCGTTCACGACGTGCGGGATCGGCTTCAATCTCAACGGGGTCGTTCAGCAGGCGCTCGGAAAAGTCTTTGATTGCCTCGCCTTCAAGCGTGGCGGAAAATAACAGCGTTTGCTTACGCCAGCGGGTTTCAGCAGCAATGGTTTCGATATCATGAGCAAACCCCATATCCAGCATACGGTCTGCTTCGTCAAGGATCAGCGTTTCAACTGCCCGGCAGTCAAAATTTTCTTCTTTAATATATTGCAACAGGCGGCCGGTGGTGGCGACCACCACATCCTGGTTCTCACTGAACACCTCAGCATGATTCATATAGGCAACGCCACCTGTGATGGTCGCAATGTCAAGATGAGTATGTTTTGCCAGTTCGCGAGCCTGATCTGCAACCTGCATGGCCAGTTCGCGGGTAGGTGTCAGCACAAGAATACGTGGCGGGCCTGATTTTTTACGCGGAAAATCGAGTAAATGTTGTAATGCAGGCAGCAAGTAGGCGGCCGTTTTGCCTGTACCGGTTGGTGCCGAACCGAGAACGTCACGACCCTCCAGTGCAGGCGGGATTGCAGCGGCCTGAATGGCAGTAGGGCGGGTAAAGCCCTTTTCCTGCAAGGCATCCAGCAGGCTTTCATCAAGTTCTAGTTCGGAAAAAGTGGTTACAGTCATGGTCTACCTCAGCTTGGGGCGCTGATTATAGACAGAATGAACAGGATCTTCATCTGTTTGTGTGCCCTGAATGACTTTTCCTCAGACATCAATTGTCCTATGCTAGCGCCGTTTCCTTTGCAGGCCAGTAAAATGTCTCAACAGAAAGTGGCTCTCCGCGCCGACGGTTTTACCTTTAAACAATTTTTCGTTGCCCACGATCGTTGTGCAATGAAGGTCGGTACTGATGGCGTGCTGCTGGGTGCCTGGGCTCCGGTTGCGGGCGCCCGGCGGATATTGGACATCGGCACCGGTAGCGGCCTTATTGCGCTGATGCTGGCACAGCGAACCACACAGGACGTGGTTGTTGATGCTGTTGAGCTCGACGAGCAGGCTGCTGGTCAGGCGCAGGAAAATGCGGCGGCATCCCCCTGGGCCGAACGGATTAATATCTGTCAGGCTGATATTTTGCCGTGGGCGAAAAATTGCGAACATCGCTACTCGCTCATTGTCAGCAATCCACCCTATTTTAGCGCGGGCGTTGCGTGTGCGACACCTGAACGGGCGGCAGCACGTTCCACCGCCGGGCTGACGCACGATGCGCTTCTGACATGTGCTGGCGAACTGATCGCCGAAGATGGCTATTTTGCGGTGATTCTGCCTGAACCCGCAGGCAATGCGCTGGTTGCGATGGCAGAGCAGCAAGGCTGGTATCTGCATTTGCGTACCGATATATCTGACAATGACCGACGTCCAGCAAATCGTGTACTACTGGCGCTTTCCCCTGTACCGGGCGAACCGTTTATCGATCGCATGACCATTCGTGGGCCAGATCGACGTTATTCCGAGGCGCATTGCAGCCTGACGAGAGATTTTTACCTGTTTCGTTGATTATGGCACCAGTATTGTTGGCGTTGCTTTACTGAACTTCTGCGGATAGTCCAACGTATAGTGCAGGCCACGGCTCTCTTTCCTTGCCATGGCACAGCGAACAATCAGTTCCGCAACCTGAACCAGATTACGCAGTTCCAGCAAACTGTCGGAAATATGAAAATGAGCGTAGTATTCGTCCATCTCCTGCTGAATCAGGGTAATACGACGCCTGGCGCGCTCCAGACGTTTAGTGGAGCGAACTATCCCGACGTAATCCCACATCAACAGCCGCAGCTCATGCCAGTAGTGCTGTATTACCATTTGCTCATCTGAATCATCCATCCGCCTTTCATCCCAGTCCGGCAGTGCATAAGATGATGTCACGGTTGGTAAATAGTGCTGAATATCTTCTGCTGCCGACCAGGCATAAACCAGACACTCCAGCAATGAGTTGGAGGCCAGACGGTTGGCACCGTGTAAACCGGTGCAGCTGACTTCTCCTGCGGCATAAAGACCACTTAAATCGGTTCGGCCCTGCTGGTTGACCATCACTCCGCCGCAGGTGTAATGGGCTGCCGGAACAACAGGGACTGGCTCTCTGGTCAGGTCAATGCCGAGAATTCGCAGTTTCTCGCTAATGGTCGGGAAATGGGCACGAATAAATTCGGCTGATCTGTGGGTGATATCAAGAAACATGCAATCTGCACCCAGACGTTTCATTTCGTGATCAATAGCACGCGCCACGATATCACGGGGAGCGAGTTCGGCGCGCGGGTCGTAATCAGGCATAAATCGCGTGCCGTCAGGTCGTTTTAATAGCGCTCCCTCACCGCGCAGAGCTTCCGTCAACAGAAAGTTCGGCGCATCAGGATGAAACAGGCAGGTTGGATGAAACTGATTGAACTCAAGATTTGCCACACGGCAACCCGCACGCCACGCCATGGCGATGCCGTCACCGGTAGCGACATCCGGGTTCGTGTTGTACCGATAAACGTTGGCTGCTCCGCCCGTTGCCAGCACAACAGCGCGGGCACGACAGGTTTCTACCTTCTGGCGTTTTCGGTTCCAGATATATGCACCAATGACGCGCCGTTTACCCGGCAGACAAATTCGGTCAGAGGTAATAAGGTCAATCGCATTGCGGTGTTCGAACAGATGAATATTAGGATGACGTAGCGCCTGAACGACCAGCGTATTTTCCATTGCGCGGCCAGTTGCATCTGCACTGTGCAGGATGCGACGGTGGCTGTGGCCGCCTTCACGCGTAAGGTGGTAAGCATTTTCGTGGCTTTCTTTATCAAACGACATGCCATTATCGATCAACCACTCCACGCAGTGCCTGGCATTACGCGTGATAAATGAAACGGCCTGACGATCACAGAGGCCGTCACCGGCTGTCAACGTGTCCGCGCTATGTGACTCTGTGCTGTCGCGTTGGTCAAAAACGGCGGCAATACCCCCCTGAGCATAAAAGGTGGCACTTTCGTTCACCGGCCCCTTACTCAGTACGGTAACCTGGTTTTTGTCGGCCAGTCGGAGTGCCAGTGAGAGCCCGGCGGCACCACTGCCGATAATCAAAATGTCACAAGTGTAATCCGAAGAAGAGTTCATTTTGTTTAATTTACTAAACAAGTTGTGTGTGGAGCATACCACCCAACTTTTTTTGGTAAAAAGTCTTTTTGTTATTTTTTAAGCCTGTTGGCTGCAATCATGGAGATAGAGGTCCAGAAATCAGGCAGGTTTCTCATTTTTTGGTAAAAAAAGGTTTAATATTGCGAACAGCTTTAAATGCGCGTGATTTAAAGATGAAAAAACAGGCTTCATGGGGTAATCTGCGGCGTTAATGAGAGGCTATACGCCAGGGGATAATCATATTGAAGACGCGTTGGCCCCTGACAGCACAAATCATAAAAACGACCGCGGGTTTCATCTCACCCTGCATCTGCAATATAAATACAACAGCGCAATGGAACTTCACATATGATAATCACTCTAAGCGCAAGCTTGCTCGACAGATATAGGGTGTTGTTGGGTGTTGGGAGTCGCGTGGAAATATATTGGGGGAGACATTACCTCGGATGAGCGAGCAGTTAACGGATCAGGTTCTCGTAGAGCGAGTTCAGAAGGGAGATCAGAAGTCATTCAATTTACTGGTTGTACGTTACCAGCATAAAGTGGCGAGCCTGGTTTCCCGCTATGTCCCTTCGGGAGATGTGCCTGATATAGTCCAGGAATCATTTATTAAGGCGTATCGTGCGCTGGAATCATTCCGTGGCGACAGCGCTTTCTATACATGGCTCTATCGTATCGCCGTGAATACGGCCAAAAATTACCTTGTGGCTCAGGGGCGCCGTCCACCTTCCAGTGACGTGGACGCTATCGATGCTGAAAACTTCGAAAGTGCCAGTGGATTGAAAGAAATTTCGAACCCTGAGAACTTAATGTTGTCTGAAGAACTGAAACAGATGGTCTTTCGCACCATAGAGACATTACCTGACGATCTTCGTATGGCAATCACTCTACGTGAGCTGGACGGTCTCAGCTATGAAGAAATAGCGGCTATCATGGAGTGTCCGGTAGGCACGGTGCGTTCGCGAATTTTTCGTGCCCGTGAAGCTATTGATAATAAAATTCAACCACTTATCCAGCGCTAGCAATAGCGTATACAGGAAGGGTATTGAGGCATGCAGAAAGAGCAACTTTCCGCTTTAATGGACGGCGAAACTTTGGATAACGAAGTTTTGTCCGCACTGTCTAAAGATGTCGGGCTACAGCAACACTGGGAAAGCTATCACCTCATCCGTGATACCCTGCGTGGCGAGATTGGACAGGTTATTCATTTTGATATCTCAGCCCGAGTGGCGGCAGCGATTGAAAATGAGCCGTTGAACAAAACCTCCCGGCTAATCCCTGAGCAGCAACCCACACCAGAACGTTACACTCACATGCCTTTCTGGCATAAAGTGCGTCCGTGGGCTGCTCAGATAACTCAGGTGGGCGTTGCGGCCTGTGTTTCTCTGGCGGTGATTGTAGGCGTGCAGCATTACAACCAGCCTCAGAGTGCACAAACACAGTCTGACTCTCCGGTGTTTAATACGCTGCCAATGATGGGACAGGCTTCACCTGTGAGCCTTGGCGTGCCGTCTGAAAATGTAATCAGCAGCAATGCACCTCAGCAGGTGCAGGAACAGCGTCGCCGCATTAATGCGATGCTTCAGGATTATGAATTGCAACGTCGCTTGCATTCTGATCAACTCCATTTCGATCAGAATACAGGTCAGCAGGCGGCTGTTCAGGTTCCGGGTAATCAGTCGTTAGGAATTCAGCAGCAGTAATGAAGCAGCTTTGGTGTGCCATCAGTCTGATGGCTGGTAGCCTGATACATTCCAGCGTTGCCCTGGCGGAAACCACCCCCGGGGCTTTATTGCAACAAATGGAGCAGGCCAGCCAGTCTCTCAGTTATGAACTTGCCTATATCAACGTCTCAAGACTTGGCATCGAATCACTGCGTTATCGACATGCTGTGTTGAATAACCAAGTCTACGCCCAGCTTTTGCCTATGGACGGTCCACGTCGTGAAATTATTCAGCGTGGCAATGAAGTCAGCTACTTTGAGCCAGGTCTGTCGCCCTTCACCCTGACAGGAGAGCACATTGTTGATGCACTACCTTCACTGGTGTATGCGAATTTCCCGAAGCTCGCCGCCTTTTATGATTTTGTCCCGGTGGGACGAACCCGCATTGCCGATCAGGTGTGTGAGGTAATAAGAATTGTCGCGCGTGACGGTACCCGTTACAGCTATATCGTCTGGCTCGACACTGATACACGTCTGCCGTTGCGCGTCGATCTCCTCGATCGCGATGGTGAAACGTTGGAACAGTACAGGGTGGTGAGCTTTGCCGTCGATGATGGCGTGCAGAAAATAATGCAGGGATTGGAAAAGGTAAATCTTCCTCCCTCCATGCCTCTACCCAGCAATGAAAAAGTCAATTTTAGCTGGACGCCTGGCTGGCTGCCGGAAGGGATGAAGGAAGTGATGCAGAGTCGCAGACAGATCCCCTCACTGAACAAACCCGTTGAGTCACGCCTGTATTCGGATGGATTGTTTAGCTTCTCAATTAACGTTACCGCGGCAGATAAAAACAGCAATTCTCAGCTCCTGCGCACCGGGCGTCGCACGGTCCAGACTGCAGTACGTGACAATACAGAAATCACGGTGGTTGGCGAATTGCCCCCATCTACTGCCAAGCTTATAGCGGATGGCATCAACCTGAGATCGGCACAATGATGAGAGAATGGGCCACGGTGGTTTCCTGGCAGGACGGCATCGCAACACTGCACTCAGAAATGAAAACCTCCTGTAGCAGCTGTTCAGCGCGGAAAGGCTGTGGCAGCCACATGCTTAATAAGCTTGGACCAAAAAACGCTCACGTGATGAAAATCGCCAGTGCTGAACCTCTTAAACCGGGGCAGCGCATTGAAGTGGGTATTGAAGAGAAAAGCTTACTGAGTTCGGCGGTGTTGATATATATGACACCTCTGCTAGGGCTGTTCCTCTGTGCAGGTCTGTTTCAGATGCTGTTTCAGAGCGACCTTGCTGCCGCTGCCGGGGCTGCCCTGGGTGGATGCGGAGGCTTTATCGTGGCAAAAGGTATTTCAGCCTTGTTAAGTAAATCAGCCTCCTTTCAGCCGGTGATCCTCAGTGTTTCACTGCCACCAGATGTGTTAAACGTCCGCTCTTGATCTGCTTTCAGTTTGCTGTCGCTGTTGGGGTAGCAAACTGTTTCTCGCTTCTCTCTGTCCCACATTTTTCAAATGTTTATTAACCTGCGCCGGCATGAAGTGGTTTATTAACTGCGAATATGGGCAACTTCATTTCCCGTCTCTTTTGAAAATGTATGAAATTTTCTGACACATATTGTTTTAAATTTAACAACATCGTAGCATGCATGCTCTCTGGTGATAATGATTATCATTAGGATTGACTGTGGGGGTGTTATGTCGTTGTTTTTGGCGAGATGTGGAGTTTTTTTCGCTGGCCTGATGTTGGCCGGAAGTGCGTTGGCCGCACCATTTGTGGTGGAAGACGTCAGCGGGCGCAAGGTAGAAATTAAATCAGAAGTTAAAAGGGTTATTCTTGGCGAAGGTCGACAGATTTATCTGCTGGCGGCATTTGATACCCAGGATCCTTTTAAACGTGTGGTTGGATGGCGCGATGACCTGCCAAAGGCAGATTTCGACAGCTATCAAAATTATAAAAACAAATACCCGCAACTTTTGAAGCTGCCAACTTTTGGTGGCGCAAAAGAGGGAACGTTTAACGTAGAACAGGCATTGACGCTGCACCCCGATCTGGTGCTGATGAATCTTGAGTCAAAAGCGGCAACAGACGAAGGAAAGTTGATTGAAAAGCTCGATCGGTTAGGCATCCCCGTCGTCTTTATTGATTTCCGTGATAAGCCCTTCGAAAATGCTGATAAAAGTATCAGGATAATGGGACAGTTGCTTGGCAAGCCACAACGCGCAGAAGAGATCATCGCATTTCGTAACAAGCAGATAGCGATTGTACAGGACAGGCTCAGGAATTATCACGGCAAGAAACCAACGGTTATGCTCGACCGTGCCGGTGGCTACAGCGATGAATGCTGTATGTCATTTGGTGATGAAAACTTCGGCCGTATGGTGGAAGTGGCCGGTGGCATTAATATCGCCAAAAATCTGATCCCAGGTACGTTTGGCACCCTCAATCCTGAACAGATTATCAGCGCCAGACCCGATGTAGTCATTGTGACGGGCGCCAACTGGAAAAATTACAATACGGCGAACGGTTGGGTAGGTGTTGGGCCCGGTGCGGACCTGACGCTGGCAAAACAGCGACTGACTGCATTGATGGCTCGTCCTGCGTTCAGAACACTGCCGGTTGCCACTAACGGAAATGCCCATGCAATCTGGCATCAGTTTTATGACAGTCCGTATAACTTTATTGCAATACAGGTCATGGCGAAATGGCTGCATCCCGATCTGTTTGCCGATATTGATCCTGATGCTACGTTCCGTGAGTTCCATCAGCGCTTTCTGCCGCTGGATTACCAACCTGGTTACTGGGTGACGTTGCCCGCTAAACCTTAATCTTGTGGTCGGTATGTCTACGGTTTGACTTGCTTTTAAGGCTGCTTTGGCAGCCTTTTTAGGCTTAAAATCATGGCAAATGGCACGGGTCTTATCCAAATGAAGACAAATGAATATTTCACCTCCTTTTCATGTCCTGATACCGAATCTGATACGTTCTGATATATGTGAATTCTTTCGTGATGGGGGCTAACAGTGTAAGATGCGTGCTCATTAACGGCGGGTGGATGTAAGCCGATGCTAATGGCTGTTTCCATCGCGAGAATTAAATCGTACGTTTTAAGCGAAAAATCCATATAAATGAAGCACATAAGAAATTTTTCTATCATTGCTCATATCGATCATGGCAAATCGACTCTTTCCGATCGGCTGATCCAGATTTGCGGTGGTCTGACCGAACGTGAAATGGCAGCCCAGGTTCTGGATTCAATGGATTTGGAACGTGAACGCGGTATTACTATCAAGGCGCAAAGCGTGACGCTCGACTATCACGCGCCAGACGGTGAAACTTACCAGCTCAATTTTATCGATACGCCCGGCCATGTGGACTTCTCCTATGAAGTTTCCCGTTCGCTGGCGGCCTGTGAAGGTGCACTGCTGGTGGTTGATGCCGGTCAGGGGGTTGAAGCACAGACGTTGGCCAACTGCTATACCGCGATGGAAATGGATCTGGAAGTGGTACCGGTGCTCAACAAGATTGACCTTCCGGCAGCCGATCCCGATCGCGTTTCCCAGGAAATCGAAGATATCGTTGGTATTGATGCTACTGATGCGGTGCGCTGCTCGGCTAAAACCGGAGTAGGTGTGCCGGATGTGCTCGAACGCCTGGTCCGCGATATTCCTGCCCCCGAAGGTAACCCGGAAGGGCCGTTACAGGCGCTGATCATTGACTCCTGGTTTGATAACTACCTCGGCGTGGTTTCTCTGGTTCGAATCAAAAATGGCACCTTGCGTAAAGGCGATAAGGTGAAAGTGATGAGCACCGGACAGACTTACAATGCCGATCGTCTCGGGATCTTTACACCTAAACGTGTTGATCGTGATGTGCTGAACTGTGGCGAAGTAGGCTGGCTGGTCTGTGCAATTAAAGACATTTTGGGCGCGCCGGTGGGGGACACGCTGACGCTGGCCCGTAATCCTGCGGAAAAAGCGCTGCCGGGCTTCAAAAAAGTGAAGCCACAGGTTTACGCCGGGCTGTTCCCCATCAGCTCTGACGATTATGAAGCTTTCCGGGATGCATTGGGTAAACTTAGCCTTAATGATGCCTCTCTGTTTTACGAGCCAGAAAGTTCCACCGCATTGGGTTTTGGTTTTCGCTGTGGTTTCCTCGGCCTGCTGCATATGGAGATTATCCAGGAGCGGCTGGAACGCGAATACGATCTGGATCTGATCACCACTGCGCCAACGGTGGTTTACGAAGTGCTTACCACTTCCCGTGAAACGCTTTACGTTGACAGCCCGGCCAAGTTACCCCCACTCAATAACATTGAAGAATTGCGTGAGCCTGTTGCGGAATGCCATATGCTGTTGCCGCAGGAATATCTGGGTAATGTCATTACCCTCTGCATCGAAAAACGGGGTGTGCAAACCAACATGGTCTATCACGGTAACCAGGTTGCGCTCACTTACGAGATCCCGATGGCGGAAGTGGTTCTCGACTTCTTTGACCGGTTGAAATCCACCTCTCGCGGATATGCTTCGCTGGATTACAATTTCAAACGCTTCCAGGCTTCCGATATGGTACGTGTCGATGTCCTGATCAACAGTGAGCGCGTCGATGCTCTGGCATTGATTACCCACCGTGACAACTCGCAATATCGTGGCCGGGATCTGGTGGAGAAGATGAAGGATCTTATTCCTCGTCAGCAATTTGATATCGCGATTCAGGCGGCGATTGGTAATCACATTATTGCCCGTTCTACCGTGAAACAGCTGCGTAAAAACGTACTGGCTAAATGCTACGGCGGCGATGTCAGCCGTAAGAAGAAGCTGTTGCAAAAACAGAAAGACGGTAAGAAGCGCATGAAACAGGTGGGTAACGTTGAACTACCTCAGGAAGCGTTCCTTGCTATTCTCCATGTCGGTAAAGACAGTAAATAAAGCCAAAAGGCTGCGAGGGAACTGTAATGGCTAATATGTTCGCCCTGATTCTGGCGATAGCAACATTGTTCACCGGTATTATTTGGTGTGTGGATAAAATTAAATGGGCACCGGCCCGAAAAGCTAAAGCGGCTAATGCGACCAGTCATACGGATGGCGCTGATAAAATGGCAGCAAAACAGCCGGGTTGGATTGAAACGGCAGCCTCTGTTTTTCCTGTGCTGCTGCTGGTGTTTGTCGTGCGGTCCTTTATCTACGAGCCTTTTCAGATCCCGTCCGGCTCGATGATGCCGACGTTGCTGATAGGCGACTTTATTCTGGTGGAAAAGTTCGCTTACGGTATTAAAGATCCAATCACTCAGACCACACTTATTCCAACCGGTCATCCTGAGCGCGGCGATATTGCGGTGTTTAAATACCCAAAAGACCCCAGCGTGGATTATATTAAACGTGTCGTTGGTTTGCCTGGCGACCGTGTTACCTATAATCCGCAGAATAAAACCGTAACCGTCAATCCGGCCTGTGCAACAGGGAAAAGTTGCGGTACGGCGTTGCCAATCACTTATTCTGAGGTTGAACCCAGTAATTTCATTCAGACTTTCAGCGGTTTTGATGGCAATGAGGTAGGGAATGGTTTCTATCAGATGCCTCAGGGAGAATCAATGCGTGGCGGCCTGCGTCTGGCAACCCGTAACGAAACTTTAGATAATGTGACCCACCGGATCCTGCTGGTCACACAGGCACAAAGTCAGGCAAGCTCCTATTATCAGCAACCAGGTCAGCCAGTATCGAGCTGGGTTGTGCCCGTCGGCATGTATTTTATGATGGGCGACAACCGTGACAACAGTGCAGATAGCCGTTACTGGGGCTTCGTTCCTGAAAGAAATCTGGTGGGTAAGGCAACTGCTATCTGGATGAGCTTTGAGAAGCAGGAAGGACAATGGCCAACCGGTGTCCGCCTGAGCCGAATTGGCGGCATCCATTAATCGCCTTCTGAGGTTATTTAAGCAAAGGTGGCCCTCACGGGCCACTGCACACGAAACAGTCTCGTGTTGGCGAGTCCAGCCCTGTTCCGTATGCAGAACAATTTACGCATTCAGACACTGGTAACACATGAACCCCATCGTAATTAACAGGCTACAGCGAAAGTTGGGCTACACTTTTATTCAACAGGAACTGCTACAGCAGGCATTGACTCATCGTAGTGCCAGCAGCAAACATAACGAACGGCTTGAATTTTTGGGGGACTCGATCCTTAGCTACGTTATTGCAAATGCGCTTTATCACCGATTCCCTCGTGTGGATGAAGGGGATATGAGCCGTATGCGTGCGACGCTGGTAAGGGGAAATACCCTGGCCGAAATGGCCCGTGAATTTGACCTTGGTGAATGTCTGCGCCTGGGGCCGGGAGAGCTGAAAAGCGGCGGTTTTCGTCGTGAGTCAATTCTTGCGGATACCGTTGAGGCGTTGATCGGCGGTGTATTCCTGGACAGCAATATTCAGACGGTTGAGAAACTGATCCTCGACTGGTATGCCAGCCGCCTGGAGCAGATCAGTCCCGGCGATAAGCAGAAAGATCCCAAAACGCGTCTGCAAGAGTATTTACAGGGTCGACATTTGCCGTTGCCCTCTTATCTGGTGGTGCAGGTGCGTGGCGAAGCACACGATCAGGAATTTACTATCCATTGTCTGGTAAGCGGCATGGCGGAACCGGTTGTTGGAACCGGCTCAAGTCGTCGCAAAGCCGAGCAGGCAGCAGCTGAACAGGCGCTGATTAAGTTGGGGCTTGAATGAGCGAACAAACTACCCATTGCGGCTTTATTGCTATCGTCGGCCGCCCGAACGTTGGAAAATCCACGTTGCTGAACCAACTTCTCGGTCAGAAAGTGTCGATTACCTCACGCAAACCGCAAACTACCCGTCACCGTATTATGGGCATCCACACCCAGGACGAATATCAGGCGATTTATGTTGATACGCCGGGTCTGCACATCGAAGAAAAACGGGCAATAAACCGCCTGATGAACCGTGCGGCATCCAGCTCCATCGGAGATGTTGAGCTGGTGATATTTGTGGTGGAAGGGACACGCTGGACCGCCGATGATGAGATGGTATTGCACAAGCTTAAAGGCAGTAAAGCGCCGGTATTGTTAGCCATCAACAAGGTTGACAATATTACCGATAAAACCATTCTGCTACCGCACATTCAGTTTCTCAGCCAGCAAATGGCCTTTATCGATGTCGTGCCTGTGTCTGCCGAAAGCGGTAAAAATGTTGATGCTATCGCCAGTATTGCCCGTAAATGCCTGCCAGAAGCGGAACATCACTTCCCGGAAGATTACATCACCGATCGCTCCCAGCGCTTTATGGCCTCGGAAATTATCCGCGAAAAGCTGATGCGTTTTCTTGGTGCTGAGCTACCTTACTCCGTCACTGTTGAAATTGAACGCTTTGCCACCAACGAACGTGGCGGCTATGACATTCACGGTCTGATTCTGGTAGAGCGTGAGGGCCAGAAAAAAATGGTGATAGGTAACAAAGGTGCCAAAATAAAAACCATTGGCATTGAAGCACGTAAGGATATGGAAGAGATGTTTGAAGCTAAAGTACATCTTGAACTGTGGGTGAAAGTGAAATCTGGCTGGGCAGATGATGAGCGAGCCCTGCGTAGCCTGGGCTATACAGACGATCTCTGACCTGATGGAAGGCTGGCAGCGCGCATTTGTTCTGCATGGACGCCCTTACAGCGAAACCAGCCTTCTGCTCGATCTTTTTTCCGAAAATTATGGCCGCGTCCGTGTTCTTGCCAAAGGTGCACGGGGCAAACGTTCAGCACTGAAAGGCGCTTTGCAACCTTTCACGCCGCTGCTGGTTCGTTGGGGCGGTCGTGGTGAGGTCAAAACCCTGCGTGCCGCTGAACCCATCTCTCTGGCGCTTCCCCTGTCTGGTAGCACGCTCTACTGTGGACTGTATGTTAATGAATTGCTGTCCAGAGTTCTGGAGCAGGAAACCGCTTTTACCGCGCTTTTTTTTGACTATCTGTACTGTATTCAGGCGTTGGCGGCGGCAGTATCTTCACCTGAACCCGTTTTGCGACGTTTCGAACTTGCCATGCTTGGGCATCTGGGTTATGGCATTGATTTTCTGCACTGTGCCGGAAGTGGTGAAGCCGTCTGCGATGAGATGACTTACAGCTACCGACAGGAAAAAGGTTTTATTGCCAGCTTGGTGGTAAATAACAACACCTTTTCCGGTCGCCAGCTTCGGGCATTGTCGGAACGAAACTTTCCTGATGCAGATACCCTTCGCGCGGCAAAAAGGTTTACCCGCATTGCCCTCAAGCCCTATCTGGGTGGGAAACCGTTAAAGAGTCAGGAGTTGTTCCGCCAGTTTGTACCAAAAAAGCGGGTGGATACACCGCCAACATCAGAATAGAAGGGTAGGTGTTAGCTGCGGTGCCGTGAAATAATGTACTCCGTTATAACCAAACTTAATTTTGAGGGACTGTCATGGCCGATTTATTGTTAGGCGTCAATATCGATCATATTGCTACCGTTCGTAATGCACGCGGTACAAGCTACCCCGATCCGGTGCAGGCGGCATTTGTATCAGAACAGGCTGGCGCAGACGGTATTACCGTTCATCTTCGTGAGGATCGCCGCCATATTACTGACCGCGATGTGCGCATCTTACGCCGGACTATTCAAACCCGCATGAATCTGGAAATGGCGGTAACTGATGAGATGCTGGATATCGCCTGCGACATCAAGCCGCATTTTTGCTGCCTGGTTCCCGAAAAACGTGAAGAAGTGACCACTGAGGGGGGGCTGGATGTCGCTGGCCAACTGGATAAAATCACGGTTGCTGTATCGCGTCTCTCCGAAGCAGGCATTTTGGTTTCGCTGTTTATCGATGCAGATCACCAACAAATTGACGCCGCAATGGCATCTGGCGCCCCCTATATTGAAATTCATACGGGTGCTTACGCTGATGCGCCAGAAGGCCGCGAGCGGGATGCGGAATTCAGACGGATTAAAGATGCTGTATGTTACGCACATGGCAAGGGGCTCAGGGTGAACGCCGGACATGGTCTGACCTATCACAATGTACAACCCATCGCGGCACTGCCCCAAATCCATGAACTGAACATCGGTCACGCCATTATTGGACGTGCAGTGATGAGTGGTCTGGCCGATGCCGTAAAGGAAATGAAACAGTTAATGCGTGAGGCGCGCAGTTAATGGCGATCCTCGGCCTTGGTACTGACATTGTGGAAATCGTCCGTATTGAGGACGTGATTGCACGCTCCGGCGACAGACTCGCCAGGCGGGTATTAAGTGAAAATGAGTGGGCGCAGTATCAGGCACACCAACAGCCTGTGCGCTTTCTCGCCAAGCGTTTCGCGGTGAAAGAAGCCGCAGCGAAAGCCTTTGGCACCGGTATTCGTGGAGGTCTGGCCTTTAACCAGTTTGAGGTTTATAACGACGAAGCCGGGAAGCCGGGACTGCGTTTTTTTCGCCACGCTGCCGATCTGGCGCAGAAACTGGGTGTCGCCAGTGTCCACGTCACGCTGGCGGATGAGCGATACTATGCCTGTGCTACGGTAATTATCGAAAGCTGCTGACCAACAGGGCGAAAGCCGTTTCGCCCCAACCCTGTCAGGATACCGCATGGTGCATCAGCACAAATTTTTCCCACAGCAATTCCCTGCTTTCAGTATGATCCGGGTCGGTAATAATGGTGTTAACAATAGGGCAGACCTGCTGACAGGTTGGTGTATCGTAATGCCCCACGCATTCTGTGCAGCGATTGGTATCAATCTGATAGAAGTTGTCACCCATTGATATCGCCTGATTTGGGCATTCTGGCTCGCACATATCGCAATTAATACAGCGTTGTGTAATTAATAAAGCCATTTCAATAGGTTACCTTTTTAATCTTTTAAAAACAGTGTCTTATTGGTCTTTTATATTCTTTACGATGATCAGCTTGCTGTGTATTTATCCAGTATCGAAAACACCGGTAAACTCAGTTTAGTAGCACAAAACAGCAACACAAGCTGTTTTTCATCGCCTCAAAACTCTCATCTGCGTACCTGATGCCCGGAGGGCCAAAAGACAAGGAATTTTAATGGCGCGCACTGTAACACAAACACCGAGCTATCCCAATAACGACGCGTTTTTAACCGCATCTGAGAAGTGGGAAGGGTGTAAACCGCCTTATATAAGCTCACACATGAAAATCTGTGTTGCTGCCGCTAAAGTTATACGTGCGCATCTCGGCCAGTCCCGGCGCTCAAAGTATGAAAGGGAGAGTTATCTCCGCATTGATTTCAGCAAGGCTGGAAAAGTTACCTTCTACGCTGAATTCCCAAAAAAAGATGGCGCCTGATCGCTGTGGAACATCACTCCAGCTGGCTTGCCACGACTTTCCCACGCCATTTCCAGCGCTTTGATGGTCAGTCTGCGGTCCGGTGAGAACGACATTGCCCAGCCCACTGGCTTTCTTGCGAACAGGCCGGGAACAACGGCGAGGTGCGCCCAGCGTTTGCCTGTCCGAATATACGTCACGTCGCCGCACCATACCTGATTTGGCTCTGTTACTGCGAACTGTCGTTCAGGGTGATTCGGGATAGCGATGTGTTCATGGCCACCACGTTTATACCGGTGGTGGGCTGCTGACAACTCACCAGCACCCGCCCTTTCATCAGTCTGACGGCAAACCAGCGCCCTATCTGATAGCCTCTCTGGGTTGCCATGGTAACGATGCTCTTTGTCGCGGCCGAACCGTGGCTGATGCTACGCAACCTGGCTGCGTAATACAGTCCGTCTGCCGTCTGGTTTTTCAGGACGGTTTTTCCAGTATTTGTATTTGTAGCTGCTGCGATGAACCCCCAAACACATGGTAGAGAGTGGCTACAGGATAACGCGCCCTGAGTTTCCCACTTATTGAGAACTGTTCAGGGGGGGTGACATCAAGATTGCGGTAGTCTTTTTTAATATTACGTTTATATTTCAATGCGTTGTGGTTTTTTTCTCAGTTCGCGTATTTCAATTTGTTCCGGGGTAATGGGAGCGGCTTTTGCTGTTTTTCCCTGCCGCTCATCACGTAACTGTTTCACCCATCGCGTCATGGTGGAAAGGCCGACACCCATAGCGCTGGCTGCATCTGCAACGGTGTAGGTCTGGTCAATGACCCGTTGGGCGGATTCGCGTTTAAACTCTGCGCTGAAACTTCTTCTTTTCATTGGGAGACCTGTATTGTTCTGAGATGAGCATATCACCTCTGTTCAGGTGACCAAATTCAGTGTGCCACTACAAGATGGCCTCTCAATATGGTTTTATCGTTTATTGGTATGTCTTATTTGTTTTGCTATTAATGTGCCTTTCGGATATTAATGCCTGAAGCCTCGTAATACCATCTGATGGCTTCTTTTATTAGTTCATCAGTTGCATCAATGAATTTTTCTGGTTTTTTTTGCGCGATAGGCTTGAGGATTAGAGGTATTTCAGTGCAACCCATAATGAAAGTATTTACACCTTTTTGTTCGAGGTTTTCAACATATGAAGCCATGGTGTCATAGGCTGCTTGATAATTTCCTGCCTTATAGTTAATGATGCTGTTCATTATATTTTTCTGATTTATATCATCGGGGATAATACAGCTTATGCCTTCTTTCATTAACTTATTCTGGTATAGCTCTGTTCTGACTGTTGCCGTTGTTGCAAGAATTGCCACGCTATCCCTTTTATCAGAAATAATTTTCTGACAGGTGATATCGATGATGCTCAGGAACGTTACAGGGGTAGAGGCTCTGAGATCTTCATACCAGAAATGTGCTGTATTACATGGCATTATGATGCATGATGCTCCTGCATCTTCCAGTATTTTCAGTGAGTTAAGCATCCCCGGAAGTGGCGAAGGCCCATCATGAATAATGCTTTCTGTCCTGTCAGGTATTCCCGGAAGTGACGCGATAATCACGGGGATATGCTCCTGGTCTTTTTTTGCTGGAGTGTGTGAGACTAATTTAGAGAATGCGTCCGCTGTCGCACCCGGCCCCATTCCACCAAGAATTCCTATAATATTTTCCATAGCCCCCCCTTAAAAATAAAACCGATCATCGCACAAGGCGCCATTCATGTAATTGCAGAGTTTCTCAGCGTCATGCTAAAATTGCATAGGGGTAATTTCATTTGCTCAGGGTGGTAAAATGTTAAGTAATATTGAGTTGAAATGGTTGCACGACCTTGTTGCACTGGACGAGTACAGAAGTTTCACGTTGGCGGCTGAAAAAAGGAATATATCGCAGTCATCTTTCAGCAGAAGAATTCAGGCGCTGGAGTCAGCAATAGGATTCGAAATTTTTGAAAGAAGTTTTAACCCATTACAATTAACTGCAAAAGGCAAAAATTTTATCGTTTATGCAAGAAATCTCATAGATGACATGGAATTCCAGATAAACAAAATAAGGGGGATTGATAGTACCAGACAGAGGATTAATGTCGCGGCTGCTCATTCATTGTCTTTGTTCGTTCTGCCCCCAATTATTGCTGACTTTTCAACCTCGACAGACAAAATTTTCTTTGTGGAATCGATAAATGTTGACGAGGCGGTTCATAATTTAAAGGAAGGTAAGTGCGATTTTATCCTCTCTTTCTATAATGAAGATCTGATGACCGCTCCCTTTATGCATCATCAGGTACTTGAAACTGAGCTCCACCTCGTATCTTCCTGTCATGCTAATGGTCGGCCTGCTTTTCCGCTCGGCACAGGGCCGGTGCCGCTGATGAAATATACCGATGAAAGCTATATGGGGCGTCAGGTCAATCAGATGCTTGATAAGGAGCCGGCCCTGTCGTTCACTCTTTCATTTGTGTCTTCAATGAGTGATCTGCTCAAACGCATGATAATTAATGGTAACGGTGCAGGCTGGCTGCCAGATTATTCCATTGTGCATGAACTTAAAAACCGCGAGCTGGCGATTCTTGACGATAAATATTCTGTCAACATGGGCGTTTATCTTTACCGGACCAGCTCAAGGCTGAATCTCTCTTCCGAACGTTTCTGGCAGTACATGAAAGCCCGCTAGCTTGCGCCACCTGGCTCTCTCATCATGCTGCCGGATACGCCGGTTTTGCCAGATTCTCAACGGACAGAACCTTATCAGGCAGTGATTCTTCCATCAGCTGCTTCTCGATGATGACTTCCCGGATGCTTTTACTGCTAAATAGCGGTTCCGAATAGTAGATCACTGGGTAACAAGTGGTGATTGCTTCATTAATTCTGACGACAACTTTGAAGCGTTGATAGCACCGGCTTTGGTTGTGGAAAGCGGGCAATCCCTTGTGCCACAGGGCTTATGCAATGTGTAGCGGTATCAGGAGCAGCTATTTAGTGCGGCAGATTTTACCCACCAGGTCACCGTTGTGATGGCCAATGTATGGATTGAGATAAGTCAAAATCCCGCTTGAGTTCATGACGTAACCTCGACATACCTCCACGTTCGCGGTAGTTCTGTGGAGGCAGTCGATGTTCAGGTTGTCCATCGCGTTGACCAGCAACGTCATGGGTTCAAACATCGCCTGTCCGATTACCGGCTCCATGACGTTAAGCTGCAACTGACCGGCTTCTGATGCCATTGAAACGCAAAGCTCGTTTCTCATTACCTTAAAGCAGACCTGGTTTACAACTTCAGGAATAACAGGATTCACTTTTCCAGGCATAATCGATAATCCCGCCTGTTTTTCAGGAAGGTTGATTTCATTGAGTCCTGCACGCGGTCCCGAAGATAGTAACCTGAGAGCGTTACAAATTTTAGATAGCTTGAATGCTAATCGTTTAAAGGCGCTCTGAACAATCACATATGCACTACAGTCTGATGTTGCCTCAGTGAGATTTTCCGATGCGACCACAGGCAATCCCGTTACCTCAGCCAGTTCGGCGACAGCCGCCTGTTGGTAGCCCGGAGCCGTATTCACCCCAGTGCCTATGGCTGTAGCACCCAGGTTAATTTCCAACAGAAGTTGCATGGTATAACGGATTAGCTTTTTCTCTTCCTTTAGCGCTGTTGAAAAGGCGGAAAACTCCTGTCCCGGCGTCATGGAATAGTATCCTGCAGCTGCGTGCGGTCCATCTTCAGTACAGAGGTAAACTCAGATGCTTTACGGTCAAAACCATGCCGAAGTCGCTCCAGTGCTTCTGGCAACCTTTCGCTTTCACGATACAGGGCGATGCGAAAGCCGGTAGGGTAAGCATTACTGTCAGACTGGGATTTGTTGACATGATCGATGGGATTAATGATGTCATAGCGCCCCTTAGCAGAACCCTTCTGTTGTAGTGCAATATTCGCAATCACCCCATTCACATTCATGTTAAAAGACCTTCCCGCTCCGCTCTGAAACACATTAATTGGAAACTGTGACACATAGGATTTATCAGCAATAAATTCGTCGCATGCGCCGACGGTCGCGGTAGCAATTTCGGCAGGTAACATGCCCAGCGACTGATTTGCCGTGGCAACCGCTTTTTTCACCAGAACCATAGAGCGAATAAATTCCTGGCAGGACAAAGTTTTAACGCCGCTGTACGGAAATTTTCTGCCGTCCTGAGCGTACGAATGGAATGCCGTAAAACGCCTCACCACTTAATTCACGGAAACCCTGCAGATCTTCTTTAATACGAGTTTGCATGTTCATAGTATATTTGCCGTATTTAATCTTTAAGTTTTACTTGCCGATTCACGATAATCAGGACGATTTGGCTTGTTCGCTGGTTGCAGCATACTTGTCAGCCTGTGCCGCTTTTTTCTTGCTTTCTAAACGCGAGATGACGGCAGTAGAAATACTGTTGCCAACTACGTTCGTCGCGGTGCGGCCCATATCCAGGAACTGATCGATACCAAGAATAAGAAGGATGCCGGCCTCGGGCAGATTGAACATAGGGAGCGTGGCGGCAACTACCACCACCGATGCTCTGGCGACGCCAGCCATACCCTTGCTGGTGACCATCAGCGTCAGAAGGATTAGAACCTGTTCGGTCAGACTGAGATCGATGTTATAAGCCTGAGCGATGAAAAGGATGGCGAATGACTGATAAAGCATTGAGCCATCCAGGTTAAACGAGTAGCCCAGGGGGAGAACGAAGCTGGTGATTTTCTTGGGCACGCCAAACTTATCAAGCGCGTCCATCGTTTTAGGATAGGCAGATTCGCTGCTGGCCGTTGCGAAAGCGAGTGCGACGGGCTCACGAATGAGTTTTCCAAGCCCGAAAACGCTTTTACCAAGGAATGCATAACCCACGATGAACAGTATTCCCCAGAGTATGGCAAGGCCGACATAGAACAATCCGATCAGCTTACCGTAATCATAAAGCAGGCCCAGACCTTCAACCGTAATGGCAGAAGAGATGGCCGCAAATACCGCGACGGGCGCAAAACTCATCACATAATCAGTGATGCGGAACATGATACGTGCCAGATCTTCAATGAAAATGGCCACCGGGCTTTTACCGTCACGGCAGATAAAGGACAAGCCTGATCCAAAGAAGATGGAGAAAATAAGGATCTGAAGAATCTCATTATTGGCCATTGCCTCAGCGAAGCTGCGGGGAAATATATGGCTGATAAATGTTTTTAGTGAGAATCCAGACGTATTCAGGCCTGTGGATACAGACGTAGTGGGAACTGACAGGTTTAGTCCCGCACCGGGCTGGAAGAAATTCACCATAAACATACCAATCAGCAGAGAAACCAAAGCTGCTGAGATAAACCACAACATAGCCTTCAGGGTTATGCTGCCGACTGAGGATGAGCCCCCCATCGAAACGATGCCTGATACGATCGTAGCGAATACCAGAGGAGCAATAATCATTTTAATCAGTCGAAGGAATACGTCGGTAATGATGTTCATGTACGATGCAAGCTCCTTAGCCTGCTCGATTGATCCAGAATACTGATGACATCCCCAGCCAACTAAAATGCCAAGCACGATAGCGATGACTATCTGCTTCATTAATTTTTGCCTTTTCATATTGACCTCTTGATATAATTTTAAAGTCTGCTGTTCTTTAGCAGACCCACGGCATGGTTTCGGTTACAAAGCCTTAAAATTAAATTTACTTTTTTTTAAACGTAAAATAAATGCAATTGGAAAAGGCCTTATGCAAAAAATGCATAGCCGTTTTTATGTGCATAACATGCTGATATAAATAGATAATATCTGTTTATAACTATTTCATATGACTAAATGTCAGGTTTGAGGTAAGCGTCACATTTTATGGAGGGACATTACAGGGAATATATTTATAGGTGCAGAGGTAATTAATTAAAAAAATTTATCATTTGGGGGCTGTAAATTCTATTTATATAAAAATTGCAAGAAATTATAAACTGCTAATTATATAATCTGAATATATCAAAAAAAATAAATTTATATTTACATACATCATGGTGTATTAAACTATAAAGACCATAAAAATGAAAGCATATATTTTTTCCTTTTGTGTAGAAGCAAATTTATTGAATTTTTGTCTGCCATAACGAGTGGTTGAATTATATATAACTATAATATCCCCGCTATTGATAGTACAAAAAATAACCTTGCATGTCGTTTTTAATTTTTATAATCAATAGATTATTTAAATTGTGGGTGCGTGAAAATTTAGGAAATGATTCATAAGATTCAATGAAAGCCCCTGTTTTTTTACTGTGATAGAGATATTGAATCATTCAATATTATAAGCAATTGTTAACAACAATTTATCTAATTGCTCAAATATTCTCATAGTACGTTGCTTTAACTCTGAGGATTGCCTGGCGCGTAGCCTAACTCACCAGCTATCGCGCTAATACTTTTTCCTTCAAGAAGGTGTAAGATAACAACCTTTTTTTGCTCGTCATTCAAAGCTGGCGGGCGGCCAAAACGCTTACCCGAAGCTTTTGCCCACGCAATACCAGTATGCGTACGCTCAAGCAGCAGATTCCGCTCAAATTCAGCGACGTCAGAGATTACCTGCATTGTCATCTTTCCAGCCAGACTGGTAAGGACTACTCCTCCCGGCGTCAGGCAGTGGACCCATATTTCATGACGGTGAAGAAGCCAACAGACAATCTGACAGGTATGCTGAACACCCTTAAAACCTTTAATGGCTTTACGTTCAGCGCTTCCACAAATGTCAAGGCAGCGCTGGAATCCTGCCGCCTTGACGTGAAGTTTTTTCCATAGGTGCAGTCGGATAAAACGGCCCGCACCGTAGCCAGCCTCAATGCTTCTTTAGACGACCTGACGACGCATGCCGGACGGCTGCGGGGACAGGTCAATAAGCAGCGTCAGGGGATGCAAAAACTGATTCTCAGGCATAAAACCGATATCAATAACTTTGGCGTACGCTGGCTATCGTTATCCGGTTGACATCATGAGGGAAGGTGACAGATGCAGGTTGAAGCTGCACCATGAAGACTTTGATGGCTACGTCAGCCAGCATCTTAGCGACGGTGAACGCAATGCCTTTGCCATCGTTCTATTTATGTACGAGTGCCTGGCTAAGAAGCCAGATCTGCTCCTTCTTGACGAGCCGATGTCATCGTTTGATAAGAACAAAAAGTCTGTCATTCTGGAAGTGCTGTTGCGCCGCAATACCGGTGACTGCCTGAAAAAACGAGACGGTACTGATGCTGACTCATGACGTTGAACCCATTATTGATACGCTGAAGTCCGTCAGAAAGCTGTTCAGTCATTTGGTTACGGCTTCACACCTCCGCTACAATGCAGTCTGCATCACCGAGCAGCTCATTGGTGAAAGTGATATCCGCACTTTTGCTCAGATCTGCCAGTCCGTCACTGACTCTGACAGTGAAGACGTCATCAAACTGATCTGTCTTCGCCGGCATTATGAAATTATGGACGACCGCGGTGATGCCTGTCAGGTACTCTCAAACCTGTTTCATCACCGGGAAACGTCAACCGACAGCCGGGAATCCGTTTCATTGTTAAAAGGCCGACATTGATGGCACTGGCCGAATCAGCGACAGTGTAGTGTTGATAAATAACCAGTTGAGCGTATTCGCGTTTGAACTCAGCGATGAAATTGCTTCTTTTCATTGGATCACCTGAATGGATGTGAGCATATCACTTTCGTTCAGGTGGCAAAATTAAGTAAATCACCACCACAAGACAACCATAAAGCTGTAGTACGCTATTTACTCGTTGATGCGGAAAAGAACCTCAATTTATTCAACGTTCAAACATACTCATGTAGTTCTTAACAAACTTTTCCCGGGGCGTTGTCATAGCTTCAAGATCAGCGACAACACCATGTCGCAATGGCGGCAAGTCCATACCCCGGGCCTGAGCAATCGATCTGACACATAACTCTGCTTTAGCTGCGCTTCCGCGTTTGTCCGGCATCGCATTGGCCGCCCACCAGTGTATGTTTGCCAGGTTTTTGATGAATTTTGAATCCGACAGGTGGGGGTCCAGAGCTTTGTTATACAGGCCGTTGACATGCTCCATGATTGCCTCGACATCTGCTGAATAGGTATGCCGTATATAAAAGGGTTCCCCCGATTCCATATGACTTAATGTGGCGTAATGCTCATCGTGTCGGTTTGCATGGGGGTCTGTACTCATCACCACCGCCGATAAAGCAAGAGTATTTCCATCCAGGTTTTCTCTTAAAGGGAATTCCTGGTTGGGTGTTTCCGTATCGTTGTAGCAAAGTTCACCATCTGTGCGGTGGCTGAATCTGTCTTTAATATATTCATACTGATTTGCAAGGGGGGTTGTCGCGGTGCGGTAGTACGATGGATAGCGTTCTTCGCCAAATGTTTCGTAATCGCCGCCAGAAGCGGCAACACGCCAGTCTCTCGCTTTATCCCACAGCGCATCAAATGTGCTCACATCACCATTTGCTATTTCCTGGCCAATATGACGACTCGCCTGCCAGAATGACTGACCATATGCCATTTGTGATGCGGTATGCTCTTGATTGTACTGATTGTCCGGCCATCTTGCGACCCCAATCAGACACTGTTCATTGTAGCTCAATGAAGAACTTTGTGGACCACTCAAACCGGTATGTATCCGGTGACTGGAAACATCCATTTCGCTGCTTGCCCGGCCAGAATGTACTGATTCCGCATAGTAATGACGGGGAGAAGATACCTGAGGTTTGGACGATATACAGCCCATTTTTTATTCCTTATAAATACTGAGGGATATACTCCTGAGTGATTATTTAAAGAATAAAGTTCCATCCCGCAAAAAAATGAATCGCCACGGATAATCCAGACACTTCCGGGCCGTTGATAATATTGATTTCACCCCGGTGTGGCTACTTTTTGGAGAGAATCCGTCAGTCGTGTCATTGCCTCAATACCATCTTCCATTGCCGCACGTTCGACTTCCGTCAGCGGTATTTCCTGCAACATTCTTATCAGGTTTTTTTCCCTCTCGATATTGCGCTTCAGAGGAGTTCCTGGGCAGATAAAATGAGCACTTTGCACACGCCATCCGGTGCGGGCACTGTGCAAAAATCGTAGCTGCACAAACCGTGACCCAGGTCGTAATAACGCCAGGGTTCCCCGGTTTGGGAAGGCCTGCCAGAATTGCATTCTGGTCGGGCAACACAGAAACCATACGGCGGCTACGTTCAAAGTAACCGGCTTTCCCGAGCGAGGCGGCAAGCCTTGTTGGCGTGATCTCAACATAATGGCGAGTGGATTCCGGTGAAGCATGGTCCTGCCATTTCTGCAATTCAAAAACAGCAAGCGGTTCCCGGGCATTATAAAGCTGGCTGGCAATTGTCGCTCTTGCACGGCGGCTGGTGATCCTGCCTCTGGCATCCTGCTCAGGTATGCCCGCCTTTTTACACAACAACGGGACGAGTGATTTATTAATGTAGCTTCCGTGCACCCGTCTCGCCGGTGCATAAAAAAATGCACACTCTCACCAGTCTTTGGATCTTCCTGAAGCGTCTGCAGGCTACGAACCTGTTCCCAGCGTTCGATATAGTGTCCAACTACAGGATCAACCGGTTTTGTGAATGCCGCGCATGTCTTGCTGACGGCACATCAATCAGACAGATGCGGGACGTATTGTTTTCTTCTTCCGGTGTCTGCCAGCGGCCACACTTAAGCAACGCATACCAGCATGCCTCAATACGTGAGGGACGGAGTACCGAAGTATCTCGCCATCGCTCACACCAGGAGAGCCATTCGGCCTATATGTCAGGCACCGCATTGTATTCCCGGGGCGGCCGGCGGCGTTCTGACACCCGATGATCAAAACCCTCATCAATAATCCCTGATGATGCCAGTATGCGCGACAGCGTGGCGGAGGCCTCGCGGAGATTAGCCGGCTCCACAGTAGCTATGTATCGCAGCCTGTCCACACTGATACGCTCTGGATGCGGTTCATGCTGAAGCCGCATTGCCAGGCACATGGCATTCCTGACGCTGTTAATCAAAGTGCATTCGCTGATCGGTATGCATAGCCGCAGCGGTGCGCCCGTCGATGCCAAAAACCCCTCAGAGGAAGCGTTCCTGCTCGGCCAGCAGGTGAATAAAGCAGAGAAGGAAGCGGCGGAATTTATTGAAAGGATTATGAAAAAAGGCAAAAAATGAATGTGTCATTTCCGGCCTTTTTCCATATGTGGGCAGAGCGTATGCGTTGGGACGTGCCGGACTGTCACTGGCTGGCCAACCGTGGCGATCTGGCCGTCCTGCGCTGCTTTCGTGGGTTCGGAAAGTCAACCATCCTTGCGGTTTATAACGCCTGGCGTTATCACCAGAACCGCGATTACCGCATCCTGCACCAGTCAGAGTCTGATGGTACCGCATACAAAACCAGCCGTGACACGCAAAATGTTATACGCAATCACCCGCTTACCCGGGGCATGTTGCCGGATAAACAGGGAACGATAGAGCAGTGGTGGGTTGACGGCGTGTCGGATTTCCGTAACGCCAGCATGTATGCCCGGGGGATCCTCTCTAACGTCACGTCAGCGCGCGCAGATGAATGCCAGAATGATGACGTTGAAGTGCCAAAAAATATCACCACGCCGGAGGCGCGCGAAAAGCTTCGCTATCGTTTGGAAGAGCAGACGCACATTCTGGTACCGGGCGGACGAAAACTCTTTATCGGCACACCGCACACGCATGACAGCATTTATGATGAGCTGGAAAACATGGGCGCAGACTGCCTGACTATCCCGCTGTTTTCGCAGGCTTACCGCATAGAAGAAGACGCCGCCACGCGTACCCACTACGAATTGCCGTTTACCCCTGAATTCGTTTTCATCGGGATCCATAAAGGCGCAAGGTTACTGCAACAGGACGTTGGCGGAATATTACCCGGGCATAACTGATGAGTATCAGCGTGTAATAATGTCGGGTGAACTGCCCAGCGCCGCCCAGGTTCGAACATATATCGGTCGCTGGGATTCATCGAATTACTGTTACGCATTGAGCCAGGAAATTCCGGCGGGGCCGATTACCGCATCAGTTTATCGTGCGCAGAGTGACAGTGCGTCAGGCATTGGCATGAGTCTGATATCTGTTGAGGTCGGAACGCTGGCAACATCACCAGTTACAACGAGCTTGGGCAGCACGGGGACGCGCACGGCGGCCAGAGCTGCAATAAACACAATGGATTACAGTACGTCGAGCATCTTTTATTCAGACGGAACCAGCGTTGATTTAATTCCCGTCAACGATGCGGTATCTGTCCCACTTGCTTCCCGGCAGTGGGGAGGCCGTTATATCACATCTGTTAAGTTAATGAGGTAATTATGTCCGATGCAGAAAACATAACAGTTACAGAGTCCTGGGCTGTTGTTTATGAGGGTACGGACGAACGCACGATTGCATGTGTGTCCGGTCAGGGCGAAATCTGGCAGTCTGCCGCTGAATCGGTTAATACCGCGATTGGATTGCCGATCGCGGGCCGGACCGTGCGGGGCAGCGGGCGCATACTCGGGCGGGCGATATACGGTACAAAACACGCTGTTTTTATAGTGCTGTGATCGCGTTAAAACGCCTGGTGGTGTGCAGTGCTGCAATCATCGCCATCGTCTGGGGGTACGGCCACATACGTTATCGGGCTGGCTGGTATGCACATGCTGATAAAGTTAACGCTGACGCAAAGAAGCGAAAGGTACGGGCCGTTACCGCAGTGCAGGTTACTGAAAATGCCGCTGCTACAGCCAGCACAGAAAGCCGGGTTGTTTACCGGACTGTATACAGAGACGCGGTGAAATATGTTAACAATCCGTTGCGCAATGTGTGTGAGTTCGATCCTGATGCTGTGCAGTTGCGCCAGCGCGCCATCGATGCTGCCAACCATATCCCCGGATTTGATGCAGCCACCGTGCCGGATAAGTGATGCAGGCACAGACAGCGACGCAGATTTGCAGGCCGATACGGTTACGGCAGAGTGCGTCCGGGAGCTGCGTACGAATATATACAGGTGGCAGGGCTGGTATAAAGCCATTGATATACAATAAGTTAAATATATTGATCTGTATTGTCGATCAATGAGATCTGATTGATCGACAGCACCAATTGGACCGGAGTTTTAGCTGGGCTTATTTTAGACAGGCAAAAGGAGCAACATCATGAAATGGACGCGTAGAATTACCTGGCTTGCTATTCTCTCTGGCTGCATTGCATTCTGGTCTGCCATATTCATCCTGCTGTACCGTTTTTTCTGACACTCCTTTTTCCTGCGCACCAACACCAGGCCCGGCGAAAGCCGGGTTTTTTCGTTGCCCTTTATACTGAAGACGCTATGATTACGTGTAACGCGAAACGGTATGTAAGGATTGCATATGAAGAATATTGAGATGGAAAAAAAACTGGCTGATGGCGGGTTTACTTCAAAAGAAATAGCCCTTCTGAAAAATCGAATAGAAAAAGATAATACCACCTGGCATGAGCTATTGGTGGACCTGAGAAAAAGATTTCTGGGTGGTATGGTTTTTTTGTTGGTGGCATTTTTTCTTATGGGAAGTGATTTTTTCATGAGAAAAGATAGTGATTTGCTATCGATGCTATTGACATTGATTTTTACCTCCGTCGTTTTTTGGTTTGTCATACCGTTAAAATTAGGAGGTAAGGCGTTTTTATTTATAAGAAGAAATAGTCATTTTTGATTTTCGTCATAAATGGATTTTATTGTCATGGCATCACTGCCCATCTCAATGATAAGGCTTGTACGTGACATATTTTTAATGTTTCGCACATAATCCGCTCTGAGATAATGAAAGAGCCTCCATGCTTCGGGTTTTAAAACCAGTCGGCTCATCCCGTAACCTGATAAGAATAAATCTATGTAGCTGCAAGCCAGTCGTCCAGTTTTTTCGTCAAATCCTAATAGTTTGGCGGTATAAATATAGCCATTTTCTAAAAAACCAACAAAATTATCGTTCCCTGATTTTATGTTTTCCATACTTTTCTGAAAGGCATTCATTCCATGAAGAGTTAGCATTCCAGAAAAGGCTATGCCGATAATATTTCCAGATGCAATTGAAGCTGCAAGCAGACTGCCACCTACTACAACCTGAATTCCATAGATGGCTACCCCGACACCATTAATAATATATCCCCAGACGCCATTCTCCTGTTTAAGTTCAGCGGTGGCTACAATTTTTGCGCCTTTATGATTAAGCTGTCTGTCCTGCCCATCAAGATATTTTCGTTCAAGTTGCAGATTGCTAACGGACTCCTGACACTGTGACTCATTTCGGGCAGTACGAATCATCTTTAACTGATTTGAGATAAACTCCTGAACATTAATTTTAAAGTCGTTTCGAACGGTGATACTGCGGAGATGGCGAAACCCCACCCGCTCGGTTGTGCTCATAAGCTTGCGGGCTTCAAGGCTGGCCATTGTGAGGTAATAATCAGAAAAGCGTTTCTTTGCTAAGTAGTTATCCATAACTCGTCCTTGTGCTGTATGCGAGGTGGCTAACTGGCCTCCATTGCTATGCAGAGCAGGGACAATATCAGGCTGCCAACTACCCACCGTTACTATGTTATTTAGCGGCTGAATTGTAAACAGTTAAGTTATGTCGGTTAAAGATTACTTGCAGAGTAATTTTAAATTTAACCTGTTTTTATACAGTATTTCAGGGTGAGTTCTGGGCGGCAACGACAGTAACTTTATGATGATTTATCGGGGTGAACAGCTTGAGAACTATCAAGAGGGCGGCGGATTTTGGTTTGGCCGGACATACGCGGGTTGCTTCTGGCTTGAGCTTGAACGGCCAGCGTCATTAGCGACCGGAATAAACTACCTACAAGTGCTTGAGAGCTCCCGGGCAGGGGGGGGGATTTCGACGATGAATTCACGTTAACAACGTAATTCATTTTCAGGAAATGGATTAGAAATTGTTTCACTTCGTTACAAATAGAAAAGCCCCGGATCGAAAATCCAGGGCTTTTGTGCAGTGTATGTGCATTTCACGTACACTTTTTTGTCTTTACTAGGTCTGCGTTCTGTCTGGTCAGTGTCCGTAAGTGACTGTTTTTATAGTCTCTGTCCGGTTGCAGTCCTGTCAAAAGTGGGCTGGCGGGAGTTGAACTTATGCGGCAGTGGACTGATTTTAAAAATAAAGCAATTTAGCTTTTAAGGTTCTAACTACCAAACGTACTACCAAAATGTTTTGGTAGAAAATTACACATTGCCGGGGAGGGGCTTATTTAGTCTCTGCTAAGAGTAACACATAAAGCTGTTATGCTTTTACATGTCCAGCCTGTCCACTGTCCTTATATAATATTAAAAATAAAAAATATTATATTTATTATATAGATAATACCTCTCCAAGCGCGTTCGTTTGTGGACAGAGGTATGGACAAGGGGTGAACAGCGCTGTCCATACTTTGCCGTTTGTTGGGCCAAATTTATGTTTGGCGGGGTGCGATATCGGATCGGTAAAGTTAGGGCACTACGTTTTGCTTCGTGCTTTCGTCGGTCGATAGTCGGACGCCGTCCGAAAAGTTGCCAGAATGGGAAAGGGCAACCCTCCCCGGAAATGCTCCAATCTGAGCGAGGGTTGTTGTACGGGCTTTTACACCTCAACAATTCTCAACATTTTTTGTTTGGCAAAACCCGCACATGCGCAAGTACGCCGGGGAATGGGTGGCGTGAGACCTAAAAGTGTCAGTGGGAGTGGTCTTACTGAAAGAGTGAGGTAGGCGGTAAGGCGTTGCCGCTTTTCTCCCCGTCGGGATAGCCTCCTGAGCATTTTGCTACTTCCGCTTTGCTGGTGCAAGGTTGGGTAGAGCGGATGATTTTATTGCTGTCTCTACGCGAGGGTGGCAACCTAATCGGCCATGTCTTTTACGATCTGTCCGTTTTCTTTCATGCGATATATTTTATTATTAGTAGTAAAAGAGAGCCCCATATTCCTACCGTAACTGACAGTAAAAACTTTATTTTTTTCTATACAGTTTTTTGGAGGTTTCATATCCTCAAAACAAAGTCTGTCATATTTCCCTTCTTCTTTATAACCATCACCAAAATCCCAAAAGACAACAGTAAAAAAACCATCAGTGTCAGACTGGGGGACTTTATGCTTATTTTTGAGCATATCCTTGTTTTCCTGCCACCAATTTATTCTCCCTTTATCCGTAAAAGGAAATTTTTTCACTAAAATATAGCTGTGATTACCGTTTTCGTGTACAGCGACTATTTCTACCGTACGCAGTGACAGCCAGAGTACGCAGGCTAGTAGCAGACAAGCGAAGAACGCCAGCGCGAATAGAGTTGTCTTATATTTAACTTTCACTACGGCCCCCGTTAATCTCTACCGTGGCTTCCATATTGGTCATGAATGGCTTGAAGCCAAACTGATTGTACCGCTGGAGCACAAACCAGATACGGAAGAAATGGAACTGGCTAAATTTTGTGTTCAGAATATCATCGCTATCCAGACCAAAGTGATCCTGAACCTTATAGTGTACCACTGCCTGGTAACGGTCATTTTCAATATGTAGTGATTTAATGGTGATATGTGTTGCCCAAGTATCATGAACGGTAATACCCATGCCGTTAAAATTATCCTGAAATCTGTCAAACTTAGGTAATCGTCCTTCAAGAATGGCTTTTGGTAGTTCGCTTTTTTGATTGGTTGGGTAATATTTTTTATCCCAATCTATATAGGTATCAAACGCGTCTTTCAATAACAGACGTGTACTATTTTCCTTTGAGTTATCCCTGATAATATGCTCTTTCAATGCCCGGTCCAGCGATATATCACGGAAAGGCGTACCATTGCCGTGCTGCATGTGAGTGATCATCTTTTCAATCAGGTGACTATACGGCCCGTAAAGGGAAAATTTACGGGATAACGAGCGGAATTCATCAAACAGCATTGCGGCACACTGCTGGCGGGTAATCTTTTCACCCTGGCCGCGCAGATTGCAGCAGAACATGGACTGGGGACGATCCAGTGAAGAACGCCGGGTCAGCGTGTAAGGATCAACCCGGTCAGAAATGTAATCCAGCCGATACCGGGATTTTAACTGTGCTTCGGTCAAATCGCCGCAGCGCATATCACTCGCGCCGTAGTCGTCCATCCACTTCTGCGTCTTAAATATCGTACAGGGAAACTGTAGTGCAGCCATCGTTATACATTCCTTGTGTAATGGTCCGTTGCGTCTTTACAGGGAATGATACGCGCTGGTGGGCCGGAGTGTAAACGTTGAGCACTCTCTACACGTAATTTTTTGCAGATTCCGGGCAGGGGGGATAACGACTTTAAATCACAGTCTCTGACACACCAGTGCCTGCATTTTCTGTGCGAACCTGAGCGCGAACCTCGCGTAGTGAGGTAAGAAAAACCTTCAGCCGCATCAGGTCAGGAGTGTCATTCCGGTGGAAATTTCAGGACTGGAAACAATAAATTCAGGTATAAAGCTTTCCTTTTTCTCGCGCAGAGACTGTCAGAAAACCTTCGTGACGCTGCGTTTTTTACTGCGTAGTGACCCCGAAAAAATCTTCCGTGTCCCGCCTGTGGGCTGGCGATTCCGTCTAATCGTCGGAATTAATCAAAATCAATCAGTTATCAACGTTTACAGGGTGAGGGCTGAATAATGCGCGTTATACGGGCAGTGATGCAACGCTGGGGAGAATGGGCGGCGTATGAAGAAAACCGCTCTGCATGGCCTGCTGTCTGCGCCACCTTCCGGGGAGTGCTGGCGGGTAAATCATCTTTGCGTCCGTCCTGTAGTGACGATGACGGCCTGATAATCGACGCCTGTGTATCGAGGCTGCACATCGCTGGGCGCGATGCAGAACGCGAGGTGCTCTTTGCTTACTACGTCCTGCGCCTGCCTCTGCGCGATGTGGCAAATTTGCTCGAAACCAACTGTATGCAGGTTCGCAATCTGCTGTCCGGGGCTGAGAACTTCGTTAACAGCGGTCTGGTGACGCTGGGCGTCAGGCTGGATATGGATCTGGTACTGAAAGCCACCGGGCAGATGGAAGCGCCTGCATTTCTGCTGCGCGGTTTTGAGGATGTTTCTGGTCGTGTGCGGGGGGTGGGTTGATGGTCCAAATCTGGATGATGAATTCCTACCCAGTAGGAAATTACCGTTAATCAGGTAGTTATCCGACTCCCTCCAATGGAGGTTTTAGGAGAAATCAATCAGTTACCTAATTTGCTAATCTGTGCAGATTTGCATAGTCAGCCTCCCATGCCACCAGCCAGAAAGCAAAGTTAACCTATCTTATTGAATATAAAGAAAAGAACGAATTACGTTCTTTTGATGCCGGGCAGGGGTATCGTCTGCCCGTCATTTTTTGCACATTCACCATTACGATCGGGAAATCACTTCGCCCTCGATGTAGTCCGCTGGTGGCCTGTCCTCACGCACAACGGTGAATGTGCCGGGAAGGCGGTAACGAACGACCAGGCTGTTAATGTGCCCAAACGGACCGCGCCCCTCGTTGATCTTAATCCGCTCTAACTGCCCGTCCTTTACCATCGTGTCGAGCGTACGCCGGACAGAACGGTACCGCGTCGGGTCTTCCCTCTGCACGTCAAAGCCGTACAGCGCCGACGCTATGCCCGCCACATCAAACGGCGGTTCGCAGGCCTCCAGCCGGATCGCGTCAGCCTGCTCTTTTGTCTCCGGCCTGAACAGCGCCAGTATGGCGGTTTTGCGGTTGGTCTGTCTCATGATGGGGGTTAACCCTTAATGTACAAGTCAGGTTTGTACATTAGCAGAGAAGCTTTTTAATGTACAAACCTGATTTGTACATTAGCAGAGAAGCTTTTTAATGTACAAACCTGATTTGTACATTAAGCTGGGATGGCGAATCAGTGCCGATTTGCATATTTATCGCCGTAGCCACCAGCCCGGATAAATCATCTTTACTGGATGGTGGTTTTACCAATGGGGGAGAACAGCTAAGCAGTTATTCTTGCTTTGCCTCTCCCCGGTAAATCGCACGTTATCCCCTGTTCAGGGATTAGCTCTTTGACCCATTCCGGCGCTGGAGTTCGTTACGCGCAACGCTGACAAGTTGCCTTATTTCTTCACCTGCCTTTGTACCGATCTGCTCAACCTGTGCCAGCGCATCGAGAGAGGAAAGCAGGGGATTATCTCCACTCCCTTCTGTCTGTCGGCGGGCTATCTCTCCGCGTGCTGCTGCCACCAGAAAGCCCGCTGTTGATTCTCCGTCAAGCTTAACCACTTCGATTTGTTCCAAAACGTCATGCGGAATGCGGATGTTTTTGAGTTGTGACTTGCTGTTTACATTACCTGTGGCCATTAAGCCCCCCGGTTTTATCGTTAGTGTGTAAACAATACAGCATAAGGTGTGTATTTAAAACACTTGACTTAAATACACACTTAAAATTAAAGTAAATACACACCTTGTCCACAGATTAAACACAGGTTAGGTGCAAAAATAGCGAAGCCCCGCGAACGTCGGAAGCGCAAGCAGGGCCTCTTACCAATAACATTATCGGAGGTAATGCTATGGCTAACGCCAATAGTAACACACTCGCTCACCCCAAATTTATATGGCGCTTCCACTCGCCACGCACAAACCAGCGCATAACGATCATCGCATCCACCGAAGCAGAGGCGCGTTCTCGTCTGAGCAATCCTGCTTACCTGTTCTCTGCCCGTATTCGTATTACTGAGGGCGTTTATCAGGTGCTAGCGCACCTGCACTTGTCTGGCGGGGAGGGGTGTAGTTTCCTGTTGCCGGATCTCTTTGCAGACCACCAGCAGGCCGAACATCTCGCCAGTGCTGCAGCGTTTAATTTCTCCTTCCTCGGCCATACCGGAAAAGTTACCTGTGAAGTAGTGGAGGTGTGTCATGCGTGATTTACCGCTTGATAACCCCGCACTGGAGGCGGCCGCCAGTAAAGCGCACCAGGCCGAAATTGTTCTTCGCCTTATGTCTCAGTATCCAAGTGCACTCGCTACCACTGAAACCGAAGCGCTGATCGGGCTGATTCTTCCGCTGGTGGGCAGCGCCGCCAGTTACCTGATTACCGAGCAGATGAAACAGGAGGCCAGTCATGCGTAACTACTATGCAACCCCGGCTGATGCTATCCGGCCAATCGCCGCAGTACTTGAGGCGGCGCAATATCTGTTTAACGATGAATACGGCAAAGATCTTGCGCATGACCTGATCGCCTGGGCGCAGGAAACCGCAGTACGCGCAACCCACACCCGGGCCAAATCAGGAGAGGCCGACAATGGTAAAGCTTAAATCTCTGCGTTCCGGCAGGCCGGAAAGCCTCGCTGTTATTGGAGTGAACATTTTCACCCATAAAAGCGAAGTACGCTTGCTTGATTCGGCCAGCGGCGACACGGATGCAGAACAGGCAGTAGCCGCGCTTTATGGTTGTGAACGGTTAGAGGACGGACAAATACAGGTGACAGATGCGACTAATCGCTGCTTTCGTCGGGCTTTTGGCAAGGCAGGTAAGCACAACAATGCCAGTAACAAAAAACGTAAATAGCCCCTCCACGGTAAGACGTAAAAAATTACCAGTTCCAATAACTATACAGCCTGCTTAAAGCAGGCTGATTTGTTTAGCGTTCGAATAGTTGTTTTATCACTCGCGTAAACACTTATTTGACGCAAGAGGATCACGCGATGGACGAACAGGTATTAACTAAATACGAAGTCATGGCAGCACTGAAATATAAATCTGTGAGCGGTTTTTACACCTTCTGTAAGCGCACCCCCGATTTCCCGAAAAGCTTCCCGTTAGGGTTGCGCCGTGTGGGGTGGGTTAAGCGGGAAATTGATGCTTATCTCGAAAAGAGAATGAACGAACGTAATGCCGTGGAGGGGTGAAAATGCCGCGTAAAACTAAAGTACGTATGAAAAAGACAGGCAAAGCTACATGTTCAAAAAGACGAGCACCAACATCCTCAGTGGTCTTTGGTATCGTGGATTTTGAGCCTGTTAAACACCCTCACTGTTCGTCTTTTGCCAGGACAATTGGAAGCGAAACCTTTCGTGACAGAGTGGACAGAGGCTATTTTTCAGGTAAACAGGACGTCAGATATTATTTACGTCCCATAACCTCCGGTGATTCTCCTACCGAAGCAACGCACGCTCTCATTCATTATTGCCCTAAACATGATTTGTACTTCAATGCCCGTATTCGTTTTTACGCTGGCGCTGAATTATTGATGGGTGCCGCTCAGTCAGATCTTTGGCGTTTGTGGATGCTACTTAGTGGGGCAAGTCTCGAATGGGTAGAGCTGGTGGCTAAGAGTCTGAACGAAAAGGGGGTAGCGGAAACCGCTTTTTATTCTCTACCCGCGGAGAATTTAGCCGAAGCGCAATGTCGTGGTGGCCTTGGAGTGGTTTACGAGGGTGAGATTATCCCCTCTAAAGAGGTTGTCACATGGCATTAATTCGTTATTCCCGTGGTGTAAAACGCGCCATAAAAACTGTAGAGCAGCGCAGTGCCACCAGCGAAGATGATTTTATTGATAAAATTCTGTCTGACGTGGCAAGCGCTAAATACCAGCAATTTTTCTGTGCGCCGGTACGAAAGGGGTCGCATCCGAAGGGCGCGAAAGATACTGGCTATCAGGGCGAGAAATACTGGCGCTTGTCAGCACACGTTGAACCGTGGCGGGTTGCACGGTTCGATTGTGACGGCTTCAACAACCTACAGACTTTCGAAGCCCTGAAAGCTTACCTGCAAAAGTTCAAAGGTTTTCTGTACACCACCACCAATTACACGCCCACCACTCCCCGGTGCAGGTTCGTTATTCTGCTTGATGCAGAGGTTAACCGTGACGAAGGGAAGCGCGTATGCCAGAGCATAGCCGCTGAGATTGACAGTTATTTGCAGGACAGCGCGGATCTTATCGGTGACTGGCAACCTGTTATCTTATGGGATGAATCGGTTTATCTGGCCGAACAACAATGTTATATGCCAGTCGCTGATCCAACCGGGAACCTGAAAACCAAAACCGGGGAAAAAGTGACGGACGCCATTACGCTGCGTTTTGACGGTGAACTTGCGAATGTGGCTCATTATTTGGCAATAGTGCCGGAAGAACCAAAGCGCAGACGGAGTAGTACCGGAAAAGTTTTACGTGACCACACCGATACGCCAGAAGCGGACCCGACCACCAGTGAGTATTGGGCGCTATGGGAAGGTATCGACCAGCATACTATGGATGATTTGCGTAGCGCGTTGTTTTCGCCGGGCATGATAAAAATCTCTGAAGGAGCGCGTAAACCGTGGCAGGCAGTTATCGCCAGCCTTTGCTATCTCAAAGGTACGCCTTATGAAGATGCCGCTTACCAACTGGCGCTGGACTGGTCAGAGGCTGGCGGTGCGGCGTTTGATATGGCTGTTTTTTCCAGGACATGGGAAACCTCCCGCGCAGACCTGACCAGCTACAAAGCGATTTTTGCTGATGCGCAGCGTAAGGGCTGGGAGAACCCTCAAACACTCCGGCCCTACACCGAAAAGGAGAAAACAGGTTTTTACATGACCGGGGACGGGTTGATGGAAAACTACGAGACAGGAAGCAAAGGTGCTAAAGGTATTCTCGTCCGTAAAATATCGGCTGCGTTTGCTGTTCGTGGACGCACCCGTGATGCTTACGGTGATAACTGGGGCCGGCTGGTGGAATTCTGCGATTTTGACGGCGAAACCAAGCACTATGTTGTACCGGATGAACATCTGCATAAGCAGGGTAGCGATGTTCCCCAGCGCCTGGCCGCGATGGGGCTATGGATCAACAGCGGTATGGCAAAGTCGCTACTGACTTATCTTAATATTACTTCCGCGACCAGACGCATTACCTGTACCGCAATAACAGGCTGGCATGACGGCAAAGTTTTTGTGCTGCCTGACCGATCTGTTGGCAAAGATGCTGATTCGGTGATGTATCAGCACAGGGGACGGGATAAATGCCAACTGGCACAGGCCGGAACCCTTACCGAATGGCAGCAGTATATCGCGGCTAAATGCGCAGGTAACAGCCGTCTGGTGTTCTCTGTTTGCGTAGCGCTGGCGGCTCCGCTGATGGATGTGACGGGCATGGATGGTGGCGTGTTCTCTCTCCTCGGCGCATCGACTAAAGGCAAGAGCACCGTCCAGCACGTAGCGGCTTCGGTGTGGGGTAAAGGCACAACTTCGGGCGGTTATGTCAGAACGTGGAACACTTCGCTGGTGGGGCTGGAGGTGATGGCGACGACCCACAACGATCTGCCTCTGATACTGGACGAACTGAAAGCCGTATCGCCAAAAATTGTTGGCAGCACCGCTTACATGCTGGCTATGGGCCGTGGTAAGGAGCGCGGGACAAAAGATATTACTCTGCGCGAGGTGTTGCAGTGGCGTACTCTGGTGCTGGCCTCCAGTGAAAGGCCGTTCGATAGTTATCTTAAAGCGGCAGGTGAAACGGTGGAGGCAGGGCAACAGGCGCGTTTTGTCGATGTTCCCGCTATCGTCAGTGAAACAACGGGGCTGTTTGATACTCTCCACGGTCTGGAACACACAGAAGAATACTCAAAGCAGTTTGCCGATGGGCTTAACCGTTCGGCGGCAACATACTACGGTGCGGCGGGTATTACCTGGCTGGAATATCTAACCTGTTCGGTACGTTCAAAGCTGATCGCTCGCGTTGACACTCTTCGCGAAGATTTCCGGCAGCAGTATCGCTCACAGAATACCGGCGCACAACTGGACAGGGTTATGGAGCGTTTCACCCTTTGCGCGGTGGCCGGGGAAGTGGCGACAGCGGCGGGTATCACTGGCTGGCAGGAGGGCGAGGCGTTTAAAGGTGTTGGTAGTTGTTTTCTGGCTTATGTCGCTGACCGTGGAACGCTGCGCGATATGGAAGGTGTCAACGGTATAGATCACCTTCGCCAGTATTTAAGCGCCAATGGTCCGGTGAACTTTATGCGAGATACTACCGACAGGGTGCGTGTACATGATGGTTATATCGCATTACTGGATGGTGGGAGCGCCAACCCACGCTTTGACAATCTTGATATCGGTGCACCTGAACAGGCAAACGAGGGCGTAGCCGAATGCTACTGGATCATACCCGAGGCCATGCAACGTATATTGGCGAACCATAATTTTAAAGCCACAATGGACACGCTGGAAGCTATGGGGGCGCTATTAAGTGCTAAGGGCAAAGACGGAAAAATCGACTATAACCCACGCAAGAATGATCCGGTTTTTAACAAGCGGCGGCGTTATTACCGCATAGATGCAAACGCGCTGTTTTCGTAAGCCAGCCCCCGGAACTACGCGGGGGCTTTACTATTTTTCCGCTGCTGGCCGTTTACCATATCCTTAACCCAGTTATAGATCGAGCCGTTTGGCGCTAACCCCGCGCCAACAGGTAAAATATCCCTCCCCGGTGGATGTAACTTCTGAAATTCAGGTGTTTCCTTCGGATAAGCGGAGATAAATGCACGGTATTTATCATCCACCAGCCGGGATAAAGCGGCTTTTGTTGGCTCGCTGCGTCCTTCGTTTTTATGGCGTTCGATAATGTCATTCGCCCAGGCTCTGCACCGAAGTTTGATTGCACCATCATATTTTTTACTACGGTTTATACCGCCTAATTGCCTGCGTTTTTTGGCCTCGTCGATATTATCAAAACCAGACATAATCTCGGCTTCCCTGTGTAACCTTAACAGCGCTTTGCCGGACAGGCGCGCCAGCGCGGCCAGAACGTCATTGTCGGGCGTTCTGAACGCACCAGACAGCGCAACGGCAGCTACAGCAAGATCCGTTGGGGAAGTCGCCATAGTGGTTATAAATTGCCATGTTTCGCTGGTGGGGTTGCCAAGTTCTCGTATGATTTCCGGGGAGGGGTAGATTAAGTCCAGCGCATCTACCGCACTTAGCGCTACGCAGATTTGCACATCGGTTAAGGTATGGACATGCTCAATACACCAGCCGGTTGGCTCGTCGTGCTGTTGTTCGTAATCATAGGCTAATAACGCTATGTGGACATTAACCAGTGTAAAAATAGCGTCACTGTGCATCTTCGCCACCGACTACACCTAAATGACGCAATGCAGCCCCCGCCATTTGATGACCGTTGGCCGCACTGCTAACAAACTCTCCCCACCAGTCCATCATTCCCCGGCGTTCTTCCAGATAAGTAGCGCGATTGTAGGCTGCCCGAATTGAGTTTTTTTCTCCGTGCGCCAGCACTGCCTCTATGGCATCCGGGCGAAAACTTCCATGCTCATTCATGGCCGTACTGACGATAGAGCGCATACCATGCGCGGTAAGCATGTCCTGATAGCCCATGCGCTTTAATGCGGCATTGGCGCTTTGGCTGTGCATGTGCGTTTTGGGGTTTTTGCGCCCGGGAAAGACATATTCCCTGTGGCCGCTGATGGGCTTCATTGCTTCCAGTATGTCCAGCGCCTGAGGACAAAGCGGTACCGAATGCGGACGATCCATTTTCATTGTGGCCGCCGGTGCGTCCCATTGCTTTTTCTTCCAGTCTATTTCGCTCCAGCGTGTCATAACGGCTTCACCAGGTCGAACGGCTGTAAGAAGCTGCCACTCTATGAGGTGGCGCGTAGAGCGTTCGATTTGAGCGATTGCCAGTGATTGCATAAGGCCGGGGAGGGCTTCCGGGCGTATCGTCGGGTTCTTCTCTTTCCTCGGCACAGGAAGGGCGCTTTTCACCGTGGTAAAAGGGTTGGCATCGGCCAGGCCGGTGTTCATGGCGTAATCCATGATTTCTTTTGTGCGCTGTGCAAGGCGGCGGGCTGTTTCCAGATTGCCGCGAGCAACGATCACGTTGAGCACGTCCAGCAGCACCGGCGCTTTTAGCAGCGTTACCGGGATATGACCTATTGCAGGGAAAATATCTTTTTCAAGGGAGCGCCACACATCGTCGGCGTAATCTTCCGTGACGTTTTTACGTTTGTGTTCGATCCAGCGCATGGCAATAGCCTGTAGCGTATTACTGTGTGTCTCTCTGAGGGCGTTTGCATCGGCTTTGCGCTGTTCTACCGGATCGATACCCTGCGAAAGTAGCGCTTTGGCCTCGTTCTTAACCTTTCGGGCCTGCGCCAGACTCACAGCCGGAAACTCCCCCAGGCTCAACATAGTGCGTTTACCGCTTACTGGCTTACGATAGCGGAAATACCACACCCGGCTACCTGATGCTTTCGCCATAAGTTCCAGTCCGTCACCGTCACGGTAGGGTGTGTCCTGTTTTTTGCCCGTGGCCGGGTCTGTTTTGGCTTTGGCGTTAGCAACCTCAGTAGGCGTTAAAGGGGTAATAATCTTAGGCATGGCGTAGTCTCCCTGCATACTGCCAAAAACCAGAGCGACATACTGCTAACCCCTGAGCGTCCGGGAATGGACACGCCCCGTCCCCGGTTTTCGTGCCTGTGGACAGTGTCTTTTTACCTATATTAATAAGTAAAATCATTTGTTTACGCGATTTTGGACAGCAGGACAGGCCGGACGCCCTAAAAAAGCATATAGGAAATAGAAAACAGGCTTTTTTATGTAGTAATGGTTTTTGGTAGTACGCATTTTTGCAGTACAGGTTAATCACTACCAAACATACTACCAAAGTTTGCGAGTTAAAATGATACTAAACGAATGCTAAAGGTATTAAAAAAGCCCTAAATCATTATAATTTAGGGCTTTTTATTTGATTTTCGATAGTTAGAGAACGCTATCGAATGCTTGTGTGGTGGAGCTGGCGGGAGTTGAACCCGCGTCCGAAATTACTACACCGTCGGCACTACATGCTTAGTCCAGTTTTTACATTCACCTGTTAGCTGCGAACGGACACGCCACTAACAAACTAGCCTGATTGGATTTAACGCTTCAACCCCAGGCAGGGCATCCACGCGATCTCTTTTGGGTTTGACCTCTCTTGATCCCCGTCCTAAGAGCGGAGGCTAGGGAGAGAGGACACCTTCAGTTTCTTAGGCTGATTAAGCTGCGATAGCAGCAGGTGCGTAGTTTTCGTCGTTTGCGACTATTTTTTTGCGGCTTTTAACGAGGCCAACCGCCCCTCGGCATGCTCCTTGGGCTTCGCAAATCCCGTCGAATCCAGAATCAGCCCCAAGTACTGTACAGAAGTCTAACAGAAAAACCTGTCGCTGCACCAGTGATTTAGCGATTAGCGTGCTTCATAATGCGCGCTTTGTCTAATTTCCACTCACGAGCTTTAATATCATCGCGTTTATCATGCTCTTTTTTACCTTTCGCTACGCCTATTTTCAGCTTGGCCCAGGCATTCTTCCAGTAAAGTGACAGCGCGACTACGGTATAACCCTCTCGGTTTACCCGACCATAAAGCGAATCCAGTTCTTTTTTATTTAACAATAACTTACGGTTGCGTGTTGGATCGCATACCACATGCGATGAAGCTACAGTGAGTGCCTGAAAAGTAGAGCCAAACAGATAAGCTTCACCATCCCGGAGCAAGATATAGCTGTCGCTGATATTAGCTTTACCGGCCCGAAGTGATTTGACTTCCCATCCCTGTAACGAAAGCCCGGCTTCGAACTCTTCCTCGATGAAGTATTCATGCCGTGCGCGCTTGTTCATGGCAATGGTCGCTGAACCGGGTTTATGTGTTTTTTTCTTTGTCATAGTGCAACTTAGTCTACATGAAGCGATGATTGATGACATCCCCTGTAACAACAGCGGCAGGGAAAAACGCTATTTTAGCAGAACGCTGGCGGCTTAGAATTTTTGTTTGATCCGCGGCAATGTTACAATTGGGAAATTATAAGATTAACAGGAAATGCTATGTCTCAGATTAGTCGTTCTGCGCTGGTACCTTTCAGCGCCGAGCAAATGTTCCGGTTAGTAAATGATGTTGACGCCTACCCGGAATTTCTCCCAGGGTGTACCGGTAGCCGCGTACTTGAATACAATGAACAACAAATGACGGCGTCAGTCGATGTGTCAAAGGCAGGCATCAGCAAAACCTTCGTGACGCGTAATACCCTGACAAATAATCAGAGTATAAGCATGCAGCTGGTAGAAGGGCCGTTCCGTAAATTAACCGGTGGCTGGGTATTTACGGCGCTGAGTGAAGAAGCCTGTAAGGTTGAGCTAAATCTGGAGTTTGAGTTCAACAGTGTGCTGGTAGAGCTGGCGTTTGGTCGGGTTTTTAAAGAGCTTGCCAGTAGCATGGTGCAGGCTTTTACCCTGCGAGCTAAAGAGGTTTACAGTGCCTGATATCTCAGTTGAAGTTGTTTATGCCCTACCTGAGAAGCAGTATCTGTTCACGGTGAATGTGGCAGAGGGCAGCACAGTTGAGCAGGCTATTAAAGCATCAGGGCTTCTTGAGCTGCGTGGAGATGTCGATCTCACCAGTAATAAGGTTGGTGTGTTCAGCCGGCCTGTGAAACTGCATGATGAAGTTCACAGTGGTGACCGTATTGAAATTTATCGCCCTCTGCTTGCAGATCCAAAAGATCTGCGTCGTCAGCGTGCAGAGCGTGGCGCAAAAAAATAAGGCGCATTACGCGCCTTACTGCTTCTTTTTGTCGTTTTTTCTGCACTGCTATTTCACTCAGCTTTTCTTGCTGCTCAGATTGGGTTTGTTATCAATATGAGCCAGCGTACCGTTGCTATCGAAAGTGAGTGTCAACGTTTGCTGAGTAACCGGTTCATGGCCTGGCTCCTGACGGAATACATAATACCAGACGTTGCTTCCGAACGGGTCACGCATCATCGGTGTTCCGAGGGTGTAAGCCACCTGCTGTTGGGTCATACCGGTATGAATTTTAGAAACGTCATTCGCAACAAGGTAGTTACCCTGGTTGATGTCTGGACGATAAACCACCCGTTCCAGAGTGGAACATCCAGCGGTCATCATAAGAAGAACCACCACCGCAGCAGTCAGCGTTTTACAGCGCATAAGTATCTTTATTCCTTTTAGGACCAACAATCTGGCTGTATCGAACAGTTATGACGATAACAGCGTAAGAAGCCGATAATAATAAACCTTTCCACAGTTTGAAACCTCTGTGAATTAAGCTTATGACCACAGGTGTCCTGAAAAGTGCGACTTCAGGCGGCTAAAAGCTCTTTTGCATTTGCCAGGGTGTTCCGGGTCACTTCACTTCCGCCCAGCAACCTTGCCAGTTCCTGGAGACGTGCACGTTTATCAAGAGAGCGCATCTGGGTTTCAGTTATCTCCCCATCAGTCTCTTTACTGACGAAAAAATGATGATGACCGCAACCAGCCACCTGCGGCAAGTGGGTGACGCACATCACTTGAGTGGATTTTCCCAGTTGACGCAGCATTTTGCCAACTACCGCTGCGGTGGGACCACTGATACCCACATCAATTTCATCAAAAATTAACGCAGGGGTATCCATTTTTTTTGCGGTAATAACCTGAATAGCCAGTGCGATACGTGAAAGCTCTCCACCTGAAGCCACTTTTGACAGTGGTTGCATTGGCTGACCTGGGTTGGTACTGACCTGAAAATCAATGCGGTCCGCACCTTCCGCTGTGAGGTGACCAGGGTTGAAAACGATGTTGATATTTAGCTGTCCATGCGGCATTGAAAGTGAATGCATACTTTCGCCAATAAGCCGGCTGAGCTCCTGTGCATAGTGAACACGTCGCAGGTGTAGTGTTTCAGCATGGTCAAGCGCCACCTTATGATGCTGTGCGACAACCAGTGCCAGGTCGTCCTGTGCGCTTTCCTGCTGATTGAGCAATTCCTGTTCTTTCAGTAATTGTTGATGAAAGAGCGGTAGTTCTTCCGGCGAAATATGGTGCTTACGCGCCAGAGTAATCTGGCGGGAGAGCCGTTGTTCCAGTTCATGTAGCCGGTTAGGGTCCAGATCCAGACGTTCACAATAATGACGAAGTTCACTGCTGGCTTCACTGATTTGTATTGCTGCTTCATCAAGCAGGGTACAGACACCAGTCAATTTATCATCCAGTGTCACCAGTTCACTGAGCATTTGCTGAGCAGCGTAGAGCTGATTCTGTAATGTGCTGTCTTCGCCATCAGCCAGTAGCATCAGAGCTTGCTGCCCTGTAGAAAGTAATTGTCCACTGTTAGCCAACCGCTTGTATTCTTCATCAATTAACTCATATTCACCCGTCTGAGGCGCGAATTCATTGAGTTCTTTCAACTGATATTGCAATAGTTCGCGACGTGCTTCACGATCTTGCGATGATTGTTGATGCTGAGCCAATAATCTGCAGCTCTGATGCCATTGACGATAGCTATCTGCCATTTCCTTTAACAGTATATTTTCTCCTGCATAGCCATCAAGAAGCGTTTTTTGATGCTCTGGTTTAAGCAACAACTGATGGGCATGTTGTCCGTGGATCTGAATAAGCAACTGGCCCAGTTCACGCAGCTGTGAAAGAGGAACGGTTGTACCATTTATGAAGCTTCGCGAGCGTCCGTCACTGTTGATGACCCGGCGTAACAGACACTCGTTGCCTTCATCAAGTTGGTTAGCAACCAGCCATTGCAAAGCTGAAGGAGTATCCTTCAGGATAAAACTGGCACAGATATCTGCTCTTGTGGCACCCTGACGAACCATATCTGCTTCAGCGCGGCTTCCCAGGCACAAACCCAAAGCATCAATTGCAATGGATTTTCCGGCACCTGTTTCGCCGGTTATTGCTGTCATGCCGGATTGAAAATCGATTTCGAGTTCGCGGACAATCGCAAAATTACTGATAGTCAGTTGCGCCAGCATAATATATGCTCCTGTATAAATACACAGATGTGATTTTTTATACAGTATATACTGGTTTTATAACCAGTAAAGTAGCTGAAGCCGATTTTTAAAACAATTTTTTTGACCAGTTGAGCTTTGAACTTAGCGTATTGAAATAGTTATAATTCTCAGGGTGAATCAGATTAAGGTGATCATCGCTTCTGCGGATAAGAACGTCTTCACCCTCCTGGATTGGTAAAGCTATCTGGCTGTCACAGCTGATTTCCAAATCGCTGTGCATATGAGAGAAACGCAGGCGAATCGTACTGCTACTGTTAATCACCAGAGGGCGTGCGGACAGCGTATGCGGAAACATAGGGACAATCGCTATCGCATCCAGCGAAGGAGTGAGAATTGGCCCACCAGCAGAAAGTGAATAAGCTGTGGAGCCGGTAGGTGTTGAGATAATCAGGCCATCGGAGCGCTGAGAAAACGCGAACGAGTCATCAATGTAGACTTCAAACTCAATCATGTGTGCTACTTTACCGGGGTGCAGCACCACTTCATTAATGGCAGTACCAATTTTTGGAGGATGCCCCTGACGGCAAACCCGGGCTTCAAGCAGAAACCGTCTTTCGGTTATGTATTTTCCTTCCAACACCTCGGCCAGCTGCTGCTGGGCGTTATCTGGATCCAAATCGGTGAGAAAACCCAAGTTTCCACGATTGATGCCAATCACTTTGATATCATAGCGAGCCAGTACGCGTGCTGCTCCCAACATATTGCCATCACCGCCTACGATTACCGCGAGTTCGGCTCGTTGTCCGATCTCAGATAACGTACCCGTTTCCACGTCAGACAGATTCAGCTCACGTGCAATCTGTTGTTCAATAATTACTTTATATCCTTTTGCTGCCAGCCAGCGATAAAGTGTTTCATGGGTGGTGAGTGCAGTAGGGTGGCGCGGATGCCCCACAATACCAATGCAGTTGAAATGATTGTTCATGATGCTGGTATTCCTCATTAGGGTAAACTACCTCAGACAATGTGAAGGGTTCCCTTGAAACCACAATCCTGATCCCCATAATAAGCGAACCAGCGAGATGAATGTGCATAAACGCGGAGAATTTCATGAGTAGTAAAGAACAGAAAACACCAAACGAGCAAGTCTCAGACGATATTGAGATGGAGCAGGCGGAACACCTTGAGACGGAGACAGAAGAAGGGCTGGATCCGCAAAATGAGCGCATTGCAGAGTTGGAAGCTGAACTTGCACAAGCTCTGGGTGGTGTGCGCGAAGCACAGCTTCGGGCGCAGGCTGAAATCGAAAATATTCGTCGTCGCACGGAACAGGATGTCGAAAAGGCGCATAAATTTGCGCTGGAAAAATTTGCCAACGAACTGCTGCCGGTAATTGACAGCCTGGAGCGCGCGTTGGAAGTGTCAGATAAAGAGAATCCTGAACTTACTGCAATGGTTGAGGGAATCGACCTGACACTGAAATCGTTGCTGGATGCTGTTAGTAAGTTTGGTGTCGAGGTTGTTGGCGACGTAAACGTTCCATTTAACCCGGAGATCCATCAGGCAATGTCGATGATGGAATCCAGTGATGTGGCGCCAAACCATGTGCTGCTGGTAATGCAGCGCGGCTATACCCTGAATGGTCGTTTGCTCCGCCCCGCAATGGTCGCCGTTTCTAAAGCGAAAGCTTAATTCACGAACGCCTGTAAACACTGAGGTTTAATGCTCACAGCAACCGCATTAAACCTCAAGAGTGTTTTCGTCGTTAGCGTCCTTTATTGTGGCAGTTCCGGCATCCAGTCAATGGGTTTTTGCCCATGCTGAATCAGCCATTGATTGGTCTTTGAAAAATGTCCGCAACCAAAAAAACCTCTGTGAGCGGACAGGGGAGAAGGGTGAGGTGCCAGCAATACATAATGGCGGTTTCTGTCGATAATCGCCCCTTTCTTCTGTGCGTGCGATCCCCAGAGTAAAAAAACCACGCCCTCGCGATATTCATTAATTGCTGTGATGACATTATCTGTGAACGTTTCCCAGCCAAAACGTGCGTGAGAATGTGCCTGCCCAGCTTCAACGGTTAATACCGTGTTCAGCAGCAGAACTCCCTGATGCGCCCAACTTTCAAGAAAGCCATGCTGGGGACGGCTGAAGCCAGGAATATCCGTTTCCAGCTCTTTATAGATATTGAGCAGAGAAGGGGGGATTGCGATACCCGGTAAGACGGAAAAAGACAGGCCATGCGCCTGATTCGGGCCGTGGTAAGGGTCCTGGCCAAGGATCACTACCTTTACGTTTCCCAGCTCTGTCAGACGAAAGGCGTTAAACACATCTTTCTGGGGCGGGTAAATTGTTTTACCCGTAGCACGCGCTTTTGATACTGACGACAATGTTTCGATAAAGTAAGTTTTTTCTTTTTCCTGTGCCAGCACGTCGTGCCAGGTCAGTGCATTGACCATTTCTGCCTCCTCAGAGATAACCAGCAGACAGCTTAACGCGGATTTTTACCCGCACAAAATTAAAATAAAATTGAAAATTTACAAAATAACAAACACAATGAATTCCAATTCAAGTTGAGTTAAATCAATAAGTTGATTGTCTGGCGATTTTTTGCGACTCAGCAATATTGATTGAAATCAAAAACACCCTTCCTGCGTGCTGATATACAGACCTAATACAATTCATGAGTGTATATAAATTCACTTGCTGATAGATCTCATTAATGGATAGTTTGGGAGGCATAAAATGATTACCGGAGTTCAAATCACTAAAGCAGCCAATGCGGCACTGTTAAATTCATTCTGGCTGCTTGACAATGAAAAAGAAGAAGCTCGCTGTGTCTGTGCTAAAGCTGAGTACCATGAAGGTCAGGTTGTCCCGATTGGTGAACTTGGCAACGTTGAATATCGTGAGATTCCTCTGGAGATAAAACCGCAGGTACGGGTTGAAGGTGGTCAGCATCTGAACGTCAACGTGCTGCGTCGTGAAACACTCGAAGACGCTGTTAACCACCCTGAGAAATATCCACAGCTGACTATTCGTGTTTCCGGTTATGCTGTGCGTTTTAATTCACTGACGCCGGAACAGCAGCGTGATGTTATCGCCCGTACTTTCACCGAAAGTCTCTGATAACAATTGCCGGAATGTGGGGCATGACTGTGTAACAGTTCAGCGTTACGAAAGAAGAAACGCGATTTTATGAATGTAGAAACCATGTAACAGCGATAAGACTTTGGATGACTGGTATTTGATAATAACCTGTGAATTCAACTCGATGGTTTGCTATGTATCTACATCTTAATTGTTCCTGCGTAATGGAAAAAACAGCCGCGGTGATGGCGGCTGATATAGTTAAAATTATTTCGGTTCAACAGGGACAATATTCTCACCAGGATAACAGCCAAGTACCTTGAGAGAACGGGTTATGCTTGCCAGTTGACGTAAAGCTTGCTGTACTGCCTCCGAACGCAAATTGCCATGAAAATCAATATAGAACATCTCTTCCCATGGGTTGCCATTAATTGGGCGCGATTCCAGTTTGCTCATTGGAAGGTTATGTTGTCGTAAAACCAACAGAGCTTCCACCAGAGCACCAGCCTGTTGACCTGTTGCCATGATCAATGTGGTTTTAGCTGGTACCTGTATGGTTACTTCAACAGGTTTACGGGCAAGAACAATAAAGCGGGTAAAGTTCTGCTGCTGATTAGCCAGGTTGCGTTCCAGCACCTGTAATCCATATAGTGTCCCGCCAGCCTCACTCCCCAAAGCCGCCGCTTTCGGTGACTTCAGTGCAGCTACCTTTTCCATCGCTGCTGCGGTACTTTCGGTATATTCAATTTTCCAGTGTGGGTAGCGGTGAATAAACCGACTACATTGTTGGAAAGGTTGAGGATGACTGTAAACCGTGTCGATCTGTTGCAAATCGGTCGTGTCGGAAACCAGCACGCAGTGGTCAATCGGGATAGTCATTTCGCCAACGATGGAAAGGCTGGTTTGCTGCAGAAGATCATAAACGTCATTGATTGACCCGGAGCTGGTATTTTCAATTGGCAATACGGCATAGTCTGCCTGACCGGTTTCAACCTGGCTGAAAATATCACGGAAATTCAGGCATCCGCTTTCAATAACATTATCAAAATGTCGTGTTGCATAATAGCGTGAAGCGAGGTGCGAGTAAGAACCCTTTGGGCCAAGAAAGGCAATTCGGGCAGAGTGTGCACAGGTTTCATTCAGGTTTTTTTGCAGCAATGCTTGCTGGGTTAAAACCGAGTCTTCAATAATCAGTTGAAACAGGCGGGTAATATAATATGCATCAAGCTTGTGTGTTTTAGCTTTTGTTATGAGGTTTTCCAGGAGTTCCCGTTCCCGTTCAATATCACGAATTGGCCGGTGGGTGGCCATCTTGGCCATTGCCACCTCTGTTGCCAGTTTCCTGCGGCGCGCCAGTAAACCCAGCAATTCAGTGTCCAGGGTGCTGATCTTGTCACGCAGATCCAGCAGTGGGTTATTATCGGTCATAATGCTACCTGTCAGATGTTCATAAAAAAAGCCTCCCGATTGGGAGGCTTAGTTGTTCGTCTTCGCATTCTTCCTTGCATGACGAATAGCATCCCAGTTATGGGGAGAGGTAAAGAAGAATGCGGAGAAGAACGACTTTTTGTTCATGATACTGTCCATAATTTCTGAACGGTTAAAGTAACCGCTGCGATTTCTCTCTGTCAATAAAAAACGTGACATATGGGAAAGCTGGCAGATGTCCTGAGTATAATGCCGTTTCAGGCAGCCCGTACCCTCGCCTTAACCAGGTGCAGGTCATAACATCCTCCTTTTGCGGTGGATTACCTGCCATACAGGGAGCGGTCGACATTGACATTTAACGGCCAATCTGATGTTTCTTTTGCCGCGAAAAGGCACGGTCTGGGCAGTTATTTTGGCGAATGTTCCATTATCAGTTATGATGTATTTCGTATTTTTATATGTATTTCAATATTTTATTTTTTTACAAGGGCAAGGGCAAGGGCAAGGGCAAGGGCAAGGGCCGGTGAGCAGAAGATATATCCGGTAATTTTTTCCTTTCTGACTGAATTTGAAATAATATTGCGCTAGTCAGTAAAATGTGCGTCACATAACTGAAAATCCTTCAAACCAAAGGCGCTGAGGTGGCTGATAATATTGAGTGTTTATTGAAACCGTATCTGGAAGGGATAGGCATGCGGAACGCGATAGACGAAAAACCAGCCGGGTGGCTGGTTTTCCATTCATATTATCCTTTTTGATGCAGACTTATTCTTCATCAACGATGCTGAGATCTTTGACACTGGCAGCGGCCCGACGTGCTTCGCCTTTATGCTGAACTTTGTTCAGTTGGCGCTCCAGTTTATTAATAAGTTCATTGATTGCAGTATACATATCATCGTGTTTGGCACTGGCAACCAGAGGTCCATTTGGCGTGTTGATGGTCGCGTCAGCAACAAATTCTTTTGGTTCTTTCGAAAGAACGATATGAGGATTGATCAGATGGGTTTGCCATTTTTCAAGTTTGGCCAGGCGTTCTTCGACATGTTGGCGGATAGCGGGGGTGATTTCCATTTGCTTGCTGGTAATGTTCAGAACCATAGTACTTACCTCTCTGTCATTTCCGTCGAATGTAGATCCAGCATACCTCGAATAATGGCGAAATCTATGGCTCAGATCGTTTTTTTTGTCACTTTTTGTCAATGATGCAAAATCTGAGAGAAGAGCCGTGGATTGAGTGGCAAAGACTTGTGGAGTGGAAAATCAAGGCGCATGATGGGTAAGTTAATCGGTAAATAAATTTTTCCTGAGCAAGAAGGCGGAAAGTTCTGGCCGCTTTCTTAGTGGTAACCTTTGATTGCGTAACCTTGTTGTAACGAGGAACTGTACGAGTGGAAAGAGGCTGGTGGTAAGCAGCCTCTTTTTACTGTGTCAGGCTTTATTTAAAGCAATTATTTTCGCAACTTTATCCGCTTCTGCATTCAGTTGTAGCTTGCGGTAAGCGTTTTCCATCAGCGGCAGTGCATTACGCGTTGCCTGTGTATCAGGGTAATCCTTCATCATCTGTTCCACACGATTGACGACAGCGACATAAGCTCCGCGCTTGGTATAGAATTGCGCAACAGATAATTCATATTTCGCCAGGCGATCTTTCAGATATACCAGACGCTTTCTTGCATCGGTGGCATACTGACTGTTTGGATAACCGCGCAGCAGTTGAGAGAAATCGTGGAAGGCGTCACGCGCGTGGGATGGATCGCGATCGGAACGGTCAATACCAAAAAAGCCCTGTAATGCACTGTCATCCAGTGCCATATCCGTCAGACCACGCATATAAATCACGTAATCGATGTTTGGATGGGTTGGATTCAGACGCATAAAGCGATCGATTGCAGCCTGCGCCATTGGCAAATCGGCATTTTTGTAATAAGCGTAGATCAGATCCAACTGAACTTGCTGGGAGTAGGGCCCAAATGGATAGCGGTTATCGAGTGCTTCCAGTTGCGTTATTGCTCCTTTAAAGTTACCGTCCTGCAGTTTTTGCTGGGCAGTGGCATAAATCTCAGAAGGTGGGCTATCGGGCACCGTATCCTTCGAGCCGGAACAACCCGCTAATGCCAGGCTCAACGTGGCTGCAGCCACCAGATATTTCATACGCGTCATGACGATTTGATTATCCTCAGAGTGTTATTCAGGAAGCTGTCCATGTAGCTCCCGATAGTGACCATGTACAATAGCACATTATATTAAACGGCATTGCCGTGAAAACCCAACGTTAACGAAGAAGCTGTTTATGGCACAACCAGTAAAACTCAACGCAACGATCTCCGAATCGCAACTCGGACAACGCTTAGATCAGGCTTTAGCCGAATTGTTCCCTGATTATTCAAGATCTCGTATAAAAGAGTGGATTCTCGACCAGCGCGTCGTCGTTGATGGTGCGATCATCGATAAACCTAAGGAAAAAGTACTTGGTGGCGAACAAATAGCTATCAATGCTGAGATTGAGGAAGACGTGCGCTGGGAAGCGCAGGATATTCCTCTGGATGTTGTCTATGAAGATGATGACATTTTGGTTATCAATAAGCCCCGCAATTTAGTGGTGCATCCGGGAGCTGGTAATCCTGATGGCACCGTGCTCAATGCGCTGCTTCACCTGTATCCTGCCATTTGCGATGTGCCACGTGCGGGCATTGTGCATCGTCTGGATAAAGATACCACGGGGCTTATGGTGGTGGCGAAAACAGTCCCGGCTCAAACTCATCTGGTGGAATCCCTACAACTGCGTGAAATTACCCGTGAGTACGAAGCGGTGGCAATTGGCAGGATGACTGCCGGTGGCACCGTCAATGAACCCATTAGCCGTCATTCAACCAAACGTACTCATATGGCGGTACACCCAATGGGTAAACCTGCAACCACGCACTACCGGATAATGGAGCATTTCCGTGCTCATACCCGTATGCGACTGCGTTTGGAAACCGGCCGCACTCACCAGATCCGTGTCCATATGTCGCATATCAATCATCCTCTGGTAGGTGACCCTCTGTACGGGGGACGCCCTCGTCCGCCAAAAGGAGCTTCTGAAGGTTTCATTTCTGCTTTACGTAAATTTGATCGGCAGGCGCTGCATGCCACTATGTTGCGTTTGTATCATCCAATCACCGGTATTGAGATGGAATGGCATGCACCGCTGCCACAGGATATGATCGACCTGATCATCGCTTTGAAAGCAGATACTGAAGAGTTTAAAGATCAACTGGACTGGTAATGAGCCTGATTATTCCCGAATGGAATGTGCCTGCCACTGTGCGGGCATTAGCGACAACCCGACTGGGTGGCATCAGTGGCCCCCCCTGGGATGCCCTTAATCTTGGTGCCCATGTTGGGGACAGCCCGACGGATGTACAGATTAACCGTCAGCGCCTGGTTGAACGGGCTGAATTGCCTGCGATGCCAGTATGGCTGGAACAGATACATGGCATAAAGGTGCTTCATCTGACAGATAAACAGCCGCATTCCCTTCAGGCAGATGCAGCTTACACCCGTGAGCGCGGTGTCGTATGCGCGGTAATGACAGCCGATTGCCTGCCTGTATTATTCTGTTCCCGTGACGGAAAAGAGATTGCAGCTGCCCATGCGGGATGGCGGGGGTTGTGTGCCGGCGTTCTGGAAGCCACTCTGGATGCTTTTCGCGCTAAGGCGGAGGATATTTTTGTCTGGATGGGGCCGGCTATTGGGCCTGATGCTTTTGAAGTGGGTCCTGAGGTTCGCAAAGCCTTTATTGCACAAGATTTAACCGCTGATGCAGCATTTCGCGCGGTTGGTGAAAAATATTATGCTGATATCTGGCAACTCGCACGAACCCGTCTTGTGCGCAGAGGTGTACGTGAGATAACGGGTGGCGGTCTTTGTACCCTGTCCGATCAACGCCAATTTTTCTCATTCCGGCGTGATGGAGTTACCGGGCGTATGGCAAGTTTGATCTGGCTGATATAACCTGTCGCCATAAGGCGGTTCGGATTGATGTATTTTTCACCAAAATATTCTGGTCATTAACTTGAAAATTTGAGGCATGACCTCATTTAATCTCCAGTAGCAATTTGACCTGAATGGGGGAAATTATGCGTCTGGACCGTCTTACTAACAAATTCCAGCTTGCTCTCGCAGATGCCCAGTCTTTAGCTCTTGGGCATGACAACCAGTTTATCGAACCTCTTCACCTGATGAGTGCGCTGCTCAGTCAGGAAGGCGGCTCTGTTCGTCCATTACTCACTACCGCTGGCGCGGATGTGGCATTGCTCACTAACAGCGTACAGCAGGCCATTGCCCGACTTCCGCAGGTTGAAGGCAGTGACGGCGATGTACAACCTTCTGCCGACCTGGTTCGCGTATTGAATTTTTGTGACAAGCTGGCGCAGAAACGCGCCGATAATTTTATTTCATCTGAACTTTTTGTTCTGGCTGCCCTTGAATCGCGTGGGTCAATGGCCGATCTGCTTAAATCTGCTGGCGCGACCAATGAAAACTTGACTAAGGCGATAGATCAGATACGTGGAGGGGAAAGCGTGAACGATCAAGGGGCAGAGGATCAGCGGCAGGCACTGAAAAAATACACTATCGACCTGACCGAAAGAGCGGAGAAGGGCAAACTGGATCCGGTGATTGGTCGTGATGAAGAAATTCGTCGGACGATCCAGGTACTGCAACGCCGTACAAAAAACAATCCGGTGCTAATCGGTGAGCCCGGCGTAGGTAAAACGGCCATCGTTGAAGGTCTTGCCCAGCGCATTATCAATGGTGAAGTGCCTGAAGGCCTGAAAGGCCGACGGGTGCTGGCTCTGGATATGGGGGCGCTGGTGGCTGGTGCCAAGTACCGTGGTGAATTTGAAGAACGTCTGAAAGGTGTACTAAACGATCTTTCAAAACAGGAAGGTAACGTCATTCTTTTTATTGACGAATTGCACACTATGGTCGGCGCGGGTAAAGCAGAAGGGGCAATGGATGCAGGAAACATGCTTAAACCTGCACTGGCACGTGGCGAGTTACATTGTGTTGGTGCCACTACGCTGGACGAATATCGCCAGTATATTGAAAAAGACGCGGCACTTGAGCGTCGTTTTCAGAAGGTCTTTGTAGCTGAACCCAGCGTGGAAGATACCATTGCCATACTGCGTGGACTGAAAGAGCGATACGAGCTGCATCACCATGTGCAGATCACCGATCCGGCGATTGTGGCAGCCGCAACATTATCCCACCGTTATATTGCTGACCGTCATTTGCCGGACAAAGCAATCGACCTGATTGATGAAGCTGCTTCCAGTATTCGAATGCAGATTGATTCCAAACCCGAATCGCTGGATCGTCTGGAGCGTCGCATTATTCAGTTAAAACTGGAGCAGCAGGCGCTTAAAAAAGAATCTGATGATGCCAGCATTAAACGTCTTGATATGTTGGAAGCCGAACTGACTCAAAAAGAGCGTGATTATTCTGAACTGGAAGAGGAGTGGAAAGCGGAAAAAGCTTCACTTTCCGGTACCCAGACAATTAAGGCAGAGTTAGAGCAGGCAAAATTATCACTTGAACAGGCACGTCGTTCGGGTGATTTGGCGCAAATGTCCGAGCTGCAATACGGAAAAATTCCTGAACTGGAAAAGCAGCTGGCTTCGGCCACGTTGTCAGAAGGCAAGACGATGCGACTGTTGCGTAATCGTGTGACAGATATTGAAATTGCCGATGTATTGGCTCGTTGGACAGGGATCCCAGTCGATCGGATGATGGAAGGGGAGCGTGATAAGCTGTTGCGTATGGAACAGCAGTTACACGGACGTGTTATCGGGCAGGATGAAGCCGTTGAGGCTGTTTCTAATGCTATAAGACGTAGCCGTGCAGGGCTGGCCGACCCAAATCGTCCAATTGGTTCATTTCTTTTCCTTGGGCCGACCGGAGTAGGTAAGACCGAATTATGTAAAGCGTTGGCTAATTTTATGTTTGACAGCGATGATGCCATGGTGCGTCTTGATATGTCAGAATTCATGGAAAAACATACTGTTTCGCGACTGGTCGGTGCACCTCCAGGATATGTTGGATATGAAGAAGGTGGCTATATCACTGAAGCTGTTCGCCGCCGCCCTTATTCAGTTATTTTGTTGGATGAAGTTGAAAAGGCACATCCCGACGTCTTCAATATTCTGTTGCAGGTACTGGACGATGGCCGCCTGACCGATGGGCAGGGCAGGACTGTAGATTTTCGTAATACAGTGGTGATCATGACGTCTAATCTTGGATCTGACTTAATTCAGGAGCGTTTTGGCGCCTTGGGATATGCTGAAATGAAGAATGTGGTGATGAACGAAGTTAGTCATCATTTTCGTCCTGAGTTTATCAACCGTATTGATGAGTTGGTCGTTTTCCATCCGCTGGGTGAGAAGCATATTGCCTCAATTGCCAAAATTCAGTTGCAACGGCTGTATAAGCGTCTGGCTGAGCGCGGATATGAATTGCATATTTCGGACGAGGCGTTGCTCCGGCTGGGCGAAAATGGCTACGACCCAGTTTATGGTGCCAGACCACTGAAACGCGCTATTCAGCAGCAGATAGAAAACCCGCTGGCTCAGCAGATACTGTCTGGCAGTCTTGTCCCCGGCAAGAAAATTGAGATGGATATACAGGACGACACAATTGTGGCGCATCAGTAACCTGCATTTAGTGGCGATCGGATGTGATATTAACATTTACAGAAAGCACCGTTGTGTTGTGCAAAGCATCGGTGTTTTCTTTTGCTTGTTGATAAGCCAGGCTACGGAGGTCTTCATCCAGGGTCGCAGTTTCACTGCCCACCTTGTTTTGTCTCCGGTCTTATAAGATTTTTAGGCACTGATGCTCACGCGTTTTCTGTATATCTCTGATTGAGCCAGTTTGGTTTTTGCTCACGGTTGTGAAGGGAAATTATCCTACTGAAGATATTCTTTGACGGCTGGTTTCCTGCATAACAGTGAAGCCATTGTTGGCTAAACAAGGTAAGTAGCTTGTGGAGTTAGCCGATGAGTTGCATGCAGCCTTGTTACGTTTTCCCTGTGGGATCTGTGACCAGTAGAAATTAAATGGAAAAATAAATCAGTTTGATCAACGGTAATATTGAGGGAAAACAGGATAATTTCAGACGTTAATGGGTGTTTAAGCATTACGCTGACTTTCAGTTAGCTGAAACTGATGGGTAACAGAGATAATTTTTGCAAAATATCTACTTTTGCCCACTTTTAGTTCAAAAATTGAACGTTCAGCTTTTTTTTTCAAATAACACTTGTCAGTCGTCACAAACTCCCTATAATGCGCCACCACTGACACGGAACAACGGCTTACGGGTCGCCGGGTTAAGAGGTTCAGCACGCTGAACCGCCGGAGCAACTTCTTCTCAAAAA
>NZ_RHHM01000015.1 GCF_003846135.1 Erwinia psidii
GTTCGTCTGCCAGCGCGGAGATCACCTTTGTCGCCGACCGCAGCACCGCGGTAATCAGTGCGCTGACCGTCACCACCGACAACGCCACCGCCGACGGCAAGGCTGCTAACGCCCTGCAGGTTACCGTACTGGATGGCAACGGTAATCCGGTGGCTGATCAGGTGGTTGCCCTGAGCGCCGCGGAAGGACTGACCCTCTCCGCCGCCAGCGTCACCACCGGCAGCGACGGCACCGCCTCACTGACCGCCACCAGCACCACCGCGGCCACCCTGACGGTTACCGCCAAAGCCAACGGTTCGTCTGCCAGCGCGGAGATCACCTTTGTCGCCGGAGAGATCAACGCTGGGAACTCCACGTTCACCATCAGCAACAGCATTGCACCCGCTGATGGTGAAACCTCACTGACCCTGACGCTTACGGCAAAAGATTTATACGGTAATGACGTCACCGGGGCAGATATCAGTTTTATATCAATCGATTACACAGATATCACAGTGAGCAACGTGTCTGAAGAAGAGGGGGTGTACACTGCAACAATCGTGGCAACACAGGCAGGCAGCGGCACAATTTCAGTTTATGTGAATGGTTCTTCACTCGATGATGGCGAGGCACTGGGTATAGGTTTCTACATGAAAGACTTCACTATTAGCGTTGACGTTGGTACCAGTTAACAGACAAAAGGATTGGTAACGCCAGACAATGGCAACAAATGGAAAACTGCCATTACTAAAAATATATTCGTAAACAGCCTGCCGGAAGGCAGGCTATGAAAAAAGAAAGGAGATATAGCGTGTGCAAAACGATATTAAACATCAGCATATTGATTGTTTCATTAATCCTGTTATCAACTCAAAAAGCAAATGCCCTTGCGTGTAAACTGACGTCCGACAACACAGTGACTGAAACCGTTAACCTCGACTCACTGATTTTTCTCTCAGGATCTTCAAATTCTGATATCATTTGGTATTCCCCCAGCTACACGAGAGATATCACCTGTTCAAGCGGAATTGAGGAGAATATTTATGTCTACCCTTATCCTGTAAGAAGTAGTCAAACTTTTCCTTCTGGTGTGAAAATGGGATTAATTCTTGATGGTGAAGACCTGGGGACCTTTACAACAAGCGGAACAACCATAGCAAACAGAAAGGATACAGGCTGGAGAATAAAAAAGAATTCACCAGAAAGTAAAACGTTAACATTTCAGGCCTATATGGTGAAAGAAGGTGATATCGACACCACAAAGATTACCAGCGGCATTACTCTTTTCCGGCTTGATGGTGTCGGCGGTATTAACACCACACCTAATTCAAATTATAATATGTATATCACTGGCTGGGATAATGCAGGCACCGTCAATTGTGACACTTCACTATCAGTCACACCCATAACGCTTTCAGGAATAATGACCGATAAAGCCTACGCCGGCACGGAAAATTACAGTACAAGCTATTCCACTATCAGTCTTTCCTGTACAAGTAGCTCAGGTAGCATTCTTAACGCCGTCTCTTCTGTCAAAGGAAAATTCAGTATATCCGGTTCAGCACTGAGCGATGACAATACTTTATTTTCTACCAACCAGAATAACCTGGGACTGGCGGTCAGCTATGATGGTTCTGTCATGTCACCGGGAAGCTCAACAACTGTCAATATTCCGATCGCTTCCGGCAAAGGCAGTAAAACACTCTCACTGGGTATTAAACCACAACTTTTCTCCCTCGAACTTAATAATCCATCATGGCTTTTTGAGGATAAAAATGACATCAACAGCAGTTTCAACTTCAGTTTTTCTCCGACCCTGGTAAATTAACAACAACCTAACCTTTAATTATTAATCATGTAAAAAAACACACAAAAAGAAACATAAGTAAACGTTAACAGTCTTCTTTTTTCTTGGTAATATTTTAGTTATACTCTCTGCACGACTTATTACTATAATTTAATGTACTAAAAGAAAAGTAACAATATTAACATCCATATTTATTAATATTACTAATAAAAAAAATGGAAGAAAATGGAAAAAATCACATTAGGGAAGAGTGTTCTTACCGCTGCACAGGATAGGATATTCTGGGTTTTTGAAACGTTTGATAAAGTATGCCTCTCTTTCTCTGGAGGGAAAGACTCAACTGTCATGCTACATTTGGCTGCAGAGGGAGCAAGGAAACAGAACCGAAAATTTAGCGTACTGTTTGTCGACTGGGAAGTTCAATTTTCTCATACCATCACTCATGTTACACAGATGAAAGAATTATATTCTGACGTTATCGAGACATTTTTCTGGGTTGCCTTGCCATTGACGACCACCAATGGTACATCGCAATACCAGCCTTTTTGGACCTGCTGGGATAAAGAAGCTGAATGGGTGAGATCCCCTCCCTCTGATGCTATTACAGATAAGAATTTTTTTCCCTTTTACTACTATGGAATAGATTTTGAAGAATTCATTCCAGAATTCGGAAAATGGTTTGCCGGAAACAGAAGCACCGCCATTCTGGTAGGCATACGTGCTGAAGAATCGCTTAACCGTTACAGAAGTATCATCTCAGGCAGAAAAATGCGCTACATGGATGACAAGCCCTGGACAACCGCTTCTGAATCAGGGTTCAGCTATTATATCTATCCGCTGTATGACTGGAGAATTAAAGATATATGGTTATATTGTGCCAAAGAGCAGAGACCCATGAATCCCATTTATGAACTGATGCATAAAGCAGGGATCCCGCCTTACAAAATGCGTATCTGCGAACCCTATGGCTCGGAACAGAGAAAGAGTCTGTGGCTTTTTCAGATACTTGATCCTGATATCTGGAATAAAGCCAGCCAGAGAGTAAAAGGGGCCAACTCTGGCGCATTATATGGTAGATCATGTTCACTATTTTATGGGCAGAAGAACTTAAGCAAACCTGATAATTTATCGTGGCAGAAATATGTCAGTTTCTTACTCAAGACATCACCTCACCAGACAGCAGAGCATTACAAAAACAAAATATTTATTTATCTGTCCTGGCATCAACAACGGAACTACCCTAATAATATACCGGAGGAACAGGATAATGATTTGGGTGCAAAGGATATACCGTCATGGAGACGAATTTGCAAATGTATTATGAAAAATGACTATTGGTGCCGCATATTATCTTTCAGCCCCACAAAAATGTCTTCTTATGAGAGGTACTGTAAAAGAATACAATCACGTCGTAAACAATGGAAGTTGCTATGAACGTTAATGCAATGATCAGAATCATAGATGAAATGCTTTCCAGAGTATCCCTTGAACAAAAAATTGAAATAATTAACACCATCAAATCCACAATATCAAAACACAGTCCTTTCGGACACCATCCTGTGGATTGTATCCAGTGGGTAAAAATGGGTGATATCAGAACCAATGACTATAATCCCAATACAATGCCACCGGCAGAAGAAAAGCTCCTTCATTTGAGCATATTGCGCAGCGGGTATACAAAGCCGTTGCTGGTTCGGAAAGAAAAAAACGGTCATGTTATCATCGATGGCGTCTGTCGCTTTAACATTGCTATGCGATCAGCCGAACTTCAGCAGCTGAATTTTGGTTACTTTCCTGTCGCTCAACTTAATGAACCTCATTATTCTTCGCAAGATATGGCGACAGCCATCCGTCACAACAGGGCCAGAGGAAAGCACTGTATTAAGGGAATGATAAATATTGTTGCCAGTCTGACTGAGTCAGGATGGAGTATCGACAAAATATCACATGAGCTGGGCATGGAGCATGATGAGGTTTTGCGCCTGAAGCAAATTTCAGGGCTATACAATCTGTTTGCGGAAGAAGAGTATTCGGAGGCCTGGACCGTCACTTAGTCTCTGTTCAGGTGCCCGATATAGCTTAAGGTTTTCGTGTAAAACGCCACGCGTCCACAGGGGACAGGTGCAAAATACACCGGGCAACCTGCACTTTTCTTTCGTCTCAGGTGCCACTGTGGGTGTCATACAGTGCATCCGGTGCCACATTCATATGTTTCAGCACCGGCCCAATAATATTGCCAAACACCGGCGCGGCAACCGAACCGCCAAAGTGATCTCCCGCCGTTGGATGGTTAATCATAATAACCAGTGCCACCTGCGGATTACTGGCCGGTGCCACACCTGCCGTGTAGTTAATATAGCCACCATCGTATTTACCGCTGCTGCCCATTTTCTCTGCCGTACCGGTTTTAATCGCCAGGCGGTACCCCGGCACCGCCGCCCGTACTCCACTTCCTCCCGGTAGCGCATCACTCTCCATCATATGTACCACCGCACGGACCGTATCCTCATCAGCCACCCGGGTCCCCATCACCGGCGGAGTCACTTTAGTGATTGATAACGGCCGATAAATACCGAAGGAGCCGAGTGTGGCGTATTCACGGGCAATTTGCAGCGGTGTTACACGCAAACCATAGCCAAATGAGAAGGTGGCACGTTCAATGTCAGCCCAGCGCTCGCGGTGTAGCGGGAAATAGCCCACGCTTTCACCGGTCAACCCCAGCCCGGTTGGCTTGCCCAGCCCAAACGAACGATAGGTATTGACCAGCACTTCAGCAGGCATCGCCAGCGCAATATGCGATACGCCAATGTCGCTGGATTTTTGCAAAATGCCGGTCATGGTCAGACGCGGCCAGTGACCGACGTCGCGGATCAGATGGCCGTTGACACGATACGGCGTGGTGTCCAGCACCGAATCTGGTCGCACCAGCTTGCGGATCAATCCTTCCATCACCACCAGCGGCTTAACCGTTGACCCTGGTTCATAGCTGTCGTTAATGGCCGTATTACGCATCTGTGCCGGAGAAACATCACCAAAATTATTGGGGTTGAATGACGGATAGGAGGCCATGCCCAGAATCTCGCCGGTATCAATTCTAACCAGTACCGCGGCACCGGAGTCCGCTTTGTTCAACATCACCCCATCGCGTAGTTTGGTATAAAGCGTGTACTGGTCAAATTTATCAATACTGAGCTGCACCGTTGGTGGTTGGCGGGGCGGCTCATAATTGATCATCGCCACAATATTACCGTTGGCATCCTGGCGATACTTTTCCACACCCGGCGCTCCCTGAAGCACCTTATCAAAGCCTTTTTCCAACCCGGTCAGACCATTATTTTCCGCACCGACAATGCCGATCAATGGCGCGGTGGCTTCGCTCATCGGATAAAAACGGCTGTCGTCATAAACGGTTGTGATCCCGGCCAGATGAAGTTTGGCGATATCTTTAGCAATACCCAGCTCAATTTTGTGGCCGAGATAAAGAAAGCGACGCGCGGGGTTGGCGTTAATTTGCCGGGCAATATCTTCCGGGCGCTGTTCAAGCGCGTTTGCCAGATACTGCCATTTTGCGCTGGTGAAATCAGGGTGGGCTTCCAGCACCCGCTGCGGATCGGCAATAATATCGCGCGAAGGCACGCTTAATGCCAGCGTCTCACCATTTCGGTCCAGCAAGGTACCCCGGTTGGTAGGCAGCACCACCGTTCGCAGGGATCGTTCATCCGCCTGTTTTTCCAGCATCGGATGATTGATCAACTGAAGATCGGCAACCCTGGCCAGCAAAAAAACCAGACAACTCAGAACGCCAAGGCAAATCAGGCGGAAACGAACAGGGTGAAAAGGCGTTTTAGCCTGGTCTTTAGCCGGTAATTTCGTTAAGCGGGGCATGGTTCTTTCATAAGCTGGTGGGATAACTGACAGTGGGTTATATAAAAAATGTCGACCGGAGAACAGGGAAACTGTGTTTCAGCCTGTGATTACACCGTCACCAGGTGGCCAAAAAAGCAATATTTTTATATAAAATTCATTTAATTAGCAAATTTTTGCCGAATTGGGGCAAAAAAAACCTGCGCGTCTGCGCAGGTCGGTGAAACAAAGCATGAAGGCTTTTTGAAGTTCACCCATCAATACCTCTGGGACTGAAACTGTAGCAATACGGCTAATCCGGTAGCCAGCCATGATTCGCAACAGTTACCTGCAAAATGTAACCATGTATGAGATTGTTATCTTAAATTGCAATCTTCCTGCGCTACCCTTTGGCCAACAACAAAAGCGCTACATCCTGTGCGCCATTTTTCCGCCTGGCTTTACTGCCCGACGATTTCAGCCCCGCGCGGCGCGTTTTATCTCCACCAGGCAGCTCATGGCATTTGGCCCCTGGGTCAGCGAAGAGGTGCCAATATCCAGCGTCAGTACATTCGGATTACCGGCCCGATCGTAAGATTTCCAGGCTCTGCCAAAGCCGGGATCAAACCAGGCTCCGGTGGAAATCAGCACCACGCCGGGGCTAACACCGTCAGTCAGCCGCACCCCCGCCAACATCCGTCCGCGATCGTTACTGACGTCGATAACATCACCATCAGCAATATCACGCGAAGCGGCATCATCAGGATGCATCCACAGCGTTTCGTGGCCTGCCGTTTTATTTGCCTGAACCGTCGGCGTGGGATCCATCTGACTGTGTAGACGGTCGCCTGGCTGGATTGAGATCATATGCAGAGGGAAACGCTGGCTGATCCCTGCCCCCAGCCACTCTTCAGGTGGCCGCCATTCCGGGTGCGGCGCGAAGTCGTCCAGTTGATAATCCGCGATGGTCTTACTGAACAGTTCAATTTTACCACTGGCGGTTTTTATCGGGTTAGCAACCGGATCATGGCGGAATGCCTCCATAAAAATAAAAGGCTTGCCACCCTGCGGCACCTCCACATACCCCTCTGACCAGAAGGTGTGGAAATCAGGCCAGTGGATGCCCTTTTCCTGATGCGCCTGCGCGCACTGGTGATAAAGATGCGCTATCCACTCCGCCTCATTGCGGTTCTCCGTGAAAGTATCCCGGTAGCCCAGACGTTCGGCCAGATCGGCAAAAATATCAAAATCATTACGTGCCTGATGCTGCGGTTTGATGGCCTGATGCATAGCCAGCACAAAGCGGTCACGCGAGGATCCACCAATGTCATTGCGCTCCAGTGTCGTCGTGACCGGCAGCACGATATCCGCCATCTGCGCCGCCGGTGTCCAGACGATATCCTGCACGATCACCGTGTCCGGTCGCTGCCAGCCTTCCACCAGCCGGTTCAGCTGCTGATGATGATGGAAAGGATTGCCGCCCGCCCAGTGGATCAGATGGATTTCAGGATAGGTATGCGTTTGCCCCTGAAAACGGTAAGGCTCGTTGGGATGAAGGAGCATATCGCTGATACGGGCAACCGGGATGGCACGATCGGCAATCGGATTGACCCCGGTGGACATCAGCGGAGCCGGGCCTTCAATACGAGGATTGCCGACGCTGTTCATTGAGCCATGACCGAACGAGAAACCCGCGCCCGGCAGTCCCGGCTGACCAAGCATTGAGGAGAGCGCAATCATCATCCAGTAAGGCTGTTCCCCCCGATGGGCACGCTGTACCGAGTACGAACAGGTGATAAAGCTGCGCCTGCCCACCAGTTGCCCGGCCAGCGTTTTAATTCGCTGTGCCGGAATGCCGGTAATATCACTGGCCCATTCCGGCGTTTTAGCCGTGCCGTCCGTTTCCCCCAGCAGATAGCTACGCAGCTGCGGGTAGCCAACGCAGTGTGAAGCGAGGAACGCATTATCCACGGCACCGGCATGTTCGATTTCATACCCCAGCGCCAGCATCAGCGCCACATCCGTATTCGGCCGGATCGGGATCCACTCTGCATTGACAAATGCCGGGCAGTCATCGCGCATCGGACTGATATTAATTACCGGCGTGCCCTTCGCCGCCAGCGCCAACAGCGCTGGTTTCAGGCTGTGCTGCCCCGCGCCACCGGATGCCACCTGACTGTTTTTCAGCGCCAACCCACCAAAGGCGACAAAAATGTCGCAGTGTTCAACCACCTCTGGCCAGTCGGTGACACGGCCGGTCAGTGGCAGGTAAGTACCAATGATATAAGGCAGAAAAAACTGCGCCGCTCCCCAGCTGTAGTTACCCAGCTGATCCACGCCACCGCCGCCGGTAAAATAAAAGCGGCGGACAAGCGTACGGGCATGGTTAACACGTCCGGCAGAGGACCAGCCGTAAGAGCCAGAAAAAATGCCCTCTGGCCCATGGCGATCGCGGACCCGACGATTCTCTTCCGCCACCAGATCCAGTGCGGTTTCCCAGTCCACCGCCACAAAATCCTCCCGCCCACGCAGGCGACCGTCGCTTTTTTCACGGGATTTTAGCCACGAACGACGCACCATTGGCTGTCGGATCCGTTTATCGGAATACACCAGTTCAGGAATGGTGTTAAGCATCGGAGACGGGTCCTGGTCGGCGAAAAAAGGCTCACAGCGCAACAATTTTCCGTCTTCCACAACGGCGGTGAAAGCACCCCAGTGGGCAAGGTGCGGCACTTTTATAATGGTCATCTGGCGATCCGTTAGGCTTATCCGCGTAATTTATCGGCAGAATAGCATTTTTCAGTGTCGCTTTTGAATGACCCGGCGGTGCATATTTAGCGCCATTTTCTTCAGCTTTGCGACATCACTGACACTCTGAGTGCTTGAAGTGGCAGAAGAATTCCGCAACACTTAACGCCTGTAAACGTTTACCCAGGAAGGCTTACGATTTATGCCCACGATTAAGGATGTTGCCAGACTGGCTGGCGTTTCCGTCGCCACCGTTTCCCGCGTTATCAACAACTCGCCCAAAGCAAGTCATCTTTCGCGTCAGGCGGTAAACCGCGCAATGCAGCAATTGCAATATCATCCCAATGCCAACGCCCGAGCGCTGGCGCAACAGTCCACCGAAACGATGGGGCTGCTGGTGAGCGACGTTTCTGACCCCTTTTTCGGTGCACTGGTGAAAGCGGTCGAGCAGGTTGCCTATGAAACCGGCAATTTTTTACTGATTGGTAACGGTTATCATATTGAACAGAAAGAGCGTCAGGCTATTGAGCAGTTAATTCGCCATCGCTGCGGTGCGCTGGTGGTCCACGCAAAAAAGATCCCCGACGATGAGCTGTTATCACTGATGACACAGATCCCCGGTATGGTTCTGATTAACCGGGCGCTGCCGGGATATGAAAAACGCTGCATCGCGCTGGATGACCGCTACGGAGCCTGGCTGGCGACTCGCCATCTGATCCAGCAGGGGCATCAAAATATTGCCTTTATCTGCTCCAATCACGCCATTTCCGATGCGGAGGAACGTCTTCAGGGCTATTACGATGCACTGCGTGAGCATAATTTACCCTGCAATGACCATCTGGTGGCGCACGGAGAACCGGATGAAGTGGGCGGTGAACAGGCAATAACGGAGCTGCTCGGACGGGGTAAGCCTTTCAGTGCCGTCGCCTGCTATAACGATTCTATGGCAGCCGGTGCACTGGCGGTGCTCAGTGATAACGGCGTGCAGGTGCCGGAGGAGATGTCACTGATTGGCTTTGATGATGTGTTGGTTTCTCGCTATGTCAGGCCACGTCTGACCACCGTTCGCTATCCGATTGTTACCATGGCGCAACAGGCCGCCGCGCTGGCGCTGGCGTTAGCGAATAATCAGCCGCTGCCTGAGGTAACAAACATGTTCAGCCCGACACTGGTCCGTCGTCATTCGGTGGGTGCACCGGGCTGAAGCGGCGTGTTACAGCGACTGTTCCAGCGTCAGCAGATCCTGCATCGTTTGCGCCCGGCGAATAAGTACTGGCCGACCCGCATCGAACAGCACTTCCGCCAGCAGAGGACGACTGTTGTAATTGGAAGACATGGATGCGCCATAGGCACCGGTATCATGAAACACCAGGTAATCACCGACACGTACCGCGGGCAATGCCCGCGTCTCTACGGTGCCCCCTTCCAGCTGGGTAAATACATCGCCTGATTCACACAGCGGTCCGGCAACCACGCTTTCCTGGGTGTGATGCTCATTCAGCTCACGTCCATCCCCCGCTATCGCGGAGATATGATGATAGCTGCCATACATCGCCGGGCGCATCAGATCGTTAAAACCGGCATCCACCAGCACAAAGTGACGGCTGCCCATCTGCTTAACCGCGCGGACCTGGGAAACCAGCACGCCGGATTCCGCCACCAGAAAGCGACCGGGTTCAATTTCCAGCTTCACCGGATGACCAAGGTGCTGCTCAATGCGCTGACGCGCCGCATGCCACAGACTGAAATAGTTGTCGGTGTTGATCGCTTCCTCACCGGGGCGATACGGTATGGACAAACCGCCTCCGGCGGAGATGGCATGGAGATCCTGGCCAAAACTGACCACCTGATTGACCATTGCATCACATACCTGCTCCAGATGCGCATAATCGACGCCGGAACCAATGTGCATATGGATGCCCATCAGCTTCAGCTGATGCCGCTGTATGGCCGTCAGCGCCAGCGCAAGATCCTCAGGCCAGATACCGTGTTTACTGTTTTCACCCCCGGTGTTGGTTTTCTGACTGTGACCGTGACCAAAACCGGGATTGATACGAAGCCAGACCGGATGGCCGGGAGACACCTCTCCCAGCTGCTCCAGCATATCCACTGAGCCAGCGTTAACCGGGATATTGAGTTCGGCTACCCGCGCCAGCGTCGGTGGGTCGAGCAGATCAGCGGTAAAAACAATCTCATCGCCACCGGGTTTAAACCCGGCCACCAGTGCACGTTCAATTTCACCGACAGAAACCGAATCCACTTTGACACCGGCCTCCCGCATCAGCCGCAAGATATGAATATTTGAGCAGGCTTTCTGGGCAAAGCGTACCACGTCAAACTGCTTCAGCTGTGCTATACGCGCACGAATAATATCAGCGTCATAGACCCACAGTGGGCTGGCTGATTTTTGCACCAGCGCCAGAAGGTTGTCACGGTTAAGCGCAGTGTCGGTGTTGTTAAGCAGACGTGGCATGGTGTTTCTCCTGAATGTGAAAACCTATTACGCCACACCCCGCCAGTGATGAAAAATATCTGTTTTATCTAAGTCTATTCATCCATGATATGGCTTTCTTTTTGATGGAGCGGGCAATGGCAGGTATCACGTTGCGGCATATCGAAATATTTCATGCGGTGGTCACCACCGGCAACCTCACTGAAGCGGCCGCACTGCTGCATACTTCCCAGCCGACGGTGAGCCGCGAGCTGGCAAGGCTTGAGAAACTCAGCGGGCTGACGCTGTTTGATCGCGTTCGTGGCCGCCTGCAACCAACAACCGAAGGGCTACGACTGTTCGAAGAAGTCCAGCGATCATGGTACGGGCTGGACCGGATTATCAGTGCCGCTGAAGGCCTTCGCCAGTTTCGCCAGGGGGAGCTGTCCGTCGCCTGCCTGCCAGTTTTTTCTCAGTCGCTGCTGCCACTACTCTGTCACTCCTTTTTACAGCGCTACCCGGACGTCAGCCTGAATATTATTGCTCAGGAGTCGCCGCTACTGGATGAGTGGCTGTCCGCTCAGCGTTATGATCTGGGACTGACAGAAACCACGCAGACACCTGCGGGTACGGAACGAACCGAACTGTTTACCGGAATGGAAGTGTGCGTCCTGCCGGAGGCACATCCACTGGCAGAAAAAATCTGCCTGACACCTGAGGATTTTAGCCATCAGAATTATATCAGCCTGTCGCGCACCGACAGCTACCGTCAGCTCCTGGATCATCTTTTCAACGAGTATGGCGTACAGCGCAGGATGGTGATGGAAACGCACAGTGCGGCCTCGGTCTGTTCGATGGTCAGGGCGGGGATCGGCGTCTCGGTGGTGAACCCCCTGACGGCGCTGGACTATGCCGACAGCGGCGTGGCGATCAGGCGCTTCAGTATCGACGTACCTTTTACGGTCAGTCTGATCAGACCGCGACATCGCCCCTCTTCCGCACTGGTGGAAGGCTTCAGCACGCACCTGCGACAGCAGGCCAGTCTGTTTAACCAGCGCCTGTCGGCGCTGATGAGCTGAGTCGCTTTAAACGGGATCGCGTCATTACGGACTTTTCATGCCCGGTGAAGCACATTTTCGCTCGCCGGGCAGCTGGGGCAAAAGGCGGGTCAGGACTCTTTTTGCAACATCACCGCCTGCGGCTGCCCACCAGAACGGCTAAAGGTCAGCAAACAAACCAGCAACCCTGCCAGTGCCAGCAAACCTGCCACCACAGGCACCGCCGTCAGCCCATAGCCCCCCGCGATCACCGCGCCACCGGCCCAGGCACCGAACGCATTTCCCACATTGAATGCCGAAATATTGAGCGTTGACACCAGATTGGGTGCCTCTTTGCCGTGGCGCACCACGTTGATTTGCAGGCCCGGTATAATAGCAAAGGTTGCTATCGCCCACAGCAGCAGGGTGATTTCTGCCAGCCACAGCACATGGCTGGTCCAGCTGAACGCCAGAGAGAACAGCGCAATCAGCGAAAAGCTGAGTATCAGACTGAAAGAGACTTTCCAGTCGGCAAGTCTGCCGCCAAGAATATTGCCTGCGGTAAGACCCGCACCGATCAGGAACAGTGTCCAGCTCACGCCCCGATTGCCGATCCCGGTAACCTGCAACAGCAGTGGCGCGATATAACTGAAAAGCGCAAACATTGCCGCGGCAAAACATACCGTCATCAGCAACGAAAGCCATAGTCTGCCGTTGGACAGTGCGCCAATCTCACTTGCCAGATGGACCGGTTTTTCATCACGATTGCCAGGCAGACTGAAAATCAGCGACATAAAAGCCAGCAGTCCAATCACAGACACTCCCCAGAAGGTAGATCGCCAGCCAAAAAGCTGACCAAACCACGTACCCAGAGGCACCCCCAGCACATTGGCCAGCGTCAGTCCGGTGAACATCAGTGCAACCGCTGAAGCCTGTTTGCCTGGTGCAACCAGGCTGGCAGCCACCACCGATCCAATACCAAAAAAAGCGCCGTGACACAGGGCGGTAATGATCCTGGCAAGCATTAACAGATGATAGTCGCCAGCGAGAGCGCACAGGGCATTGCCGACAATGAAGATGACCATCAGTAAAATCAGCGTGCTTTTACGTGGCAGCTTCGCCGTCAATATCGCCATAATGGGCGCACCAATCGCCACGCCAAGTGCATATCCGCTGATCAACCAACCGGCTGACGGGATCGATACTTTAAGATCACCAGCGACTTCCGGCAGCAGCCCCATGATGACAAATTCCGTGGTGCCGATAGCAAAGGCGCTTAACGCCAGCGCCAGTAAGGAAACGGGCATGTTCTTTCTCCAGATATTCTTCAGGCTTCCTGCCAGCGATAATGGGCAGGTAAGAGAATGGACTCAGCGTTTGTTTTAGCTAAAATTGATCTGCGTCACAAATACCATTTAAGCACAGCTTGCAGATGACGACATACGGTTAACGTCAAGCGTCAGTTTTGCGCGCGGCTCCATCAGCACGCAGGCCCAAGCCCGGGCGGACCGCATTCTCACCCTGCAAAACGCTATTCATGGGCCAGGCTTTATCAGGCTCAATGATAAAATTTGCTTATAGTTAAAACCAGGAACGATCTTAGTTTTACCATTCAGGGCGACAAAGAATTGTCATTTTTTCCCGAATGTATCAGGCTTGTGTTACGTTAAAATAGTAAAGATTTTGAGCGTTTACCGATACCTCGATGATGGATTACCGGGCGTTTCATGTACGTGCTTGATCAATTCCCTGCCGAGGATTAAAAATGCGATGCGCAATAAGCCTGTTTTCTCTGATTCTGGCAGGATGCTCAGTTGGACATTATGAGTACAGCAAAGAAGCAGAAAAACGGGTTGATATGACCGTGACCGGCATACCTACGATACTGGGTGCGGGTACATTGGGCACCACTATCCCGTTGACGTCGGAATACAGCCTGACAGCAGCCCATGTGGCGAAATATTCACTGTACAGGGTGAAAGCCAGACATCCGCTGTGCGATCTCGCCGTGGTGTATCATCATAATCCCAATCTTAAACCTCCCCATTTTCGCAATGGTCGCATTGGCGACAAAATCAATATGTACGGCTACAGCTTTATCTCCGCAATGCCGGTTGCTTCAAGCGGCACCAATCTGGTGAATACCGGGCTGAAAAATGACTGGAATAAACTGGGATGTGTGGTGGTGGCCTCCGATGCGGGTGTGGTTCAGGGCATGTCCGGGGGGGCGGTTTACAATGCCTCTGATGACTCTGTTGCCGGAGTAATTGTCGGTTATTCTTCGCGCATTAATGACATGAAAACCGGCAAGACGCTGTATAAAGACGCGTCGCTGTACATCCCCTATGCCAGCTTTAAAGACTGGTTGGACGGTGCCATCAAATCATAATCGCACGGTCACGAACGGCACTCAGGTTGATCAGCATGCCGTTCTTCATACTCACCAATTATGTAACAGGAGAACGCGACAGCGTATCCTTTACCGCTCCCCGGTGCCTGAAGCGTCACCGCGACATTTAACATGCAGAAAGCCCGCGCGTTTTCGCTGGCACCGACTACAGTTGACTGATTAAGTCGCCGGAAAGAAAACAGATATCATGGCCGCTTCACTGACCACGCATCTTTTCGCACGTTCACGTTTGCTGACCGCCATCGCTGCCGGCGTGTTCAGCTATTTTTTACTGCCCGCACAATCAGGGCATCTGCAACGTTTGCTGATAAGCTGGAATATACTGGCATGGCTTTATCTGTTCTTGATCTGGTTTCGCATGCTGCGCACTGACGCAGCAAGAATCAGACGCATTGCCCAAATACAGGATCAGAGCGCCAGCCTGGTGTTGACTCTCGTTATCCTCGCCTGCGCAACCAGTATCATCGCGATCATCAGTGAACTGCCCACGCTAAAACATCTCACCGGCACACCGCGAGCGCTGCATCTGCTGCTGACAGTGACAACACTGTTTGCTTCATGGGCATTATTGCCCAGTTCCTTTGCCATGCATTATGCTCATCAGCACTACCTGCACTTTAGCAACAGCGTCACACCGATGATCTTCCCGGAAAAACCCACCCATCCAGGGTACTGGGATTTTCTCTACTTCTCCTTTACCATTGCCGTCGCCTCGCAAACAGCGGACGTGGCAACGGGCACCACAGAAATGCGTAAACTCGCGCTGCTACAGTCAGCGATCTCCTTTATTTTCAATCTGGTCATTCTGGGATTATCAGTGAATGTCGGCGCGGGATTGCTCAACTGACTTGATGACGGGTAGGCACCCGTCAGACCATTTAGCAAACCGCTGACGCCATGCGTATTTTCAGCCAGCGGTGAGCGTTGAAGATAGCCGACGTGGAGTAGCGCCAGAGATTAACAGCAAGGTAATCCGCTTATTGCTGAGCCTGCTGTTTGCTGTCAGCTTTTTTTTGTTTTTTACTGGCCATATGGTGCCCTATCGCACAGCCAGCCGCCGCACCGGCGACACCGTGATGTTTGATATGCCCCGCCACGCCTCCAACGGCGGCCCCTTTCAGGCAACCTTTTGCTTCAGCCTGCGAACTGATAGCCATAAGCAGACCTGCTGTGATGACGATCGCTGAACATTTATGCATCCGATTGACTCCCTGATAGATAATTAACGCCCGATAGCGTTCTCAGAGCATAGTTGAATCAGTTATTTCTGGGGGGAATCTGCATAAAACTTAATACTGTTTACCTGCTGTTACGAAATTACGCCTGCCATACAGGCCGAAATAATTGTACATAACGCCAGGTTACCCTTACAAAAAACGGCGTTGCTCTGACAGAATATTCCCTGTTGCTTATAGCGGAGTTGATAACGTTCCGGTCGGAAAAATGCGGACAAAATTTAATCCGTAATCGGTATCTTCAGCAATGGCAAAAAGTATATCGTTCTTTTTCCGCTGTCTGCCTCACCATAAAAAAGGGGCGAATATATTCGCCCCTGATGCACAATGCAGAATCAGTTATTTACTGCCGGGTCGCAGGGCAGGAAACAGGATCACATCGCGAATAGTGTGACTGTTGGTAAACAGCATTACCATTCTGTCGATACCAATGCCCAGACCGGCCGTGGGGGGCAAACCGTGCTCCAGCGCCGTGACATAATCTTCATCGTAGAACATGGCTTCATCATCACCGGCGTCTTTGGCATTAACCTGCTGGAGAAAACGCTCAGCCTGATCCTGCGCATCGTTCAACTCGGAGAAGCCGTTACCGATTTCACGACCGCCGATAAAGAACTCGAAACGATCGGTGATCTCCGGGTTGGTGTCATTGCGACGCGCCAGCGGTGACACTTCTGCCGGGTACTCGGTAATAAAGGTAGGCTGGATCAGATGGTGCTCTGCTGTTTCTTCGAAGATCTCAGTCACCATACGGCCCAGTCCCCAGCTCTTTTCGATTTTGATGCCAAGCGACTGCGCGATGGCGGTCGCTTTGTCAATGTCGTCAAGATCGGCAAGAATGGTTTCAGGCCGGTATTTCAGGATCGCCTCTTTCATCGTCAGCTTTGCAAACGGCTGGCCAAAATCAAACTGCTGCTCGCCATAAGGCACCACCGTGGTTCCCAATACGTCCTGGGCCAGAGTGCGGAACAGGCTTTCGGTGAGTTCGATCAGATCCCTGTAATCGGCATACGCCATATAGAGTTCCATCATGGTGAACTCAGGATTATGACGTGGTGAAATACCTTCGTTACGGAAGTTACGGTTGATTTCAAAAACGCGCTCAAAACCGCCCACCACCAGACGCTTCAGATAAAGTTCCGGGGCGATGCGCAAATACATATCGATGTCCAGCGCATTGTGATGGGTGATAAACGGGCGGGCTGACGCGCCACCGGGGATCACCTGCATCATTGGCGTTTCCACTTCCATAAAGTCACGCCCCACCATAAAGGCGCGGATACCGGCCATGATCTTTGAACGAACTTTGAAAGTATTACGGGATTCGTCGTTAGCGATCAGATCAAGATAGCGCTGGCGATAGCGGGTTTCCTGATCGGCCAGGCCGTGGAATTTATCCGGCAACGGACGCAGTGCTTTGGTCAACAGGCGTAGTTCATGGCAGTGGATGGACAGCTCACCCGTTTTGGTTTTAAACAGCTTACCGCGGGCGCCAACAATATCACCGAGATCCCATTTCTTGAACTGCTCGTTATAGATACCTTCCGCCAGATCGTCGCGGGAAACATAAAGCTGGATGCGACCACCTACATCCTGCAGGGTCACAAAGGAAGCTTTACCCATGATGCGACGGGTCATCATGCGCCCGGCGACACTCACTTCCACGCCCAGAGCTTCCAGTTCTTCGTTTTCTTTCGCGTCATAGGCAGCATGAAGCTGCTCTGAAATCGTGTCGCGACGGAAATCGTTCGGAAATGCCACGCCATTTTCACGCAGCGCGCTGAGTTTTTCGCGACGCGCTTTCAGTTCATTATTCAGATCCAGTGCGGCGTCAGCGCTCTGCGGTTGTTGTTCAGACATGTCAGTTCCTTATAGCCCTGCTTTCAAACTTGCTTCAATAAATCGGTCGAGATCGCCATCCAACACCGCCTGGGTATTGCGGGTTTCCACGCCGGTACGCAGATCTTTAATACGCGAGTCGTCCAGCACATAAGAGCGGATCTGACTGCCCCAGCCAATATCAGATTTATTATCTTCCATCGCCTGTTTCTCTGCATTTTTCTTTTGCATTTCCAGCTCGTACAGCTTCGCCTTCATCTGCTTCATCGCCTGGTCTTTGTTCTTATGCTGAGAGCGATCGTTTTGACATTGCGTCACGGTATTGGTAGGAATGTGGGTAATACGTACCGCCGATTCAGTACGGTTTACGTGCTGACCACCCGCGCCGGAAGCACGGTAAACGTCAATACGCAGGTCCGCCGGGTTGATCTCAATATCAATATCGTCATCCACTTCAGGATAGATAAACGCAGAACTGAACGACGTATGACGGCGGCCGCCTGAGTCAAATGGGCTTTTACGTACCAGGCGGTGTACGCCGGTTTCCGTGCGCAACCAGCCAAAGGCATAGTCGCCCATGATCCGCAGCGTTGCAGACTTTGTACCTGCGACATCGCCTTCGGATTCTTCAATGATTTCAGTTTTAAAGCCTTTCGCTTCGGCCCAGCGTAAATACATTCGCACCAGCATACTGGCCCAGTCCTGAGCCTCAGTACCACCGGAACCAGCCTGAATATCAATGTAACAGTCGGCGCTGTCGTACTGGCCGGAGAACATACGACGAAACTCCAGTTCAGCGAGCTTCTTCTCCAGCCCATCAAGTTCTGTCACGGCTTCGTTGAAGGTGTCTTCGTCTTCCGCTTCCACCGCCAGATCCAGCAAACCGGAAACGTCTTCCAGCCCCTGGCTCATCTGCTCAAGCGTTGCGACAATCGCCTCCAGTGAGGAACGCTCTTTACCCAGCGCCTGCGCGCGTTCCGGCTCATTCCACACGTCCGGCTGTTCCAGCTCGGCGTTAACTTCTTCTAAGCGCTCTTTCTTTGCATCGTAGTCAAAGATACCCCCTGAGAACGCCGCTGCGCTCAGAGAGATCCTGAATCCGGTTTTTTACAGGATTAATTTCAAACATAATTTGGGTCTTCAACGGTCTGTAATGTAATGAGGCAGTTTAACCGAATTTGTGCATGGTTTGTAGCATTGAAAGGCGCGATTTTGCTGAGCAAATCCGTGCACTGTTCGCACGACATCACCGCATTCCGATCATCAGATCCGGCTACGGAGATGCCGTTGACTCACCCGCTGTCTGCTATCCGGCAAATTTTATACTTTGCTTTCTTCGTTAAAAACGGTCGCCATTTTCTTTAAATAAGTTCAGGACATTTTTAAATGCAATTTCACTCAGCGTTTTTTATTTCCGGCCACTTACACAATTTTCCCGATATAAAATCCGCCATCGGCGCGCAGCAATATAAGTGACGCTGAGGGGAATTATGCAGCCACAGGATTACAGGGGCGGATTACCATCGGCTGAGGAATAATCAGGCAGGTTGATACACTGGCAGGCCAGCGGCAAGGGTCTGTCACGCCGGAATAACCGCACGCAGAGGGTGCGGTTATTAGCGCATGGCATTTTACAACGGCCAGATATGATCGATGATCAGCTGAACGCTGCGATTGCCGCGAAACTCGTTAATATCCAGCTTATAGGCCAGTTCAACCTGTTTTACACCGGCATCGGGCCACTGCGAGGTATCAATATTAAACGCAATACCATCAAGAAGCGGGCCACCGCCCAGCGGTTCTACCATCACTTTCAGATGGCGTTCCTTCAACAGCCGCTGCTGGATGAGCGTGAACTTACCGTCAAACTGCGGCTCAGGGAAAGCCTGTCCCCAGGGGCCTGCATCACGCAGCAACTCCGCCGTTGGCAACGTCAGCTCCTGCGCCAACAACTCACCATCAGACCAGATAACCCCTTGTAACGACGCCGCGTCCAGCCATTCACCCACCAGCACGCCAAAATGCTGGCGGAACTCCTCAAACCTCGCCTCTTCCAGCGTCAGTCCGGCAGCCATAGCATGTCCGCCAAATTTGAGCATCAGTCCGGGATTAAGCGTGTCGAGCCGTTCCAACGCGTCACGCAGGTGAAACCCGGCAACTGAACGACCAGATCCTTTCAGCATTCCTTCGCCCGCCGGGGCAAATGCGATAACCGGCCGGTGAAAACGCTCTTTCAGCCTGGAGGCCAGAATACCCACTACCCCCTGATGCCACTCCGGGTGATACATGGCGATACCTAACGGCAATGACTCACTGCTTTGCTCCAGCCGTTCACATAACGCCAGCGCCTCTGCCTGCATCCCCTGCTCAATCTCTTTACGGGTTTGGTTCAGTGAATCCAGCTCCGCCGCCAGCATCCGTGCCTGTGCAAGATCCTCGCTGAGCAGCAGCGCCACGCCGACGGACATGTCATCAAGTCGTCCCGCCGCATTCAGCCTCGGTCCCAGCGCAAAGCCCAGATCGTTAGCGGCCAGCTGACGGGCATCACGGTTAGCCACCTCCAGTAACGCCTTGATACCGGCACGACATTTACCTGCACGAATACGGTTCAGCCCCTGCCAGACCAGAATGCGGTTATTCATATCCAGCGGCACCACGTCGGCAACCGTGCCCAGCGCCACCAGATCGAGCAGTTCCGCCAGGTTAGGCAATGCCTCTGCACCCTGCTCGCGCAATCTGGCACGCAGGGCCAGCATCAGATAAAAAGCCACGCCGACGCCAGCCAGAGAACGGGAAGGAAAAGCACAATCGTTCAGATTTGGATTAACGATAGCATCTGCATCAGGCAGCGTTTCACCGGGCAGGTGATGATCGGTAATCACCACGGCAATCCCTTTTTCATGCGCCAGGCTGACGCCCGCATGGGAAGATATGCCGTTATCCACGGTGACAATCAGCTGTGCACCACGGGCAGCGGCCTGCTCCACCACTTCCGGGCTGAGACCATAACCATCATCGAAACGATTAGGCACCAGATATTTGACGTTGTGCCCGCCCATCGCGCGCAATGCCAGCACCGCCAGCGCGGTACTGGTTGCGCCGTCTGCGTCAAAATCACCGACGACCATCATGCAATGGTTGGCAGTAATGGCCTGATGCAAAATTTCTGCTGCGCGTTCAATACCGTTCAGGGAATGGAACGGATGCAGGTTTCTTACCCCGCGATCCAGTTCAGTTTCCTGCCGGATGCCGCGATAAAGATACAGGCGGCGGAGCAAAGGATGAAGATGGTCAGAAAGCGAACAGTCTTCCACTGCCTCCCGGCGGCGAAGTTCGGTTTTAGCGTTCAATTCGATCAACCACGCTTCTGGCTGTCAAGCATCTGCTTCATTTCCTGAGGACCCTGGTAGCCAGGGATAACCATGCCATTCTGTAACAGGATCGCCGGCGTCCCCTGAATACCGTAAAGCACCCCCAACTGGTATTGTTTGGCAAGATCGATTTTGCAGTCTGCCTTCGATACGGCCTCACCTTTCATTGCCGCATCGAAGGCTTTCTTGCGATCCGCCACGCACCAGATGGACTTCATCTCTTTGGCAACCTGGCCATTCATCCCTTCACGCGGGAAAGCAAGGTAACGCACGGTGATACCCAACGCGTTGTAATCCGCCATCTGCGAGTGCAGCTTATGACAGTAGCCACAGGTGATGTCGGTAAATACCGTAATGACATGCTGTTCTTTCGGCGCTTTGTAAATGATCATCTCATCGCGCAGCGCATCGACTTTTTTCTCAAGCAGTTTGTTAGTGACGTTGACTGGCTGCCCGGCGGCGCTCACATCGTACAGCGGCCCCTGGATAAATTGTTTGCCGTCTTCAGTGATGTACAGCACGCCGCTTTCAGTCAGAACGGTTTTCATGCCTGGCAACGTGGAGGGCTGAATATCAATCTGTTGCAGACCCAGCCTCGCCAGCGACTGGCGGATAGCCGTATCATCAGCATGTGCAAAACCAGTGACGGTGGTGATCAGCAGAGAAAGTAAAAGGTGACGCTTGTTCATTTAATGTCCTTTAAGCCTCATTATCAGGCTGTTTGTCTTCACGCCGGGCGCGAGGGTGATGCTGTTGATGCAACTGACGCAAACGCGCTGTCGCGACATGCGTGTAGATCTGCGTGGTCGACAGGTCACTGTGTCCAAGCAGCATCTGTACGACACGGAGATCGGCACCGTGGTTCAGCAAATGAGTGGCAAATGCATGTCGCAATACATGTGGAGACAGCTTCTCGCTGTCGATCCCTGCCAGTGTGGCGTAATGTTTAATACGATGCCAGAAAGTTTGACGCGTCATCTGTTGCGCCCGATTACTGGGGAACAGCACATCGAGGGTTTGCCCATTAAGTAACCACGGACGGCCATACTCAATAAACTGCTCAAGCCAGTAAATAGCTTCTTCCCCCAGCGGCACCAGCCGCTCCTTGTTACCTTTTCCTGTCACACGCACGACACCCTGCCGCAGGCTGAGATTATTGAAGGTCAGACTGACCAGTTCCGTCACGCGAAGACCGGTGGCATATAACAACTCCAGCATGGCTTTATCGCGTAGCTCAACAGGTTGTTCCGTTCCCGGCGCCTGCAACAGACGCTCAATTTGCGCTTCACTGAGGTCCTTCGGCAACCGCTGCGGCAGTTTTGGAGAAGCCAGCACCGCACTGGGATCGTCCTCACGCAGCTTTTCACGGTAGAGGTACTGAAACAGACGACGCATGGCACTGAGCAGCCGTGCAGAACTGGTCGCTTTGTAGCCTCCTTCAAGCCTTTCGGCCAGAAAGCCCTGCAATTCAGCTGACGTTACCTGCAATAAATCAAGGTTGTGATGAGCCAGCCAGTCTGCCAGTAACCTCAGGTCGATCCGATAGGAAGCCAGCGTATTTTCCGCCAGATTTCGCTCCAGCCATATTGCGTCAAGAAACTGCTCTATCAGGTTGCAGTCCTGCACATCGCCTCCTCATTACGCCGATGCTGGCGACACCCCGCCAGGGTTCAATTCTGATATAATCCGCGCCATTGCACCACGAACATTGAGCTTACCAGAAATGAATATTGGCCTTTTTTACGGTTCAAGCACCTGCTATACCGAAATGGCAGCAGAGAAAATCCGCGATTTTATCGGTGAGGATCTCGTTACCCTACACAATCTGAAAGACGATGCTCCCGAACTGATGGAACAGTATGACATGTTGATTCTGGGTATTCCCACCTGGGATTTTGGCGAGTTGCAGGAAGACTGGGAAGCCATCTGGCACAAACTGCCATCGCTTAATCTACGCGACAAGGTGGTCGCGCTTTACGGTATGGGTGATCAGGCAGATTACAGCGAATGGTTTCTTGATGCGCTTGGCATGTTGCATGACATTCTGGTTCCGCTGGCAGTGAAATTCGTTGGCTACTGGCCAAAGGAGGGCTATCAGTTCACCAGCAAAAAACCACTTACGTCGGATGGCAGCCAGTTTGTTGGCCTTGCCCTGGATGACGTCAATCAGTTTGACGCTACCGATGAGCGCATCGCACAGTGGTGTGAACAGATTCTGACCGAGATGGCCGACTTACTCTGACAGGTAAAAAAGCCGTCTGCCTGCACTGTTGACATCGCAAAGAAAAACCGTACGCCGGGTATCTGTCCGGCGCGTAGGCAACAAATTCAACCGGGTTTTGAGCTGACCGGCAGAATATCCACGGTGGGTCAGTTGGGTGCCATACGCCGACGTCTTCGGCGTTATCAGGCACGCCGGGCAGGACGGAGCAGCTGCTTTCGCAGTGAGCGCCACGCTTCCCCGGACATACTGTCACACAGCAGCCACAATTTTTCCCGCTCCCCGTTTGCAGAACGCAGCGTTAGCAGAATCGCCTGACGGGTTATCCACGGACGCCCGGATATCTGCCAACGTCTCTGCCGCCATTGCAACTGTCGCCCCTCGAAAAGTGCGATTTCTCCTTCACGGCTGCCTATTCGCCGTTGACTGCGTACACACTCCAATACCACCAGCGTCAGTAGTAGCATCCATACAACCGTATAACTGGCAGGCCAGGGTGCCAGTAGCAAAATCAGGATCACCATGCCGTGCAGCAGCAGGGAAACCCACTGCGCTCGCCATGAAATCCGCAGATCACAGTGCCACAGGGCCACGTTGCTTATTTCGCTGCTGAATCAGATGCACCATACGCTTCAGTTCAGCATCTGGTGGCTCGCCGTGGTTCATCAGCCAGTTGAAAAGATCGGGATCATCATTTTCCAGCAGGCGGACAAAGATGTGTTTATCACTGTCACTCAGTGAATCATACTCATACTCGAAAAACGGCATGATTGAGATATCCAGTTCACGCATGCCACGACGGCAGGCCCAGTGAACGCGGGCTTTATTGCTGATATCCATTTTATCCATCGTCAGTCAGTCAAACATGCAGAGCAGTGTATCGCGTTTTAGCGGGAAGTTGATGCAGCAATTTTCAGCTTACGAGCCGCTTCGCAAAGCAGTGGTGCAATAACAGGGAGATCACAGGTTTTGTGCCTCATTTCCCGAAAAGCGGTTGCAAAGCCGGTCGGCTCTTTTAACATGACGGGAGGTTTATTTTATTCAGGAAGACATTATGCCGACTTTCCCTTTTTTGCCTCGTCAACCGGTGGCATCATCACGTCTGCCACTTACGCTTGTCTCACTGGAAGAGTGGGCGCTGGTTAACGTTACCGGCGCTGACCGTATCAGCTATCTCCAGGGACAGGTGACGCTGGATGTTGCCGCTCTGGATGCAGCTAATCACCTGCCAGCGGCACATTGCGACGCCAAAGGTAAAATGTGGAGCAATCTGCGTCTGTTTCATCGTGGTGAAGGGCTGTCTTATCTGGTACGACGCAGTCTGCGCGATACACAAATTACCGAACTGAAAAAATATGCCGTGTTTTCTAAAGTCAGTATTACCGCCGACGACGAAGCAGTACTGCTTGGCATCGCCGGCTTACAGGCACGTTCTGCTTTAGCCCACTTTTTCAACACGCTGCCGGATGCGGACAATCCAGTCATACAGCATGAGAAAACCTCTCTGCTGTGGTTTGCCCTGCCAGCCGAACGCTTCCTGGTTGTCACCAGCAGTGATAAGGCGTCAGCTCTCTGTGCGGTGCTGGAAGGCCAGGCACAGCTGACCGACAGCTCACAGTGGCTGGCAATGGATATTGAAGCGGGTTTCCCGGTCATTGATGACGTCAACAGCTGCCAGTTAATTCCACAGGCCACCAATCTTCAGGCGCTGGATGCCATCAGTTTCAGGAAAGGCTGTTACACCGGCCAGGAGATGGTTGCCCGTGCGAAATTCCGCGGTGCCAACAAGCGGGCGCTCTACTGGCTGGCTGGAGTCGCCAGTCGTCTCCCTGCGGCCAGCGATGCGCTGGAGATAAAACTGGGTGATAACTGGCGTCGCACCGGAACCGTTCTGGCAGCCTGCACGCTTGATAATGGTGACGCGTGGGTACAGGTGGTGCTGAATAATGATTTGCAACCGGACAGCGAACTGCGCGTACAGGGTGATGAAGGCGGCAAACTCACCATCCGGCCGCTGCCCTACGAGTTAACCTGATGAGGCGGTCAGTGCCGCACAGCCTGATAAAACAGTCTCCGTAAAGAAGATGCTGGCGGCGGACAAAAACGCCACGGGCCTTGGTTCGCGCCGTCAATGGCGCGAACCGCCACGCCAGGTTTCCGCTCACCACACTCTCTGCCGTGTGCGTTGGGATGAAAAACCACGGGCGTCATGAGATATAGAAATAAATTGACAGGAAATGGCAGATACTGCCGCCCAGCACAAACCCATGCCAGATAGCATGGTTGTACGGGATGCGGTTCGACAAATAGAAGAACACCCCCAGCGAATAAATCACCCCACCCGCCGCCAGCAGCCAGACCCCGCCCGGCGAAAGTTTGATTGCCAGTTGATAAATCACAATCAGCGACAGCCAGCCCATCAGCAGATAGGTTATCACCGACAGCGCCTCAAAACGGTGAACAAACGCCAGTTTGAACACTACCCCAATTAACGCCAGACTCCAGATAACCACCATCAGGCCATGTGCCAGCGAAGAATTTAGCCCGACGAGTAAGAAAGGAGTGTAAGTGCCCGCTATCAAAATATAAATAGCGCAATGGTCGAGCTTTTTCAGCCAGTATTTCGCCCGCGGGTGCGGAATCGCATGATAAAGGGTGGACGCCAGAAACAGCAGGATCATGCTACCGCCATACAGGCTGTAGCTGGTGATAGCCAGGGGGCCAGCCTGGCTGTTGACCGCCTGGTTCAGCAACAGCAGCAGCCCGACAATACCAAAAATAAAGCCGATACCGTGGCTGATGCTGTTTGCCACTTCCTCGGCCAGCGAATAGTCGTGTGCTAATAACGTTTTATTAGTCATAACAATTACTCCCTGGAATGAAACGGACGTGTCTGAGGCCAGTTGGTATCAGCGTTCAGCACTAATGTAATATCGGCCAGCCCGCGCAAAAATTGAGCGGTGTAAGAGTAACTGAGAACAATTTCAGAGTACACATGTAAGCTAAAAATAAACTGTGAACGCCTGTAACATAAACAGCCTAAAATCAGAGGGTGAACTGGTTTCGTAAAGACGCCACTGCGACCTGCATGAGTAAAACGCCTGCCTGACAGTAAAAAAATCTGCTAAAGTAGCGATTCCACGCAATTCGAGCACCGCTATGTTTAGCCATAATACCCCTGCCACCTTCAACGCACTGGAATTACAGATCTACCATTACGCAATAAAAAAACCGTGACAAGATCATGTATATGACTATTCGCGAACTGGCCGATGCGTCAGCGGTTTCGACCACAACCGCGTTACGTTTTTGCAAAAAGATGCACTGCGATGGCTATTCAGAATTTCGTATCCGCTTTAAATTATATCTTGAGCAGGAACAGCCATTGCCGGGCCAGTCCGGTATCAGTGAAATCGTAAAAGCATTAATAATGCTGAGTTCGAAACGTTAATAGCGGAAGCGGTAAAACATCTGGTTAAAGCGGAACGTATCATATTTGTTGGAGCGGGAACGTCCGGGACGCTGGGGAAATATGGCGCACGTTTTTTTCTAACGTTGGAAAATTCAGCAACCATATTGACGATCCTTAATATCCGGTTAACAGTGATATGTATAAATACGTCGTCGCGGTTACCTTATCTGTCCCAGGCGAAACACCGGAAATACTACGTCTGGCCACGCCATTTAACCTGCATCACTGCCAGGTGATATCAATCACCGATAATGATAACTCTTCGCTGGCTCGCATAGCCGACTTTAATCTGTCTTACCATATGCCACAGTTGCGTATGGCCGGGGTATATGACGTCACGACCCAGTTGCCGGTAATTTATATTCTGGAAACGATTGGTCGTCAACTGGCCAGACAGCTGAAATAAAAAAACAATCTGTTTTTTCAATGTGACAAATCACCTGCCTGTGAATTTATTATATCGTGACATTCTTCGCCACCTTGCTACACTTGCGATAATAATAAAGAACATTCCAGAAGTTTCTCCCTCCGAAATTAATGAACCCTGGCAAGGAGTAACATGGCTCTGAATTACGATAAGGTTGCTGAAGATATTATTCGCTTTGTTGGTGGCAATGATAACGTGATCAATGTCACGCATTGTGCCACAAGACTGCGCTTTATTTTAAAAAACACGATAGCGTTAATAAAGAACAGGTAAAAAGAGTAAAAGGCGCTATTACTGTAATTGAGGCGGGTGGTCAGTTACAGGTGGTGATTGGCAACCACGTCGGCGAGGCCAGGCAGTAATGAAGCAGGTGAATATTGACGATAATGCCGCGATAGCTGCCCCAAATGTGGGTATCATCAGCCGCCTGATGGATATCATCTCCAGTATTTTCGCCCCATTTCTCTATCCGCTGGCGGCCTGTGGTGTCCTGCAGGGCATTCTCTCGCTGATCACCGCGCTGGGCTGGATGGATCAGGCCAGCGGTGCATACCGTATTCTTAACTTTATCTCGTGGACCGGCTTCACCTTCCTGCCGGTGATGGTGGCTTTTACCGCTGCGAAGAAATTTAACGTTAACCCTTTCACCGCTGTCATTGCCGCCTGTGCGCTAATCAGCCCTGATTATATTAATGTGCTGACCGCCAATAACATTGTGCTTGCCAACTCAGCCGATCCCGCCATGCAACAACTGATGAAAGAGGCGGTAACCAACCCGGATATCGCCAAAATCCTGGTGGAGGTTGTCGGGATCCCGGTGAATGCACCAACGCTGGACTTTTTCGGCATTCCGGTCAAATACCTGACTTACAGCGCTTCGGTGATCCCGATCATCCTGATGGTCTGGATAATGTCATATGTTCAGCATTTCTTTGAACGCATTTTGCCGTTGGTGATCCGCAACCTGTTCACGCCGATGTTCGGCATCGCCATTATGGTGCCGTTGACGCTGCTGGCCTTCGGGCCGATTGGGAATGCGACAGGCGGCGCAATCGGCGGTGTTTATAACACGCTGTATCACCTTAACCCGCCCATTGCCGGATTGGTGGTTGGCGCACTGTGGATGCCGCTGGTGACGCTGGACGTGCACTGGGGCATCACACCGGTGACCGTGGGTAATTATGCCATGTTGGGGTACGACACCTTCATCGGGTTGCAGGCGTCCGCCGTCTTTGCCATGGCTGGGGCCACCTTCGGGGTATGGCTGAAAGCAAAAGATGCCAAAGTGAAACTGGTCGCCCTTTCAGCCGGAATGACCGCGCTGTTTGGTCTTACCGAACCGGCAATCTATGGCGTGGCACTACGGCTGAAACGGCCAATGATCTGCGGCTGCCTGGCGGGTGCCTCAGAACAAACTGTTGCAGTTTTTTTCAACGCCGTTTCATGGCGTTATTGCCTGCCGGGCATTGCTGTAGTGCCGGTGTTTTTCAAAGAGGGACATATGCCGCAGTTTATCGGCTTCCTGTTGTCGATAGGCGTGGCCTTCGTGCCCGGCGTGGTGTTTACCTGGTTTGCCGGATTTAAAGAGCAGCCGATGGCTAAGGCACGCCGCACTGGCCTGCCAGAACCTTCACAGGCCTGAATCGCCACTAAAAAATGTATCAGCTAAAAGGACAGAATTGATGACCACACATCAGCAGTTACCAAAAGATTTCCTCTGGGGAGGTGCCGTTGCCGCGCATCAGGTTGAAGGCGGCTGGGACCAGGGCGGTAAGGGCGTCAGTATTGCGGATGTTCTTTCCGGCGGCGCGCACGGCGTGGACCGGGTGATGACCGATGGCATTCAGCCAGGCTACAGCTACCCTAACCATCAGGCCGTGGAGTTTTACTCCCATTATAAAGAGGATGTGGCGCTGTTCGCCGAGATGGGGTTTAAGTGCTTTCGCACCTCAATCGCCTGGACGCGCATTTTCCCCAATGGCGATGAGCTGGAGCCGAATGAAGCGGGCCTGCAGTTTTATGACGACCTGTTCGATGAACTGCTGAAATACAATATCGAACCGGTTATTACGCTGTCGCACTTCGAAATGCCGTATCACCTGGTGAAGGAGTATGGTGGCTGGCTGAACCGCAAAGTGGTGGATTTCTTTGTTCGCTTCAGCGAGGTGGTGCTGGAACGTTACAAAAGCAAAGTGAAATACTGGATGACCTTTAACGAGATCAATAATCAGCGCAACTGGAAGTATCCGCTGTTCGGTTACTGCTGTTCCGGTGTGGTGTTTACCGACCACGATAAACCTGAGCAGGCGATGTATCAGGTGCTGCATCACCAGTTCGTCGCCAGCGCGAAGGTGGTCAAACTGGGCCACGGGATCAACCCGGATTTTCAGATTGGCTGTATGATTGCCATGGTGCCGCTGTACCCGTGGTCCTGCCATCCCGATGATGTGATGCTGGCCCAGCAGGCGATGCGTGAACGCTATCTGTTCAGCGATGTGCATATGCGCGGTTACTACCCCTCTTACATTGTCAATGAATGGGCGCGTAAGGGCTATAACATTGAAATGCATGAGGGGGATGCCAACGCGCTACGTGAAGGTTGTGCCGATTACCTTGGCCTCAGCTATTACATGAGCAACGCGGTGCAGGCCAATGCCGAAGGCAGCGGCAACGCCGTTTCAGGTTTTGAAGGCAGCGTACCTAATCCTCACGTTAAAGCCTCTGACTGGGGCTGGCAAATTGATCCGGTCGGACTCCGTTACAGCCTTGCCGCCCTGTACGAGCGCTATCAGAAACCGTTATTTATTGTCGAAAACGGCTTCGGTGCGATTGATCGGGCCGGACCTGACGGCCAGATTAACGACGATTATCGTATCGCCTATCTGCGGACGCATATCGAACAGATGAAACTGGCAGTGGTCTGTGATGGGGTTGAGCTGATGGGCTACACGCCGTGGGGGTGCATTGACTGCGTCTCCTTCACCACCGGTCAGTACAGCAAACGCTATGGGTTTATTCACGTCGATAAAAATGACGATGGCAGCGGCACGCTGAAGCGTTCGAAGAAAAAAAGCTTTGACTGGTATCAGCGCGTTATTGCCAGCAACGGCGAATCTCTCTGAAACGAAGCCAGCGCGTTCAGTTACCGCTGGCATGCATTAACGCCTACCCTGGATAAACGATCGGAAAAAAGGTCGCCATTTAAGGCGACCGATACACCTGACCGATGGTGCCGCTTTTATTGCGATTTTAACGCCCACCGGCCGCATCGATAAAAGTACCGGTGACGTAAGAAGCTGCTTCACTCAGCAGCCAGCTGATAGCCTGAGCGATCTCTTCCGGCTGACCGCCGCGCTGCATCGGAATAGCCGGCGCAACCCGATCAACCCTGCCCGGCTCACCGCCGTCGGCATGTATCCCGGTGTAGATAAAACCGGGCCGCACACCATTCACCCGAATACCCAGTGCTGCCACTTCCAGCGATAACCCTCTGGTCAGGGTATCCATCGCGCCTTTAGAGGCAGCATAATCCACGTACTCTCCAGGCGCACCAATACGGGCAGCAGCAGAGGACACATTAACGATAGCCCCACCCTGGCCACCATGATGGTGCCCCATCCTTTTAACCGCCTCGCGACAGCACAGGAAAGGCCCGGTAACATTGGTGGCGAACACCCGGTTAATCCGCTCTGCCGTCAGTTGCTCAACCGCTGACTGCTGAAACAGGATCCCGGCATTGTTCACCAGCCCGCTCAGTGTTCCCGGCAGGCTGTCGATCTGCCGGAACATCGCCAGTACCTGGTCTTCATCAGCAATATCCGCCTGCAGAATAAATGCCTGACCGCGTTGCTGATGTATAAGCTTTACGACCTCTTCCGCGGCTTCCCTGTTTTGATGATAATTCACCGCCACACAGTATCCCTGACGGGCCAGCAACATACTGGTTGCACGTCCAATACCCCGGCTGCCACCGGTTACTAATGCGATTTTCATCTGCCGCTCCACAATAAATATCCTCCGGCATAGCCGGAGGTTTTTCAGGTGCGCCTGTAAGGCCCTGTTACCAGCAGCGTCCTAACAGGCGCATACGATCGACATTTGCATCAGACTTCGTTACTTACGGCCCGTAAACGGGCTGCCCGGATAAGGGAGCGATAGCTGCTCTCCCATTTTATCCTCTTCAGGCTGGTGCTTTATGTATTCCTGTATCTTCACCGTGTTCTTGCCAACCGTTTCCACATAGTAGCCCTGGCACCAGAACTCCCTGCTGCGGTATTTGAATTTCAGATCACCAGGCTGCTCATACAGCATAAGGCTGCTCTTTCCTTTCAGATATCCTATCGAACCCGACACACTTATTTTCGGCAAGCATATGGATATGATCTGCGCTGCATTCAGCTTTCAGGATACGCACGTTTTCCACTCGCACAGCTTTCTTAAGATGCTACCTGTCGCCAGACGTTTCTCAGCGCAGAAGGCCTGTCTTCGGTATTTTGGCGCAAAAACTATGTGATATTTACAGTTCCATCGGGTAGGCGCTAAGCTCTTTTCGTCCCCCATTGGGACCCCCTTTGATTTCCTGTTGAACTTTTGCAGTTGCCAGAGCGCAAGATGTTTTAACAAATCAAAAGGGGTTTTAATAACTGGCTTAAAGCTGAAAGCTTTTCTGAACCCCCAGCCTGGCTGGAGGGAGCCATAGACAATAAAAAAGGGCACATGATGTGCCCTTTTTACCGTAGCCAAAAATCAGCAGGACTGGTCGTATTCACTCATGGGGACACAGGAGCAGAACAGGTTACGGTCGCCATAAACGTCATCAAGACGCTTCACCGTTGGCCAGTATTTATTCTCACTGCCTGCCGGGAAGACCGCCAGCTCACGGGTGTACGGATGCGACCACTCTTCCACGATTTCCTTCTGCGTGTGCGGGGCGTTAACCAGCGGATTATCCTCCACCGGCCATTCGCCCGATACCACGCGGTCGATTTCCATACGAATAGCCAGCATCGCATCGATAAAGCGGTCCAGCTCGGTTTTGCTCTCTGATTCCGTCGGCTCAACCATCAGCGTACCCGCCACCGGGAAGGACATCGTTGGCGCATGGAAGCCGTAATCAATCAGGCGCTTGGCAATATCCAGCTCGCTGATACCGGTCTGTTCTTTCAGCGGACGAATATCCAGAATACACTCATGCGCCACGCGACCATCACGACCGGCATAAAGAATGGGATAAGCTGACTGTAAACGGGTGGCAATGTAGTTGGCATTGAGGATCGCCACAGAGCTGGCCTGCTTCAGCCCTTTGGCGCCCATCATGCGAATATACATCCAGCTGATCGGCAAGATGGAGGCGCTGCCGAACGGCGCGGCGGAAACCGCTCCCTGTTGCGTCAGCACGCCGTCAATCTGCACCACGCTGTGACCCGGAACAAAAGGTGCCAGATGGGCTTTCACGCCGATGGGTCCCATACCCGGGCCACCGCCGCCGTGTGGAATACAGAACGTTTTATGCAGGTTGAGATGCGATACATCCGCACCGATATAGCCAGGCGTAGTGATACCGACCTGGGCATTCATGTTCGCTCCGTCAAGATAGACCTGGCCACCGTACTGATGAACAATCTGGCACACTTCACGAATGGTTTCTTCATAAACACCGTGCGTCGACGGGTAAGTCACCATGATACAGGAGAGCGCGTCACCCGCTTTTTCAGCTTTCTCACGCAGATCGTGCAGGTCGATATTGCCCTGTTTATCGCAAGCCACCACCACAACTGACATTCCCGCCATTTGGGCAGATGCCGGATTGGTGCCGTGAGCGGAGCTGGGGATCAGGCAAATATGACGTCGGCCTTCATTACGGCTTTCGTGGTAACGGCGGATCGCCAGCAGCCCTGCGTATTCTCCCTGAGCACCTGAGTTGGGCTGCATACAAAGCGCGTCGTAGCCCGTCAGCTGCACCAACCACTGAGACAGCTGAGCAATCATTTGCAGATAGCCCTCGGCCTGCCCTGCCGGACAGAAAGGATGCAGTTCTGCGAATTCTGGCCAGGTGATGGGGATCATCTCGGCGGCAGCGTTCAGTTTCATGGTGCACGATCCCAGCGGGATCATCGCCTGATTCAGCGCCAGGTCTTTGCGCTCCAGGCTGTGCATGTAACGCATCATCTCCGTTTCACTGTGATGACGGTTAAATACCGGATGGGTCAGGATCGCATCCTCACGCAGCATCCCGACAGGTACAGAGTGGCTGTTGGCCGCCAGCTCCCGATCAAGTTGCTCAATATCCAGACCGTGATTTTCTCCCAACAGAATGGAGAACAGCGCCGCCACATCTTCACGCAGCGTGGTTTCATCCAGCGTAATACCCACCGCATTATGAATATCAGTACGCAGGTTCACCCCAAAGCTGAGCGCACGATCCAGCACGGCGGCTTTGTCGGCAACCTCCACGGTCAGTGTGTCAAACCAGCTCTGATGGCGCAGCCTCAGACCGCCTTTTTGCAGTCCGGCAGCCAGAATATCGGTCAGACGGTGAATGCGCGTGGCGATGCGCTTTAACCCCACCGGGCCGTGAAAAACGGCGTACAGGCTGGCGATATTGGCCAGCAGCACCTGAGAAGTACAGATGTTGGAATTGGCTTTCTCGCGACGAATATGTTGCTCACGCGTCTGCATCGCCATACGCAGCGCAGTATTCCCGGCGGCATCGCGGGAAACACCAATGATACGGCCAGGCATTGAGCGTTTGTGCTCGTCGCGGGCAGCAAAGAAAGCGGCGTGTGGCCCACCATAGCCCATTGGCACCCCAAAGCGCTGGGCAGAGCCGAACACAATATCGGCCCCCTGCCTGGCCGGTGCCGCCAGCAGCACCAGCGACATAAAGTCCGCCGCCACCGCCACAATCACCTTACGTTCTTTCAGGGTTGCCATCAGGCTGGCGTAATTATGCACCTCTCCCGTGGTGCCCACCTGTTGCAGCAGCACACCAAACACATCCTGATGCTCCAGCACCTTCTCTGCCTTGTCGATCAACACCTCAAAACCAAAGGTTTCTGCCCGGGTGCGTAGCACGTCCAGCGTCTGTGGGTGAATGTCATCAGCCACGAAGAAACGGTTAGCATTTTTCAGCTTGCTGACACGTTTTGCCATCGCCATCGCTTCAGCGGCTGCGGTGGCTTCATCCAGCAGTGAGGCGGAAGCGATATCCAGACCGGTCAGGTCCAGCGTCACCTGCTGGAAGTTGAGCAGCGCCTCAAGACGTCCCTGGGACACTTCAGGCTGATACGGCGTATAAGCAGTGTACCAGCCGGGATTTTCCAGCATGTTGCGCAGAATAACCGGCGGTGTCAGCACCGGGGTATAGCCCATGCCAATGTAGGATTTGTAGCGCTGGTTCTGACTGGCTATTGCCTTAAGCTCCGCCAGAGCCTGATGCTCAGTCATGGCATCACCCATTGCCGGAGGGCCGGGGAGCTGAATGTCTGCTGGCACAATGGAGGCGATCAAATCGCCAAGAGAACGGGCGCCGATGGCGTTTAACATCGCCTCCTGCTGCTCCTCTGAAGGACCGATGTGGCGTTCGATAAATGCGCCGGTATGTTCAAGCTGGCGGAGAGTCTGAGTCATTAGCAATAAATCCTGATTACGGGTTATTCATCAATGCTGGTTTTATAAGCGTCGGCGTCCAGCAGTGAATCCAGTTCAGATTCATCACTGGCTTTGATACGAAACAGCCAGCCTTCGGCATAGGGCGCACTGTTGACCAGTTCCGGCTCGCCATTCAGCGCGTCATTTACTGCAACCACTTCACCGCTGAGCGGGGCGTAGATATCAGAAGCCGCTTTTACGGATTCAGCAACGGCACAGTCATCGCCCTGGCTGTATGTGTTACCAACATCGGGCAAATCAACAAACACCATATCGCCCAGCAGCTCCTGTGCGTGCTCAGTAATTCCTACGGTCCAGGTGCCATCTGCTTCTTTACGCACCCACTCGTGGCTGTCACGGTATTTCAACTCATTTGGCACATTGCTCATCGCCAGCTCTCCTGAAAGTAATTATTAAATGGCTTGCCATCACGGGCCGCCAGCCACAGCTCGCGGCCCGGAGGACGTTATGCGACCGGTTTACCGGCGCGAACAAAAATCGGTTTGGTGACGGTAACGGGCATTTCACGGTTGCGGATTTGCACAACAGCCGTTGCTCCAATTCCCGCCGGAACGCGGGCCAGCGCAATGCTGTATCCCAGGGTCGGCGAGAAAGAACCGCTGGTGATTTTGCCTTCGCACTGGTTGCCCCCGGCATCAGTAAAGCGCACCGGCAGGTCATTACGCAGCACCCCTTTTTCGGTCATTATCAGGCCGACCAGCTGTTCGGTGCCTTTTTCCCGCTGGGTTTGCAGCGCTTCGCGGCCAATAAAATCACGATCCTCAGGCTGCCACGCCACGGTCCAGCCCATATTGGCTGCCAGCGGGCAGATCCCTTCGTCCATCTCCTGGCCATACAAATTCATCCCAGCTTCCAGGCGCAAGGTGTCGCGCGCGCCCAGACCGGCAGGTTTAACTCCCGCCGCGATCAGTTTCTGCCAGAAATCCACCGCCAGCTCATTCGGCAGGGCAATCTCGTAACCGGCTTCGCCGGTATACCCCGTGGTGGCAATAAACAGCTCGCCGGACTGAACGCCAAAGAAAGGCTTCATCCCGGCGACGGCATCGGTTTGCGCCCGATCAAACAGACGTTGTGCTTTGGCCTGTGCATATGGCCCCTGTACGGCAATCAGCGAGAGATCGTCACGTTCGACGATCTGCACGTCAAACGGCCCGGCATGCTGACCGATCCAGGCCAGGTCTTTCTCCCGGGTGGCCGAGTTAACCACCAGGCGGAAAAAGTCTTCGCGCATAAAGTAAACAATTAAATCATCGATGACACCAGCAGACGCATTCAGCATCGCGGTGTAGAGCGCCTTGCCCGGCTGGGTCAGTCTGGCAACGTCGTTAGCCAGAAGGTAACGCAGGAAATCACGGGTGCGTGCGCCATGCAGATCGACGATGGTCATGTGTGACACGTCAAACATACCGGCATCGGTGCGCACCGCGTGGTGCTCATCGATCTGGGAGCCGTAATGGAGTGGCATCATCCAGCCATGGAAGTCCACTATACGGGCACCATTGGCCTGATGTTGTTCGAATAAGGGAGTCTGCTGAGTCATATCCTTTTCCTGTACTGTGCTGGTTGCTGTGCGTCTGCCTGACAGGCAGGCGCAAACGTTACCCTGAGGCTGAACTTATCACCGAACAGGATCATTAACCATAAGTTGAATGAGGTCGAAATTGTTATGGTGCAAAAAGCGTGGCAGGTAACCACTCAGGGTTTTTAACCATAAAAATACGCAAAGAAAGACATATATTTTATACATTACGCACCAGGTCAGTTTAAAAACAAAAAAACAGGCAAATACAGCCAGAATATATCTGCCCGGATTTCATTTAGTCATGAGAAAATATAATGCGAACAGGTGGGTAAAATTAGAATTTCTCAAATGATGTCCTGAAATGGGGCAAGCGGTTGAGCTGAGGGATTGGTATGGCAGTAGGACAGGGGTAATAAGGCGGACTGGCGAAAAAAGGGAAAAGGATATTTGGTTAAAAGCGAAGAAAAATAATCAGTATCAGCATAACTCAGGGCAGCACGGCGCTGCCCTGATGAGTATTTACCGCAACCATTCCGGCAAATCATTAAGGCCCATAGCCTGCTTGAGCAGACGTGGTTTTAAACCGGGTAGTTTGTCGGCCAGGCTTAAGCCGACATCCCGCAACAGTTTTTTCGCCGGATGATTGCCGTTGAACAACTCGCGAAAGCCCTGCATCCCGGCCAACATCATTGCTGCACTGTATTTACGGCTGCGTTCATAGCGACGTAAATAAAGGTGCTGACCAATGTCTTTGCCCTGCTGATGTAAACGCTTCAGTTCTCCCACCAGCTCCGCCGCATCCATCAGGCCAAGATTCACCCCCTGCCCCGCCAGCGGGTGAATGGTGTGAGCGGCATCACCAACCAGCGCCAGACGATGGGCGGCAAAATTGCGGGCAAAGCGCGCCATGAGCGGAAAGGTTTTTCGTTCGCTTTCCAGCGCACATAAGCCAAGGCGCATATCGAAAGTTACCGACAGCTGCTGGTTAAATACCGCTTCCGGCATTGACTGCAGCCGTAGCGCTTCCTGTGGTGGAAGCGACCAGACAATTGAGCAGAGATGAGGATCGCTCAATGGCAGGAACGCCAGAATCCCTTCCCCATGAAAAACCTGACGGGCAACGGCATCGTGTGGCTGCTGCGTGCGTACAGTCGCCACCAGTGCATGATGCTCATAATCATGAAACACCAGCGGAATATCTGCCTGTTGGCGGAGCCAGGAGTTGGAACCGTCAGCAGCAATCATCAGCCGCGCACTGAGCATACTGCCGTCACTGAGGGTGACAAAGGCTTCGTTTTCGCCAAACGCAACCTGCTGTAACTGCGCGGGGGCAATCAGGGTAATGTCATTCAGCTCGCTGGCCCTGTTCCACAAAGCCTGTTGGATTACGACATTTTCAATAATATGTCCGAGGTGGGACAACGCCTGCTGTCCGTTATCAAACGTGATATGACCGAAACTGTCGCGATCCCACACTTCCATAGCCTGATAAGCGCTGGCGCGGCAGGCGAGAATGCGGTTCCAGACGCCCAGATGCTGCAACAGGCGTTCACTGGCCGCGTTGATGGCTGAAACCCGTAACGCCGTTGCCGCACCGGAATCTGGCGGCGGCGGCGTCTCCCGCTCCAGCACCGCCACTTTCATACCGCTTCCCTGTAAACCACAGGCGACGGCCAGACCGACCATACCGCCACCCGCCACGATAACATCATACGTTTGCATCACCTGACTCTCCTCAACGCTTAACCCAGCCTAATGTGCGCCTGGCCAGCCAGTTACGCATCATCGGCAGGGAATCCATCGCCATCAGCCCCAGATTACGCCCCACCACCAGCGGTGTGTAGCGATTGGCAAATAACCTGACCAGAGTATCAGTGACACCAATGGTCATCGCGGCATCTGCCTGCCGCCTCTGCTGATAATCCTGCAGAATGGCATAGCTACCGATATCCTGCCCGTGACAGGATGCAGCCGCTACCGTTTCCGCCAGAGACATAACATCGCGAAGGCCCAGATTAAACCCCTGTCCGGCAATAGGATGCAGGGTCTGTGCGGCGTTGCCCACCAGCGCCAGACGGTGCGAAATATGCTGTGTCGCTACCTGAAGTCGCAGTGGGTAGCTGTAACGCTGTCCCACCTGAGTGATGCGCCCCAGCCGCCAGCCAAAAGCTTTTTGTAATTCATCCCGGAAATACTGCTCGCTCCAGCCATCAACCTGCGCCCGGGCTGCCAGCGGATGGCACCATACCAGCGAACTGCGCCCCTCAGACATCGGTAACAGCGCCAGCGGGCCGTGCGGAGTGAAGCGTTCAAACGCCTTGCCTTTATGGGACTGCGCGGTGGATATATTGGCAATTACCGCCACCTGCTGATAATCCTCAACCTGCCACTGAACGCCGCAGGATGCCGCAACGGAAGATTGGGAACCGTCTGCCGCCACCAGCAGTTGTGCATTAATCACTTCACCATTATCCAGCCTCACGCTGACCTGATGCGGACTTCGCACTACCGATGACACCGTTGCCGGACAGCATAACCGCACGCCTGGCGCCTTCTCCAGCAGTGCGAACAGATGCGCCCCCGCATCGTGTAACCCGACAACATGCCCCAATGCAGCAATGCCATAATCCCTCGCCTCAATAGAGACAAAGCCTGCATGACCACGATCGCTGACATGGACTTCGCTAATGGGGGTGGCACAGGCTTTCAGTGCTGGCCACAAATTAATCGCTGCCAGTTGCCGGCAGGTTCCATCAGCCAGCGCTATTGCCCGGCCATCGTAGCCCGGATGTTTACGATTTGCCGGTTCACTAGCTTCCACCAGGGTGATAGCTACCTTTCCTTTAGTAAGATGAGAAATAGCCAGTGCCAGCGTGGCTCCGGCCATTCCTCCGCCTGCAATCACTATGTTCATCGCGTCTTCGCTGCCGCCATCAATGCTTCAATTTCATCCGCGTCTTTAACCACGCTGTCGGTGAGATTCTCATTACCGTCCGCAGTAATAATGATGTCATCCTCCACGCGGATACCGATACCGCGATACTCCAGCGGCACATCGGCATCCGGGGCAATATACAGCCCCGGCTCGACGGTTATCACCATGCCAGGTTCCAGAATGCGGTCCCGGTCATGGCCATAAAATCCTACATCATGAACGTCCAGCCCAAGCCAGTGGCTTAAGCCATGCATATAAAACTGACGATGGGCCTGTTCGGCAATCAGCGTGTCCACATCACCCTTCATAACGCCAAGCTTCAGCAAACCGCTGACCATGATATGTACCACCTGGTCATTCACTTCGCGAATACTGGTCCCCGGACGAAACAGCGCCAGTGCTTTATATAAAGATGCCAGCACGATGTCATAGATCGCCCGCTGCGGCGCGGTGAATTTACCGTTAACCGGAAAAGTTCGGGTGATATCACCGGCATAGCCCTGCAGTTCACACCCCGCATCAACCAGTACCAGTTCGCCATCACGCATCTGACATTCGTTTTCAGTGTAATGCAGTATGCAGCCGTTTTCACCGGCACCAACGATGGTGTTATAGGAAGGAAATCTGGCCCCGTGTCGGTTAAATTCGTGGTGAATCTCACCTTCCAGCTGATATTCATACATGCCAGGACGACACTGCTGCATGGCTCGGGTATGTGCCAGTGCGCTTATGCGGCCTGCCTCGCGCAGAATGGCCTGTTCCTGCGGGGATTTAAACAGCCTCATTTCATGCACCCACGGACGCCAGTCGGTGAGCGTGGCAGGTGCGGTGAGGTTCTGACGGGAACCACGACGTAACTTTTCCAGCGCGGCAAATAGCAGGGTATCCGCCTGTGGATACAGGCCTTGCGCGTGATAAATCACGTCCAGTCCGTTCAGAAGCTGTGGTAACTGTTCGCTGATGTCGTCGAACGGGAGCGCGCGATCGACAGAAAGTTTCTGCGGCGCTGCATCCTGCCCAAGCCGACGGCCAAACCAAATCTCTGCACTCAGATCGCGAACCCGGTTGAACAGTACGCTGTGATGATGACTTTCACTGCTTTTAATCAGCACCAGCACGGCTTCCGGCTCGTTGAAACCAGTGAAATACCAGAAATCACTGTTCTGACGATAAGGATATTCGCTGTCATTGCTGCGTGTCGCTTCCGGCGCGGCAAAAATCACTGCCGCACTGGCCGGGGCCATTTTTGCCAGTAGCGCACGGCGACGGCGCACGAACTCTTGCTGTGTCATCAATTTCTCCTTATTGCAGTCCTTACCGGGGCAATCTGTGCTTAATGCAGGGTATTTTTTTTCACTGCCGCTTGCTTCGCCAAGGTACGGGTAAACGTATCGTGGCAAAGCAGTGCCGCCACCCGCACATATTCAATGACTTCTTCCAGTGATTGCTCCAGCTCATCCTGATCTTCATTTTCATCATAGCCCAGCTGAGCGATGGTGCGCAGGTCATCAATGGCCTCGCCGGTTTCACCTTTTACCTGGCTCAGTTTCGGTTGCGATACGCCCAGCCCTAACAGGAAATGGTTCACCCAGCCTGCAAGCGCATCGGCGCGGTCAAACACGCTGATATCGTCATCTTCTGGCAGATAAAGCTGAAACATAAAACCTTCGTCTTCCAGCATATCACCCGTCGCCTGATGCAGCTGTTGCAGAGGTTGAGCAAGTGCCTGGGAGAAAGCCATTCCCTCGTTGGTCAGATCAAAAACCAGCGTCTGCCAGCCAGCGCCTCTGTTGCCGCCGCAAATCAATCCGCTAATCAGCCCATGCATTTCGGCAGGCGTCATTGCCACGCCCTGCTGTGTAAGTGCTAAAGCCAGAGCATCATAACCCGGCATTGTGTTTGATAGTGACATACGTTTTGGTCATCGTTGGCTGGTTAAGTTCATGTTATGCTACCATCAGGTGCCTCGATGATTCCAGAAAGGGGTTGTTTCTTCTCAGTGGGGTAGTTATAGTTTCGCCCCTCCCAACCCATTGAGTGGTAAGGGAGATTAACGGCGAAATAATCAGTCAGGATGGTTTCATGTCTGCTCAACCCGTAGATATTCAAATTTTTGGCCGTTCCTTAAGGGTGAATTGTCCGCCTGAACAGCAAGATGCGCTGAACATGGCAGCAGAAGACCTTAATCAGCGGTTGCAGGATTTAAAAGTTCGCACTAGAGTCACAAATACTGAGCAGCTTGTTTTTATCGCTGCACTGAATATTTGTCATGAGCTGGCGCAGGAGAAAACAAAAACCCGCGATTACGCCAGCAACATGGAACAACGCATCCGTATGCTACAGCAAACCATTGAACAGGCATTGCTTGAGCAGGGTCGTATTACCGACCGTACCGGACCGCGATTCGAATAACACATCAGCGTTTATTATGATAGAGTGACGACGGTGTAAAAATTCTCTGAGATGTTTGCAAGCGGGCCAGTCCCCTGAGCCGATATTTCATACCAACAGAGTGTGGCGCTCTGTGACCTGTGTGCATGCCCGGCCCGTCCGGGAAGCCTGATGGTGACGACGACATGCTCACCTTGAACCAAGGGTTCAAGGGTTACAGCCTGCGGCGGCATCTCGGAGATCCCTTTTCTTACCCGTTATTCATTCTTACTGGCCAGCGCCAGTTCCGGCTGAACGGTCAGCCTTCTTCAACAGCAGTAAGCCGTCATTACGTTCCTTCCGCTACGGTGAAATTTGATGTCTCTTGTCTCCTCTCATCGCCAGGATATCCGTACCCACATACGCCAACGGCGTCGGGCCCTAACCCCGGCACAGCAGCAGCATGCCGCAGAGCAGGCCGCCCAGCAGGCACTCAGTTTTGCGCCCATCCGTCAGGCCAGAAAAATAGCCCTGTTTCTCTCTTTTGATGGCGAACTGGACACACAGCCGCTTATTACCCGGTTATGGCAGAGGCAACAGGACATCTTCCTTCCCGTACTTCACCCTTTCTCGACAGGCCAGCTGCTGTTTATTCGCTATCAGCCCACCACCCCGCTCACCATCAACCGCCTGCGTATTGCTGAACCACGGCTGGATATTCGCCACCTCGTCCCCTTGAGAGAACTGGATGTGCTGATGGTTCCGCTGGTCGCATTTGATGCCCTGGGGCAACGTCTGGGCATGGGAGGAGGCTTTTATGACCGGACATTACAGAACTGGCAGCAGCATGGTTTTCTGCCTGTTGGTCTGGCACATGATTGCCAGCAGGTGGAAACGCTGCCCGTGGCAGCATGGGATGTACCCTTACCGGCGATGATAACGCCCTCGAAGATCTGGCAATGGTGAAACCTGTCAGAGGGCTACGCCTGGCAATAAAAAAGGGCGGATTTGCATCGCCCTTTTGAACGCTTTCAGCGAAAAACTCAGTAAAGCAAACGGGCCCGAATCGTCCCCGGAATCGACTTCATCAGTTGTAATGCGGTGTTCGCGATATCCTGCGGGGCGTCAATATCAATAACCACATAGCCCATTGACGGCGAAGTTTGCAGATACTGTGCGGAAATATTGATCCCCTGCCCGGCAAAAATGTTGTTAATTGCGGTCAGTATACCAGGACGGTTCTCATGAATATGCAGCAGACGGCTCTGGTCACCGTGCATCGGCAGCGAAACTTCCGGGAAGTTAACCGCGGAGAGCGTGGAGCCGTTATCAGAATATTTCGCCAGCTTGCCCGCCACTTCGATGCCGATATTCTCCTGCGCTTCCTGCGTCGAACCGCCTATATGTGGCGTCAGGATCACGTTGTCAAATTCACACAGTGGTGAATTAAAGGGATCGCTGTTCGTTGCAGGCTCCAATGGGAATACGTCAATTGCCGCACCGGCAAGGTGCTTATCAGCCAGCACTTTACAAAGCGCAGGAATATCAACCACGGTGCCACGTGACGCGTTGATCAACAGTGAGCCGGGTTTCATCATCGCCAGCTCTTGCGACCCGATCATATTCTGCGTCGACTGAGTTTCCGGGACATGCAGACTGACCACATCGCTCATGTTTAGCAGATCGGACAGGTGGGTGACCTGGGTCGCGTTGCCCAGCGGCAATTTGCTCTCAATATCATAAAAGAACACATGCATTCCCAGGCTTTCTGCCAGAACGCCCAGCTGCATACCAATATGTCCATAGCCAACGATACCGAGCTTCTTACCACGCGCTTCAAACGAGCCAACCGCCAGCTTGTTCCATACGCCACGGTGCGCTTTGGCATTCGCCGCGGGGACGCCACGCAGCATCAGTAACAGCTCACCGATAACCAGTTCGGCGACGGATCGGGTATTGGAAAAAGGGGCGTTAAAGACCGGGATCCCACGTTTTTCAGCCGCAGGGAGGCTGACCTGATTAGTACCAATGCAAAAACATCCCACCGCGACCAGTTTTTCCGCCACGGCAAAGATCTCTTCACTGAGATGAGTACGTGAGCGGATGCCGATAAAATGAGCGTCACGGATCGACTCTTTCAGTTGTTCGCTGTCCAGTGCGCCTTTATGAAATTCAATGTTGGTGTAACCAGATGCACGGAGATTATCCACTGCACTCTGATGCACGCCTTCCACCAACAGGAATTTAATTTTGTCTTTCTCCAGTGATACTTTTGCCATTTCCCGATCCTATTTTGCAGACTTCAGATGTGGCTGGTATAGCTAAGCCTTATGTCAAAATATCAAAATTTACGCCAGCGGCAATACAAACGATTGCCCACTTGCCAGCCTGGGCATAACGCAAAGTAAAAACGTCAACAGATAATCAGGGTGCCTACATTATTTTTAGCAGGATAGCCCGATCAGGGTAAATTTCGTGACATAAATCACTAAAAACCAGCAACAGAATAAAAGATTTTTTTTGCTGAACTCACCGTCACAAATGACAGCAAAATCATTTCACAATAGTTTTCACGCCAGATGCCGTGCCGATCAGCGCAATATCTGCAGGGCGGGCTGCAAATAAGCCGACAGTCACTACGCCAGCCAGTGCGTTGATCGACTTTTCCAGCCCAATGGCATCACGGATTTGCAGGTTATGGACATCAAGGATGATATTGCCGTTGTCAGTCACAACATGCTGACGGAATTCCGGCAGTCCCCCCAGTTTCACCAGTTCACGCGAGACATAACTGCGTGCCATCGGGATAACTTCAACCGGCAGGGGAAATTTTCCCAACACATCAACCTGCTTTGACTCATCAGCGATACACACAAATTTATCCGCTACCGCCGCGATAATTTTCTCACGGGTGAGCGCTGCCCCCCCCCCTTTGATCATTTGCATCTGGCCATTAATTTCATCAGCCCCATCAACGTACACCGACAGTGAATCCACATCATTGAAATCAAACACCGGGATACCCAGGCTTTTGAGTTTAAGCGTTGATGCCTCTGAGCTGGATACGGCGCCATCGATCTGATGTTTAATGGTAGCCAGCGCATCAATAAAATGCGCGGCAGTCGACCCGGTGCCCACACCCACCAGCGTACCCGGTTTAACATAGTCCAGAGCCGCCCAGCCAACGGCCTTTTTCAGTTCATCCTGCGTCATGATAATTTTACAATCCGTGCTGCTACAGTAAGGCGACAGTATAAAACAACCCTGCCCCTGCCATGCAGCATTTGTTGACAGTTTGCAGCCCGGCACACAAAGCACCGCTGATTGTTGTACAGCGCAAAGTGACAAATTTATGGCATAGTGCTCCATCCACACCTGACAGAGAGTTGAATGAACCAATGAAACGCCCGGATTATCGAACGCTTCAGGCGCTGGATGCAGTGATCCGTGAACGCGGTTTTGAACGTGCCGCACAAAAACTGTGCATTACCCAGTCAGCCGTTTCTCAGCGTATCAAACAACTGGAAAACATGTTCGGTCAGCCGCTGCTGGTAAGGACGGTTCCGCCACGGCCGACAGAGCAGGGGCAAAAATTGCTGGCGTTACTGCATCAGGTTGAGCTGCTGGAAGAAGAGTGGCTGGGCGATGAAAATGGTGGCACCACCCCACTCCTCCTGTCGCTGGCGGTCAACGCAGACAGTCTGGCAACATGGTTGCTGCCTGCCCTGAAAACAGTGCTGACCGACTCACCGGTGCGCCTTAACTTACAGGTGGAGGACGAAAGCCGCACGCAGGAAAGGCTACGCCGGGGTGAAGTGGTCGGTGCGGTCAGTATCCAGCCACAACCGTTACCAAGCTGTCTGGTTGACCAGCTTGGCGCGCTGGATTACCTTTTTGTCGGCTCGAAATCGTTTGCGGCACGCTATTTTAAAAACGGCGTGACCCGTTCTGCACTGTTAAAAGCGCCAGCGGTGGCCTTTGACCATCTGGATGATATGCATCAGGCTTTTCTACAGCAGAATTTTGATTTGTCACCGGGCAGTGTCCCCTGCCATATCGTGAACTCCTCAGAAGCGTTCGTACAACTGGCACGCCAGGGCACTACCTGTTGTATGATCCCACACTTGCAAATCGAGCGCGAACTGGCCGAGGGCGAACTGATTGACCTTACGCCGGGATTACTCCAGCGCAGGATGCTCTACTGGCACCGCTTTGCACCGGAGAGTCGTCTGATGCGTAAGGTGACCGACGCGCTTATTGCCCACGGCCACCGGGTACTACGTCAGGCTCCCTGAGCAGGAAAGTGCGTCTGCTTTACTGATTGCGCTGCAGTTCGAAGACCACATCGACCTGATCATCAAAATGAATGCTCTGCTGCTCATAGGTCTGTGCGGCAGAAGCCATCGGCGCTGCATCGGCTGTTTTAAACATGCGGGAAACCGGCATTGGCTGATAATTTGCCACATGATAACGAATACTCCAGACTGGCCCCAGCTTCGCATTAAAGCCTTTTGCCAGCGCTCCGGCTTGCTGTATGGCATCCTCTGTCGCTGCCTGACGGGCCTTATCACGATATCGGGCAGGTTCAGACACCCCCAGATCCACAGAACGGATCTCATTCAGACCGGATTTGAGTGCACCATCCAGCAACCCGTTCAGTTTATCCAGCTGACGCAGGGTAACCTGTACCTGGCGTACAGCGCGATAGCCTTTCAGCTGCGATTTGCCGTCTTTCAGATAATCATATTCTGGCTGCGTCCGCAGATTGGCTGCACTGATATCTTTTTTCTCAATGCCATTTTTAGCAAGAAAATCAAAATATTGTGCCACACGGGCATCAGCCTGTTTCTTGGCTTCTGCCGCCTCACCTGAAGAAACATTCACTTCGATCGACAACGTGGCGATATCAGGAATGGCCTCCACACTGGCCTGGCCAGAAGTGACAATATGTGGGCCGTTCGGCAGTTCATCCGCCAGTAAGACGCTGGGTAAGGCGCCTACTCCAATTACTGCGGCCAGAGCCATAGTGGTGAGCTTCACTGGGTTTCTCCCTGGGAGCTGGTTGTTATAGTCGGGACGGGAGCGGGAAAGCGCCCCGTCAGCATGTTGTTCCTCAGAACCTGTCAATGTCCTGAACGCGCCAGGTTATGACCGCCATTGCCAGGGTGAGTTCCCTTACCAGAAAGCCCCCTGTGCCAGTTTGAGAACCAGTTGGGTAAATATTGAGTGATGGACAAGGCCGTATCGGCACATGGACGGAGAAGAACAGTCTGCCTGTCTGCTGACTCGCCTTCTTTGCCGGACTGCTGCCGTTGATGCAATACGACCAATATATATTCAGCTATTGGGCTCACCACCTCTTTTCGCTGATAAAGTACAAACTCCGTCAATGATATTTCAAGACGCTGCAATCAACCTTTACACAGCATGTGAAGCCAGGGACACTTTCAACCCCGGATACACATCACGACCAAAGCGTGTCAGACCCTCAAAATAGTCCGGGAAAATCAGCATCACGCCATCCAGTTCACACTCCCGGATCAGTTCCTCCACCTGCTGCTGGCAGGTTTGCGCACAACCAATGGCGGTATGGGTCATAAATGCATTACAGGCACGTTCAAACATGCTTTTGGCACTTGCAATATCAACACCAAAACTACTAATCATTCCTTCAACAGCACCGACATCCAGCCCTTCCCGATAATGCTCTGCCAACGCCTCGGCCTCTGCATCCGTATCGGCAATAATGAGCGTACACATACAAAAGACTTTAATCTCTGTCTGGTATTCCCGTGCGATGCGACGAGCCATCTGACTGAGTTTTTTCGTTTCCACCTCATCTTTTCCACCGATAAAACAGGCATCCGTGTTTTGTACGGTGAATCTCATCCCTTTTTCTGACTGGCCAGCGCAAAGAAGATAAGGTCGTGGTGTGGAGATTGGTTTGGGGTCAGAAACACATGCATTCAACTGGAAATAGTGACCATCAAATGTGACCTCTGGCTCGGACCACAAACGTTTAATTGCGGTGGTCCACTCCTCGGTCATATCGTAGCGATCGTCATGAGATAACTGCTCATTCCAGGCGCCCATTTGATGAAATTCATTTTTGAATGAACCAGAAACAATATTTAATCCTGCGCGACCATGACTGATTTGATCAAGGGTGGTGATCATCTTGGCGGTGACGGCGGGATTATGTAATCCTGCATGCATGGTGGCGATTAATTTCGCGTGATGAGTACATTCTGCCAGCGCCGCCATCAGGGTAACGGATTCAAGTGAAGCTCCCCAGTGATCTGTTTCTCCACCAAATCCGCGCCATTTCCCCATCGACATAATAAAGTCGAGGCCAATTTGATCGGCAAGAATAGCCGCCTCACGGTTTTGCGCCCAGCAAGCCGTCAGTGGTGGGGTATTTTTTGAAATAATCCATCCACCACTGGCAATGGGTAAAAATACACCAAACTCAATATTTTTTTTCGAATCAGACATGTTCAGTTCTCTCAGATATCACCATTTTTAATTGCGAAGGAGGCTTATTCAGATATCACACTGTTATGCGTATTGATTGTCTTCTGAGGTCTTTTCATCGGGATGACCAGCAGAAAAATAACCAGTGGAACCACTGCATAAATCAGAAAAGCACTCGAAAAGGTTCCGCCAATATCTTTGATCATGCCAGCCAGCAGCGGCCCGAAGCAGGCAATGGTTGAAATCAGGTTCATGACAGAAAACAGTTCAAGATAAGGCTGTCGGCCATAGTATTCGGTCAGCAATACACTGCTTGCTAAAAATATTATGCCGCTACCAACCCCTATACCGACTGTAAATAAGAACAGTGCCAACGATGAATTGGCCTGACTTATCGCAAGCATGCCCACGATAATAAAGGAAAGGCTGATAAGCAGTAGTTTTTTCGACCGAACAAACTCCCCCAAAATACCACCACCGACACGGGAAAATGCATTAATTAATGCCTGAATACTTAGCAGACTACCGGCGAAGGTGGCGGAATACCCCTGTTCGCAGATTTGGGTGACAGCAAAGCTGTTAACCGTGATGTCACAAAGCAGGAAAGAGGTATACGCGGCAGCAATGACATAAAACTGCCAGGTTTTAAATGCCTCGGTGACAGACCAGGTTTGCTGCACATCCGGCTTAGCGGCATTCTGATGGCGAAGGGGGTGTTTACTGATACTTTCACTGTGTGCCTGTTCCGTTGCATTTTCTTTCATGGTGATAATCGTGATGGCCAGCATCACCACGATTGAGATACCGCTTATCGCCCAGTGCATACGCCAGCTATGCCATACCCCGACGGATAAAAAATAGAGAAACGGTCCTACAACGCCACCCAAACCACCAACAAAAAAATAGATGCCAAATGTAAGCGTCTGTCTTTGAAACAGGCGGCTCAGAACAAATGTACCTGGTACTGTCGCCACAAAACTAAACCCAATACCCAACATTATCGTTGCAATAAAATATACCTGCAATGTATGCAGAGCATATAAACAGGCAAACCCCGTAGCCAGAATAATGCCCCCAATAAACAGTGTCATCCTGACACCATAATGGCGGATAGTTATCGCTGGCAGATAGCTGGATAGCCCACAAGCTAATCCAAGCAATGAGAATCCTAACCCAGCACTGGCCCAGCTCCAGTTAAATTCCTGCACCATTGCAGGTAGCACAACACCTAATGAAGTAAATGTTGTTGCCGTAATAATAAAAAAAAGCAAACTAAAAACAATTAACACGGACCAGCAATAGATTTTACCTGGATTATACCCCATCGAACTCCACCTCTTTATCATTACTGTTCTGAAAGTTAATCTGGAAAAAAAGAAAAACTATAGCGAACCATTATGCCATAACTAAACTGGTTGCTGTGGTAGTAGGATGAGTCTTCAATCTTGTATTTATTTTTAATTGGTTCAATCACTGCACCAAGCCATAAATGCCCTGACGGGTAGCCCAGTGCCTGACCTAAGTCGTAGTGTAATTCAGGTTTAAAATCGATCATCACAGGGTTATTTCCTTGACCGGATGTCATATCAAAAGTACCGACAATGCGAAAATCCCCCATAGTAGTATGAAATGGATAGCCATAATCAATATGTAAACGCCGATCATCCCAGCCTTTATGGTAATTATGCTCATAATAATAGATGGTTCGTAACCATGAAAAACCTGGGATCTGCCAGTCCAGTGCCAGTCCTGGATAATAGCTGAAGCCCTCCCCTTTGCTGCGTGATATCCACAATGCAGCCGATGCGTCTTTAAATACCCCATAAGAGATATCTTTATTGATGTTCCTGGACAGACTTAATCGTGGCACGGCCTTATAATAATAAGTGCTTGTGCTACCAACATAGTCTCCCTGTAAAGAACGTTGCCAGATACCATAGACATACATATCACCAATACTGTAGTCCCCCCAGGCTTCAACCACCGGTGATAACGTTTTTGAAGGATCGACTTTATTGCCACCAAAAGCATACAAGGACGAATCCAAAGATTGAAATTTTAAAAATGGCTGCGCCGCGATATTGAATGCTGGCAGACCGGCTAATATACACATAAAAAATAATCCGTATAATTTTTCCAAATTATTTATTCCCACCAGAAGAATTGTGCGTTTTACTCAGTAAGATGATTGTCTTTTTTTATATCAATGCTTTTTACTTTCCCGGTTTTTTGCACTAAGCATTTTATTATGAGGTTTTCTTTCGGAAAAATATCACCTGGATCTTTGGTGGATAAGTATAGATTAGCTATAACAGATAAACGAAATTTTTCAAACGGTGTGTTTTTCCCCCCTTGCCATGGGCGTACGTTACCATTGTGCATCAGAGTACAGCAGACGTATTGGAGCGCCTTAAAACGCGCCACCTGATACTGCCATTGCCCACGTAAGTTCCCTTACCAGAAAGCTCCCTGTGCCAGTTTGAGAGCCATCCACCACATCACCATCGCGACCAAAAAATGAATCATGCGCTGCACCCTGGCTGCTTGCAGCCAGGGAGAAAGCCAGTAAGCCAGCCACGCCAGACTAAAAAACCACAGCAGCGAAGCACTGACAGAACCGAATGCAAACCAGCCACGCGCCGCCGCGGCTAGCTGTCCTCCCACGCTGCCTGTCACCACAAAAGTATCGATCCAGACATGCGGATTAAGCCAGGTGACTGCCATCACCGTAACAATACTTCGCCACCGGTCGTGTATTATTACCCTATCCGGGGATACTTTATTTATGCCGACCAGTGCAGCACGAAAATTTCCCCCGCCATACCACAACAGAAAAAGAACGCCGCCACAGGTGACCAGATTCAGCAGCAGTGAGGATTTTACCAGCAGCGCACTGCCGCCAAAGATCCCCGCACATATCAGTATGACATCACTCAGCGTACACAGGCCCGCCGTCATCAGGTGATACTGACGCTGCATTCCCTGATTCATCACAAACATATTTTGCGGACCCAGCGGCATGATTAAGGCAGCCCCAAACATCATCCCCTGCATATATACCATCAACATCCCTTTTCCCTCGTATCAACCGTTGCGAGGAGTGTAGCGAAGAAAAATCATTAGAAAAAATTCAATAATTTAATCTTAAATCAGTATTTCTAATGAAGAAGAATAAAAAAAGGTGGCCACCCTGACGCAGGGTTAATTCGGTTTTGTACCGCGTCGCGTTATGATTCTGATGCCGTTTCCGCCGGCTTCGCAGACTTTTCATGATGCAAATGCACATCCATCTGCGGATAAGGAATACCGATATTATTCGCATCCAACGTGCGCTTGAAATTTTTCATCAGATCCCAGTACACGCTCTGCAAATCACCCGCATTACTCCAGCAACGCACAACAAAATTGACCGAAGAGGCTGCCAGTTCATTCAGACCGATCTGCACCCCCATATCTTTCAGTACGCGTGGTTCAGCATCAACAACGTCCTGCAAAAGCCCGATGACCTGATCGACATCGGCGTCATACGCCACGCCGATGATAAATTCGTTGCGACGCACCGGTTCGCGGGAATAATTGACAATATTACCCGCAATAATTTTACCGTTGGGCACCACCACAATTTTGCCATCGGATGATTTCAGGGTGGTGGAGAAAATCTGAACGCTGATCACGGTCCCCATCACTCCGATATCAATAAAGTCGCCGGTACGGAAAGGACGGAACGTCACCAGCAGTACACCCGCCGCAAGATTCGACAGCGATCCCTGCAATGCCAGACCAACCGCCAGACCCGCCGCACCGAGCACCGCGATGACCGACGCTGTCTGCACTCCAATACGACCAAGCGCCGCGATAAACGTAAAGGCTATCAACCCGTAACGCACCAGTGCGGACAAAAAATCAGCAACGGTGGCATCAATGTGCCGGGCAATCAGGAGCTTGTTTAACGCATTGGAAAACAGACGCGCCAAAATCATCCCGATAATGATAATAGCGATGGCCGCGACAATATTGACGGCATAGCTCACCAAAAGTGCCTGATGGTCCACCAGCCAGCCCCCCGCGTGATTGATGCTATCGACTACATTAAGATCTTCCATTTACCTGTCCTGTTATTCACGGCGCTCCGTGACCAGTTATACATTGCCAGCACGGCTGACATCCCAAACCCTAATCCTAACCAAAAATGGCGTCGCCTGCCAAATAGCCTGTGAAATTAATAATTTGTTATCCGGGCAGACGGTAAAGTCCCCGGTGAAGTGGAAAAATGACCGGGCACTCTTAATTTATACTGGTTCTGTTTTCAGCGGGGAGGTCATTATGTAACCATCCCGCATAATGGCGCCATTCACTTTTAGAGATCTTCCGGCCGACTTGTGCACTGCCGCAAAGGAGATCGCCATACGTAAAATCCGTTTACTGCATATTGCATTATTGCCGTCCTCAAGTCCTCTGAGGTCGGCAGAACGGTTAAGAATTTCTGTCGTGAAGCCGCAATATCAGAAGCCATACCTGACCGAATGGGCCGGCAATCGTGGTGTGACCCCGGAATTTATTAAACCGGACAAGCTAACACAGAATGTATTTTTTAACGTGAACCGGACCGACAGGACAGAGATACTGGATTTTTACCTGTTTGGGTCACTGAACGAGGTGCGGGAAATCACCGAGAAATGACTAACCGTGAACGCCCGCATGAGTCCCTGAAAATTCTGACGCCGGAAGCGTACCGGATGATTAATTTCAACGCCAAAAACTCAAAAAGTGCGTGGAACCAAAACGGATGTCTTTACCATATTATTGTCTCCTGACCAAAACAGGTTACGTTATGCCGGAATTTTAGCCCCGAATTTCGCCCTGAAGCTGCCCAGCTTGTTCTCGCACCGTTCCCGCTGCTGCTGTGGCAATGAATGTTGGCAGGTCGATGATGAATAAGTGTGTTCACCAGTTGAAAGAACAGCGTGGTGCAATTTTGTGGTATGGGCTTCCTGCGGCGGTGGTAGCCTGACAGGAACAATCACCACCTTCCGGGACGGTGGTACAAAGCTGAAAAAACACCCTGTCAGCTTGCCGCTCACAGGGTGGATGGCATCATCTCATTAAGGCCCCGGGGTGGGACTCATGAAGTCGATGAAAAAAATTACAGAACATCTACCGCGTTCAGTTCTTTGAATGCCTGCTCCAGACGGGTGATCATTGAAGTCTGGGCTGAACGCAGCCATACGCGCGGGTCATAATATTTTTTGTTTGGTTTATCAGCGCCCTCAGGGTTACCCAATTGGGCCTGAAGGTAGCCTTCATTCTTTTTGTAGTATTGCAGAATACCGTCCCATGTCGCCCACTGGGTATCGGTATCAATGTTCATCTTGATGACGCCGTAGCTGATGGACTCTTCAATTTCAGCAGCAGAAGAACCGGAACCACCGTGGAAGACAAAATCCAGCGAGTTATGTGGCAGATTGTGTTTCTTGCTCACGTATTCCTGAGAATCACGCAGAATGGTCGGGGTCAGCTTGACGTTGCCAGGCTTGTAAACACCGTGCACGTTACCGAAAGAAGCGGCAATGGTAAAACGTGGGCTGATGGCGCTCAATTTTTCATAAGCGTAATCAACATCTTCAGGCTGAGTATACAGGGCTGAGGCATCCATGTGGCTGTTATCAACCCCATCTTCCTCACCACCGGTACAACCCAGTTCAATTTCCAGCGTCATGTTGATCTTCGCCATCCGCGCCAGATACTTGCCGCTGATCTCTATATTTTCTTCCAGAGATTCTTCTGACAGATCAATCATGTGGGATGAAAACAGCGGCTTACCAGTTTTCGCAAAGTGGGCTTCACCCGCGTCCAGCAGTCCGTCGATCCAGGGGAGCAATTTCTTGGCACAGTGGTCAGTATGCAGGATGACCGGTACGCCGTAATGTTCCGCCATTTGATGGACGTGATGAGCACCAGAAATTGCACCGAGGATTGCAGCAGCCTGCGGCTTGTCAGACTTAATGCCTTTACCGGCGATAAATCCGGCACCACCATTGGAGAACTGGATAATAACCGGTGCTTTGACCTTCGCTGCCGTTTCCAGAACGGCGTTGATAGAATCAGTTCCCACGCAGTTTACCGCTGGCAGCGCAAATTTATTCTCTTTGGCAACTTTGAAAATTTTCTGCACGTCGTCACCGGTGACAACGCCTGGTTTTACGAAATCAAAAATTTTAGACATGTGTTTTGTCCTGTTTCGTCGGTCGTAGTAATGGATTTGGTCAGTGAGGCAAATTTTTTATCGCGGGAGATCAACTCCCGCCGCAAAATTACTGTTTAGCGCGTTCTTCAAGCATTGCAACCGCCGGCAGTTTTTTGCCTTCCACAAACTCAAGGAAAGCACCACCGCCAGTAGAGATATAAGAAATCTTATCTTCGATACCGAACAGATCGATAGCCGCCAGCGTATCACCGCCACCGGCGATAGAGAATGCGTCGCTGTCCGCGATGGCTCTCGCCACAATTTCGGTTCCTTTGCGGAAGTTAGGGAACTCAAATACGCCAACCGGGCCGTTCCACAAAATAGTTTTGGCTTCTTTCAGTAATTTAGCCATCGCCAGCGCGGTTTCATCACCAAAGTCCATGATCTCTTCATTATCATTTACTTCAGTCACTTTCTTCACAACAGATGGCGCAGTTTCAGAGAATTCTGTCCCCACACGGGAGTCCGTTGGGACAGGAATGCCGAATTCATCACGCAGTTTCTTCGCTGCCTCAACAAAATCTGGCTCGTACAGTGATTTACCCACATTGTTATCAATAGCCACGAAGGTGTTGGCAATACCACCACCCACAATCACGGTATCCGCAATTTTCACCAACGAATTCAACACATCGAATTTAGTGGAAACTTTAGAACCACCGACGACGGCAACCATTGGACGGGCGGGGTTTTTCAGGGCTTTACCCAGCGCTTCCAGCTCATCTGCCAGCAGCGGACCAGCACAGGCCACGGGCGCGAATTTTCCAACGCCATGCGTGGAAGCCTGGGCGCGGTGCGCGGTACCAAAGGCATCCATTACGTAGATATCGCACAGCGCCGCATATTTTTTAGCGAGAGTTTCGTCGTCTTTCTTTTCGCCTTTGTTAAAGCGAACGTTTTCCAGAACCACCAGCTCACCGGCTGCAATATCGACGCCTTCGAGGTAGTCCTTAGCCAACCGCACTGGGGAGGAAATTTTATTTTTCAGATAGTTAACAACAGGAAGCAGGGAGAATTCTTCATTGTATTCGCCCTCGGTTGGACGTCCCAGGTGCGAGGTTACCATCACTTTTGCACCCTGTTTGAGGGCAGCTTCAATGGTAGGCAGCGAGGCACGAATACGTGCATCTGACGTAACGATCCCATCTTTTACCGGCACGTTCAAATCGGAGCGAATAAGTACACGTTTCCCGGCAAGATCCAGATCGGTCATCTTAATTACAGACATGGTGAGTCCTCTCGTTGATTCTCTAAATTTTAAAAGCGCAATCCGCGCCCTGGCTGAAGCCGCTGGCGGCCATCACTAACGTGGTGTCAAGCATCCGGTTAGCAAAGCCCCATTCGTTGTCGCACCAGACCAGCGTTTTGATCAGGTGCTGACCGCTGACCCGCGTCTGAGTGCCGTCCACAATGGCACTGTGCGGATCGTGGTTAAAATCTATGGAGACTAACGGTAATTCCGTATAGTCAACTATACCATTAAATGCCCCCTCTGCGGCATCAAGTAGCAGGGCGTTGACCTCGCAGGCGTTGACCGCAGAACGAACGCTCACGCTCAGGTCAATGGCAGTCACGTTTATCGTTGGCACACGCACGGCAATCGCTTCAAAGCAGTCACTGAATTTCGGAAAAATTCGTGAAATACCGGCAGCAAGGCGGGTATCCACCGGAATGATTGACTGACTGGCCGCGCGGGTGCGCCGGAGATCGGAATGATAGGCATCAATCACCTGCTGATCATGCATCGCAGAGTGAATGGTGGTCACTGTGCCAGACTCAATGCCGAAGGCATCATCCAGCAGTTTGATCACAGGGATAATGCAGTTCGTGGTACAGGAGGCGTTAGAGACAATCAGGTCATCCGATTTCAACGCTTTTTCATTGACACCATAAACTACGGTAGCATCAAGGTTGTTGTCACCCGGATGTGAAAACAGGACTTTTTTTGCCCCGGCGCTAAGATGGGCCTCCCCATCAGCCCGACTGCCATACACGCCGGTGCAGTCCAGTACCACATCCACATTCAGCTCACGCCAGGGCAAATCCTCAATCCCGGCACGGTGCAGAAGACGAATGCAATCTTCCCCAACCCACAATGAATCGCGCTGCTGACGGACAGGCCAGGCGAAACGGCCATGGCTGGTATCGTATTTCAGTAAATGTGCCATACCGGCAGCTTCAGCCAGCTCATTGATGGCAACTACGGTGATGTTATCGTGGCGTCCTGATTCATAAAGCGCCCGCAATACATTACGTCCAATGCGACCAAAACCGTTTATGGCAATGCGAACCGTCATATCACTCCTGCATCAGAATTCAGTGCAAAACTGGAGCGTTAGCCTGAGCCAGGTATCTGCGTTTGTACAGAGAATTCTTGCTCTGCTGTTACCAGACTCAACCTTGTTTTTGCCTGTGGCAACGCCTACTGAAACGTTTCAGCTACAATAATCATAGTGCGGAATAATTGGAATGAGTAACCTCATCAATAAGCTAAAACTCTGACGAGGATCACATTTAGCAATGGTAGCGCTTAAAATCAGACCTCCCCTCTTACGCTGAAGAGTAAAGTAAATGACGCCAGATGTAATATTCCGTTGTCTGGTGTTAGCAAAACCAAGTTAATTAGCGTACACCGCAGACACAACAGTAAGCGTGACTGTTTAACAATCGTTCCAGGGAAGGAACGAAGGGCTTTAAAGTATAAGGTAAAAGCCGCACGGCTCAATACCTGTCTTCAACTCACCTGCCCATCGTTTTCTCCCCCTGGCTTAAACCGCACCGAAATATGAACTACAACCTGCTTTGGCTTGTCTGGCTGATTTGGTCTTTAACGCTGGCTACCTTCAGCCTGGGCTGGGAAACGTCACTGGAACTGGGGCGTCAGTACCCAAAACTGTTGACCGGGCTGATATCAGCCACTGTCGCCGGAGTGACACTCAGGTATTTACTATCCAAAAAGGAACCAACTATGTTCAGACGTAAGGAAAGCACCGTTAATCAGCCCACCTCCTCTCTTTCCCTGCAGCCCGAAGGTGTCTCGCCGGAAGAGAACGAGCTGGCAAAAAACGGCAATATTGAGGACATCATCTCTGCCGTTTCCCGAAACGATGTACCAGATACCACGACGATCCCTGAAACCTGCCTGATCGTGGGGGAGATAAGTGCAGTGGGTGATATTCATATCAATGGTGCAGTAAACGGCACTGTTACTTCTGAAAAGACGGTCTTTGTGCAAAAAAATGGTCGGGTGGATGGTGAAGTTTATGCCAAACGGATTGAGATAAGCGGTGAGCTGAAAGGTGTCTGCAGGAGCCTCGAACTGGCGGTCAATGCCAGCGGCCATCTGAACGGTACCGTTGAATGCGACTCGCTGTCGGTCAATCCCAACGGACGCTTCTATGGTCATTCAAAACCCTATGAGCCGCAGCCACAGGAAGCAGAGAAAAACGCAGCATCAAGGATACCAGAGCCAGTGATGTCGTTGAGCCACGATTTGCACCTGAGAGAAGAAACCCTGGTATAACGTAAAGCAGGTTCGCCCGCTGGCGGGCGAACCTGAGACTTACAGCAGTTCTTTCGCTTTGGCGACCACATTTTCCACGGTGAAGCCAAACTCCCTGAACAGCTGGTCAGCTGGCGCGGACTCTCCAAAGGTGGTCATGCCAACAATCGCACCGTTCAGACCGGTGTATTTGTACCAGTAATCGGCAATACCCGCTTCAATGGCGACGCGCGCACTGACAGCCTTTGGCAGCACAGATTCACGGTAAGCTTCATCCTGCTTATCAAAAGCATCCGTCGACGGCATGGACACCACCCGGACCTTGCGCCCTTCCGCGGTCAGTCTGTCATAAGCTGCCACGGCCAGTTCCACTTCAGAACCTGTCGCAATCAGGATCAGCTCCGGCTGTCCTTCACATGCTTTCAGCACGTAAGCACCACGAGCGATATTCTCCAGCTGTTGTGGAGTGCGTGGCTGCTGTGCAAGATTCTGGCGGGAGAAGATCAGTGCCGTGGGACCATCATGGCGCTCAATCGCATATTTCCATGCCACGGCAGATTCGACCTGATCGCCGGGACGCCATACGCTCATGTTTGGCGTCACGCGCAGACTGGCCAACTGCTCAACCGGCTGGTGCGTTGGGCCATCTTCACCCAGACCAATGGAGTCGTGGGTATAGACCATCACCTGACGAATTTTCATCAGCGCCGCCATACGGGCCGCGTTGCGAGCATACTCAACAAACATCAGGAAAGTGGCGGTGTAAGGCAGGAAACCACCATGCAGCGTGATACCGTTGGCGATAGCGGTCATGCCGAATTCACGCACGCCATAGTGGATATAGTTACCCGCTGCATCCTCGTTGATTGCCCTGGAACCGGACCACATTGTCAGGTTGCTGGGGGCCAGATCGGCGGAGCCACCCAGATATTCTGGTAACAGCTTACCAAAGGCTTCCAGCGTATTCTGGGACGCTTTACGACTGGCGATACTGGCAGGATTAGCCTGTAACTGTTCGATAAATTTCTGCGATTCAGCGTGCCAGTTTTCCGGCAGTTCACCACTCATACGACGTTTGAACTCTGCCGCCAGCGCTGGGAAAGCACGCTGATAAGCAGCAAACTTCTCGTTCCAGGCCGCTTCTTTCGCCTGACCGGCTTCTTTTGCATCCCACTGAGCATAAATGTCCTGTGGAATTTCAAACGGAGCATGGCTCCAGCCCAGTTGTTTACGGGTCAGGGCGATTTCATCGTCACCCAGCGGCGCACCATGTGAGTCATGGGTACCGGCTTTGTTTGGTGAGCCAAAACCAATGACGGTTTTGCACATCAGCAGTGATGGCTTATCGCTCATCGCCTGTGCTTGCGCAACGGCTTTTTTGATTGACTCCGCATCATGACCATCCACGCCACGTACAACATGCCAGCCATATGATTCAAAGCGCTGTGCGGTGTCATCAGTGAACCAGCCTTCAATGTGACCGTCGATCGAGATACCGTTATCGTCGTAGAACGCCACCAGTTTGCCGAGTTTCAGCGTTCCAGCCAGCGAGCAAACCTCATGGGAAATACCTTCCATCATGCAGCCATCGCCCATAAACACATAGGTGTGGTGATCGACAACGTTATGATCCGGGCGATTGAACTGTGCTGCCAGAGTACGTTCTGCGATCGCCATCCCTACGGCATTGGCAATCCCCTGCCCCAGCGGGCCGGTGGTCGTTTCCACACCGGCGGTGTAGCCGTATTCCGGGTGACCTGGCGTTTTGGAATGCAACTGGCGGAAATTAGCCAGTTCAGCGATCGGTAAATCGTAACCGCTGAGGTGCAGCAGGCTGTAGATCAGCATGGAGCCGTGGCCATTGGACAGCACAAAACGATCGCGATCGGCCCACAGCGGGTTAGCCGGGTTATGGTTGAGAAAATCACGCCACAACACTTCAGCAATATCTGCCATTCCCATTGGTGCACCCGGATGACCGGATTTCGCTTTTTGTACCGCATCCATACTTAAAGCGCGAATGGCATTCGCAAGCTCTTTACGAGAAGACATGTTCTACTCCCGGTCGGGTTAAAGCTTCGCCGTCTAACAGTGATTAATCAATGAGTTATAAGGCAAGGTTGAAAAAGTCGACCCTCAATGTACATGAAAAACGGGGGACATGTACATGACGAGGGCAGCAAAAAAACAGAACCCTGATTGCATTTTCAGACACTGGAGCTACTCACTGGCAGGCAACACGTTAACATGATGCATGTTTTTATCACTGCCTGCCACGTCGGGTATTTGTTATCTCATGGATGGATAAAATGAAACTGATTAAATCATTAACCGCGATACCCCTGATGATGGTGCTTTCAGGCTGCCAGAATATGAACAGCACCGCCCTGATTTACTCCGGCACTCAGGCTTTTCAGGCCGCCTCTCTCAGTGACAAACAGGTAAAAGCGCTGAGCGCCAAAGCCTGCGAACAGATCGACAGCAAAGCCAGGATCGCGCCAGCTAACAGTATCTACAGCCAGCGACTCAGTAAAATAGCCACAGCGCTCGGCGACAACATTAACGGCACCCCTGCAAGCTATAAGGTCTACCTGACCGATGATGTCAATGCCTGGGCGATGGCCAACGGCTGTATTCGTGTCTACAGCGGTTTAATGGACCTGATGAGCGATAATGAAGTGGAGGGGGTGTTGGGCCATGAGATGGGCCATGTAGCGCTGGGCCATACCCGCCGCGCTATGCAGGTGGCTTATAGCGCAACGGCACTGCGTTCCGCCGCCGCCTCTCTGGGCGGCGTGACGGCAACCCTGTCGCAGTCACAACTGGGAGAACTGGGCGAAAAGCTGGTTAATGCTCAGTTCTCCCGGAAGCAGGAGATGCAGGCAGACGACTACTCCTATGATTTGCTGAAAAAGCGTGGTATCAGTCCAGTGGGGCTGGAAACCAGCTTTGGTAAGCTGGCAAAAATGGAAAATGGCAGCAGCAGCATGTTTGATTCCCATCCGCCTTCACAGTCGCGCGCAGAGCATATCAGAGCGCGGATCAAAGCTGGTCACTAACCCCGCTCAGCCCTGCTGGCCCGCGTCTTTGTTCACCGCCTGTACGTGTAGCATATCCAGCGCCAGCGTGGCTGCCGCCAGCGAGGTCAGATCGGAGCTATCGTAACCGGGGGCCACCTCTACCAGGTCCATGCCGACAATATTCAGCCCCTGTAAGCCACGCAGCAGTTTGGTTGCCTTATCGGTGGTTAATCCACCAATGACCGGCGTACCGGTGCCGGGCGCATGCGCCGGATCGAGACAGTCAATATCAAAAGTCAGATAGACCGGCAAAGCACCTACGGTTTTTTTCACTTCGGCAATGAGGTCATCAACGCTTCGATCGTTCACCTGAGCTGCATCCAGCACAGTAAAACCAAGCGAGGCATCAAACTCGGTGCGAATCCCGATCTGTACCGAATGTTCTGGCGAAATCAACCCCTCTTTTGGTGCGGTCCAGAACATGGTGCCATGGTCAAACGTCGGTCCATTAGAATAGGTATCCGTGTGTGCATCAAAATGGACCAGCGCCATTTTGCCAAAATGCTTCGCATGGGCACGCAACAACGGCAGCGTAACGTAGTGATCGCCACCAAAGGTCAGCATTCGCTTACCGTTTTCCAGAAGTTTTTCGGCGTGGGCCTGCAATTTGTCACTCAGATCCTGCGAGTCACCAAAGGCATACACCAGATCGCCACAATCGATCACTTTCAGCCGCTGTCGCAGATCGAAGTTCCATGGCCAGCGACAGCCTTCCCACGCCAGATGAGTGGAAATCTGGCGGATTGCGCCAGGGCCAAGACGGCTTCCCGGACGGCCAGACGTGGCGGCGTCGAAAGGAACGCCAGTGATCACCCACTCGGCATCACTGTCGTAAGGCTGGAAGTTAACCGGGAAGCGCATAAATCCAAACGCATTAGAAACCAAAGAGTTATCATACTGATTACCCAGGGTATTATTCATAGCAACGCCTCTTTTACTCTCAGCCAGGGGTTACTGGCTGTGCGGTGAAAAAAATCCCCGCCGCGTCGTTGAACCCGACAGGGAAGGGATTTGAGTCATAACTGATTGCCTGTTTATTTTCAGCACCGCCTGGCGGAGCGTCGGACGCTGAAAGCAGAGAAGACTATTCGTCTTCCAGATAGGTGTAGCCATACAGGCCAGATTCAAACTCTGCCATAAACTGTGCACGCAGTTCCTCATCCAGCTCGCTGCGTTTAATCTGATTGCGGAAGTGGGTGAGCAACTCTTTCGGGTCAAGCTGCACATACTCAAGCATATCAGCGACGGTATCGCCCTCATCGGAAAGCTGAACCTCGACGCTGCCATCTTCAAAAGCAAACACATCAACCGCTTCGGTATCGCCAAACAGATTATGCATGTTACCCAGAATTTCCTGGTAGGCCCCCACCATGAAGAAACCCAGCATCGGTGGATTATCCACATCGTACTGTGGCATTGGCATGGTGGTGGCAATACCATCGCCATCTACGTAGTGGTCGATAGTTCCGTCAGAATCACAGGTAATATCCAGCAATACCGCACGGCGCTCAGGCGATTTATTCAGACCTTCCAGTGGTAAAACCGGAAACAGCTGATCGATCCCCCACGCATCCGGCATTGACTGAAAAAGCGAGAAGTTGACGTAAATCTTATCCGCCATACGTTCCTGCAATTCATCGATAATCGGCCGGTGTGCGCGGTTGCTAGGGTCCAGATGTTGCTGAATATAGTGGCAAATGCTCAGATAGAGCTGTTCAGCCCACGCACGTTGGGTGAGATCGTAGGTTCCCTGCGAATAGCCGGTGTGGATATCAAACAGGTCCATCTGACTGTCATGCAGCCATTCACGCAACGAACGCCGGTTATTGGGTTGGTGCATCTCCTGCCAGGTATCCCACATGCTGATAATCGGACGTGGTGAATCAACAGAAGGTGCGACCGGCGTACTGAACTCATTGCGCTCAACCCCAATGATATTGGAAACCAGTACGGTATGATGCGCGGTCACTGCACGCCCGGATTCGGTGATCACCGTCGGGTGCGGCAAATGATGTTCATCACAGGCATCGCCAATTGCCCAGATAACGTTATTGGCGTATTCGTTCAGGCCATAGTTGACAGAACAATCTGACTGCGAGCGGGTTCCTTCATAATCCACCCCAAGTCCACCGCCAACGTCAAAGCACTGAATATTGACGCCCAGCTTCGCCAGCTCCACGTAGAAACGCGCGGATTCACGCACGCCAGTAGCGATATCACGGATGTTGGCCATTTGTGAACCAAGATGGAAATGCAGCAGTTGCAGACTTTCCAGACGCCCGGCACCACGCATAATATCCACCAGCTGTAGCACCTGCGACGCCGACAGACCAAATTTCGATTTCTCGCCGCCGCTGGACTGCCATTTGCCCGAACCCTGTGAAGCCAGGCGCGCACGGATCCCAAGGCGCGGAACCACATTCAGACGCTCGGCCTCTTCGAGCACCAGCTTCACTTCGGTCATTTTTTCCAGCACCAGATAGACTTTGTGGCCTATCTTCTCGCCGATCAGAGCCAGGCGAATGTATTCGCGATCCTTGTAGCCGTTGCACACGATTACCGTTCGGGTCATACCGGCATGGGCCAGTACAGCCATCAGCTCTGCTTTTGAACCTGCTTCCAGCCCCAGCGGTTCACCGGAATTAATCAGCGACTCAATGACGCGCTTATGCTGATTAACCTTGATCGGATAAACCAGGAAATAGTCACCGCGATAACCATAAGATTCACGCGCGCGTCTGAAGGCGGCATTAATTGAACGTAAACGATGTTGCAGGATCTGCGGAAAGCAAAATAGCGCTGGCAGCCGCTGTCCCTCAGCTTCGCGCTCTTTGACCAACTTCGCCAGATCGACGCGCGCTTCAGGAACATCAGGATCGGGGCAGACGGTAATATGCCCCAGTTCATTGATGTCGTAATAGTTATTACCCCACCATGCAATATTGTAGGTACGCAGCATTTTGCTGGCATCCTCATCGCTGATGGCCACCTCCTGCATGGAGCGGAGTTCCCTTCGTTCGCCTGCTGACGAACTTTTAGTTGTCTTGATATCGTCAGACATCGCGAGCCTCGAATTTCAATGATGTGAAACAGTCAACTACTATTACAGGGAAAAGCCGCAACAACAAGCCACCATGAAGGGTTAATATCAGTATAAAACGCCAGGATGCGGCACCTCACGGTGTGATAAGTGTAACATTAAACCGTCCACGCTCCTGATACCCACTCAGATAACAGGTAATGAACCGCATGGACCAGGCCGCCATTTTTTCGCCAGTATTATTCACACTCCACGTAAGTTAAGAGTGGCAAAAAACCATGCTGACAGCGCTGTTCATTTAATTCAGGTGCAATAAAGGAGGATCACCGGACGCAAAGCATCAGCATTTTATATGGCCAGCTGGCTGCGGTTGCCAAATCAAATCGTGCAAAACAGCAATGCCTTCAGCAAAATTTGCCGCTTTGATTACTGTCTTGCATGTTTTCAGATAAAAAAACGCTGGCAATCCGCTGAGTGACTACCCTAAAATAGCCATCCAGATGTTAATCCATCTATACTGGTTAACTTCTAAGCGTCTTACATTTATGTGCTGCTCATGGCTTTGCCTGAGGGGGCGCTGAAAACAACCATCTGTTTCTGTCCAAGCGCTATGCTGTCGATTTCAACCCGTTTCAGTAAGGTAAAGAAAAAATGGCCAAACACCTGTTTACTTCAGAGTCCGTCTCAGAAGGACATCCCGATAAAATCGCGGACCAGATTTCCGATGCCGTGCTTGATGCTATTCTTGAGCAGGATCCAAAAGCGCGCGTTGCCTGCGAAACCTATGTTAAAACCGGCATGGTACTGGTGGGTGGTGAAATCACCACCAGCGCATGGGTCGATATCGAAGAGATCACCCGCAACACCGTGCGTGAAATCGGTTATGTCCATTCCGATATGGGTTTTGATGCCAACTCCTGTGCGGTACTGAATGCCATCGGTAAGCAGTCTCCCGATATTAATCAGGGCGTTGACCGCGCCGACCCGCTGGAGCAGGGTGCAGGCGATCAGGGCCTGATGTTCGGCTATGCCACCAATGAAACTGACGTGCTGATGCCAGCGCCAGTGACCTACGCGCACCGCCTGGTGCAGCGCCAGTCCGAAGTCCGCAAAAACGGAACGCTGCCCTGGCTGCGTCCCGATGCAAAAAGCCAAATCACCTTCCAGTACGATGAAGGCAAAATCGTTGGTATTGATGCCGTGGTGCTTTCCACTCAACATGCGGAAAATATCTCGCAGAAAGATCTGCAGGAAGCAGTTATGGAAGAGATCATCAAACCGGTTCTGCCAACAGAATGGATCAATGACAGCACCAAATATCACATTAATCCAACCGGTCGTTTCGTTATCGGTGGCCCGATGGGTGACTGTGGTCTGACCGGCCGTAAAATCATCGTGGACACATACGGCGGTATGGCCCGTCACGGTGGCGGTGCGTTTTCCGGTAAGGATCCATCAAAAGTTGACCGCTCAGCAGCTTATGCGGCGCGCTACGTAGCGAAAAACATCGTGGCTGCCGGTCTGGCGGATCGCTGTGAAATTCAGGTTTCATACGCCATCGGTGTGGCTGAACCCACGTCAATCATGGTGGAAACCTTCGGTACTGAAAAAGTGCCAACCGAGCAGCTGACGCTGTTGGTACGTGAATTCTTTGACCTGCGTCCTTATGGCCTGATTCAGATGCTGGATCTGCTGCATCCAATCTATCGTGAGACAGCGGCCTACGGTCACTTTGGTCGTGAACACTTCCCATGGGAAAAAACCGACAAAGCGGCACAGTTACGTGAGGCTGCCGGTCTGTAATAAGTCACGATTTACCGTGTTAAGGGCACCAGGGGTGCCCTTTTTGCTGCCCACAGATTGCACATTATTGTTACTTCTCCCTTCTTTTGCCGTCATACAGTCGCAAAAATGTTAGCGATTACAGTAAGAAAAAGTTTATTTCTCCGATAATTAAGAATTTTTAGCCTTAACAGCTATCATCAAAATGCGCTATTTTCAGCGCTGTCTGATAGAGGATGGTCAGATAAGCAGGAGAAACTGTTTACTGCTATGACAAGCTGGTTATAAAGCGTAAGCGCGTATGAGAATTCCCTTTTTGTAAAAGATTTCGTGTGTAAACGGTTACATTCTTGTAATCCGAAACACAGTCTTACCTGCCAGGGTTTTCTAACATTCATAACAACAATAAGCAGTACCACTGATATGGAGGCTTTATGCCTGTTAATAAGAAATCAAGCAGAACGTCGAATAAGGCAATGACCTTATTCGTCTGCTTCCTTGCGGCACTGGCCGGTCTGTTATTTGGACTCGATATCGGGGTGATTGCGGGGGCGTTGCCCTTTATCGCGAAAGACTTCAACGTGACTGCACATCAGCAGGAATGGATCGTCAGTTCAATGATGTTTGGTGCCGCAGTCGGGGCGATTGGTAGTGGCTGGTTGTCATCGCGTCTTGGGCGTAAAAAGAGCCTGATGATCGGCGCGATCCTGTTTGTCATCGGTTCCCTGTGGTCGGCGCTTGCCACCAACCCAGAAATGCTGATTATGGCCCGTGTCCTGCTTGGTCTGGCCGTGGGTGTCGCGTCATACACAGCACCGCTTTACCTCTCAGAAATCGCCCCGGAGAAAATCCGCGGCAGTATGATTTCGCTTTACCAGCTGATGATCACTATCGGTATTCTGGGTGCTTATCTTTCTGATACCGCCTTCAGTTTTACGGGCGAATGGCGCTGGATGCTGGGCATCATCACTATCCCTGCCGCCCTTCTTCTGGTGGGGGTGTTTTTTCTGCCTAACAGCCCTCGCTGGCTGGCAGCGAAAGGCGATTTCCGCAGCGCACAGCGCGTACTTGATCGTCTGCGTGACACCAGCGAACAGGCAAAACGTGAGCTGGATGAAATCCGCGAAAGTCTTAAAATCAAACAGTCCGGCTGGAGCCTGTTTAAAGACAACAGCAATTTCCGTCGTGCAGTGTACCTCGGCATTCTTTTACAGGTAATGCAGCAGTTCACCGGTATGAATGTTATTATGTATTACGCACCGAAAATTTTCGAAATCGCTGGCTTTACCAATACCACTGAGCAGATGTGGGGTACCGTCATTGTTGGTCTGATCAACGTGCTGGCAACCTTTATCGCTATCGGTCTGGTCGATCGCTGGGGCCGTAAGCCAACGCTTATCCTGGGCTTTATGGTGATGGCGCTGGGCATGGGTATTCTTGGCACCATGCTGCACGTGGGCATCCATTCGACTGGCTCGCAATATTTTGCCGTCGCTATGCTGCTGATGTTTATTGTCGGTTTTGCGATGAGTGCAGGTCCGCTAATCTGGGTACTCTGTTCTGAAATCCAGCCGCTGAAAGGCCGTGATTTTGGCATCACCGTTTCCACCGCGACTAACTGGATTGCCAACATGATCGTTGGCGCAACCTTCCTGACCATGCTGAACTCACTGGGCAATGCGAATACCTTCTGGGTATATGCAGCGCTGAACGTGTTCTTTATCGTCCTGACAATTTGTCTGATCCCGGAAACTAAAAACGTCTCTCTGGAACATATCGAACGCAACCTGTTAAGTGGCAAAAAGCTGCGCGATATCGGTCAGCGGGACTGAGCCTGGCCGGCCGGGAAATCCGGCCGGTTTCATTGTATTCCTGCCCCTGTCATCGTATTCTCACTTTTATGAAACCCCTTCGACTTCCGATAGCCCTGCAACAGGCGGTGATGCGTTCACTGCGTGAAAAACTGCAGCTGGCAAACCAGCGTCTTGCAAGCAATTACCCCGAACCCAAACTGGCCTATCAACAGCGTGGCACCAGCGCAGGTACAGCCTGGCTGCAACAGTGGGAAATTCGCCTTAACCCGGTTCTGCTGCTGGAAAACCAACAGGCATTTATTGATGAAGTCGTGCCCCATGAACTGGCACATCTGCTGGTCTGGAAACAGTTTGGCCGTGTTGCACCCCATGGCAAAGAGTGGAAATGGATGATGGAGAGCGTACTGAATGTTGCCGCACGGCGCACTCACCATTTCGAAATTGAATCGGTACGCAGCCGCGCTTTTCCTTATTACTGTGGCTGCCAGCAACACCAGCTCAGTGTCCGACGGCACAACCGCGTGCAGCGTGGCGAAAGCGAGTACCGCTGCCTGCACTGTGGTGAACGCCTGCTTGCGGGAGATTTTCCTCATGCCGTCCGATCGTTGCCTTAATCAAAACATCATTCCATTCTCTGATTTATCGCTGCTGATTTCCCGTCTCAGTCAACATCTGTTAATCTCGCTCCTTGCCTGGATGACAGATAAATGAATTATGTTTCGTAAAATTAACAGCCTGTTTGCTCTCTCTCTGCTGTTCCCCGCGACGTTCTCTCATGCCCTTACCTCTGGCGACTATCACCAGAACAGCTTTGCGCAGGCTAAAGCTTACGCGGCTGAGATTAACGCCGATGCGCCAGGTTCATTCTACTGCGGCTGTAAAATTAGCTGGCATGGTAAAAAAGGCGTACCGGACCTGGCCTCCTGCGGCTATCAGATACGTAAAAATACGACCCGTGCACACCGGATTGAGTGGGAGCATGTGGTTCCGGCATGGACATTCGGCCACCAGCGCCAATGCTGGCAACAGGGCGGCAGAAAAGCCTGTGCTAAAGACGCAGGCTATCGCCAAATTGAATCCGATTTACATAACCTCCAGCCTGCTATTGGTGAGGTAAACGGTGACCGGGGTAACTTTATGTACAACCAGTGGAACGGCGGCGAACACCAGTACGGTCAGTGTGAAATGAAAATCGACTTCAAAACCAAACAGGCCGAGCCGCCCGCGCGCGCGCGCGGGCCTATAGCCCGTACCTGGTTCTATATGCGTGACCGCTATCAAATCACGATGTCACGGCAGCAGACCCAGTTGATGACCGCGTGGGACAGGCAGTATCCGGTTACGCCGTGGGAGTGCGAACGTGACAGGCGCATTGCCGGGATTCAGGGCAACCACAACCCCTATGTACAGCAAGCTTGCCAGCGGTAAAATCACTGACCTAAACTATACACCATCTTTTGGCTGCGCCTTTTCGGGTGGCCGTTACTTTTATCAGGACCTTCATGCGCATACCCCGCATATTTCATCCCGACCCGCTGACCGTTGGCAGTGATATTGCACTGACGGAAGAGGCAGCCAATCATGTTGGCCGTGTGCTCAGAATGAACACCGGACAGGCGCTGGAATTGTTCGATGGCAGTAATCTGACTTTTGCCGCAGAGATTGTTCAGGCGGATAAAAAAAGTGTACACGTTGCCATAATGGGAAGTCGCAGCGACAGCCGTGAATCCCCACTTCATCTGCATTTAGGCCAGGTAATGTCGCGCGGTGAGAAGATGGAGTTTACCGTTCAGAAAGCGGTCGAGCTGGGTGTAAACACCATTACCCCCTTGTTTTCTGAGCGTTGTGGCGTAAAGCTGGATGCTGACAGACTGGCCAAAAAAATCCAGCAGTGGCAGAAAATCGTTATTGCCGCCTGCGAGCAATGTGGCAGAAACAGCATACCTCAGGTGCGGGACGCAATGATGCTGGAAGCCTGGTGCGCTGAAGAAGAACACGGTCTGAAGCTGAATTTGCACCCCAGGGCCAGCCAGAGCATTAATACACTCCCACAATCGGTAACGCGCGTGCGATTATTGATCGGTCCTGAAGGTGGTCTGACCGCCGATGAAATCAGCATGACATCCCGTTATGCTTTTACCGATATTTTACTTGGCCCTCGCGTGTTACGAACCGAAACAACCGCCCTGACAGCCATCACCGCGTTGCAGGTCCGTTTTGGCGATTTAGGTTAGACCCATTGAGTCTGCACATAGCCGTTGCAGGCAGTTCGAACACAGCCGCCCGACACCACAGCGATGCTGAGGGGCGTTAAAGACAGCTGACTGGAGAAACAGAATGATAAAGCTTGGCATTGTGATGGACCCCATTCACTCCATCAATATTAAAAAAGACACCAGCTTCGCCATGCTGCTGGAAGCACAGCGGCGTGGTTACGAAATTCATTACATGGAGATGCAGGACCTGTATTTGCGCGCTGGTGAAGCCCGTGCGCATACCCGTCAACTCAGCGTTGAGCAAAACTATGAAAACTGGTTTGAATTTGGCAGCGAGCAGGATATCGCGCTGGCAGATCTCAACGTGGTGCTGATGCGCAAGGATCCGCCGTTTGATACTGAATTTATCTACGCCACCTATATCCTTGAACGCGCCGAGGAAAAAGGAACGCTGATCGTCAATAAACCCCAGAGTCTGCGTGATTGTAATGAGAAGCTGTTTACCGCCTGGTTTGCTGACCTGACGCCAGATACGCTGGTGACCCGCAGCGCCGCGCTGATCCGTACATTCTGGCAGCAGCATGGCGATATTATTCTTAAGCCGCTCGATGGCATGGGTGGTGCTTCCATTTTTCGTGTTGGAAAGGACGATCCCAACCTGTCGGTGATTATGGAAACCCTGACCGGACACGGCAATTTCTTCTGCATGGCGCAAAACTATCTGCCGGCGATCAAAGACGGCGACAAGCGCGTACTGGTAGTGGATGGTGAACCTGTACCTTACTGTCTGGCACGCATTCCAAAGTCGGGTGAAACCAGGGGTAATCTGGCTGCGGGAGGAAGAGGAGAAGCCCGTCCTCTGAGCGAAAGCGACTGGGAAATTGCCCGCCGTGTTGGCCCCACACTGAAAGCGAAAGGGCTGATTTTTGTTGGTCTGGACATTATTGGCGATAAGCTGACCGAAATTAATGTGACCAGCCCAACCTGCGTTCGTGAGATTGAAGCCGCCTTTCCGGTTTCAGTAACCGGTATGCTGATGGATGCAATTGAAAAACGCCTCGCATGAGGTGCGGAATGGGGCCAGCTGGCCCCTTCTTAACCCCGTGAATCAAACTTACCGTATGAAGTTGAACGGTTAACCTGGACACAGAATCCTGATATGAATTTACAGCATCACTTTTTGATTGCCATGCCAACATTGCAGGACCCGTTGTTTAAACGCTCGGTAGTTTATATCTGCGAGCATAATGCTGATGGTGCCATGGGGCTTATCGTCAATAAGCCAATGGAAAATCTTACGGTGGATGGCATTCTGAAGAAGTTAAAGATCATGCCTACGCCACGCGATCCAGAAAACAAACTGGACAAACCGGTCTTCGCCGGAGGCCCACTGGCAGAAGATCGCGGTTTTATTCTGCACTCGGCACAGAGCATCTTTGCTTCCAGCATCCGGGTTTCAGATAACACGGTGATCACCACCTCGCGCGATGTGCTGGAGACGCTGGGTACACCGGAGCAACCCAGCAGTGTGCTGGTGGCACTGGGCTACTGTGCGTGGGAGAAAAATCAGTTGGAAAACGAGCTACTGGATAATGCCTGGCTCACCACATCTGCCAACAGCAATATTCTGTTCAAAACTCCTATCGCCGAACGATGGCGCGAAGCGGCAAAAAGCATTGGTGTGGATATTCACAATATCACCAGTGACGCAGGACACGCATGATGAGCCATATGACCATTCTGGCCTTTGACTTTGGAACCAAAAGCATCGGCGTGGCGATAGGCCAGCAGTTGACGGGCACCGCTCGTCCACTGACGGCTATCAAGGCACAGGACGGTATACCGGACTGGAACAAAATCGACGCGCTGCTAAAAGAGTGGCAACCGGATCGTGTGGTGGTTGGCCTGCCGCTCAATATGGATGGAACCGAGCAGCCACTAACCGCAAGGGCTCGTAAGTTTGCTAACCGCCTGCACGGACGCTTTGGTGTGCAGGTTGATCTGCACGATGAGCGTCTGAGCACGGTGGAAGCCCGCGCCGACCTGTTCTCTCGCGGAGGCTTTCGTGCGCTTAACAAAGGTAGCGTTGATTCTCTTTCTGCGGTGATCATCCTTGAAAGCTGGTTCGAAAACGCCTGGCAGTAGAGGCTGCCATTTTATTTCACCAGTCCTGCCAGCCGTCTTCCCGCAATGCTTTGCCCGAACGATTGCATCCCGGACTGTATCCCCGTTTCCAGCACACCCGGCAACTGATGCGTTTTTCCTTCACGGATCATACTGGCAACGGCTGCCGTGTTCACCAGCACCTCAAACAGCGCCACCCTGCCCGTCCCTGTCCCAGCGACCAGCTTCTGGGCGATAACCACTTTCAGGCTACCCGCCAGCTGCGTGCGGATCAGGTTTTTTTCCGCTCCCGGAAACACGTCAACCAACCTGTCCACCGCCTGAACTGCCCCCCGCGTATGCAGGGTCGCTAATACCAGGTGACCCGTTTCTGCGGCGGTAAGCGCCTGCTGAATCGTATCGCTGTCCCGCAATTCGCCCAGTAGTATTACGTCGGGATCCTCGCGCAACGCTGCCCGCAATCCTGCGCTGAAAGAACAGCAGTGCACACCTATTTCGCGCTGCTGAATCAGCGAGCGTTCACTGTTGTGGATAAATTCAATGGGATCTTCGAGGGTCAGGATATGCCGTGCCTGCTGCTGATTAATCGCCCCCACCAGCGCTGCCAGGGTAGTGGATTTGCCACTGCCTGTTGCGCCCGCTACCAGCACCAGACCATCGTTCAGTTGCAGTACCTGGTCGGTTATCGCCGGCAAATCCAACTGCGCCAGCCGTGGGCAATGACTGCTGATAACACGTAGCGCCAGAGAAAGTCCCTGACGCTGGCGAAACAGGTTTGCCCGCAGGCGTATCCCACCGGGAAATGTCAGCGCAAAATCAATCTGTCCGGCCCGCGTGAAGTGCTCCTGCTGTATCCTGTCGAGCCAGGCCTGAGCAACATTTTCCAGCATCTGATTACTGACCGGCAGTAGGTCAGCCATTTTCTGTAGCTGTCCATCACGCCGCCAGAATGGCGGATACCCACTGCAAAGGTGCAGATCCCCTGCGTTATGCTTTACACTAAGGGCCACCATGTCCTCAATATCCATAATTTTCCCTGACCATGACCTCGATTGAGCACAACTTACAACAAGTCCGCGAACGGATCATCGCGGCAGCGGCGCGCTGCGGCCGCGATCCGCAAGAAATTACACTGCTTGCAGTAAGCAAAACAAAACCTGCGGAAGCGGTCGCAGAAGCTGCACTTGCCGGGCAGCAATATTTTGGTGAAAACTACGTGCAGGAGGGCGTTGATAAAATTGCCCGGCTCAAAGATCATGCGCTGGTCTGGCACTTTATTGGCCCACTGCAATCCAATAAAAGTCGTCTGGTTGCCGGGCATTTTGACTGGTGCCATACCGTTGACCGGCTAAAAATTGCCACCCGGCTCAACGAACAGCGGCCAGCGTCTGCCGCGCCACTTAATGTACTGATTCAGGTAAACATTAGTGACGAACAGAGTAAATCTGGCATTATGCTGGAGGCGTTACCTGAGCTGGCGAACGCCATAGCTCAGCTGCCTCATTTAACCTTGCGTGGACTGATGGCCATCCCCGCACCGGAGGCGGATTATCAGCGACAGCTGGCGGTGTGTCAGCAAATGGCCAGCGCTTTTAATGAACTGAAACAAAGGTATTCGTCCGTTGATACTCTTTCTCTGGGAATGAGCGACGATATGGAAGCCGCGATTGCGGCAGGCAGTACAATGGTGCGTATTGGCACCGCCATTTTTGGTGCGCGTGATTACGGCACATTTCACAACAATCATTGAGGGATCCCATGCTGACGTTGACTTTTCTTGTTTCAACGGTGATCAACCTGTATGTCAAAGTATTGCTGCTGCGCATCTGGATGCAGTGGGCAAGATGTGATTTCTATAATCCGTTTTCGCAGTTTGTGGTCAAAGTGACCCAGCCGGTGATTAAACCACTGCGCCGGATTATTCCTTCCATCGGGCCGCTGGATACCGCCTCTTTGCTGCTGGCATATGTGTTGAGCGTAGTGCTGTTTACGGTGATGTTTGCGCTTCAGAGTCAGGTGATAATTTTTGATCCGGTATTTCTCTACTTTGGACTGGTATCGCTGGTGAAAGCCGCGGGCGTGCTGGTGTTCTGGGCAATTATTGTCCGCTCACTGTTAAGCTGGGTAAGCCAGGGACGTAATCCGGTAGACTATGTTTTGCTCCAGCTGACTGAACCGCTGATGGCCCCTGTTCGCCGTATTATCCCTGCGATGGGTGGTATCGATTTCTCCGCAATGGCGGTGATCCTGATCCTGTATATGCTGAACTATCTGGGAATGGATTTTATTCCCGGCTGGTCACAGCTTTAATGTGTTGCTGTAAAGATCCCGGACCTGATATGCAAAAAGTTGTACTCGCCACCGGTAACGCTGGCAAAGTTCGTGAACTGGCCGATTTACTGACATCCCGTGGCTTCGATATTGTTGCGCAAAGCGCGCTGGGCGTGGAATCAGCCGAGGAAACCGGCCTGACATTTATCGAAAACGCCATCCTTAAGGCGCGTCATGCTTCTTCAGCAACTGGCTTACCCGCCATTGCTGACGATTCAGGCCTGGCAGTGGACGCGCTGGGAGGCGCTCCGGGCATTTTCTCCGCACGCTATGCCGGAGAAAATGCCACAGACCAACAGAATCTTGAAAAACTACTCAATGCGTTGGAAACCGTGCCCGACGGCCAACGTCGGGCGCTGTTCCACTGCGTACTGGTTTTTCTGCGTCATGCAGAGGATCCGACGCCACTGGTATTTCACGGTAGCTGGCAGGGTGAAATCGCCCGCAGCGCCAGTGGTGAAGGCGGCTTCGGTTACGATCCGATTTTTTTCGTGCCTGAACTGGGCAAAACTGCCGCCGCACTGAGCAAAGATGAAAAACGTGCGATATCCCATCGTGGTAAGGCCCTGGCTCTGCTGCTGGATGCGATGAGTCAGCATGCATAATCTGCCACCGCTCAGCCTCTATATTCACATTCCCTGGTGCGTGCAAAAATGTCCTTATTGCGATTTCAACTCCCATGCGCTCAGGGGAGAGGTCCCGCACGAAGAGTATGTGCGCCATCTGCTGGCAGACCTGGATAATGACCTGCCGCTGACCTCGGGCAGGCTGGTAAGTACCGTCTTTATTGGTGGAGGCACGCCCAGCCTGTTAAGCAGTGAAGCAATGCAGATGCTGCTGGACGGCGTGAGGTTGCGTTTGCCGCTATCACCGACGGCGGAAATAACCATGGAAGCGAATCCGGGAACGGTGGAAGCAGACCGTTTCAGCGGTTATCAGCAGGCCGGAGTTAACCGTATTTCCATTGGGGTACAGAGCTTCAGTTCGCAGAAGCTGGAACGTCTGGGGCGTATCCACGGTCCGGCTGAAGCGAAGCGAGCGGCGGCCCTGGCAAGCGGACTGGGGTTACGCAGTTTTAATCTTGATCTGATGCATGGCCTGCCCGATCAGTCGCTGGAGGAAGCGCTGGACGATCTGCGCCAGGCCATCGCGCTGGATCCTCCGCATCTTTCCTGGTATCAGCTGACCATTGAGCCAAATACGCTGTTCGCCTCACGGCCACCGGTACTGCCAGATGATGATGCGCTATGGGATATTTTTGATCGCGGCCACCAGCTACTGACAGCCGCGGGCTACCAGCAGTATGAAACCTCCGCCTATGCCAGGCCAGGTTACCGTTGTGAGCATAACCTGAACTACTGGCGTTTCGGAGATTATCTGGGCATCGGCTGTGGTGCACACGGTAAGCTGACCCAGCCAGATGGCGCCATTATCCGCACCATTAAAACCCGCCATCCGCGTGGTTTTATGGCCGGGAACTATCTGGATCGCCAGTATGCAGTGGCTGACAGCGAGAAACCGTTTGAATTCTTTATGAACCGTTTGCGGTTGCTTGAAGCTGCCCCGCGGGAAGAATTTGTGCGTTATACCGGTTTAACGGAAAGCGTGATCCGCACCCAGCTTAATGAAGCACTGGACAAAGGTTATCTCACCGAAACTACGCTGCACTGGCAGGTGACAGAGAAAGGAAAACTGTTTCTGAATTCGCTACTGGAATTGTTTCTGGCGGAGGAATAAAAACAAACCACCACGGGCGGAATATATTCCGCCCCGAGATGAGATGAATATTCCATATTACATTTCAACTCATACCGCCCGTCGCTCAGTAATATCATTTCTTACCAAAAAGCTATTCATAATCATAATTTTCAATCTGTCACTGCGAAGTAAAAATTAGCAATCCCACCTTAAAATTTAAAAACGAAAAAGAAAACGCACTGTGCTTAACTGTAATTGTTGCGCAAGATAATGACACTGTTCACAGTATATATAATCAATGAGGTTTCGTTATGAGAAAAAAACAATTTCGTTATTACTTCAGACCCTCAACACCCATGAACAGACCTTACGGATTCAGGTAGTGAAGAACTCGAACATAAAAAAAAGAAAGCTCAGAGCAACTTATCACCAACCAATATAACAGCATTAATGAATATTCCGACAGCCACGATAATTATACAACCGTTCTGATTAATGGCGACATCACGGCATTTGGACACGGAAATCAGCGTAAAAAAATGACTGAGTGGTTAGGTAAATTAAAGCCACCTTTCCGGTGGGGACTGGGTAACCACAATATTGAATAAAACCACCTCAACACATCAAATAATGGTGCCGCAACCGACACAATGAGAATATTTGTTGGTCACTATCATTCTTTGTCATTGAATCAAAAATCATGGGATATAGTGACGGACTCAGGTTACAAATATGTAAACCATATAGGCAGCTTTAACTATTCATGGGATGAGGGGGATTTTCACCTTATTCAATTACATGATTATCCGGGCATGACCGGCTATGATTACAATAAAACCATCATCAGTAGTGATGAAAGGAAACTATATATGAGATGGGACAAAGAATTAACATGGCTAAAAAAAAGCATCGAGGGTGCCGTATCCAGAGGTAAATATATCATTGTTAACATCCACCAGCCGGACGGCTGGAAAAAAGAGGCATTAAGAGCAATACGAACTCTCTTTTATCAATACAAGGATAATATAAAGGCAGTCTTCGCAGGACACCACCACATACTCTACGGTTACTACGAAAATATCCTGAGCGGTATGGGCGGTAACATTCCTGTATTCCTGTTCGGTTCAGCATCACAGCAGACATATCTCATTATGGAAAGTGACGACGCTGACTTAAATCTCTTTATCTTTCTTATAAAGAAAAACAACTGGCAGGCAAAAAATTGATTTATATAATTCCTCTGTCACAGCAGGAGGATCATTTAACCATAACACCCATTCTCAATCCAGAGAAAGCAATGACGTTGAGCGCAGGTGGCTCGGTTATTCTGAGGGATAACATTGAGTCTCCCGATCAGATATTTACACTCACAAGAAAAAACAAAAGAGGCAATATCTTTCAGATAAGAAAAAATACATCATATTATAATTTTTTATGGGATAATACTAACACCAGATTGCGTGTAGCCATAGGTTCCGAAAATGATAATAACCTTTGGAATATTGATTATCAGTCATTAAACGAGAGTTATGTAATTGCCAGTAACGTTGATACTAATAAAGCTATTGACGTGCCAGCTTCATGCACAGACAGCGGAACAGAATTAATTGTTTATAGCCGACACAATGGAAAAAATCAGCAATTTTCTGTTTCAAAATCTCGCCTCAGCGCGCCTGTATATATTGCCTCACACCTTAACTCTGATAAAGTTTTGTCTTCCCGTTCTGAAGACAGTAATGTAATCATCTACAGTAAAGACTCAGGACCAGGACAAATATTTGCTTATATAAGATGTGATGAAAAAGGGAAAAGCGTTTTCCAGATAGAAAACCTGTGGACGGGCATGTTAATGACACGGAGTAAAAATAATGGTAAACAGGTCTTTCTCGGACAGAATAAATATGACGATGAATGTTACTGGAAAGCAGAAGAACAAAGCAATGGAAAGTATCTAATAGCAAACTATAATGACCCTGAATATGTTCTGGATGTCTCTAACGCAAAAACAGATAATGGAACGCTACTCCAGATCATCCCCAGAAATGGAAATAAAGCCCAGGAATTTTCATTTTTAATTCATCCAAATGCGCCATATGTCCCTACAGAAAAATTTTATGAAATGGATGCGATTATCAGACCACTCGGTTACCAGGATGACACTGAAGATTCAGCCATCAAAGTTGCAGCATCCGATGCCCAACTCATTATCAGCAACTATGCTGAAAACAATCATTTGAGTCATTTCCATTTAGTCAGAGCTCGCAGAAAAGGGTACAGTGTTTATCAGATTAAAAGCTCATTCTGGGCTGATGCAGTTCTTGGTATGTTAAATAACGGTATTTATTTATCAAAAAATTACTACCACGATTCTCAATTCTGGAATTTTCATTATGTCAGTGAAAATATCAATGGCGGAGGAAACTATATTATTTCAAATTATGCTGATCCTTCAATGGTCTGGGGATCTCCTGTAACAGCTATCTCCACACCGACCGATTTTAAAACTATTGGATTGGAAAAAAGGCACACCAATGCCTCAACTTCTCAAACGTTCCGGCTGAACTACCATCCATCCATCGCTCCCAGAAAGAAGTAACCATCATCGGCTTGTTAAAAGTACGGGTATTTTTAACAAGCTTGTTTATGTCAAATGTAATGAAAAACAGTGGCAGCTGCGGGAAGAGGTAAAGCAGTTTATCCATGCTGTGGTGTCGCTACCCGTTAATCAACCCGCTCTGACCAAAGTTAAGCGGTAATGTGCTATGTGATGTAGTTCAATTCATCATGTCACTTCAGCCCAACCACCACAGCCTTGCGCTGTTGTTCAAGGCCTGTCACGCGGTTACACACTTCGTGGCCGAAGCGCTGAAAGTCCTGCTCCTGATTGCTCCACTCTGCCTGAATCGACTGTTGCAGGCCCCCCAGATTGCCCATCAGTGCCTGAAGCGGGTTCCCGCCGTTTCCTGCCTGTTTATTGCTCATCTCATTGAGGCTATCCTGCACCATGCCGCCCATCGTGCTTTGTACCAGTTGCTCACCCTGTTGTCGCACCTGGTCAATAGCCTGGTGGTGGAAAGTCAGCCCATCGCTGCGATGTTCAATAATGCGGTTCATCTGCTGTTTCAGTTTGCTGTCCAGATCGGTGAGACGATGGCGTACATTGCTGTTCTCACCCAGCTTTTCAACAACCACTTTATCCAGCGCTATCCGGCCGGTTTCCAGACGCTGGCGCGCACCCTCATCGATCCAGGGTAAATCGCGGCGCAATGCGGCCTGGTAGTCGATGGCTTTCTGTCGGGTGGCGTTATCCACCGTGACGGTCTGTCCGTTGCGCTGCACATCGCCTGTGGGGGTAATAATCAGATTGCCACTGGCTCCCACCACCTGCACCTTTTGTGGCGAGATCACGACATCATCCTGAGGCCTGACGCCACACTGATAATCCGCCTGCGCCGAACCCGCCGCCAGTAACAATGCGCCTACCATCATCGCTTTATGCATGTTGCTTTCTCCTCAGAATGAAAAGGCCACGCAAGCGTGGCCCTGAAGGATATCAGTTCTGTCTGGTTAGTCCCACCAGACGTCAAAAAGTTCGGTGACCTGAATATTGCTCAGCTGGCGATCGGAAAGCCATTTACGCACTGTTTCACGGTGCTCCTCGGTGCATTTTCCGATTTTTTGCAGGCAAATTAGCCCTTCCCATTGCAGGTAGCCACTGCCGTCAAACGCCAGACCATTCGGATCAATCACTTCGCTAATCAGCGCATCAAGCGTGGCATCAATAGTCTCTTCACTGGTCCCTTCAGGAAAAGAAAAACCAATGGAAAAACCTAACTCCTGAAATTCAGCCAGATGCATTTTTTTGCGCAAACGGCGACTGCGTTGGATGGCCATTATTTAATCCTCTCAAACATCAAATCCCAGACTCCGTGGCCAAGGCGCTGGCCACGCTGTTCAAATTTGGTCAGTGGGCGTGAAGCCGGACGTGGAACATAATCCTGTGTTTCCGACTGATTTTTGTATCCCGCAATATCATGCATTACCGCCAGCATATGTTCAGCATAGGCCTGCCAGTCAGTTGCCATATGAAAAACACCCCCAAGCTTCAGCTTACGCAGCACCAGTTCAGCAAAGGGTATCTGCACAATCCGGCGTTTATTATGGCGCGCTTTATGCCACGGGTCCGGGAAAAACAGCTGCACCATCCGCAGCGAATTATCCGGGATCATATGGTTAAGCACATCCACCGCATCGTGGCACATTACGCGCAAATTCTCCACGCCTGCCTCATCGGCGGCGCTCAGACAGGCGCCAACCCCCGGTGAATGTACCTCAATACCAAGAAAGTTCTGCTGCGGGTTGGCCTGGGCCATACTAACCAGCGAGGCCCCCATCCCGAAGCCTATCTCCAGCACTACCGGCGCATCCCGGCCAAAAAGCGTTGGAAAGTCAACAGGCTCTGGCTGATATTCCACCCCTTTCTGCGGCCAGAAATGGTCAAGCGCGTGCTGCTGGCCTTTGGTCAGACGGCCCTGGCGGCGGACGAAGCTGCGAATACGGCGCAAGGGGCGACCGTGCTCATCAAACTCCGGTGAAATGACATCATTCTTCATGTTTTTGCCTGTTGGTCAGCGCTATGCGGAAAACGGGCATTATGCAAAGTTACGGCGGTTAAGCAAGCCCGGAAACTTCCGGTTTACAGCTTAGTTGCTCTGTGCTGGAATCCCAGCCTGATTTTCAACTTTGCGGGATTTTATCTGAAATGATGCAGGCATCGCAGTTTGCAAGCCATGTCCTTGGCTGGTATCAGCGCTTTGGCCGCAAAAATCTTCCCTGGCAGCGGGAGAAAACTCCTTATAAAGTGTGGCTTTCTGAAGTGATGCTGCAACAGACCCAGGTGACAACGGTCAAGCCCTATTTTGAACGCTTTATGTCCCGCTTTCCCACTGTTACCGATCTGGCTGCTGCTCCGCTGGATGAAGTGCTACACCTGTGGACCGGGCTTGGCTACTATGCCCGCGCACGCAACTTACACCGCGCCGCCGTGCAGGTGGCGGAACAGCATAATGGCAACTTCCCGCACACCTATGATGAAGTGGTAGCGCTGCCGGGGGTCGGACGTTCCACAGCCGGCGCGATCCTTTCGCTGTCTCTGGGACAACATTTTCCGATTCTGGATGGCAACGTGAAGCGTGTGCTGGCCCGCTGTTATGCCGTTGCAGGATGGCCGGGGCGCAAAGAGGTGGAATCACGGCTGTGGCAAATCAGTGAACACGTCACTCCTGCTAACGGGGTCAGCCAGTTTAATCAGGCGATGATGGATCTCGGTGCGATAGTTTGTACCCGGACTAAACCGAAGTGTGAAATTTGCCCGCTAAACGCTGGCTGTATGGCTTATGCCAGCGGTCGCTGGGCGGAGTATCCAGGCAAAAAACCAAAACAAACACTACCGGAACGTACCGGCTGGATGCTGATGATACAGTATGATGACAGCGTCTGGCTGGAGCAACGCCCTCCGGTGGGGCTGTGGGGCGGTCTGTTTTGCTTCCCGCAGTTTAGCAGCCAGACAGACATGCTGGAGTGGCTGGGTGAGCGGCATATTGACAGTAAAAACCTGCAACAGGACATCGCGTTTCGCCACACCTTCAGCCATTTTCATCTGGATATCATTCCGGTGCATTTGCGGCTGACGACAACAGGATCGGCAATGGATGAAGGTGCAGGTCTCTGGTATAACTTAGCGCTGCCCCCGTCCGTCGGGCTGGCTGCCCCGGTGGAACGCCTGCTGAAGCAGCTGGGTAAGCCGCAACAAAGTATGATGGATCTGCATACGACAGTAGAAGAGGAAAAGTAATGAGCAGAACTATTTTTTGTACGTTCCTGCAACGTGATGCTGAAGGACAGGATTTCCAGTTGTATCCGGGCGAACTTGGTAAACGCATTTATAATGAAATCTCGAAAGAAGCCTGGTCGCAATGGATGAGCAAACAGACCATGCTGATTAATGAGAAAAAACTCAGCATGATGAACCCGGAAGATCGTAAACAGCTGGAGCAGGAAATGGTGAAATTTCTGTTCGAAGGCCACGATGTTCACATCGAAGGTTACACCCCGCCAGAAGAATAATTGTCGGGCCTCACCGCTGAGGCCCTCTTAATTAAGGCGAAGCACGACATAATGAAGAAAAAGCTGATTAGTTTACTGGTCATCGCACCGTTGTTGATCTCCTGTTCCGGCAATAAAAAGCCAGCCTTTCATGAAGAGTGGGTCAAGGACACCAATGGATTTGACATTTTGATGGGGCAGTTTGCCCACAATATTGAAAATATCTGGGGTATCAACGAAGTACTGATTGCCGGTCCGAAAGACTATGTTAAGTACAGCGATCAATATTACACCCGCAGCCATATTAACTTTGATGCCGGTACGATCACCATTGAAACAATTGCCGGGACAGATCCCGTGGCCAGTCTTCGCCAGGCGATTATTACTACGTTGTTAATCGGTGATGACCCCAGCAATGTCGATCTCTATTCCGATGCTAACGATATTGAGATCGGTAAAGAACCGTTGCTGTACGGACAGGTGCTCGACAATACCGGGCAGCCCATCCGCTGGCAGGGACGTGCTGCCAGCTTTGCCGATTATCTGATCCAGAATAAACTGCAACGCCGAAGTTCAGGACTTCATGTCATCTGGTCGGTTACCATTCCAATGGTGCCAAACCACCTTGACAAACGTGCACACAAGTACCTGCCGATGGTGCGGGAAGCAGCGGCCAAATATGGTGTCGACCAGTCACTGATCCTTGCCATTATGCAAATCGAGTCAAGCTTCAACCCTTATGCGGTCAGCAATGCCGATGCTTTGGGACTGATGCAGGTGGTACAGCACACTGCCGGGGTAGACGTGTTCCGCATGAAAGGGAAATGGGGCAAGCCCAGCCGCGGCTACCTGTTCGATCCGCAAAATAATATCGATACCGGTACGGCTTATCTTTCGCTGTTGCAGGACAATTATCTGTCGGGAATTGTTAATCCAACATCGCGTCGCTACGCGGTGATCACCGCCTATAACGGTGGTGCGGGAAGCGTGCTGAGAGTGTTCTCAAACGACAAAACCCGTGCCTTCAGTGCCATCAACAATCTGTCACCTTCAGAGGTGTATCAAACCCTGACCAGTAACCATCCTTCTGCAGAATCTCGTCGTTATCTGTATAAGGTTAGCAATGCTCAGAAAAGCTATCACCGTTACTGAAAAGCGAAATAAAACGGCGGATCTTGCGATCCGCCAGACGGTAATATGATCCCTGGCATGGGTAAGTATTAACGCTTTATATTTTTAAACTGCCTTGTCGTTTTGGTGAGTGCGACCTCGGTTGGCAAACGTTCCATCGAGCTTGCGCCGTAAAAACCATCGCACAATGGACAGTGGTCGAGGATATATTGTGCATCTTGCGGGCTTGAAATCGGCCCGCCATGACAGAGCACAATAATCTCCTCGCGTACTTCTTTCGCCGCCTCTGCCCACTGATTAATAAGCAACACACAGTCCGATAAATTAAGCGCTGTCTCTGCGCCAATGCTACCACCGGTGGTCAATCCCATGTGCGGCACGATAATATCAGCACCGGCTTCAGTCATGGCGATGGCATTTTCACCACTGAAAACATAAGGTGTGGTCAGCAGCTCTTTCTCCGCCGCAAGGCGTATCATTTCCACCTCCAGCCCATATCCCATGCCGGTCTCTTCCAGATTCGCGCGAAAATTGCCGTCAATCAGACCCACTGTCGGGAAGTTCTGCACGCCGGAGAAACCCATAGCCTTAAGATCGTCGAGAAATTTATCGAAATGACAGAAAGGATCGGTGCCGTTAACACCGGCCAGCACCGGCATATTTTTCACGACCGGTAACACCTCCTTCGCCATTTCCACCACAATATCATTCGCATTACCGTAGGCCAGAAGACCAGCAAGCGAACCACGCCCGGCCATGCGATAGCGGCCCGAATTGTAGATAACGATCAGATCGATACCGCCCGCTTCCTGGCATTTTGCTGAAAGGCCTGTCCCAGCACCACCGCCGATGATTGGTTCACCACGGGCAATCATCTCTCTGAATGTTGTCAGTATTTGCTGACGGGTAAAAGACATACTCAGAACTCCTTCTCTGCGAACTGCCGGAACTGACGTACCGCTGCAAGAGCAAATTCAGGGGCATTAATGTGGTAAGGAAGACGCACTATTTTACGCCGTTCACTTTGTTGCAGGTGAGCTTCAAGGGTGGTGATAAAAGCCTGGTCAGCCTCAGGTGACCAGAAAGGTTGACCGGGCGCATCCAGCGCTGAGAAGCCTCCCTCAGGGATAAGAAACGCCATATCCGCATCACAGCGGTTAAGTTTTTCTGCTATCCACTTAGCCATCGCTTCGTTCTCTTCCGGCGTGGTACGCATTAGCGTCACCTGAGCATTATGGTGGTAAAAAAGCCTTCCGGCGTATTTTTCCGGCACGGTGTCAGGATGAGAAAAATTCACCATATCCAGCGCGCCACAGGAGACAACACAGGGAATTTTGCTGCGTGCAACCGCATCGAAGCGTGTTTCATCACAGGCCAGCACACCGTCGAAAAGCAAATCGCACACTTCTGTGGTAGTAATATCCAACAACCCACTGAGCATCCTGCTGTCAACCAGCTTTTCCATTGCCCTTCCGCCGCTGCCGGTGGCATGAAAAACCACACAGTCGTAATCTTTTTCCAGCTTCTCACTCACCAGTTGAATACAAGGTGTGGTGACGCCAAACATTGTCAGGCCCAGCGCCGGTTTATCCTCTGTGTCGCTCTCCACGCCAAACAGCACAGACCCGGCGATTTGGTTGGCTGCATTGCCCAATACCCGGCGGGAAATACGATTCAGCCCGGATACATCCGTCACCGAATAGAGCATGTTGATATCACTGGCACCCACATAAGCAGAAACGTCGCCGGAAGCCATGGTCGACACCATCACCTTAGGCACACCAATCGGCAACGCCTGCATCGCAGGTGTAATTAACGCTGTGCCACACGATCCTCCCAGCCCAATCACCCCGTTCAGGTCAGAACGCCTGCTAAGGAAAATCTTAAATGCCAGTGCCATCGCGTTAATGGCTTTTCCACGGTCGCCACAAAACACAGCGTCACGCCCTTGCGGATGAAAATCGGCAATCAGTTCGGGTGGAAAGTCCGCCGCAAAAGCGGTGCTAACTGATTGAGTTGACAGGTCTACTGTTAAAACTTCAGCACCTGTTCTGGCGATACATTCCCTGACGTAAAACAGTTCATTTCCTTTAGTATCTGCGGTCGCAACAGCATAGATATAGCCGGTATTATTGGTCATAGTCGTAACAACACCCTGTTATCAGACATAATAAAGACTTGATTAAAATACGATAAAGATGCAAATAACATCAGGTCGTTTTTAAATCCTGAGTTAAGAGATAACAGTATCACCTCCATCAATGATAAATCAATTGAATGGAATATACGTCTCAGAGGGAATTAGCTACGTTTTAGTGAAAAAACGCCGACTGTACCAGAGTGGAAGATGATGTTCACTATCATACTTAAGTCAACTTATTGATTAATAAATAATTTTACCATTTAATGAGGTTATTGTGAAGCAAAGGGATCCCGCTGAGGCTGTACCGTTAACCGCCACACGCGCCAGAACACGTCGCTTACTTATTGCAACGGCAATGAGGATGTTCGACAGCGGCGCTTTCCCATCAATTACTGAAGTTGCCGCAGAAGCCCAACTCTCAAGAGCAACGGCTTACCGTTACTTTCCAACGCAGAGCGCTTTGGTGTCTGCCATTGTGACTGAAACACTCAGCCCGATAAAAAGCTGGCGTCCAACCCGTGAGGATGTCTCAGATCGCATCGACGAACTGCTGAGTTTTGCTTTCCCAAAAATGCTTGAACATGAAGGCACCTTGCGTGCCGCGCTGCATCTGTCACTGACTCAGTGGGCGCAGTCACAATCGGCAAGGCACCCGGAAAAAGAGCGGCTGGTAAGAGGCAACAGGAAAGCGTTACTGCAACAGGTTGTGGAACCGTTAAAAAATGAGCTGCCGCCAGAAATGATAGAACGGGTCGTCCAGTCACTGTCACTGGTGTACGGTTCAGAAATTTTTCTGGTGATGAAAGATATCTGGGGGGCTGATAACGATCGTTTGCAGGACATTGGTAAATGGATTGCAAAAGCGATAATACGCCAGGCAAGAGAAGATTACAGGGTAAAAGTAACTTGTTAACCGTCCAGTGGGGACGCCGGGCGCGTCCCCTGACCTTTTAGTCGTTAATCATATAGCCATAAAGCCGTTTGACGCCTTCTGAATCTGCTTCTGCGTAAACGCCCTGCAATTCCGGTGAAAAACCTGGCAGCAGGTTGAGGCCCTCTTCCAGCGCCAGAAAATAGCGCTGCACCGCCCCGCCCCACACTTCTCCCGGAACCACGCAGAGCACACCAGGTGGGTAAGGCAACGCCCCTTCAGCGGCAATACGCCCTTCCGCTTTCGCAATTTGCACCAGTTCGACGTTACCACGAATAAACGCCACATTGGCATCCTGCGGATTCATCACCGCTTTAGGCAGACTTTGCTGGCGGAACATCGCCTTTTGCAGATCTTTCACGCCATGGCTGACATAAAGCTGGTGCATCTCCAGGCAGAGGCGCCGCAGGGTATAACCGGCATAACGTGCCGCATTTCTGCGGTAAATCGTCGGCAGTACATCGCTCAGTAACGCATCCTCTTCCAGATGCTGTTCAAACTGTGCCAGTTTCGCCACCAGATGCGCCATTTTCTCACTGCTCTCCGCCGGGGTAAGCAGAAACAGAATCGAATTCAGATCGCATTTTTCCGGCACCACACCGTTCTCACGCAGGTAGTTAGCCAGAATCGTCGCCGGTACGCCAAAATCAGCATACTGACCGCTGGCGGCATCAATTCCCGGAGTGGTCAGTAACAGCTTACACGGGTCGATCAGATACTGATCTTTCTGGTATCCGGCAAAACCATGCCATGCTGCATCCGGCTCAAAACTGAAATAGCGCGGATCGGTCGAGATCTCTTCTGTTGGCGTCTCCAGCCACGTTCTGCCATCAACCCTGTCGGAAATAAAGGGTTTGATCATGGAACATTTTTCCATAATCGCTTTACGCGTCGCTATCCCAAGCGTAACGCATTCATGCCACAGGCGGCGACCGGCTTCACCTTTGTGGATCCTGGCATTAACATCCAGCGCCGCGAACAGCGGGTAAAATGGACTGGTTGACGCATGCAACATAAAGGCGTTGTTCAGACGCTTATGGCTGCAAAAACGTTGCTGACCGCGAATATGGTTATCTTTCTTGTGGATCTGCGACGTTTGCGAGAAGCCCGCCTGCTGCTTGTGCACAGACTGAGTAACAAAAATACCGGGATCGTTTTCATTCAGATCCAGCAGCAGCGGAGAGCAGGCCTGCATCACCGGAATAAACTGCTCATAGCCGACCCACGCAGAGTCAAACAGAATGTAGTCACAGAGATGGCCAATGCTGTCAAGGACCTTACGGGCGTTGTAAACCGTGCCGTCGTAAGTCCCCAACTGGATAACCGCCAGCCGGAATGGCCGGGCATCTCCGGCTCGCTCAGGGGCCACCTGTTTTATTAGCTGGCGCACGTAACCTTCATCGAAACACCGCGCATCAATGCCACCAATAAAACCGAAGGGGTTACGTGCTGCTTCCAGATAAACGGGCGTTGCACCAGCCTGGATCAGCGCACCGTGATGATTTGATTTATGATTATTGCGGTCAAACAGCACCAAATCGCCCCGCGTCAGCAACGCATTAGTGACGACCTTGTTCGCACTGGAGGTGCCATTAAGCACAAAATAAGTTTTATCTGCGTTGAACACCTTTGCCGCATATTTCTGGGCATGTTTGGCTGAGCCTTCGTGAATGAGCAAATCACCCAGCTTGACATCGGCATTACACATATCGGCACGAAAAATATTCTCACCGAAGAAGTCGTAAAACTGGCGGCCAGCCGGGTGCTTTTTAAAAAACGCCCCGCCCTGATGGCCCGGACAGGCGAAGGTACTGTTATCCATCGCCACATACTTGGTTAGCGTGTTAAAAAACGGCGGTAACAGACCTGTCTGATAGGCTGAAGCCGCCGCTTCCAGGCGAATAGCGTCATCTGCCGCACCGGTCAGCAAGCCGGTCACTTCAGGCAAATCCTGTGCCTGGTCCGGGGAATCAAGAGAGATAAACACAGGTAAATTAAAACCAGTATGCCGCAGTAATGAAAGCATTCCGCTGCGTGAATCTGCCACGGAAAGAACCACTGCCGCGATATCAGTAAAATCGGTTTTTTCCAGCGTGACGACCTCACGACCGGTCTGGAGATGAATAGCCACGGTGGTACTGGCTGCAATTTTCAACGGTGTCATAACACAAATCCTCAGGCGTCAAGGATGAGTGGGTGCCAGTGGCACAGCAATGGGAAAAGGCAACAGCCCTTACCCGGCGAAAGGTGTCAGAGTGGTTTCAGGTAATGGAATTCAGCCCACACCAATAGACATCAGTAAAATCAGACAGACCCTGCTCTTACTGGTGGCCATAAGTTAAGCCCACAAAAGCCTCACCGCATGATGAGTGATTTTTTCAACACATGTTGATGATCGGATTGACAAGGATATACGCTGATTTGACGGTGGCTGTTTGGCATAGCGGTATTCTGCATGGCAGCGACCTCAGGTTGGGATAATGACGGCAAACGCCATACGTCAGAAAGAGCGCAATAATGGCACTTTTCTTTTTCAGGTTCAAGGCAGTTTAGCATTCAGGCCGACGGGGGCTTTTTTATTTGATTTAAAAATAATTTGCTCATCACACTGAACTGTATAGCTGGCAGGCATCGTTTGACTGTGAACGGGTAAATTCAGCAGCGACTGCGGAGGGGAAAACGCTACAAATGGCCAACTGGCAAAATGGCATTACCGCAACCGGGAACGTCCTCATCGCGCTCACAACGCTAATTACAGATGGTGCGCTGCCTTAAGCTTGCTGAGCAAATGCCAGACTTAGGTGCCGCTCACGCAAATGATCGGTCCGATGAAAAACAGATACAGGAGCAGGATTACAGTCCTGAACCGGAACTGAGAAAAACTGAAATATATCTGTCAATCACACAACAAAACCCAGTGAAACAGCCCACATTCAGATGGAGCAATTTGTTATAATTCCATTCAAAAATACGGCGTACCCCCCCTGCTAACCGGATTTCACCCTTAAGAGTGGATACTTAACAGACTGTTTTAATCACCGTTGATGGAAAATAGCGCAATCGGTCTTTTTTTTGTAATAAGCCGTTGACGCTTTTTAGCCCGTAAGGTTTAATGCGCCCCGTTGCCCGGATAGCTCAGTCGGTAGAGCAGGGGATTGAAAATCCCCGTGTCCTTGGTTCGATTCCGAGTCCGGGCACCACTAATTTGCATCAAAGCACGCTGGTTAAGAGATGAGATCCTTAACGGGCGATAAATGCAGGGTCCGGTCATACGGAATGTCCTCCGGTGTTTTCAAGAGCGTTTGCACTGGTTGATATATCCAGAACTTGTCCCTCAAGATAGGGAGCTTGTCCTACCAGGCTCCCTTTTCTCGATCACCGTTAATCATCCCAGTCAACTACGCTTGTGTCAACAGGTGTAAATTTCTTTCGCCTGTAACATCTGTGTGAAGTGACAGTTCAGCTTCGAGTGTTTTTCCAACGATATCCATCTTCAGCTCCACATACTCCATCGTTGTACTGACGCTCCGGTGCCCCAAAAGGTCCTTTACCAGCTGAAGATTTCGTTCAGGTGATTTCATCAGTTCCGTCGCCAGCGTATGGCGAAAACGGTGTGGCGACACGGTAAAACCACTCTCTTTCGACAGACGCCGAAAAAATGATCGGATCTTCTGATGGACCTTAGCGGCATCCCATTCCACATGACGCTTAAGTTGAATTCGGTTCACATCAAACAGATAATCTCCGTTTCCCGCCCCCAGTTCCGTTGATTTTTCTATCAGGTGATGCAGCCTGGGCTTCAACGCACTGACAATGGGAACCCGCCATTCACGGTGTGTCTTACTGCCCTCCAGGCAGAGTTCCAGATACCCTTCACTGAGATTGATGTCACCCAGTCGGATATGCAGCAGTTGGTTTAGCCGCATTCCCGTATATCTGAATGTATCCAGAACTGTCAGCCAGTACCACGCTGGCCAGAGCGCATTACGCCCGCCTCTGATACCGTGCCCTGCCCGTTCAGCCTCTTCAAATTGCTGCATGACCAGATAAACACGAATCAACTGCGATCGCGTAAGTGTTTTTTTCTTCCTGGTATCCCGCTGGACATTGCTTTTATTGAAGGGATTTTTCCCCGGGGGAAGGATTTCATGTTCCATCCCGTAATTATAGAGCGCCCGCAGATGTGCAATTTTGTTGTTCCACGTCTGCGCCGACTGCTGCTCCTCCTGAAGCAGATAACGCCGCCACTCCAGCACCTGACGGTGCGTAATTTGCGCTGGCAGGGTATCGCCAGAATAACGCCTGAACCCTCTGACAACCTTGCTGTAGCTCCATTCAGTCGCGGGTCTCAGCCGGTGAGCAAAAAAATATTCTTCAAGCAGTTCATCCCAGGTTATTTCATTACGCATCTTATTCTTCTCCCAAAAAACCAGAACAGATCCCTGTAGAGATCCCTGTGTGTATATTCCCTATGGAAAGAAAAGGAGTTTGCTGTCCTCCTGAGGTCTCACGCCTTTCAGACGGGCAGCTTTGATAAGATAACCATTAACCCTGCTGAACCGCCCCTGTTTATCTTCTGAGCAGTACAGTTTCGCCCGGGTAAAACGTTCCCCCTTGCGAACACGATGTAACTGGAGTTTTTCAAACGACGTCTGAATCTGCTCCCTGTGACTGTCACTTCCGGTATCTTTGAGGAAAAGAAAGAAAATATCCGGTACCAGAAGGTAAATAAAGCCGGCAACGGAATGTACCCGTGAGTCATGCTGATTGACGGTGATCCTGCCGGACACTATGCCGTCAGACAACCAGGCGAGAAAATCCTCGCCCGATCGTCGGGCATCGGCACCGACATTAACCGGGTAGCCCTGCACTTCCTCTGTGCCATGCAACAGACAGCCAGCACCGGTATCGTTATGCCGGGGGGCATCTTCCCTCTCAACTGGCTCATCAGGAACGTCTTTCCCGACGGGCACCATTTCATCCGGCGCTACCGTGGCAGGCGTATTCACATCAACGTCATCTGCAACCTCCGTGGCTTCTGCACCCGCCACTGCGGAAAAAAGACTGAGCAGCATATCGGCATCCCCCAGGCCCGGGCTGGCGTTATCCGGTTCTTCCGGCGACTCCACTGTACTTGCCCCGTTCTGCGGTGGCTGTCTGTCCCCACCACCAGTATCGTTGAGTGACGTCATCAGCTCCGAAGCGACCAGTTCCACCGGAGAAGAGGATAAATTATCGTCCGTCTGAACAGACAATACGCCCTCCTGCGGCGTCACTGAATCTGGCGGTGCAATGGCCACAGACGATTCACCTGTCTCCTTACGGAGTACCGGCGAGTCAACCTTCTCTGCCGCCTGGTCGAGCAACGTCCTGATAAGGGGCATATCCGGAGAACCATTGCGGAATGCACTGGCAAGACTGAACAACGCTGCGGAGGTACCTGAAAGCCAGTTTATCGCTTCGGCGGGCATCAGTTGACCGGCGGCCAGCGCCGCCAGAGCAGAAGCATCATGTGCGTTCGGGAGAGAAGGACGAAACCGGAAGCGATAAGGCGCATCCGGCACAGATATGCCCGGTTGCCAGTTGGCGCCACTGGTGGTTTCGCCTTCAATACTGGCCAGTAATGGCAGGTGATAACATAACGCGGCCCAGAAAATAACGGCCTGCCAGATAACCCCCTGCGCAGCCTGTTCTTCCGGTGCCGCACCCGGTGGAAACATATACCCCCGGGCAAGCCTGACGGCGTAAGCAGTAAAACGCAGGCTTAAATCACCAAATCCCCCTGCATAAGCCCACCGGCCGTCAGGTGCCGCTGGTACATTTTGGGTTCGTTCAAGCAGGAGGTGCACTGGAGTCAGATAAAGTCGCTGATATACTTCGCCCGACAGCGCGTTATTTTCCCGGATTTTCTGCAGGGCATCCTGGCGTATTGCGCTGATGATCAGTTCCTCAGCCTTAACCGGAGAGAAATACCCCGTCGGCACCGAAACGGGGAGTTTGTCGGATGACTCTGTGACAGTCGGCGTACGAGACAATAAGGTTTTAATTTTATTTAACATGGGAAAATCGCGTCTCCCTCATCGTTCTCCATGTCCCCTGTTGCAGGTTGTCCGCCATCTTTCTGCTCTTCACCTGCTTTCAGGCACAGCATCAGCTCATTCAGCACCAGGGTCTTACGGGCGCGTGTCACGGCCACATACAGCAGATTGGTTTCGTCCTGTCGCTCCTCTGCAGAGAGCAGCGGGTCGGTGATATCACAAAAATCCTCATTCAGTACAACGACATCCCATTCCAGCCCCTTACTGCGATGCGCGGTGGAAACCGTGACCTGCGCATCCTTTTCATGCGTCACAACCTGACGGCGCATAATGGCCAGCTTTTGCGGCAGCGGAAAATACTCATCAAGCAACCGGATGGCCTGATTCATCTCCACATCCTGCGTCGCCTTTGCAATGGCGCAATATTCTTCAAAGTCCCGGTAATCCTGACCAAGGCGAGGGGACTGCATCCGTTCAGGCATATCGGCAGAGAACCAGTAAAGATCTTCCAGTTCTTCCGTTTTGTACCCTTCAATGCCCCCCACCCAGAAGACTTTTCTCTCCTGCAGACTGGCAGAAAGCGCAGCGCCAATCACACCGGATACCGTCCGGCTGAGCACGGCGAAATGGGGTACGTCAGCAGGCAGATGCGTAACCACGTCATCATCCTCACCGCTGCCGGTGACTTTCATCTCCTCCCCGGACATGGCCAGCAGCACGTTAGCCATTTGTGCGACCTCAGGGCCAAACCGGAAGCTGGTCGTCAGCCACAGCCGATCGGCCTGTTCCAGCCGGGGAGAACTGAGCGCATTATCCGCACCACGAAAACGATAAATCTGCTGGTAGCGATCGCCAACCAGCACAACCCGACAGGGCTGACTCAGGACAAAGGCACTGGTGACCGGATTGGCGTCCTGGGCCTCATCAAAAAGAATGGTGTCCCATTGACTGGCAAGATTCGGGCCGGAAAGCTGAAAAAGCTTCAGGTAAACATCATGCGTGATCGGGAAATCAGATTCGGTACGACTCACCTCATACCAGAGAACCTGTACGGCCCCCAGAATTTTATCTACAGAGAGTCCATGGCGCTCATCCTCTGCCGGCAGATGGATAATGCCGGGTTCCGGCTCAGCACTACAGAGAAACGCATTCAGCCCCGTCAGCGCCAGACGCGCCAGCGGCCAGTGCCGGGTATTCAGCTTTCGGGCCACATCGGTAATACGCAGATTTACTGTCAGCCGATTCCTGAAATGTCGGCCGAAATGCGACCAGGCCAGTTGGTGGGAGGTTTTGCACTCAACGTTGAAGGGAAACTTTTGTTCGGCTTCGTCGCGGATGGCTCTGTTGTAGGCAAGGTACAACATTTTGCTGTCCGGGTTCGCCTGAGCGAATTGCACCAGTGTGGTGGTTTTACCAGTGCCGGCAAACGCGTTGACCACGAGCTGATTACCCCGCCATGTGATGATGGCGTTTTGTTCTGGTGTGGTTTTCCTGGTCATTGGGTTCTCCGGGAGAGACAGTTAAAGCCCCCACACTGTCACTCGGAGAAGCTTGCGGCGACAAAAAACCAGATACCTACTTTCAGAAATAAAAAACGCTCCCGAACGGGAGTAACCACATAGTCAACTTACGCTTTTACTGGTGATCTTCAAGCACCATTCATAATGATTAGCTATAGCATCCCAATGCCAAATATTTATAACACCATGCAAGCCTTCCTGGTAAAGAGTACCAAGTCGTACGACTACCGATGCTTGTGCAGACACAAAAAGATGCACTTCGTCTGCCTGTTTTTTTAACTCAGAGATAATATAGCTAAGTTCCTTCACTATTTTTTCTTGCTCGTCCTCCGCGGGGAGATTATCAAATCGGAATCCTGTACTCAGTTGAACATGTAAAGTATGTCCCATAAATTCAACAGGAAGGTCTTTCTCTAAAATTTCCATCGTAAATGAAATTGCAAGACCGATAACCTTTCCATTATTTGATGGCACACACTTACTATCATGAATATTCTGACCGCTGTAGCATTTTACTAACTTTGCATTTGTCGGCGGTGCATCAAGAGGGTGAAAAGTTCTTTTATCCCGGTCAAAATCAAACAACTTTAATGGTAAGTGCCCATCCGTCATGAAGCTACCGACCATATACAGATATGGCACACTGCCAAGTGCAGCAACATAAGCAATTGTCGCATCGGTGTGATATATTCTTTCTTGAATTATTTGCCGAATAAAACCTGCATTGGATAGATTGTTATTTTTATCCCTTGAATCAAATGCTTTAAAGTCCACATATAATATTTTTGCTTTTTCTCTGGAAGAGAGCATTTTCTCCGCAGCTTGTGAATCAGTATTTTCGAACCCATACGCACGAATAAGAGCAATGTCTCGCTTATTCAAATCTCGAAGAGCGAAATAAGCACAAATCCCCCACAGACCAAACCCAGCGACCAGAAAAATCACACCAAAAAAAAGAGCAAGATCAGAGCACTTTTGATAAGTAAACGTTAATCCATCGATGATATTAACATGTTTCTTAAGAAATTCTTCTGAGAAAACAAGATTAACTCCCCCCCCTCCAACTAATCCCGCCATTCCAATTTTAAGCACCCCAAACGTCAGTCGGGACAACTGATCTTTCGGCCTAAAAATAATTTTTATCAGATACATTAGTGTTGCATTGTTCATTTCTTCTCCTCAGAATTCCTGTCGCAAAATATTTTCACCTTCAAAATAGTAAAGCGCGTTTTTCTCTGTTCCAATTATTATAAAAAAAAGCCTTTGTACAGGATTCCGTAACCTACATTGTTTCCAGTCCCTTATATCAATGTATGAAGCGTGGGGATTTTTTTCAGGATGTGTATGCCACGTACCAAAGTAAATCAATTGACCTTCAGAATCATTATACAAGCGATCAACAATACGCTGATGCTCGGGATCTCTGAGAGTAAAACTCATTCTTGAACATCGATCTTCTTTTTGTGGTACCGTGATTTCAACTAATCCGTAACGTTCAATCTCAAGTTCTTTGTCGCCAACGAGCACTCCAAATGCCTCTGGATCCATTGGTTTAAACTGTCGAAACCCCTGCCAGATCCCAATCACTTTTTTTGAAATGTGGAGACAAAAATGTTCGGTATCAACAATTAGCGCATCAGCATTATCCATTGCAGATATCACACTCTTCATTGAGCAAGGGTAGCACTTCTAATATACGGGTAAATGCGTAATACCTTCCGCTTAATTTGAATCCATTTGCTATCGCATCCTCAGGACTCCCCTTCCAGCTCACTCTGGATGATTCTCGAATCTTATTAAGAAGATATTTTACTCCGAGATTAGCGGTGATAAGAGCAGTCTGAGTTGAGGCTATGTATGAATATGGTAGGAACGCATCTCCACATCCAGCATGGTTTTTAGTCAAATCTTGATTCGGAGCCAAAAAATTCAAGTTTGAAGCCAATCCTCTTGAAAAATCAGCTGGATCAACATATGAACAGCGTAAGCATCCTTTTGTTCCTGGGATCGCCAGAACGGCGTGCCCACCTATGCCATACCCTTCAACCCATGTGTTAATAACTGGGATATTAATCTTTTCTTTAATCAAATAATCATGAAACAATCGTTCCTGGGTGGGAGATCCTATCGCTATGATGATAAGATCATACTTCATCAGTAAGTCACGACGTCTCAAATCAAGTAGTTTACCAGTGTAACTTCCAATTTCGAGCCATGGATATTTACTGGTAAGACTGTGCCACAATGCACTCGGTTTATGGAATGAGACATACTGAGGTGGCAGAATGTGACGATAAATATTATTCAGGGAAAGGGTATCTGGATCATATAAATCTATATGACCAACGCCAGAGGCTGCAAGTTTATCTGCAATATCTCCCCCAACAGAACCACATCCAACAAGCATAACTTTTTTGCTAGTAAGGGATTGTTCCGCTCCACTCCTTGGCATAATCCTTTCTTTATTAAAAGTTAATACGATGACCGGTTCAAGCATCCATTCGGCCATATGTGAATGCTTAAAAGGCAAGGTTTTTCGAGCCTTGCTGGAGTTCTTTTGGGAGAAATGGATTCCAAACCATGTGATTCCAGAGGGAGTTTGGGCATTAAAGACTAGCCAAAATTCATGTGATCGCTTTTGAGCAAATTTTTGAGTTAGTTTTATTTGAATATTCGTCGGTAGATCTGACAGCAGGTCTAGATACCAGTCAGTAAGTTCATCTTTTTTCCATGGAGCAGGTTTTGTCACGCTCAACGGTACGACGAACCCGTTACCTTTTGCAGCCTGGCGATCTTGTAGAAGCTGATTGATAGGTGAAAAAATATTATCCGGGACAGCCCCCTCCGCATACCCTAAATGATATTTTCCCAAACCTACGCTGCCTTTTCTCGGCTTCAGAACGCACAACTCTTCTGGTGTTTCGCTTTCAGTTAAACAGAGAAAGGGGGTTGTGTCCGGCTCAACGATATTCAACCAGCCAGCTTCAAATTCCCGAAGTAATTCCTTTGTATTCCATTCACTATCGGTTAAAGCCTGACTTAATAAAGAGACATGACGTTTTAGCGATTCTTCGAAGGCTAGCTCAGGGCACTCAAAATTCACTGATACTGCGTCTGGTACATTCACACAAATGCTTGCAAATTTGCTTTCAGGATAGAACGCAGTGTGCGCAAGCCTGGGCAATGTTAATGGATCGGCCAGGAGAAAACTGGGCATTTTTGTGAGTTCAGGAACAGCGATATGCCAAAGAGTAACTGGCATATCGTTTATCACCAGTTCGACGGTTAAAAATCCGACCTCTGCCGTCTTTGATGGAATTGCGGATACCTTGTATCCGCATTCATTCAAGTGAGCCAGGATGACTGAATAATTCATGCGCCTTGCGATGTCCCCACTACTCCGGCAGATGCGAAAACAGTTTTAACAGCAGCTGACGATGCAGATGATGTTTCAGCGCACTCAGGAAAATCTTCACCGAATACACTTCGCAGCAACTCGCACTGTTTGGACTCTTGCTCTTCATCAGCAACCTTATCCAAGGTTTTCAACAGTGCGCTCAGCTTATTGCGAAACTGTGTTCCCGTGACGATACTGCTGCTATGAAAAATATCTCTGTAGGGGCTCACTGGAAGCGTAACATTAACACTATATTTATCTACACCAACCTGAGTGAAATAGCTACGATAGTTAAGCATGTGGTTGATCGTCTTTCTCAGTGCAGTGAGGTCATCTGGAAAGCCTTCATCGTTGATGGAGGAGTCGAAGGATTCCTTGACCATGACCGCGATACCAATTGAGTGGACTTTACGGCGTACATCATCGCCAAATGTAAAATTTCTCCAGCGCTTGAGGTATCTGACAATACGCCGAAACTGGTCATGCTTATTCGAACCATAAGTTTCATTAGCGTCATAATTATTCACCCAATCGATAAGTTCACGTGGCGCTGCTCTGGCCCACTCACGATTATCCTCATCTGAATGTCTCTTGCCAACGGCTAGTTCGTACTGCCCGTTATCATACTTGCGGTAAATTGGGATATCGATATGAAGGTCATCAGCCTTGTAATCCGCAGTCACACAAGGTTTTTTGATCTTAGCATTTTTAAAACCTCGGTCTTCCAGCACTTCAAGAACTGCAAGCTTGGGGGTTATCGGGTTTTCTGGAGCCAGCTCCGCTTCGATTACGATTGCACGGTCAATATCGAAATCCTGCCCTTTTTCCCGGATACCCGTGAAGGTCGCCAAAGATCCTTGAATGAAATCCTCAATGACCGGATATCCATCCTCTTTGAATCGTTCAACGATATCGGCAGTAATGCTATCGTCCTTGAGACGGGCCGTCGTGTACTCTAGGTCTTTTCTTCCTAACTTGATAGCATCATGAAAATTCTTAAATTTATTTTGAAGACTCATATTGACCCCGCATTTGTTGTGAACAAAGCTAAGCTGGGGATGTTTCGCTTGATTTCAAGCCCCAGAGGGAAATTTAATCTTAATCTGATTTACATGGTGAATAATTCACATCTCTGACGGTTATGCTACTTCCAAATCGACTTCATTTGAACCATCTTGAATCGCAATATTATTGCCAGGCCGCAGTAAGAATGACTAAAAAGGACAGAGTTGCTCCAAACCAAATGTTAGATAGTTAGGCGATTCCTGTTCCTAAGACAATTATACCAGTGGGTTATAACGAATGAGGAGAAGGCTCTGCTCTAAAGCGGTTCCTCAGACACAGAGAGAGCTTATAGGATTTGACCGGCTCTGCAAAAGCCAAGGCGGCATCGGCCTAAATACGGGACATAAAAAACGCTCCCGGGCGGGAGCGCTATGGTGTAATTATGCGACTTTTTTTCGCAGTGAATGCAGACGGAGCGACCAGTTACCGAGATAATGGCCCGGCGTCAGCAGTACCCGCCGCCGTTCATCACACAATGCGTTGCCAATGACGACCTCGCCGGCCACGCCGCAGAGTGATAACTGGATGTAGGCCATGCCAGCGGCCAGCGGATCGATATCCGTCGCGGAAACCCACAGATAGCGGTGTGACGCATAGCCTGCCTGGTTAAGAGCATCGGCAAAAGCCAGTACCATGCAACCGGCACCGCAGGCAGGCTCGCTGAGAGTGATGAAAGGCTTTTCATCAAACATAGCCTTCACATCCCCCAGTTGCAGCTGCGCCATCATTCTGGCCACATCCCAGGGGGTGAAGAACTGGCCGCGATACTTATCGCCCAGTTCCAGCTGCATAAATACGTTACCCAGAAAATCACAGAACCCATTCTGCAGCCCGTTAACCACATGAGCCAGCAGTTGCGCCATACGGACAACATCCGGCTTTTCATAACCACCGATTATTCGAAGATATTTAGCTTCTCGCTTTTCGCTGAAACAGAGACGGTTCTCCAGCGCAATAACGCTGCAGCTGACAAAATCTTCGAATACCTTATGGCGGTGATAGTATCGTGCGGTCTGATTAAAAAGTGAGATAAACGCTTTTTCATGATCAATTAAACCGGTCATACGCATTCTCCATAAAAAAGAGGAACACGTATCCCGGGCAGGAGAACAGTGTTCCCCTGAGGGTAAAAAAGCTGCAGCCGGTGAAGGCTGCAGCGCGGTTAAATGGTCAGAAACCGGTTATCCACGGACTTCGCTGTAACCAGCCGTCTCTGGTCCAAGATGCGGTTGTTCACTACTGACCAGATACAGTGCCGGAGCGGGCGGTAGCGTTTCCGCCGGCAAACCCTGGTGGCCATCCACATGCGCCCCAAGGTCATAACAGTCATAACCACTGAGACCGCTGACCGGTTCGCTGTACGTGTGCCTCACTTCGCACTCAAAGAGAGCGGAGATAACGGCCACCACCTCACCTGACGGTGGATACCAGGGTGAATCCAGCCGCAGCGTTAGCCCGTTAGCAGCATGACGGTGCAGGTTTACATTATGCCCGGCTGGCCACTCCATACCGTAAATACGGCTGTAGAAGCTGACCGTGGTGGATATTCCCGCCAGCAGCCCACTGGAGCCATTAAGCTCAGTGGCCAGCCGCGTCGGAATAACCATCAGCATATCGCAGGGCTGCGACCGTTCCGGGTATTCCCGCAGACGCTCCCAGCAAACCACAGCATCAGGCTCATCGCTCATGCCAGCCAGACCGAACCAGTCCGCATACTGCTTTTTCATCAGCGTCGCCATGATGTCCCGTGACGCCTGAGGGATATTTTCCCACTTCAGCGCCCCAAGGCCGGACTGGTGATACAACCGGTCAATCCGGCGTATTGTCTCCGTATCCAGCGCCACGTCTTTCTGCAGCATTTCCAGCCACTGCTCAAACGCAAGGTTAGCGGCCGTCGACTGCCCGACACCATGCCGAACCAACCCCTGAAAGGGGGCATACGAGACGGTTCGCACCGGTTTCAGTATCCCCGCGCACCCGGCCAGGAACAGCTGTATGCTCTGCAGTATTGCGTGGCGATAACGCGGCGTATCTGCGCCATTTATCCACTGCAACAGCACATCGATACAGACAGATTTACCGGTAATTTCAAAACGGTTCTGGCACCATTCAGACATAAGTTGATACTCCTCTTTTCAGTAAAAAAAAGGGCATCATCCCGTGAGGAACGATGCCCTCACGGGAGGGTGACGATTGTATTACTGCCGCCACCCGGTGGATTTGTTACGCCGTCTCAGCCTGAAGGCTGAGTGGCGCGAGTAAATATTCCGACGCTTCCCGGGCCTGCCGGCAGGCGCTGAACAGCGCCTTTTTGTCGGACTTCAGTTTTGACAGCCATCCGTCAATATAACTTTCATGCTGCAAATCACCGGTTATCCCGAGATGTGCGCACAGAAAAGCACTGCCGATTTCAGCTATCAGTTCCTCGATGGCATACACCGGGTCGCCGAATTTCTTTGACGCCCGCGTTATCCCTTCACGGTTCAGTCGCTTCGCATGGCCACTGGCATGCACCAGCTCGTGAAGCACCGTTGACCAGTAATCACCCTCAGCATCAAACTGCGATGTCAGTGGCAGCACTATCTGGTCTGTGGCGGCACGGTAATACGCCCGATTCTGCGGTCTGGGTGAAAACTGCACGCCGGTGGCGTTCACCACCGACAGAACCTGCTGCAGCTGTGCCGGACTGACGCCAGCGAAATCCTCCTGTGGACGGATGGCTGTGGCAGTGCCACGCACCTGGTCGGGAAGATCTGCACACTGTTCGGCATTGAACAGCGGAAACTGACGCAACATCGGCACCGTTTCCATCTGCGGCTTACCGTCAGCATCAAACAGCTTATTGCCGTTGCTGTCTTCTGCCTGCTTTGACCAGTCGCGGTATATCACCGCAAGCGTGGCGGTTTCGCCCTTGCGAACCTGACCTCCGGCCTCCTGTGCCTGGTTGTATGTCAGCCAGCGGTCGCTGGTAAAACCGCGCTCTTCAGCCGCCAGCCACAGCAGCAGAACATTCACGCCGCGGTAGTCCCGGCCGGTTAGTGCGTTGACCGGCATCAGGGTGTTTATCCCCTGCTGCGCATTTCGCCACGGCCGTCGCCAGGGGGGTATACCGTTTTCCAGCGCGACAATGATCCGGTCAGTGACCAGACGGTAAATATCGCCGCCGCCAGTAAGGGCATTCGTCGCGACCGTTCCTGCCTGGCGACGTTTGCCGGAGGAGGAGGTTTTGCGTGCCGCCGGCTTTTTACAAACCGTGGCAGTGGTCTTGCGTTTATTCGTTTTCATAGAGCACTCCTTAAAACTGGTGTGCCCCTCCCCTGCAGGCGTGAGGCACGCCGCAGGCGGGTGGTAGTAAAATCAGGCGTTCAGCAGCAGCGCCCCGTCAGGTGAAACACATTCTGTCCGGCGTTGCAGATGATGAGCGGCCACCAAAAACCGGTGATGATCCGCAAGCCTGGCATGACGACACGCGACGGGATGAACATCCTGAAGCAGCCGTCGCGCAGTCATACGCCAGCACTTCAGCTCGCTGCGGCTGCTGCAGGCACCTAAATGCCCGGTGGCCGTTACATGCAGCCTGTCTGTCAGATCCCGGTAACCAGCCACCGGCACATAACGCCGCTCTCCGCTGTATACCGCGATATCGTTATCTGAAAGCATCAGTGTCAGCTGATGATTATTCGTCAGCATGTCCCATATATGCCCTTCCGTCAGGACGAGAGGTTTAGTGAAAACAGCATTGTCGACCAGCACAGGGGCCAGCGTAGCCCATCCCTGCTCCCTGTCGGGATGACAGCCATCGGCAAACGCCTGGTGCCGTAACTGCTCTTCACGTCCGGGGGCTGAACGGAAACGTTCGCCATCCTGAACGGACAAAGACACGGTTACGTCACAGGTGAGTACCACAGGCCTGTCGCGACTTAAGGACTCGGTCAGAACAGCTTTCAGGTCTTTTCCGTAAAAACGCAACATATTCGCGCTCCTGAAAGACAGGGACCTCCGGCAGGAAGGTTCCCTGCCGGGTTGGTGTTATTCAGACGGCGTTACAGCACCGCTAAAGGATTAAAACGAACCAGCGCTCACCAGATCGCAAACAGAAAAACGCTTTCCCGCTCCATGTCCAGCGTACGGATACAGTATTCCGCCCACACGGCAATCAGCTGCAGCTCGGTACAGAACATCTCCCCGTAGGTCGGATCGTTGTTGTACGACGAGAACCAGCCGTTGCGGATGTCATCGCGCAGTAATGCGAGATGATTGCGGGACAGAAATATCGGTTCCTGATCCGGAACGCGTTCCGCATAGTCCGGCATTTTGACGCTGACCCAGTAAAGCAGAGCGTCTAAACCACTCAACGTCACCAGATCAGCGGTACTGGAGCCTAAAACGAGTTCCAGCGAAAGGGCTTCCGGATCGGCTGAAAGGCACGCCCGGGGTTCATACAATCTGAACTCCAGAGCGGCAATATCCTCCCACTGCTCGCGGGAGAGATTTATTCCCGCGCTCAGCGTCAGACTGCCGGCAATAGCCTGTTCAGTCAGCCGGGCATTTTCCTGCGAAAACGATGTGGCATACTGCACCGCATCAGGGAGTTCCCAAGCTGAGAACTGGTCGTCACGGGCCCGGTTCAGGATGGCCAGAGGCAGCGCCCATGAACAGGCTCCTGCTGTGGAATGAACAATAAAATGTGCAGCACAGATATTATGAAGCGCCAGCATTACCATGCGGGTAAACAAATCTACCGACATCTGATGCTCTGTTTCAATCTCATCCACGCTCAGGACATCCCGGGTACGCTCACGCGATATGGTAATGATACGATGCCTGTAACCTTCGCCCGTTTTACCGCTGAAGACCAGCTCGTCAGCTTTTGGAGTACTGTCGGGATGGAAAAGTGAGAAAGCACCGGTTTGCTCATTGTTCCGGCGCGGATTCACCGGCCGCATGCAGCATGGCAGGCAGTGGTATATATCGATAATCGCTGAGGTAAATTTGTTCCAGGTCTCGACCGGAACGGTACTCCGCTGCTCGATAGTGTAAACAACAGGGTGGCCTGCTGGTAAGAAACGTTCAGTCATGGATAAATCCTCTTTAATAGTTAACAAAAAGGGGATTTATCCCCCGGACGGGAAATAAATCCCCGTCAGGGTGGGTCACAGACTACAACTGTTAAGCTGACATCAACTGCTCAGATATATGAGGTAATGGATGGCTGTTATGGCTGGAAGCGATAACGGAAATGAGCAAGATGCTCGGCCTGTCTGCACGCAAGCCGGTAAGCTTTGCGGCGTCCGGCATTTTCAGGAACCGGTACAGCTAAACGAGAATAAACATATTCACCGCTGTGCCAGCCTCTGCGTAGCGTGAGCCATACCCGCAGCCCCTTCTCTGTCGACGCGACATGAGCGCGAACGACAAAATTACCAGGCACGTTGGTAAACCACTTGCTGTCATGGGGTAACCGTCTGCCCCGGGTTATTCGCTGAATGACCGTTTTTAAGCGATAAGGCCAGTGAACAATGAGGGGAAGTGCTAAACCGGATGATTCGGACATCGTGTTTCTCCTGTAAAAAAAACGGGAAACACCTGCCCGATCGGGAAGATATTTCCCGTCGGGGAGTCAGAAACGACATTGTTCTGACTGTCTGGTTAGTTTAAGAAACCTTCATCGTCGCGTCATAGTGCGCTTGTACTGACGATATCTGCTTCCAAAGGTGCGCAGATGTACCACATTCAATATGCTCTCCCTTTCAGGCTGGGGGAGATTTCTTTGCAGTCACCCGAAGGCGTTTCTCACAGACTGCTGAAACATTGGTGGTCGCTTAAGCGACAGGTTAGCGTTTAAATAATAAGCACACCCGCAAGGTGATTTCAAGTCACCGTCGCCTATTGTGAGCGACGGTGACAAACGTCTTCAGTCATCATACGGAGACGGTACGTCGGGTTGATTATCATTACGCACATAAACACGTCCTGTACACGAAGCACCACCCATCGTCTGCCAGCCCCACTCAGGCTTTACTGCGCCCCCTTCAACAAGGTGGTGGAGCCGATGAATATTACTTTTAACATCGCTGATCCATTTGTCAGGGTTTTCCAGCCAGAATTTTCCTTCGCGATATCGACTGAACGCATCCCGACATTCAGCTATCATATTTTGTAGCAATTTTTTGTACGCATCTGGTCTGGCAACCTGAATAATCTCATGCATATATTCACCCAGACGGCCGCCACAGTATTCATTCCAGTTATCATGAAAATCCAGTGTTTGTGAATATTTTTCCTCTTCATAAACAGACTCAGTATTAAAGATGGTTTTAAGTAATTTCTCTCCATTATCCTCTGCGATGGTATCTTCTGCACCATCAATACGGGGAAGTTCAAAATGTAACAATTGCAGATATGCGCACAGGACATTCAGTTCGTGAAATGTCAACATTGTACGCACACCATAAAACTTATGCGAGCGGGAATACTCATGCTCTAACTTATAAACATTCATTCATCCAAACCTTCTTTAAAATACACTTGCTTTATATAACGTCCTCGTCCATCTCCATGACCTAAATCCATCGATACTAAAGCCTCCGCTTCATTCCGGCTCATGCCATTATTGACATGAAAATTCACAGCATCTTTTGCATACGCATAGCGCAAAGAATGCGGCGCATTCTCCCCTGTCATTCCGGCATCGCGAAGAATATTACGATAGCGTTCTATTGCAGTATGCAAGGTTGGCTTGTTGATAAGTTTCCCGTTATTATTGTCACAATACGTAATAGCTTTATTTAAAAGCGTCAGAACTTTTTCCCTGTCAAAAACTGTTGTCTCTCTCGGACGCCCACCTTTTGTTCCGAATACAACCCGGACACGTTCATTTCCACTTAAAAGCGACTGCTGCCACGTTTTTAATGATTTAGCTGACTGAACAGTTTCTTCAGTTCTAAGTCCAATATAACGAGCCAGTTGAACCGCGAGGGCCACACCTTCGTCTTTTTTCATTGCATAATTAATAACCTCACGAAGCGTGTCGTCAGATATTGCTTTTTTAGTACCATCCCGGCTTGCATCAGAAATTCCCAACGCTTTGTTGCTCAATAATTCATGCTGAGGATTTGCCAGTTTATTTCTTCCGGCAACAGACATGATAGAACGTACAGCCGCCATTTCGTTTTGCAATGTCCGATTTGATATTTTTTCTGCCTGTCGACTCTGGATGTATCTCTGAATATGGACAGTCTTTATATGCTTTGCATCCCTGATCTGAATATTTAACTTCGCCAGCCGTTCAGAGAATCGTTCGGCAATTCTTGAACGGTCTGCAACAGTTTTAAAACTACCCTGCCCCTGACGCGCAAGCGTGACGAGCTGTTTATCAAGTTGCTTACTGAATCTGGACATTCTTATATCTCCCTGTGGCATACACAACCTTCTGCTTTCTACAAAACAGACGGATCTGTACCCCATGATTTCATCCCCGACGACACGGTTACTTTTGCGCTTCCTGCGTCTCAGCTGATATCTGTGCATCGGGGCGGCGAAATGTTGAGTTCTTGCGAGGCACCGCAGGTCTCTGACCTGTTTGCTGCTAATGCAGAGCTGACGTTCGTCAAGCTGCCTCCAACACTACCTGCGTAGTGTCGCCATCGATATCGAGCCGATTTTCTCCTTATTAAGTTTGAGACGTTCAGACGGGTATTCCGTCGTGCAAACGTTGATGTGAAGACGTTTTCTCTCCGAATAACACGGACTACGTGTGTGTCAGATGGTACGAAAACGATGAAAACCACGCTGTGCGTGTGTTTGAATGGTATGCGCTGCGCGCGTCACTTGGTGTTCGCTTCGCTTGCACACAAGTGACGCCGCGCAGTTTCGTGCTCGTAATGCAACGCCGTAAGCGGCCAAATGTTCCAAATGGCCTTATCCGGTCGATGCAAAAGTCGTACGAAACTCAGGACGTATCACTGAAGAAACGAAATGTTGATGCGACTTCCACAGACGACATTCGTCTGACTGGAAGTGGCCAGCCCGTTGTGCAACACCCGAACCGGTGTGCAGCTGAGCAAAGAGAAAGAAACCCTCATCGCCACGTCATAGTGCGCTTGTATTGACGATATCTGCTTCCAAAGGTGTGCAGATGTACCACATTCAATATGCTCTCCCTTTCAGGCTGCGGGAGAATTCTTTTGCAGTCACCCGAAGGCGTTCCTCACAGACTGCACGGAACATTGGTGGTCGCTTTCGCGACAGTAGCCACCCGAAGGCGCTCCTCACAGGCTACAGGAGCATTGGTGGTTGCCGAAGCAACGTTACAGCGCTATAAATACTATCAACCAAGTATTGGGTCGTCAAATGCTAAACAAAAACATCAGACAATAACCAGAAAAATAATTAAAGGAGTGTCGGAGAAATGGAAAATATACAGTTTTATTTTTATAATCAATGCCCAAAATGCGATAAAACAAACGAATTAGAAATAACAAAATGGCATGACGCATCTTGGACTTTTTATGATGGGAAAGAATATATTACGGAACTAAAAAACAAGTAAAACTTAAAAATAGATTAGAAGAACTATTTCCCACTTCAAATGATAGATCTGATGAAACCAAACACTACCATATATCAAACCTAATACGCCTAGATGGTAATATGGCAACCCATGAAATTACCAGCATAGATAAGAACGATGCAAGAAAAACTTTAGACTCCACTGAGTATTTTATAAATCAAATATCATTATGCAATGATTTTACTTTAAAATAACAAACGAAAAATATATGACTGGCAGGATATATACCCTGCCACATATTTAACGTTTGGCGCCTATTGCCACATCTTTAATATTCTTCATTAACTGCTGAAGGCTGTCACTTGCCAGTCTTTTTTGTGACGATGAACTATAGGTAATATAAAGTCGACTTCCTGCACCATTTTTCTCAACCTCTATGGTAAGGTGATCATCCTGATCTCCCCAGTCAGATCCCATTTTATAATAACTTCCAGGCATCGCTTCCCATTCCTGGCCATTACCGGTTATTGCGCTTGCGACCCAGGCACCATTAGTATTTTTCTTCTTGATAGAATCCACTTCTTCATTGGAAACGAACTTATAATGGCGTTTAAGCCTTGCCGCTGCTGTATCCACGTCAACAGGCAAATCATATTTATTTGTAGTGGTCAACTAAAACTGGCCACGGTTTTAGAGTTTTTCCAGAACAATCGCTCTGATTCATTCGGCGTCAGACCTCCATTATATTGATGAGGTCTGAGCTGGCTGTAATATCCCGTGATGTAATTCGTTATCGCTGTGCTGGCTTCGCTAAAATT
>NZ_RHHM01000016.1 GCF_003846135.1 Erwinia psidii
TGGTACGTTTGCCCCTCCTGCCAGACACGGCGCACGACCCTTTATTTAAATGACAATGCGCTGGTGTGCCGCCAGTGTGCCGGGATTCACTATGCCAGCCAGAGCACGGGGAAAATTCGTGTTGCTGACAGGTCATAATATGGGGGGCCAGTCTGACAAAAGCGCAGAAAATACTCCCCCTGACAGCAGGGCGGAACAGGGGAAAAATATGATAGCCCTGGAAATCTCATGCTGTGGTGTCTGCTGAACGCCTGCGGGCCGGGGTGGAGAAAAACTTCAGCAGCACACTACCTGTGGACCGCCCGTCCCGGTTTCCGTGCTGAATCGCGAAATGAAAAGTTTTTTCCTGAGGATGGGGAGATCTGATTTCTACAGTTCAATGTTCCCCGGCCTGCCCGCCCCGTCGAATTTTTATACCCGCCAAATTAGAAATTTAATTCCGATAATACTCATCATTTGAAGCTGTGGCAGGAACGGCGACCGGGTGTGGCCTAAAGCCTGGCGCACATACAGAACTGACTGAGTGGTACTAAAAACTGGAAATACCACAACATAGCCAGGGTTTCAGGTGTGAGCCTTTTGCTATCTGCCTCTTCTAAAATTGGGCGAAATTCTTAATTCCCTCGCCCAACATGATACCGGACATTTACAGACAGTTTAAGCAGGGTATGATTTGTCACTCTGTAAACAACTTCATGGACCAATACACACAAGGACGCGATTTCATGTCAGCTTTGCAATTTCCCTGCACTATTTTTAAAACTCAGAAATGGATGGATGACTACGGCGCTAAAGATATGCGTTATGGCGACTTAACGGAGACACAACTGAAAACGGATTATCATCTGGTGGACGTTTCCACCAGGGCAAATCCTTACACACTGACAAAAATCACCCCGTTCAGCCAGCCGCAGTCGATGTTTCATGGCTCCCGTGGTACAGGAGAGAAAATCACCCGCCAGAAGTGCGCCAGTATTCTGTTTGATGAATTCCGCCACCTGTCCCGAGCATTTGCTACTTACGGACCATACAGACACCTGATTGAAAGAATGATTACCCATATGCAAAATGGTAACGGCACACCTTTTCGGGATATGTCTTTGGACAGGGCATTGAGGGAACAGATCATAAATGACAGATCGAGTGAAAACAGTACTCGATTGTTATTACAAAAGGCTTTTAAAGGCAATATAGACTGGACTACCAAAAGCTACCCTGAAAACAAAAAAGAAAAATTAAGAGAGGCAGTACTTGATGGGAGACTTCCTAAATTTGATAGATTACAGGATAATTTTAATGGCATGGGTATTACCGTTCACGATACCTGGGCAACTCAAATCACTATAAAATCACTTCATATCGGGAATGACCACTACCAGGCAGTTGTGCATTACAAAATCCAGGATCATTTTGGGCTGGATGATGATGATGATGATGATGATGATGATGATGATGATGATGATGATGATGATGATGATGTTTTGAAGTTTAAGTTCAACCAGTTCCGTTTTTTTCGAATTTGGTTTGTGCTCCAACGTTATAATCAATTTGGCTTTAAACCTTTCATGACGAATATGGAAGCCACAATTGAAATTTTCGGAGAACGTAATGAAATTTAAAAATAAGAAAATGCTCTACAGCCTTCTTTTGATCGGTTTCGCTCTGCTATCTTACATTATCTGGATGTCAGTGCGTCCGGTGGAAATCGTTGCAGTTCATGTTGATGGCAGTCATAGTTCAGTTTTAGTAAAAAATTTTCCTTATAGTGACAAAGGGAAAATAAACTGGTGGATAAAAAACAAGGAGATAATAAAAGAAAAATACAACATTCCAAGCCCTGAAAAAGACGGTGATTTTACTATTATTTTCTGGTTATTTGGTGACGGTTATAAACAAGAAGAAAAATATGACCGTCGTTGTTTCGGGGATATGAAACCACCTGAAAACTGCATTGATAAAAATAGAATTTTTTCAGTAGATAAAAGTCGGAATATGGGAATTTCGTTTACCACTGACAGCGAAATCTATCAGCTAAAAGGAAATGGAGAAGTTGTAAAAGTGAAACTCGAATGAAACCGCTTATCTTATTTAGGCTAACCCGGTAGAAGTAGCCTCCCCGGCATCCAGAGTAGATACAAAGCCAGGATATACAGGTCGTCAGTACAACGAGATACCACTCTGTCTACCCTCCTTCAAGATTTTCCAGGCATCACTACGCGCGCGTTGAAGGTTTTCTTTACATCACTACGCGCACGTGAACCGCAGCAGGACCGTGAGGGTAGAGTGAGGTTTACCCGTATCGCTACGTGAGCGAAACATAACTGACTCATGCACAACATGAGGTTTTTATCGTGCCCGTATGCTGTATTTTGAAAACACCCCATGCAATATACATTCAGGCAAACAATCTGACCCAGGAGAACGGATCATGAGAGGCATCATGTGCAAGATTCTGAGAGAAGGGATCAGGATGAAGTATCCGCGTGTTTCTGAGGACATGTTGGATAAACTGGCTAGGCACTATCAGCGCCAATGCGGCAGGCTACCATCCAGAAGGGCGGCGTCTCACCGGTTGGCTTCGTCCAGAGGGGGATGGTAAGTCAAACCGGCAAGGCCAATAAACGACCATAATGCACCATGCTTACCGTTTCAAAATATCCCCGGCATATCCCCGAAAAAACAAAAGGGCCAGCATTTTCATGCAAGCCCTTGATAAATCTGGTGGCCCCTGCTGGACTTGAACCAGCGACCAAGCGATTATGAGAGCCATTATACGCCATATAAAAACAATGACTTACCTTAAAATCAATAAGTTATGAAGTTAATATAAGGCAATATAGGGCAATAAACCTAATCTTCAGCGACACTTTTGTGACACATTACACTTGGATTCGTAGCTAGCTACCAGGTTGAAAACCGTTAAATTTTTTAGTAAGGCAATCATCACCAAAGAGATTTAAAATTTTACTATGTAAATCTTTATCACAAAAAATCCCATGAAAAAAATACTCTTGGTAAATACACGCATGAATAATAACCAGGTCACCTTCATAAATTACACTATGTTGAAATATGTAATCGCCGCTCATCTCGCACTTATTGTTTTTTACTTTATCTTCAAATTCATCTATGCCTAAAATGGACTTTATATTATCAAAGTCTGCGTCAAAACCTATGAATGCCCTTGGTATTATATAAATTTCTTTTGAAAAAGGCATGTTAAATGTATGATAATATAGTCCCCTTAATATACTTTCTTGATAATTTTTATGATCATTGTAATCTACTAGAGCCTCAATATTTTCCATGCCAGGAGTTAATAAATCTAACCCACCTAGCTTTCTTTTCACAACCCTGGCATCACTTGTAATTTTATTGAAGAGAGTTATATCTCTCTTCATGGCTCTAATTGTTTTATCTCTGAGCGATCTCAACTCCTTTTTTTTGTTTACATTGTTACTAGTGCCTACAAGGAAAGTAAACATTCTATTATCAAGGCTAGACTTTTTCCCATTGTGTTCATCACACGAGGGAACCTTTTTTAGGGAATGACGGAATTTATCATCGTTAGGATACAAAGAACGCGGAGGTACATGCTCTTTACTAACGGCTGCTTTTCCGCAAAAATAACAAATGCCTTTTTCTTTCATATGATTATTTCGTATTAAGAGGGTTGTATTTAAGAATATCTTCAAAATGGTCAGGTGCAAAATGCGCATATCGCATTGTCATTTTGATATCGGTATGTCCGAGTATCCGCTGTAACACCAGAATGTTGCCGCCATTCATCATAAAATGACTGGCGAAGGTATGCCGCAATACGTGCGTCATTTGACCGTCAGGAAGCTCAATTCCAGCTCGTTCAAGAGCTGAACGGAATGCGTAGTAACAGGGCGTGAAAAGTGCGCCGTTCTTTTTCGGTAGTTCGTCAGACAGCGCCTGTGAAATTGGAATAGTGCGGTTCTTCTTACCTTTAGTTTTAACAAAAGTAATGCGCTGCCCTGAAACTTGCGAACGCTTTAAGCCTTCTGCCTCGCTCCAGCGTGCGCCGGTTGCCAGGCAAAGTTTAACGATCATCAACAGGTCTTTCGCCGAGCTGGCCGTACATGCTTCTAGGAGGATATTTATTTGCTCTGCTGTCAGGTAAGCCATTTCGCTTTCATCAACGCGGAAATGGCGAACGTTTTCAAGAGGATTTGCTAATGTCCATTCGCCTAATCTTTTCAGCTCGTTAAAGACGGCAAGAAAATAAGCCAGCTCAAGATTTAGAGTGCGCGGCGCAACCTTACTGATCCGCTTGGTTCGGGCAAAATGTCCTGCAAGACGTTTAGAACGATAGGCAGTAAAAAGCTGGGCATTGAATTCTGAGGCAAGCGGGAAGCCCATACATTCACACGCCCAGGTCATTGTGCTCCGGCGTTTTTCTCCGTCCTTAAGCGTGATGCCGTGGCGGCTGAACCATAATTCAACGAGATCGGTTAACCGACGTGTTTCCTTCGCTTCGCCCAGCAAGGGGGCAGCTTCAATTTTCTCAAGCGTATAGTTCTCAAACGCCAAAGCTTCGCCTTTGGTTGAGAACTTTTTACGGACGCGCTTACCATCTTTTCCGCTACTACGATCAACAGTATAAAAATCAGCGATCCATTGACCGTTAGGGAGTTTCCTGACTGGCATAATTAGCTGTTTAAAATCCTTTGTTTTTGTTGCTGGAACTCTTCATCGCTCAAAATACCTTTCTCTTTTAGCGCGGCAAGGCGTTCTAGCTGTGAGACAACATCAGTTGAGACGCTGATTTCTGCGGATCGCGGCTTTTCGTCAAGGGCATTACGGGTGGCATTGATGAGATTAGTGAAGGGGACAACAGTACCTTTTTGTACGTTCTTAATGGTGTAATTTTGTCCGCTTGTGCTGATAGAAATTTCGCCAAGTAGTACGCCGGTTTTACCTCCGACACTGACGACGTTTTTGAGATTTACATCAACCTGCTTAACGCCAAATATCATCCCTTTGTCCAGGAAGATAATGCGGTGATTAGTCAAAGTAATTAGCCAGGTATTTCCGTCCATCATGCCGCTGGCAATGGCTAAAGGTTGCTCCGACGCATTCAGGATTTTAGGCAGGTGAAAAAATTCTTTCTTTGTTCCAAAAGGAATATCGCCGACGACCTGCGCAAGCCTTTTAAATTCTTCTTTTAATTGTGTTTCAGTCGCTTTTGCATAGTCTAACATAATCAATCCTTTAGCTAATTTATTGTCAAAGCAACGCGGCCAATCATATTGATTTCATCAAGTGAGCAGTCGAAAGATGATCCTGCACCAACACCGGACACGCGTACTTTTTTAACAGGAATACGTGTAAGTACTCTTACGCTGGTTTTGCCTTCAATCTCAATCAACCAACTGTTATCGTAAATTTCGCCAAAATCTTTATCGATAATGTATTGAGTCGTACCTTCCACTACGCATACAGGGCTTTTCGGTATGTCTTTGCCAGGCAGAAACACATTCTTATCAAGTGTAAAAGTACCGTTATCAAGAAGCTGTCCATCAACGATTCTATAGCGCGGGATAGTCATTAAGTCTGACTCACCGTCATTGTGCCTTAGCCCATTACCTGTAGCCAGCCATTCCAGTGTCGCACCGGTTTCAGCCATACATCTCACTACAACATCAGCAGGGAAAAAATCACGCTTGTAACGATTGGCGAGACTACTACTTGCAATCCCCAGATGGTCGGCAAGAGCGAGTTTCGTGCTAAATCCATACGCTTCGATAACCCGGTCCAGAACTGCGGATCCGCCTTGAGTGAAGTTTATTTGTAGGTTCACGAAATTTTAACCTTGCATGTTTTCACGAAGTGAGTTTAAACTTCATTTTGTAGGTTTAAGGAAACATTGACACATATTGCCCGATATTGACCTATCGGATTAACTAACGGAGTTTGCCCCATGCGTCCCAACATTACAATTGTGATACCTGAGCCCTATTTGCCATTAGACGAGTATTGCCGCCGGACCGGGACCCAAAAGGAAACGGCTAAGAACATGATCGAATACGGAAAGTTGCCCATTAAGCCAAAAGGAAAACAGAAAAAGAGCCTGGTCGAAGTCAATATGGCAGCACTTACCATTCAGGCATTAAGTGAATGCAATATTTCACTTCAGGCTTGAAAAAATCGTATCAGCTAGGATGACGTGAATCATGTTTGATTATCAGGTTTCCAAACAACCGCACTTTGATACTGCCTGTAAGAACTTTGCCAGTCGCCATAACCTCCGTGAGCTGGCCGACAAGCTGGGAATGAACCATCAGACCCTGCGTAACAAGCTGAACCCGGATCAGGTCCATCAGCTTACCGCAATGGAAATAGCCGCAATCACCGATATTACTGAAGACGCCACTTTGATCGACGGCCTGCTGGCGCAAATGAAATGTATGCCGGCTGTGCCGTTAAACGAAGTCAAAGCCGAACGCATGACACATTACGTTTTGCAGGCAACATCAGAAATAGGGAAGGTTGCCGCTGCCGCTGTATCGGGCCAGAAGCTGACCGCATCCGGCAAAAGCGCCTTTATGGAAAATATTAACGCGGGTATCCGCTGCCTGTCGTTAGTCGGTTTGAGTGTTCAGACCCGCGTACATTCCAGCCCTGCATTGGCTAACACCGTGGATGTCATCAGCGGCCTGAGTGCCTCAATCGGGTTGAGCTGAACATGACGACAATCTCAATGGCTTCCCTGTTGAAGCGTCAAAGCCCGTCAGTATCCTACGGCCACGGCTGGATTATGGGTGAAGACGGTAAACGCTGGCATCCGGTTTTGAGTGAAAAGAAATCAGCTGTTAATAAGAAAACAAAGAAAAGAGGTCAGTTATGGCTATCGAAGCTGAATCCGCACTGGTTGCAATAACCACGGGTAAAAGGGCCGCTGGCCTGAATCACGTTGCTGAATTGCGTACAAGATTATTTGGCGATAATAGCGAAAAAGATATTTCCCGATTTATGGATGATATGCGTGATGTCAGGGACAGTAATTATCAGGAAAATAAACGGGCATTAAGCGCCATTTTTTATCTGGCAAATATTAAGACCGACCGCCATGAGCTTGATTTTAATGATCTGACCACTGATGAAAGAAATTCGCTTATCCGTGCGATGAATCATTTCCGTGCAGTCGTGAGTTTATTTCCCAAAAGATTAACGCTGCCTAATTAATCACCCTTATTTAAATAAATGACGTCAACCCGTCGGGCATTGCTTTGCCCAAAATCAGGAGTAACACGATGAATAAAGAACAGGTTTACCCATCAGCCAATGATATTTACCTCAGTCAGCTGCTTTTGGACGCCCGCAATCAGGAGCGCAAAGATAAAGCGCTGGCGGTTTCAATTCGTCTTGAGGCACTGGCAATTACCATTTGCCGGAAAGAGCTGAACCATAAAGAAGTTGCAGAGTTGCTGCGTCATGAGGCGTTACGTTTTGAGCATGAATCACAGGAGCTGCATTAATGGCTGACATGATGGATTTGGTACAGCAACGTACCGAAGAAATGCTGGCGCGCAATATTGCGCTGGTCACTCACCGCCCGGTGACGGTTAGCGCCTCTTTCTGTGAAGACTGCGATTCAGCAATCCCTGAAGCGCGACGCCGTGCAATGCAGGGTGTTACCCGCTGCGTTGCCTGTCAGGAATTTACTGAGATGAAAGTTAAACAATAACAATGAGGTGTGATATGAGCGTAATTCATAGTTAAAAAATAGATCCGATTTATTTTAATGCGGTTGTCAGCGGAGACAAAAAGGCAGAGTTGAGAGTAAATGATCGCGATTTCAAATGCGGTGACTTCCTGTTACTCCGTGAATGGGATGGGGTATATAAAGGTTCTAAATTATTAGTGAAAGTTACGCATATTTTACCGTTGGGGATTTTTTCTATTACCAGTGGCTGGGTAGTGTTGTCGATTAGCCCGATTAATGAAAATGATACTCAGTTGATAATTAACTCTCATATTGAGGGCGAGCAATGAGCACTATCCTTAAATGGGCGGGCAACAAAACCGCCATCATGCCCGAACTGAAAAAGCATCTGCCTGCTGGCCCGCGACTGGTTGAACCGTTCGCGGGTTCCTGTGCCGTGATGATGGCGACGGACTATCCGCAATATCTTATTGCCGATATTAATCCCGACTTGATTAATATGTACCGGGTTATTGCTAAAAACCTCTTTGGATTTCTTGCTCAAACCCGCGAGTATTTTCGAGATTTCAATAACGCCGAAGGCTATTACTTAATTAGAGAGCGTTTTAACTCCAGCACGGAACTGAGTGATATTCAGCGTGCAGCCTGTTTTTTTTATTTAAACCGCCATTGTTATCGCGGGCTTTGTCGGTATAACAAACAGGGAAAATTTAATACGCCGTATGGCAATTATAAACAGCCCTACAATCCCGTTGATGAAGTCTTTGCTTTTGCTGAGAAAGCGAAACGTGCCACCTTTATTTGTGCCAGCTATGACGAGACGCTGGCGATGTTGCAGACGGGCGACGTTGTTTACTGCGACCCACCCTACGATGGCACATTCAGCGGTTATCACACTGCCGGTTTTACAGAGAGCGATCAGTATCATCTGGCCTCTGTTCTTGTGCGCCGGTCATCAGAAGGCCATCCGGTTATCGTGTCCAACAGCGACACTCTGCTGGCCCGTTCCCTTTATCGTGATTTCACCTGCTACCGTATCACCGCAAAGCGTAGCATGGGCGTGGCTGCGGGTGACGGTAAGTCGGCAGTGGAAATTATCGCTGTTTCTCAACCCCCTTACTGGATTGGTCTTGATCCTGCCGGTGCTCCTGACCGCTGTGCTTTTCATGAGGTGCGGGTATGAATGCAATCGAGCAGGGACACGCTTACCCGTGGAACGCACCACGGGAAGCCATCGCCAGCCCTTATCTGACTTACGAAGAGATTCGCCGCCGTGATCGACTGATCGCGGCTGTTTCACATGCGCGTGAGTTACTGGAGGCACAGCCCGCGATTGTGCGTCTTGATATCAATCGCCGCCTCACTGAGCTGGAAAAAGAACATGGGGTTCAGCGGGCCAATGCCTACTTAACGAAAACGTTCGTTGAGCGGACATTGCCACGCCTTGAGCAGGTCAATGCACAGTATCGCCTGGATGAAATGGACGTCAGCACATTCAGACTGCTGTCGGATAATGCTGAAGATAGCGGGCGTGCGGTCGGGACGCTGTGGGAGCTGATGCGGCGCTTTAACCGGTTGCCGGAAATGGCGCGGGCAGATGTCGATCTGCTGGCCGGGGATATCGCGCATTTTATGCTGGCCGAAATGGTTCAGGCCCACGGGCAGGCGGGCGACCAGTCAGATTATCAGTACACGCACCGCCTTTATATGACCGCCGCCGCCATCACCCGCGAACTGAAACAAACCCCGCCGCTGTGGGAAAAAGTGACCTCCCGCCTGTTTGACCCGGAAGAAGTGACACCGGCGATCATGCGTATGCAGATTGAAAAATGGTGGAAAGGACGCCTGCGTCGCGTCGCGGCATCGTGGCGTGAACATCTTCAGATTGCGCTGGCGAACGTCAGCAAAAAAAAGACGCCTTACGCCAGCAGCATGACCGTTATCGAATGGCGGGAACAGAAGCGGCGCACCCGCGAATTTCTCAAAGGAATGGAGCTGGAAGACGAGGAAGGCAACCGCATCAGCCTGATTGAAAAATACGACGGCAGCGTGGCAAATCCGGCCATACGTCGCTGTGAGCTGATGACCCGCATCCGTGGCTTTGAAAATATCTGCAATCAGATGGGATATGTTGGCGAGTTTTACACCCTGACCGCTCCATCTCGTTATCATGCCACCATTAAAACCGGCCACCGCAACCGTAAATGGAATGGTGCCAGCCCGGCAGACACACAGCGCTATCTTTGCAGCGTCTGGCAGAAAGTCCGCGCAAAGCTGCACCGTGAAGATATCCGCATTTTCGGTATCCGCGTGGCCGAACCGCATCACGACGCAACGCCGCACTGGCATATGCTGATGTTCATGCTGCCTGAAAACGTTGAGCGGGTTCGCCAGATCCTGCGTGATTATGCGTATCAGGAGAACAGCGGCGAGCTGACCACGGATAAAGCCCGTAAGGCACGCTTTCACGCTGAAGCCATTGACCCGGAAAAAGGCAGCGCAACCGGCTACGTGGCGAAGTACATCTCCAAGAACATCGACGGTTATGCGCTCGACGGCGAGCTGGACGACGAAAGCGGGAAAGCACTGAAGGAAACCGCGCCCGCCGTTTCTGCATGGGCAGCGCGCTGGCGTATCCGTCAGTTTCAGTTTATCGGTGGTGCTCCGGTGACGGTTTATCGGGAACTGCGGCGCATGGATGACAGCAAAGCCGCGCAGGGCTTAAGCGTGGAGTTTGCTGCGGCGCATGATGCGGCTGACGCCGGTGACTGGGCGGAATATGTCAATGTACAGGGTGGCCCGTTTGTTCGCCGTGACGATCTGGCCGTGCGTACCTGGTATCAGGCGAGCGAAGATTACAACGAATACGGCGAGGAAACGCTGCGTATTAAAGGTGTCTACGCCACATCCGTTGGAGACGATACCCCGATTTTAACCCGCCTGACACAGTGGAAGATTGTCGCCAGGCGGGCCGTTGATTTGGCCGTTGACCTTCAGGGCGCGAACGCGCCCTCTCGGAGTTCTGTCAATAACTGTACGGGGAGATCGGGATCTGAGGATCTGACGAGGCCGGACAGATTGCCGGTTGTGGACTTTGAAGGTATGAGCAGGAAAGAACGGCGTAAATATCTGACGAGGATTCGTGCAGAGCAACCCACCGCCGCGCCTCAAGTGTTCAGGCGTTCAGATAAAGAGGAAGCGGCCTGTGCCCGTGTTACAGGGCAAATCCGCGATATCTGCGGTGAAACCATCAGCCGGGGGCTGGCATCCCGCCTTACAGGTGGCACCGATACAAAGATTGCCGGTCAGTGGTTCAGTGCGACCGCACTGGGGGAACTACTGCGACCACGGAGCAGAGGCAGGGCAGAAGCGGTAATGGCGAGATTTAACAATCTGGCGAATCGGGTAAAAACCAGGAGTAATCTGCTTTAACAGTAAAAAAGGATTTCACAATCTTACAAAATTCTTATACTGTATTTATGTACAGTATTGTGTATTGAGGGGAAAATGGACGAAGAGTTAAAAGAACAGGTCCGGCTGGAACGTGTTGAATTGATTGCAAGACTTGCATCAGAAGGTGTTTGTCGGGAGAGAGACAGGGAAATCGCATTGAATCTCATTGCGGAGATTGCAGCGGACAGCATATTAAAAAACAGACAGTTTTCAGTCATCTTTTCAGCAACTCCCTTTAGTAATTAAAGGTACTGCTTATGCATGCTGCTGAAAGTAATAACGAAGCATAAAGTGGGCAGAAGCGAGGCTGAGCAATTCGCATGGCCCCTAAGCGCAGTAGGGAAATAGCATTGTCTTTATTGCTGAATATATATTAAGAAATACAAAAACAGAATTTCTTCATCAATGTTATTTGTGGGAGTAATCTCTAACATCAATATTATGAACGGCTCATTTAAGATGACTATTGATTTTCCGATATTAAAATTTATAAGGATTTCATATCCTTTACAGAAAAACGATAAAATCATACCTTTTATAAATTCAAAAAAAATTCTGTAAACTTGATGTAATTTGCAATTTAAAGTTGCATGAGGGATTTCAAAAAAGATTAATAGGAAAAATATGCATTAACGTGCGTTTTTGATAGGTATATTCTATCATTATTGGTTTGTTTTAACTTTACTGTAGCGAATCAAGTAGTATTTGAAGGGATTTCATTGTAATGTAACAACTAAAATTATTAAGTAATATATTATTAATATTTGTTAGGAATAGCTAATTATTCTTAATGGTTAAATTAAGAGGTCCTGATGAAAAAAATTGAAGATGTGAAAGAGAGTTTGAGACATAAAGAAGTAGAATATCTTGAACTTGCCAAACTTGAGTTAGATGTTGAAAACCCGAGGTTTGGAGAGGATATATCTTCTTCTAATACACAAATAGATGTATTGAATAATATAGTAAAGAATTATGGCGTAACTGATGTTATTAGTTCCATAGCGGTAAATGGTTATTTTTCAGCAGAACCAATGGTGGTAAAAAAACTTGCCAATGGTAACTTTACTGTAATGGAAGGTAATAGACGACTTGCTGCTTGTCTAATACTAATGTCAGATGATCGCGCGAGAGACCAGATTAATCTACATCAGCAATATATAAATCAGTATATTAATCATGGATCTCCGGCTATTTCTCCTATCCCGTCAATTGTCTTTGAAGATGGAGACCTTGTCGATAAAAAGTCTTTAATTTCATATCTTGGTGTCCGACACATAGTATCGACTAAAGATTGGGATTCTTATGCTAAAGCAGCATGGATAGCTCGGACAATAAATGAAGGGGATATGTCTGTATCCGATATCTCAACAATGATAGGGGATCGTCATAGCACTATTAAAAGACTACTTACAGGATATCATTTTATCAAACAGATGGAAGATACAGGTAAATATGATAAAGCGGATAGTGTAAAAAAGGGAAGGGGAAGTAATACTAGTTATCCGTTTTCATGGGTATACACGCTTTTAGGATATAAAAGTATTCAAGATTTTGTAGGCTTATCAGATGATCCTACTTCTGCAAATCCTATACAAGACAGCAAGATTGAGAACGCTAAATTGCTAATGACAGCAATGTTTGGTAATAAAAGAAAAGGTTTAAATTCACAAGTAAAAGATTCAAGAAATTTAGGTGTTCTCGCTGAAGTAGTTACATCGCCTGAGAAAATAGCTCTCTTAAAACAAGGCAAGGATGTTGAAGAAATTGCAGATCTAACTCAGCCTATAGGTGAGCGGCTTACAAACCTGATGTTAGATGTTAGAACAAATCTTGACGAATGCGTTAGCAGGATTGGAAGAGAGGATTTACCCCGAGATGTTGCTATAGACATTTTAGGGTATATAGATCAAGTTGGTAAGCAATTCAGGACGTTTCGTACCTCAGTACAAGATACAATTAATGGCAAAGAGAATGAGGATTTTTAATTGTGAATTATGGACAACGCAATAGAATCCAGATGTATTCAACTGATGCTGATCAGGCAGAATTTAATGCATTATTAGATTATAATGCCTCTATTGATTCTGGAATAGAAGATGATAGGATTGCTGGTTCCATTCAAGACGAAATTGATGATTTAGATGGCCCGCAAGATGAAGAGTGGATGATCAAAGATCATGGTAAAGATATTATTGTAGGAAAAATTGCCGAACATATCGAATGGCGATCATTACTCTTAGAAGACTATTATCCTTTTGAATATAAAGATAATCACTTAACGCTCAAAGATGATCCTTCTATTGTTTATTTATTCTGTCTTTGTATATCGGTATTCGGTGATTTAACTAAAGGAGATAATGTAAAATTACCAAGAAAGTTCGAATTAATAGCAGGGGAACTATTCACAAAATTTTTTAGCCCTAATGCTAAGCATATGCATACAGGTTGGCCTCGTTCTGATGGAAATCCCACAAGCTACATTGAGTTAGCGCAGAAGCTTAATAAAAGCATTTCGGAGAGCACTTTCGAATGGAAATGGAGAACAGAGCATGGTTTAACTGATAATGATGCTGTAAAAATTAAGGATAGTGGCGTTGATTTTGTCTCATGGATAGATTTCCTTGATAGAAGAGATGGACGTCTATTTGCACTTGGGCAATGCGCATGTGGTAATGATTGGCCGACAAAGTTTAATGATATTAAATTAAAGGCTTTGCAACAATGGTTTCATCCTCTAACCTATATTGATTGTGTAAAAGTATTCTCAACTCCATACATCTTAGTCGATGAGATGGTTAAGCTGGCTAGTACTGAAGCAGGTATCGTTTTTGATAGAATAAGAATGACCATTGCATATGAAAAATACAAGAATGACTTTCTGACTCTGCAAGATGATATTATGGAGCTTATTGAATACTGTAAGGCAAAAAAAATGAACCCATAGGGCTCATTTTTCTGACCAGATATCCGGCATAGATTTTACTACAGCTTCAAACAACGGTGGTGGTACTGCATTACCCACAACTTTATACCTTTCTTTCATCAAGGTATTGGGACCATAGTAATCAACATCAGGAAAAATAAGATCTGCACCATGTTTAGTATATTCTTTGCTGAAGCCTTGTAATATTGCAGCTTCTCTGAAAGAAAAACGCCGCGCGGGTTTTTCATTTACAAAAGACCATTTGTCAGTCTCTATTTTTTTTAGTTCGGGACTGACAGGATGCAATGGTATATGTCTAAGGTTGCTAACTATCGTTTTACTAACTTCATTCCAATCACGACGGCGATTTCGGGACAGATAATACCAATGAAACACATCGTCGCAGTATTCGCCTACAGGCCATTCAGGTAAACCCTTTAACGCCTCTCCAATTGTTACGAACGGCTCTGGTGCACCGTCACCATGAGTTGGTTCGGGGAATTGATATTTTTCGCCCAGATCGTTTCTAATTCCGACTATAATTAATCTTTTTCTTTCTTGCGGTACGCCATAATGATGGGCATGTATTACTTTCCAATCGACATCATAGCCTACGTCTGTTGCACTTGAAAATCGTTCAAGTTGATCTTTTAATAGATGCTGGAATGTAATGTTACGCATTCCTGATACATTTTCTACAATAAAAGCCTTAGGCTTAATCAAGGACAGAGCACGAGCAAACTCTTTATAAAGAAAATTTATTGAACGATCGGCTTGTCTGACACCACCTTGGCTAAATCCTTGGCATGGGTAACATCCCACTAACAATTCTGCGTCAGGGAAACTTGTAACTTTTCTAATGTCGCCCAGCAAATAATCTGTTTCAGGCTGATTGGCTAAATAAACCTCTTTTGCATATGGCAGAATGTCATTAGCCATGACCACGTCGAAACCGGCTTTAACCAAGCCTGCATCAGAGCCACCACACCCCGAAAATAATGAAACAGCTTTAGGCATACTTCCTCCCCGATAGAGAAGACATTATAACTTTTTAGACGTCAAGCTTACAGTGATAGTTTGCTTCCAAACAAACCGCATAAAACTGCATCTTTATGCATGAAATTGCATGCTTTTTCGTCACTTCAGATGCTTGCTCAGGGTCAGTTACAGCACGGCATCAATGTCGTAATGCCATTGCATTAAAAACGCCCTATGAAGCGGGCAGGCGTGGCGGGGATAGCATTGCGCGCTGAGGGGGTAAACATGTATGCAGCAGGCGGCGTCAGCGGCACCCTGGCGGGCGCGATGATGAAGGGTGAAACCATTCGTTGTTGAAGCTGACAGACTGCATCAGGGCTGTCTGTATGCGTCTGGTATCATGAAGGGATGCTGTGATAGGGTATTGTTGAATACTGTTAATATTTCTGAGGGGTAGAATGGACACTACAGAGCAACTAAACGGAACTTATTTTTATAAAGGTATGCATAACCTCAAAGCAGGTGAGCTTTTTTTCTGGATTTTTCTGGAGGAAGCTCAAAAACAGCTTGGTGTTGAAGACATTGCCACACTGGCCCTTGTCATAATTGGTCAGCCTAATCTTGCCACCAGAAGAAAGCCGGGTGGCACAACTGGCGGTACATCCATATTAAGTAGTAATCTGAGGCACTGGCTTAATTTTCGTGTTCACCGCTGGCCTACGCTAACAAACGAAAGTATTAAAAACCTACGTTTCAGTTACGTTAATAATCTGGGGGCTTTCGTCGGTCGATGGGTGCCAATACTGGGCATTGCATACCTCATGAATGATGTTACACGGATAGCCTGGAGGGCAACTCACACTTATAACTCTATTGCCAGAGGTGGCGATAAGCTATGGAACTGAAAGAAGATATTGCTGCCAGCGTGATAAGCTGGTACGAAGAAAACTATAATTTGAAGCCATTATTTGCTAAAAAAAAACCGGTCCTTACGTCTGAAACCAGCCTTTCCACCGGAGATTACCCGTGGGCCAGAGAAACCGGCGACGATATAATGAAAGACTACTTCAAACGCTTCAATATAGACGAGTCTGGCTTCGACTTTTTCAAGTATTGGCCGCCAAGTAAAGGCCTGATCCCTAACTTTTTGCGGCCCAGAGAGTTTAAGGTTGAAAGCAGGAGAGCGGAGCCATTAACCATCGCTATGTTGATTGAATCTGCTAAAGCAGGCCGCTGGCTTTACTGAATGGCAAAACGCCTGCAAAAGCAGGCGCTGTGTATTCAGTTTATTAACGTCGTTTCCAGCGAATACCCCCGGAATGCGATCACCTCTTCCCCCATCCAGTCGTTAATCTCCTTGAACCTTTCCTGTAACGGCGTCAGTTCATTTCTGACAAACACCTGCGACGCCTTCACCGCATCCCCGAACCCGCCGGAGTTATCCGGGATAATCCCCATCATCTGCGGCGGCACGCGGTGCGCGCTTAACAGGTCGTCGCGGCTGGCCTTCTTGATGTTAAAAAAATCATCCTTTGTCGCCACTTCACTGAGCGGCAGAATTTTAATACCGTCCGGCTTGCCGTTGGGCGCGTACATAAACAGGTTGCGGAAGTTCCCCAACCCTTTGGTGTCGCGCATCGCCTGACGCATCCGATCGACATCGCTGGAGCTTTGCGCCGCGTCGGTCATATACAGGATGTAACCGGCGTGTGCGCCGTTCTGGTAATACTTGCGGCGAAACAGCGTGGCCGCTTCATTGAGCCAGGCAGAGTTAAGCGCGCTGAGGTATTCCGGCAGGCCGTACAGCTCCTGATTAATGTCCGGCTCTATCAGGTGAAACACGCTACTGGTGGCGAACTGGTACGGCTCCTTCCAGTCATTGATAAACCAGTAATCACCTTCCTTAACCCCCTTACGGGTGAATTTGGCCGGTGAGGTTTCCAGTCGCCACGGTTCGCCCAGCCCGTTGCGCCTGAGTTCGGTAAAGGCATTGCCGAACACCAGATAATCCAGCGCAAAGCGGCTGAAATCCTGCTGGCTCATCATCGGATGCGGGATAAAGGTTGAGGCCAGAATGTTACGCTTCACGTAAATCGGCGAGCTGTGATGCACCGCCGAACGCAGGCTTTTTGCCAGCCCGTGGAAGCTGACCGGCGGCTCATACCAGCGCCCGTTACCGATGCACTCCGCGTAATCCAGAATATCGCGCTTATCCATCACCGGCGTCGGCTCGCCAAAGGTGAACGCCTCAACCGGCTGCGGCGCGGCCTGTTTTGCCCTGAATGTCTTACGGCTGCGTTTGTTCATCAGTAAAATTCCAGAATTGAAGGGTTAGCGCCGCCGCTGGCGGCGGTCAGCGGTTCGTTTAACAGCGCGTGCATAATGGCCCAGGCGACGTCGGCATGGCTGGCGTCCTCGCTGCGGCTGGCTTCGTAGGTGGAGCGGTTGCCGCTGGCGGTCATGGTCTTACGGATAGCCATAAAAGACTGCGTGATATCTGTGCTGCCCGCGTCGTACTCCAGCCGTCCGCTGCTGATGGTGTCCTTTGCCTTAAGCACCATTGCGGTTTTCACCTCCGGCGAGTAGCGGATCTCCCTTGCCGCCGGGTAAAACTGGCGGACCAGCTGAAAAACCCCCTGGCCGATGCCGGTGGCGTCCACGCCGATATACTCCACGGTGTATTTTCGGGTTAAGTCCTCAATGGATTTCGCCTGGGCGGCAAAGTCCATGCCGCGCCACTGGTGACGCTCCAGCACGCGGAACTTGCCGCCCGCAACCAGCGGCGGCGCAATCACCGCACAGCCCGCGCTGTCGCCGGTGTGCGAGGGATCGTAACCAATCCACACCGGGCGATAATCGAACGGACGCAGGGCGTAAGGGTTAAAGTCGGTCCATTCCTCCAGGCTGTCGATCATGCAGGTCTGCAACTCGGCAAACGGGAATACGCTCGCCTCATCGTCCACAAACTCACACATTAAGAGGTTCTGATATTCAGACGGGCTGTACTCCAGCGACAGCTGGTCGAGGTCAAACAGGTTACAGCCGCCGGTCAGCGCGTCCTCAACGGTAACAATCTGCCGCCACTGGCCGTCACCGCACAGCGCGCCTTTCGCCAGATGCGAATGCGACAGGTCCAGCTCTATACGGTCGTCCTTACTGCGCCGCCCTTTGTTAAACAGCTCCCCCGACCAGAACGGATAGGCACTGTGCGACAGGCTCGACGGGGTGGAAAAGTAGGTGGTGCGCCATTTTTTATGCAGCGACATGCCGCTGGCGACCTTACGCAGTTCCTGAAATTTCGGTATCCAGAAATATTCATCCAGATAGAGGTTGCCGGTATAGCTCTGCGCGGTGCGCACGTTGGTCCCCAGGAAAATCAGCCGTGCGCCGTTTGGCAGCACAACCGGATCACCCTTCAGGTCAACGTCAACCTGTCGGGCAAAGTCAATGATGTAGTTTTTAAAAACGTGCGCCTGCGCCTTGCTGGCCGATAAAAATATCTGGTTGCGCCCGGTGGTCAGCGCATCAATCAGCGCCTCGCGGGCAAAGTAGAAGGTGGCCCCAATCTGGCGGGATTTGAGAATGTTACGGATACGGTGCGCCAGCCCGGCCCGGTGCCAGTTGAGCTGGTACTCAAAGCAGTTATCCATAAACAGGCCGGTGAGTCTGTCGGTCTGTTCCTCGCTGAAGACGTTTTTAATCACCGGCTGGCGCTCGCCCTTATTGCGGTTGCGCACGTTGGGATTAAGGTCGGCCTCGTTGCCCGAGCTGCGGTAGCGCTCCACGCGGGCCAGCCGCTCAATCTGACGGCCCAGCGCGTCGATCTCCTTGTAATCCCCGTTGCCTTTAACCTCCTTCATGACGAGCTGGATTAACCGCGCCTCCATGCTGGCTTCCACGCGGCTGATGGGGGCGATGTCTTCCCATGCGTCGCGCTGTTTCCAGCTCTGCACGGTCGGCGTTTTCTGTTGCAGCGTCTCCGCAATCTGGCGCACGGAATACCCCTGCCAGTAAAGCAGTGCCGCCTGACGGCGCGGATCGCTGAGGGTGGTTGCTGGTCTTTTCATGCTGATAAGGCTACCGGGGCGCAAAAAGACGCGCCTGCTGTCGCTGTTTGCTGGCGGCTGAACGGGCTGGCTTTCGTTGAGCGAATGGACCATGACGGGGAAACTGGCCCGACCCGAACCCATCCACAACCGGAGCCTGATAAATGGCAACAAAAGCAAAGCGTTTTCGGATTGCAGTCGAAGGCGCAACCACCGACGGTCGCCAGATTTCCCGCGACTGGATTTCGCAGATGGCGAAAAGCTACGACCCGGCGATGTACGGTGCGCGCGTCAACATGGAGCACATCCGGGGCTACGCCGCCGACAGCACCTTTCGTCGTTTCGGGGACGTCACCGCCGTTGAGGCAGAGGAAATTACCGACGGCCCGCTGAAAGGCAAGCTGGCGCTGTATGGCTGGATTGACCCGACGCCGGATCTGGTCGAACTGACCAGAGCGCGCCAGAAAATCTACACCTCCGTTGAGGTGAATCCGAAATTTGCCGACACCGGCGAGGCGTACCTGATCGGTCTGGCCGTCACCGACGACCCGGCGAGCCTCGGCACGGAGATCCTGAGCTTCAGCGCCACGGCGTCAGTGAACCCGCTGGCCTCGCGCAAGCAGCACAAAGGCAATCTGTTTACCGCTGCGGAAGAAACGCTGATTGAGTTCGAAGAGGTTGAGGATGCGGTCCCGTCGCTGCTGGCCCGCGTCAGCGCGATGTTCTCCGCGAAAAAGAAAACCGACGTCGAGCGCTTTGCCGACGTCAGCGCCGCCGTTACCACCGTGGCAGAGCAGGTGCAGCAGAACGGTGAAGCACAGACACAAAAACTCTCTTTGCTTGAGCTGGCGTTAGCCGGGCGCATTGACGCACTGGAACAGCAGGCCGGAGAGGACCGCACCGCCTTTGCCGCGCTACAGGCACGGCTGGGTAAAACGGATAGCGGCTTTTCCCGTCGTCCTGCCGCCACCGGCGGCGATAACAAAGCCAGCGTGCAGACCGACTGCTGACTGAACATTTAACCGAATACAGGATTGCCAATGCGCCAGAACACCCGCTTTAAATTTAACGCCTTTATGACCCGCCTCGCTGAACTGAACGGCGTGGAAACCGGCGACATGAACAAGAAGTTTACCGTGGAGCCGTCGGTCACGCAGACGCTGATGACCCGCGTACAGGAGTCATCAGACTTTTTAACCCGCATCAACATCGTGCCGGTGGCCGAAATGAAGGGGGAAAAAATCGGTATCGGCGTGTCAGGCTCCATTGCCAGCACCACCGACACGGCAAACGGTGACGAGCGTGAAACCGCTGACTTTGCCGCGCTGGACAGCGAAGGCTATGAGTGCGGTCAGGTGAACTATGACTTTCATATTCGCTACAACACCCTTGACCTGTGGGCGCGCTATGAAGATTTTCAGGCCCGCCTGCGCGACGCCATTATCAAACGCCAGAGCCTGGACCGCATCATGATCGGCTTTAACGGCGTGTCCCGTGCCAGAACCTCCAACCGCACTAAATACCCGATGTTGCAGGACGTGGCGGTGGGCTGGTTGCAGAAGTACCGCAACAACGCGCCAAAGCGCGTGATGAACAAAACCACGAACAAGGACGGCAGCGTATCCGACGGCGTGCTGGTCGGTGAAAACCGCACCTGGGTAAATCTCGACGCCGTGGTGATGGATGCCACCAACACGCTGATCGAGCCGTGGTATCAGGAAGACCCGGAGCTGGTCGTCATCTGCGGTCGTCAGCTGCTGGCCGACAAGTATTTCCCGCTGATTAACCAGACGCAGGCCAACAGCGAAATGCTGGCGGGCGACGTCATCGTCAGTCAGAAACGCATTGGCAACCTGCCCGCCGTGCGCGTGCCGTACTTCCCGGCGGACGCGCTGCTGATCACCCGTCTCGACAACCTGTCGATTTATTTTCAGGAAGGCACACACCGCCGCATGATCGTCGAAGAGGCGAAGCGCGACCGCATCGAAAACTACGAGTCCATCAACGAGGACTACGTGGTGGAAGATTATGCCGCCGGTTGTCTGGTTGAAGGGATCGTCCTGTCCGATTTGCCGGATGAAAAGAAAGCCGCCGCCGCTGATGCAACCGCCGCCGCTGATACAACCGGCGCTGCTGATACAACCGACGGTGCTGATACAACCGACGGTGCTGACGCAACCGGCAGCGCTGCCGACACGTCGAAGGCATAACGCATGTTAAGCCCTGCCCGGCGTCACCTGATGCGAATGGAGGCGATGGAAGCCTCACAGCTGGCCGGTAATTCGTTGCGCCACGCCAACGGCTACGAGCTGATGCTGCTGAAACTCAACGACGACAAACGCCGCCTGAAGAAAGTGCGCTCGCAGGAGCGCAAGGCCGAACTGAAGCGGCAGATGCTGCCGGAGTACGGCCCGTGGGTGGGTGGTGTGTTAGCCAGCGGCAAAGGCGCACAGGATGCGGTGCTGATGACCATCATGATCTGGCGGCTGGACACGGGCGACGTGTCGGGCGCGCTGGAGCTGGCCCGCTACGCGCTGGCACACGGACTGGTGCCGCCGCCCGGCTTTAAGCGTGACGCCACTGGCTACCTGCTGGCCGAAGAAGTGGCCGACGCGGCGACCCGCGCCCGCACGCTGAATCAGCCGGTCGATACCGGCCCGTTGCTGGCAACGCTTGAGATGACGAAATCCGCAGATATGCCCGATCAGGTGCGCGCAAAACTGCACAAAATCACCGGGTACGTGCTGCGTGATATGGGCAGGGCACCGGATGCGATGGAGCATTTAACGAGGGCGCTACAGCTGCATGAAGGCTGTGGCGTCAAAAAAGACATTGAGCGGCTGGCTTTGGTGCTGAAAAAACAGGCCCAGGCCCGCCGCTGACCGGACGCGCCCCGCGCCGGGCGGCAGAGCGGCAATGCGCTTTCAGCGTCTGCGCCGCTCTCCACCGCCCACCTTTTCAAGAGGCCAACTATGAGTACCGTTGTTATTCCCGCCCCGCGACCGGCAGACGCTGCCGAACCGCCGGTACGCAATACCTTTTTCTGGCCTGATATCGATCTTCAGCAGCTGCGCAACGCGCTGCGCTATGAAGGCACCGTGACCGCCCAGCGCCTGCGTCTGGCGGTAAAAACGGCGATTTCCGAAGTGAACGCCGAACTGTATGACTGGCGTGCCGCACAGATGGCAGCGGGCTTTGCCCGGCTGGCCGACGTTCCGGCGGAAACCTCTGACGGCGAGAGCGAAAAGGCCACGCACTATTTTGCCGCCGTCTGTGCCATTACCGCCGCCACCATTGCCGAACGCTATCGCGGCTATGACGCCAGCGGCAAAAAAGGCGCGGAGATGGAGTCCGGCGCGGATGAATACTGGCGCGATGCACGTTTCAGTATCAGCCGCATTGCCGGGCGTTCCGGCTGTATCGTGAGCCTGCTGTGATTATTTACGCACAGCAAGGCGACACCGTGGACCAGATTTGCTGGCGCTGTTACGGACGCACACAGCAGGCGGTTGAGCTGGTCTATGCCGCCAATCCGGGACTGGCCGACGCCGGTCCCGTGCTGGCGCATGGCCGGGCGGTAACGCTGCCGGACCTGCCCGCCGCGTCGTCGGATGAAACAATTAACCTGTGGGACTAACACAAATGGAGAAAATCAGCTCGCTGATTAACTACCTGATTGGGCTTGTGCTGATGTGGTTCGGGCGGCACACGCCGCAGGATATCGCCTTTATGGTCGGTTCCGGCGTGGCGGTGGTGACGCTGGTGATTAACGTGGCGACCTTCTTTATTAACTGGTACTACCGCCGCAAAACGTATGACCTGCAACGGCTGGGGGTGAACGGTGACGGTCGCTAAACGTTGTGGCGTCGCGACGGTGCTGGCACTGGCTGCACTCCTGCCGCAGTTTGACACGCTGAAGATTACCGACGGCGGGCTGAGGCTGATTGCGGATGCCGAAGGGTGCCGCACCTCGCCGTACCGGTGCAGTGCGGGCGTCTGGACTAACGGCATAGGACACACGGCGGGCGTCACGCCTCAGAGTCAAATCAGCGAACGGCAGGCGGCGGTTAATCTGGTGTATGACGTGATGCGCGTTGAGCGCGGCATTGATGCCTGTATGCCTGCCATGCCGCCGCCCGTTTATGACGCGGTGGTGTCGTTCGGTTTTAACGTTGGTGTTCACGCGGCCTGTACCTCAACCCTGGCCGCATTTGCCCGGCGTGGTGAATGGCGGCGCGCCTGCCTGCAACTTGACCGCTGGGTATACGTGAAAGGCGTGAAAAACGCCGGGCTGGAGAGTCGCCGCCAGCGTGAAAAGGCCTGGTGCCTGAAGGGGGCGGCATGACGCGCGTGTTAGTGACCCTGCTGGCGGTGGCGCTGGCCGCGCTGGGTGGCACCGGCTGGCGGCTGACCGTGGCAAAGGGTGACCTCACCGACGCACAGCGGGTTATCGGCACGCTGTCGGCGGGTATTGCCAGCCGGGACAGGGCAATCAGCCGCCTGAACGATGAGGCAAAAGCGGGCCAGAAACGCGAGGCCGCGCTGCGTCTGTTACAGGGGCGCGCCAGCACAGCCGCCCTTAACCGTGAACTGACCCTACAGAGGGAAAGCGATGCTAATCCGACCCTGCGCGCCTGGTCTGCTGCTGCTTTGCCTGCTGACGTTATCCGGCTGCACGCCCGGCCCGCATTCAGTAACCCCAGAGATTATCTGGACTGGCTGTCCTCGCGTGACAAGCTGCCCGCTGCCGGGAAACAGTCTGCAAACCCAGGGCGATTTGGCGGCGGATAACCGCCAGCTGGAGGCTGCGCTCGCGTCGTGCGGGTTGCAGGTGGAAATCATCAAAGAGTGCCAGGAACAACACGATGCTGAAACCGAAACAGCTACGCCACGTGCTGACCGACAGCGTGCCGCTGCTACAGCGCAACCCCGACGGGCTGCACCTGTTTATTGATGGCGGGCGCATCGTCTCGACGCTTGCCAGTTCGCTGTCGTTTGAATATCAGTACCGGCTGAATCTGGTGCTCACCGACTACGGCGGCGATATCGATCTGATTATGGTGCCGCTGCTGGCCTGGCTGCGTGAGAACCAGCCCGACATGATGGCAACCGAAGAAAAGCGCCGCACCGGCTTCACTTTTAAGGTGGATGTGCTGAATGATGCACTGTGCGATATCAGCATTGATTTACAGCTTACGGAACGGGTGATCGTGAAACAGGACGGCGACGCGCTGCACGTCACCCATGTGGGCGAAAACCCGTTACCGGAGAACGATGCGCGCCCGATGCAGTTGTATATTAAAGGCGAGCTGGTCAGTGAGTGGTCGTCATGAACGGGCTGGAGGCGTTCGACGCCAGACTCAACGCGCTTATCGGCAACCTGTCCCCGTCGGCACGCAAAGAGATGGCCCGCACCATTGCAAAGCGTCTGCGCGCCGGTCAGCAGCAGAATATCAAACGCCAGCAGGCACCCGACGGCACGCCGTTTAAGCCGCGCAAGGCACCCGCACGGAAAAAGACAGGCCGGGTTAAGCGGGAGATGTTCGCCAGGCTGCGCACGGCTAAATACCTGAAGGCGAAAGGCAGTACAGACGACGCGGTGGTGGAGTTTACCGGCAACGTGCAGCGCATGGCCCGCGTGCATCATTACGGGCTGCGTGACCGGCCAGCCCGTGGGGGGAAAGAGGTACAATACGAGGCCAGACCGTTGCTGGGATTATTAAAGGACGAAAGTCAGGTCATTGAAAATATTATTAATGATTTTTTATCATAAATGCGTAGATATTGGGTGTGAAATTTTATCCCCAGACTTTGGCTGTACTTGCATCATAAAAGAAGACTTCAAGGTTGCCCTTTTTTCTTATTGGCACCATTTTCATTGCCCTACGGACTATCTTTTTATTAACTTTACTCTCAGGATCTCCATAGATACCAACATACAATTGTCTAACTTTACCGTTTTCGATACTGGTAAGAAAATGCTCATCGTTATCAGCCAAAGAGTGTCCGTATATAAAAAGAGCGCCTGATATTTCAACAAAACTACGATATGATTTTGCCAGGTAGTCATTATGCCTTATCTTTTCAATTTTTTCTTTGCTCGTTCCTTCTGAGACAAATACAGGAAACAAATTTTCATCCATTGCTTTCCTGATTTGATCTATCAATCTTATATTTGTATTTACCCAAGTAAATTTCCTTAATTCATACCCAGCATCGAAAAGGTGCAGCGCACCATGTAAAAAGAACATGTTTTGTTTATGTGTATTTTTTGGCTCCCATGTTACATAAGGTGCATCATAATTTTCATAAGGCTTTCTAAAGCCATCGTCAGAAGAAGGTTTTTCACCCTCATCACAGTGCATGCATACCCAATAAAGTAATAAGTCATAGTTAAGAGTATATATTTTAGAAAAGTTCTCTAAAAATAATTTACAATGCCGATACTGTTCACTAGTTAATTCATTAGGATTTGAAGGGTGGCTTGCTGCCAAAGCTTGAACTAAGACTTCTTTTAATGCTGTTGCATCGCCTGTGATTAAGTTAATTGTTTTTTGGATGTCATTGTTATATACATTTAATACCCGACTTGAGTTATTTAATATGTTAATTACTTTCTCAAAGTCTTCTGTTTCTAAAGCGTTAAAAACGTTTCTCGCTGATACAGATAGTTTTGAAAAGTCGGCTTGTTCAAAAAGGCGACCATAAACAAAAATATCAGGTTTACATGCAATGCTAAATCCATTTCCTAACAACACATGCCTAGTGTATTTTGACGATTTCTCAATGGCTTCTTGAAAAGTGAATAGTTCCATTATTTTGACCGGCTATATTAAATTTATTTGAAATATTAAAGGGCACTAAATGCCCTTTAATATTTACCCACGATGTACTATCGACTGATTCAGAGCATCAATTACTTTGTCTATATGAGCACGATCTTTGCTTTGTAATGCCTGGCTTTCACCAGAGGCGCTATTGAGATAGACGCTGTACTCTGGTTTTAATGTTACAAACAAGGCAATACCGGCAATAAGCATTAGCCCACCAATGGCTTTAACTCCCAACTGATCGGCTACAAACATCATAACTAAGCCTACCAGCCCCATTATGACAGCAGGCAACTTATTAGCAGGTTGATGTCCACGCTTAACCGACGTCACCCCCTGCATGGCATAGGTGCTTGATCCAACGCGAAAACGAGCGCTGGTAACGCTCACACTACCATCGTTATAGAATTCAACTTCTTCCATTAGTAATTCCCGTTTTTTTGCTATTCATAGTTTGCTACATGTAAAGAGATACATTAACAAAATTTAATCTTTGGTAAATCCCTGAAACCACTTTTTTTTGCAGTCTGCACGTTGATGCACAGACGAGCTGTAGTAAATGGTATTACCGATCATGCCAGGACATTCTTGCTGCATGAACTCACAAATTCCCGAAATCCTGCGGCTGCTGCGCAACCTGATCCGCATCGGCACCGTGTCCGCTGTCAACCTTGACGACGGGCTGTGCCGCGTGGACACCGGCAATAACACCACCGCCTGGCTGCACTGGCTGACCGCCCGTGCCGGTCGCACCCGTTCATGGAACGCGCCATCGGTCGGCGAACAGATGCTTATTTTGTGCCTGGGCGGCGAGCTGGACACCGGCTTTGTGCTGCCGGCGTGTTCTCTGATGAAAACCCCGCCCCGTCGGCGTCGGCAGATGCGCTGCACTGGTCGTTTCCCGATGGCGCGGTGATTGAATATGAGCCTGCCAGCGGTGCGCTGACGGCAACCGGCATTAAGACCGCCACCATACAGGCGGCGGTGAAAATCATGCTGGACTCGCCGGAAGTTGAATGTTCCGCCCTGCTAAAGACCGCCACGCTGGAAGTGACCGGCGGCGGCACGATGAAGGGCGATATTCAGCACAGCGGCGGATCGTTAAGTTCAAACGGCAAGGTGCTGCATACGCACAGACATCCGGGCGACAGTGGCGGACAGACGGGAGAGCCATTATGACAGACGCAAAATATTCCGGCATGAGCCGCGACACCGGGCTGGCGGTGAATGATATCGACCATATCCGCCAGTCGGTACGCGACATTCTGTTAACGCCGGTTGGCTCCCGCGTCATGCGCCGCAGCTATGGCTCGCTACTGTCTGCCCTTATCGACCAGCCACAAAATGCGGCGCTGCGCCTGCAAATTATGTCAGCCTGCTATATGGCGATCCTGCAATGGGAACCACGCGTGAAGCTGACCGGCATTGCATACGAACCTGCCTTTGACGGCGGCATGGTGGTGGAACTCACCGGCACCCGCGCCGATACCACGCAGGATTTTTCCTTAACTGTACCTGTGAGCTGATATGGCAACCATTGATTTAAGCCAGCTTCCCGCGCCCGACGTGGTGGAAACGCTGGACTATGAAACCCTGCTGGCGGAGCGCAAGGCCACGCTGGTTTCGCTGTATCCGGCGGACCAGCAGGACGCCATCGCCCGCACGCTGGCGTTGGAATCCGAACCGGTGGTAAAGCTGCTGGAAGAGAATGCGTATCGTGAGGTGATCCTGCGTCAGCGCATTAACGAGGCGGCACAGGCGGTCATGGTGGCGTATGCGCTGGCGGACGATCTGGACCAGCTCGGCGCAAACAACGGGGTGCCGCGCCTGACGCTGACCGCCGCAGACAATACCGCGATCCCGCCTGTCGCCGCCGTGATGGAAAGCGACGATGATTATCGCGTGCGTATCGCCGCTGCCTTTGAAGGTCTGAGCGTGGCCGGGCCGACCGGGGCTTACGAGTATCACGCCAGAAGCGCCGACGGGCGCGTGGCCGATGCGTCTGCCATCAGCCCGTCGCCCGCCTGCGTCACCATCACCGTGCTGTCACGCGAGGGCAACGGCGTGGCCGCTGCTGACCTGCTGCCGGTCGGTTCGTCGGCGCTGGAGGTTGCCGCCGCTGAAGCCTGCGCGGTGATTGAAACCCTGCCGGTTCTGCTGCGTCGGCTGTGGAGCGCGGATAACTGCCCGGTGGCGCTGCTGCCGTATCTTGCCTGGGCGTGGTCTGTTGACCGCTGGGATGCAGGCTGGAGCGAGTCCACAAAGCGCGCCGTGGTGAAAGCCTCGCAGTATGTACACAGGCATAAAGGTACGTCCGGTTCCATCCGGCGCGTGGTGGAGCCGCTCGGCTATCTGATCCGCCTGGTGGAATGGTGGAAGACCGGCGACGCACCCGGCACCTTTCGCCTCGAAGTGGGCGTGCTGGATACCGGTATTACTGAGGAAATGCATCAGGAGCTGGAACGCCTGATAGCGGACGCGAAGCCGTGCAGCCGCCATCTTACCGGGCTGTCGATTAATCTCGACGCCAGCGGCGCGCTGCCGGTTGCCGCCGCCTGCTACAGCGGCGACGAACTGACCGTTTACCCTTATACCCCTGAAATCATCACCGTCAGCGGGCCGGGCTGGACCGGTGCGGCGGTGCATCTTATCGACCTGACGGAAGTGAAACCATGACCACAAAATATTTTGCCCTGCTGACCAGCCAGGGCGCGGCCAGGCTGGCGAACGCCGCCGCGCTGGGCACAAAGCTCCAGATTACCGACATGGCCGTGGGTGACGGCGGCGGGACATTGCCCACGCCGGACGCGGCACAGACAAAGCTTGCCGGGGAAAAGCGCCGCGCCCCGCTGAACGCGCTGACGGTGGACGCGGCCAACAGCAGTCAGATAATTGCAGAGCAGATTATCCCCGAAAGCGAGGGCGGCTTCTGGATACGTGAAATTGGCCTGTTTGACGCCGACGGCGTGCTGATTGCCGTGGCGAACTGTGCGGAAACCTACAAGCCGCAGTTGCAGGAGGGCAGCGGCCGCACGCAGACGGTGCGCATGATTATCATCGTCAACAGCACCAGCGCGGTAACGTTGAAAATTGACCCGTCGGTGGTGCTGGCAACGCGGCAGTACGTCGATAACGCGGTGATTGAAGTAAAGTCGTACACCGACAGGGCGCTGGCCGCGCACCTCGCCGCCGCCAGTCCGCATGGGCAGTATCTGCAAATCATCAATGCGCTGGCGGAAATCAAAGACGCCGGGCTGGCCGGGACGGCGCTGGATAACCTCGGTCTGAAAGACGCGGCGAAACTGGGCGTGGCAACCCCCGCGCAAATGGTGGCGGGAACGGCAACCAACCTGCTGCCCAGCGTGGCGGCGGTAATGGGGCTGTTCAAAAAAGGGACATTTTCAGAAAGCGACTACGTGCGTATCCCTGACGTGCCGGGCGGGTTAATCGTGCAGTGGGCCAGAATAAAATCGGGTTCAGCCGGGAATTACGCCTGGACCTATCCGACGCCGTTCCCCGGCGGGCGGGTTGCTGCATGGGGCATGTGTCACCGGACCAACGTCAGCGGCACCGATACCCCAACCATCTCCTTTGATGATGTCACCGACCCGACACCCAAAACGCTGACTAATTTTAATCTGCGCGTAAACGGCGTGGCCGGGGCGTATTCCGGTTTTGTAATCGCATTAGGATACTGATATGACCCGTGCTTATTTCTCACCCTCGCTGAAATCCTTTATTCCGTCGGAATGGAAAGACGACGGCACCTATAACGATGACACCTGGCCTTCGGATGCCGTACCGGTCACGGAGGCCGAAGCGGCCAGCTACTGGAAGCAAATGCCGCCCGACGGCCAGAGGTTGGGCGTGGTGGACGGTCGCCCGGCATGGGAAGACGAACCGGCGTTAACCCCGGCGCAACGAACGGCGCTGGCCGAACAGCAGAAGGCGATGTTGCGGACGCAAGCCCAGTCCACTATCAGCCTGTGGCAGACGGAACTACAGCTTGACATCATCAGCGATGAAGACAAAACCCGCCTGATTGCGTGGATGAAATACATTCAGGCGCTGAACACGGTGGATACCACTGTTGCGGAGATTGTCTGGCCGGAAAAACCGTTCAGATAAACGCTTGTGCATTCGCCTCGCACCTCTCCGTCTGATGTGCTTAGGGTTCTGGTGGAAACAGTGAACCTTAAGCTAAACTTGAGGTTTTTTTTAGGGTGAGCACCAACTATTAGGTTTTCCTTTCGATTACAGTTCTGTATGATAAGTCGCCATTAATTAAGGATGATAATGAATGTTACTGTCTCAATATTTGAAGTTAAAAATAGCAGCAGATAAAAACATTGCCGATGCTTTTACTAAGGGTTTACAAGGTGTTGGTAATGCAGCGAGAGAAAATCTGAGTGATATATATTTTGGAACAGAGCGGCTTTCATGGCGTAGTTCATGCCTTACAGATAAATATAGCGATGTTTGCAAAGAGCTAAATCAGGAAGATAAAAGGATGTTTCTTTCTGTTTATGAAGCATATAAACGAAGAGATGTCTTTTTGGATATGTTTCAGCTTTACGCAGCCTATCTCTTACGCGATCAGGATACGGGAAAAATCGAAAGTTCTGACTCACCGATACAAAAAAAGGTAATGACCATTGCTGGCCTGGCGGCTAACGGTAAGTCATCTAAAGTCACGAAGCTGGCGATATCGTATGCAATAGCTAAAGGGATGGCAGAAGCAGCACCAATATCTATGGCGGTCAGGACGGCGATAAATAGCAGCAGCTATATAGCCCTGTCCGGGTTAGGGTTTTATGGGAAAGTACAAAAATCCGCTATGGCTGCCCGGCGGTTACGTGCAACCAATCCTTTATTTTATCAGGCTCTGTACAGAAATAATCTTGAAATGCTTTATATCTATATTGAAAAAGTTATCATATCTTTCAATATGAAGTTAAGCGGGAGAACATCCCCAACTGAACAAGATATTATCAATCTGCTGGATGGTATAAAGTGAAATTCATAATTAAATTTATATTAAATATCGCTATTGATTACATTCCAGTGTTATTAGTGATAGTAGCGGGAACGTTTTATGTGGTTTTTTTTCCAGAGTATTGGGGAAGGCTGCTGTTGATCACTATTGCTGTGGTTTTTGTATTAAGCGTTAAGGTATTTAATAAAATACAATTCAAATCTAAAATAAAATAATTTGAGTGAGTGCTCTTGCGAATTTTTAAATTAAAAATTAATGCTAAATAACGCTATACATTAATCACAGGCAACAAAGGGTAATGCCAGTTATGAATAAAGCTGAAAGCGTTCGCCGCCTGATTACTAAACATTTTTGGGAAATGTCGGATGACACTTCCCTGAGTACGGGTAACAATTGCGTACTGCCTGAAGACGCCAGCGATTTTTTGGAAGAGTATGCTGAATCACTTCAGGTTAATATGGCTGTTTTCGACTTCAGGAAATATTTCCCAAATGAAGGCGTGCGGTTTTTACCCAATGCGATTTTGCCAAAGTTCATGCGGACCGACCATCATCAACCTGAGCCGTTAACTGTCAGGATGCTTATCGAATGCGCTGAATCAGGCCGCTGGCTTTACTGATGATGCCACGCTGCTGGTCTGATTTGTCTTTGTCCGGCCAGCCATCAGCAAACCCCAATCACATGCACTGCCCCGCCTGACCTGACACTCTGAGCACACCCATTTAACGGAGTGCTTCAGATGTCTGATTATCATCACGGTGTCCGCGTCGTCGAAATCAACGACGGCACGCGCACCATTTCCACCGTTTCGACCGCTATCGTCGGGCTGGTCTGTACCGCCGACGATGCCGACGCGACTTCGTTTCCCCTTAATACCCCGGTGCTGCTGACCAACGTGTTATCCGCCATCGGCAATGCCGGAACCAAAGGCACGCTGGCCGCATCCCTTCAGGCGATTGCTGACCAGTCAAAGCCTGTCACCGTGGTGGTGCGCGTTGCCGAAGGCGCAACCGACGCCGAAACCATTTCCAATCTCATCGGCACCACCGACGAGAACGGCCAGTACACCGGCATGAAGGCGCTGTTAAGCGCACAGAGCCAGCTTGACGTTAAGCCGCGCATTCTCGGCGTGCCGGGCCTCGACTCGCTGGAGGTGGCGACCGCGCTTGTCAGCATCGCGCAACAGCTCCGCGCCTTCTGCTATGTCTCGGCGTGGAACTGCAAAACCGTATCGGAGGCGAGGAAATACCGCGACAACTTCAGCCAGCGCGAAATCATGGTTATCTGGCCGGACTTTATCGCCTGGAACACCACCGCCAACGCCTCAGAAACCGCTTACGCCACGGCGCGGGCGCTGGGCCTGCGTGCAAAAATCGACAATGACACCGGCTGGCATAAAACCCTGTCCAATGTCGGCGTGAACGGCGTGACCGGGATTTCTGCCGGGGTATTCTGGGACTTACAGCAGACCGGCACCGATGCCGATCTGCTGAATGAAGCCTGTGTGACCACCCTTATCCGCAAGGACGGCTTTCGCTTCTGGGGAAACCGCACCTGTAGCGACGATCCGCTGTTCGCCTTTGAGAACTACACCCGCACCGCGCAGGTGCTGGCCGACACGATGGCCGACGCGCATATGTGGGCCGTTGATAAGCCGCTGACGCCGGTCCTGGTGCGCGAGATTATCGCCGGTATCAATGCCAAATTCCGCGAACTGATTAATGCCGGTTATCTGCTGGGCGCATCGTGCTGGTATGACGAAACGGCCAATGACACCGCGACCCTGAAGGCGGGCAAGCTGGTGATTGATTATGACTATACCCCCGTGCCGCCGCTGGAAGATTTAACCCTGCGTCAGCGCATCACCGATACGTATCTGGCGAACTTCGCCGCGTCCGTTAACAGCTGAGGATTTTTTGAATGGCACTGCCACGAAAACTAAAGGGGATGAATCTGTTTAACGATGCCAACAGCTATCAGGGCGTGGTCACCAGCGTCACGCTGCCGAAGCTGTCGCGCAAGCTGGACCCGTTCCGGGGCGGCGGCATGAGCGGCGCGGCGCATATTGATATGGGCCTTGACGACGACGCGCTGGATATGGAATGGAGCATCGGCGGGCTGGATGATCTGGTGCTGTCGCAGTGGGGGGCAACGTCCGTACCGTTGCGCTTTACCGGCTCGTACCAGCGCGACGACACCGGCGCGGAAATCGCGGTGGAGATTGAGGTACGCGGCAGACACCAGGCGTTTGATTTTGGCGAGGCCAAACAGGGCGAGGATACCGAAACCAAAATCACCACCAAATGCACCTATTACAAAATGACCTTCAACGGTAAAGAACTGATTGAAATCGACACCCTGAACATGGTGGAGAAGGTCAGCGGTACCGATCTGCTTGAGCAGCGCCGTAAAAATATCGGCCTCGTTTAACTCCCTGGCCAGCGCCCGGCGCTGGCCTTCACTCCCTTTTTACGCAGAGAAGAATCATGGAAAACCACGAAAACATTATCACCCTGCAAACCCCGGTGATGCGGGGCGAGCAGGCTGTCACCACCGTTGAAATCATCAAACCCAACGCGGGCGCGCTGCGTGGCACCCGGCTGGCCGACCTTGCTGGCTCGGACGTGGACGCGCTGATTACCGTGCTGCCGCGCATCACCTTACCCACGCTGACAAAGGCGGAGTGTATGAACCTTGACCCGGCGGACCTGATTGCGCTGGCCGGGCAGGTGATCGGTTTTTTGTCACCGAAGTCGGACGCATAAGCTGGCCGGGCGGGATGACGGTGAATGACCTGATGGCGGACATTGCCACCGTCTTTCACTGGCCCCCGTCTGAACTGTACGCCATGCCGCTCGGTGAGCTAATCGACTGGCGGCACAAGGCGCTTATTCGCAGCGGAGCACAACCCGATGAGTAATAACCTCAGACTTCAGGTGCTGCTGAAGGCGGTAGACCAGGCGACGCGCCCGTTTAAGGCGATACAGAACCAGACGAAAAAGCTGGCGGGCGGCATTCGTGAAACGCAAAACAGCATCAAAGAGCTGGATGCGCAGGCGGCAAAGATTGACGGCTTTCGTAAGGTCAGCGGCCAGCTGGCGGTCACACAGCAGAAGCTGAAAGAGGCGAAGGCCGACGCGGCGGCGCTGGCCGTGGCGTTTAAAAACAGTGAGAAACCCACCACCGCCCAGGCCCGTGCGTTGGAAAAGGCCCGGCAGGCGGCGGCTGAGCTGCAAACCAAAACCAACGGCCTGCGTCTGTCGGTACAGCAGCAGCGCGAGGTGCTGAACGCCGCAGGCATTTCCACCAAAAGCCTTGCCAGCGAACAGCAGCGGCTGAGAACGGCTTCCGCCCAGGCCACCGTCAGCCTGAGCCGCCAGAAAAGCGAGTTACAGCGCCTCGGCCAGCAGCAGGAGCGCCTTAACCAGACCGGCGAGCGCTACCGTAAAGGTCAGGAGCTGTCCGGGCGCGTGCGTAACGCCGGAGCGGCGGGCGTCGGCGCGGCCACCGTCGGCACCCTTGCGGCCACGACGGTACTGCGTCCCGGCTATGACTTTGCGCTGGCAAACTCCACGCTTCAGGCGACGCTCGGCCTCGATAAAAACTCCGCTGACTTTCAGTCGCTCAGAACCCAGGCGCGCAGTATCGGCGACAACACCGCCGCCTCGGCCAACGACGCCGCACAGGCACAGATTATCATCGCCAAATCGGGCGGCACGGTGGACGACATAAAGGCGGCGACGCCGGTGACGCTGGAGATGTCGCTTGCCAACAACCGCACGATGGAGGAAAGCGCAAAGCTCCTGATGAGCACGAAGAACGCCTTTGGTCTGGCTAACTCACAGGTGGCGCACCTCGGCGACGTGATTTCGGCGACGCTGAACAAAACCGCTGCCGATTTTGACGGGCTGAACGACGCGCTGACCTATATTGCGCCGGTGGCGAAAAACGCGGGCGTCAGCGTGGAACAGACCACCGCCATGATTGGCGCGCTGGCAAAAGAAGGGACAACCGGCAGCATGGCCGGGACCGGCGTGCGCGCCATGCTGCTGCGTGTTCAGGCACCGACTGGCGAGGCAGGAAAGGCGATTAAAGAACTGGGTGTAAGGACCGCCGACAGCAAAGGCAATATGCGACCGTTCTTCACCATCCTGAAGGAGATGCAGAAATCCTTTGAAAAAAACAAACTCGGCACCGCGCAGCAGGCGGAGTACCTGAAAACCATCTTTGGCGAGGAAGCTGCATCGTCAGCGGTGACGCTGATGAAGGGGGCGACCAGTGGCCTGCTGGATGACCTGACCCGGACCTTTCAGGGGGCGGACGGCAGCACGGCGAAGCTGGTCAGCGTACAGCAGGACAACCTCGGCGGCGACTTTAAAGAGCTTCAGTCCGCGCAGGAGGCCATCGGCACCGATTTGTATGACCAGCTTGACGGCACATTACGCCAGTTAACCCAGGACACCACTGCCTTTTTGCTGACAGTGGACGGCTGGATCCAGCGCAATCCGGCGCTGGCCGCAGGCGTTGCCAAAGCCGCCACGGCCGGGCTGATTCTGGTGGGGGCGCTGGGTGCAATCGGGTTGGTTGCATGGCCGGTAATGGCGGGGGTAAATGCGCTGGTCGCCGGTGCAGGGCTGCTTGGTAGCGCGTTCAGCGTGGCGGGCGGCGCCATTGTCACCGCGCTGGGGGCGATCAGCTGGCCGGTGGTGGCGGTGGTTGCCGCCGTCGCTGCCGGTGCGCTGCTTATCCGCCAATACTGGGAGCCGGTCAGGGCGTTCATTTCCGGCGTGGCCGACGGGTTTACCGCTGCCGCAGGGCCGATAGGAGATGCATTTTCCGGCCTGAAGCCGGATTTTGAGTGGGTGACGCAAAAGCTTACCGGGCTGTGGGATGGGTTTACCCGGCTGCTGGAGCCGGTGAAATCGACCCAGGCCGAACTGAAGAACGCCGGGGACATGGGTAAACAGTTCGGCACCCTGCTGGCGGAAGGGCTGAAAATCCCCGGACAGGCGCTGGACCAGCTCAGAAGCGGCATTGACTGGGTGCTGGAAAAGCTCGGCGTGATCGACAGCAAATCCGACGGGCTTAAAGACAAGGTGGCGGGAGATAACACGCAGGATAAGCACGATCCGGTTGCGCCGAACGGCCTGCCGTGGAGCCTGGCCGACACCGGTCCGGCGTATCAGCCGGTATCATCCCCGGCGGCGGGCGGCGGTTATCAGGACCAGAGCCAGAACAGTTACCAGTACGATATCCATATGCACCCCGGCATGAGCAAGGACGACGCGCTGGCGCTGATTGCAGAGCAGCAGGCGCGCAACGACCGCAACCGCCAGGCGCAGCAGCGCAGCAAAATGGGATGGGAATAATATGATGATGATTTACGGTCTGCTGCCGTTTATGCGCCAGACCCTGCCTTACTCTGAACTCCAGCAGAGCGTCGATTACCGCTGGCCGACCAACAGCCGCATTGGTCAGCGGGCCTCGGCGCAGTTCCTCGGCGTCGGCGATGAGAAAATCACCCTCACCGGCGAGCTGCGACCGGAAGTCACCGGCGGCGCGGTGTCGTTACTGAGCTTTAAGCTGCTGGCCGACGAGGGCCGGGCGTGGCCGCTGATTGGCGGTAACGGCACCGTGTACGGTATGTTTGTCACGGAGAACTTTGCGGCGACGCACAGCGAGTTTTTAAGTAACGGCAGCGCGCAGAAAATGACCTTCACCCTCAGTCTGAAGCGCGTGGACGACTCGTTAACGTCGATGTTCGGCGACCTGAAAAAGCAGGCAGACGGGCTGATTAGCGGGGCCGGAAGTCTGTCGGGCCAGCTTACCTCGGCCATTAATCAGGCGAAAACCGCCGTTACCACCGTCGGCGGGCTGCTGTCATGAGTACCGGCAGCATGGCAATCCCGGCGGGGGCGCGGATTGCGCCTGACTTTATGCTGACGGTCAACGCGAAAGACGTGACCGCCAGTCTTCGCGACCGGCTGATGTCGCTGACGCTGACCGATAACCGGGGCTTTGAGGCTGACCAGCTCGATCTTGAGCTGGATGACGCCGACGGGCAGCTGGCCATGCCGGTTCGCGGCGCGGTGATCACGCTGTTTCTCGGCTGGCAGGGGCAGGCGCTGACCGGCAAGGGAAACTTCACCGTTGACGAGGTGGAGCACCACGGCGCGCCGGACACCATGACCATCCGGGCGCGCAGCGTGGACTTTCGCGGCTCGCTCAACTCGCGGCGTGAAGCCTCATATCATGACACCACCCTGGGCGAGGTGGTCGCGCAGATTGCCGGGCGTAACAGCCTGACGGCGGTGCTTGCCACAGGCTTTGCCGCGTTGCCGGTCAGTCATATCGACCAGACGCAGGAAAGCGACGCGGCCTTTGTGACGCGGCTTGCCACGCTGTACGGCGCGGTGGCGGCAGTGAAGGCCGGGAAACTGCTGTTTCTGCGTCCGGGCAGCGGGGTAACGGCCAGCGGTAAAGCCATTCCGCAAATGACCCTTACCCGGCAGGACGGTGACCGGCACAGCTTCAGCATTGCCGACCGGGGCGCGTATACCGGCGTGACGGCCAGCTGGCTGCACACCAAAGACCCGACGCCGAAACAGGTGAAGGTGAAACGCAAGCCGAAAGAGCAGCACCTGCGTGCTCTTGAGCATCCGGCGGCAAAAAAGGGAAAGGCCACAGCCACCAAAACACCGGAGGCAAAAGAGGGGGATTATCTGGCCGGTACGGAGGATAACGTCTTTGCGCTGACCACGGTTTACGCCACCAAATCCGCCGCGATGCGCGCCGCAAAAGCAAAGTGGGAAAAACTTCAGCGCGGCGTCGCGGAGTTTTCGCTGACGCTGGCAACGGGCCGGGCGGATCTGTTCCCGGAAACGCCGGTGCAGGTCAGCGGGTTCAAGGCGGTGATCGACGCGCAGCCGTGGCTTATCAGTAAGGTGACGCACAGCCTGAGCGGCAGCGGTTATACGACAACGCTGGAATTTGAGGTGCTGCTGTCGGATGTTGAGTATGAAGCGGAATCAGATAATGATGATTCACTTTGAGTGAATTGTGTTGTTATTTTTGTAGGTTTTAGTTATTAAGGCAGGGTACACAAGGAGAACGCCCCCATGATGCATTGCCCGCTTTGCCAGACCGCCGCCCATGCCAAAAGCAGCCGCTATATCTCACGCGAAACCAAAGAACGTTATCACCAGTGTCAGAACATCAATTGCAGTTGTACTTTCAAAACCCACGAAAGTATCGCAGGGATGATCGTTTCGCCCGGCCAAACTAACAAGGTGCCGATCTTCACGCATAATGACAGACAGCCATCTTTGCTTCACTGACAGGCCCGCGAAAGCGGGTTTTTTTGTACCTGAATTCAGGAGGGCAAAAAAGTGCGGCGACACTTTTGCGACACTAACCCCCATAAACAAAAAAGCCACTCCTTACGAAGTGGCTTAACTGCATGATTTACATCATTAAATCTGGTGGCCCCTGCTGGACTTGAACCAGCGACCAAGCGATTATGAGTTAGAGACCAAGCGATTAATTTAAAATACTTTGATATACTTTTCAAGTATATAAGCAAGTGCTTGCTACTGTGTAAATAACCAGAAATACTTCATTTTACCCCCCTGTGGTATCCTATAGGTATCCTGGAGCGTCCAAGCGATTCTCAGGATACCTTAATCGTATGGTAACGGGGAAAGCGTGGAAACGTTCAAATTTACGAAGACTAAACTGGAAAGTCTGCCTGCTGCTGAACGTGGTCAGGTTGAGTATGGAGATTCTATTGTTAATGGGCTGAGGCTGCGGATCGGCGTTTCGGGAGTAAAAAGTTTCTGCATTTCCCGCAAGCGAAACGGTAAATTTATTCGGGCAACGCTGGGCCGGTTTCCAGACCTGTCTGTAGAGAATGCGCGCGCCAAGGCACTTGAATTGCTGGGGGAGGTTGCCACTTCCGGTTTAAATCCCAATATTCAGAAGCGAAATGACAGCAAAGCCACGATTACCCTGGCTGAAGCGCTCAATACCTATATTGCCAATCGTGAACATAGGATCAAAGCCAGCACGGTTTCTCAATATAGAGCGACACTTGAGAATTTTTCCGGTGACTGGCTTAAACAACCGCTTGCCTCTGCAAGCCGTGAGCGCGTTGAGGCACGGCATAAAGCAATTACTGATGGCACAGTTTGGTTTGGCGAAGACAAGACAACATTAAGGGCCGGAGTCGGTTCTGGAAGCAAAGCCCAGGCTGACCTTTGGGCCAGAGTTCTCCGGGCTGTTTGTCGTTTCGCATATGATCACTATCGTGATGATAGCGGGAAAACACTTCTGCCAGACCCACCAACTACGGTTTTAAGTACCAAACGCAAATGGCATGGAACCACCCGAAAAATTGAGCGTATCCGTACCCATGATTTTCCCCGCTGGTTTGCTGCAATTAGTGCCGTTCGCCAGATTGCGGAAGACGGTCGTGATGATTTTGCAGCGGCGGTTTGTGATGCTGTAGAAATGGTGATCTTTACCGGACTAAGGAAAGAGGAAATCCTGGGGCTTGAATGGGAGCGGGTTAATATGACGGGTCGCTATTTCTGGATAGACACAACCAAAAATGGCGATCCGCTCGAACTCCCTATGACGGAAAGTCTTCTAAAAATATTTCGTCGCCGGTTAAGGTTTCAGGCTGGTAATGGGCGTTTTGTTTTTCCGGGAACGAAAAGTACGATCAAAGAAACTCGCCATATTATTGATCGCATCTCCGCGGCTACCGTTCCTGAGCCTAATCCTGAAGGACTTCAGCCGATACCGTTTAAATGGCATGACGGGCGGCGAACTTTCGGAACAGTAGCGGAACTGGTGAACGTTGGTAACTATATACTCAAACGCCTGCTGAATCATCGCACCATGCGAAGCGCGGATGTCACTCAGGGGTATTTATACTTCAGTGCTGATGAACTTCAGGAGCCAGCGGTAAGGATTGAGCACAAAATACTTGAATTCGCTGGGTTAGTTGAAAGCAAGAAAACTATTGATTCAAGGTTACTTTCCGCGCTGCAAAATTTAAGCGATGAAGAAAAAAGGAAGTTAATTTTTCAGCTTTCAGAATATGAAAATAAAAGAGGTGGGCTGTGAAGAAAAAAACCATTAAGCAATTGGAAGATGATTTGAAATATTACGAGGAATTCATTAAAAAATGTGGTGATGTAATTGATATTGAGCAATACACAATATCTTCTTTTTCCAGTACAAGTAAAAAGAGTCTATCTTATGAAGATATTCAAGGTATGGCGCTGGAAAAACGTTATGAAATATGTATGAAATTAATTTCTGATTCAGATTTTTCTAGTGGTTCAGACAAGGAAAGTGAAAATATACATAAGGCTATAATGATTTTATATGGCATGGGGTTTAGAGAGTTATCTGCAACCGTCAATAAAATTGCGGTAGACTATTTTGTTTCGAAGTCTTACAGTGAAAAAATTGCAGGCATTAAACACCAAATAAAGCAAAGAAAAATTAACAGTAAAGGTGGGAAAGCGCGAACCAGTATCCATAAGGATGGTGCGTTAAAAATTGCAGCTGATACGTGGGCGGAGTTTCCCGGTGCCAGCATGGAAAGTCTTTCAAGGAAAATATATGAATACTTGAATGGAAAATATAGAGGCATTCCAGAACCAGGAACAATTAAAACATGGCTAAAAAATTCGGGGCTAAATCCTGAACACTCACCCAAAATAAAAAATTATGATTTGGTCGTTAAGCAGTAATGCAGGTAGTTAAGTACTTAACCACCCAGTAAAGTACTTAACTATAACCCTAAGTACTTGCCCGATTGTGAAACTACTTAGCTGTTCTGTTTAGTGGTTATCACACCTTAACTTATTTGAATATCAAACATAAATTATCACCAACATTAATTCTGTATACATGGTGATAATTATGCGAGTCCATCCTTCAGCAGCAATCCTTGAAAAATTCACACGCGCAGAGGCGGCCATATATCTTGGTGTCAATTCTCAGACGCTGGCTAACTGGGCGCATACCGGAAAGGTGAAAATTCCCCATCACAAGATTGGCCGCAAAGTTATCTATTTCAGGTCCGATCTGGATACCTATCTTGAATCGGTTCGCCGTGTTCAGACGGCATGAGGTGGGATATGTTGAATAAAACAAAGGCGGTCATGCCGGGCCGCCAGTGTCACAACAGCAGTTATTACGCCAGCCCGGATAGCACATTGATCGAGTGGGGCAATAATGCTGGTGGTACCCCCTCATTGAGTTGGTGGAAAGATTTAATTCAGCCCTTCGGTTCAATACCTTGCCGCCGCAACTCTGCCCGCGCCAATTCTTTCAACCAATTACCCAGGCTGACACCGGACCTGTCTGAGGCTTCATCAAGTTGCTCTTTAAATTCTGGCGTTAAACGCACACTAAAAATAGGTGACTTACCAGCACCTTTTGGACTTCTGTCACGCTTGATAGTTGACATGTATGGACCCGTTACAATAGTATCAATGTTGTTAGGTCCATACACTAACACGCAGAAGTTAAAAATGACAACGCCCCGCAGTGCTCGCAACACATACAGGGCGTCTAACCACAACGTAATTGAGGCTTACATTATGGCTATACAACAGCATACCCAAACTCACCCTGAATTTACATGGCTGTTCCTTGCCATACCTCGTGGCACAACCGGTAAGCCGGTTGTACTGCGTACTCAGGCCACAAGTGAAACGAAAGCGCGGGAAACTTTTCCCGGTTGGGATCTGACCTTTGCCGCCAAAATCCGAACGGACAGTCCGCTGTCGGTCGCATGGAGTGATCCGTATTCATCAACGCTGTGGTTGCTGACAGGCAGTAATATTTTTGAGTCTGTTAAGGCCGCCCCGGTGCGATCACCAATGCCTGGCGATCGCTACATTGAACGCGCAAGCGGCATGTTGCTGGTTATCCGTGAGCTGACCGAAGACCGGGTGATTTTCTCTTATGAGCAATATCCGCTGGCGAGCCACAGCCGCCCGCTGGAGGGGTTTATTCGTGGTTGTGAGCTGGTTGAGGTATTTCATGCGTAACGAACAAGTTAAACCTAAATATACATACCGGACCAATGTTTGCCTGGCTTACAACGCCATGCTTACCAGCGCACTACTTGACGCTATTTGTTACCTGCAAATGAAAGGCGATGAAGCCGCACAAAAGCACATTATCGATCTCTGTGTTCTTGCGTCTGAACGTGCTGAAGAACTGGCAGAAGAACTTGAAACAGCAGGAGGTGATCTGTGATCAGTAACGTCAAATTTAACGAACTGGCCGGAAAGGTTGATCATCTGGTGGATAAGGTTGAGTTGCTGGAAGGTCAGATCAGGTCTTTAACGGCCAGCCAGGGCGGGTTAATCCCGCCAGGCATGTCACCGGTAAGCACACTGGCGGCTGAATTTGGTCTCAGCACCAAAAAGGCCGAAGAGCTTGCGCAGAATACGGGCGTAATGATTATTTGTCAGAAGGGCGGCGGGTTTATTGTTCATGATGAAAAGTTCAGGGAAGCGGCACGGCTGGTGCTTAGGGCGGCAAAGCGCAAGTATGGTTCAGCGTACTGGTATCACCCGTTGATCGGTAAGTTTCAGATGTGCGGGGGTATTCCGAAATGAGCATGGTCATCCCAATCAGACCTGAAGAGATGTCTGATAGCCTGTTTTCCTGCGTCTACAGTTGGGTAAACGGACATCCGGTAGATAAAAAAGCAACCAACGCCGCAGCGGCACGGCATAAGGATAAATCCACGTCATACGGCGCACTGGCGCAACGCCTTAAGAGTTTTGTTGCGGGTTCCGGTCCCTCCTATGAGGAACTGTGTGAAAGTGGACTTATTCATACTGACATCAGTAAGCAGAAGGAGAACCGGATCGCGCTGGTGGCTGAATATATTGGCGATGAAGGGATTAAAACGGTACTGACCGACACCGGGCGGATCAACCGTCTTTTCCCGCCAGCGAAGCCGGATAAAAAGAAACATCCCACGGAAGCGGCCACCTCGTCACTGGCACATATGGGGCCAAGCCAGCGCGGCGAAGTATTGCTGGCGCACTATGATGGCCTGTTAGCCCTGCATGGCGACTCTGACACTGTTCACCACTATAACGGGGTAATCTGGCAACCAGTCAGTGATAACGCGCTGGCGCGGGAAATGGCGGTAATCTTCCGTGAATCAGATGTTCCCTACTCAATGGCGGCGATGAAGAACGCCGTGGATACCATGAAACTGAGCCTGCCGGTAATGGGTGCCACGGCAAGAAACCTTATCGGCTTCAGTAACGGCGTTTTTGATACCCGTGAAGGCATATTCCGGGAACACAGACTTGAATACTGGTTACTTATCGCCAGCGAGGTGGAATTTGGACAGGCAAAAGATGGTGAAAGTCTGGAGACGCACTCCCCCAACTTCTGGCGCTGGTTACAGCATTCCACCGCAGGGAATGACAGAAAGGCGGCACGACTACTTGCCGCGCTGTATATGGTGATGGCTAACCGCTACGACTGGCAGTTGTTCCTTGAGGTAACCGGGGCTGGTGGCAGTGGTAAGAGCGTAATGGCTGAAATTTGCACCATGCTGGCGGGTAAGGGCAATACGCAGTCGGCCAGCATGTCAGCGCTGGAGAATCCGAAAGAGCGTGAATTGCTGGTAGGTTATTCGCTTATCGTCATGCCAGATATGACGCGCTACGTTGGTGATGGTGCCGGGCTGAAAGCGATCACGGGTGGCGATAAGGTTTCAGTCAACCCAAAGTACAGACAGCCCTATTCAATGCGGATACCGGCTGTTGTGCTGGCAGTCAACAATAACGCCATGTCATTCAGTGACCGCAGCGGTGGCATATCACGGCGGCGCGTCATTTTTAACTTTTCTCAGGTGGTGCCGGAGAATGAGCGTGATCCAATGTTGTCGGAAAAAATTGAGGCAGAGCTTCCGGTCATCATCCGGCACCTGCTGACGCGCTTTGCTGACCAGGACGAAGCCAGAACGCTGTTGTTTGAGCAGCAGAAATCAGAGGAGGCATTAGCCATTAAGCGTGAGGGTGATTCGCTGGTGGATTTCTGTGGGTATCTGCTGGCCTCAGTACAGTGTGACGGCATGTTTATTGGCAATGCTTCTGTAGTGCCATTCAGCCCCCGTAAATACCTTTACCATGCTTATCTGTCGTACATGCAGAGTAATGGCCTGAGCAAGCCGGTATCATTAACCCGCTTTGGATCGGATATGCCGGGGGCTATGGCCGAGTACGGGAAAGAGTATATCAGGAAGAAAAGCACAAAAGGGAACATGCGCTCCAACATTAGCCTGAACAGTGATGCTGACGAGTGGCTCCCTCTGGCAACAGGGCTTAAAAATTAAAGTAATTAAATAAGTCTCCACTACTATCCACCTTAAGGAATAAATAATAAAAAACATTAAGTTAATGGGTGGAGACTTTAATAATAACTCTCCACTAACTGTCCACCTCTCCACTTTTTAACAAAAGCAGAGGGTGGAGGGTTAGAGAGGAGACTTACGGAGAGTTAAAAAAGAACTGACCACCATTTAATTATCTGATAAACAATGATAAAAACTCAAAAGTGGAGAGGTGGACACTTAAACGCATAAACTTTATTTTTCCTGATTTACTGTTGCTCAGTATGTTGCTTTCGAAAGACCAACTTCATTCGTTTCTCTGTTGACCCATAGATAGTAGCTGGAGGACACTGAGCTATTTTTTTCCCAATGTTCGCTATCACCTTCTTTTTCTGCAAAGTGATAACCTAGCGTTGCAAGGTACGGTTTCAGAGATGATGAATCAGTGGTTTTACGAAAAATAATTGTACTCTGTTCTGCTGCTGAGCCATCGCGGGCCTGGTATTTGAAATAATAATCATGGCTGATACGAGGGGCTTTTTTAATATCACTGTCCGTGATTATATGATATAAAATTGAGTCGCTTTGATTGTATCCTTCCCCCCTTTCGGCTTTAGATTGAATGCTACAAGTGGTTAGCTCAATCGCTACAAGCAGGATTAACAGAATGCCCAATACTCTTAAGATTACTTTTCTCATGGTATGCGAAACCCCCGGTATTCGTTCAGGATAGAGGCTTTATCAATGATGCGAACAATACCTGATCTGAAGTCAGTGAAGGGTGTTATTGCGGTCATAAAGCCTGGAAGGTTCGCTTTGTAGGGGGTCAGTGGAACATTTTCTATTGCAGGATCTGGAAACAATAAAGGCTTAAAACCTTTGTTCTTGAAATTACCTATAGGGCCATAGTGATCCCAGCGCCTTAGAGCTGCTTCTTTGCTGACTGGTTGGATCATATTGATATAATTCATCGGGCGTACCACACTGTAAAAGCCCAGTAGATCGGACACGAGGTCTTCACCACTGAACCCACTATCGGTGTACCAGCTAAACCAGGGCTGAGCCTGCCAGTTTTCGAAAAGGACGGCGGTGCGCATAACCATGGCAAGAAGAATACTGTGTATCTCATGCTGAGAGCGGCCTCGCTTAATATTCCAGCCAATATAACGCCCCGTGGCAAACTTTCCGGCCCGCATGATCTGTTCGTACTGAACCAGATAATAAGGTTTACGGCTCATCTCTCCCTGGCGGAATTTTGATAGCGTTCTGGTAATGTCACCACCTAGAGCATGTCCAAGGTCTATCCAACCAAGTAGCTCTGTATACATCAATCCGGTCACACCTTTTCTGTACTCGCTTGGATCGATAATCTCACTTCGTTTGCTCATTTCATTTCCTTATGATTATTCCATCGGACAATTTAATAAAATATTGCTTAACTTGTTAAGTCACGTATTTTTCCTGCTCACTGTATCAAATTTTGTAAATTATCCGTACCCATGTTTACCCGCGCTTACCCCTGTCTCTGACGGGGGTTTTCTTTCTGTTTTTCATCTATATCCTGGTGTGTGGCACTCAGACGTGAGCCGCCACTGGCCGTCAGGTTTGCCTCGCTGCTGACATAGCGTTCCTCACAACTGACGGCCTCCCCCCTCCCGGACTGGTTTCACGTCTCAACACTTATCGTTACGAGAAACCACAACATGAAAAAATTGCTTGAACTCCGCCAGCAAAAAGCCGCCCTCAAAACCCGGATGCATTCCATCATGGATAAAGCCACTGAGGAAAAACGCAACCTGAACGCCGACGAAGGCAAACAGTTTGACGAACTCCGCGCCCAGGCCGAATCCCTTGATACTGATATTTCCCGTCTGGAAGTGCTGGCCGATGAAGAACGCCACCAGCCGGGCAGGCCCGTTGACGGAAAGAATATATCCAACGATGCACTCCGCCATTATATTCTGACCGGCGAAACCCGCGCCTTATCCACGGCTGAAGGCTCTGACGGCGGTTATACCGTTATCCCTGAGCTGGACCGCGAAATCATGCGCCAGCTGAATGACGAGTCCGTTATGCGTAAAATCGCCACGGTCAAAACCACCAAAAGTAACGAATATAAAAAGCTGGTATCCGTTGGCGGCGCGGTGGTTAATCACGGTGAAGAAGGTAAGGCCCGTGCCGAAACCGGTACGCCGAAGCTGGAAGAAGTGAGCATTAAACTGTTCCCGGTTTATGCTTATCCAAAAACCACTCAGGAAATACTGGATTTCAGTGATGTGGATATTCTGGGCTGGCTCTCTTCTGAAATCAGCGACACCTTTACCGAAACGGAAGAAACCGATCTGGTGAACGGTGACGGAAGTAAAAAGGCGACAGGTTTTCTGTCTTATCCCCGTGCAGAGCAGAATGATAAAACCCGTCCTTTCGGCACGCTGGAAAAAATGGTTGTCAATGCCGTCCAGGCGGATGACCTGATTGATTTAATTTATAAGCTGAAGGCGAAATACCGCAAAAATGCGGTATGGGTAATGAGTTCGTCATGGGCTGCCGCGCTGCAAAAAGTTAAAAATAATAACGGTGACTATATCTGGCGTGACCGTCTGACTGAGGGTTCACCGGATACGCTGCTGGGCAGACCTGTTTATTATCTTGAAAACATGTCAGAGATAAATGGTGGCGTCAGTGAACCGGGCGCGGCTGTTATTGCCGTGGGTGACTTTAAGCGTGGTTATTACATTGTCGATCACACCACCGGCGTGCGAACCCGCCCGGACAATATTACTGAACCGGGTTTCTATAAGGTCCACACCGATAAATATCTGGGTGGCGGGCTGGTGGATTCCAGAGCAATCAAGGTGCTTGAGCTTGGCGCCGCGTCGGAATAATTGCCGGGGCGGTGGCCCCGTTATTGTTTATGGGATCTGACAATGAAAAATAATGATTATGAAATCCGCACCGCTGAACTGAGCACCGCCGATAAAAAGTTGGTGGGCTATGCCATCCGCTGGAACAGCCTGTCAGAGGTTATCTGCGATGAATTCCGGGAACAGTTCGCACCGGGAGCATTTAAGGAGAGCCTCGCCAGCGGGGCAGACTGCCGCGCACTGTATGAACATGATTATACCCGGCTGCTGGGCCGTACCACATCCGGCACACTGACCCTCAACGAAGATAATACGGGCCTTCGTTTTGAGCTGACGCCACCCGATACCCAGGCGGGCCGCGATGTGCTTACGCTGGTGGCGCGTGGCGATATTTCCGGCATGAGTTTTGCCTTCCGGGCGCTCAGTGAGGAATGGAACATTGCGACCCCGCCTTATATCCGCACCGTGACCGCCGCCGACCTGCGGGAAATTACCGTTACCAGCCTGCCCGCCTATACACAAAGCAACGTTGAGATTGCCCGCCGTTCCCTGCTGGCCCGTCATCCTGAACTGAACGGCCTGAACCCCGATATGCGCCGCCGTCAGGCCGAACTGGCGGGGCTGTGATATGTGGTGGCCTTTCAGCCGTAAAGCCGAACGACGCAGCATGACCATTGATGATTTTCTGGCAATGGCCGGAATACCCAATACCGGCTCAGGGGAGTACGTCTCAGCCGGTACGGCGGAGTCCCTGCCAGCGGTGATGAATGCCGTTGCGGTCATCAGTGAGGCGGTGGCCTCCATGCCCTGTTATCTGTACCGGGTGACAAATAAAAATGGCCGCGAGTCGCGGGAATGGCTGGGCGATCATCCGGTGGATCTCCTGCTGAATGAGCAGCCCAACGACTGCCAGACCGCCTGGCAGTTCAAACGTACCATGATGCGCCACTGTCTGCTGAACGGTAACGCTTATGCGGTTATCCGCTGGGGCCGTGACGGCCAGCCCTGTTCCCTTCATCCGTATCCGCCCGGTTCCGTGGTGCCTGAACGCACTGGCGAACATCGTTATAAATACAGCGTTACGGAACCTTTCACCGGTGCGGTGAGAACGTATCTTCAGGAAGAAATGTTGCATCTTCGCTATGCAACTGATGATGGCTTTCTGGGGCGTTCTCCGGTCACCATCTGCCGCGAAACGTTAGGGCTTGGTCTTGCCCAGCAACGGCACGGGGCCAGCGTGATGAGGAACGGCATGATGGCTTCCGGTGTGCTGAAATCGGCCGACTGGCTTGATGGGGCGAACGGCAAAAAAGCCCTTGATGCGCTGGAACGCTACAAAGGGGCCAGGAATGCGGGTAAAACGCCGGTTATTGAGGGGGGGATGGATTATCAGGCACTGGGTATGAGCAATCAGGATGCCGAGTGGCTGGCCTCCCGCCGCTTCACCATTGAAGATATCGCCCGTATGTTCAACGTTTCCCCCATCTTTCTCCAGGAATACAGCAACAGCACGTACAGCAATTTCAGCGAGGCCAGCCGCGCCTTTCTCACCATGACCATGCGCCCCTGGCTGGCCAACTTTGAACAGCAGGTTAAATCAGCGCTGTTGCTGGCGTCTCCGGTTCCCGGTGTTCGCTATCAGGTTGAATTTGATTCTGCCGATTTACTCAGGGCTAACCCGGCTGAACGTTTCAGAAGTTACGAAACGGCGATTAAGTCCGGGGTGATGTGTCCGAATGAAGCCCGTGAACGTGAGGGAATGCCACCGCGTGAGGGCGGGGACGAGTTCAGCCAGGCATGGAAACAGCATATTGAAGTGAAAAGTGCTGAAGGAGGCAACGATGGCGAGTGAGCTGATAACGCTGAGCGAGGCAAAGAGGCATTGTCGCATTGATGATGATTACGATTATGAAGACGCGCTGATACAGGCGTATATCGAGGCCGCGCTGGAGGTCTGCCAGAAGCATATCGGCAAGCGCATTCCTGAAGAGCAGGAATTTACTGCGGCGCTGAAGGTGGGTTGCATGATGTACGCCTCACAGCTGTATGAACACCGCACCACTATCAGCGAGGTGGAAAAGAGTGAAGTGCCGATGGCGATTTCCGCGTTGTGGTCAGTTTATCGTGATGTGGGTGTGTACTGATGCCGTGGCAACCCTTACGCCGCTGTACCGAACCGGGCTGTAATGTCCGGGTTAAAGCCGGTAAATGTGACGAGCATAAGCGCGAAGAGCGCCGCCAGTCCGACAGCCGGAGAGGAACGCGCACTCAGCGGGGTTACTCCAACCGCTGGGGCGAATACCGCCGACTTTTTCTTAAAGCGAATCCGCTCTGTGTTCACTGCCTTAAAGCCGGTGACTACACGCCCGCTACCATCGTGGATCACATCATTCCGATTAATGGAGAAGGTGACGTGCTGTTCTGGCCTGCCAGCAACCACCAGGCACTTTGCCAGACCCACCACAATCGCAAGACGGTACAGGTTGACCCGATGACCAAACAGAAGCGAATGGCTGGCGCATTCCATAAGCAGGAGGAAGCCGCCCGCCTGCGCAATCACTGGATATATGACTATGGCGACGAATGAGAAAGAGCAGGTTCAACTACTGGCCGGACTGCTGCGCCAACGTGACCAGTTCACTTCACAGCGTACCAGAGCGAACAGCCGCCACGCAGCGCGGCGCATGACTGAGCGTGACCGGGACATCAGGTCCGCATTCCGCAACCGCTGACAGCCCGGTCTGATGGGGTGGGGGAGGTTTTCAGGACAAAAGCCTCCCTTTCTGGAACCGCCCGCCCCCTCAAATTTTTACGCGCGGCATTTTTTTTAACAGCAGAAAGTCACAGGGAAACAACAAATTATGGCAAGACCGCCAAAAGCCCCCGCCTATCTTGATGAAATTGCGGTGGAGCAATGGGAAACAAAAGCGAAACACCTGGCGAAAAGAAAAGACCTGATGCCCGCCGACTGGAACAGCCTGGAGTTGTATTGCGTCAATTATTCAATTTACCGGAAAGCCGTTGCGGACCTTGCCGTGCGCGGGTTTACCGTGGAGGGGGAACGGGGTGCGGCAACCAGTAACCCGGCACTGAAAGCCAAATCTGACGCAGAGCGGATCATGATTAAAATGTCGTCGCTGCTGGGTTTTGACACGGTGAGCAGAAACCGTCACCCTGTCAGTACGGAAAAAAAAGATGGACTGTCAGCCCTGGAATAACTACGCCCACGGGGTTAAAACCGGTGTCATTCCGGCCTGTAAGCGTGTCATACAGGCAGTAAACAGGTATTTTTCTGACCTGAATGACCCCCGTTTTACCTTTGATACTGAGACGGTGGAGCGGTTTATGGCCTTTTCGGCGTTCTGTCCGCATGTCAAAGGCCCACTGCGTGGCCAGCCGGTGAAGCTGGAACCCTGGCAACAGTTTTCCTTTGCCTGCCTGCTGGGCTTCCGGGTAAAGGCGACCGGTCGCAGGAAGTACAGGAGCGCCTATATTCAGGTGCCGCGCAAAAATGCCAAGTCCACCGTGGCCGCGATACTGGCTTTATGGTTTCTGGTGATGGAGAAGGGCCAGCAGGATATCTACACCGCCGCCGTGAGCCGGGACCAGGCCCGTATCGTGTTTGATGATGCCCGTCAGATGTGCCTGTTATCGGCACCGCTGAAAAGTCGTCTGACCATTCAACAGCATAAAATGATTTACACGAAATCCAACAGCCTGCTGAAGCCGCTGGCCGCCAAAGCGGCGACCATTGAAGGGACCAACCCCGGCCTGGCGATTGTGGACGAATACCACCTGCACCCGGATAACGGCGTGTACTCCGCGCTTGAACTGGGCATGGGCGCACGGCCGGAAGGGCTGCTTTTTGCCATCACCACCGCAGGCAGCAATACCGTTTCAGCCTGTAAGCAGCACTATGATTACTGTTGCCGGATACTGGCCGGTGAAGAAATCAATGATTCTCTTTTTGCCCTTATTTACGAGCTGGACGACGAAAGCGAGATTGACTCCCCGTCGTTGTGGGTGAAAGCCAATCCCAACCTGAATATTTCCGTTGACGGTGACGCGCTGGCCGACACCATCCAGAAGGCCAGGGGCATACCCTCGCAGTGGGTGGAGATGCTGACCAAACGCTTTAACATCTGGTGCCAGGGGGCGACGCCGTGGATGGGAGCCGGTGCCTGGGCAGCCTGCAAAAGTGATTACGGTGAAGAAGATTTGCAGGGCATGGCGTGTTACGCCGGGCTGGATTTGTCCTCAACCAGCGATATTTCCAGCGTCTGCTATGCCTTTCCGTTTGAGCGTGAAATCCGCTTTCTGACCCGTCACTATCTGCCGGAAGTACAGTTAAGCAATGTCGCCAATAAGAACCGCGCCATCTACCGCCAGTGGGCCGCGGCTGGCTGGTTACGTATCACGCCGGGCGACTGTATTGATTATGACCGTATCCGGGACGACATACTCCGCGATGCTGAAATCTTCAGCATAAAGCTGGTGGGCTTTGACACCTGGAACGCAACGCATTTACGTACCCAGTTACAGGGCGCAGGGCTTGACGTGGAGCCGTTCCCGCAGACTTATCTTAAATTCAGCCCGGTGGCGAAGTCGCTGGAGGTGTTCGTTAACCGAAAAGTTATCCGGCACAACGGCGATCCGGTGCTGGCCTGGGCAGTGGATAACGTGGTGATGGAGAGTGACGCGAACGCCAATATCAAGCCAAACAAAAAGAAATCGGCCAACAAAATTGACCCGGCCATCGCCGCGCTGATGGCATTTGGCACCTGGCAGGCAGAGCATGAAGATTTCAGCTTTGATGTGTCCGAGGCACACAGGCAGCGCCTGGCGGCCTTCACCGGGATTTAACCATAGGACATGCTCAGGCGTTAATAAATAATGCAGGGAGTTCTTATTATTGCCTGTAACAATTTAATTGTTACCTGATGAATTTGCAGCCAAAAATGGTTGCCTGTTGTCACTGACTGGCATTATGATCATTACGTTACCCCATATCGGGTAGCCGGGTTTAGCAGCCTGAATTCACAACAGCGCACAGCCGCGCCAGCGGTTTTTGTGTGTAATGCACTGGCACATCTGAATTATGGTGGCCTGGGCAGGGGAGCCGCAAGGCTCGCCGGGTTCTGTTGTGACCGGTCTGCTAACCCTGTTCAGGTCACCACCCGTCGTTTAGCAGCGGCCTGTGGTGAATATTCAGCATTCACAACAGGGACTGTAGCATGATCACAACCACACTCCCGGAGCTTCCTTCAGCGCAATGCCTTGATGGGATGTTTACGGCAACCGATATATCCCAGCCAGAGCTACTTGATCAATGCCGTGCGCTGGTGTTCGCTATAACCGAACTTACCAACACCGTGGCGAGAGACTGTCTGATATGGATATTGATGGAGCGGGTTGAACTTCTCAGAGACAAAATGGATGAGGAGGTGATAGTCTGATAACTCAATGTGTTAAGAAGAAAAGGGCCGCTTGCGGCCTTTTTCTTTACCCACAGATGAGCAGCACAGATAAAGACGATTTGTTCCCGTGTTTTCGGCCCATCAAAATGCATCTGCAAGGAGTGGAGGATATCCTGATGATACTTGCTAATACCTGCACGAAGTATCCTATAGGTATCCTGGAAAAGAAAAAGGACTCACGCTGTTAACGCAAGCCCTTGATAAATCTGGTGGCCCCTGCTGGACTTGAACCAGCGACCAAGCGATTATGAGTCGCGTGCTCTAACCAACTGAGCTAAGGGGCCTGTGGCGCAGGATTATAATGTAACTTGTCCGGGCAATCCAGCGCTTCACGACTGGTTGATTGTTTTTCAGGCATTAGCATCGTTTCAGGAACTGATTGATTAACAAAACGTTCCAGTCATTTATAACTTTACTGATATCGCTTAACGATCGACCTGCAATGGAAACGCCGTGTCATGGACCTGTCACGCGAACTGGCTCGACAGCATCGCGCATTGGTGGTGCCTGGCCCTCGTCAAGGGATAAAAGGGGGATGGTAAATGGCCGTACTCCAGTAGCGGCTGCTGGCATGTTTCTCTGCCAGCCAACCCTCTTTACGAAGCTGGCGGGCTATCATCTTATTCATAATGCCATGCCCGACCAACAGCACATTACCGTGGCTGGACAACGCTATCAGCCGTGCGGCTGCCTGTATCGCCCGACATTTCGCCTGTTGATAAGACTCCACCGATCCTGCGTAGCCAAAAAACCACAGTATCCGCAGCAGAGAGAGCCAGAATGATGGCGGCAGCGGCGGATAGCTCAGTTGCATCAGTGGCAGGGACACTTCGCGGAACACTGCATCTGTACAGGTCGCTTTCACCCCCAGTTTCTCAAGCGAGGAGCAGGCGCGGGGCAATGGACTGGCAACGATATAATCTGCGGTGGCCGCAATATAGCGGCTTCTCTCCGGTGGCGTGCCTCCAACCTGTGATAAATCATAGGCTTCACTCCACTGTTTCATTGCCTGCACAGGCAACCAGCAATCCGAAAGGTTTTCGGGTTTACCGTGTCGCATCAAAATGATAGCCATCGCTTTTCTCCGCTGGATTAAATGGAAGGTAAATGCCGCGATCATCCACGACAGAATGCAGAACTGATGCTGAGCCTTGCTCCTCAGACTGCTGACAGAGTAAGCGGTTGCGATGATTGTCACCAGAGTTAGTGAACATCGAGTGGAAATCTGATGTAAATAAGAACGTCAACCCGCCGTGCTGCTTTTCTCGTTGGTGGCAGAAACGGAGCTATATATGAAATTAAGCTGCCGTTGACCGGGTTTATGGCGCAATGGACCAGTTACTGACACGCCAGCCAACGCCGTGTTCACAGGTTAATGCGTTGATGTGGCATGCGGTACGCGCTCCTGAAGATGAAAATTCGTGGTGGTTGGCGCTGCCAGCGCCGGCACGGAAATATCAGCTGTGCCGCATTCCGTCATGTGGGGTGGGGAAACCACCCCGTGATCGGTCAGACAGGGGAGCGCTGCTTTGCTCGCTGCCAGCGAAGTGCGTCAATGACCAATAACACCAGCAAACTGATGCCCATCACCGGCAGGCTTATCGCTAACAGGATGGTTATTGCCAGCAGCAACAGCCGGGCGCTGACGGAAAGCTGTTGCCAACAATATCGCAGCGTCTCTGCCGGATGAATTCCCTGTCCGATGCGGGGGCGGCGCAGCCACCATAAACGGTAGCCCAACACGATCATCACGCACAGCCCCACGCCAAAAACAGCCAGCAGCAGCTGATTGGGCAACCCAAACAACACGCCCATATGCGCATCAACACCCCAGCGCGTTAGCTTTGCCAGCAGACCGAAGTGGGCAAACTCTACCTTATCCACCACCTGAAAACGCAGTGGATCCACCGCCACGCTGTCCACCTGGGTAGGCCAGCGACGATCGATCTCGCTGACGGTCCAGGCTTTATTTGCTCTCCAGGCGGGGCGGATCTCAATTTTAGCAGCATCGATCCCGGCGTTACGCGCCGCCCTCAGCACCGGATCAAACTGGGCTGGGGCGACACTGATGGCCTGGTCATGGGGCATCGTCTGCGACATTCTGTGCCCGGCATGTTCCTCCATCGTGGCGGGAGTTTTTTCCGTCATCTCCCCGGCGGACATCATCATATCGGGCATTGCATTGCTGGCAGGGAGCTGCCGGGGATTGAGTTCGGTGTTAACCACCGGCGTCAGCCAGCCAAAACAGGCGCGCATGGCAGCGATATTATCCCCGGCCCAACGTGACCAGGTTAGCCCGGTGGCCGAGAAAAAAATCAGCCCAAGCAGTAGCAGCAGGCCCAGCGTACTGTGCCAGTGGCGGTGACGGAGAATTTGCTGTCCGCGTGACTTTTTACCGGTCTTTAACTGGCGCGGAGTGCGGCTTCCCGCCCACAGCAGCATGCCTCCAACCGCGGCGATCCACAACCAGCTGGCCGCCAGCTCGCTGTAATTCCTGCCCATATCACCCAGCAACAGGTTACGGTGCAGGTAGTCCAGCCAGGTGCGGAACGGCAGTATACCGCTGGTGCCATAAACCGTCAGCTGACCACGGACTTGCAGAGTATCCGGCGCAATAAACACCGCGGTGGTTTCTGACGGGCCTGACGTCGGGGTGGTAAACATTACTCGAGTGGTATCACCCGGGCCGGGAGCGGGACGTACCGCCGCAATTTTCACCCCGTCACCGATAAACTTTTGCGCCACGGCAATCTGTTCGGCCAGAGATCGGGCAGGGCCGCTGACGGGCGTATGAAGCTGTTGCGCATACAGGACATTCTCCAGCTGTGGGGTCAGCACATAGAGCGTACCGGTGAGCGCGGCGACAAAAATAAAGGGAGCGATAAACAGACCAATATAGAAGTGCAGGCGACGCAGCAGTGGCATTAATGCACTGCGTGTCTGAACGGCGCGGGCAGGCTGCGCCAGAATTTTTTCCGACATAATAGTTCCATCTGCCTGTATTCAGGCATTAAGCAGGTGACGACAGCAATATTTTTTTTACAACTAAGGTGCTGTACGCGGTGGCGCTCTGGGATGGAAAAAGCGTGGAGTAAAACGGCTGACAACAGGTTGAAACAGCGGCAGGGCATGAAAACTGGCGGCCTGAAGTGCTGAACACAGCGGCGGCAACGTGGTGAGATCCAGCGGCAGATGTGTCAGCAGTACACAGTAGCCACAGGCGCTGTCATCCATCATCGACGCAGGATGATCCTGCATCGTTCGTTCCGGGGAGATATCGTTCGTTGTCATGCCCGGCATGTGATGCATCGTCATGCCGGGCATCATCGCCATCATCATGGCATGACGTGCAGGCGTCTGATCCAGTGATTTGGAAATAACCGGAGCAAGTAACAGCAATAGCATGGCCAGCAGACCAGACCATGCGGCAAAAGGGCTGGGCAACCGGTGTATTGTTAACCGCGACAAACTCTGAACATCCTGGTCAGCGTCAAAGGAGCGAGATTGTAGCAAAAAATGGGGTCAGAGGTAGCGAAGATATTGAAACAGCTACTTACATCCTGAAGTGAAGGCTCACAAATCCACCAGGTCGGTGCTCTTTATACATGCTATAAACAACTGGTTAACATTTTATTAGCCTGCCATTGTGCTTTCGGCACGCAGCCATACAGGATAAACCCTATGTTCAACTGGACTTCGACTCAGCGCAATGTGGCCTTCGCCAGTTTTGCCAGCTGGATGCTGGATGCGTTCGACTTTTTTATACTGGTTTTCGTATTAAGTGATATTGCGGCAAATTTTCATACTGAAGTCTCTGATGTATCGATAGCCATCATGCTGACACTGGCTGTACGTCCCATTGGCGCACTGCTGTTTGGCCACCTGGCGGAAAAATATGGCCGCAGGCCAATACTGATGGTCAATATCGTCACCTTTTCCCTGTTTGAACTGCTCTCTGCCTGGTCACCGACCCTGGGTACTTTTCTGGCCTTCCGGGTCATTTATGGTATTGCGATGGGCGGCGTGTGGGGCGTGGCGTCGTCACTGGCGATGGAAACCATACCGGATCGTTCGCGTGGGATGATGTCTGGTTTCTTTCAGGCTGGTTATCCGGCCGGGTATTTGCTGGCGTCTGTTATCTTCGGACTGTTTTACAGCACGGTGGGTTGGCGCGGCATGTTCCTGATTGGGGCACTGCCAGTCCTGCTGTTGCCCTTTATCTGGTTCAAAGTGCCGGAATCGCCGGTGTGGCTTGCCGCAAGGGAGCGCAAAGAGAGCGTGGCGCTGATGCCGGTGTTACGTAGTCACTGGAAGCTGTGCGTTTATCTGGTCCTGCTGATGGCCTGTTTCAACTTTTTCAGCCACGGTACGCAGGATCTCTATCCAACCTTCCTGAAGGTACAGCACGGCTTCACGCCACATATGGTCAGTATTATCGCTATCTGTTACAACATTGCTGCCATGTTAGGGGGCGTCTGCTTTGGGACGCTTTCAGAGAAAACGGGACGCAGGAAGGCGATCATGATCGCCGCGTTGCTGGCCCTGCCGGTGCTGCCGCTGTGGGCTTTTTCCAGCGGTTCGTTCGCCATCGGCCTGGGCGCATTTCTGATGCAGTTCATGGTTCAGGGGGCGTGGGGTGTGGTGCCAACCTATCTTACCGAGCTGGTTCCGGCCAATACGCGTGCGGTGTTGCCCGGTTTTGTCTACCAACTGGGGAATCTGCTCGCGTCAGTGAATGCCACCTTACAATCGCACATTGCCGAAGCACACGGTAATAATTATGGCCTGGCGATGGCGATAGTGGCCGGCACGGTAGCAGTGTTAATCAGCGTGTTAGTCATGTTTGGCCGTGAAACCAGAGGCATTGAAATTTCCGCCAGTCATCGTGTGGATAAAACGAGCCACTGAGTGCGGATAACCCCAGAGCGGATCGTCGTCCGTTCTGGCGGCTTAATCGGGTAACTGGCAGACATCAACCCAGCGGGCGTTGGTCAGTTGCGCCAGCTGTTCTGGCGAGATACGCACCGCGCTGCGAATGGAACCGGCGGCAGGCAGGACTTCCTCATAATGCCGCAGCGAAATATCGCACAATACCTGTAACGGGTGCTCCAGCCCAAACGGGCAAACGCCGCCAACAGGATGTCCTGTCCAGTTAAGCACCTCATCACTGCTTAACATGCGGGCCTTGCTGCCTAACACTTCTTTTAGCTTATGGTTGTCGAGACGCGCATCACCGCGGGTAACTATCAGTATCACGCGGTCTTTTACCTTCAGCGACAGCGTTTTGGCGATTTGTCCCGGTTCAACGTGGTGGGCACGGGCGGCCAGGGTGACGGTCGCGGTGCTTTCTGTCAGTTCAATAATGTTAATTTCAGGCGCGTGTTCGGCAAAGAACTGCCGTACTGACTCCAGGCTCATGCTTATCCCCTTTTTTCACAGCGAATAAAGCTGCCACAGACCGGGCTGGCTGTAAACGGGAAGAAGAGGATCAGCGTGGATTCAGGGTGCAGTTGCCGCAACGTTGAACATCAGGTAGTCGATAGCGCTGGCAGCAGGTACGACGTTGCATCTCGCCATCCCGTGGCAGCATGGTGCGAAAGAACGGATTATCACCGCCATCCGCTAACGCAGGTGAGAAGAAGAAAGCCTGTTCCAGCTCATCACGCAATGGCTCAGCAATCAACGGTGCGATTTCGCCAAGAAACCAGTGAACGATAAAACCGGTGTTACTCCAGATAAGTTTGCTATTGATGCCGCCGTGTTGCGCAATACCGTTCACCACCGGGATCAGATGATGCCGGATCAGCCGATCCATACGCTGGGGTGGGGACAGAAATCGTGCGTCTTCATCTTCACGCACGTCCAACCAGAAAACGGCGGGGCGACCACTCGCTGTAAATTCAACGTGGCAATGTTCCGGGGAGATATCCAGCGCCCGCTTTTCCAGCAGCAATGCCATGATCATCGGCGGCAGCAGCAGACCAAAATACCACTGCGCCCAAAGTGATTGCAGCGGCTTGTTTTCCCGCTCCATCTGGCTGTTTTCACGATAGATATAATCACCGTACAGCGTATTCAGCCGGGAAAAATTTGCCGGTGTGGACCACCTGTTCAGCGGCATACAGTCAGCAGGTGCCTGTTCACCCAGCCTGATAGTGTCGAGAAAATAAGCACGGTGTTCGCTAAACAAGGTGCGCAACGATGTGGCCAGCGGACGGTCGCTTTGCAAAAAAATCAGCGGGTGTGAACCATACTCAGATGCCTGGCGAACAATCGTGGTCATGGGATATCCGGCGTTAATGAAATTGCAAAAACAAATGATAATCGTTCCTGATTCTATCTGAGGGCCTGCGCACAGACAAGACACAATCAGGCAGAGGCCAGAAGTGGCGACAATGGGCTAAACCGGCATTGCCCGTTGCCAATGACATCATTGTGCATAACGGCGGTGTTCACACCAAAACTGAAGGTGGCCTGCTTTGCAGTGGAAAAAACGAGTACACCGTCAGACCAACGCAGTGGCGGCTATTTTTTTGGTTTGCAGGAGATATTTAAATCCCCCTCTGAATGCACATTCAGTTTTATAATATTCTGCTTGTGTTTATTAGCAAAAATAATAACAAGCTGCGCTTCTTTCCGGCATTTAAACTCAATATCCTGGCCGCCATAACAACCTTAGAGACTATTCCATTAGGCTATTATTACTTGCCATTTTGGCCCTGGGCAGTGCTCGAAATCCTCACGTACTCCGTGTACGCTCCGGTTTCTCCGCGCTGTCCGTGTCCAAACTGCCTGCGACAATTACGCCTGGTGGGATAGGCTCTTAAACCGCATCCGCTGGCTGAACGGCGGCATTTTTAGCTATGTCCCTGTAAGATAAGATAGCGTTACGTCCCTGATCCTTTGCCAGATAAAGTGCGCGGTCGGCATTGGCCAGTGCGCTTTCAAAATCTGTCGTATTCATTGGAGCGTAACCGGCGCTGATGGTGACATGTGTGGCGACCTGATCGTTGAAGCGGTGAGGGATCTCCAGATCCAGCACACACTGACGTATCCGCTCTGCCAGCTTATGGGCAATTGACTCATTGATATTGGTCATCAGAACCAGGAATTCCTCGCCGCCATAGCGGGTTACCACATCGCGGGAACGGACCGCATCACGTATGGCAGTGGATACCCTTGCCAGTGCCTGGTCACCCATCGCATGACCGTAGTTATCGTTGTAAGCTTTAAAATGATCGATATCCAACAACAGTACAAAGTTGTTGCCCGTATCAGAGAGGTTTTCCAGCCGGTTTTTCAGTCCGCGTCGGTTGTACAGACCGGTCAGCGGGTCCAGCATACTCAGGCCGCTGTACTTTTCTTTCTCTTCGTACAGCTCGTGCACCAGTCTGCGGGTAAATATATCGCCACGGCGCTGCATCAGCTGATGCAGCGTAACGCCAATCAGCGGCAGGGCAACGCTAAACAGGATAATCAGTGTGTTCTGGCCCTGATCCAGTAGCAGCACCGCCACCGCGGAGGGCACTGTATGCAGACAAGAAGCCAGCACATGGTTACCAAGCGCAATGACGCTGATAAAAATGACACCGATCAGACTGAGCAGCAGGAAGCTACTGTCAAAATAAAACACCAACTGATACCTGGCCACAATTTGCCACGCCCAAAGTAACCCGGTAAATAGCGATACAATATTTAATATCGGAAATTCACCTTTTAGCCTTAAAAAAAACCAAAGCAATAAGGTCGAGCTGAACATGGCAAGTATTACGGCTGGTGCGATATAGCTAAAAGCGATTTTCTTCGCACTGCTGCTTATAAAAAATAAAGAGGTTGCTGCATTTAAAAAAAGAAATAGCATAAGCGACAGCCGATGTCGGCTGTTAAGCAATTCATCATAGCTTTGTAGTTTCATTAATCTCTACTCGTGATTACCCTGAATCATGCAGGGCGATAAGCAGAACTGCCATTCTGTTTTATTTATGTAATAGTTTTATAATGTTATTATTTAATTTATCACTTATTTCAGGACGGCTTAACTTATCACTTAATAACTATACTGTCATCAGGAGGTGCCATTTTTTCAGCGAATGCGAGCGCAATACCTGATGAAAGATGATAAGCATTACTATATGCTATTGGTAATCATTATCATTTGTAAAAGTGGGGAATAGCCTGATGCTGACAGCAAAAGCGACACTCTGGCAACGATGCGAGAAGTTGGGAAAACGGCTGGACAGCGCATGGGGAGTATTGTTGCCCTGTGCGCTAATGCCGCTGATTATCCTGCTGGATCTTTCCTTTAGCCAATGGCGAACTATGATGGTCATGGCTTTACTGGCCACGCTGGCCATGCTCTGCAACCCACGTTCCCGTCACTATCTGCTGCTGCCTTCCTGTCTTGCGCTGGTGGGCGGTATGGCGGCAATTTCTGCTAATTTTGGCATGTTTTAAGCGAGTCGTGATGGGAGAATGTCACAGGTAACAGTACTGGCAGAGAAAAAGTGCGGAGGAAACAGAATGATAAAGCAGGAAAAAAGCGGAAAGGAATAAAGACCAACATGGTGCGAAGAGAGGGACTTGAACCCTCACGTCCGTTAAGACACTAACACCTGAAGCTAGCGCGTCTACCAATTCCGCCACCTTCGCGTCCTGTCGATCTGCTCATATCACCACATTGGTGCGAAGAGAGGGACTTGAACCCTCACGTCCGTTAAGACACTAACACCTGAAGCTAGCGCGTCTACCAATTCCGCCACCTTCGCGCAGTGCTCTGCGATATGAACTGTATGGTTGTTGGTGCGAAGAGAGGGACTTGAACCCTCACGTCCGTTAGGACACTAACACCTGAAGCTAGCGCGTCTACCAATTCCGCCACCTTCGCATACCGTTAATACAACCATGTTGTATTGCAACCACGGAGGCGCATTCTAGAGGTTTTCCCCAACACGTCAACTGTTATTTAATGCGCTGGCGGAGATCGCGGTAAAAAGCGGCATCGGTAAAAAGGTGCCAGCAAATAAAGTGCGATGGCTCAGAGTTTGCCAGCGTACGCAGTGGCATCACCGACGGTGTTTACGCTGATAACACCTCACAGGCCAGCTAAATTTTGCCGCCGGTGCACAATGCGTTATTTGACATTATTATCCGACAAATAACGGTCACAAACAGTGGTTCCTTATAACAGCCTGTCCCATCAGGCTATTTTATTTGCCAGTTTGTTCCCGGGCAGTGCTCAACATCCTCACGTACCTGGTGTAGGCTCCGGTTTTTGCGCGCTGGCCTTGTCCAGACTGCCGGCGACAATGACGCCCGGTGGGACAGGCTCTAAGCCCGGAGCGTAACATCACTCACCTTTCATCATCATAATGTATACGCCATTCGTCGGTTGTTGCCCTGTTTGAAAAACGGATCTGCCTGAAAATAATAACCAGGGAGTCAATAAAACCGATAGTAAACATCTTCTCACTGCGGTAAAGCGCGACGGAGCAATGACGCTGTAACGATCGTCGGGTTATTCAGGGGGAAATTAAAAAACGTAGGGAATGGTAAAACCAAAAGAAACCTCAGGACTCAACGATAATCTGTACAAAATGCTGTTCGCTGAGGTAAATGAACGACGCAGCTTCGAGGTAATGCCTGTTAAAAATCAACGTTTTTTGAGTGAGCACGCAATTAAAGAGACAACGATATATAACCGGACGATCGCACACCCCATAAATATGCCGCAAACACAGAAGTAGAAAGTTATTAATGATATGAATCTGATTGGCGCGGAGGAAATAATGATGTGCTAACCACAAAACGATCTGTTGTGCAAGAAGGCATCAGCATCGTGAAAGACAAACCAACCTTGCATTAAAACGACAGAATGCTGATAAAATAAAGACATGCGTTGCGCCGGGGCCGCCATGGAAAGCACGCTTATAACCGCTAAGGGATGCAATCAAGAGATCATTAATAATGATGAAACGCGAGAGGCTGTCAATCCGAGGGGCCAAAAGCCATGTCGATAAAAAATACGTGGAGGCGAATATCCTCAGGCGTTAAAAAATGCCTCCCACGCTGATTTATAACAGGCGGCGGGAACAGTTAAATAAAAATCCGCCTTCACAGAAGACGGCATTGATTGCGACCCGTAGAGGTGTAGCAAAATCCTTAAAAAGACGTCTTTGCCTACCCTGTAAGATTTAAATCCAAAACAATAAGGCCGCGCCAAAACCTGTTAATGACCTCGCCCACAGGAGATGGTTTTCAGTTAGAAATAAAAAATTTGCTTTTTTATAAGGTTTATCAGTCGATTGTGATGGTCTGATTGCCCGGCAGGGAAAATGTATCTCTGCCGGACATTAAAAGGCGTTCAGTGCAATTTTTTTTGCAGGTTACTTTCCATCCGGCTGTTTACTGACATAACAGCGGCAATGCTGCACCCGGAAAAATCACGCGTGTAAACGCTGTGTTCAGCCTGAAGCACTTAACGTTTTGCCGAACGGGACCATACCGCACGATAAACTTTAAAGCGTCCGTTTTGCACCAGCACCTCATGGCTGCCAAAGGTTTCATCCAGCACCTGTGGATAAGGCAGAAAAGCATTGGCGACAATGCGCAGTTCACCACCGATATTCAGGTGTTTCACCGCACCCCGGATCAGCTGCTGTGCCGCATCCAGACTGGTCTGCATTCCGTCGTGAAACGGCGGATTGGAGATAATCATGTCAAAGCGACCGTTGACGTTGGAGTAGACATTGCTGGCAAACACTTCACCTTCCAGCCCGTTGGCTGCCAGGGTGGCTTTACTGGCTTGCACCGCCGGGGCGCTGACATCGGTCATGGTCAGACGAACTTTCGGTGAAAATCGCGCCAGCATGGCCGACAACACGCCTGCACCACAGCCGATATCCAGCACTTTACCTTTGCTGTGCGGTGGCAGGGTGGAAAGTAGCAGCTGACTGCCGACATCCAGTCCGTCGCGGCTGAACACGCCCGGCAGCGTTTTGATCGTCAGATCCCCAACGGCATAGTCTGCCCACCATGCCTCTGCATCGAATTGCGGGTTTTTATCCAGCTGGCCATGATAAAGGCCACAACGGCGCGCGCTGTCGATTTTGCTCAACGTGCTCCATTCAGCCAGCATTGGCTCCGCGCTGCGCACGCCACTCCGGTTTTCTCCGACCACGAAAAGATCGCTACCAACGGGCAGTAAAGCGAGCACATTTTGCAGCTGGAACTGTGCTTCCGGTTTATTTTTTGGCCAGAAATAGATAAGCGTGTCGCACTCTGCCGCCGTTTCTGGCGTTGCCAGCAAACCGTAATGCGCATTTTCCCCCAGAGCACGGTTCAGCCTTTGCCAGTGATGGTATTGCTGGGTATGTGCCCGGCTCAGCGCGGTGTCCAATTGGGCTGGCAGGTCATCCTGTAAATCGCCAGCAAACAGGACGCGGCGTTGGGAAAATTCATCACTGTGGCGCAATATCACTTCACTGGCCGGGGTAAATGCAGACATGGAGGGCTCCTCAGAAATCAGAGCCGAGATTATACCTGAATTCACCTTCGTTGCAGCCTGAAGTCACCGCGACAATGGGGTTTGTTGGCGCCGGGTGATGAGGTTTGTTAGCATAGCCCCGCAATCGGGCGACCAGACGGGTATATGATGTCTTGCAGACGTGACTGGTTATTACAACAAATGGGCATAACGCAATATACGCTACGGCGTCCGCGCGCCCTGAAGGGGGAGGTTTCTGTCTCGCTCAGCGAACAGACTCGCCTGCTGATCGTGGCGGAAACGCCGCCGTCTCTGAATGATCCCTTCATCTGTGATGTACTGCGAGCCATGCTGCTCGATGAACATCAGGCCGTCGCGCTTACTCCTGAAGAACAGTCGATGCTGCCTGATGATATCCACTGCATAAGCTGGAGCCTGGGGCTGACCGTCCCGGTTTTTGCTGGCGGTCCACAAATTACTTCGCCAGTGCTGGCGGAGCTTTACCACAATGCCGGTGCGAAGCGCGCACTGTGGCAGCAAATTTCCGACTATGAATCAGATTTCTTTACTGACCACCAATGACCTTGACCGCGCGCTGGTGATTGAACAGCGTAGCCATGCTTTTCCCTGGAGTGAAAAAACGCTGGCCAGTAATCAGGGGGAGCGCTATCTCAATTACCGGCTGGAAGTGGGTGACAGAATGGTGGCATTTGCCATCACTCAGGTAGTACTTGATGAGGCCACCCTGTTTAATCTGGCGGTTGACCCGGATTTTCAGCGGCGGGGTCTTGGACGGGAACTGTTGCAGTTTTTAATTAATGCACTCGCCGCGCGCGGTATCCAGACGCTGTGGCTGGAAGTGCGCGCGTCTAACCGTCCGGCGATTGCACTGTATGAGCAGCTGGACTTCAATGAAGTGTCGGTTCGTCGCAACTATTATCCTGCGACTACCGGTAAGGAAGATGCCATTATCATGGCGCTGACGCTTTGAGATAACCCCGACCGCATCCTGCGGCGTTCACTGACAAAGGCCGTGCTGTAGATGTTAAAAGACTTTGACTGGATTTTATTCGACGCTGACGACACGCTGTTTCATTTTGATGCGCTGGCTGGTTTACAGCGTCTTTTCCGACAGTATGGTGTGGTATTTACCGCCGTGGATTTTGAGGAATATCAGTCGGTTAACAAACCACTGTGGGTGGAGTATCAGAACGGTACCATCACCGCTCAACAGTTACAGTCTCAACGTTTTGTCGCCTGGGCTGGAAAACTGGGGGTCACGCCCGGTGAGCTGAATGCGGGCTATCTGGCGGCAATGGCTGACGTCTGCGTGCCGCTGGCGGGAGCGGTGAACTTACTTAACGCGCTACAGGGCAGGGTGAAGATGGGGATTATCACCAATGGTTTTACCGCGCTACAGCAGGCCCGGCTGCAACGCACCGGTCTGTTGACGTATTTTGATCTGCTGGTGATTTCTGAACAGGTCGGGTATGCCAAACCGCACCCGGCTATCTTTGACCACGCCCTGGAAAAAATGGGCAAGCCGGCGCGAACACGCGTGCTGATGGTCGGTGATAATCCTGACTCAGATATTCTTGGCGGTGTCAGAGCCGGATTAGCCACCTGCTGGTTGAACAGTGAACAACGTCCCGCACCTGTGGATATCCATCCCACCTGGCAGATTAAGAACCTTCTGGAGCTGCAAGAGATTCTCATCTCTTAAGTTTGCCTTTTTCAGATTTTTATCTGTCAATATCGCAGTGGTTACATTTTGTGTGAGCCACTGCGCTATAAAATATCTCTGTAACGATATTTTCTTCTTAAAACTCATAAAACAAAAAAAACACCGACGTTTTTCGGCCTGAACAGGGCCATTCCACGCTTCATTCATATAACATTTTGTTATTTAAATTTTAATAAAATTACATTCTCAAGAATAATAATCACAAAATTTAACCATATGACTAAGATTAATCCTGGATGAGCTGGGCCATTCAGAGTGAATTTACCTTATTTCTATCACATAAGAAATTTTGAACAATTAAGGCAATACCACGAATCGTTGAATAATTGGAAGGGTGCTGTAAACTTGCCGAAAATTTCATATTAAACTGTAACCTGAGTTACGGGCTTAGTGCTTCAGCGCTGGCTCGTGCGGTAGCTATGGTAAATCATCTCTATATAAATTATTGTTTTTATTAATAATTTTATTTGGTTTTGCCTCTGATTAAGATCCTGATATTGTTTGGCGACAGGCTGAAGTCCGACGGTTTTTTGGGATTTTTTTCAGATTCTTTAACGCGCTGCGAGCGGGTAAAGGCGGCGGTTGAGGTGGTTTTGGTGAAGTTTTGGTCGATGGTGGGAATTTTTTCCGATCGCAGTGCTTTACTAACCCCCGACTACCTATCGCCGGCAGGACCTCTTTCTGTGGTAATGGGTGGTTTTTTTTCGTGACTGAGCAGTGAAGCGCGCCTTCGGCCGCGATGTGCTGATGAATGGTGTCACCGGTTACTTGTAACTGGTGCGACCATTCTTTCCCATTGCCCCTGCATACCTTCCTGTTGCGTGCCGACGACCGGCTGACTTCGCTGCCGGTCAGGACATCTCTTTGCTTGGTCACACGTCTCCAGACCATTTTGTGTCTTTATTTTTGATAAAACTTCATGAGGATCATGGTGAAAACTCGAATCGCATTAAGCCTGCTTTTTGTTTTAACAGTTGCCGGATGTAAGGCGCCCCCCGTTCCGGTAACGGATGACACCATCGTGTCCAGCACCGTTGACGGCGTGAAACTGACTTACCGCCGCGCGATACAGCCGCCTGCGTCTTTCACTCCGGTGAATGAAGAGTACCGTGCGCTGTACAACGCCTCCGTGATGACCCGTCCTGACTTTGGTGGCAAGGTCGTCATTCATCTGGAAAACGGCAAGCCTTACACGGTACTCGGCACGGTTGAGAACAACTGGTTTGCACTGGCGGAGCAGGGACAGGAGCAGCTGGTGGGTTACGTGCCGCTGCGTGCGTTGGTGAAAAGCGATCTTTACGACCAGACGGTGAAAGCAGACTCACGTCGTAAACGTGTTCGCGCCAGCGCGAAAAAAACCTGCGTTGCAGTCGATGGCGACAACAAAGCCTGCCAGAACAGCAATAACGGAACCTGGATCATCAACTGATAACGCGCTAATGGCCGCATCAATATGAACAGATATCGCCTACTGCGCCTGAGTGTTCAGGCGCTTTTCCTGATGGTATTTACCCTGCTTTCAGGTTGCAGTTCTTCTTCTCACAGCGTCCCCACACACTACAGCCTGGTTTTTCGGGCTCATCCGCAGGTCAATGATGCCGCGCCGCTCAAGGTACGTGTATTGTTGCTCAAATCGGACGCCGACTTCATGTCGGCTGATTTCTATTCATTGCAGAATAATGCTGCCGGATTACTGGGTGGCAACCTGCTGAACAGCGATCAGTTCTTCCTGATGCCGGGACAGCTCAACAAAGCCCTGAAGGGACAAACCACACCCGACGCGCGCTATATCGGGATCCTTGCTGAATATCAGTCTCTCGATGGTAAAAAGTGGCGACTTTCCCTGCCGCTGCCCGTCCCTGATGAAGGCCATTTTTATCAAATCTGGCACAGCTCATCAGAAGAACTGAAAGCCGACATTATTGCGGATATCAGCGGACTACGCGCCGTCAGCGAATGATTCCAGCCTGAAAACGGAAGCCATTATGAATAAAGCAGAAAAAGTGGTCTGGACCGAGGGCATGTTTCTGCGCCCGCACCATTTCCAGCAGTCAGAAAGCTACCAGCAGAGCCAGCTACGCAACTGGGGAATGGCCATGCGCCCCTGGCTCTGGGGCTTTCTGGACTATGAACTTGACGAAGCCATGCTACGTCAGGGAAAAATTGCCCTCAGCTCGGCCAGTGGTCTGCTGCCTGATGGCACCTTTTTCTCGTTCCGCGATGCGCGTAACGCGCCGGCACCGCTGGCGGTACCGGACAGCCAGGCCAATGGAAAAGTGGTGCTGGCGCTCCCTGCAAGGCGTAACGGACGTGAAGAAGTTATCTTCAGTGACGCCGCCGATTCGCTGGCCCGCTATATTACTTACGAGCAGGAAGTGGATGATTTTAATGCACTTTCCGTTGGTCCCGCACCGCTACAGTTTGGCAGGTTGCGCCTGCGTCTGATGCTGGAAAGCGAGCTATCCGCCGAATGGACAGCGATGGCGGTGGTGAAAGTGATGGAAAAACGTAGCGACAACCAGCTACGTCTGGACACTGGCTACATCCCACCGATGCTGAATGCAATTGCCCATCCTCAGCTGTATGACTACCTGAATGACATGCTTGGTTTGCTGGAGCAGCGTAGCCAGCAGATCGGCCAGCGCCTGCAACAGCCAGGCCGCTTTAACACCGCCGATATGACGGATTTTATGTTGCTGGCACTGATTAACCACCACGTTGGGCACGTCAGCCATCTGAAGAATGTGCCGTTGCTGCACCCTGAACAACTGTTTTCCACCTGGCTGGCGTTTGCCAGTGAACTGACCACCTACACGCCGCAGCGCTTCCCGGATGGGAACCTGCCGGTGTATGACCATGACGAGCTGGCCTGGTGCTTCGGCAAACTGATGCTGTTGCTACGCCAGGGACTGTCTCAGGTGCTGGAAGAGAACGCCATTCAACTGCCGCTGACCGAACGCTCGCACGGCCTCAATGTGGCCACCGTGCCAGAGACATCAATGGTGCGCGAGTTTGGCTTTGTGCTGGCCGTGCGTGCCAACGTGCCTGGCGACGCATTGCAGACCCACTTCCCGGCACAGATGAAAGTCGCACCGGTAACCAAAATCCGCGACCTGGTACAGTTACAGCTACCGGGCATGGTGCTGCGTGCCATGCCGGTTGCACCGCCGCAAATTCCCTGGCATGCCGGTTACAGCTATTTCGAATTAGAGAAGGGCAGTGAACTGTGGCATGAGATGGAAAAGTCCGGCACCTTCGCACTTCATCTGGCCGGTGATTTCCCCGGACTGGCGATGGAGTTCTGGGCCATTCGTAGTCACTCAGCCTGACGCAGGGAGCAGGGATCATGCAGGAACGACAGGCCACCCCCCAGGGTGACATCTTTTCAGGTGCCAGCAATAATAACCCGCTGGTTGCGGCGGCAAACGCCTTACTCAACGCGATTCCCCAGATCCGCCATTCGGTCACCCATGCCGATCCGGGCGGGCTGCGTCAGCGGCTGATCGATGAAATTCGCCAGTTCGAAATGAACTGCCAGCGTGCCGGTCTGCCCTATGAAGTGATTATTGGTGCGCGCTACTGTCTGTGCACCGCGCTGGACGAAGCGGCGGCGCTCACCCCCTGGGGCAGCCGTGGCGTCTGGCCAGGACAAGGGCTGCTGGTCACCTTCCATAACGAAACCTGGGGGGGCGAAAAATTCTTCCAGCTGCTGGCCAAGCTGTCACAAAACCCGCGTGAGCAGATTGTTCTGCTGGAACTGATTAACTACTGCTTACAGCTTGGTTTTGAAGGGCGCTACCGCGTGCTGGACAACGGGCGCTCGCAGCTGGAAACCATCAAGCAGCGTCTGTTACAGATGATCCGCTCCGTGCGTGGCGGCTATCCACCGCCGCTTTCTCCCCATCCCGAAGACCATCCTGTTACGCGAAAACTGTGGCGTCCGGTGGTGCCACTGTGGGCCTGCACTGCGCTGGTCGGTTTCCTCGCCTGTCTGTTTTATATCCTGCTCAACTGGCGGCTGGGCGATGCCACCAGTCCGGTGCTGGCGTCAGTCTGGCAGATGCCTCTGCCGGAAGTGACCATCCATAACCCAGCGCCCCCCCCGCCCGCCGCGCTCAACCTGAAAGGGTTCCTGCGTCCTGAGATCGAACAGGGGCTGGTCTCGGTGAAAGACGAAGCGGATCAAAGCGTGGTGACGCTGAAAGGCGATGGTCTGTTTACCTCCGGCTCCACCGCCGTGCGGGGGCGCTATGAAGAGGTACTCGACCGCGTGGCACAGGCGATGAACAACGTCAGTGGCCGCATTCTGGTGATTGGCTACAGCGATAACGTGCCGATCCGCAGTGCGCGCTTCGCGTCTAACTACGAGCTTTCTCTGGCGCGCGCCCAGTCGGTGCAGGAGCGTCTGCAACAGCATCTCAGCCAGCCGCAGCGGGTAAAAGCCGAAGGCCGTGGGGAAAGCAACCCGCTGGTACCAAACACCAGTGCAGAAAATCGCGCACGCAACCGCCGTGTTGACATCACGCTGTTGGTTTCCCCGCAGAACACCCGCGCGGAACTGAATGTGCAGCAAGGAAATTAACGGATGATGAATATTCTCTTTGCCATCATGACCAACCGGCTGCTATGGGGCTTTGTCGGGATCACCGCGCTTTCTTTCATCATCTGGGTGATTGGGCCAGTATTCTCGATTGTTGACTCCCGTCCGCTGGAGCCGGAAGTAAACCGCCAGATCAGTATCGCGCTGCTTTATATCGCCTGGGGACTGAGCAATCTGGTGCCTCGTCTGTATAACGCCTGGCTGAACCGCAAACTGATGGGCAGTCTGAAGAATGCCCCGGAAGAGAGCGGCGACAACGATCGTAAGCGGCTGACCAGCGAAGATCGCGTGCTGTCCGAGCGCTTCACCGAGGCGGCAGAGATGCTGAAAAAAGCGCATTTCAGCCGCTCCGGTAATCACCGCTGGACGCAGCGCTTCAGCCGTCAGTACCTGTATCAGCTTCCCTGGTATGTGATTATTGGTGCGCCTGGCGCCGGTAAAACCACCGCGCTGGTCAATTCCGGGTTGCAGTTTCCGCTGGCTGAACGCTTTGGTAAAGCCGCCCTGAGAGGGATCGGCGGTACGCGTAACTGCGACTGGTGGTTCACCAATGAAGCGGTGCTGCTGGACACGGCCGGCCGCTATACCACTCAGGAAAGTGAACAGCAGCAGGACGCGGGCGAGTGGAACAACTTTGTCGGACTGCTGCGTAAATACCGTGGCCGCCAGCCGATCAATGGGGTCATTATCACCGTCAGCGTTTCTGATTTGTTGACCCAATCAGCGGAGGCGTCCCGTCAGCAGGCGCTTTCCCTGCGTCAGCGACTGACCGAGCTACACGAACAGCTTGGTATTCGCTTCCCGGTTTACGTGCTGGTGACGAAAACCGATTTGCTGAAGGGATTCCGCGCGTACTTCGCCAAATTCGATAAAGCACAGCGCGATCAGGTATGGGGCTTCACCTTTCCTTGGGAGCGTTCGAAACAGGCGGATTTCGATCTGCAAAGCGCTTTCACTCAGGAATATGCCCTGCTGCAACAGCGTCTGGATGCAGGGCTGCCGGATACGCTGCTTCAGGAAAGCGATGCCAAAGCCCGTGCGGAAAGCTTCCTGTTTCCACAGGAGTTTGCCGCCTTGCGTCCCTTGCTGACTGACTATCTGGACACGGTGTTTGCCCGCTCCAACTTTGAAACCCAGTTCTCGCCGCGCGGTATTTACTTTGCCAGTGGCACCCAGGAAGGGCTGCCGTTCGACCGCGTAATGGGCGAGCTGAGCCGGGCGCTGCAACTGCCGCAGGATCAAGGCAGCCAGAGCGGTGCTTGGGACAATGTGAGTAAAGAAGCGCCTGTTCCGGGTAATAAAGGCCAGAGCTTCTTCCTGAAGGATCTGCTGCTCAATGTCATCTTCCAGGAGGCCGGGCTGGCGGGCAGCAACCGCTGGTGGGAGTTCCGTAACCGTGCGGTGCTCTGGTCGGGTTATGTGGCGCTGGCCGTGGCGCTGGTCATCGCTGGTTTGCTGTGGATAACCAGCTTCAGCAACAACAAAAGCTACCTGGCCTATGTGCAGGGCAAAGTGCCAAAAGTGACCGCGCTGAGCCGGTCGTTACAGGCCAGTAACCTGACCGATCTTTATGCCTTGCTGCCCTTTCTGAACGGCGTGCTTTCCCTGCCGGAGAGCGACGATTTTGATATTAACGATCCGCCGGTGACCCGCCGGATGGGGCTGTATCGTGGGGGAGAAGTAAGCGACGCCAGCATGACGCTGTACCAGAAATCCCTCAAACAGCTACTGATGCCGCAGGTGGCGATGCTTATCACCACCTGGTTGCGTAACGATAACGGTAGCGATGCGGACTACAGCTATGAGGCGCTGAAAGCCTATCAGATGCTCTACCAGCCGAAGCATTACGACGGTAAGTTCCTGCACGCGTGGGTGATGTTGAATATTCAGCGCAACCAGCCGCAGAATGTCACCTCGGCGCAGATCAAGCAGCTGGACTGGCACCTGATGCAGTTGCTGGAAACACAGATCCAGGCCTCGCCGTATGCCGTGGATGACACGCTGGTAAAGCGCGAGCAGGCGCTGATTAATCAGATGCCGCTGTCACAGCGCGTTTACGGACGCCTGAAGCGCCTGCTGGAACGTGATGACAGCCTGAAGCCGGTCTCTCTGGCATCGCTGGGCGGGCCACAGAGCGAGCTGGTGTTCTCGCGCAAAAGCGGTAAATCCATTGGTGACGGTATTTCGGGGCTGTTCACCCCGGAAGGCTACTGGGGCAGCTTTGACCGGAATATCGAGGCGGTAACGGCATCACTGCATGATGATGACCAGTGGGTGCTGGGTGGGCAGGCGCAGAGTGAAAACAAACAGCAGACTGACCTTGCGGTGCGCCAGCGCTATATGGCGGACTACATGCGCGAGTGGGATGCACTGTTGCAGGATATTACGCTGAACAGCAGTGCCGATCTCTCCCAACGTATCAACGCGGCGCGGCTGCTCTCCAGCAGCAACTCGCCGTTGCGTAAGCTGGTTATTAACCTCAGCCATTACCTGGTGCTGGATAAAGCGGTTGCGGGGGATGAAAAAGCGCAGGACAAAAAAGAGAATGCGTCTGACAGCAGCGCCAGCAGTACGCTGCAGGTACTGTTCCACTCCAGCCAGGCCGCCACGGCGGCAAGCCAGCAGCAGCAAACGCCTGAGCAGTCAGTAACCGCTCACTTCGCTCCGGTGATCGAACTGGCCCAGCCGCTGGACAAAGGTGGAAAAACCATCGCCTTTGATGATTTTCTTAAGCAAATCGACGATCTCTATCGCTATCTGACGGCGGTACAGGATGCGGCGAACAGTGGGATGCCACCACCGGCGGGGGATTCCATCAGCCGCCTGCAGGCCAGCGCCGGACGTCTGCCCGGCTCGCTGCAAAACATGTTCACCAGCATGGCGGTGGGTGCCAGCAGCGATACGCGCCAGCGCGATCTCGACAACGTGCGCAAGCGTATTAACGTTGAAGTAGGTAGCTTCTGCCGCCAGGCGATTGCCGGTCGCTATCCGCTTTCCCGCGCGGGTCGTTCAGAAGTCACACCGGACGACCTCGCCCGCATGTTTGCCCCCGGCACCGGTCTGATGGACAGTTTCTTTCGCGACAATCTGGCTAACAAGGTGGATACCACCCAGGCCAACTGGCGTTTCACGCCGGGCATTGATGGCAAAACCTTACCCGGTGGCGAGAGCGTGCTGCGTCCTTTCCAGCAGGCACAAAACATTCGGGATGCGTTCTTTGCCAACGGTGCGACCACGCCTTCATTTCGCGTCACCGTGCGCACCCAGCAGATGGACAACGACATCCTGACCATGACGCTGGACGTCGACGGTCAGCAGTTGCACTACAGCCACGGTCCGCAGGCGGTGCAGTTGGTCAGCTGGCCCGGACCGGGTGGAACCAGCCAGGTAAGGATGCAACTGGGGCTGGCCAGTGGGACCAGCGCGACGCTGGTCACTAACGGTGCCTGGGCGCTGAACCGTTTCTTCGATCGGGCACAGCTTTCGCAGGGCAGCAGTGGCCTCAGCCGCCTGGCCACCTTTAATGTCAACGGCCACCGTGTGACGCTGGAGTTCACGCCCAACAGTATCCGTAATCCATTCCAGCTTCCCGGGTTCTCATGCCCGTAACCGCAAGGAAATGATGATGAGCCAGACACCTGCGATTGGCTGGTACGGCAAATTGCCCAGTGCCGGTGATTTTCTCAAGCGACGCTTTCCTGAAACGCTGTGGCAGCAGTGGACCCAGTGGTTTCAGGTGGGACTGATGAACTGGCAAAAAAATCCTGAGCAGCGCCCGGAAGGCGAAAGGCAGTTCGGCAACGCCCCGGTGTGGAATTTTGTGGTGCCGCCCATGTTGGGCAGCCAGCTGGTGCAGATGGGCTGCCTGCTGCCGGCGCGTGACAGCGTGGGGCGGCAATATCCGGTATGCGCCCTGGTGACCTTTTCACCGCAGAACTGGAGTCAGTCGCGGCTGGCGATGGCGGGTGAATGGTATCAGCAGCTGGGCAGGTGCCTGCTGCATGGGGTGCGTAACGGTCACTCCGTCGAACAGCTCGATCGCATGCTACTGAGTATTGCGCCGCTGCCGCAGCAGGAAGACGCTTGTGGCATTCTGGATGTGATTGGCCACGCTGACCGTCCCTCCACCCTGAGCTGGCAACAGGTGTCGGACTGCTTCGATCCACAGCAGTACACCAGTTTTTGGTGGACCAATCAGACCGATGGCTACCCGCTGTATACCCACGTACACAGCGGCAACTTCACCGGCCAGCTGTTTTCGATGCTGTTTGATCCGGCTGCGGGATCAAAGCCCGGACGTCACGGCCTTTACCCTCCCATGTTTGAGTAACTGAGCATAAACACCATGAATATTGATGCGTTACTTGCGCCGATCGCCCCCGACAGCCCCTGTGGTGAAAACCTGGAATACGATGCTGACTACATGGCAATGGAGCAGGCCAGTGCGGGTAAAGCGGAACAGCAGTTTGGCGACACAATTATTCCGGCTGAGCCGGCGGACTGGAACAAAGTAGAACGGCTGGCCAGTGAGTTGCTGACCCGCAGCAAGGATCTACGGGTGATGCTGGCGCTGACCCGCGCCTGGACTCAGCTGCGTGGATTGTCTGGCTACGCCGACGGGCTGCAGCTGATCCAACAGTCATTGCTGCTGTACTGGGAACCGCTGTGGCCGCTGCTTGAAGAAGACGGCGAGCGCGATCCTTTCTACCGTGTCAATGCGCTGGCGGCGTTAAGCGATAAGTCAGCACTCACTTCTGCCATGCGTCAGGCCCCGTTGCTACGTAATGCGTCAGATCAGATTTCCCTGCGTGATGCCTGTGCGCTGCTGGACGGTAGCAAAACCGAATGCCCTGAGTTCCCCGGCGGCCTTGCCAGGCTGACCGATGAACTGTCGCGTGGTGAACAACCCGGCATAGCAGCTATTCTCAGTATAAGTGAGCGGTTACAAACCATTCGTGACACCCTGACGGAACATCTGGGGGAAAGCGGGTTGCCGGAGATGGAACAGCTGATGAAAACGGTGAAGATTGTCGCTACCGCCTGTGAAGTGACCGATCTTAGCGCGATGATCCCGACCGGTTTCACTGAGGCCCTCCATAATGTGGTGGAAACGCCACAGGCAAAACCTGTGCAGAAGGAAACCGACTGGCGCAGCGCAAAAATTGCGTCGCGAACCGATGCTCAGCTGATGCTGGAAAAAGTAAAGCAGTACTTTGTACAGCACGAGCCAAGCCATCCGGCTCCGCTGATGATTGACCGCGTAAAGCGGATGATCGACATGGACTTTATGGACATTATTCGTGACCTGACGCCGGACGGCGTTCACCAGTTGGAAAATATCTTCGGACGCCGCGACAACTGAGTCGTCGCATTTACTGACACACACCTCACCTGACTTCGGAGAACAGCATGGCAGGCAAATCCAGTGGGCAAAAATTTATCGCCCGTAACCGCGCACCGCGCGTGCAGATCGAATATGACGTGGAGATCTATGGTGCGGAACGCAAAATCCAGCTGCCTTTTGTGATGGGCGTACTGGCCGATCTGGTTGGCAAACCGGTTGAAGGGCTGCCATCCGTTGACGAACGTAAATTCCTTGAAATCGACATCGATAATTTCGACGAGCGGATGAAATCGCTCAAGCCTCGCGTGGCTTTCCAGGCGGATAACACGCTGACCGGTGAAGGCCGACTGAATGTCGATCTGACCTTTAACAGCATGGAAGACTTCTCGCCGGATGCGGTGGCCCGTAACGTTGAGCCGTTGAGCAAACTGCTCGATGCACGCACCCAGCTTTCCAACCTGTTGACCTATATGGACGGCAAAAACGGTGCGGAAGAGTTGATCTCTAAAATCCTTCAGGACCCGACGCTGCTTAAATCATTGAGCCACCTGCCAAAGCAGGAAGATGCGTCCAAAGGTGAGGAGGAGTAACCGATGAGCAATCCATCACAACAGCAACAGCAACAGCCACAGGAACAACAGGGCTGGGCGCAGGATGAATTCAGCGCCCTGCTGAACAAAGAGTTCCGGCCAAAAACCGACTCTGCCCGTTCGGCGGTGGAAAGCGCGGTGAAAACCCTGGCGCAGCAGGCGCTGGAAAACACCGTTACCGTTGGAAACGATGCCTATCGCACCATTCAGGCGCTGATTGCGGAGATTGACGAAAAGCTCTCCAGGCAGGTCAACGAAATTATTCACCACGATGATTTCCAGAAGCTGGAAGGCGCGTGGCGCGGCCTGAGCTACCTGGTGAACAACACCGAAACTGACGAGATGCTAAAAATCCGCTTTATGAGCATCTCCAAGCAGGAACTGGGCCGTACCCTGAAGCGCTACAAAGGCGTGGGCTGGGACCAAAGCCCCATCTTCAAAAAAATCTATGAAGAAGAGTACGGTCAGTTTGGCGGCGAGCCGTTTGGCTGCCTGGTAGGTGATTACTATTTCGACCACAGCCCGCAGGATGTGGAGCTGCTGGGTGAGATGGCGCGTATTGGTGCCGCCTCACACTGTCCGTTCATCACCGGCACCGGGCCAGGCGTGATGCAGATGGAGTCATGGCAGGAGCTGGCAAACCCGCGCGATCTGACCAAAATCTTCCAGAACAGTGAATATGCCGCCTGGCGCAGCCTGCGTGAGTCAGAGGATGCCCGCTATCTGGGGCTGGTGATGCCACGTTTCCTTGCCCGTCTGCCTTATGGTATCCGTACCAACCCGGTTGACAGCTTCGATTTTGAAGAAGAAACCGACGGTGCAAACCACGGAAACTATACCTGGACCAACGCGGCCTATGCGATGGCGGCTAACATCAACCGCTCATTTAAAGAGTACGGCTGGTGTACCTCAATCCGTGGCGTGGAGTCGGGCGGCGCGGTAGAAAATCTGCCCTGCCATACCTTCCCAAGCGACGACGGTGGCGTGGATATGAAATGCCCGACCGAAATCGCTATCAGCGACCGCCGCGAAGCGGAACTGGCGAAAAACGGTTTTATGCCGCTGGTACATCGCAAAAACTCTGACTTTGCCGCCTTTATTGGTGCGCAGTCATTGCAAAAGCCGGCGGAATACCATGACCCGGATGCCACCGCCAACGCACGTCTGGCCGCGCGTCTGCCGTATCTGTTCGCCTGCTGCCGCTTTGCGCACTACCTGAAGTGCATCGTGCGCGACAAAATCGGCTCCTTCCGCGAACGTGACGAAATGGAACGCTGGCTGAACGACTGGGTGATGAACTACGTTGACGGCGATCCGGCGAACTCCTCACAGGAAACCAAATCCCGTAAGCCGCTGGCCTCTGCGGAAGTGCAGGTAGAAGAGATCGAGGATAACCCTGGCTACTACGCCGCCAAATTCTTCCTGCGTCCGCATTACCAGCTGGAAGGCCTGACCGTGTCGCTGCGTCTGGTGTCCAAATTGCCGTCGCTGAAAGCGGATAACGTCTGAGTGAATAACGCACCCTGTGCGCCGGTAAACAGAAGAGGATCTGCTGATGATCAACCGAAAAGTCTACACCGTTATAGGCGATCTGCATGGTGATACCAATGATGAGGAATTTCCATTGAAGACATTGTGCGATAAATGCGTGAAATATTATCGAATTGACTCTGAACAGGATTTAGAGGCGGAGTCCTGTTGCGACCACTGTGGTTTGTAATATTGCGGTGATGATGCCTCGCGTTTAAATTCCCTGTGCGGAAAGGGTAATACGTTTTATTGTCCGATAATCAATGTTCTTTTATTTACCGGCGGCAGGGGGGGATTTCCTCTGTTTATTCCTGCATATGAAATGAAGCGAATTGATTCAGAACCGAACTCACTAGACTATATTTGTTTGCCCGCCTGTAACTGAGAAAAACTCCGCGTTCTAACGTACCACACCTGCGTCAGGCTCCGTACGAGGAGTGTGAGCAACAATTATACCGAATGGGACAGGCTTTTATTTCTTCGCCATCAATCCGCAGAGGTGTTCATCAATGAACACCTCTGCGTACTCCCTGAAATATCCTTGTCGTGAGCGATATTAAGGAGCGAGGCACAGGTTAAATATGGACGGTTTTATTCAGCGTCATACTTTCCTGTTTGCCATTTCAGTGCTTTCTGTTAAGCAAATCGTTAACTAATAAAGAGTGGATAACCATGGCTATTGATATGTTTATGAAGGTCGACGGTGTGACCGGCGAGTCTAAAGACTCAAACCACACTGGCTGGACAGATATTACTTCTTTCTCCTGGGGGGCATCTCAGCCAGGCAATATGGCGGTTGGCGGCGGCGGCGGTGCGGGTAAAGTAAATTTCAATGACCTGCATGTTAATGCACTGATCGACAAATCAGTGACCGCGCTGCTGAAAAACTGTGCCAGCGGTAAGCACCTTGCTAAAGTTGAGCTGTCGGTATGTAAAGCGGGTGGTACTCAGGTTGAGTATGCGCGCATCACGCTGGAAGACGTTCTGGTGACAACAGTTAACTACAATGGGTCTGACAACGGCGATACGCTGGGCATGACTTACTCATTCCAGGCGTCCAAAGTGAAACAGCAGTACTGGGAGCAGAGTTCTTCCGGCGGTAAAGGTGCAGAAAGCACCGCTGGCTGGAATATTAAAGAGAATAAAGAAGTTTAAGTTGCTTATTAAACCTCCCCTGTGGGGGAGGTTGATGAACAACAATGACAGCTGGAAAGTTAAATTGCCACTGAGGGATTTATTCGTGAGTATTATCAGAATAAGCTTGGGCGTAGGCAGTGGCCAGCCTAATAAATTCCGGGATGTACAGATGGTTCAGTCATTGCTGAACAGCAACAAAGTGATTACCAGCCCAGGTAATGAGCTGAACGTGGATGGTCTAATTGGCCCCAAAACGATTGAGCGGATAAAAGAATTTCAGCAAAAGGTTGTCAAATTATCCAGCCCCGATGGTATTGTTTCTCCTGACGGCCCAACGATGCGTCATTTACATTTCCATTCAGATAAAGTTGCGCCAGTCAGCAATACTTTCACCAGCAATACCAATATGCGCGAGCTAACAGAGGAAATGTATGTCAGTGCAGCAAAATCGCTGAACTGTGAGGTTGCTGCGGTAAAAGCGGTGGTGATCACCGAATCCAAAATGACCGGGCCTTTTGATGCCAAAGGCCGACCCACCATTCTTTTCGAACGCCATCATTTTATGGCCTATACAGATAAGAAATATAACAGCACCCACCCTGATATATCCGGGCCTCGCGGTATTCCCTATGGGAAATTCAGTGTGCAGTATGACCGGTTGAATGAGGCGATTAAACTTGATCGCGAGGCTGCACTGAAGTCTGCTTCGTGGGGCGCATTTCAGATAATGGGTTCCAATTATGCAACGTCAGGTTATGCCAGTGTGGAAAAATTTGTCGAGGGAATGAATACTCTTGCAGGTCAGGTTTATGCCTTTGTGAATCATATATCCAGAACGCCGGTGTTATTAAATGCGATAAGAACTAAAAATTGGTCAAATTTCGCCTACCACTATAACGGTCCGGGATATAAAGATAAAAATTATGATACGCAAATGGCGACCAACTATGATTATGCACTGCATCATTAATCAAGGATTAGCATGAAAGTTAAAAACATAGTTCTGGCACTGATATGTTCAATTAGCAGTGCCTTTGCTATTGCCGACGTCAGGCTTAACGCTTCTGAACCTGCTACAGTTTATACTGCTCTGACGGAAAAAGCGGTCCAGGCAGGTCTGGCGAATGTGAACATTGATTCTGCACAAACGTTTGATGTTATTCAGCAGGGTAAAAAGCTGGGTACATTGGTGAATGGCAAAGGTTGGTTGAGAGATGTTCACCCGGTGTGTTTTATAGGATGGTCAACCGCTGCCGATCCCCGTGCGTTCTTTATGCAGACGATGGGAGCAGATGCCTGGGAAACCGTGGATTGTGATAAAGTCGAATCTGTCGGTGTTATATCTGAGTCTGGCGATAAAAATCTGAAGATTGCCGTTATTTATCAGGTCGATGTGCGGGGAGAATACTCGCGAGATTATATTGTTCTGGGTCTGAAAGAGAATGACAAACTCGACTACGACGCAGAAAAAACCGTTTTTTTTCAGAAAACCGATATCAAAGATATCCCTGAATTCAGACGGCTTTATCAAAAAAAATAAAAAGCGTGTGAATTGACAGGATATATGGCTGGCTTAGCACGCTGTTCCATCAGGCTCTTTTATTTACCATATTGAACACAGGCAGTGCCCGACATCCTCAGGTACTTCCTGTAGGCGTTGTTTTCTCTGTGCTGTCTGCGTTCACACCGCTTGCAACCATGACGCCTGTTGGTCGGGGCACAGCAAGCTGGCGTGATAAAGGCAAACAAGCAGATAAGGGTAAATGCAAAATGAAAGGCAACCTGATGGTTTCACTCCTGCTGGTCGCCGGTTTCACCGGTGCCACGCCTTCAGCGTCCATTAACCCGGTGGTTAAGCAGGTCAGGATGACCGTTGAGAAAGAGAAACTGGTCAGTAACCCAGACTGCACCGACTATCTTTTCACTCAGAACGCCGGGAAGGACATGGATCTGGTGGATGTGATGGAGAAGCATGGTGGCCAGTGTCCGGGGGATGTTCAGGTGCAGCATCGTCTGTTCAGCGTGTATGTCGATCAAAAAACAAAACAGATGGTCAGTGACAAAGATGATCCGCAGAACGGCAATCTGTCTTTGCTGCCACCAGCAGAGTAATTCATCAGTTTAAGCACTCCGGTTATTCTTATCGCATTACAGGAGACTGTCCGGCGGGAGCGTTTTTTTAATATGTGGTTGACGGGATTGATAGCGACCCTCAGTGCTCTGGCGATATCCCGCACTCCTGCGCCAGTGTGCGACAGTTCAACAACCTGCTCGTTACGGTGTGTTTTCTCGCCTCACAGATATAAGTTTGTGGGGAAATGCAGAGCGATGACCGACAACGAAAGCGCTGCTGTTGGCAACGGCTACGGCCATGCCGTAACCGCGTTCGAATGGTAAACAGGGCTAACACCTTAACGACCAACAGACTATCAGATATTTCAGTGGATTGACGACATTGCTGAAGGCTTAATTTAAAAATGCCAGTTGAAATCAGATGTATTTTATAAAGATATCTGTATTGGATTATGAGAATATTACTTGCGTGTTTTTCTCTGTTAATGGTGTCCTCAGTCGCATATGCTGAACACAGCGTTGAAGTATTTGATGGTAAAAAATATCAGGTAAAAATAACCAGCAATTGTAATGAGGTGAAATGACTTGTGACAATATGGTCTTTGAGTCTGAAAGTAAAAGAAGTGGTAAAAGCATTATATTAAAAGGTGAAACTGTTAACACTGATTGTCCTAATATGTGTAATTTGCGTGGTTGCCAGTACAGAAATGATGAATATAGCTATACGATATTGAGTAACCAGCAGTATAAAAATCTATAGTCTCTTTCGATTATGAAAGATAATAGAGTTATTGACGCCGTTAAAGGTAGTATCAATTAACATCTTGCTCTGGTTAGCTGTTTTCTTAACGATTACCTTCTTAAATACCGTTTCTCATGCCGCAAGTACTGGTATATTCAATGGTAAAAGATTTACCATCACCATAACCGAACATTGTTCTGAAGGGAATGTCTCCTGTGAGAACGTTACCTTCGTTTCTGAAAAAAAACGGCTAATGGCATTCTGTTAAAAGGGAAGGCGGTCAATGTAAATTGTCCCGATACCTGCGATTTTCGTGGTTATGAATTTAAAAATGGTTTATATAAATATTCACTGCTTACGGATGATTTTGTTAGCTGAGATTTGAATGTATTTAAAAACGACAAGCCAGTCTCTACAAATAACGGAACATTAAAATAATTATAAAAGCTAATAATTGACTGAGGAAATATTGCTTGCACGTCTTAATCTGTTGGCGTAAAGCTACGGCCTGTCTTGTTTAGCATTTTTTTCGAGCAGATGACCACTTAAATACTGGCCAGTTGCTTGATTTTAAGGAGAGGATGGGCTGCCTTTTTTAGCACATTGATGATGTTATTTTCATTACAAAGATTATCGGTTCTGTCAGGCTTTGAGCTTTCTTCTGGGTTAGTGTAAGGTTTCTGTATTAAAGAGATAGCGTAACGTTAAGCATTTTTAAACTAAACATACTGACTGATGCCTGTATTTATTATTGTTTTTTTTACTTGATCTCATGAAAACCTTTGCAATTGTCCGAATTTAAATAACTTATATATGGTCATCATTTAGTCTCCCTGTCCGCTTTCCTCACGGCAGGACCGGGAGGATTTAATATGTGATTATGATTATTGCTTAATTTAATGTAACAAGATACTGAAAGAATATAATCTGGCTAACCAGAAGCTTCGAAATTCAACACTGCACTGCCAGTGGTTATAAAAAAATCATGCAAAGGTGTTGATTAACAATCCTGACCATCCTTATGGTGGCGAATATTCATACGCAAGTCTGAGGTGAAATATGACCAATTTTATTCAGCCTGATACTTATATGTTTGCTATGTCAGTACTTTCTTTTAAGTAAATTATTAACAAGTGAAGAGTAGATAACTATGGCTATTGATATGTTTATGAAGGTTGACGGTGTAACCGGCGAGTCGAAAGATTCAAATCACACCGGTTGGACAGATATTACCTCTTTTTCCTGGGGCGCAACGCAGCCGGGCAATATGGCCGTTGGCGGCGGTGGCGGTGCAGGTAAGGTTAATTTCAGTGAATTACACGTTGAAGCACTGATTGATAAGTCAGTGGCAGCATTGCTAAAAAACTGCGCCAGTGGTAAGCACCTGACTAAAGTTGAGCTGTCGGTGTGTAAAGCAGGTGGTTCTCAGGTTGAGTATGCACGCATCACCCTCGAAGATGTGCTGGTGACGCAAGTAAAATACAACGGTGCTAATAATGGCGATTTAGTGGGCATGTCTTATTCCTTCCAGTCTTCTAAAGTGAAACAGCAGTACTGGGAGCAAAGCTCTTCCGGTAATAAAGGAGCAGAAAGCAGTGCTGGTTGGAACATTAAAGAAAACAAAGAAGCATAAATAACAGCAGCTCCTCCTTTGTGGGAACTTTATTTCTTAAGTTCAATGTGTTACCGAGATGTGTTGATAGTAGAGATGATGGTATGGCAAAAATTAGTGATGCTGTTGGGATCGGACAGAAAAATAATTATGCGGATGTTCTCACTGTTCAGATCTTACTCAATAAAAATAAGAAAGTTACTACGCCGTCTGACAAATTAAGCGAAGATGGAATTATAAGGCCTGCGACAATAGAAAGAATAAAAAAATTTCAGCAGGACGTTGTTGGCTTAAAAAATCCCGACGGAATTATTTCCCCAAACGGTATAACGATGCATAATTTAGTTGTGCATTCATCCTTTCATACTTCGACCGATCGTGCCACGAGGTCAGTAATATTCAGTGAGGCTCAACTGGTAGAGGCTGCGAAAAATCTTGGATGTGAAATTGCAGCAATTAAGGCTGTTGTCCTGACCGAAACACCGCGTGGAGCCTTTGACGAGAAAGGGCGACCAAGTATTCTTTATGAGCGTCATTATTTCCACCGCCTGACAAATGGGAAATACGACAGCGATGCTGTGCTTTCTAACAAAGATGCTGGTGGGTATGGCAAATACAGCGTTCAGTATGATAAATTAAATAAAGCTATTGCGCTTGATAAAAATGCTGCACTGCAATCTGCTTCCTGGGGCGCTTTTCAGATTATGGGAGCAAACTTCAAGGCTGCTGGTTATGCAAATGTTGAGGACTTTGTAAAAGCAATGCAGACCTTGCAAGGGCAGTTAGATGCCTTTGTTAGCTTCATAAAAAATACGCCGCCGCTGCAAAATGCGTTGCAAAATAAAAACTGGGCCACTTTTGCAAAAACATATAATGGGCCAAAATATCTAAAAAACGAATACGATACAAAACTTGCTAATAACTATCAGGCTGCATTGAAAAGCTCATGAGAGGAAATATGCGTTTATCTTTTTTGATCCCAATGGTATTTCTGCCGGTTACGGTATTTGCCCAGACATCTCTGAATGCTATAAGTGATTCTGCCTTCCAGAAAGATTTGTTTAAAAAGTCTTCTGTAAAATCTATCCAGGGCGGTTCACCCGTCGATGGACAGAGTTTTACCCTGACTGGAAAGGGAAAAGTTCTGGGGACTTTTATCGCAGGTAAAGGATTCAACGCACATGATGACAATGTCTGTTTTGTGGGTTGGTCAGAGAAAAAGCCGCTGATCAAGACCGTGATCCCGACCATTGGTTTCGACGACTGGGAAGCTGAAGTCTGTAATGCGACTAAATCTGTTGGTATCATCTCAAATGACAGTGACACCACGATTAAAATTGCCGTTATCTATGAAGCTGCATCTCCCAATGCAACCGCTGATGAGGCCGTCATTTTCTCTGTAGATAGTTCGAAAAATGATATTGAAATAGATAAAGCGTTAACCGGCAGAATTGGATCTTCCGGGGCGAAGACGATCGGGGAATTAAAAAAACATCTCACGGAAGCACATTGATTTTTTCTCATTAAATTCAGGTTTTCGGCGTTATTGATAACCTGAATTAATCACAAATTTCAATGCTGATATCAGAGCAGATAAATATTTTCCGTCAGAATTGTATCGTCAAAAATAAAGTCGATGAAGGGGTATCCCAACAGACAGGCTTGTCCGTAATCACTAATACCGTTCAGGAATAACATCTTTCAATCTGTTTTCAGGGCCAGCTCATAAAATGAAAAAACTGACACCACGGCTTCTGGCAGGATCGCTGCTGGCGATCTGTCTGGCTGCACAGGCTCAGGAAGATTGTAGTAAGAAAACCATCAGTTGGGCCGTTGATGAGTGCAGGGAAAACAATAAAGTTGCAACGGAAAAAGTGTTAAATGCAGAATATCAGGCAGCGAAAAACCGCATTGTTGAACAGTACAGTTACGATAACAACGTGGTGAAAAAACAGCTGCAAATGCTGCTGGATACCCAGCGTAACTGGCTGAAATATCGCAAAGGCCAGTGTGAAATGGAAGCCAGCCTCGCCGAGGAGGGGAGCAGCGCGCACTCTGGTTTTATCAATGAGTGTATCAATAAACTTGATAAACAGCGCATCGTGCAATTCAAAGAAATACCCTACGGTTAAGCATCGTGTGTCAATGTGGTTCCGGGACATAGTAAGCAGCAATAAAATTGACCCGTGCTGCGATTTTTCTTTACGCTCTGTATTAACTGCCTGATAGCCCAACCGGGACCGGTTATACATTTTTATTTATCACCGCGGTGAAATAAATATTTTTTATTTTTCTGACAGCAACAAGATGGAAGTATAATTAATGGGATGCCTCTGACGCTCCGTATTTTCTCAGCGCAGACCTGTCTCGTGGAAAATAAATGACCTCTGATAGCTTATCACCAGTGAGTTAAATCAGGATCCCCTTTCTGCAGGCGAAAGATTTCCCTGCCGCCATTAAAAGTAATGCGTTATCAGGGGTTGTTACCGCAGGCTATTTTATTTGCCCAGCATCGTTCGACATTCTCATCCGGGCTGCATTCCTGTGTACGGTTCGTGCCCCGGTTACCAGCAATAATCACGCGTGGCGGGACAGAAACGACTCCCGCACTCTCCTTCGTTATCAGGAAAACGTTATGCGATTTACGATAATAGCGAACAAGCCCGGCCATCAGCCGCCGCAGAGCAGCTGTGATTTCCAGCCGCCAGGCGGCACCATCGGACGTGGCGTTGATAATAACCTGGTGCTGCCAGACGATGACCGCACCATTTCCCGCCTGCAGGCCATTGTGCATATCACGGCGGAGGGCGAATGCCGCATTACCAATCGTGGCAACGTGACGCTGGTACACCTGAATGATATTCCGCTGGAGCGTGGGCGGCAGGTTGATCTGCAGGAAGGTGATATTCTCAGCATTGATGAATACCGCCTGCAGGTCAGTGAGCGTTCTTCTGCGGCACCCACTCCGGTTCGTCCTGCACCGGTTGCCCGTCCTGCGGCACCTCAGCCAAAGCCGGTTCAGGCCGCGGCACCTGCCGCCATTCCCAGTGAGATCTGGGACAGCCTGGCAGAAGAATTTTCCATCAGCGACAACCTCTCCAGCCGTAATAAAACCGCTCCCGCCAGTGCTAATCCGCTGACGGAGGCACCCGCTGCAGATCGTAACCCGGTCGATCCGCTGGCACAGTTTGCTGCGAAACCGGACACGCTTAATTTTGACCGTCGTCAGCAGCAGCCGGATACGCTGTTTAATAATGACGCGCTGTTTAACAGTGAAAGCATCTTTGATGACAGCACGCCAAGCACGCTGATTGCACAGCCTGCGGCCAAACCGCAGCGGCCTGAACCGGCTAAAGACGAACTGGACCCGCTTGCCCTGTTTGGCGGGGGCAGTGCGCCTGCCCAGGTAAACAGCGACGATCCGTTAGGCCTGCTGGGTAACGCCATGCCACTGACGCCGGTAGATGAATCCGGGGCCGCTCCACAGCCGGTGAAACCGGCTGGCAACCAGCAACATCCTGTCCCGCCAGCGGTTGCAGCACGGGACAGCGATTTCGATCTTTTTGCAGAGCATAAAACGGCTACGCCGCCAGATTCAGCGCTGGCGCACTCGCCGTTGTTCGATGAGCAACCGCTAGCGTCACCGTTATTCGACGAGCCATCAGCGGCATCGGATCATGCTATACCGGCACCAACGCCAGCGAGCGCACCTGCGCTCCCTCAGGCTGAGGAACTGCCTACCCAGCCGCAGGATTACGGCGGTATTACGCTGCCGACACCGCAGGCGGTGGCCCGCAGCACCACGCCGCCGCCAAAAGGTCGTCTGCGTATTGATCCGGTCTCCAACCCGATGACGCAACAGGGCGCGACATCGGCTTTTGCGGGTGAAGCCCTTGATGGTGAACTGCTGCAGGCGCTATTGAGTGGGATGGGCCTGAATGACCTGCAACCCACGCCGCGCTTCGACAGCGACACCATGCAGGAGCTGGGACAGATGCTCAGTATGTTCTCACAGGGCACCGTGGCGCTGCTCTCCTCGCGTTCGATCCTCAAGCGCGGCGTGAAGGCAGAGATGACGGTGATCCTCGACGAGGCCAACAACCCGTTCAAGCTGTTGCCTTCCGGTAAATCGGTGCTAATGCAGATGTTTGGCAGCCGGATGCCGGGATTTATGCCGCCCAGGCAATCGGTTCGTGATGCGCTGGTGGATTTGCAGGCGCACCAGCTGGGGATGATCGCCGGGATCCGCGCGATCATTGCCTCAATGCTGCAATCCTTCAATCCGCAGCAGCTGGAGGAAGAAGCCAGACAGGAAGGCGTTACCTCGCGGCTTTCACTGCCCGGCAGCCGTAAAGCCGCGCTGTGGGAACACTTCACCAAACGCTACGGCGAAACGGCTGGTGAAATCGAAGATGACTTCCATACCCTGTTCGGCGAGGCGTTCCTGCATGCCTACGATATGGAAGTGAACCAGTACAAAGACTCTCAAATCAGATCGGAAGAATGATGAATATCACCATTGCCTCTATGTCTAATCAGGGAGCCCGCGAAAGTAACCAGGACCAGACCGGAGAAAGCATCGGGGAGCGATCGGCCTGCTTCGTGGTCTGCGACGGTGTGGCGGGATTACCGGGAGGGGATGTTGCGGCAGAGCTGGCGCGCAACACCATCCTCGATCGCTTTAACGGCGACCAGCATCTGGATGCGCAGCGCATTCGGCAGTATGTCAATGACGCCAACAGCGCCATTCGCCGCCAGCAAAAAGCGGTCAGCGACTATAAACGTATGGGCACCACCATGGTCAGCCTGTTTATCGACCGGGATTATGAGCTGGCCTACTGGGCACATGCGGGTGACAGTCGGCTTTATCTGTTCCGTCGCGGCTACCTCTACCATGTCACCACCGATCACAGCCTGGTGCAGCAGATGAAAGACGCCGGACACCAGACCGAAGGGATTAACGGCAATCTGCTTTATTTTGCCCTTGGCATGGGTGATGCGGAGCGCGACGCCAGCTACAGCGATGTGGTGCCGATTGAGGATGGCGATGCTTTCCTGCTGTGCACCGATGGTTTCTGGCATGGCCTGTCGCAGGAGCATATGCAGCAATCCTTGCATATGGTCAATACCCCGGACGAATGGCTGACGCTGATGCAGCAGGTTATCCGTAAAAACGATCTGCAATCAAAGGTCAGTCAGGACAACTACAGTGCCGTCGCCGTCTGGGTGGGCGATCCGCAGGACACCACGCTGCTTCATTCGCTGTCGGAAGCGGCCCAGTTTTTCCCTCTTCGTGATTAACAGCCTTCAAGGACTTCTATGAAATATTGGCTATCAGGTGCGCTCTCACTGCTTGTCGCGTCCAGTGCCTGGGCGCAGGATTACCGTGTGGTTTCATCTCCCTCGCTGAAACTGGACATCTGGATCGATAACATCAAAAACAATTCACCGGCCAGCTGGTGTGGGCCAGAACTGCCACTGCGTATTGTGGCAACCGGCAATAAAAACCCAGCTGTGCTGAAAAATTTCCTGCCGCGTGTCGGGAGCGTACTGGAAAAACAGTGTAAAACGCTGAACGTCATCCGCTGGCAAATGAACGACAGTAGCGGCAACTCGCTGGCTCAGGGTAGCGCAGGTAAAGCACAGGCATGGGCAGTGAAGGTGGAACCGGTCGCTGCCCCGGTAAGCCAGGCGACCCAGATGCCGACCGGGGGGGCCACCACGGGCAACGGCGTCGGCCAACCCCCGGCGGCTTCAGCGTCCGGCGTACCGACTCAGGCGGCCCCGGTGGTGAAACCGGAAGATCTCTCGCCGCCAGCCGACACCACGCCCTGGACCCAGTTCAGTCTGATGGACGGTTGCCATTTCCGTACCTGGTGGTACAACAGCGATCAGACCCGCGCCCTGTTTGTACCGGCGAAAGGCGGTGTCACCTGTGGCAGTGATGGCTGGCTGACGGGTGAAAGTCAGATAACCCGCATGGGGAAAGACACCAGCAAAAACCTGTCGGTCGTTTTCATGGAGGGCTTCCCGGTTTCAGGACTGAGCAGCAAGGCAACGGGTGCCGAGGTACAGATCACCACGGTGAACAATCAACGGATGGTACTTGCCGACGAGAAATCCCCCCAGAGCTGGATGGTTGTACCTTATGCCCCCCAGCTGAACGGCTGGCAGGCCAACGGCACGGTGGTGGTGCAGATAAGCCAGCAGGAAGCCAGTGACGAAAGCGTCTTAAAAGCCCGTCTCGACGAGGTACGCAAGGTCTGGTCGCCATATCTGCTTGATAAAGACAGCCTGTCGATCCGTCTGGTGGAGGCGCTGCATCCACAACTGAAAGATCCGGCTGCCGGTTCATTCCGCACCCTTAACTAGTTCACCGACCGTAATAAGGAAAGCCTGTGTACTCTCTTAACCAACTGATGTCCGGGACCTCCCTGGTGGAAACGCTGAGCCGGGTGGAAAATGAGATCAAAAGCCGTCCGGCCGATGCCGACCTGCGTGCGACCTTTGTCCAGCTGTTGTGTCTGGCGGGCAACTGGACGCGGGCGCTGACGCAACTGAAGTCATGGTTGGCACTGAAGCCGCAGGCAAAGCCGACCGTGACCCTGCTGGAGCAGGCGGTCCAGGGCGAAATACAGCGAGCTGATGTCTTTGCCGGTCAGGGGCAGCCGCGTATGCCGGGCGAGGCGTTCAGCTGGGCGGAAAATCTGCTTAACGCCCTTCGGGCGGATGTGGCCGGTGAACATGACAGCGCCGCCGTCCTGCGGGCAGGAGCCTTTGAGGCAGCGGTGGTGAATCCGGGCCAGGTGAAACAGGAAAAGACAGAGCAGGAACAGACGGTGGCGTGGCTGATGGATGGCGATGGTCGCCTCGGTCCGGTCTGTGAACTTATCGTCAACGGTCATTACACCTGGCTGCCTTTTGCGGCCATCAGCGAGCTGCGTTTTCAGCCACCGGCCAGCGTCACCGATCTGGTCTGGCGTCACACGCTGGTCAGACTGATCGACGGCAGTGAACAGGTTTGCCAGCTGCCGGTGCGTTATCCGTTCGCCAGCGATGCGGCAGACCGATTCAGGCTGGGCAGCGTCACCGAATGGACAGCGCTGGATGACGAAGGTGAGCAGTTCACCGGTCACGGCCAGAAAACCTGGCTGGGTGATGAAGCAGAGTTCCCACTGTTGAGCCTGGACGTGCTGACTTTCGCGGAAGCCGCCCATGAGTAACGATGTTGACCCGTCGCATCAGGGGAGCGATCTGCTACGCGGTGGCTTTCGTTACCGCAACAGGCAGGACGCGCTGAACGTCCGCGACAAAATGCAGCCCTCACTGCTGGATCGGCTGACCGATAACGCCCCGGACAAACAGCAGGAGGCGGTCAGCAACACGGTGATCTCCCACAGTGCGTTGCGTCGTAACGTACTGCGTGATTTGCAGTGGTTGTTCAACTGTATTAACAACGAAGCGCAACAGGATTTACAGCCCTTCAGCCACGTACAGCGCTCTGTTTACAACTTTGGCGTTGCACCGCTGGCCGGTCAGCGCATGTCGGATATTGAATGGCAGGATATTCAGCGCAAGTTGACCAACTCGATCCTGCATTTTGAACCGCGCATCCTGCCAGCCGGACTTCAGGTGCGCTGTGTGTCGGATACCGGTTCGCTGAATCTGCACAACGTGTTATCGATTGAAATAAAGGGGCGTCTGTGGTGCGTGCCTTATCCGCTGGAGTTCATGTTCCGCACCGAGCTGGACCTGGAAAACGGCCACTTTGAGCTGAAAGATGTAGGGTAATTATGGACAGCAAACTGCTCGATTATTACAACCGCGAACTGGCTTACCTGCGAGAAATGGGGGCGGAGTTTGCCGGGCGCTACCCGAAAGTCGCCGGACGCCTGGGGATGCGTGGCATTGACGTGGCCGACCCGTATATCGAGCGGCTGATGGAAGGCTTCGCGTTTCTGACCTCCCGCGTACAGCTGAAAATGGATGCGGAATTTCCGCGTTTCTCCCAGCGTCTGCTGGAGATGATCGCACCTAATTACCTCGCTCCGACGCCCTCAATGGCCATTGCTGAACTGCACCCGGACAGCAAAAAAGGGGATATCAGCGGCGGCTTTCTGGTGCCGCGTGGCACCATGATGGACAGCCAGACGCTGAAGAAAAGCGGCGTCACCTGTAGCTACACCACCGCGCACGACGTGATGTTGCAGCCGCTGCGCATTACCCATGTCGAGCTGGGCGGCGTCCCGGCGGATATTCCGCTTGGCCCGTTGGGCCTTGGCCAGCGGGGCGCGGTCAGCGCGCTGCGCATTCGTCTTGAATGCTTTCATGATGTGGTGCTGAATCACCTCAATCTTGAACAGCTGATGTTCTTTCTCAGCGGCCCGGATATTCAGGCTCAGAAATTGCTGGAGCTGATGATGCAGCACACGGTGGGCAGTTTCTGCCAGACCGTCGAAGCCCGTCCTCAGCGGATGGTGCTGGACGACGATGCCCTGAAGCAGGAAGGATTCGCGGCAGATCAGGCGATGTTGCCGGACGACCTGCGCAACTTTGATGGTTACCGCCTGTTGCAGGAATACTTTGCCTTCCCGGCCCGCTTCCAGTTTGTCAGTGTCAGCCAGCTGAGCGGACTGGCGGCCAGATGTGCGCCGGGCGTAAAAGCCTTCGAAATCGTGCTGCTGCTGGATAAAGCCGATGCGGCGCTGGAGCGGGTGATTGATAAAAGCCATCTGGCGCTGCACTGCACGCCGGTCATTAATCTGTTTCCGAAAACCGCCGAGCGGCAAAAAATCAGTAACAGCGTCCATGAATACCATCTGGTGGTGGATAACATCCGTCCGCTGGATTATGAAATCTACTCGGTACAGAAACTCTTTGCCAGCGGCGACAAGGGGCAGGGCGAGCAGATTTTTCGTCCGTTCTGGAGCACCTTCAGCCGCGACGAGGGAGATTACGGCGCGTATTTCTCACTGCGCCGTGAACAGCGCACCCTGTCAGAACATGCACAGCGCTTTGGCACACGCACCGGCTATATCGGCTCAGAGGTTTTCCTCTCGCTGGTGGATGAACGTCATTCACCGTGGAATAACGATCTGCGTCACCTGACGGCCGAGGTGATGTGTACCAGCCGCGATCTGCCACTGATGCTGTTGCAACAGGACCAGGGTAATTTCCTGATGTCTGATTCCATTCCGGTTGGCCAGCTCACCCTGCGCAAAGGGCCTACGCCACCGCGTCCGGCCCTGGCGGAAGGACTGACCACCTGGCGACTGGTCAGCCACCTGCAAATGAACTATCTCAGTCTGATGGACAGCGATGATGGTCAGGGCGCATCGGCGTTGCGTCAGCTACTGGGACTGTATGCCAATCTGGCCGATGCGCCGGTGGCAAGGCAGATTGACGGTATCCGTCACTGTCAGCTGAAGCCGGTTTACCGTCGCGTACCTGAACCGGGGCCGATTGTGTTTGCCCGCGGTATCGGCATTGAGCTGAACGTCGATGAGCAGGCGTTCTCCGGCTCCAGCCCGTGGCTGTTGGGCAGCGTGCTGGAGCGGGTATTTTCACGACTGGTGGCGATGAACGCCTTTACAGAAATGACGCTGACCAGCCAGCAGCGCGGCGAGGTGGGTTACTGGCAGCCACGGATGGGGAAAAGGGCGCTGATATGAGCGAAGAGACGGCACAAAGTCTGACCATCCGTGCGCTGACGCGCCTGCCCGATCGCTTCTGGCAGGGCGTAACGCAGACACCGTGGCGTTACGATCTGTTCCAGCTGCTGCGGCGGCTGGATGCACAGGGTGGCGAGCGCTACCCGCTGGGCCGTGCGCCGTTACCGCGCCATGAGCCGCTGCGTATTGGCCAGGAACCGTCGCTGGCCTTCGCGCCCGCCACGCTGGCTCACGCGGCACCCCGTGAAAACAGTCCGCTGCATGAAATAACCATCACCAGTTTTGGCCTGTTTGGTCCCAATGGCCCGTTGCCCACGCACCTGACCGAATATGCCCGCGAACGGGTTTATCACCATCAGGACCACAGCTTTACCGCCTTTGCCGATCTGTTTCATCACCGGCTGACGCTGCTGTTTTACCGCGCCTGGGCCGATGCCCAGCCGACCGTCTCGCTCGACAGGGAAGATAATCGTCACGTTGAACGCTATCTCGCCAGCCTGATCGGTATGGGCCAGCCCGGTCAGCTGGAAAAAGGCAGCCTGAGCGATCATGCCCGTTATGCGGTGGCGGGGCATCTGAGCCGTCACGGACGCGACGCGGAAGGATTGCAGAAGATCCTCTGTCATTACTTTAAGGTGCCGGTCACGCTGACGGAAAACATGCCGCACTGGCAGCCGGTTGATACGCGGGAGCGCGCACGGCTGGGGGCAGGAAGACGTATGCCAAGGCTCGGTGAATCGACGTTTCTTGGCGTGGCGGTGCGGGATGTACAGCATAAGTTTCGTATTGAGCTGGGACCGCTGTCGCTGACTACCTACAGTCGTTTTCTGCCGGGCCAGGCCTGGGCCGTACAGTTGCGCGACTGGGTACGGCAGTATCTTGGCATTGAGTTTGTCTGGGATGTTCGTCTGACGCTGGCGGCAGAAGAAGTCAAAGGCGTGACGCTGGGCGGTCCTGCCCGGCTGGGCTACAGCAGCTGGTTGGGAAATCAGACCAGCGTCCAGCCCAGGAGTGATTTGATCTTCAGCCCGGAACCGGCAGAACGTATTGGGATATAATGCGTTGTTTTATATGCATATAACCGGGCGATGTGATGTTGACAGTAACGAGCAGAAAGGAAGAACTGAACAACGCGGTGAGACAGCTGAACGGGGTCAGTTGCGCAACTGCGTAAAGAGTTGATCTCCAGCCCGGAACCGGCAGAACGCATTGGGATATAATGCGTTGTTTTATATAAACATAACAGGGAGGTGTCATGTTTTCAGTAACGAGCAGAAAGGCAGAACTGCAGAACGCGGTGAGGCAGCTGAACGGGGTCAGTAACGAAACCGGGCTGGTTTATCTTTCTTCAGGCGAGGCGCGTAGCGCATTCTTCAGGGAGATAAACGCATTAATCAATCACGTCACCCGCGAGGTGGATATCCACTGTATGTCGCTAAGCGGCGCGATCAAAACGCTGAATGAAGAGACGGCTTACCTGCGCCAGCAACAGTTTCAGCTGATGACCGGCAGAATGGTGTCCTATGCGGCGGTGGAGAAGCAGCGTCTCGATCGGCAGGTAAAGCTGACGCTTAAACAGGTTGGATTTGTCGGTGGTGGCGCACAGGTTTTTGGCGGTTTTGGCATTTGTGCCGCTTCTCTGGGAAGCTTTTGTGCTGGATATGGTCTGCCGCTGGCGGTACACGGTATCAATAATGTTTATGAAAATGGTTACTATCTGCTTTACCGTAAGGATAAGTTTGGCTATACGCGACAGGCTTATCGCGCAATAGCCCATCGACTGGGATACAGCGAGAACCAGGCGGATATGGCTTTCAACGTTGTTGATATTGCTTTGTCCGGCTATGGCTTAACAAGGCCGGTATTAAGAGCGGATACCTTTCGTCTGTTTAGGCATATTAATACTGACTATATTCGGGGTTGGCAGGAAATGGGGCCGGTTCCTCTTATCGTCGAGATGTCAGCAGACATAAGCACATCGACAGATATCTGGTTTTCAGGGAGAAAATAGCATGTACAGCGAAGTAACCATAACCGACAGCAGCTGGCTGGTGACGCTGGGCTATTTTATTATCTCAATACTGGTGCTTATTCCTTTATATTTGCTGAGTTCAGAAAAGTTTCTGCATTTCCGCCACAGGTACAGGCTAAAAACCATAATAATTTTGATGGCTGGCACACTTCAGTATTGTCTTGCAGCAAATGGGGTGGATGCTTTTTATCGCTTTTTTAATTATCCCGTATGGCATGATGAAGCAACCATTCGTTTCTCTGCCATCGCATTTTTTCTTGTCTACGCGCTGTTTATGGCTGACTGGAAAAGCATCACCACAAAGAAAAAAAAGACGGAAGAAAACAGTAAACGCTAATACCACCCTGCAAAGCCTGAACCGTTTCACCTTTAATTAAACACGAGTCCCTCCGGCTCTGAACCTGCCAGCCAGAAATACACCCGGCTGATGGGTTCATCCCCTTTTATCAACAGCATCACTACCACTGAGAAAAACCATGTCAGAGATCAGCCGTGCCGTGTTATTCGGCAAACTGGATACGCTGTTATTTACCTCGCTGGAAAGTGCTACCGCGTTTTGTAAACTGCGTGGCAACCCTTATGTTGAGCTGGTGCACTGGCTGCATCAGCTTATGCAGCATCAGGATGGTGATTTGCAACAGCTGATCCGCTATTTTTCACTGGATGAAGATGCGCTGACGAAAGATATTACCGCCGCGCTGGATCGTCTGCCGCGGGGTGCCAGTGCGGTATCCGATTTGTCAGAACACATTGACAGCGCCGTGGAACGCGCCTGGGTTTATGGCTCGCTGAAGTTTGGCGTGCAGCAAATCCGTGGCGGCCATCTGTTGATCGGCATGTTGAAAACCTTCAACCTCGCCAACCTGCTGAAAGGCATCTCTGCCCAGTTCAGCCGCATCAACACCGATACGCTGCTTGAACAGTTTGACAGCGTGCTGGCCAACAGCAAAGAAGCCCAGCAGGTGACGTCTGCACCGGCTGACGCGAATATGGCCGTACCGCAACAGAAAGGCACGCTGGCGCAATATGCCCAGGATCTCACCGCGCGGGCGCGTGAAGGGAAAATTGACCCGGTGGCAGGGCGCGACGAAGAAATCCGTCAGATGGTGGATATTCTGATGCGTCGTCGGCAGAACAACCCGTTGCTGACCGGTGAGGCGGGCGTGGGCAAAACGGCGGTGGTCGAAGGGCTGGCCCTGCGTCTGGCGGCAGGCGATGTGCCGCAGCCGCTACAGGATGTACAGCTGTGGCTGCTGGATATCGGCATGTTGCAGGCCGGCGCGGGCATGAAAGGTGAATTTGAGGCGCGTCTTCAGGCGTTGATCAATGAAGTACAGTCCAGCCCGACGCCGATCATTCTGTTTATTGATGAAATCCACACGCTGGTGGGCGCCGGGGGGCAACAGGGCACCGGGGACGCGGCCAACCTGCTCAAGCCCGCGCTGGCGCGCGGTCAGCTCCGCACCATCGGGGCTACCACCTGGGCGGAGTACAAAAAATACATTGAGAAAGATCCTGCCCTGACGCGCCGTTTCCAGACCGTACAGGTCGCAGAGCCGGACGAGGAAAAAGCACTGCTGATGCTGCGGAGCACCGTCAGCCCGCTGGAAAAACACCATCGGGTGCTGCTGCTGGATGAGGCGGTGGCCGCCGCCGTGAAGCTGTCGCACCGCTATATTCCGGCCCGTCAGCTGCCGGATAAAGCCGTTGCGTTGCTGGATACCGCCTGCGCCCGCGTGGCGGTCAGCCAGAGCGCACAGCCGCCGCAGCTGGAAGACTGTCAGCACCGCATCCACGCGCTGGAAATCGAAAAAGAGATCGCCGGGCGTGAAGCGAAAGTGGCGATTGGCGATCCTGCCCGCGTGGAGAAACTCGACCAGCAGCTTGCTGAACTGGCTGTCCTGCGCGCTCAACTGAGCGATCGCTGGCAGGCAGAGCGTGGGCTGGTGGATGAGATTATCGCCCTGCGCGCCGGACTGCACGACGACGACGCACAGGACATGGCCGCTCTCCACCAACAGCTTACTGAGCGGCAGCAGCAGCTGAAAGTATTGCAGGGCGACGCGCCGCTACTCTTTGCCGCGGTGGATGCCAACGTGGTGGCGGCGGTGGTGTCTGACTGGACCGGTATCCCGCTGGGACGCATGGTGAAGAATGAGATCGACGCGGTGCTGAAACTGGCCGACACGCTCAATGAACGTGTCATTGGTCAGCGCCATGGGCTGGATCTGATCGCCAAACGTGTCCGTACCTCCCGTGCGCGTCTTGACGATCCCAACAAACCGGTGGGCGTCTTTATGCTCTGCGGCCCTTCCGGCGTGGGTAAAACCGAAACGGCGCTGGCGCTGGCGGAAACGCTGTACGGCGGTGAACAGAATATTATCACCATTAATATGAGCGAGTTCCAGGAGGCGCATACCGTTTCCACGCTGAAGGGGGCGCCGCCGGGCTATGTCGGCTACGGCGAGGGTGGCGTGCTGACCGAAGCGGTGCGTCGCCGTCCCTACAGCGTGGTACTGCTCGACGAAATTGAAAAGGCGCACCCGGATGTGCATGAAATCTTTTTCCAGGTGTTCGACAAAGGCTGGATGGAAGACGGCGAAGGACGGCACATTGATTTTCGCAACACGCTGATTATCCTGACCTCTAACGTCGGTACACAGCTAATCAGCGCCATGTGTGCCGATCCTGAACTGATACCGGAACCGGAGGCATTAGCCACCGCGTTGCGTCCACCGTTGCTGGAAGTATTCCCGCCCGCCCTGCTGGGCCGTCTGCTGGTGGTGCCATACTATCCGCTGAGTGACGAGATGCTGGCCAGCATTGTCCGCCTACAGTTGAAACGTATTCAGCTCCGCCTGGAGCAAAATCACGGTATTGTTTCCGAGGTGGACGACAGCGTGATTACGCAGATCGTCCAGCGTTGCACCGAAGTGGAATCCGGTGGCCGTATGGTCGACGCGATTCTTACCAATACCCTGCTACCGCAAATGAGCCAGATGTTGCTCAGTGCCAGCGCGCGCGATGAGCAGTATCGTCGCCTGCGTGTCACCCTACAACAGGGTGAATTCCAGTGTCAGTTTGAGGCGTGAAGCCCTTAACCATCAGAGAGTTATCAACTATGTCAGAACAAGATACTCCGCGGACGATCCCTAACGCTTTGCCGGTGGGCTACCGCTTTAACGAGTTTGAAATCAAGGAAGTGATTGGCGGAGGCGGCTTTGGTATCGTTTACCGCGCCTGGGATCACCAGCTTGAGCGTACCATCGCCATTAAAGAATTTATGCCGACCTCACTGGCGGTACGCAGTGACGATCTTACCCTGGTGCTGCGAAGTGAACGCTTCAGCAAAACGTTTCACGCCGGACTGAACAGTTTTATTCAGGAAGCGCGGCTGCTGGCCCGTTTCAATCATCCTAACCTGCTGCACGTTTTGCGCTTCTGGGTGCAGAACGATACCGCCTACATGGGCACCGCGTTCTATACCGGTACTACGCTGTCACAGCTGCATCTCACCCGCCCGGAGATGATCAGCGAAGCGTGGATCCGTTGCCTGCTGCCGCCGCTGTTCGGTGCCATCAACACCATCCACCAGGAAGGTTATCTGCACCGCGATATCTCGCTGGATAATATCCAGATCCAGGAAAATGGCGTGCCGGTGCTGCTGGACTTTGGCTCTGCCCGTAAGGCGATTGGCAACCTCTCTGACGAAACGGAAACCATGCTCAAGCCGGGTTTTGCACCGATAGAGCAGTACAGCGATGATAACGAGAGTGAGCAGGGAACCTGGACCGATATTTATGCTCTGGGAGCGGTGCTGCATACGCTGATTGTCGGATCGCCTCCGCCGGTAAGTGTGGTGCGCAGCATCGAGGATAACTATCAGCCGCTGGCTAAACTGCGTCCGGCGGGCTACTCGCTGCCGCTGCTTCATGCCATCGACCGGGCGTTGCAACTGCAACCGGAAGACCGACCTCAGACCGTTGATCAACTGGCGGCATTGATGGAACTGCCACCGACCGATATCAATGCGAGCCACGAAGTGAATGTCAGCGGGCCGGGTACCATGCTGGTGCCGGTGGAGCCTGAACCTGCCGCCGCCACCGCCAGCACGCCGCCGGCCACCCCCGCGAAGCGTTTTCTGATGCCGGGACTGATTGCCGCCGGGGTGCTGGTGGGCATTGGCGTTGGCGCGATGATTGCCGGGGGCAGCAGCGATACCCAGGCGCAAAGTGCATCGACAGCCCCGGCGGAAACAACATCTTCAGCGTCCGGGCAGCCGACGGCCACAAGGTCGCCACCGCCAGCAGAAACCGCCAGTACCAACGTGGCTGCTTCTGACGCGGCAACGGCACAAAGTAATGAACCTGCAAAACCGTCCGCGCCACCGCCCCCGGCACCGATTGCCCAGGTGTATATTCGCCTGCAACCCGGCGATCGGGTAGCGATGAACGGCAGCCCACAGGCGTTGGTACCTGCACCAAATGGCTTTGCCATGTTGCAGCTGGCACCGGGTGATTACCGCTTCAGCATCAGCAATGATGGCCACACCCGTGACCAGAATATTACCGTCGATCGTGAAGGTGTGTGGTTGCTCAACCCACAGGGTTAATCTTTTTTAACCAACCGGCAGGCATATTCTGCCGTTGCAGTCAGTTCGGGACATCATCGTCCCGCTGCCGACAGATAAAGTACGGTTCTGGAAACTGAACGGCAGTGTGGCTGTCCCGACGCAGGGGCTGTTATGCGGCACACACCGGCTGAATGGCAACAACGTGAAAAAGACATATTTCTGGGGGGGAGTAAAAAATATTTATACGGCCCCGGATTGTGTCAATGATGCCACATCTGTCGTTGCATCAAGGCTGAAAGCCTTCGGTTTTAATATTTACATTTTGGTCTTTAACTCACTGCACGTTGTAACGGATATAATGTTCGGCACTGAGATAAAAGCAGATGGCATGCGATAAATCTGCGGTTATATTACTTTCCCCAGTTTATCGATATATATGGCATCTGCTGGCGTTACAAAGTATTTGGCTGTTTGGTCGTTAAGTTATGAAAAAGGTGAGTGACCGTTTGCATCATTTCTTATTAACGCAATGATTTCAGCCACTGCCTGCTAATTTCATCCAGACAGGTTTACCACGACAATAACCAGAAAAGACTATGATCGATCTCCGAACGCAAACCGCCACGCTCGAACACTACGTTCGTGATAATTACTCCCGGCATTTTCCGACTGAATTTACGGCGCAGGCTATCAGTCTGGAAAATTTCCGGCTGGATTACCAGCCCTGGCTTACAGGTGAAATACCCCTACCGGCCTGGCTGCAATCAACGCCACCGTTTGCCGATCGGGAAACTTTGCGCGACCGGGCCAAAGGGGCTTTGGTGGGGCTTGCAGTTGGCGATGCGGTAGGCACCACGCTGGAGTTTCTCCCGCGCGACCAGCACGTCGTCACCGATATGGTTGGGGGCGGGCCTTTCGCCCTGCGTCCGGGCGACTGGACCGACGATACCACCATGGCGCTTTGCCTGGCGGAAACTTATCTCTACAAAGACTGCCTGGATCTGACGGATTTCCGTAATCGCATGGTGAACTGGTATCGACACGGCGTGAACAGCGTCACAGGGGTCTGTTTCGATATCGGGGGAGCGACACGCTTTGCACTGGAACAGTTTCTCTCACAGGGTGCGGAGTGGTTTGGTAATACCGATCCCGGCACTGCCGGTAACGCCGCCATCATTCGTCTGGCACCGGCGGTTATCTTCCGGCGTCACTCGCTGTTACACACGTTGCACGATGCACAACAGCAGGGGCGGGCGACGCATGGTGCGGTTGAATCGCTTGATGCCAGCCGCTTACTGGGGCTGATACTACACCAATTGCTGAACGGTGCGGATAAACAGCGTGCGTTATCGCCGCATCTTTGCCCGTTCAACGCCCGCACGGCGCTGATTAACGCAGGGGAGTATCAGCATAAAAGCCGGGAGCAGATCCGCTCAAGCGGCTACGTCATTGACATGCTGGAAGCTGCCATGTGGGCGGTGTGGCACACCGATAACTTCCGTGATGCAGTCCTGCTTGCCGCTAACCTTGCTGACGATGCCGACAGTGTGGCGGCCACTGCCGGACAAATTGCCGGGGCGTTGTATGGCTATTCAGGCATCCCGTTGGCATGGCGCAACAGGCTGGCTGAAGGATCCCGAATCGTCACTCTGGCCGAAGAGCTGTTTAAGCGCGCGCCATTGCATGAATGAAATATTGCGCGGCAGGACAAATTATATCGGTGATGGATTGTCATTGACCTCATCGGCCACCGCTATTCTCCGTTGGATTTTTTTATGGTACGCCGCCACTATCGCCCGATAAGTGATTCGACATTGGGCGGGAAAATTATTAAAGACCGGCCACATCAGAAGGGAATAATTATTCTGCTGACGTGGAATACACTTAATATTATAACTGAGAGGGTGATACCCAATGGTCGATTACATTTACATATTACTAAAAAGCGCGTGGCATTTGATAATATCAAAACGCAAGGTCTGATGCCGGCTGCAAAATTATCGGGGGCATCGGTTGCCCAGCGCGAGGGAACCTTTGCCGCTGAACGTGAAAAAAGTATTGAGAAAAAAGCGCAATCCAAACTGACCTCATCTGTTTCCTATGGCATAGGACGCGGTTATAGCCCTGAACAGATAAAAATAAGCACTATGCGCCTGATGCTGTCTCGTTTGATGTAAATACAGAACGGGATCGTGCCTATGAAATGTTAAGAGATATCGAACAGGACTTTTATAAAAAATCCTTCCCGGCGATTGCAGGAGCAAAACCTCCCGCAAGCGATCTGAAAAACAGAAATCTTAAACGAACACTGGCAGAGGAAATGTATCGTGGCGATTCAGGGCATCCGTTATGCAGATTTGCCAGGAAAATAACCGAGTTCGAGTACGCCATCGAGGAACAGGTGACCTCTAATCATATTTATTTTTTTCAGGAAAATGGCGCGGAAGCGTTTTATGACAAATACACCAGGCATCATGGTGGGGGAATACAATGCAGAGTGCTCCGGGTGAAAAGTGATGCCGTTAACCATCTTGAAAAGGACCAGGCCGAGGAAAAAGGATATATGACCAGAGAATCGGTATTACCTGGATCTATTGAAATCTATAATGCTGAGGGAAACCCGTTTCATTCCGGGGAAGAAGAAAAATGGCTGAGTATCGCCACGGCGGCCGAAAGTTAATTCCGTTATTAACCGTCAGGAATAATGCCGCTGAGCGCGCGGTCTGCGTATGGACTTTTGCTGCATTCAGCCACCTGAATCACTTATCTCAGTAAGATCACCGGATTATTTTCTATTGCCGCCTGATTTGGTCTTTCGGGGCCAGCGAAGCTAAAAAACGCTGTGTCAAAGCAACCTGGCACCTGCTGCTGGCGGGCATCATTTTCGCTGGCAGGTCTGGACACGGACAGTGCAGAGACGAAGGCTGGCATTTGAACGCCCTTCAGGGCGGCCCCGAAAGGGGAGCCGAACGAATAAACCGTAGCATACACGAAGTCCGTATTTTTATACGGTCATATGGCGGATCACCGCCGGGCTAAGTCCCTGTAGTAACCTGATTCGTAAAATTATTTTTACTCTTTCCGGCAGGCACATTCCTGCCGGTGCAGCCAGTTCGGGAAAAACATCATGTTCTCACGTATCACCGTACATCTGCCCGTGGATGGCCTGCTGTTCTGGAAACTGAACGGCAGCGAAAAGCTCTCCGACGCCTTTGAACTCACCGTACAGCTGCTGGGCAGCGACGCGCGTATCGACCGCAAAGCCCTGCTGGGCCAGCCCATCAGCGTGGCCATTCCGACACAGGGGCTGTTGGGCGGCACGCGCTGGCTTAACGGTAAAATCACCCGGGTGGGGGTGCACAGCCAGGAGCTGAACGGCACGCGCTACGCGGTATACAGCCTGGTGATGGAGCCGGACGTGTGGCCGATGAAACGCGACCGCAACCTGCGAATC
>NZ_RHHM01000017.1 GCF_003846135.1 Erwinia psidii
CTGGCGGCTTTAGCGCGGTGGTCCCACCTGACCCCATGCCGAACTCAGAAGTGAAACGCCGTAGCGCCGATGGTAGTGTGGGGTCTCCCCATGCGAGAGTAGGGAACTGCCAGGCATCATACAGCAAGATGCAGGAACTATATTCTGCAAATTGAACGCCACTCAGATGACATGAATGGCGAAAGTAATACCTGAATCAGAGGTTACTTCTGAGTTCAGTACAGAATCGGTGGAGCGGTAGTTCAGTTGGTTAGAATACCTGCCTGTCACGCAGGGGGTCGCGGGTTCGAGCCCCGTCCGTTCCGCCACCCTTTTAGGGGCGTAGTTCAATTGGTAGAGCACCGGTCTCCAAAACCGGGTGTTGGGGGTTCGAGTCCCTCCGCCCCTGCCAGAAAATTATCCTTTACTTCGGTAAAGGATTTTTTTTGTCATTAATAATCCCTCCTTCTTTCATACAGACTGTCTCCTCAAATCTATAACGCGATGAAAATAAGTCTGGAAAGGTTGTTCCTGATAGCCATAGCCAGAGAATATGCCACTTAAATACAGCGTGTAGCACATGAAAACCACCTGCATACAGGTGGGGTGTACCATTTCTTTTTTAAAGTCTCTGTGTGGTTATGCAGAAAAATGCATGGATTAGTTGCATGACATTTTTCTGGAATAAACAATTACTGAGAATTTACCGGGAATTTAAGTAACTGACGAATGTGGGTTTGCTGATCGCTGTTTTGCAACCAGACGGCATATAGTGGCCGTACGGCTACTGGTGTGTCCGGGATTAAGGTTAAGTCCGGGTAGACTTTGTGCCAGATTTCCGGCAAAAAAGCACAGGAATTTGTGGTGTGTAACAGCTCCCTGGTAAGATGTGCCGATGTAGTGGTCAATACCGGGACATCATCAGCCCCCGCCAGGTAGCTTTCATGCTGATGAAAATCAGCACCCCACTCCAGCTTGATGTAATCATATTTTTCGTCGCATTTATCCGATTTTCCAGAACGAAACAGTGATAATGAGATATGCCCGATTTGTTGGCTGGTCAGTTCGTCCATTTTGGGAGCTTCAGTGGTGATCAGTAAATCCAACTGACGTTCGTGGAGTTGCTTGACCAGTAAATGACGCTGGGCAACCCTGGCCTCAAGATGCAAGCTCTCCCGATTCTCATAGAGCGTTTTTAGCCAGGGGGTGAGATAGGCTTCCCAAAGTGATGCACTGGCCCCAACAGACAGCTCATGATGCTGCTGAGTATGTGATACTTCTTTCTTTGCCATAATCCAGGTACTCATCAGACTTTCAGCGTACGGAAGTAAACGCTCACCAGCTGAAGTAAGTCTGATATTGTTACGATGTCTGGTAAAAAGATTCACTCCCAGTTGGTTTTCAAGCTGCCTGATGCGAAAACTCACGGCGGATTGAGTGAGATAGAGTGCTTCAGCGGCACGTCCAAAGTGGCGGGTTCTGCTCACTTCAAGAAAGGTTTTAAGTAATTCCGTATCCACATTCATCTCCTAAAAAACATTTGTCGTTATGATTTAAATGTTTTGTTTTACACTCTGTCAAGCGTATCTAATACTCCGCGCCATAAATAGCACGGCCATAGAAGAGTTAGGAGCGTGTAAAATGGCGGAAAGCTTCGCAACAACTAATCGTTTTTTTGATAACAAACATTATCCACGCGGATTCTCCCGTCACGGTGATTTCACCATTAAGGAAGCCCAACTTCTTGAGCGCTGTGGATATGCATTTAATGAATTAGACCTGGCGAAGCGTGAGCCAGTGACAGAAGAAGAGCGTCTGTTCATTGAAGTATGTCGCGGTATCCGCGAGGCGGAAACTGAAGCAGAACGAGTGTGGTCGAAATACATGTCGCGTATCAAACGACCCAAGCGCTTTCACACCTTGTCTGGTGGAAAGCCGCAGATGGAAGGCGTGGAAGACTACTCAGACAGCGAAGAGTAAGAACACAGGGGGCCAGTGCCCCTTTTTTTAACGCATTCGTTCAGCACCTCTCTCACCGTCAGTTTACGTGCGCTCCTTTATCGCAAATGAATCAGTTTTTTTGCACGTTATCACGACAAATTTTTTTGCAGATGGATAAGCAACCGGTCGATAGCCCGATAGCTCAGGGCTTCATTCAAATGTTCACGTTGTATTCTCTCTTCCCCAGCCAGATCGGCGATTGTTCGGGCGACTTTCAGGATACGCTGCCATGCACGAACAGATAAGCCTAATCGGGTCAACACCTCTTCCAGCCAGTGTGCATCAGCCTGGTGAATATGGCAGCTGCACTTAATCTCATCAGGCCCAAGTGCGGCGTTAATGATCCCTGCACGGACAAGTTGTCGTTTGCGTGCTGCAAGTACGCGTTGACGGATTGTCTCGCTTGATTCACTTATGGCGTGTGTGGCGTTGCTGAGTGTGCCAGGGGGAAGAAGAGGGACTTCCAGCGATAAATCAAAACGATCCAAAAATGGCCCGGACAGACGGCTGAGATAGCGGAGGATTTGCTGCGGTGTACTGCGATTGTGCGTACCGCTGTGATGTCCGGTTGGACTGGGATTCATTGCTGCAACTAATTGAAAGTGGGCAGGATAGATAACCCTGGCGCGTGCGCGTGAGATGCAAATAATGCCAGCCTCAATAGGCTCCCGCAGTGCATCCAGTGTTTTACGCTCAAATTCCGGTAGCTCATCCAGGAAAAGGATACCATTGTGCGCCAGGGATATTTCTCCGGGCCTGGGAAGGGAGCCACCGCCGACCAGCGCATAGCGGGAAGAGGTATGGTGAGGCGCTCTGAAAGGGCGCTGACGCCACTGACGTTGTATCTCTCCGCTACTGAGCAGACTTGCAATAGCAGCGCTCTCAAGCGCCTCTTGATCGTTTAAAGGGGGCATCAGACCAGGAAGTCGACTGGCCAGCATTGTTTTACCGGTACCGGGTGGCCCTATCAATAATAAGTTATGTCCTCCCGCTGCGGTAATTTCCAGCGCTCTCTTAGCCTGTTGCTGCCCAATAATATCCTGTAAATCTCCCTGTGCGGGGGGCAATTCATGTGACTCATAGTGGGCAATCTGTAATTCTGCCTGACCATTGAGGAAGGCACATATTTCCAACAGCTTATAACTAAGCAAACAATTTCCCTGACGGATCAACCCTGCTTCTTGCCGGTTATCGCCGGACAGAATGAGTTGCCGCCCATCGGCAATAGCAGCCATTGCGGCAGGAATAACGCCCTGAACTCCTCGTACAATGCCTGTCAGAGCAAGCTCTCCGAGGAATTCATAGTGCTCCAGTTTGTCTGCTGAGATTTGCTCTGAGGCTGCCAGAATGGCGATGGCGATGGGCAAATCATAGCGCCCACCTTCTTTGGGGAGGTCGGCGGGGGCCAGGTTGACCGTTATACGTCTTGCCGGGAAAGTGAACCCACAGTTGATCATTGCACTGCGAACACGTTCGCGAGCTTCTTTAACGGTGGCTTCTGGTAAACCAACTAACGTAAGGGCTGGCAGACCATTGCTCAGATGAACTTCAACAGACACCAGAGGTGCTTTTACACCGATGGCCGCACGGGTATAAGTTACGGATAATGCCATACACACTCCTTGTTAGTGGAGAGTGTGCAATGTTTTGGTTAGAGGTTCGATGCCTGATGGCGAATTCACTAACCGGCGCCGCAATTATTTTTCATTATCGACATGTATTGCCATAGATTCTGGAGAATGCTCACAATGCTATAGCCCAGGGCAGAGCAAACGCGGTTATCTGTTGTGCAAAGTGAATAATTTTCAGTATCGCTGTTATTACCTGAATATTCTTTGTTTTTTATAAAAATTCCAGAGGTGGACAAAAAACAAAATGATAAAAAAAGTTGAACATCTGGGGTTAACTGTGATAACTCTGTAGGCATTACTTCGAACAAGCGAAATTACCGAATTTAAATGAAAGCCCTTCTACGAGTTCTAAGCCTGGTCGTCATTAACGTCGTCGTGATTATTATCACGCCGTGCGGGGCTACGCTCGGAGGAAGAAAGGCTTAAAAATCAAGCCTGATTTCGAAAGAACCCCCGCACCGAAAGGTCCGGGGGTTTTTTTTCGGCAAGGTATTAATGACTGAGGAACTAAAAATGAGTGGCAGAGCAAAATGCTGTTGTTCCCAAAACAGGACGGGGAAATAACTATGAATGGTGCACAGTGGGTGGTTCAGGCGTTACGTGGGCAGGGTGTTGAAACTGTTTTCGGTTACCCCGGTGGAGCGATTATGCCCGTTTATGACGCGCTATACGATGGTGGCGTCGAACACTTACTGTGCCGCCATGAGCAAGGTGCCGCTATGGCGGCCATTGGTTATGCACGCTCTACTGGTAGGGTGGGTGTTTGTATCGCGACGTCTGGTCCCGGTGCGACCAACCTGATTACCGGACTGGCAGACGCGATGATGGATTCTGTTCCAGTGGTTGCCATCACCGGGCAGGTGGCAGGTGGTCTGATTGGAACGGATGCTTTCCAGGAAATCGATGTACTGGGGTTGTCTCTGGCATGTACCAAACACAGTTTTCTTGTTGAGTCGCTGGATGAACTTCCGGCAGTGATGGCGGAGGCGTTTGCCATTGCTCAGTCAGGCCGCCCTGGTCCGGTACTTATTGATATTCCTAAAGATATTCAGTTGGCTTCGGGTGAGCTTACTGCACATTTAATGCCGGTTGAAGATGAATTTGAACATCCGCTTCAGGAACTTCAGCAGGCTCGCGAGATGTTGGCCAGGGCCCACAAACCAATTTTGTATGTCGGCGGTGGCGTTGGTATGGCAAATGCCGTTAATACGTTGCGCATCTTCGCAAAAGAAACCGGTATTCCTGCGGTAGCCACACTGAAAGGCCTCGGTACGCCAGATTCACAGGACCCCTGCTATCTGGGAATGCTGGGGATGCACGGTACTAAAGCGGCTAACCTGGCCGTTCAGCAGTGTGATTTATTAATCGCCATAGGCGCTCGTTTTGATGATCGTGTGACGGGTAAACTGAATGAGTTTGCGCCACATGCCAACGTTATTCATATGGATATCGATCCGGCTGAGCTTAACAAGCTGCGTCGGGCGCATGTGACTTTGCGAGGCGATCTCAATAAGTTAATGCCGGAACTGTACCATCCGGTGAATATTGCAGCCTGGCGCGAACATGTTCAGGCCATGAAAGCAGAACATGGTTGGCGTTATGATCATCCGGGTGAGGTAATTTATGCTCCTCTGTTCCTCAAACAGCTTTCAGACCGCAAACCTGCCAGTGCCATTGTGACCACCGACGTCGGACAACATCAAATGTGGGCAGCACAGCATATGTGCTTCACCCGACCAGAAAACTTCATTACCTCAAGCGGGCTGGGCACCATGGGCTTTGGCCTGCCAGCAGCAGTGGGTGCGCAGGTTGCCCGTCCAAAAGACACGGTCATTTGTGTATCGGGCGACGGTTCCTTCATGATGAACGTGCAGGAGCTGGGTACCATCAAACGCAAACAGCTGCCAGTGAAAATCGTGCTGTTAGACAATCAGCGTCTGGGCATGGTGCGTCAGTGGCAGCAGCTGTTTTTTTCTGAACGTTACAGTGAAACCAACCTGTCCGATAATCCTGACTTCCTGACGTTGGCCAGCGCTTTTGATATTCCTGGCCAACGTATCACCCGTAAAGACCAGGTCGACGCTGCATTAGACGCTTTGCTGCACAGCGAAGGGCCATACATGCTACACGTCGCTATTGACGAAAATGAAAATGTCTGGCCGCTGGTTCCACCGGGTGCCAGCAACGAAAACATGATGGAGAGAATTTCATGATGCAGCATCACTTGTCTATTCAGGCTCGTTTCCGCCCGGAAATACTGGAACGTATTTTACGTGTCGTCCGTCACCGGGGGTTTCGTGTGTGTACCATGAATCTGGCATCGGTGAACAATACCGACAGTGTTAATATTGAAATGACGGTTGCCAGCCAGCGTTCAGTCGATTTACTGTCAACACAACTTAGCAAGATAATGGATGTCGCGTACGTCCAAATCCAACACCAGACAACACAACAAATCCGCGCCTGAGCGCGAAAGGAAATTAGCATGACGAAGAAAGCCGACTTTATCTGGTTCAATGGCGAGATGGTTAAGTGGGAAGAAGCAAAGGTAAGCGTGATGTCTCATGCATTGCATTATGGCACATCAGTCTTCGAAGGTATCCGCTGCTATGACTCGCACAAAGGTCCGGTCGTCTTCCGCCATCGTGAACATATGCAGCGCCTGCGTGATTCCGCGAAAATTTATCGCTTTCCTGTCGAAAAGAGCGTGGATGAGCTGATGGAAGCCTGCCGCCAGGTGTTGCGTGTGAATAACCTGAAAAGTGCTTACATTCGTCCGTTAATTTTTGTTGGTGATGTGGGGCTGGGCGTTAATCCACCAGATGGCTACAGCACCGATGTTATTATCGCTGCCTTCCCGTGGGGGGCTTATCTGGGGCCTGAAGCGTTGGAGCAGGGCATTGATGCGATGGTTTCTTCCTGGAACCGCGTTGCGCCAAACACGTTGCCAACCGCGGCCAAAGCAGGCGGCAACTATTTGTCTTCCCTGCTGGTAGGCAGCGAAGCACGCCGCCACGGCTACCAGGAAGGGATCGCGCTGGATACGCAGGGCTATATCTCTGAGGGAGCAGGCGAAAACCTGTTTGAAGTCAAAGACGGTATCCTGTTTACACCGCCGTTCACTTCTTCTGCCCTGCCCGGTATTACCCGTGATGCGATTATCAAACTGGCAGAGAGTATGGGCATTGAAGTGCGCGAGCAGGTGCTGTCCCGCGAATCCCTGTACCTGGCTGATGAGGTCTTTATGTCCGGTACCGCAGCGGAGATCACACCGGTTCGCAGCGTGGATCGTATTCAGGTAGGTGCTGGTAAACGTGGCCCGGTAACCGAGCGTATTCAGTCTGCATTTTTCGGTCTGTTCACCGGTGAGACCGAAGACAAATGGGGCTGGTTGGATCCGGTTAACCCACAATAACGACATTTTGCGGGCGTCCTTTGACGCCCGCGTACTATCTGATTCTGGAGTATGAGCATGCCTAAGTACCGTTCCGCCACCACCACTCACGGCCGCAATATGGCGGGTGCCCGGGCCCTGTGGCGGGCCACAGGAATGACCGATGACGATTTCGGCAAGCCAATTATTGCCGTGGTCAACTCGTTTACACAGTTTGTGCCGGGCCATGTACACCTGCGCGATTTGGGTAAACTGGTCGCGGAGCAGATTGAAGCTTCCGGCGGTGTGGCGAAAGAGTTCAACACCATTGCCGTGGATGATGGCATCGCGATGGGGCATGGTGGCATGCTTTACTCACTGCCTTCGCGTGAGTTGATCGCTGATTCTGTGGAGTACATGGTTAACGCACACTGTGCTGATGCGATGGTCTGTATCTCTAACTGCGACAAAATCACCCCAGGGATGCTAATGGCCTCTTTGCGTCTGAATATTCCGGTGATTTTTGTTTCAGGTGGTCCGATGGAGGCCGGTAAAACCAAACTGTCTGACAAAATCATCAAGCTGGATCTGGTGGATGCGATGATCCAGGGCGCGAACCCGAATGTCAGCGACGCTGACAGTGAGCAGATTGAACGTTCTGCCTGCCCGACCTGCGGGTCATGTTCGGGGATGTTTACCGCCAACTCAATGAACTGTCTGACCGAAGCGCTGGGCCTTTCGCAGCCAGGAAATGGTTCCCTGCTGGCGACCCATGCCGATCGTAAAGCGCTGTTCCTGAATGCCGGAAAACGTATTGTTGGCCTGGCGAAGCGCTATTACGAACAGGATGATGAAAGCGTATTGCCGCGCAATATCGCCAATAAAGCGGCTTTTGAGAATGCGATGACGCTGGATATCGCGATGGGCGGCTCAACCAATACCGTTCTGCACCTGCTGGCAGCCGCACAGGAAGGTGAGGTTGATTTCAATATCTCCGACATTGATCGTCTGTCGCGTAAGGTTCCACATCTTTGCAAAGTGGCACCAAGCACCCAGAAATATCACATGGAGGATGTTCACCGTGCCGGTGGCGTGATTGGCATCCTCGGTGAGCTGAGTCGTGCCGGCTTGATGGATAACAGCGTAAGAAACGTGTTGGGTCTGAGCCTGAAGGAAACGCTGGAGCGTTATGACATCATGCTGACCACGGATGAAGCGGTTAAGAAAATGTTTCGCGCGGGACCCGCAGGTATTCGCACCACCCAGGCTTTCTCGCAGGATACGCGCTGGGACACGCTGGATGATGACCGCAAAGAGGGGTGTATTCGTTCCCGCGAATTCGCTTTCAGTCAGGATGGCGGTCTGGCCGTGCTGTACGGCAACATGGCTGAAGACGGCTGTATCGTGAAGACCGCAGGCGTAGACAAAGAGAGTCTGACCTTCCGTGGGCCGGCGAAAGTATATGAAAGCCAGGACGATGCGGTCAGCGCCATCCTCGGTGGTAAGGTGGTTGCCGGGGATGTGGTAGTGATCCGCTATGAAGGGCCGAAGGGCGGACCGGGTATGCAGGAAATGCTGTACCCGACTACCTACCTGAAATCGATGGGCCTTGGCAAAAGCTGTGCGCTGATCACGGATGGCCGCTTTTCCGGGGGTACCTCCGGTTTATCTATCGGCCATGCTTCACCTGAAGCAGCCAGCGGCGGCACCATCGCGCTGGTGAAAGAGGGTGACATGATCGACATTGATATTCCCGGTCGCGGCATCAAACTGGATGTACCGGATAACGAATTGCATGCCCGTCGTGAAGAGGAAGAAGCCCGTGGTGAGGCAGCCTATACGCCTCATGACCGTGAACGGCAGGTTTCTTTTGCCCTTCGTGCCTATGCCTTACTGGCAACCAGTGCAGACAAAGGTGCCGTGCGTGACAAGAGCCAGCTGGGAGGCTGATAACGATGGCAGAATCTCAACCGCTACCCGTTGAGCCTTGCGGCGCGGAGTATCTGCGGGCGGTACTTCGCTCGCCAGTGTATGAAGTGGCGCAGGTTACCCCGTTGCAAAAGATGGAGAAGATCTCTTCACGTCTCGGCAACACTATTCTGGTTAAGCGCGAAGATCGTCAGCCTGTGCACAGCTTCAAGCTTCGCGGTGCTTACGCAATGATTGCCACGCTGAATGCAGAGCAAAAGGCGCGTGGGGTGATCACTGCCTCTGCGGGTAATCATGCTCAGGGCGTGGCGCTGTCGGCAACAAAAATGGGGATCAAATCCCTGATCGTGATGCCGGTGGCGACCGCTGATATCAAAGTGGATGCGGTGCGGGCGTTTGGCGGTGAGGTTTTCCTGTTCGGGGCTAATTTTGATGAGGCGAAAGGCAAAGCCATTGAGCTGTCTGAACAACAGGGGTATACCTTTGTACCGCCTTTTGATCACCCGATGGTGATTGCCGGCCAGGGCACGCTGGCGATGGAGCTGTTGCAGCAGGACGCGCACATCGACCGCGTGTTCGTCCCGGTGGGCGGCGGCGGCCTGGCGGCAGGCGTGGCGGTGTTGATCAAGCAGCTGATGCCACAAATTAAAGTCATCGCCGTGGAATCGGAAGACTCTGCCTGCCTGAAAGCCGCGCTGGAAGCCGGTCATCCGATTGATTTGGCGCGCGTTGGGCTGTTTGCTGAAGGTGTGGCGGTGAAGCGCATCGGTAGCGAAACCTTTCGCCTGTGCCAGGAATACCTTGATGACATCATCACCGTGGACAGCGATTCTATCTGTGCAGCGATGAAGGATTTGTTTGAGGATGTTCGCGCGGTGGCTGAACCCTCTGGCGCACTGGCTCTGGCCGGGATGAAGAAGTATATCCAGCAACATCAGATCAAGGGCGAACGCCTGGCGCACATATTATCGGGGGCCAATGTTAACTTTCACGGTCTGCGCTATGTCTCGGAGCGTTGTGAACTGGGAGAACAGCGTGAAGCGCTGCTTGCTGTCACCATCCCGGAGCAAAAAGGCAGCTTCCTGAAGTTCTGTCAGTTACTCGGTGGCCGCTTTGTTACCGAATTCAACTATCGCTATGCTAACGCCGATAGCGCCTGTATTTTCGTTGGGGTACGTCTGACGCGCGGACGGGAGGAGCGAGGCGAAATTCTGACGTTGCTGAATGAAGGTGGCTATAAGGTGGTCGACCTGTCTGACGATGAAATGGCGAAGCTGCATGTTCGCTATATGGTCGGCGGACATCCCTCGAAACCGTTGCGTGAGCGCCTGTTCAGCTTTGAATTTCCTGAAGCGCCTGGTGCGCTGTTACGCTTCCTGCAAACGTTGGGAACGCACTGGAATATCTCACTGTTTCACTATCGCAGCCACGGCACGGATTATGGCCGCGTGCTGGCTGGTTTTGAGCTGGGCGAAAATGAGTTGCAGTTTGAAGAGCATCTTCAGGCGCTGGGATATGATTTCCATGATGAGACCCATAACCCGGCGTTCAGGTTCTTCCTGGCGGGGTAGCTACATCAGGCTCCAGAATGCATCAATAAGCGGCTCGTTGAGCCGCTTTTTTTGTACGCAAACCCCAAGTTCAAACGGGGCGACCATCTCAATATTTTCCAGTACCAGAATACGGTTACGCACCGGTTCCGGGCTGTTCTCCAGCACCACATCCGGCAGTAACGCAATACCACAACCCAGCGCCACCATCGACACAATTGCTTCGTGTCCTGAGACGGTGGCATAAATTAATGGATTGGCAATTCGGCGACGGCGAAACCAGAGATCAATACGCTGTCGGGCGGGTCCCTGGTCGGGCAGGATGAAAGGGATTTGCGACCAGTCTGGCTCTGGCTGGGTCGCCTGGTTGCGCACCGGACAGGGCAAAGCGGGTGCAATCAGCAGCAGCGGGATCAGCCCGAGAGGAGTAAATCCAATACTGCCTGGCAGGGTCTCTGGCCTGCCTGCAATAGCGATATCAGCCTCGCTGCTTTGTACCTTCTCAACGGCATCGGCGGCATCGCCGGTCGTCAGTTTGATTTCGACCAGAGGATGCGCGGCACGAAAACGGTCAAGAATCGGCGGCAGATGGCTGTAGGCCGCCGTCACTGAACAGAACAGCCGCAGCTCGCCACTCAGTGATGGCCCATTCTGACCAATAACATGCCGCAGTTGCTGATAATGCAACAGGGTCTGCTGGGCAAACTGACGCAGCCTTTCTCCGGCGTCGGTTAGCGTAACGGTGCGGTTGTCCCGCAGGAACAGTGCCTGTCCCAGATCTTCTTCAAGACGTTGGATTTGCCTGGAGAGGGTGGAAGGACTGACGTGCATTGCTCTGGCGCTGCGGCCAAAATGGCGGCTCTCAGCCAGATGCAGAAACAGTTTTAAATCGCGTAAGTCCATGCGGCGGTGGCCTCATCTTGGCGTTGCATTTTTTGCAATGTGACGTTGTTAATATATCAATTTAAGCAATGGATTTCCTGTCATATGATAAGGGTTATTCAGGGCGAGCTGCCAAATGGTAGCCCCTGCCAATGAAAAATGTATATAACCCTATATGGAGTACCCATGGCTAACTATTTCAATACTTTGAACCTGCGCAATCAGTTAGCGCAATTAGGTAAATGTCGCTTTATGGCGCGTGATGAATTTGCTGATGAAGCGAGCTACCTGAAAGGTAAAAAAGTCGTGATCGTTGGTTGTGGTGCTCAGGGCCTGAACCAGGGTCTGAATATGCGTGATTCCGGTCTGGATATCGCCTATGCCCTGCGTGCTGAAGCGATTGCCGAGAAGCGTGCTTCCTGGCGTAAAGCGACCGAAAACGGTTTCAAAGTAGGGACTTACGAAGAGCTGATCCCGCAGGCTGACCTGGTGATTAACTTAACCCCGGACAAGCAGCACACCGCTGTGGTTCAGGCTGTGCAGCCGCTGATGAAAGACGGTGCGGCACTGGGTTATTCCCACGGCTTCAACATCGTTGAAGTGGGTGAGCAGGTGCGTAAAGATCTTACGGTAGTGATGGTCGCGCCGAAATGCCCTGGTACTGAGGTTCGTGAAGAGTACAAACGTGGTTTCGGTGTGCCAACCCTTATCGCGGTTCACCCGGAAAACGATCCAAAAGGCGAAGGTATGGCCATTGCCAAAGCCTGGGCGGCAGCAACCGGCGGTCATCGTGCGGGCGTGCTGGAATCTTCCTTCGTGGCTGAAGTGAAATCCGATCTGATGGGTGAGCAGACTATTCTGTGCGGTATGTTGCAGGCAGGCTCTCTGCTGTGCTTTGACAAGCTGGTGGCAGAAGGTAGCGATCCGGCTTACGCAGAAAAACTGATCCAGTTCGGTTGGGAAACCATAACCGAAGCGCTGAAGCAGGGCGGCATCACTCTGATGATGGACCGTTTGTCCAATCCGGCAAAAATTCGTGCCTTTGCCCTCTCTGAGCAGCTGAAAACCATTATGGCACCGCTGTTCCAGAAGCATATGGACGATATCATTTCCGGCGAGTTCTCCTCCGGGATGATGGCTGACTGGGCCAATGACGATAAAAAGCTGCTGGGCTGGCGTGAAGAAACGGGTAAAACCGCGTTTGAAACGGCACCACAGTTCGAAGGCAAAATTGCTGAGCAGGATTACTTTGATCAGGGTGTGGTGATGATTGCCATGGTGAAAGCAGGCGTTGAGTTGGCGTTCGAAACCATGGTTGATGCCGGCATCATCGAAGAGTCGGCATACTACGAGTCCCTGCACGAGCTGCCGCTGATTGCTAACACTATCGCCCGTAAGCGCCTGTATGAAATGAACGTGGTTATTTCCGATACTGCAGAATACGGTAACTACCTGTTCTCTTATGCGGCGGTTCCGCTGCTGAAAGAGTTTATGACTACTTTGCAGGTGGGTGACCTGGGCAAAGCGGCGGCAGGTTCGACGACGGTGGACAATGCACAGCTTCGCGACGTTAACGAGGCGATTCGCCACCATCCGATCGAAACCGTGGGCTGCAAACTGCGTGGCTACATGACCGATATGAAACGTATCGCGGTCGCAGGTTAATCTCCGTGCCGGTAACGTCCGGTGCTGAAAACAAAAAGAGCGGCGAGCCGCTCTTTTTTATGTGTAAATAAACACCACCTCCTGTGGAGGTGGTCAGCAACAAATTGGCTCTGCCAGTAATGCTACTCATGGGAAAATCCGAATCTGTTATCCCCATAGCTGATAAGGATTTAACCATGAGTAATGGGCAGGAAGAAGGCCAACCTCGTTAAAAGTAGTCTGAAGCGAAGGCTCTCAGAATCAGAGCTAAGTACGCCCCTCTGGGGCGCAATCATGCAGGTGGATTTTTATTCCCGCCATTCAGGTTCAGTGACGGTACAGCACCTTAATGATGTGATAACCGAACTGAGTGTGCAGGGGGCCATAAGGCACCAGAAGTGGGCAGGAGAACACCACTTTATCGAAAGCCGGGACCATCGCGCCCTGCTTGAATTCGCCCAGGTGACCGCCTTTCTTGCCCGACGGGCAGGTGGAGTGTTTTTTGGCCAGCTTTTCAAAATCAGCTCCCTGTTCCAGTTGAGCCAGAATGTCCTGTGCCTGTTTCTCTTCCTTAACAAGGATATGGAGTGCTGCCGCGGTTTTTGCCATGAATCGTACCTTGAGTCGTATGGATGCTGCTGGCTATACTAGCACGCTGTGATTTTTTTCCCTCTGTCATTTCATTGAGCGACTCCCTATGCGTCTTAATCCTGGCCAACAACACGCCGTTGAATTTGTCACCGGGCCTTGCCTGGTATTGGCAGGGGCTGGCTCAGGCAAAACGCGAGTCATTACCAATAAAATCGCCTATCTGATCCGCGACTGTGGCTATCAGGCCCGTCATATCGCGGCGGTAACCTTTACGAATAAGGCCTCGCGTGAAATGAAAGCGCGCGTGGCGCAAACGCTTGGGCGCAAAGAGGCCCGCGGCCTGATGATCTCCACTTTTCATACGCTGGGGCTGGAGATCATCAAAAAAGAGTTCGCGGCGCTGGGAATGAAGTCGAACTTCTCACTGTTTGACGATCAGGATCAGCTGGCGCTGTTAAAAGCGCTGACGGAAACGTGGCTGGAGAATGACAAAAATCTGTTGCAACAGCTGATCTCGACAATCTCAAACTGGAAAAACGATCTGATGGATCCTTCCCGTGCGGCGGCGGCCGCTCAGTCGGAGCGCGATAAAATCTTCGCCCATTGCTACGGCCTGTATGACCAACATCTGAAGTCATGCAACGTGCTGGATTTCGACGATCTGATCCTGCTGCCAACGCTGCTGTTTCAGCGCAATGAAGAAGTGCGGGAGCGCTGGCAACAGCGTATCCGCTATCTGCTGGTGGATGAGTATCAGGATACCAATACCAGCCAGTATGAGCTGGTGAAACTGTTGGTGGGGGCACGCGCACGATTTACCGTTGTGGGGGATGATGACCAGTCTATCTACTCCTGGCGCGGTGCAAGGCCGCAAAACCTGGTGCTGTTGAAGGAAGATTTCCCGGCGTTGCAGGTTGTCAAATTGGAGCAAAATTACCGCTCCACAGAGCGCATCCTGAAAGCGGCAAATATTCTGATTGCCAATAACCCCCACGTCTTTGAAAAACGGCTGTTCTCGGAGCTGGGCTATGGCGCTGAACTTAAAGTGGTCACGGCCAATCATGAAGATCACGAGGCCGAACGGGTGACGGGGGAACTGATTGCTCATCACTTCATCAATAAAACGCAATACAAAGACTATGCCATTCTTTATCGTGGTAATCATCAGTCGCGCGTTTTCGAAAAAATGCTGATGCAAAATCGTATCCCATACCGGATTTCTGGGGGAACATCGTTTTTCTCCCGGCCCGAAATCAAAGACGTGCTGGCCTACCTGCGGGTGATCACTAATGAGAATGATGACAGTGCGTTTATGCGTATTGTTAACATCCCGAAGCGGGAGATTGGTCCGGCCACGCTGCAAAAACTGGGCGAGTGGGCGCTACAACGAAACAAGAGTCTGTTCAGTGCCAGTTCTGATGTCGGACTGGGGCAAACGCTGACGGGGCGTGGCCTGGAGTCGTTGCAACGTTTCACTGGCTGGCTGCGTGACATTGCGGTGCTGGCAGAGCGTGAGCCGGTCAACGCGGTGCGGGATTTGATTCGGGGCATTGATTATGAGAGCTGGCTGTTCGAAACCTCGACCAGCCCGAAAGCGGCTGAAATGCGCATGAAGAACGTGAACACGCTGTTCCAGTGGATGACGGAGATGCTGGAAGGCAGTGACATTGATGAGCCGATGACGCTGACGCAGGTCGTCACACGCTTCACGCTGCGTGACATGATGGAGCGTGGTGAAAGCGATGAAGAAACGGATCAGGTTCAGCTGATGACACTTCATGCTTCGAAAGGGCTGGAATTCCCCTACGTGTATCTGGTGGGTATGGAAGAAGGTTTACTGCCGCACCAGAGCAGTATCGATGAGAATAACGTTGAGGAAGAACGCCGCCTCGCTTACGTCGGTATTACCCGGGCGCAAAAAGAGCTGACCTTCACGCTGTGCCGGGAGCGCCGCCAGTACGGTGAGTTGGTGCGCCCGGAGCCAAGCCGGTTTTTACTCGAACTGCCGCAGGACGATCTGAAATGGGAAACTGAGCGCAAGGTTGTCAGTGCACAGGAACGAATGCAAACGGGGCAAAGTCGGGTGGCCGGATTACGGGCTATGCTGGACAAGGCAAAGAACAATGCATCCTCATAGCCTGTCTCTCTGACACGTCTGTCTGAGGCGTTATTTTCGTTCTGCACGATGATTTTTCGCACCTTTGACGATCTGATGGATTAAAGCCGATTCTGTTTTTTTACACGTCCTGGCAGCCTGCTTGTCATCTCGCCCACAGACGATGACGTTAACAATTCCCCTGATTTATTATCTCTAAGTGGGAACCTCATCTCATTGGTTACCACCTAAGTAACATTCTTGAGACTGTAATGTGCTTCTGGAGACACCAATACGTGCCCCACCAGCAACCATCGGGACAGATCTCAGCTCTTTGTGAGGAATAATTATGATGATACAAAACAGAGTGACGGATTTGTCCACGATGACGCGTTCCGCCACTACGGCCAGCGCTGCTCAGGATCCCTTGCAAAAATCCCTGTCAGGTTGCAGTGGTGGCGGCTCTTTTTCTCCGACGTCAAACTCGCCCATCTCTTATGGCAAGCCACTGTCAGCAGACTCTTTGCAATCTAATTCAGCCGGGACGAACTCCGGCCAGCCAACATTGCAGTCAGCATTGACGACAATTGCAGCCCTGCTGCGGGAACTGTTGCCGCAGTTGCTTTCCCGTTTGTCGCAGAATAATCAGTCTTCTGATGCGGGTGGTCAGTCGTCATCTGGCTCGTCTTCAGGAGGTTCGCAGGGTGATACCAACAGTCCAATCGATTTTTCCAAATTTGCGTCAACGTCAGGCAGCGCCGCTGGCACTAACAGTGGTACATCGTCAGCGGGCAGTTTGAAAGGCACTTCGCTGGCGGCTGCATCCACGAGTGTGAATTCTGCGGCAAATGATTCGTCCACAGTAAAAATGACCTCGCTGGCAACGGCTCCCGCCAGCGATAATTCCACAGCAAAAGCGACTTCTCCGGCGGCCTCTTCAACTACTCAGTCGGCTGGTGGAAACGCCACGGCAGCCGATACCTCAGCAGTCAGCAGCACTGCCGGGACGACGGTCTCGAAACTGGCGACGTCTCAGTCTGCATCAGATGCTGTTGCCAGCGTATCTTCCTCCAGCTCAACAAGTAAAGTGGCTTCCTCCAGTTCAACAGATAAAGTGGCTTCTTCCAGCGCAACCTCTGCGGTTTCGGCCAGCAAGAGTAGTGGTCTTTCCGGGATGACGGGTTTCGCAAAAGCGGCTAACACCACCGGCGGTGCGGGAGGGAAAGTGGTGACGGTATCCACCGTTGAGGAACTGCAAAAAAGCCTGGAGGGTGATGAGCCGACAACTATTAAGCTTTCTAAAGATCTGTCATCTGCGAACAAAGTCGTACTGAAATTTGGGGCGAATAAAACGCTGGAAGGCACATCGGAAGGGACGGGGCTGCACAATATTTATCTCGCCAGTGACAAAACAGCGGGGAATGATGTTTTCCAGAACCTGAATTTCACCCATGACGATCGTTATCGCGCTAACGGCGATATTCCGCTCTTTATCAGCAATGGGTCGGGTTATTGGATTGACCACAATACGTTCTCCGGGACTAAAGATAAAGATGCTACCGGCGAGGATAAATTATTGTATGTAGGTGGCAAGGCAGACAATGTGACACTGAGCAATTCTGTCTTTAAAGATAATGAGTATGGCGTGATTCTGGGCCAACCCGATGATTCAGCGTCGGCGAAACAAACCTATGGCGGCTATCCGCGCATGACCATCGCGAATAACGTGTTTGATAACCTGGATGTGCGTGCGCCTGGGCTGATGCGTCAGGGACAGTTTGATGTGTACAACAACACCATCAACAATTTCCATCTGGGTTATAGCATTGCGTCCAATGCCACAGTGCTTTCGCAGTCTAACTATTTCCATGGGGGCTACGATGTTAATCACAAGAGTAGTAACGCTGGCGTACTGGATGATAAAGGCGATGCAGCAGGCTTTAAGGATATCGGCAGTAATGTCAGCTTTAAACAGAAATCAGCCACCACTAACTGGGTTCCTACAGAGTATAGCCGCACGGTGAAAACCCCTGAAGCGGCAAATGCCTACAATCTGGCAAATGCCGGTGCCGGGAAAGGTGGTTTCGCATCATAATAAAGCCCGCGTGTGCGGGTCTGGCATGGTTCAGTGAACGGTCAGTACCCAGTGCACGTAGCTTTGCCAGTGGCACTCCTGCTCAAGCAGTTCCGCTCTCAGAGGGTGAGAGGAGAGCCAGCCTGTAGGCAACGTCAGATTGAGCAGATCACCATCGGCATCAAGTTTTACCTTAGGTAATGTGTCATCACGTCGACGGCTGGCGAGGATGATTGCCAGTCTCAGCAGGCAACACAACCTTTCCGCAATACGTGGGGGAACGGTATTTTGCTGACTGAATAGCGCCAGATCGATACTGTTACTCTGGTTTTGTAGCAGGGTTGCTAACAGTTTTTTCTGTGCCGGGGTAAAGCCGGGGAGATCAAGATGACGGATCAGATAGGCGGCGTGTTGCGGAGCCTGCCTGAAATCAACGCTGAGGCCGATTTCGTGGATCAAACAGGCACTGTCGAGTAACTCCAGACAGCGTTCGTCCAGCTGCCAGCGCTGGCTGACCTGCTGAGCAAAGCTTTCGGCCAGCAGGCGCACGCGATCGGCCTGTTCTGCGTCAATATTGAAGCGGCGCTGAACGTTGCGCAGTGTGCGACTGCGAATATCGTGGTCGGTGGGCATATTCAGCATGCTGTACACTAACCCCTCGCGTAGTGCACCTCCTGCAAGGGTCATGCTGGTGATGCCCAGCTCGGTGAAAATGGCGATCAAAATCGACAGGCCGCTAGGGAAAACCAGCGCCCGTTCCAGCGTCAGTCCCTCAATTTCAAGTTCTTCCAGCTTGCCACACTGGATAGCACGCTGCTTCAGCTGTTGCAGTTTGTTCAGGGTAATGCGTTCATCCATACCCTGGGCGATCATTATCTCCTGAAGTGCCTGCACCGTGCCTGATGCTCCGACACAAACTTCCCAGCCATGCTCACGTAGCTGACTGACCACGGGGTGGATTATATTTTGTGCGGCCTGTTCTGCCTGGGCAAAATTATCTTTGGTCAGATGACGATTGCCAAAATAGCGCTCCAGCCAGGTAACACACCCCATTGAGAGGCTCAGCAGGGCGGTTGTTTGCGCACCACTGCCGGTCACCAGTTCCGTGCTGCCACCACCGATATCCACCACCAGGCGTTTATCCGACCCACCTGTAGTGTGCGCCACGCCCTGATAAATCAGGCGTGCTTCTTCCTCACCGCTGATCACATTCACCGGGCAATTAAGGATCTGCCGTGCTTTTTGCAGGAAAATATCGGCATTGGCAGCCAGACGCAACGTTGCTGTGGCAACCACGCAGATCTGGGCTGGCGGGATATCCTGTAATTGCTCGGAGAACAGGCGCAGGCACTGCCAGCCCCGTTCCATCGCTTCATCTGAGAGCAGGCTTTCGTCATTAAGGCCTGCGGCCAGGCGGACTTTACGCTTGATGCGCGCCAGGGTCTGGACATTGCCTGCCACTTCGCGCACCACCAACATATGAAAGCTGTTAGATCCTAAATCTATTGCAGCATAAAGCGATGATGCGCTCTGCATGGCAGTTTTAACCCGAACGTTTACGGTTAGCGTTACGCGGTGCACTGCCGCGACGATTGTTGGCGCCTCCACGACGTGGACCGTTACCAGAACGGTTTCGCGTCAGCCGCTTAGGCGGAGGCAAATCGGTCATTAGCGCATCACTGTTATAGCGGCTCACGCTGATACTGTGGCCGATATATTCTTCGATTGCCGGCAAGTTAAGCGCGTATTCTTCACAGGCCAGACTAATGGAGTGACCGTTTGCACCGGCGCGTCCTGTCCGACCAATACGGTGAACATAGTCTTCGCGGTCGTCAGGCAGGTCATAATTAAAGACATGGGTGACGGCGGGAATATGCAGACCGCGCGCGGCCACGTCTGTTGCGACCAGAATGTCCACATCACCTTTAGTAAAATCATCAAGAATACGCAGACGTTTCTTCTGAGCCACATCGCCGGTCAGCAATCCTACCCGGTGACCATCAGCCGCCAGGTGGCCCCAGATATCTTCACAGCGGTGCTTGGTGTTAGCAAAGATAATGGCACGTTCTGGCCACTCTTCTTCCAGCAATGTTTGCAGAAGCCGCATTTTTTCTTCATTCGAAGGATAGAAAAGCTCTTCTTTAATACGATGCCCGGTTTTCTGCTCCGGTTCTACTTCCACATATTCGGCGTTATTCATGTTTTCAAACGCCAGTTCGCGAACCCGGAAAGAAAGTGTGGCTGAGAACAACATATTCAGCCGCTGGTCAGCTGCCGGCATACGACGGAACAGCCAGCGAATGTCTTTGATAAAGCCGAGATCAAACATCCGGTCTGCTTCATCCAGCACCACTACCTGAATGGCACCTAAGTTAACGTGGTTTTGTTTGGCGTAATCGATAAGCCTACCGGTGGTGCCTATCAATATATCAACGCCGTTTTCCAGCACTTTTAACTGTTTATCATAGCCATCACCGCCATAAGCCAATCCTGACTTCAGGCCCGTCACCTGCGCCAGTGGTTCAGCATCTGCATAGATCTGCACAGCCAGTTCGCGGGTAGGTGCCAGAATCAGCGCACGTGGCTGATTCACCTGACGGCCTTCCGGTGCAGGGTGAGAAAGAAGATGATGAAACGTTGACGTCAGGAACGCCATCGTTTTGCCAGTACCGGTTTGCGCCTGTCCCGCTATATCACGTCCTGAGAGCGTGAATGGTAATGCCAGTGCCTGAATAGGCGTGCAATAGTGGAACCCTTTTTTTTCAAGGGATTCAACAACCTGTGGGTGCAGGGCGAAGTCGGAAAACTTCTTTTCGGTTAAGTGTGTTTTGCTCATAGTGTGGTAGAATATCAGCTTATTATTGCTTTACGAAAGCGTATCCGGTGAAATAAAATCAAACCAGGTTGGCATATTTTACGCCTACCTGCCAGACCTAATATTTTGGAGAAGACATGAGCAGCGATAAAATTGTTCACCTGACTGACGACAGCTTCGAAATCGACGTACTGAAAGCTGAAGCTTTGACGCTGGTCGACTTCTGGGCAGAATGGTGTGGTCCGTGCAAAATGATCGCCCCTATTCTCAGTGAAGTTGCTGAAGAATACGACGGCAGACTGACAATCGCAAAACTCAATATCGACGAAAACCCCGGTACAGCACCGAAGTATGGTATCCGTGGTATTCCAACCTTGCTGCTTTTCAAAAATGGCGAAGTCGTGGCGACTAAAGTGGGCGCGCTTTCAAAAGGCCAGTTGAAAGAGTTCATCAACGCTAATCTGGAATAAACCGTTTTTTTGGCGGCTGACAGTGGGGGCGTTCCTTATCTGTCAGGCGTCTGTTATATTTTCAGCTCACGGCTGGACGTTTGGCGTCAGGCATGTTAATTTAAATCATACTGCACTACGCACTTACCTGTAGTTTGAATCTTAGAATTGCTCCTTGTTGGACACTGTATACACCCTTTTACTACAGATATTCAGCAACCTGACGGTTAGTATCATCAGTATATCGGCCTCTTGTCCACTACCGTCTCCTCGTTTCGGATGCACGTTTTCCTGTACGTCATCGTCGGGAGAGTGACAAGAAAGCCATTAGCAGGCATGGATTTTTTACCATACCACTTACAACAAACATTTCGAGATTTACCTCTAGTTTAAGAACCCACCATTATGAATCTTACCGAATTAAAGAATACGCCGGTTTCTGACCTGATAACTCTCGGCGAAAATATGGGGCTGGAAAACCTGGCGCGCATGCGCAAGCAGGACATCATCTTCGCCATCCTTAAGCAACATGCAAAAAGTGGTGAAGATATCTTCGGTGATGGCGTGCTGGAGATATTGCAGGATGGATTTGGATTCCTCCGCTCTGCTGACAGCTCCTACCTTGCCGGTCCTGATGATATCTATGTTTCCCCCAGCCAAATTCGCCGTTTCAACCTCCGCACTGGTGACACTATTTCCGGTAAAATCCGTCCACCGAAAGAAGGTGAGCGTTATTTTGCCCTGTTGAAAGTTAACGAAGTTAACTATGACAAGCCGGAAAATGCCCGTAGCAAGATCCTGTTTGAAAACTTAACGCCGCTGCATGCAAACTCTCGTCTGCGTATGGAGCGTGGTAATGGTTCGACCGAAGACTTAACCGCACGCGTACTGGACCTGGCCTCACCGATCGGTCGTGGTCAGCGTGGCCTGATCGTCGCGCCGCCAAAAGCTGGTAAAACCATGCTGCTGCAAAATATCGCGCAGAGCATTGCTTACAATCATCCTGACTGTGTGCTGATGGTGCTGCTGATTGACGAACGTCCAGAAGAAGTGACCGAAATGCAACGCCTGGTTAAAGGCGAAGTGATTGCTTCAACCTTCGACGAACCCGCTTCCCGCCATGTGCAGGTTGCTGAAATGGTGATTGAAAAGGCTAAACGCCTGGTTGAGCACAAGAAAGACGTGATCATCCTGCTGGACTCCATTACCCGTCTGGCCCGTGCCTACAACACTGTCGTACCTGCCTCTGGAAAAGTTCTGACGGGTGGTGTGGATGCAAATGCCTTACATCGTCCAAAACGCTTCTTTGGTGCCGCGCGTAACGTGGAAGAGGGTGGCAGTCTGACTATCATTGCAACGGCGCTGGTGGATACCGGTTCGAAGATGGACGAAGTCATCTACGAAGAATTTAAAGGTACGGGTAACATGGAATTGCATCTTGCGCGTAAAATCGCTGAGAAGCGCGTGTTCCCGGCGATCGATTATAACCGCTCCGGTACCCGTAAAGAAGAGTTGCTCACCAGCTCTGAAGAACTGCAAAAAATGTGGATCCTGCGCAAAATCATTCACCCGATGGGTGAAATCGACGCAATGGAATTCCTCATTAACAAGCTGGCTATGACAAAAACCAATGACGAATTCTTCGACATGATGAAGCGCTCCTGAGAAGGTAAACCTGCCAGAAAATAAGGTAATGGCCGTATCTTACCCTTGCTTTCTGGCTTCTCAGGTCAAAATGAGCAGCTCAGTAGCAGCAAAAGCAACAAAACCAGCAGAACGCCACGCGCAGACGTGGCGTTTTTCTTTTGTGAGCTATACGATTAGGCAACTGGAGAATTAAATACAAGGTGCAATTCAGCATAAAAGACAGTCAGACGCTGTATTTCATACTGGATCACGACGGAAATCAGAGTTGAACATATGTTAATGGCCTGAAAATTGCTTACAACTATGCGCGATTCTTAGCAGAGAGCTGGTTAATGTGAATTTACTCAATATGAGTACTGAGCTTGCTTTAATTTTTGTGTTTTCGCTGGTTTTTCTTTTCTTCGCCCGTAAAGTGGCCAAACGCATTGGCCTGGTGGACAGACCTAACTACCGTAAGCGCCACCAGGGCGTGATCCCTTTGGTGGGTGGCATCTCTGTTTTTGCCGGGGTCGGTTTTGGCTTTCTTATCACCAACTACTACATCCCTCATTTTCAGCTATACCTCGGCTGTGCCGGTGCGTTGGTGCTGGTTGGTGCGCTGGATGACCGCTTTGATATTAGCGTAAAAATTCGGGCCTTTGTGCAGGCGGCAATTGCCGTGGTGATGATGACCACGGGCAAACTCTATTTGCTCAGTCTCGGCTATATTTTTGGCCCATGGGAGCTGGTGGTCGGTCCGTTTGGCTATGTATTAACGTTGTTCGCGGTGTGGGCAGCAATCAACGCTTTTAATATGGTGGACGGTATTGATGGCCTGTTGGGCGGCCTCTCCTGTGTGACCTTTCTGGCAATGGGCATCATACTGCTATTGGACGGACAGCAAAGTCTGGCCATGTGGTGTTTTGCCATGATCGCCGCCATTGTCCCCTATATTCTGCTAAACCTTGGCGCATTTGGTGGCCGATATAAAGTCTTTATGGGTGATGCGGGTAGTACCCTGATCGGCTTCACCATTATCTGGATCCTGTTGGAAGCGACTCAGGGCCAGTATCATCCTATTACGCCGGTAACTGCCCTGTGGCTGATTGCCATTCCGCTGATGGACATGGTTGCCATTATGTACCGGCGTCTGAGCAAAGGGATGAGTCCCTTTTCAGCCGATCGCCAACACATTCATCATCTGATCATGCGTGCGGGCTTTACCTCAAAACAGGCCTGTCTTCTGATAACCCTTGCGGCGGCTCTGTTGGCAGGCGTTGGCGTGCTGGGCGAATCCCTAAGCTTTGTGCCTGAGTGGTTAATGCTGGTGCTCTATCTGTTGGCATTTATGCTTTATGGCTACTGCATCAAGCGTGCGTGGCGAGTGGCAAGATTCATAAAAAGAGTGAAGAGACGGCTACGCCGGACAAAATAACTGACGTCAACCGGTTAAAAAAACTCAATACCCTGAACACGAGGAATATTAAGTATGACGCATCCTGACGTTGCAGATAACGAACTGGATATCCGTGGGCTTTGTTGCGCGTTGTGGCGAGGTAAGCGCTGGATTGTCGGTGGCGCGCTGCTGTTTGCGCTGCTGGCGGGTGTCTGGTCGCTGCTTGTGATGCCGCAATGGAGCACTACCGCGATCACCGATCGTCCAACGGTTAATATGTTGAGTGACTTCTATTCGCAGCAACAGTTTCTCAATAATCTGGATGCACGCGGTAGCAACAGTGCTTTCATGCCGCAATCCGTCAGTGATGATGCTTACCGTGAATTCGTTATGCAACTCTCGTCGTATGATACTCGTCGTGAGTTTTGGTTGCAGACGGATTATTACAAAAAACGCCAGGCCAACAGTGCGCCTGGCAATGCGGCATTACTGGATGAGCTGATTGCCAACGTGCAGTTTCAGCCAGCAGATGCGGCAAAAAACCTGAATGATACCGTTAAGCTGGTGGCCGAAACCGCGGCCGAGGCGAACGTATTGTTGCGTCAGTATGTGACCTTTGCTAACCAGCGTGCCGTTACTCATCTGAATGAGCAGCTGTCTGGAGCATGGGCGGCAAGGACGGTTCAACTGAAAGCGCAGGTTAAACGGCAGGAAGCGGTGGCGAAAGCCATCTATGACCGTCAGGTGAACAGCGTACAGCAGGCGTTAAAAATTGCACAGCAGCAAGGCTTCGAACAGGCGAAGACAGATACACCTTCCGGGCAGTTACCGGACTCCGAACTGTTTTTGCTTGGACGTGCAATGCTACAGGCCCGTCTGGAGAGTCTCCGGGCCAGCGGACCTGGCTATGATCTGGACTATGATCAGAACAAAGCGATGCTGAATACCCTGAATGCTGGTCCGACGCTGATGACCACTTTCCAGACATGGCGCTACCTGCGGACGCCGGAAGAACCAGTGAAACGCGACAGCCCACGTCGCCTGTTTTTGATGATTATGTGGGGTGCGGTAGGTGCCATCACGGGCGCAGGGATTGCGTTGGTGCGTCGGCGTCGTGATTGAATGCTGGCAGGCTGGCGTCATTTAACAGACGAAGGGAAGAGAGTAACAGTGAAAGTATTAACGGTATTTGGCACGCGCCCGGAAGCAATAAAAATGGCGCCGTTGGTTCATGCACTCACCCAGGACGGCGGGATAGAAGCGCGTCTGTGCGTCACGGCACAGCACCGCGAGATGCTGGACCAGGTATTGCAACTGTTTGCCATCGTCCCTGACTACGATCTCAATATTATGCGTCCCGGCCAGGGCCTGAGTGAGATCGCCAGTCGCATCCTCGAAGGATTGAAAGCCGTATTCAGCGAGTTTACGCCGGACGTGGTGCTGGTTCATGGCGACACCACCACCACCTTTGCGGCCAGTCTGGCCGCTTTTTATCACCGGATACCGGTAGGTCATGTGGAAGCCGGTCTGCGGACCGGCGATCTCTACTCTCCCTGGCCGGAAGAGGCCAACCGTACTCTGACCGGGCATCTGGCTTCTTATCACTTTACGCCGACTGAAACGGCCAGGCAGAATCTGCTACGGGAAAACCTGCCGGCAAGCCGGATGTTTGTTACCGGCAACACGGTGATAGACGCGTTATTTTGGGTGCGTGACAGGCTGATGCGCGATGAGGCATTACGTAATGGGCTGGCGACACGCTATCCCTTTCTCGACGCGAATAAAAAAATGATCCTGGTGACCGGGCATCGCCGTGAGAGCTTTGGCGGTGGATTTGAGCGTATCTGCAGTGCGCTGGCGGACGTTGCGCATCTTCATCCCGATGCACAGATTGTTTATCCGGTTCATCTGAACCCTAACGTCAGCGAGCCTGTTAACCGTATTTTGTGTGGCATCGACAACATTGTGCTGATCGAACCGCAGGAATATCTGCCGTTCGTGTATCTGATGGTGCGTTCCTGGCTGATCCTTACCGACTCTGGGGGTATCCAGGAAGAAGCACCGTCGCTGGGAAAACCGGTGCTGGTGATGCGCGATACCACCGAACGGCCTGAAGCCGTGGAAGCCGGAACGGTAAAGCTGGTGGGCACCGATGTCGAAAAAATTGTCAGTGAGGTCACGCGTCTGCTGACAGATGAAGAAGCGTATCAATCCATGAGTCGCGCCCATAACCCCTATGGCGACGGCCTTGCCTGCGAACGTATTGTACAGGCACTCAAAAATAACCGGGTTTCTTTATGACGTTCAACACCATATCCGTTATCGGGCTGGGCTATATTGGCCTGCCCACCGCCGCCGCCTTCGCGTCGCGGCGAAAATCGGTCATCGGCATTGATATTAATGCTCACGCGGTTGATACCATCAATCGTGGCGACATTCACATTATTGAACCTGACCTTGATCGGGTGGTGAAAGCGGCCGTGGAACAGGGCTGGCTGCGGGCCGCCACCCAACCTGAACCGGCCGAAGCGTTTCTGATTGCCGTACCAACGCCCTTTCAGGAGGGGTATCAGCCCGACTTATCCTTTGTGAAAGCGGCGGCGGAGTCGATTGCGCCCGTGTTGAAAAAAGGGGATTTGGTGATCCTTGAATCCACATCTCCGGTAGGTGCTACCGAGCAGATGGCAGCCTGGCTGGCGACGGTGCGCCGTGATTTAACTTTTCCTCAACAGGCCGGTGAGCAGGCGGATATCCATATTGCCTACTGCCCTGAGCGAGTGCTGCCCGGAAAGGTGATGGTTGAGCTTATCAAAAACGATCGGGTGATTGGCGGGATGACCGCGACCAGTTCGCAAATGGCCAGCGATCTGTACAACATTTTTCTTGAGGGTGAATGCGTGGTGACCAACTCGCGCACTGCCGAGATGTGTAAGCTGACGGAAAACAGCTTCCGTGATGTCAATATTGCGTTTGCCAATGAACTGTCGCTGATCTGTGCCGAACAGCAAATCAACGTGTGGGAACTGATCGCGCTGGCTAACCGTCATCCCCGTGTCAGCATTCTCCAGCCCGGTCCTGGGGTTGGCGGTCACTGTATCGCCGTGGACCCGTGGTTTATCGTGGCGCAAAACCCTGCCGAGGCTCGCCTGATCCGTACCGCCCGCGAAGTTAACGACGCCAAACCGCATTGGGTTCTGGAACAGGTGAAAAAAACCGTGGCAGCCTGTCTGGTTGCCAGTGACAAACGTGCCAGTGAACTGATCATTGCCTGCTTTGGCCTGGCATTTAAACCGAACATTGACGATCTGCGTGAAAGCCCGGCGATGGAGGTGGCAGCAATGATTGCGGACTGGCATCCGGGCCGCACGCTGGTGGTCGAACCGAATATCCAGCAATTACCGCAAGTGCTGGTTGATAAAGCCGTGCTGGTGCCGCTGGATGACGCTTTACCGCAGGCGGATGTGTTGGTGATGCTGGTCGATCACGCGCAGTTCAGGGCGATGGACAACGACCAGGTGAAATCTCACTGGATTGTTGATACCAAAGGCGTCTGGCAGTGAGCTATTCAGGCCAGTCAGTTAACAGGGTAAGGGGCCAGCTCACGCCGCTTGGCTGGGAGAACGCGTTCTTTAAGGTCAACAGCGCGTTGTTGCACCTGGATACACACCAGACAGCCATTGAAGATGCGCAGTTGCAGGCATTCCAGCGGGTGCAGGTTAAAGTACTTTCTCAGCAGACGGCCGAGCTGGATGCCCTGAATAGGCTGGGCTTTCGTCTGGTTGAGGGCGAAGCTGAACTGGTGCTGGGAATTAACACAGCTGGCAGACCGGATGGTATCCGTATTGCAAAGAAAGAACATATTCCTGCCCTGCGTGAGGCGGCCAGTGAAGCTTTTGCCTACAGCCGTTTCCGTTCGCCCTGGTATCAGCCCGGCGACAGCGGACGTTTCTATGCACAGTGGGTGGAAAATGCCGTGTTGGGTACCTTTGATCACCAGTGCCTTCTGGCGGTCAATGCGCCGGGCGATTTGCAGGGCTTCGTTTCCCTGCGTGAATTATCTGACGGCAGTGCGCGTATCGGCCTGCTGGCAACGTTGCCTCATGCGCAGGGATTAGGGGTGGGACAGCGGATGGTTGCGGCGGCGATTGACTGGTGCCGCGCCCGGCGTCTCAATCGCCTGCATGTGGCGACCCAAATGGGCAATCTGCCTGCGTTGCGGCTTTATCTTCGCTGCGGTGGCGTGATTGAGCGCACCGCATACTGGCTTTACAGGTAACCTTATGATTCCGTTTAACGCGCCACCCGTCATTGGCACCGAGCTTGAATACATGCAGTCTGCTATGAGCAGTGGCAAGCTGTGCGGCGACGGCGGTTTCACCCGACGCTGCCAGCAGTGGATGGAAAATAAATTCGGTAGCAAAAAAGTGCTGCTGACCCCGTCCTGCACCGCGTCGCTGGAAATGGCGGCGATGCTGATTGATATTCAGCCGGGCGATGAAGTGATTATGCCCAGCTATACCTTTGTTTCCACCGCCAATGCGTTTGTGTTGCGGGGGGCGACCATTGTTTTTGTGGATATTCGCCCGGACACGCTCAACATTGATGAACGCCTTATTGAAGCTGCGATCACCGACAAAACCCGCGCTATCGTGCCGGTTCACTATGCCGGCGTGGCCTGTGAGATGGATACCATTATGGCGTTGGCAGAGAAGCACAAGTTGTGGGTAGTGGAAGACGCGGCTCAGGGCGTGATGTCCACCTGGAAAGGCAAAGCGCTGGGCACCATTGGTCATATTGGCTGCTTCAGCTTTCATGAAACCAAGAACTACACCGCGGGCGGTGAGGGTGGGGCAACGCTGGTCAACGCGCCTGAGCTGATCGAGCGGGCGGAAATTATTCGTGAAAAAGGCACCAACCGCAGTCAGTTTTTTCGTGGGCAGGTGGATAAATACACCTGGCGGGACATCGGCTCCAGCTACCTGATGGCCGATTTACAGGCCGCTTATCTGTGGGCGCAGCTTGAGGCGGCTCAGCGTATCAATGACCAACGTTTGCGCCTGTGGCAGAACTATTTTCAGGCGCTGGAACCGATCGCGGCCAGCGGCAGAATAGCGTTGCCATCGTTGCCGGCAGCCTGCCAGCACAATGCGCACATGTTTTACATCAAGTTACGCGACAACGATGAACGCACGGCGTTGATCAACTGGCTGAAAGAAGCCGAGATCCTGGCGGTGTTTCACTATATCCCACTGCATTCCTCGCCTGCCGGGCAGCGTTTTGGTCGCTTCTATGGCACGGATCGTTACACCCGGTCTGAGAGCGAGCGCCTGTTACGTTTGCCGCTGTTTTATAACCTCTCTGATAATAATCAAAAGACGGTGATCAACTCTTTACTGAGCTATTTTTCCTGATATGTCACTGGCAAAAGCGTCGGCCTGGACGGCCGCTTCCACACTGATAAAAATCGTTGCCGGGCTGCTGGTGGTAAAAATGATGGCGGTGGCTTTTGGCCTTGAAGGCGTCGGTCAGGCGGGCAACTTCCGCCAGCTGATTACCGTGCTGGGCGTGCTGGCGGGGGCGGGGATCTTTAACGGCGTCACCAAATACATAGCGGAATATCAGCAACAGCCACAGCGTTTACGGGCAGCCACCGGCACCGCATCAGCAATGGTACTGGCGTTTTCCACCATGCTGGCGGTGGTCTTCCTGCTGTTTGCCGGGCCAATCAGTATTGGGCTGTTTGCTCACAGCGATTATCAAAATGTGGTACGCATTGTCGCTTTTCTTCAGTTCGGTATTGCCTGGGCTAACCTGTTGCTGGCCATTATCAAGGGGTTCCGTGATGCCAGAGGCAGCGCACTGGCATTAATTTGCGGTAGCCTGGCTGGCGTGGCGGCCTGGTTTGTTTGTTACCGACTGGGCGGCTACAGCGGTGCGTTGGTGGGCATGGCGCTGGTGCCGGCACTGCTTATCGTGCCTGCGGCGACAGTACTGGCGAAACGCGGTCATGTGCCTCTCCGCTTTCTCATTCCGACGTGGGATACAGGGATCGCCCGCAATCTCAGTAAATTTACCCTGATGGCGCTGATCACCTCGGTGACGCTGCCGGTGGCGTGGATGATGATGCGTAATCTGCTGGCAGAACATAGCGGCTGGGAGCAGGTTGGGCTGTGGCAGGGCGTGACCAGTATTTCCGATGCCTACCTGCAATTTATTACCGCCTCCTTTAGCGTATACCTGTTGCCGACCCTCTCCAGACTGACCACGCGCCAGGCTCTGTCACAGGAGATCTTTCGGGCGTTGCGCTTTGTGCTTCCCACCGTGATGGCGGTGAGTCTGACGGTCTGGTTACTGCGCGATTTGGCTATCTGGCTGCTGTTCTCCAGCAAGTTTACCGGTATGCGCGACCTCTTCGTCTGGCAGCTGACCGGCGATGTGTTCAAAGTGGGTGCTTACGTTTTTGGCTACCTGGTGATTGCCAAAGCGTCGTTACGTTTCTATATCCTGACGGAGGTGAGCCAGTTTCTGTTGCTGACGCTGTTCGCTCACTGGTTGATCCCTTTGCACGGGGCCACCGGAGCAGCACAGGCTTATATGGCCACCTACATCACTTATTTCGCGCTTTGCAGCGGCGTATTTTTTCTTTATCGCAGACAAATATGACGACAATGATTCATGTGCTCGGATCGGCCATTCCTCATCATAATCAGACCGTACTGACATTCTTCAACGACATCCTTGCAGAGGCGGTTCCCCGCACTGTGCGTCGACAGTTCTGGGTCGTCGGGCAACCTGTCGTGCAGTGGGAAAACCTGGATATTCGCTGGTTTGCGGATAAACGATCGCTGGCCAGGGAAATCGTGGCCCTCGCCAGTGCGGATCGCAGCAGGCGTTTCTTTTTCCACGGACAGTTTAATGCGGCCTTATGGCTGGCAATACTGACGGGTAAGCTGCGGCGATCGCAGGTTTGGTGGCATATCTGGGGGGCCGATCTCTATGAACAGGCCACCGGTGTTAAATTCCGCCTGTTCTATCTGATGCGCCGACTGGCCCATCGGCGGGTTGGGCACGTATTTGCCACGCGAGGGGATATCAGCTATTTCCGGCAACGTCATCCGGCTGTGTCAGCGTCCCTGCTTTACTTTCCAACGCGGATGGCGCAGGTCGATCTGCCGATGCCGCAAAAGCGTGACCGGCTGACTATCCTGGTTGGCAACTCAGGGGATGCCAGTAATCGTCACATTCAGGCATTACAGGATATTCACCGACAGTTTGGCGATAAGGTTGAGGTCATTGTGCCGCTCGGATACCCGGAAAATAACAGCGTTTATATCCGCCAGGTTCGTGAGGCCGGCCATGCATTATTTGCTGAAGAAAATCTGCATCTCCTCACTGAAAAGCTCGATTTTCCAGCCTATTTGCAGCTGATCTCCCGCTGCGATCTGGGTTATTTTATTTTTGAGCGCCAGCAAGGCATTGGCACGCTATGTTTGCTGATTCAGGCCAATATCCCTTTTGTGATTAACCGTAAAAATCCATTCTGGCAGGATTTAACCGAACAACAGGTGCCGGTGTTATTCGCCGGCGATCGGCTTGATGCTCCCGTAGTCACTGAGACAAAGCGGCAGATGAAGCAACTGGATAAAAGCGCCATTGCCTTTTTTGAGCCAACGTATGTGGCAGGCTGGAAACAGGCGCTGGCGCTGGCGGAAGGAGAAAATGCATGATGCTGTCGCAATTTTCCGGCCTGTTGTTGATATGGCTGATGTCGCTGGGGGTGATCCTGACTCTCACCTGGCGTGAGTTCCTGCGGGTGCGCTTTAACTTTAACGTATTCTTCTCACTGCTGTTTTTACTGACCTTTTACCTGGGTTTTCCGCTGACTGCTCTGCTGGTCTTTGGCTTTCATGTAAAGGTGGTGCCGCCCGAATTTTTGCTGGAGGCGATGCTCTCTGCCACCGGCTTTTATGCCATCTACTATGTCAGCTATAAAACCCGTCTGCGGCCCGCAAGCGGCAGCGTGTCGCGTCAGGTTTTTACCCTCAATCGTGTGGAAGCCCATCTTACCTGGGGTATCCTGACCATCGTTGCACTCGGTACGTTGCTGGTGTTTTTTATACATAACGGGTTTCTGTTGTTCAAATTGCGTAGCTACAGCCAGATATTCTCGGCTGATGTTTCCGGCGTGGCGCTGAAGCGTTTTTTCTATTTCTTTATCCCGGCGATGCTGGTGGTCTATTTCCTCAATCAGAACCTTCGCCGCTGGCTGTTCTTTCTGGTGGCAACGGTAGGATTTGGCCTGTTGACCTACATGATTGTGGGGGGAACGCGGGCCAACATCATCATCGCGTTTGCGCTGTTTTTGTTTATTGGCATTATTCGCGGATGGATTACGCTCTGGATGCTGGCGATGGCCGGCGTGGCGGGCATAGTGGGGATGTTCTGGCTGGCACTGCGACGTTATAACCTTGATGTCAGCGGCGCTGAAGCGTTTTACACTTTTCTCTATTTAACGCGGGATACCTTCTCACCGTGGGAAAATCTGGGGCTACTGCTACAGCATTACGACAAAATTGATTTCCAGGGGCTGGCACCGTTGATTCGCGATTTCTATGTATTCATCCCCGGCTGGCTGTGGCCTGACCGCCCTTCCATCGTGCTGAACAGCGCGAATTATTTCACCTGGGAAGTACTGAATAATCACTCTGGTCTGGCTATCTCGCCAACGCTAATTGGTTCGCTGGTGGTGATGGGCGGCGTCTGGTTTATTCCTTTGGGGGCGGTAGCGGTAGGCATGATCATTAAATGGTTTGACTGGCTTTATCAGCAGGGGCTGCGTGAACCAAATCGTTACAAGGCGGCGGTGTTGCAAAGTTTCTGTTTTGGCGCGGTGTTTAACATGATCGTGCTCACGCGTGAGGGTCTGGACGCTTTTGCCTCCCGTGTGGTGTTCTTCTGCCTGATTTTTGTTGCGGTGGTGGTGGTAGCGAAACTGCTTTTTTGGCTGCTTGACAGCGCGGGCCTGATCCGCAGCCGTAAAGTGGCGGTATCCCTGCCGGTACAGAACCGGCCTTTTTGATATGTCGCCGTTGAGCGTAAGGAATCGTTAATGGATGCCGTTTCTGCTGTCCCGCAGTATCAAATTCGTGGCTTTGTGCTATTAGGGTTTAGCGATATGGCCGGGATGCTGGACTATCTTTGCCGCGAGGGTGAGGTGAAAACCGGCACGCTGGTGGCGATCAACGCTGAGAAGGTGCTGACTGCTGAAAGTCAGCCGGAAATTTATCAGCTTATCCAACGGGCGGAATATAAATACCCCGATGGCATCAGTATTGTGCGTTCTATTCGCAAAAAATATCCGCAGGCCAGCGTGTCACGGATCGCCGGTGCCGATCTCTGGGAAGGGCTGATGGAGAGGGCCGGGCAGGAGGGGATACCGGTTTTTCTGCTTGGCGGTAAACCTTCGGTCCTGGCACAAACGGCGGATAAACTTCGTCGTCAGTGGAATGTGAATATTGTTGGTACTCAGGACGGTTATTTTTCGCCCGCCGAGCGCGATGCCGTGTTCGCCCGCGTTGCCGACAGCGGGGCGAAGATTGTCACCGTGGCGATGGGCTCACCACGGCAGGAAGTCCTGATGCAGGACTGTAAGGCTGTTTACCCTCAGGCACTTTATATGGGCGTGGGAGGAACCTATGACGTTTTCACCGGGCATGTGAAGCGTGCCCCGCTCCTCTGGCAAAAAATGGGTCTGGAATGGCTGTACCGCCTGATTTCACAGCCTTCGCGTTTACCACGCCAGCTCAGACTGCTGAAATATCTCAACTATCACTGGCGCGGCGAACTTTAATTTTGCTTTTTCTGACGCGGTATGGTGCCAAAAAACCGTGGTTTAGCATCAGAAACGACCTGAAAATGATTGTGCTTTAGACAGAATGCACAAAGCGTAAGCAAACTGACTTCATTGTGAAAAAAGCACTGGACAGGATCGGCTCAAATCCGTAGTATGCCCATCCGCAACGGCGCTACGCGCCCGTAGCTCAGCTGGATAGAGCGCTGCCCTCCGGAGGCAGAGGTCTCAGGTTCGAATCCTGTCGGGCGCGCCATTAAGTTGTGCGCAAGAGCTGCGGTGGTGGTTTTACCGCGTTAGTAAGATGAAGTAGCAGTAATGGTGGCTATAGCTCAGTTGGTAGAGCCCTGGATTGTGATTCCAGTTGTCGTGGGTTCGAGTCCCATTAGCCACCCCAGATTTTGAATGGTACGCGAAGGTGGCGGAATTGGTAGACGCGCTAGCTTCAGGTGTTAGTGTCTTAACGGACGTGAGGGTTCAAGTCCCTCTCTTCGCACCACAAAATCATTAGTACAGAAGAATTTGACGGCGAGTAGCGCAGCTTGGTAGCGCAACTGGTTTGGGACCAGTGGGTCGGAGGTTCGAATCCTCTCTCGCCGACCATATTTTAAAACCTTGCTGAGGCAGGGTTTTTTGCTTAAAGCCTGACGTATATAGTAAAAGCAGTATCCGGCGAGTAGCGCAGCTTGGTAGCGCAACTGGTTTGGGACCAGTGGGTCGGAGGTTCGAATCCTCTCTCGCCGACCATTTTCACAGAAAGCCAGCCTCCGGGCTGGCTTTTTCGTCTCTGCGGCTGACAGAGGATGAGAACCTCCGAAGGAGGTTTGCGCCGAGCGGAGCGAGACAACGTTGCGTCAGCAACGGCCCGCAGGGGAATAATCCTCTCTCGCCGACCATTTTCACAGAAAGCCAGCCTCCGGGCTGGCTTTTTCGTCTCTGCGGCTTGACCGTAGTGATATGGGGTTCCGGCGTAGAACCCTGAGATGATGGATGCCCTTTCCTGAGGTGATCAGCGTCATACCTGGAGCGCATGGATCCGGGAGTCATATCACATGAACAAGCGCAGAGTGGTGGGTATCGATATTGCCAAATCTGTTTTTCAGATCTGTGCCTGGATGGTTCCGTTGCCCTGAACCGAAAAATAGCGCGTCATAAATTGCTGGATACATTTCGCCAGCCTGAACCGGGCTGTTATCCGCGCATGACTCATGCCGGGCGCATAACTGTCCTCGCTGTCAGCCTGTAAAGTGACCGCTGCGGACCCCCTTTGATCGGTTTGCCTGACCGTTGCCAGCGCGCTGATTGTGATCACGCGGTATGGACAGCACGGTATCGCCCAGTCCACTGGTTTGCTGGCGAACAGCGCGCGGAAAACAGTAAGATATGTCCGGCGTCTTGCGGTCCAGGTCTCAGTTACATCGTGCCTGGGTCGGTGGCTGCGAACTGGCGCTCAGGGTGACTCGGCATGGCTGTATGTGCCTGCCCGCTCCGGTTTGCCAGCAAGCCAGTCCCTACCAGGACGTCTTCAGGCGTTGTCATAGTGCACCGGCATTGTGTAACCCCTGCACCTCTGCCTGATATCCAGTTGGTCAGGAGGGGGTGTTGCAGCGACGGTAAAGCGCAAAAAAATGACAGCCCATGGCCACCGGATAACGTGTCCTGAGCTTACCCATTAACGGGAACGATTCAGGAAGCCAGACATCAGGAGCGCGGCTGGCTTTTTAACACAACGATGCCTGTTTCTTTATTTTAATGTTTCTTCTTTTTTCACTGCACCATCTGTATTGATCTGTGGTGAGCATATCACCTTTATTCAGGTGACCTGATTCAATAAGCCACCGCATCAAAATAACGCTCAGTGATGTAAACTTGCTGTCTTATTGATGTTTTTTTGAAACGGTCAAGTTATTTACTAATAAATAGTACTCAACTGAATTTAAATGTTCTTTGATAAAATTCCAATAAAATTACCCTGGAAGATAATGATCGATTAATTGCGTTCAAAAGTGGTTTTTTTTTAAAAAATATAGAATGATTGGTTTTCAGTCTGTCGCAGATGCTATTTTTACAAGGATGATACCCGTTTCTTATGATTAACTCATTGCTTCCTATCAGCTCCAGAAAATCGATTATATTTTGTGTTGTGCTGGCTTTATTCGAGTTCATGACCTATATCGCCAGTGACGTAATTATGCCGGGGATGTTGACGGTAACGGCAGACATGCATGCTAAGGAAAGTTATGTGCCCTGGTCACTGAATGCTTACCTGCTTGGCGGCGTTGCTTTTCAATGGCTGCTGGGACCGCTATCCGATCGTTTTGGTCGGCGCCCTTTATTGTTAACCGGTTGCGCATTATTTTCCGTATCTTTATGTGTTACCGCATGGGCCAATAATATTCATTTATTTACTGTTCTACGCTTTATTCAGGGAATGGGGCTGGGGTTTGTAGTAGTGGTGAGTTACCCGGCCTTGCAAGAGTCGTTTAACGAGTCCGATGCTATTCGCCTGATTGCACTCATCGCTAATATTGCACTGCTTTCGCCTCTGCTTGGCCCGCTGATCGGTAGCTTCTTGCTCACGTTAATGACGTGGCGAACAATGTTCATTGTCATTGCCGTTCTGTCGGGGCTTTGTTGGCTGGGGTTACTGCGGTGGATGCCGGAGTCCATCGGCGTTCGGCGTAATGACGGTAGCATCATTGCTCCACGGCCAATGCAGATAGCAGCGATCGGCCGCGTCTATGGTGATTTACTGCGGCATAAACAATTTTTGTCTGGCTGCGTTGCACTGGGACTTATCGGTTTGCCGCTGATGACCTGGATTGCGCTTTCGCCGCTGTTGCTTATGCGCAACCTGGGACTGAGCACTCTGCATTACGCGCTGTGGCAATTTCCGATTTTTGGTGCGTTAATCGCAGGCAATATTACGCTTAATTTCATTGCGGACAAATTTAAAATAGAAAGATTGTTATTAATTTCCACCCTTCCTGTTTATTTTGGTTTGATATTGTCTCTCATTTTGACACCGTTGTTTAATAATATGGTTGTCCTTATTGTCGGTCTGTCTGTTTATGCTTACGGTTTTGGTATTTGTAACGCCACACTCTACAGAGTTACACTTTTTTCCAGTTCACACGGTCTTGGCGCAATTTCTGCCATGCTCGGCATGGTGTCAGTTGGCGTATTCAGTATAGGTGGAGCACTGCTGGCGCTTGCTGGAGCAGGCAACAGCCTTGGTAGCTATATCATTGCCGTCGCCATTCCGGCAGGCTTTGCGTTCTTACTTATTATGAACCTGCTAAGACATAAAGAGCGTAATAATGCTGCTCCGGGATCTGATGACTTCTGATTATTCAATGGACGTAACGACTATTAAGGAAATATAACGTGATATCCGTCCCTGCTGTCGATGAACTCTGTGCGATCGCCAGACCTTATCAGTGCGATGCAATGAGTGACCAGTTATTCCATAACGCCATGCTGGAAATCGTCTCTTTCCATGTTAAAAATACGCCGGGATACGCGCAATGGTTAATTCACCATCGCATCAACCCGGACGATCCGCAGTTGAAATCATGGGGAAATCTGCCGCCAATATTTGCCAATTATTTCAAACGTCATCTTTTGCTCAGTAGCACAGGTCAGAATGCACTGGAGCTGACATCGTCAGGAACCAGTGGGCAAAAAAGTCGGATGCGTTTTGACCACCGAAGCATCAAGGCCGCGCAAGGCATGGTCGACCATATTTTTCATCATTATGAATGGGTTACACCAGCCACACCCTGTAATTACCTCCTGCTGAGTTATGAACCTGATGAGGCGATCACGCTGGGTACAGCCTATACCGATCGGTTTTTGTGCAAATATGCCCCCGTCAAACAGGCCGTTTATGCCCTGCGTAATACCGGAAAAGGTCATGAATTCGATCCATTTGGCGTGATCCGCACACTCCAAACCTTCTCACAGGATGACGCCCCGGTACGCATTTTTGGGTTCCCTGCATTTATGTGGTTTGTTCTGGAAAGGATGCGCGATATGCATTTGCCCCCACTGACGTTGCCGCCAGGTTCATTAACGTTTTTCGGTGGTGGTTGGAAAACGCATGCTGATAAAGAAATACCAAAAGCAACGCTGTACGCACGGCTTGGTGAACAGTTAGGGCTGCCTGATGCACGTTGTCGGGATGGCTACGGTTCTGTTGAACACTGCGTTCCCTACGTTGAGTGCCCCCATCACCATTTTCATATTCCGGTCTACGCCAGGGCGTGGATCCGTGATACCCGCACGTTTGAGATTAAAGCATACGGCGAACGGGGATTCTTGCAGTTTGTCTCGCCCTACATCACTTCCAGTCCGGCCCATAGCATCGTGATGAGCGATGTAGCGATTCTGCATCGCGCCGATGAGTGTGGGTGTGGACTGGCGACAGACTGGTTTGAACTGCTGGGGCGCGCCAGTCAGCATCAGGCAAGGAGCTGTGCACTGGCGGCCTCAGAATTACTACAAGGAAAGTGATATGTATTTCATTTATGGCAAAGGTTACCCCTCCTTCACACCGGAACAGGCGTTAGTCTTGCTGACAGAGATGTTGGACGATACGTTGAGCCAGCCGCTGCCCACGGATGCGTTGTTTGCCTGTGTGGGACAGTTTGTGAAGCGACTGGAAGATAACGCCTTTTTACCCCAGCTTGATGCGGCGGTCCGCGAAGAAGTGAGCCAGTTCTGCCAGCCAGAGGCGTTGCGCTTCAAGCTTGAGCATGAGCTGGGTGATGCCCCCTTCTCGTTACGCCGTTTTAATTTCTCACGGCCGCATTTCGAGAGCTGGCGTCCGCTGGGCGTGGTGCTACATATTACCCCAGCTAATGCGCAAGCCCTTCCTTTTCTGGCGATCGTGGAAAGCCTGTTGGTGGGCAATATTAACTGGCTGCGTCCCAGTGCCAGCGAAAAAGGGCTGACCCTGGAACTGTTGCAGGGTTTTCTTGACTGCGATGCGACGAATACGCTGGCGAAATACTTCGCCATCCTGCCTGTGTCGACCGACAGGCTCGCTCTACTGATGGCGCATGTGGATGGGATTTCCGCATGGGGTGGCGATGCCGCGCTCAACGCTATACGTCATCAGCTTCCCGGCGGCTGTCGCTGGATCCCATGGGGACATAAAATCAGCTTCTCCTGGCTGATGCCGGATGCGATCGATGACAGGCAGATGGATGCGCTGGCGGATGAAATTTGTCGTTTCGATCAGCTGGCATGTTCCAGCTCACAGATAGTATTTGTCGATACGGAGTCGCTGTCCGCATTAACGGACATTGGCGACAGTCTGGCGCAGGCAATGCATCGCCGTTGCGGTCACTGGCCCTTTCAGCAACCGGATGAAAAGTCGGCGGCAGACATTACCAGTGCGCAAGCTATTAGCGAACTTGACAGGGTTTTTACCGGCGCGGACAACCGATGCTGGAATGGCGATAACTGGCGTATCTTGCTGCAAAACACGGTCGGGATCGAGCCTTCTCCGCTTTACCGCACGCTGTTGTTGCGTCCGCTACCACGGCACAAACTGATTCAGACCTTGCGTCCCTGGCGTCGTTATTTGCAAACCTGTAGCCTGGCGGCGACAGAGAAGGATATGGTGTTCCTCAGTCAGCTTCTGCTGACCGCTGGGGTTAATCGCATCACCCCCCTTGCTGGCATGCATTCAGGCTATAGCGGTGAACCGCACGACGGCATATTTGCGTTAAGCCAGCTGGTACGACGCGTTACTGTCACCCTCGACGCCGGGATATTGCCCGGATTAGCGACGCTCGATCTCCCGTCTCAGGCACCTTGCTTACCCGTCGATCAGCCTGTCATGGATAGAGCCGCCTTCACTGAAAATGCGATCCAGCCAGGCGCAAAGCTCTTTTTCCGCAGCGGTGGCAGCAGCGGCGTACCTAAACTGGCGGGCTTTACGTATCGTGACTACCACCTTCAGATGCAAGCCGCTGCCGATGGCATGTTCGCCGCAGGTCTCGATCCTGCGAAGGATAAAGTGCTGAGTCTGATGTACGCCGGAAATCTGTATGGTGGTTTGCTGAGTTTCTTCACCGTACTCGACAAAGCGGGCGTTATGCACCTGCCCATGGGGGGGCCGCATGATGATAATTATGAAGAGATTGCGAAAACGATCGTCAGCCAGCAGGTCAACACCCTGACAGGCATGCCCAGTACCCTGTATCAGTTGTTCCACCAGCAGGCGTCATTGCTGCGTAGTTATGGTGGCATTCACAAATTGCTGACCGGCGGTGAACATATAAGCGCCATTCAGCGTGCGTTTTTTCATGGCTTTGGTATTGAAATGGTTCGTTCCGCGCTATATGGCTCCGTCGATGCCGGGCCATTGGGATACAGCTGTAGCGCGAGTCCTGAAGGTGTGTTTCATCTGATGGCGGATATTCAGTGGCTGGAGATCGTCAATACGGAATGCGACAAACCTGTCGGGCCGGGAGAAGTGGGGCGTCTGCTGTTTACCTCCAGGGTCCGTGAAGGTCATCGCGTGGTTCGCTACGATATTGGCGACCTGGGTCGCTGGGTGGAAGGACGCTGCGCCTGTGGTGCGCTGACACCCCGGTTTGAACTGCTCGGCCGCCACGGCAACCTGATACGTATTGGCACGATGTTTATCCCTGTACAGCAACTGGCGCAGCTGGCAGAGGTGCCAGTACAGCTCATCCTTGACCATAATCCTTCCAGCGGATGGGAGCGTATCCGTATCCTGGCGGAGGGGGATACCACTGAGGTACAACGCCGGGTCAGTAGCCATCCTGAACTGCTGATGGGGCTGGAGGCGGGATTATTGGAGATTGAGGTCACATGCTGCCCGTTTGTCGCGTTTGAACGACACCCTCAAAGCGGTAAAACGCCACTGGTCATCGATAAACGTCGCTGAATGTCCACAGTCTGTTTGACCATAAGGATATATAAACATGACAAAGCAAGAGACGCACACTGCGAACGATATGCTCTTAGCCCTTGAAGAACTTGTAGCGTTCGCCCGCCGACACTCTTCATATTATGCCCGGCATTACCAGCACCTTCCGCAGAGTGGCTGGCAAATAGGCGACCTGCCGCTGGTGGAACCCTGCAATTACTGGCAAGGGAGCAGCGGGCTGACTCATTGGCCGGTTTTGACCGGACCGGTTAGCGATGGCATGGTATTTAAAACTGGCGGCACCACCGGTGCCGGCAAACTGTCCGTTTATACACGCAGCGAATGGCTTGCCTTTGTCACCAGCTTTGGCCGGAGCCTGGCCAACCATTTGCAGCCCGGCGATCGCGTTGCGAATCTGTTTTTTGCCGGGGACCTTTACTCCAGTTTCTTATTTATCCACGCTTCTCTTGCCCACATGGATACGCCGGTATGCGAATATCCGTTTAGCGGCGCGATGAAGCCACAGACGCTGTTTGACCAACTCAACCAACATAATATCCATGTCCTGGCTGGCGTTCCTTGCATGTTATTACAATTTGCGGCAAGAACAGCGGAGCGACAGCAGCAACTACCGGGTATTACGCTGCTTCTCTTTGGCTCTGAGAGCATATTTGCAGAACAGCTGTTGCTGCTTAAGCAGGTTTTCCCTAATGCCCGTGTAGCCTCTATTGGATGCGCAAGCGTGGATGCAGGTCTGATTGGTGCCAGCGATACGACCTGTCTTGTCGGAGAGCACCGGGTGTTTGAACCTGAAACGATCGTCGAAATCATTGATGAAGCCACTGGCGAACCCATTTTTGAGGAAGATCGCACCGGCATGTTGGTTATCACTAATCTGACGCGCAAACTCATGCCGCTGATACGTTATCCGGTTGGCGATCTTGCTGCCTGGCGTGAACCGCCGGGAACACCCGCCCGTAAGTTTATTCTGCAAGGACGAAGCAGCCTCGGATATCGTCTTCGCGTGGGCTTTTCCTCTGTTTTCCCTGATGAGTTCAATACGCTGATAAGCGAAACCTTAGGCAGACAACAGTGGCAGATGGTGCTGGATCATCACGACCATTGCGATTGGCTGACTCTGCGTATTGCCTTCTCCGGCAGTGATAGCCAGGCCGACGCGCTCTGTCACGCCATTCTGGAAAAAGACAGCTCACTCGCTGGCCTACTTGAAGCAGGTCAACTGCGTATGATCATTGAGTGGTGCAGGCAGGATGAGCTTGTCTGCAATTCCCGTACCGGTAAATTGCAGCGCGTTATGGACCGTCGTGCGTATTTAACAGAGGAAACGGAAAGATGATTGTTATCAGAGACTTCGTGGCAGATGATGCTGATGGCATCAGCGAACTGTTTCGCGAGGTTTACGGCGATCGCTACGTTTATTCTGACCTTTATATGCCCACGATGATCGTCTGGCATAACGCACAGCGTCACTGGCACAGCGCGGTGGCCGTTGAAAATGGTTGCATCATAGGCCATGCGGCGCTGTGGATGAATGAAGATGCACCCTGCGCCGAGCTGGCTATGTTTGCGACACACCCCAAAACCCGACGTCGTGGCGTGGCCACCAGACTGGGCAGACATCTGCGTTGTGAGGCCCGTAAACAACAGCTGACTATGCTGACGATAAAAATGGTATGTAGCCATCCTCATTCACAGCGGATGGCGAAAAATCTGGGCTTTGATGCTATTGCCCTGTTACGGGACTACGTGGTGTCGCCGTTTGAATCAGGGTCTCTTGAGAGTGTGATTTTGGGTGTTCTGCCCTTGCAGCCATGTCCGGTGCCCCAGATCGTGGGAATGCATGGGCAGCATCACTGGCTGTCGCTTTTAAGCGCCCGGTTTGGCAGTACACTACCTCCCTGTACGGTACAGACGACTTCAGCTCTGGAGATGACCGACATCGGCAATCGCGTGGAGGTCACACTCTACCAACCGACAAACAGAATCACAGATGAAATCACCCGACTTCCGCATAGCCGACTCATCTATCTGCGGGCTCAGATCAGCACGGCTCTGGCAGAGGCCCTGCCCATGCTTTACCGCGCAGGCTACCGGGATTCTGGCCTGATGCCTGATAACAGGGGGGGCTGGTTTTGGTTATTTCAGCGCGGCTTCAGACGACAGGAACTGCAATTGTGCTGCCCGATAGCCCAGATGTTACAAACGTATTTACTCTCAGCCTGATGGGGCCAGCTACAGCTGGCTGGTGGCTTTACCGGTCCACAACCGGGATATCGCCGTGCTGATAGCAGTCCTTTTCGGCAACCGTGTTGCATTATTCATTCCCCCTACGCCCGGACACCCGGCATTTACAGACTGGCTGAACGGAGTGTAATTCTTAACCAGGAATGTTACATACAGGGATGCTTTACCGTGTCGGCATTACTGCTTCCCTGCACGGTATTCAACACTCAGAAATGGATGACGACGATGCAACAGAGATGTGTTTCGGCGACGCAACGGAGATACAGCGACGCTTACTGCAAAAGAGTAACCCATGAAAATGCATGGGTTATCGTAGTCTGGCACAGATTCTGTTCTGAATGGCGGGTGCCATATCATCACCATACGGCACCTGCTCAACGCGGTCAGGTGCGCGACCGCAGAACCTCAGTGATACGCTGCCCCAGCAGGTGGCGATTTTCCTTATCGCTCATTATACCGGCATGATCACCCTTCACCTGCCCGATACGAAGCTGGCCGTCATGGTATAACCAGCTCCAGCCCAAATCCTCCAGGCTGGCCGTTTGCGCGACAAACCGGTTAAATCTGGCGGCATCGGCGAGCACCAACGGATCGACATCCGGCACCGGCAACGTTTCCTGTGCTGCCATCAGATGAACACGCGGAAGGAGGCGCATCAGCAGCGCGACGGCACTGAGCCAGATAACAGGCTCTTTGACCTGTTGCTGGTTGGCTGATAAGCGCATACGCGAGCGTTTTTCTGCCGCCAGACGTTGGATATAACGCACGTTTAGCGGTTTTCTCTCTTCGCCAATAACACGCTGCGTCATCACCGCAGAAGGCAACCCGCTAACGTATTGTTGCCAAAATGCGGCATCGTCCTGGCTGGCTGAGTCAGCCAGCCAGGACTGTTCTTCCTTGGGCAAAACGGCACTGTCCAGCTGTGGAAATGTCGGAAGTGGTGAACCTGCGACTAAAGCGTTATAGCTCTCTGCCAGCAGGGATTTCAGGATGGTCCATGAGCGTACATCGATCAGGCTGTGATGAAGCCACGCGGCCAGACAGTAGCGCTCGTCGTCGAGTTGATACCACCGGAAATGAGAAAGTGCGCCATCAGTACATTTGCGATTTGGCGTATTTTGCGTCAGCTGCTTCAGAAATTCCGCTTCTGGTGAAGTAAGTTTGCGCAAATCGGTCAGTTCGGGGAGAAGCCGACTGGCGCAAGTGCGCTGCTGCCATAAACGGCCATCCAGCCAGAGCAGTCGCGTTTACAACACAGGAACCTGCTGACCCAAATGTTCCAGCGCCTGTCTGAGCTTATCGACATTCAGTCGCTCATTGATATCCAGTGAGAATGAAAGCCAACAATTCGCCTGCTGATGCGTCTCCTCGATCAGGGCGATTTCCTGTTGTGCCAGCGTTGATGGCGTCATGTACGGGTAGTGGTTATCGGAAGAATGTAAGGTTGGGATGTTCGCATTCATAGTAATATCATGACCTTATTTTTTATTTACTTAATCTGCGCTCCAGGGCGCGATGAAGAGAGGGCAACTAACCGACGTTTCTGCACCGATATCTTTTGGCCGTTTTATCGGCGCATCGGGATTTCCGGTTGGCGGATAAAGGATTCAGACCGACGTGCATAGCTAAGGGTAAGGTGTGGTACCGGTAGGTAATCAGGGGGATCAACATCCAGTTACTCCATATTTATCTATAAGAAAAACCGGACTCTTTTTTTCTTATATCTCCGGTAATTTCTGGTTTTAAAATTATTTTTGTCGAAAAAAAGGCGTAACCACATAAGAAAAACTACCTTTTTTCGGAAGATTTCTGTTTTTCTGTTGCACAGGTGGGGATTGTGCAGGCAGCTGAAAACCGCGTGCGATACCAACCAAGATACGTGTTATCACCACTGACTGAGGCAACTCAGGCCTCGTTCATAAGGAATACCGTGAAGTGTTGTGCTGGCGTGACAACTGACTTTGGATACGGGGTATAGCGGCAATGTTGTTGGAATAAAGCCTGACAGGCTGCTTCACCCTGATATTTACCTCACCACTCGCGCTGTCTCATTTTGGTGACATATAATACTATGATTTTTATGTTATTTAATTATTCCTGTGCAGTCCGTCGTCAGCAGGCGACATCTTTAGCGAAGCGTTCCCTAATGTGAAGCGCTGCTGCCAACGGGTGTTTTAAGGTTTTTTAAATAACGTATTATTAATCAAGTTGTTATATAAAAAATTGCGCACGGTTTTTGCTCTGGCATGAGTTATGCAATAGTTGAAATGTAGATGCTCATTCCACATTTTATGCTTGCGCAAGCTTCATAAAGCCGGGAATGATGCAGAGCCCTTACGGTACCTGTTGTCCAGCCGCCACTATCGCCGCGAGGCCTTAATGGTACAGGGACACTACGTTGAGTCAGGTACCAGCCAAATTGTCTTACCGACCTGAACGTTTACACCTGCCGGACTGGCAGGTGTTTTTTTATCTGCAGAAACTCCCGGCTTTGCACGATGTCTGAGGGGGCTGATTTGTCAGGGGAGCAGAGCCGGACAGTAAAAAGCCGGGTGATCAACCCGGCTGATGGCAAAGCACGCGCTGAGGTTAAGGATTGTTTTTCAGCGTCAGTAACAGTCCGTCGCGACGCATCTCTGCTGCTTCTTCCGGTTTATGCTGGCGATCCAACGTGTCTGCCAGCCATGCGTAGTCAAAGGCATCAGGACGCTGTTTTAACGCTGCCCTGAAAGCATCGCTTGCCTGCTGCCATTCGCCATGCGTCATTAACAGTTGTCCCAGGGTGCTGTAAAGCAGTGGTGTGGCACCGTGCTGTTTAATCTGTTGATTAAGCGCTTTTTCCAGTTGCTCCGGGTTGCCGGTTTTCAGGCGTGGCATCAGTAGCACCAGGCGTTCGTCATAATGACGTTTCAGACCGGCCAGGATAATCTCCTGAGCGGTGGCATGATCATCACAAACAATAAGATGATCCGCCATTGCCACCTGTAACGCTGCGTCGTAACGGGTTTTACGACTCTGATTTTGCCACCAGCGCTTCAGGCCTTCACTGCCCTGTTCGGCCATTGCCTGGTTCATTAACCCCAGCCAGGCTTGTTGCTGCAACGTATCACGGTGGGTCTCATCAAAGACCTGCACTTTATTCATTGCGGGCAGGATATCCAGCAGAGAATTCCATGCGCCGGTCCGCACGTAGGCCTGTTCTGCAAGGCGCAGAACCTCAGGATGACGCGGTGCCACTTCCAGCAGGCGATCGATACCATGACGGGCCGCATGATCCTCATTTCGTGCCAGCTGGATCCGTACCCGCGTGATCTCCACCGGCAGCTGATCGTTACCGGCCAGCTCGGCTGCCCTTGCAAGATGCTGATTGGCGCGAATTTCATCACCGCGTTGCTGTGCAGCTTCACAGGCCAGCAGGTAGTTGACTACCGGCTGCTCTGCGTGATCGGCATTCTTCGACAGCAGTTTTTCAACCTGGCGGTGATCCCCTTCGGCCAGTTTCATCAGGGCAGCGTGCGTTTGCTTGCGGGCACGGTTACGTTTTCTGCCCAAAAACCAGCCGCGTGTGCGGCTACCGGTCCGTAATAAGCGACGCAGTAGCCACTCAACCAGCAGAATGACGATTAACGACAGGATCAGAATAATCGCAAGCCCGGTAACGCTGGTTTCAATGTTCCAGTTGCTGGTCTGGATCAGGACATAGCCCTGGTGACCTGCCAACATCGGGCCAAGTACGACGCCTGCCATCAGTAATAAAAAAAGTATCAGGACCTTAAGCATGGTTATTCTCCCTGCTGCCGTTGTCCGGCACCGGGCTGGGCCAGCAGGTTGCGCACGCGCGTTTGCATCAGTTGATCCAGCATTGGCTGGCTTTGCAGTGAATCCGGTACGTCCATGGAGATGCTCTGCTGACTCAGTTCATCCAGCTGAATGAGATAGGCTTTAGTAGCGGGATCGCGGGTATCAAACCACGCGCGAACCCAGGCGGAAACGGTATCGATAGATTGCTTATAGATCTCGTTCTGATGGCGTGGCACGGCCTGGGCAGCAACCAGTAAGCGTGAGCGAATATTTTCACGCAGGTAGATTTCCTGATTGGGTGCCAACAGAGGTTCTGCGGTGGTATCGCGGCGACGGATGGTAATAAAGTCATCCATAAAGTTATGCCAGCTTTTCACCAGATTTTGCCGCCATTCGCGCAGTGAGGACGAAAGCTCCCCACTGTCTGAATCCATTGGCGAGTCATCGTTGTCATTATCGGCAAGACGCAGGTTATCAACCCCGTTGGACAACTGATTCAGCTTGAGGATCACCCCGTCGTAATCAACCTGGCTGATTGCTGATAGCGAACTGATATCGTTGGTCAATGCCCGACGCACTTCAATCAGGCTGGGATCGTTCATCTCTGCCAGACTGTTATCGGCGCTTTTCAGCAAGGCGGCGGCCGTGGTTACATCCTGATCGCTCCAGAGCTTACGCCCAGCCAGTTTCACCAGATAATCGGCCTGAGCAAGAAGCCAGGTATGTGCATCGTTACCGGAGATCGTCGCTACTTTTTCTTTTAGCTGGTCAAGCTGCTGGCTCATGGTGGCCTGCTGCTGACGGGCAGTATTCAGCGCGTCAGTCTGTGCCGTCAGTTGCTGTTGCAAAGTCTGTGTATTGCTCAATGACTGCTGTTGCAGCTCTGAAAGCTGATTAGCCAGCGTCTGGTTAGCGGCGGACAGTGCCGCGGTCTGGTGCTTATCATTGATATACAGCCCAATGCCTGAAGCCAGTGCAATGGCAATCGCCAGCACGGCCAGTGCTGTTGCAGCATTACGAGGCTGGCGGCCAGGCTTTGGTGCTGTACTCTCTGCCGTTGGCGTGTTCTCATCAACCAGGACAGAGGAATCTTTTTGTTCCGTCATTGTGGTATATCCCCTATTTAAGTTTGTTGTAACGCCCGCAGCAACGCGTCGTTATCGGCACCCTCGGCCACCCTGATATCACGCCACCCCAGTTCTCTGGCTCGGGTGGCCAGACGTTCACTGACGACAATTACCCGGCAGTGCAGAAGCCATTCCTGACGATCATCATTGGGAAACAGTGAAAAAAGCTGTTCCAACATCTCACCGCTGGTCACCACCAGCGTGGTAATACCCAGATTACGCCAGCGGCGTCCTTCCGTCGCCCCTTGATACTGCTTTGCACTACGTTGATAGCACTCAACAAACTGTACATTAGCACCGCGCTGTCGCAAGGTTTCAGCCAGAAGATCACGTCCGCCATTCCCGCGCAGGATCAGCGCCTGCTTACCCGCGATCTGTTGTAACGCAGGTAATTGTATCAGCACTTCGCTGGTTTCTCGTCCCTCTGGCCAGACCACATCACGACCACTGGCGGCGTGAAAGGCCTGCCCGGTTGCACGACCTATAGCATAATAGTTCAGGTTGGCAGGCCAGCATCTGTCGTTTTTCGCCAGCGCCCTCTCTGCATAGTGAACAGCTTGCTGCGAAACAATAAACACCAAATCTCCCGCCTGCAACCCGGCCAGCCGACCGGGTAAACTGTCCAGTTCACGACCCGCGGTAAATTCAATCAGGGGCATTGACCAGGCAGCCTTTCCCGCCTGGCGTAAACGCTGTACCAGTTTTTCAGCGGCGGGGGCAGGTCGGGTGATGAGGATGGTCATCCGGGCGGCTTCCCCTGATAGACGTTAGCCAGGATCTCGCGACCACCGTTGTTAAGTAGCTCTTCTGCCAGTGAAATGCCCATTTTCTCCGCGTCTTCGCGTGGACCACGGCGTTCACCGCTGATCATGGCTTTACCGTCAGGAGAACCTATCAGTCCACGCAACCACAGCTGGTCATCCTGGAGAACAGCAAAGCTGCCAATAGGCACCTGGCAGCCACCTTCCAGGCGGGTATTCATTGCCCGCTCTGCCTTAACGCGTACGGCGGTATCTTCATCATTCAGGGCAGAGAGCAGAGCGATAGTCCGGCGATCATCAAGACGGCATTCAATTCCCACCGCGCCCTGACCTACCGCAGGCAGTGACTCTTCTGCGGGCATGGCATGACGAATTCGCGCTGACAGCCCCAGGCGTTTCAGCCCGGCGACGGCCAGAATAATGGCGTCGTAATCACCTGCATCGAGTTTGCCAAGCCGCGTACCGACATTGCCACGTAGCGAGCGAATAATCAGGTCAGGACGTCGTGCGCTGAGCTGACACTGGCGACGCAGGCTGGATGTGCCAACGACGGCGCCTTGCGGTAAGGCGTCGACTGAATCGTAGTGATTTGAAACAAAGGCATCAAGTGGGTCTTCCCGCTCGCAAATGGTTACCAGCCCCAGTCCTTCGGGGAAGGCAACTGGCACATCCTTCATCGAGTGGACGGCGATATCGGCCCGATCGGAGAGCAGCGCCTGTTCCAGTTCCTTAACGAATAATCCCTTGCCGCCGACCTTCGCCAGCGGCGTATCAAGGATCACATCACCTTTGGTTATCATGGGCACCAGTTCCACGCAAAGCCCTGGGTGAAAGGCCATCAGACGTTGTTGAACATAACGTGCCTGCCACAGTGCAAGCGGGCTCTTCCTGGTGGCAATTCTTAAAATTTTGTCTGGCATGCTGGTTACCGTTTTTATCGTTCAACGATTATCCTAACATTGACAGGTGAAGTCTGTCAGTTGCCACGGGCAGGGCGGGTGTTGAGACGGGGTATATGCTTTAGCTGGTCAGGTTGGTTTTAATCCGTGCTAAACTTTGTAGTAGCGCAACTTTCTTTACGGTCAACCAGCCAGATGTTAGATTGATCACGTTTCCGGCACTCATTCGCACGATTATTTTTAAATCAAGGGGCGAATTGAGGAAACAGGGTTATTTGTAAGCACTGGGACAATCAGGCGAGACGTCTTGTACCTCTATATAGAGACATTGAAACAGAGACTGGATGCCATCAACCAATTGCGCGTCGATCGCGCTCTTGCTGCCATGGGACCTGCGTTTCAACAGGTTTACAGTCTGCTGCCAACCTTATTGCATTTTCATCATCCGCTGATGCCGGGTTACCTTGAGGGTAGCGTTCCACATGGCATCAGCTTTTACACGCCCGATGAAAACCAGACGCTCTGGCTCAATGATTTACAAACTAAAATTGGGTCCAGCCTCGCGCGCTCCCGGCCTGGTGAAATGCCGATCACCGGCGTTTATTCTATGGGTAGTACCTCATCCGTCGGTCAGAATCTTACCTCGGATCTTGATATCTGGGTCTGTCACCAGTCATGGCTGGATAATGGCGAGCGCCTCTCCCTGCAAAAAAAATGCACGCTGCTGGAAAAATGGTGTGCGTCAATGGGGGTTGAAGTCAGCTTCTTCCTGATTGATGAAAACCGCTTTCGGCACAACGAAAGCGGTAGCCTGGGCGGCGAAGACTGTGGTTCAACCCAGCACATTTTGCTCCTGGATGAGTTTTATCGTTCCGCTGTCCGTCTGGCCGGCAAACGTATCTTGTGGAATATGGTGCCGGGCGAGGAAGAAGAGCACTACGACGACTATGTTATGTCGCTGTATCAAAAAGGCGTGCTGACGCCCAATGAATGGCTGGATTTGGGAGGGCTGGATACGCTCTCTGCCGAAGAGTATTTTGGTGCCAGCCTGTGGCAACTCTACAAAAGTATCGACTCGCCCTACAAGGCGGTGCTGAAGACGTTGCTGCTGGAAGCCTATTCCTGGGAATACCCAACGACCCGGCTGCTGGCGATGGATATCAAACAGCGTCTGCACGATGGTGAGATTGTGTCCTACGGCCTTGATCCTTACTGCATGATGCTGGAAAGAGTGACGCACTACCTTACCAGTATTGATGATCCTGCCCGTCTCGATCTTGTCAGACGCTGTTTCTATCTGAAAGTGCGTGAAAAACTGTCGGAACAGCGCGGAGAATCCGGCTGGCGGCGTCAAATTCTTACGCAACTGGTCAACGAATGGGGCTGGGACGCAGAGCGTGTGGCGATCCTGGACAGCCGGGCTGACTGGAAAATCGAGCGTGTGCGGGAAGCGCACAATGAGTTGCTCGACGCGATGATGCAAAGTTACCGTAACCTGATCCGCTTTGCCCGCCGTAATAATCTGAGTGTCAGCGCCAGCCCACAGGATATCGGGGTACTGACCCGTAAACTTTATGCCGTGTTTGAAGCTTTGCCCGGCAAAGTGACGCTGGTTAATCCTCAGATTTCGCCGGATCTGTCTGAACCACATCTGACTTTTATTCATGTGCCACCGGGCCGGGCGAACCGTGCCGGCTGGTATCTCTACAATCAGTCGCCTGATATGCAGTCGATCATCAGCCATCAGCCGCTGGAATATAACCGCTACCTTAATAAGCTGGTGGCCTGGGCGTGGTTCAACGGGCTGCTGACCAGCAAAACCCGACTGCATATCAAAGGGAATGAAATTTGCGATCTTGCTCGCCTGCAGGAGCTGGTGGCCGATGTCTCGAATCATTTCCCTTTGCGGTTGTCGGCACCCACGGCAAAAGCACTTTACAGCCCATGCGAGATCCGCCATTTAGCGATTATCGTCAATCTGGAGCACGATCCTACCGCTGCTTTTCGTAATCAGGTGGTTCATTTTGATTTTCGCAAGCTGGATGTGTTCAGTTTTGGCCAGCAGCAGCAGTGTCTGATTGGCAGTATCGATCTGCTGTACCGCAATTCGTGGAATGAAGTGCGGACGCTGCATTTTAGCGGTGAGCAGGCGATGATCGAAGGGCTGAAAACCATACTCGGCAAAATGCACCAGGATGCGGCTCCGCCCGACAGCGTTGAGGTGTTTTGCTACAGCCAGCATCTGCGTGGGCTGATCCGCACCAGGGTCCAGCAACTGGTTTCGGAATGTATTGAACTTCGCCTGTCCAGTACTCGCCAGGAGCCTGGCCGGTTCAAGGCGGTGCGAGTGGCGGGTCAGACTTGGGGACTGTTCTTTGAGCGGCTCAGTGTGTCGGTACAGAAGCTGGAAAACGCCATCGAGTTTTATGGCGCGATCTCTAACAATAAGCTACATGGACTATCAATAAAGGTAGAAACTGACCATGTGAAGCTGCCTTCGGTGGTGAATGGCTATGCCAGCGAGGGGATCATTCAGTTCTTTTTCGAAGATACCAGGGACGAGCGTGGCTTTAATATCTACATTCTGGATGAAACCAACAGGGTGGAGATTTATCACCACTGCGAAGGGAGTAAAGAAGAGCTGGTTCGCGATGTCAGCCGTTTCTATTCCTCATCACACGATCGCTTTACTTACGGCTCCAGCTTTACCAATTTTAACCTGCCGCAGTTTTATCAAATTGTGCAGGCTGACGGGCGTTTTCAGGTTATCCCTTTCCGCAGCCAGACGCTGGCACAACTCTGTGTCACCCTGTCAGAGAACGAACATAACGACGATTACGATCAGCGCTACCAGATGCACTGACATCGTGCGCCGCTGGTAAATAAATGCCATCTCTGACCCGGTTTTGGCATTAAAAGACAAATCATAATGACACTATTCACAGAGCAATACCGCCAGCCTCGTTTCTGCCAGATTTAAACCTATACTCGCACCATATTGGATAAAGGGAAATCCTGTGGGGAATATATGGATAAAGGAAATGAATTAACGGGCAATCAGGGAAATGAATTTGGTCTTTTTATTTCCATTCTTCTGTTGTTACTCGGCTGTATTTTGTTTTTTTTCTCTTTTGACCGACAAATTGTCTCTATTCTGAAAACGACGCTGATGCATGAAATGGGTATTGGCAATAAAGAGTATTCCTGGCTGATAACCGCCTTTATGTTCCCCTATATCATGATGTATTTCGTTTCGGGCGCGTTGGTGGATAAATTTGGCAGCCGCTATGTGCTGACTTTGCTGATGATCCTTATGTCGGTAGCCACATTGATTACCGGTTTCTCACGTTCGCTAACCGGTATGCTGGTAGGCCGCTTTATTCTTGGCGTGGCGGAATCCGGCGTGGTACCTGCCTTGACGTTGGCGATATTTACCTGGTTCAAGGCGCAACAGCGGGCTTTTGCTTTTCAACTGACCAATATCATTCAGTCACTGGGGTTGATCGTTGCGCCACCTTTTATCGCCTGGGTCACACTGGCTGGTGGCTGGCGCTGGGCATTTTTTATTCCCGCACTGGCCGGTATTATGATTGGTCTGATGTGGTTTATCGCCAGCCGCCGTCAGCCAGCTTCAGTGCAATCGCTGCCTGAAAACCAACACGACAGCATTTCGGTGTTGCAGCGTTATAAGTTCGTGCTCACTTCGGCTCCCGTCTGGACATTAATTATCGCCCGCCTGCTGACCGATCCTTTCTGGTTTTTTTATCAGTACTGGCAGATTGGCTTTATGCAGGAAAAACTGGGACTGAGCCTTGCGCGCGTGGGTGAACTGATGTGGTTTCCGCCTCTGGCGGCGGTGTTTGGGGTCCTGTTGGTGTGCCGCATTTCCGATCGGCTGGTGACCAGGGGAGTGGAGCCAACCCGCGCACGTCTCAATCTGATCTGGGCGGTGTCCTGCCTTGCGCCGCTGATTTTCTTCCTGCCAACGGTAGAAAATGTCTGGCTGGCGGTAGGCATCATGACGGTCATTAACTTTATGTGCACGGCCTGGCTGAGTATGGTGACGATCATGATGGGTGGCCTGGTACCGCGCGCGGCCATTGCCACCGCTATTGGCATTATGAGCGCTCTTGGAGGCATCAGCGCCATGCTTTTCAACGGTTTCGTCGGCACTATCATCGATATCTATGGCTATGCGTTGCCCGTTTATGTCGGTGCCGTCCTTCATCCCGCTGGCGCTATCGTGCTGGCCGTTTATTTCCTGCGCCGCAAAAATATTAAGGAGAAGATATGAGTGTGAGTGTCTCAACCATCGGCGAGGCATGTGCAGACTTTAACGTGTTGTATTGCCTACTGCATCATCAGGGAACGCTGTTTGCCGCCTGGTATGACGCTGGCCATCGCATCACGGTAGGATGCCGCCGTCCCGGCGCGTCAATATGGGAAATTTTTCAGCCTGACGGATTCTGGCTGCCGCAGCGCAATCGTCACGCCAATATCACCGACTATGACTCCCATAACTATCTGACGATGGCGACCGACAGCGAAGGCTATCTACATCTTTCCGGCAATATGCATGTTGATCCTCTGATCTACTTCCGTTCTGAGAAGCCGTTGGATATTTCTTCCCTGCGCGTTGTCCGATCAATGACCGGCGATCGTGAAGATCGCACTACCTACCCGCTCTTTTTTAAAGATCGTCAGGGGCGTTTGCTGTTTCGCTACCGTGATGGCTGTAGCGGCAACGGTGATGATATTTATAACGTCTATGATACCGCGCGACAGCAATGGTCCCGGCTTCTGGCGTCGCCGCTGTTAGATGGCGAAGGCCTGCGTAACGGCTATGCGCGCCCCCCGGTTGCCGGAGCGGATGGCTGGTGGCACATGATTTGGATGTGGCGTGAAACGCCACACTGTGAGACGAACAACAATTTATCTTATGCGCGCAGTCGTGACCTGCAACACTGGGAAACGTCAGCCGGACAGCGCCTGACGCTGCCCATTTCACGGGAGAGAGGTGAAATTGTCGATGACGCCGATGTGGGGGACGGTCTGATCAATATGGTGCAGGAGGTGGGCTTTGATCATCAGGGCAGGCCGCTGCTGATTTATCACCGCTACGACGAAAACGGTCATTCACAGGCCTTTCTTGCCAGACCGGATGGCGCGGGGAAATGGCAAAAAAAACAGCTAAGTCAGTGGCATTTTCGCTGGGATTTTAAAGGGCCGGGTTCTATTCCGCCGGACCTGATTCTTCAGCCGCCACGCCCGGTAGCGGACGGTATGCTGGAGGTCAGCTGGACGTCGCGATGGACAGGTTCCGGTCGCTGGCTGATTGAGGAAGCGTCATTAAAGGTGGTGGCTACGCTTCCCGCCAGCGTGACACTGCCTGAAAAGCTTTTCCAGCCCAACCAGCAGCTACATTCGGCCGCAGAAGTGCAGGTCCATGCGGCGCAAAACAGCGACTACAGCCCGCAGAATCAGTACTGGTTGCGATGGGAAGCGTTGCCAATTTGTCGCGACGAGCCTTATCCGGCAACGGTGGCGGCGGGCAGGCTGGAACTGGTTGAAGCCGTGCCGCACTGCGATGCCCCGTCTTAAAAGGTGTAGACAACATTCCGGCCAGGCTCACAGACACTGGCCGGGCGAAATTCCAAACTGCTTACGAAACAGGCGGGAAAAATAACTGGCTTCACTCAGCCCGACATATTTTCCCGCTTCCGATACCGTCATATTGCTGTACTGGAGGTGATACTTTGCCTGCAGCAGTCTCATGGTGGTCAGGTATTTTTGCGGCGATACGCCGGTATAGTCAGTAAAGCCTCTTTGCAACGTCCGGCGTGAAATCGAAAAATCACGGCACAGGCGATCAAGATCCAGCGGTTCGGCCAGATGAGTGTTCAGCCAGATAATAATCTGGCTAATGCGATCGTCGCTGGAAGAGAAGTCCTGGGTTTTATAACGCCACTGATTAAGCACGTGTAATGCCTCCAGGAAAATCATCTCCTTGTGGCTTTCGCAAAGCAGTTTATTTTCATATTGCATTGCCGAATGCGACAGCAATTTGTTTATAATTTTTTGCATAATGTGCGTGTTAATTTGCCACACGTTGCTTTCTTCAGGACGAATAAGCAGATGCTCAATATTTTTCAGGATGTTAAATTTGTCCGGTGCGAGATAAAGCAGATTGACCTGCTTTAAATTTTTCATTTCTTCAAACAGGTGATAGTCATGGCGATTGAGATAACATAACGTTCCGGCGGTTAATAAATAAGGCTTTTCATTAATGATATGAATGCCGCTGCCTTTTTCGACAAGAAATAATTCACAATATTCGTGCCGGTGTTCCACACAGAGGCTTTTTTCCGGCTGCCAGAAATGAAAAACGACTTTTTCATCAGGATGGCGAAAGTGCGTCTCGCGTGGAAGTGTAATGGTCATTGCTGAATATCCTTATCACGGGCACTCCCAAAAAATAAACTGTTATAATTAAACAGTTGGTCACGCTTGTAATTGCCACACATCACAAAAACGGAAAAACAGGCCCCGGGTTATAACACTCGCGTCAGCCAGACTGTTTTGCTGGCATGTTTGTACCAACACGTTTGATTCCCGTCACAATTCATTTTCCACCCGCTGGTAACTTACCGCCAGGTGGGCAGAATAGTGATTTGATTTACTGGTTCATTATTAAGGGAAGCGCCATGTTTTTTTTCTACAAAAATTCAAACCAGCAAAGAGCAGGTGAAGGCGTAACGCGCCGCGTGCTGGCTCACGCGGGTGGCATGATGTGCGTGGAGGTTCGGTTTGCGCAGGGGGCGATTGGTCCGATGCACACTCATCCTCATGAACAGCTTACCTATGTGCGGTCCGGCGTTTTCCTTTTTACCATCGGCAGCGAGCAGCATGAGGTAAGAGCGGGCGATACCTTATATAAAAAACCCAATATTCTGCACGGTTGCGTCTGTCTGGAAAGCGGGGTGCTGGTCGATATGTTTACCCCGCAGCGTGAGGATTTTTTGTAAGGGGCTGGTGTAAAACATCGGGGGAAAAGACCGCCCTGCCGTTTCACAGCAAGGCCGTGACATCATCCACATCCGCCGCCTGAGATGCGCTTTCCTGCACGTTTGCCATTTCCTGTTGCTTTTAACACTTCACCTGCGATGATAGGTAACCAACAGGCATTAATAACGAGCAGAATGAGCATGGACAAAATGACTTGCCGGATGGCGCTGGTGCTGGCTGTGACCAGCCTGGCGGGATGTGGATTGAAAGGGCCATTGTATTTCCCCCCCCCGGAACAACCTCAGAAACAGACGTCGACTGGCAGTAAACCAGCGCAGCAGCCAGAGGCCACCGCCACAGGCTCGGACCAACAAGCGGCTCATTAACGATGAAGCAACCACCGGAGCCAAAAATGCAGTTCTCCAAAATGCACGGTCTTGGCAATGACTTTATGGTGGTCGATGCCGTGACGCAAAATGTTTATTTCTCACCAGAGTTGATCCGCCGTCTGGCGGATCGGCATCTGGGGATCGGTTTCGATCAGCTACTGATTGTCGAACCACCCTATGATCCTGATCTTGATTTTCATTACCGTATCTTCAACGCTGACGGCAGTGAAGTCGCACAGTGTGGCAATGGCGCACGCTGTTTTGCTCGCTTTGTCCGCCTGAAAGGGCTGACCAACAAAAGTGATATTCACGTCAGTACTCAGACCGGCCGCATGGTGCTCAGTGTGACCCAGGATGAACTGGTGTGCGTTAACATGGGTGAACCTAATTTTGAACCACAGCAGGTTCCGTTCCGTGCCAACAAAGCGGAAAATCTCTATCTGATGCGGGCAGCTGAACAGACGGTGATGTGCGGTGTGGTGTCAATGGGTAATCCACACTGTGTGCTGCAGGTGGACAGTGTTAACACTGCCCAGGTTGAAATCCTTGGTCCGGTGCTGGAAAGCCATGAACGTTTTCCTGAGCGGGTCAACGTCGGTTTTATGGAAATTGTCAGCCGCGAGTATATCCGCCTTCGCGTCTATGAGCGCGGTGCCGGTGAAACGCAGGCCTGTGGCAGCGGGGCCTGTGCCGCCGTTGCGGTGGGGATCCAACAGGCCCTGCTGACGGAAAAAGTCCGTGTCGATCTGCCCGGCGGCACGCTGAACATATCCTGGAAGGGGCCCGGCCAGCCGCTGTACATGACCGGTCCTGCCACTCACGTTTATGACGGATTTATTCATCTATGAAAAATCTCGGGGAACAACAGGCGCTTCACAATCTGCTGGACGACGGTGTTGTCAGCGATTACCTGCTGCAAAATCCGAACTTCTTTATTCGTAATGCCCGTCAGGTTGAACAAATGCAGGTTCCGCACCCGATTCGCGGGACAGTGTCTCTGGTTGAATGGCAGTTGGGCCGCCAGCGACATCATATTGCACAACTGGAAGAAGAGATCACCCTGCTGATGGAGCAGGCCTGTGCCAATCAGCAGCTGTTTGAGCGCCTGTTGTCATTACAGGCCCGGTTGGCATCATCTTCCAGCCTGCATGAGATGCTCAATCGCCTGCACCGCTGGGCGCGGGAACTGGGCCTGGCAGGTGCCAACCTGCGGTTGTTCAGCGACAAATGGCGCATTGGTGCGCCCTCTGATTTCACCCAGCTGGCGCTGTCACGTCCGGCATTTGAGCCGGTTCGTGTTCAGCGTCTGGGAAAAGAACGCCACTATCTGGGCAGTCTGAATGGTCCCGAACTGCTGCTGCTGTTACCCCAGGCCAAAGCGATTGGTTCCGTTGCCCTTTCGCTGATGGGCGAGCAGGGGGATCTGGGTGTACTGATCTTCAGCAGCCGCGATAATCAGCACTACCAGTCCGGGATGGGCACGGTGCTGTTGCAGCACCTGTCACAGATGCTGCCGGAACTCCTGCTGCGCTGGATTGAACGGGCATGAGTATCGACTCATCTCTACAGTCAGCCGTTGAGGGATTTTTGCGCTATCTGAAGGTAGAGCGACAGCTCAGTCCGCTGACGCAGCTCAATTATCGACGTCAGCTTAGCGCTTGTGTCTCTCTGCTAGATGAGATGAAGCTTGCTGACTGGGACAGCCTCGATGCCGCTCAGGTCCGTTCTCTCGCCGCCCGCAGTCGACGCACCGGATTAAAGCCAGCAAGCCTTGCACTGCGGCTCTCTGCCTTGCGTAGCTTTCTGGACTGGCTGACTGACCAGGGGGTGCTGAAGGCGAATCCGGCAAGAGGCATCGCCACACCCGCCGCGCCGCGCCATCTGCCAAAGAATATTGATGTGGATGAGGTCGATCGCCTGTTGGCGATTGATCCCAACGATCCGCTTGCGGTACGTGACCGGGCGATGTTGGAAATCATGTATGGTGCGGGTTTGCGTCTGTCTGAACTGGTTGGCATCGATACCGGCCATCTTGATCTGGCTTCCGGCGAGGTGTGGGTGGTCGGTAAAGGCAGTAAAGAGCGTCGCCTGCCGATAGGCCGCATGGCGGTGCAGTGGATCGATCACTGGTTGGAAATGCGTGACCTGTTTATGCCGGAGGACAACGCGGTCTTTCTGTCGAAGCAGGGAAAACGTATTTCGGTGAGAAACGTGCAGAAGCGCTTTGCCGAATGGGGGGTGAAGCAGGGCATTTCCAGCCATATTCATCCCCACAAGTTACGCCACTCCTTTGCTACCCATATGCTGGAATCCAGCGGTGATTTGCGCGCCGTGCAGGAGCTGCTGGGCCATGCCAACCTCAGCACCACGCAAATCTACACTCATCTTGATTTCCAACACCTGGCGTCGGTTTACGATGCTGCTCATCCCCGTGCGAAACGAGGTAAATCCTGATGCACTTTTACCGACCGCTGCGCCCGATTGCGGCAATGACGTTTGACCTGGATGACACGCTGTACGATAACCGTCCGGTGATTTTTCGTACCACTGAAGCATCTCACGCCTTTCTCCGGGCATATCATCCGGCGCTAAGTGATTTCAGTCTGGAACAGTATCAGCAGTTGCGCGACAGCCTGCGTGAGCAGGAGCCGGAGATTTATCACGATGTCACCGAATGGCGGCGTCGTGCTGTCGAACTGGCGATGCTCAGGGTGGGTCTCAACAGCCATCAGGCCAGTGAAGGTTCGCAGAAAGTGATGGCGCATTTTGCTTACTGGCGAAGCAAAGTTGAGGTACCTGATGAAACCCACTGTACCCTCAGTGCTCTGGCAAAACGTATCCCACTGGTGGCGATCACCAATGGTAATGCCGAACCGCATCTGTTCGGTCTGGATAAGTACTTTCAGTTTATTCTGCGCGCCGGACCGGATGGCCGCGCCAAGCCGTTTCATGATATGTATCATCTGGCTGCTTCCCGGTTGAATCTGCCGCCGGAGCGCATTTTACACATCGGAGACGACCTTACCACTGATGTGGCTGGTTCCTTACGCGCTGGATTTCAGGCCTGCTGGATCAATCTGCATGAAGGTAATCTGATGAACATGGCGGACTGCCGCCTGTTACCCACGCTGGAAATTTCGCGGTTGGCATCGCTGACGGCGCTGGTATAATACGCTGGTTAAATATCCAGTGGAGTGCTGACCGCTCCCCCTTTACTGACGGTGCTTATGGACGTTTCTGACCTGCTCGACAGCCTGAATGATAAACAGCGCGACGCCGTTGCCGCGCCGCGTAGCAACCTGTTGGTTCTGGCGGGAGCAGGCAGTGGTAAAACCCGCGTACTGGTGCACCGGATCGCCTGGCTGCTGGCGGTAGAGAACTGTTCCCCCTGGTCCATTATGGCGGTGACTTTTACCAACAAGGCCGCGGCTGAAATGCGCCACCGCATCGGAGAGCTGGTCGGCACCAGTCAGGGCGGCATGTGGATTGGGACTTTCCACGGGCTTGCCCATCGTCTGCTGCGGGCGCACCATCTTGATGCCGGTCTGCCGCAGGATTTCCAGATCCTCGACACGGAAGATCAGCTGCGGCTGTTGAAGCGCCTGATCAAGGCGATGAACCTTGATGACAAGCAGTGGCCTGCCCGCCAGGCGATGTGGTATATCGGCGGCAAGAAAGATGAAGGGCTTCGGCCAAAACATATCGACAGCTACGGTAACCCGGTTGAGCAGACCTGGCTGCGGATTTATCAGGCCTATCAGGAGGCCTGCGATCGTGCGGGTCTGGTAGATTTTGCCGAGTTGCTGCTACGTGCCCACGAGCTGTGGCTGAACAAACCGCATATCCTCAACCATTACCGCGAGCGTTTCAGCAATATTCTGGTGGACGAATTCCAGGATACCAACAATATTCAGTACGCATGGATACGTCTGCTGGCGGGTGACACGGGAAAAGTGATTATCGTTGGTGATGATGACCAGTCAATCTATGGCTGGCGTGGGGCGCAGGTGGAAAATATCCAGCGCTTTCTTAACGATTTCAGCGGGGCGCAAACCATCCGTCTGGAGCAGAACTACCGCTCCACCAATAATATCCTCAAGGCCGCTAACGCGCTGATCGCCAACAATAACGGGCGACTGGGTAAAGCGCTGTGGACCGATGGCAGCGACGGAGAGCCCATTGCCATTTATTGCGCGTTTAACGAGCTTGATGAAGCGCGCTTTGTGGTCAACCGTATCAGGGTGTGGATGGAAAACGGCGGTGCGCTGAATGACTGTGCCATCCTTTATCGCAGTAACGCCCAGTCGCGTGTGCTGGAAGAGGCACTGTTGCAAACCAGTATGCCTTACCGTATCTACGGCGGGATGCGCTTCTTTGAACGTCAGGAAATCAAAGACGCACTGGCCTATCTGCGGCTGATTGCCAATCGCAATGATGATGCGGCTTTTGAGCGTGTGGTCAATACCCCCACACGGGGTATCGGTGACCGCACGCTTGATGTTGTGCGGCAGACTTCCCGTGAGCGTCAGCTGACGCTGTGGCAAACCACCCGCGCTTTACTACAGGAAAAAGCGCTGGCTGGTCGGGCGGCCTCCGCGCTGCAACGCTTCACCGAGCTGGTGGATTCCCTTGCCCATGAAACCAGTGAACTGCCGTTGCATGTTCAGACCGACCGCGTTATCAAGGATTCCGGTCTGTGGCTGATGTACGAGCAGGAAAAAGGCGAGAAAGGCCAGGCGCGCATCGAAAACCTTGAGGAGCTGGTCAACGCCACCCGGCAATATAGCTATCAGGATGAAGATGAAGATTTAATGCCGTTGCAGGCTTTTCTGTCCCATGCCGCGCTGGAGGCGGGGGAAGGCCAGGCCGATAAGTGGCAGGATGCGGTGCAGCTGATGACATTGCACTCGGCGAAGGGCCTTGAATTTAAGCAGGTGTTTATCGTTGGTATGGAAGAGGGAATGTTCCCAAGCCAGATGTCGCTTGATGAAGGTGGCAGACTGGAGGAAGAGCGTCGTCTGGCCTATGTCGGCATAACGCGTGCGATGCAAAAGTTAACGCTGACCTATGCAGAAACCCGCCGTCTTTACGGCAAAGAGGTGTATCACCGTCCGTCACGCTTTGTGGGGGAACTGCCGGAAGCGTGCGTCGAAGAAGTACGCCTGCGTGCCAGCGTCAGTCGGCCGGTCAGTCATCAGCGTATGGGTACGCCTGTGGCGAAGAACGACAGCGGTTTTGTGCTTGGTCAGCGCGTGCGTCATACCAAATTTGGAGAGGGCACCATTGTTAATCTGGAAGGCAGCGGTGAACACAGCCGCCTGCAGGTGGCTTTTCAGGGGCAGGGCATCAAATGGCTGGTGGCCGCCTACGCGAAGCTGGAATCGGTCTGATCCTGCCAGATGACCGGGTAGCAAAGCGTTTTGCCGCCCGGCGACAGCCAATCAGCGTGAGAATCGGTCGCCCGGTTGTGCACCAGCGTACCAGGCCATCACCTCCGTCGTTCCCTCGCCCCCTTCCGCTGGTGCCCAGTGCATACAGTCATCTTCGGTCAGTGCCTGATAAGGGCCGTGTTTCACCTCAAAAATCACCCCGCCTTCATCCAGTGACAGCACCGCGTGCCACGTAAATGCCGGCATTTCCTGTAACAAAATATCTTCGCCCAGCACGGTGCGATCGGTAACCTCGCCCGCGTCGTTGAACTGCAACACCACAAAGCGCCCCTTCAGTGGCGTCAGCAACTCCCAGGTCTGGGGATGGCGGTGGGGACGGATGTAAGTGCCTGGCTCCATTGCGATAGCCAGGCGTTGTACCGGATCGCTGAGTTCTTCATGCAGGGTACGATGTGAACGCAAACGGGCCACGCTGGCCGCCTGCTGACTCATGCTGCTTAAGTCGGAACGGGAAATCTGTTTCATTCTGGTCCTTATTAACCGGGGGTTGTTATTGACGCCATTTTCGGCACAGCGTAACATGCGCGCACCATTACCCTAAGAGGACATTTGCCTTGGACACACCCAGTAGATACTGGCTCAAAGACCTGGACAACAGGTATAACTCCTAAGGCTATCCTCTTCTGCTGATAGCCTTCGTGGTTGTTGGCGACCCCATTTTTGTCGCTCTGAGTCAGATCGACCGAATCCCCTTGTGTTCAGGCGTTAGTCCCATGTTACTGCGATTTGGGAGTAGAGCCATGCTGAGTGCATTTAAACTTGATCACGGCCGTCTGGCCCGTCTGGAGCTGGAAGAACCCACCGATGAACTGTCCAGTTCGGTCTGGGTTGATCTGATCGAGCCAGTTGACACCGAGCGCGAGCGCGTCCAGAACGAGCTGGGCCAAAGCCTGGCGACCCGCCCTGAACTGGAAGATATCGAGGCCTCTGCCCGTTTTTTCGAGGATGAAGATGGGCTGCATATCCACTCATTTTTCTTTTATGAAGATGCGGATGACCACGCCGGAAACTCAACGGTGGCCTTTACCATCCGTGAGGGACGCCTCTATACCCTGCGTGAACGTGAACTGCCTGCTTTTCGCCTTTACCGTATGCGTGCGCGCAATCAGACCTTGATCGATGGTAACGCATGGGAACTGTTGCTGGATCTGTTTGAAACCAAAATAGAACAGTTGGCCGACGAGATAGAAAATATCTACAGCGATCTGGAAAAACTCAGTCGGGTCATCATGGAAGGGCAGCAGGGCGATGAATTTGACGCCGCCTTATCAACGCTGGCAGAGCTGGAAGATATCGGCTGGAAAGTGCGCCTGTGTCTGATGGATACGCAGCGGGCACTGAATTTCCTGGTGCGCAAGGCGCGACTGCCGGCAAATCAGTTGGAACAGGCGCGGGAAATCCTGCGCGATATTGAATCGCTCTTACCGCATAACGAATCGCTGTTCCAGAAGGTTAACTTCCTGATGCAGGCGGCAATGGGCTTTATTAACATTGAGCAGAACCGCATTATCAAAATCTTCTCAGTGGTGTCTGTGGTATTCCTGCCACCCACGCTGGTGGCCTCCAGCTACGGGATGAACTTTGAGTTTATGCCGGAGCTGAAATGGAGCTTTGGCTATCCCGGTGCGATTTGCCTGATGATCCTCGCAGGACTTGCGCCTTACGCGTACTTTAAGCGCCGGAACTGGCTGTAAACGCATCGAAAGCGCACTGGCAAGCGCGGTCGCCGGATTGAAAATAACCTGCTCTCAATAACGCTGAGCAGGTTTAGTCTGTCCGCTTTCAGGCCCGCTGATGCCTGTTTTGCCGTAATGTCAGTAGCGCGTCGAAAATAAACAGTGCCAGCGCCGCCCAGATAAAAGTAAACGTCATGGCTTTGTCAGCCGTCATCTGTTCACCGTAAAATACCACCGCCAGCAGAAACATCAGGGTTGGCCCCAGGTACTGAAAGAATCCCACGGTTGACAGTCGCAGACGGGCGCAGGCCGCAGTAAAGAACATCAGTGGGATGGTGGTCACAATACCTGCCGCAATCAGTAACAGGTTAAGTGATAACGGGTTTTGGCTCAGGTGGCTGGTGTTGCTGTCGGCGACACCAAACAGGTAAATGGCCGCCGCCGGAAGCAGCCAGCAGGTTTCGATTAGCATGCCGGTTTTGGCATCCACGCCAATTTTTTTGCGTAGCAGACCATAGAAAGAGAAGGTGACCGCCAGCGCTAACGCGATAATCGGTACGGAACCAAACTTCCAAAGCTGCACCAACACGCCGCAGGTGGCCAGCGCGACAGCCAACCACTGCAACCGACGAAAGCGCTCGCCAAGAAACAGCATACCAACCACTACGTTAAACAGCGGATTAATAAAGTAGCCGAGACTGGCTTCCAGCATGTGATGGTTATTGACGGCCCAGATAAAAATCAGCCAGTTAGAGCAAATTACCGTTGCAGAAACCGCCAGAAGCAGCACTTTTTGCGGCTGTTGGCCAACACGTTTCACCTGTGGCCAGCTGCGGGTGAGGCTGACCAAAAGCAACATAAAAAAGAATGACCAGATCACCCGATGTGTCATGATCTCCCCGGCATTAACTTGCTGGATTAGTTTGAAATAGGCGGGTGCAATACCCCAGATAACATAAGCGCCCAGGGCAAAAAGTACACCCTGCCGCGTTTGTTTTGCATCCATGAAACGTATTTCCTTAATAAGTATATTGATTAGCTGACCAGATACGTCGCCGTGGCGCTGGCGATGTATACCGCAACATCATTATGCAGCTCCACCCTGGCAACAGCTACCTTGTTCCCACCGCGCAGCAGGCTGCTGGTGGCGATAAACTGCTCTCCACGACCGGGACGAAGATAATCAACGCGCAGATCGATGGTACCCATTCGCGACAGTCGCTGACGTAATTCAGCCTCAGTCATGCCCGCATGACGTAAAAGGGCGTTATTAACACACACCAGTCCTGCTGCCACATCCAGTACAGAAGCGATAACGCCGCCATGCAGGATCTGCTGTGCTGCATTGCCAACCAGCGACGGTTGGTTGGCAAAACGCAGTTCGGCGTAATCCGGCTCCAGCGTCTTCAGTTGCAGGCCCAGTTGGCGGTTAAATGGCATTCCATTGACAAAAATCTCACCGACCAGGCGGCAGATGGCATCCTGGCTGAGGGGAACGTTGGTGCTCATGCGTTTCCTTTGCGGCGAAATACGCGAAGTTGAAGGTAAACAGATCGTTATTTTATGCGCTGAGAGAGAGGCTTTCCACATTGTAAAAACATAGCTAATGTCGTTCCATTTTTGTGTGTAGAATGGCGTGCTTTTTACACACAACACCATCTGAGTGCAACACCATTTCTTCTCTGGAGAACACTATGTCTATGCTGAAAGGATTGCTGGTTGCAGCACTCCTGTTGCCCACCTTAGCGTTGGCACAAGAAGCCACCGTGACTCAGGTACATGATCAGCCCGCGGTGCGTGGCAGTATTATTGCCAATCTTTTGGAAAAACATGATAACCCGTTTGTCCTGTATCCTTATGAAAGCAATTACATTTTGTATACCGACACCAGTGATATTAATAAAGAGGCCATACAGAGCTACAACTGGGCGGATAAAGCGAAGCATGACGAAGTTAAATTTCAGCTGAGTCTGGCGTTTCCGCTGTGGCGTGGCATCCTCGGTGATAATTCCGTGCTGGCCGCCTCTTATACCCAGGGTTCCTGGTGGCAGCTCTCTAACCGTGGTGGTTCTTCACCTTTCAGGGAAACCGACTATCAGCCACAGATCTTTCTGGGCTGGGCGACTGACTATAGCTTTGCAGGCTGGACGCTACGTGATGTGGAAATGGGCCTGAATCACCAGTCGAATGGTCGCTCTGAGCCAACCTCGCGCAGCTGGAACCGTGTCTATGCCCGGTTTATGGTGCAAAACGGTAACTGGCTGGTCGAGGCAAAGCCGTGGTATCGCCTTCCCGAAAGTGAAAATAACGATGATAACCCTGATATCACTAAGTATATGGGGTACTATCGTCTGACAGTTGGCTATCAGATGGGTGAGAGCATTTTCAGTCTGCAAGGCAACTATAACTGGAACAGTGGCTACGGCGGTGCACAGTTGGGCTGGAGCTATCCAATCAATGAGCACGTTCGCTTCTATACACAGCTGTTCAGTGGTTATGGTGAGTCGATGATTGACTATAATCACCGCCAGACCCGGCTTGGGGTTGGCGTAACGCTGAACGACCTGTTTTAATGTTTTTCTGGCGGCTGAATCCTTCAGTCCGCCGTTTTTGGATTTGGGGAAGATGTGTCTACGGCTGCTGTGATTGATCAGGAAACGCTGGCAGAACGGGTTTTACAGGAAACCTTCGGCTACCAGCAATTCCGACCGGGGCAACAAACCATTATTCAGGCTTCGCTGAAAGGACGCGACTGTCTGGTGGTGATGCCAACCGGTGGCGGTAAATCTCTTTGCTACCAGATCCCAGCGCTGGTTCGTGATGGCCTGACACTGGTGGTGTCGCCGCTGATCTCACTGATGAAAGATCAGGTCGATCAGTTAATGGCCAACGGTGTTTCCGCCGCCTGCCTTAACTCAACCCAGACACGGGAAGAGCAGTATGAGGTGATTGCCGGGTGCCGTACCGGGCAGATCAGGCTGTTATACATCGCGCCTGAGCGGCTGATGATGGATAACTTTCTTGATAACCTGCTGCACTGGAATCCGGCCATGCTGGCAGTGGATGAAGCGCACTGTATCTCCCAATGGGGGCACGACTTCCGCCCGGAATACGGCGCGCTGGGGCAGCTACGACAGCGGCTTCCCGATGTGCCGGTAATGGCGCTGACCGCAACGGCTGATGAAACCACCCGCAACGACATTGTGCGCCTGCTGCAACTGCACGATCCTTTAATCCAAATCAGTAGCTTTGACCGCCCCAATATCCGTTACACGCTGGTAGAAAAATTCAAGCCCACCGAGCAATTACTGCGCTATGTGCAGGATCAGCGCGGCAAGTGCGGCATTATCTATTGCAACAGTCGCGCCAAAGTGGAGGATACCGCCGCCCGCCTGCAGAGCCGTGGGCTGAGCGTTGGCGCTTATCATGCCGGGATGGACAATACGCATCGCGCTCAGGTGCAGGACGCATTCCAGCGCGATGACCTGCAAATCGTGGTGGCGACGGTAGCTTTCGGGATGGGCATTAACAAACCAAATGTGCGGTTCGTGGTGCATTTTGATATCCCGCGCAATATTGAATCCTACTATCAGGAAACCGGCCGTGCCGGCCGGGATGGCCTGCCAGCCGAAGCGCTGATGCTTTACGATCCGGCAGATATGGCATGGTTGCGCCGTTGCCTGGAAGAAAAAGCGGGACCATTGCAGCAAATTGAGAGCCACAAGCTGAATGCGATGGGGGCTTTCGCGGAGGCGCAAACCTGTCGGCGTCTGGTGCTGCTGAATTATTTTGGCGAGGGGCGGCAGCTCCCCTGTGGTAACTGCGATATTTGTCTCGATCCGCCGCGCCGCTACGATGGCCTGGTGGAAGCACAAAAAGCGCTGTCCTGCATTTATCGCGTTGGGCAACGCTTTGGCATGGGCTACATCGTCGAGATCCTGCGCGGGGCAAACAACCAGCGCATTCGTGACATGCAGCATGACAAGCTGCCGGTATACGGTATTGGCCGTGAGCAGAGCCACGAACACTGGATTAGCGTGTTGCGTCAACTGATTCACTTAGGTCTGGTGACGCAGAATATTGCCATGCATTCTGCTTTGCAGCTTACCGAGGCTGCCCGACCTGTGCTGCGTGGTGAAATGCCGCTGATGCTGGCGGTGCCGCGTATGGTCAGCGCGAGGCCGCGTTACAGTAACCAAAAATCGTTCGGTGGCAATTACGACCGTAAACTGTTTGCCAGGCTGCGTAAGCTGCGAAAAGCCATTGCGGATGAAGAGAATATTCCCCCCTATGTGGTATTCAACGATGCCACGCTGATTGAAATGGCTGAACAGATGCCGCTGACAGCCGCAGAAATGTTAAGCATCAATGGCGTCGGTCAGCGTAAGCTGGAGCGTTTTGGTAAACCATTTATGCTGGTTATACGTGAGCATGTGGATGATGAAAGCTAGTTATCTGATAAGGAGATCGCACTGGTGACGTTGTTTGTGACCGTTGCGCTGGTCCATTTTGTTGCCCTGATGAGTCCCGGACCGAATTTTTTGTTTCACAAACGGCGGTAAGCCGATCCCGTGCGATGCTCAGTGGGATGGGGGTTACCCTGGGCGTGCTTATCTGGGCCAGGTCGCACTGATGGGCCTGAATCTGATCCTGCAAAAGATGGCGTGTCTGCATCCGATAATGATGGTTTCGGAGTGATTGCACTTGCTGTGGATGGGCTGGCAGATGCTGTGCCCGGCACGCCAGCAGCACAGAAATCCTGTTTTGTCGCCGGGACAAACCGTGGCGCTTTCTTACGGTGGCCGCTGTTTCTGCGTGGGCTTCTGACGAATCTGGCTAATCCCAAAGCGGTGGTCTGTTTTGGCAGCGTTTTCTCGCTGTTTATCGGACACGATGTCAGTGCGGGCCGGCGCCGGGCCTGTTTCTGCTGATTGTGCTTGAAACGCTGGCATGGCTCACGCTGGTGGTCAGCCTGTTTACCATGCCGGTGATGCGTCGTGGCTATCAGCGCACGGCGAAATGGATCGATGGTTTTGCCGGTGTGCTGTTTGTCGGATTCGGTATTTAACCTGATCCTGTCACGCTAATGCCTGATACCAGGAAAAGGTGACGTCTGAATGAGCAGAAAAAACAGCCCCGTTGAAGGGGCCGTTCAGGTTTGAGTGCCGTAAGCATCTCTTCGATCAGGCGATGCGTCTGGCTGACGCCAGTAGAGCACCCACCGCCACAAACATGCTGCCAAATATCCGGTTAAGCAACTGCATTTGGCGTGGCCCTTTGATCCAACCCGCAATGCGCTTTGCCAGAGTGGCATAGCCAATCATCACCACAATGTCCACTGCTACCGTGGTGGTCCCCAGCACCAGATACTGCATCGCCTGCGGCTGGTGTGGAATAATAAACTGTGGAAAAAGCGCCGCCAGAAAAACAATACTCTTGGGATTGGTCAGGTTAACCAGCACCGCCCGCCTGAACAGCTTGCGGCGGGGCATCGCTTTTGCCACGGCCTGTAGATCAATAGCGCCACTGGTTCGCCACTGCTGAATTCCCAGCCAGACCAGATAAGCGGCACCTGCCCATTTGAGTACTTCAAAGGCCAGCATCGACTGTGAGAACAGGGCGCCAAGACCAACACCCACCAGCACAATGTGCACGGCCAGGCCTACCTGTAAACCTGATATAGAGGCAACCGCGCCGCGATAGCCGTGGCTGATGCCGGTACTCATGGTGTTGATGGCACCGGAACCGGGTGAAAGGCTTAAAATGCTGGTGGTCAAAAGATAGGTCAGCCACCATTCGATGGTCATGGGTAACGCTCCCTGAACGTGCAGAAGTATGACACAATACGTCATTGTTGACGGTTGCGCTATGGGCTGACGGCGCGGCAAAACGGATAGCGCAAAGCTGAGAGACATAAAGCCAATGGGAAAGCAGAATAACGGCTGGGCCACGCGGGAAAAAGCCTTTGCGGCATTTGCCAGCGGCCCGCTGCTGGATTTCTGGCGGCGGCGGGAGGAAGGCGAATTTGTCGGCGTTGATAACGTGATGATTCGTTACGCCCGCTTCATCTCACCGCAACACAAGAATGTTATTTTGCTTTGTCCGGGGCGCATTGAAAGTTATGTGAAATACCCCGAACTTGCCTGGGATCTGTTTCATAGCGGGTATGACGTGGTGATTATCGATCACCGTGGGCAGGGCCGTTCCGGTCGGTTGTTAACCGATTCTCATCGTGGCCACGTTGAGTCATTTTCCCATTACGTTGATGATTTGGAAACGCTGTACCGGAAAGAGATTTTAAACCGGCCATATCTTCATCGTTTTGCCCTGGCCCACTCAATGGGCGGCGCGATCCTGACGTTACTGCTGGCCAGACTGCCAGGCGCGTTTGAGGCGGTGGCGCTGGCGTCACCCATGTTTGGTATTTTACTGCCGATGCCACAATGGATGGCGAACCGTATTCTTGACTGGGCAGATAAGCGGTCTGTCTTTCGTGAACGCTATGCGATTGGAACCGGGAAATGGCAGCCGCGTCCCTTCAGCATAAATCAGTTAACGCACAGTCGGGAACGCTATCGACGTAATTTACGATTTTACGCCGATGACCCCGGGCTGCGGGTGGGTGGCCCCACCTGGCACTGGGTACGGGAAAGCGTTCTGGCGGGTAAACGCATTCTCAGTCTTGCAAAAAATATTTCCACGCCGTTGCTGGTTTTACAGGCCGGAACGGACAAAGTGGTGAATAACCAGGCGCAGAATTTATTCTGTCAGATGATGACAGCCGCGGGACAGCCCTGTGAAGGGGCACAACCGCGGGTTATTTCCGGTGCGCGTCATGAAATCTTGTTTGAAAAAGACAGTATGCGCACCGAAGCACTGGAGGCTGTTTTGGCTTTTTTTGCCCGGTACTCCTGATGTTGCACTACTCAGATATGGCTTATTTGTGGGAAATAAACGTTCCCCTGATTACAAAACAACCAGAGGTTTTATGTACCCTATCGTTGCTTCCGATCTTGATGGCACACTGCTGTCCCCCGACCACCGTTTATCCTCGTTTGCCCGTGAAACCCTGCAACAGATGACCCGCAAAGGGGTAAATTTTATCTTCGCTACCGGGCGTCATTACGTTGATGTAGCCCAGATGCGTGACAGTATGGGCATTGATGCCTTTATGATCACCTCCAACGGTGCTCGTGTGCACAACGCTGCCGGAGAAATGGTGTTCAGCCACAATCTGGATGAAGATATTGCCCACGAACTTTATGCCATGCATTACAGCAACCCAGATATTTTTACCAATGTCTATCGTGAGGAAGCGTGGTTTTTGAACCGCCATCGTCCTGAGGAGATGGATTTTTTCTGCGAGTCTGACTTCAACTATCAACTTTATGAGCCGGGTTTGTTGCCGACCGATGGCATCAGTAAGGTATTTTTCACCTGCAGTGATGCAGAGCATCTTATTCCTGTGGAGGCGGCGTTGATTGCCCGCTGGGGCGATCGGGTGAATGTCAGTTTTTCGCTGCCGACCTGCCTTGAAGTGATGGCAGGTGGCGTCTCCAAAGGGCATGCGCTGGATGCGGTTGCGCAGTCACTTGGCTATTCTCTTCAGGATTGCATCGCCTTTGGTGATGCAATGAACGACAAAGAGATGCTGAATATGGTTGGTAAAGGTTGCATCATGAGCAATGCGCATCAGCGACTGAAGGATCTACTACCAGAGCTTGAAGTGATTGGCAGCAATGCGGATAACGCTGTACCCACCTACTTGCGTAAGCTTTACAGCGTCTGAATGGTGTGGTTTCCGCCCCGGTTCAGTCAGGGCGGAGATCGCTTATCGTTGCAAAAAATGTACGGCCTTATCCGGGAAGTCGGTAAACAACCCCTCTGTGCCAGCGTCGTGGTAGAGAATCTGGTAGAGTTGGTCGACGTTTTCAACCCAGTCCGGTAACTGGTCTGCACGGACGGTATAGGGATGAACCGCCAGACCGTTTTGATGCGCCTCTTTTGCCATCTCCGTCAGATGAATATGGCCTCTGGTCGACTCCGGTGTCACCAGCATGTGATAATCCGGGCCTATTCCGTCAACATATTCTGACAGGATTTTCATCGCGCCAGGCTTAAACATCCAGTCATAGCTGTAATTGACCCATTTGCCATTTTGCTGCTGCTGGGTTTCCTGCCAGTCTGTTTTTGCGATTAGCTGCACCAGCTTCAGGTTCATGCCGCGCTGTGGTTCCAGCTCCATTTTAATCCGTTTCACCTCGTTGTAGTCGAAGCATTGCAGATAAACCCGGTCACTTTTACGCGTATAGCCATAGCGCTTTAATACATCAAGCACCTTTGCTGAAATATCTTTCCCCTCACGCCGATGGAACCACGGCGCCTTAATCTCAGGATAAATGCCAATGTTTTTACCGGTGGAGTGATTTAAACCCTGAATAAATTCGATTTCTTCTGCAAAGGTATGCACACGGAAATCAGATTTCCCCATGGGAAAGCGTCCGGGAAACGTCTGTATCTTTTGACCATTTTTCACGGTAAAGCCTTCGGTGAACTTTAGCGTTTTAATCTCTGCCAACGTAAAGTCAATGGCGTAAAAACGACCATCTTTTCTCGCCCGACCGGGATAACGTTCCGCTACGTCGGTCACCCGATCGAGAAAGTGATCGTGCAGGACCACCAGCTCGTCATCCTTCGTCATCACCAGATCCTGTTCGAGAAAGTCGGCCCCCTGTGCATAGGCCATTGCTTTTGCCTCCAGGGTATGCTCAGGCAAATAGCCGCTCGCGCCACGATGGGCAATCACTGTCTTCGTCTCCGCTGCCGCGCACAGGGAAAACATCAGCAGCAGGCTCAGTATCAGTTTCTCAGGCATGATTTTTCTCCGTTGAGCGTTTATTTTCGCTCATCATTGCCAGCAACAGCAGAAGCACAGCCAGAATGCTGCCGCCGACCATGATGATAAATCCGCCGTCCCAGCCAAAAAAATCTACCGTATAGCCAACAATGGTGCTGGCGGCGACGGAACCGCCCAGATAGCCAAACAAACCGGTAAAACCCGCTGCGGTACCTGCGGCTTTTTTGGGTGCCAGCTCCAGAGCATGCAATCCGATTAACATCACCGGGCCATAAATCAAAAAGCCAATCACGATCATACAGGCCATATCGATACCGGGGTTGCCCGGAGGGTTAAGCCAGTAGACCACTGTCGATGCGGTCACCAGCAACATAAAAAACACGCCGGTCGCGCCGCGATTACCCCGGAAAACCTTATCTGACATCCAGCCGCATAACAGCGTGCCGGGAATACCGGCATATTCATAAAGAAACCAGGCCCACGAGGATTTATCCAGGGTGAAATGTTTTACTTCCTTCAGGTAAGTTGGTGACCAGTCAAGAATGCCGTAACGCAGCAGGTAGACAAAAACGTTTGCTACGGCGATATACCACAGTAGCCTGTTCGGCAGAATGTACTGCATAAAAATCTGCCTGGTGGTCAGTTCCTGTTCATGTTCCGCGTTGTAATCCGCCGGGTAATCCTGTTTGTATTCTTCGATTGATGGCAGACCACAGGATTGCGGCGTATCACGCATTAGCATAAATACCAGAATGGCGACCAGGATGGCGGCGAATGCTGGCATATATAATGCGGCTTTCCAGTCGTTAAACCAGGCCATTCCCAACAGAAACAGCAGTGGAGGGATCCCACCACCGACGTTATGCGCACAGTTCCACACTGAAACGATGCCGCCACGCTCCTTTTTTGACCACCAGTGAACCATGGTTCGGCCACAGGGAGGCCAGCCCATTCCCTGGAACCAGCCACACAAGAACAGTAATGTAAACATCACCATGATACTGGACGTGGCCCATGGGAAAAATCCCATCAATAACATCACCACTGAGGCAAGAATTAGCCCGGCAGGAAGAAAAACACGCGGATTGGAACGGTCTGAAACAGAACCCATGATAAATTTTGAGAAACCATAAGCGATTGAGATGCCGGAGAGCGCAAACCCCAGATCGCCGCGTGAGAATCCCTGCTCCACAAGATAAGGCATCGCCAGTGCAAAATTTTTGCGCACCAGGTAGTAGGCGGCATAACCGAAGAAGATGCCCATGAATATTTGCCAGCGAAGCTTTCGGTAGAGCGGATCGACCCGTTGAGCATCGACCTGTGGTTGATGTGGTGCAGGTTTGAAAATACTGATCATGTCGGCCTCCAATGGCACAGTTTTTTTCTTTATTTACGCCAGCGGTTGTGTCCTGAAACTAAATGGTCAGGCGGGCAGTGCGGTAGATTACAATCCGCGCAAAGAATAAGGGGAAACGCCAACGGGGAGTGTGAAAGAGTACGCAAATGTTACACTTTTATGACAGGCAGAAAGTTTGCGTGGGCGGTATTGCCCGGCTGACATGGTGCGCATGTCGCTTATTTGCCCTGAAAACATTGACGATGCTATGGCTTACGTCCGGTGTGAAGCCTTTTTTCTGAACGGTGAGCGTTTGTTGTTTCTTTATTGAACAGATGTAAACCAAAAAAATTCCTGTCATTGGTCGAATTTGGCTACACTGTGCGCTCTTTTTATTACAGAGTTTTCTATTGTGACGTTACTGATTGTCACCACAATTTTGTGGGCCTTTTCGTTCAGCCTGATTGGCGAATATCTGGCAGGACAGGTAGATACCTGGTTTTCTGTTCTGATTCGCCTGCTGCTGGCTGCCGTGGTATTTTTGCCTTTTCTGCGCTGGCGAGGCTACCGCACTTCCACGCTGCTGTTATATATGGCGGTGGGCGCGTTGCAACTGGGAATTATGTATCTTATCAGTTTCCAGGCCTATCTCTATCTGAGCGTGTCGGAGTTATTGTTGTTCACCGTGATGACACCGCTGTATATCACGTTGATTTACGATCTGCTCAGCGGACGTGGTGTCCGCCTGGGTTATGTGCTGAGTGCGTTACTGGCTGTGGTGGGTGCGGCAATCATTCGCTATGACAAGGTCAGCGATCACTTCTGGTTTGGTTTAATGCTGGTTCAGCTGGCGAATATCTGTTTTGCCGTGGGGATGGTGGGTTACAAGCGTTTGCAGGAAACACGTCCGCTGCCGCAACACACTGCTTTTTCCTGGTTTTATATTGGTGCGGTCAGTGTGGCGATAATCGCCTGGTTATTGTGGGGTAACCCGAATAAACTGCCAACCACCTCTTTCCAGTGGGGAATCCTGGTCTGGCTTGGCGTCGTGGCTTCCGGTTTAGGCTATTTCATGTGGAACTATGGTGCGACCCAGGTTGATGCCGGAACGCTGGGAATTATGAATAATATGCATGTTCCGGCTGGCTTATTAGTTAATCTTGCCATCTGGCAGCAGAAACCGCACTGGCCGAGTTTTATTATTGGAGCGATAGTTATATTTGCCTCATTGTGGGTACACAAAAACTGGATAATTAAAAATAAATAGCGCTGTCATCACCGGGAAATTGAGGTTTCCCGGTAGTATATCTTAAATATTATTTGATGAGCTGATTAATTGGCTCAATCAGGGCACTGAGGAAGGTTTCAATTCTGGCACCAATTTCGCTACCGAGTTCTTCACCATTTGAAATTGCTTCTTCCTCAGAGCTACCAAAAACAGAGGAGAAAGAGGAGGTGAGAGAATACAGGTTAGAAAAAATGGTGCCATACCAGCTTGAGAAAGTATCCTGAATTTTACCTGCACCACTGACATTCATAATTTCTTCGGTATTTAATTCTTTCATTTTCTATATCCTTATAGACATAACGGAGATATTCTCCGTGCATAATATTGCAACTGCTTACATTAGCCTGTCAATAATTAGTGATTTATATTTTATTGGAATAATAGAAATTTATTGTTTTTTTTTGGTGTTTTAATGGTGGGCAGCCTTGTGGCTGCCCGCCTGTTAAATTTTTTTTCTAACCGGAGGGCGCAATTTCATGGTTAATCCTTTAAGAAAATTGCGTAATAGTTGATCGCCACATTCACGATAGTTCTTATGGCCCGGCTTGCGGAAAATGGCACCAATTTCGGATTGCCCCACCGCGAAATCCGCCAGTTTAAGTATTTCAATAATATCGGTGGTTTTCAGATCAAATGCCACGCGCAGTTTCTTCATGATGATATTCTTTGTCATCTTGCGTTCAATTGAAGGCGCTGGCGCGTCTTCACTTTTACCACGGCGCTTAAAAATCAGTCCATTTAAGAAGTAACACATAATCACATCCGGGCAGGAGCGATAGCCTGCGTTTTCCTCTTTCTTCAGGAAGCTCTGCATTTCGGCTTCACTGACCTGGCTCTCTGCCAGCGCGCTCACCGCGACCATTTGGGCATCATTCAAATCCAGCATGTAGCGTACGCTACGCAGGACGTCATTATTAGTCATAAAACTCTCTTGAGATAACAGATGGCATCTGGCGCATTATAGAGACAAATTGCGACATAACCAGAGTTAACATGCCAGCGTCGCGCTGGCGATGGCCTCAACGCGGTGTGGCACAGGGGGGCAGTGCGCCAGGCTGAGAAGCGTCCCTGACCTTTGGCAGATGTTCACAGGCATGCTGGCGGGCGGAACGGATAAAAGCCTCCAGTACCGGCTGGCGCTGCTCTCCATCGCGGACGGCTGCGTATAAACGGCTCCACAGCCCATCGCCCAGCGTTTTGGTGACGACCAGCCCCTGATGTTCAAAACTTTCCACCACCCAGTGGGGGAGTGCCGCGATCCCCATTCCGGCAGAAACCATCTGGATCAGAAGCAGCGTGTTATCAACACTTTTCAACGCCGGACTGATGCCGGCCGGTTGCAGGAAATGACGCCATATATCCAGACGCTGTCGCTGCACGGGATAAATCATCAGCACTTCATCTGACAGATCTTCAGGTGAAATATGCTCAACCTGCGCCAGAGCGTGATCCTGAGCCAGTACCAGACGCACTTCAAAATCAAACATTGGCGAATAAAACAGCCCGCTGCGCGGCAAAATATCGGAGGTCAGCACCACATCCAGCTCACCCTGTTGTAGCGCGGGCTGTGGATCGAAGGTCACGCCAGATTTGAAGTCCATTACCACCTGTGGCCAGCTCTGGCGGAAGTTATTCAGCGCCGGCGTGAGCCACTGAATGCAGCTGTGGCATTCGATAGCGATACGTATCGTGGTCTGATGCGGTTCGTGGCAGGCCTGAAGCGCATACTGAATCTGTGGCAGCACCTGCTCAGCAAGTTGCAGCAGAATGTCGCCCTGAGGGGTAAACCGCAGCGGCTGGCTTTTGCGGACAAATAAACGAAAACCCAGACGCTGTTCCAGGTCGCTGAACTGATGCGACAAGGCTGATTGCGTCTGATGAAGCTGTGCTGCCGCTGCGGCCAGCGATCCGGTATTTCGCAGTGCCTGCAACGTTCGCAGGTGTTTAAGTTCGATCATGAGAGTCCTTCACATCGACAATGAACAAATTGCGCTTGTGGTCAATACAGTACCTGCGGATTATAGATGTGTAAACATCTGGACGTCTAAAAGCCCGGCAGTCAGGATGGCGGGCGGTAACTGAGGAAAGAACTGATGACCATTCTTAGCCATACGCTCGGCTTCCCCCGTGTTGGCCTGCAACGTGAACTGAAAAAAGCCCAGGAGAGCTACTGGGCAGGTAACAGCACTCAGCAAGAGTTACTCGCTGTCGGCCGCGCATTACGATCTCGCCACTGGCAGCAACAGAAAGAGGCCGGCGTGGACAGTGTGCCAGTTGGCGATTTTGCGTGGTACGACCATGTCCTGACAACCAGCCTGATGCTCGGTAACGTACCGGCCCGCCATCAGAACAAAGATGGATCGGTCGATCTTGACACATTATTTCGTGTGGGCCGTGGTCGTGCGCCGACGGGTGAGCCTGCGGCTGCGGCTGAAATGACCAAATGGTTTAATACAAACTACCATTATATGGTGCCAGAGTTCACTAAAGGTCAGCAATTTAAACTGAGCTGGACACAAATACTGGAAGAAGTGGACGAAGCGCTGGCGCTCGGCCATGAAGTGAAGCCGGTGTTGCTTGGCCCGCTAACTTATCTGTGGCTGGGCAAAGTAAAAGGCGAGCAATTTGATCGACTGAGCCTGCTGAAGGACATTCTACCGGTTTATCAGCAGGTGCTGGTTGAGCTGGCGAGGCGTGGCATTAAGTGGGTACAGATCGATGAACCAGCACTGGTGCTTGAATTGCCTCAGCAATGGCTTGCCGCGTTTAAACCCGCATACGAGGCATTGCAGGGAAAAACCAGGCTACTGCTGACCACCTATTTTGAAGGCGTTGGTAGCAATATCGATACTGTTTGTGCGCTACCGGTACAGGGGTTGCATGTGGATTTAGTCCACGGTAAGGATGATATCGCGATGCTGAATGCCAAAATCCCGGCGGACTGGTTGCTCTCTGTTGGGGTGATCAATGGTCGCAATGTCTGGCGTGCGGATCTGAGCAGCTGGTTTGAGCGTCTTCAACCGTTAGTTGGCCAGCGTCAGCAGTTGTGGATCGGTTCATCCTGTTCGCTGTTGCACAGCCCAATCGATCTGAGCACAGAAACTCGCCTGGACGATGAAGTTAAAAGTTGGTTCGCTTTTGCGCTGCAAAAATGTACGGAGCTGTCCCTACTGAGCACTGCACTGAACAATAACGATCCACAATCGCTGGCAGCATGGAGTGCCCCGATCCGCGCCCGTCGTGACTCAACTCGCGTCCATAACGCAGCCGTTGGCAAGCGTCTGGCAGGCATTACAGCCAAAGACAGCCAGCGCGACAGCAGCTATACCGAGCGTGCTCAGGCGCAACGTGATCGTTTCCAGCTGCCTGCATGGCCTACCACGACAATAGGTTCGTTCCCTCAGACCTCAGAGATCCGAGGTTTGCGGTTGGACTTTAAACAGGGGCGTCTGGACGGCAGCAACTACCGTACCGGTATAGCGGAACACATCCGGCAGGCAATTGTTGAGCAGGAACGTTTAGGGCTTGATGTACTGGTACATGGCGAAGCAGAACGTAACGATATGGTGGAGTATTTTGGTGAAAACCTTGATGGTTTCGCCTTTACGCAGAATGGCTGGGTACAGAGCTACGGTTCCCGTTGCGTCAAGCCGCCAGTGATTATCGGTGACGTCAGTCGGCCTGAAGCGATTACCGTTGAGTGGGCAAAATATGCTCAGTCGCTGACTGACAGACCGGTAAAAGGGATGCTGACCGGCCCGGTCACCATCCTCTGCTGGTCCTTCCCGCGCGAAGATGTACCTCGCGAAATCATTGCGAAGCAGATTGCGCTGGCGCTGCGTGATGAAGTGGCCGATCTGGAAAAAGCAGGAATTGGCATTATCCAGATTGACGAACCGGCTCTGCGCGAAGGTCTGCCGCTGCGTCAGTCAGACTGGGCTGCTTATCTGGAGTGGGCGGTGGATGCTTTCCGTCTTAATGCGGCAGTGGCTCGTGACGATACGCAGATCCACACGCATATGTGTTACTGCGAATTCAATGACATCATGGATTCCATCGCCGCGCTGGATGCGGATGTGATTACCATTGAAACGTCCAGATCGGATATGGAGTTGCTGGAGTCATTCGAACAGTTTGAGTATCCAAATGAAATTGGTCCGGGTGTTTATGATATTCACTCACCTAACGTGCCGGATGTGGCGTGGATGGAAGCATTACTGCTGAAAGCCGCGAAGCGAATTCCTGTTGAGCGTCTGTGGGTCAACCCGGACTGCGGCCTGAAAACACGCGGCTGGCCGGAAACCCGCCAGGCACTGGCTAATATGGTGAAGGCGGCGCAGAACCTGCGTAAAACTGAAGCCTGATTACTGTGTGCGGTATTAAGGGGCGTGCTGGCGCCCCTTTACTCATCAATACACACCGTGCTGTTTAAACCACGTCAGCATGCGCTGCCAGCCATCTTTAGCGGACGCTTCATGATAGCTGGGACGGTAGTCGGCATTAAAAGCATGCCCTGCTTCGGGGTAGACCACAATTTCAGCGGTTGAGTTTGCTGCCTGCAGCGCCTGACGCATGCTTTCCACGGAATCCTGCGAAATGCCCTCATCCTTTCCGCCATACAGACCCAGAACCGGTGCGTTCAGATCGGCAACAATATCGATCGGTTGTTTCTGTTGCTGCATCGTTTTTTCACCAACCAGTTTGCCATACCAGGCGACACCGGCCTTCAATTGTGGATTGTGTGCGGCGTACAGCCACGTAATGCGGCCACCCCAACAGAAACCGGTCACCGCCATATTGCGCATATCGCCACCATGGCGCGACGCCCAGTTGGCAACGTGATCCAGATCGGCCAGTACCTGAGTATCAGGCACTTTACTCACCAGTTCCTTCAGCAGTGTCGGAATATCGGCGTAAGCCGCCGGATCGCCCTGCCGAAAATAAAGCTCCGGTGCTATCGCCAGATAGCCTTCCATCGCCAGGCGACGACAGATATCGCGTATATGTTCATGTACGCCGAAAATCTCCTGCACCACCAGAATAACCGGCAGTGGGCCTTCAGCATGGCGCGGTTTGGCGTGAAAAGCGGGCATATTCTCGCCCTGCGTGGGGATGGATGTTTCTCCACACTGAATGGCGTCACTCCCGGTGGTGATAGTGCTTGATGCGACAGGTGATACGGCGGGAGCGAATCCGTTATTACTCATTTTCTGAGTCGTAGTATCTTCGGTTGTCATTGTTCTCTCCATGCATGAATTAGCGCAATCAGCTAACTATAGCCAGGATTACGCGGCTCCCTGCCCATCTTTATCACTGGCGCAAACGGCTGTGGACGGACAGGTTGAGGCGGCGGCTGAAAGCATAAGACTTAAATGTGACAAAAATCACTTTTCTAAGTGTATTTTATGTAACTGTCATTATGCATAGTGATATTTCTCACACCTAAGCCAGCAGATTTCCGTTACTCTGCGGCTTCGCATCCGCCATCTTAAGAGCCACAGGAGTTTCAATGGCGCAGTCAGACGTTTTTCACCTGGGATTAACCCGGGCCGATCTTCATGGCGCGACCCTGGCAATCGTGCCAGGCGATCCTGAACGAGTAAAAAAAATTGCCGCGCTGATGGATAATGCCGTTCATCTGGCTTCGCACCGTGAATTTACCACCTGGCGTGCGGAGATCGACGGCAAAGCGATTATCGTGTGCTCGACCGGTATTGGCGGCCCTTCCACCTCAATTGCCGTGGAAGAACTTGCCCAGCTGGGGATACGCACTTTTCTGAGAGTAGGTACTACCGGCGCCATCCAGCCTGATATCAATGTCGGGGATGTGCTGGTAACCACTGGCTCTGTCCGCCTGGATGGCGCCAGCCAGCACTTTGCCCCGCTTGAGTTTCCTGCCGTAGCCGACTTCACCTGTACCACCGCACTTGTGGCAGCCGCCAGGGCGGCGGGGGCCACCACCCACATCGGTATCACTGCGTCTTCCGATACTTTTTATCCGGGACAGGAGCGCTACGACACTTTTTCTGGCCGTGTGGTCACCCGCTTCCAGCACTCAATGAAAGAGTGGCAGCAGATGGGCGTACTGAACTATGAAATGGAATCGGCCACTTTGCTGACCATGTGTGCCAGTCAGGGGTTACGTGCGGGAATGATCGCCGGGGTGATCGTTAATCGTACCCAGCAGGAGATCCCTGATGAGGAAACGATGAAAAAAACCGAGAGTGATGCGGTGCGTATTGTGGTTGACGCGGCCCGTAAGCTGCTCTGATGGTTTTGTCTGGACATTCATACAGTGTCGCTCTACCTTTCCCGTAGATAAACCGATGCGGGAGAAAATAGCGTGGATGTAACAATCAGTTACGGTATCTGTATTGGCCTGGCTGGGATGCTGGTGGGATGGCTGATTGCCTGGTTCAGAGGCCAGCAGCTGGTGACCAGACAGGAAACAGAACGACAACTGTTGGAGCAGTCCGGCGAACAGCTTTACCAGGAGCGCGATCGCCTGGTACAACAAGTAGAACAAGAGCAGCAACGGCAAAAGCAGAACGAGCTGGAGCTACGGCAACTGTACGGTTCGCTTTCTGCTGCCCAGGAAAAACTGCATCAGCTGGATCACTGGCGTAATGAAGCCGGGCAGCTAACCCGTGAACTGCGTCATCAGCTGGAAATCAACAGTGCGCAGGAAGCAGAGCTTCGTGAAGTCACCATCCGTCTGGAAGAGACGCGTATGGCGGCGGAGGAGAAACAGCGTCTGCTGACCAACAGTGAGCAGCGTCTCAATGCCCAGTTTGAAAATCTCGCTAACCGTATTTTTGAAAACAGTGGCCGACGCGTTGATGAACAAAACCGACAAAGCCTGAACGGATTGATTGCGCCTTTGCGTGAGCAACTGGAAGGGTTTCGTCGCCAGGTGCAGGAAGGCTTTGGCCAGGAAGCGCGTGAACGTCACACATTGTCCCATGAAATCCGTAACCTGCAGCAGCTTAATGCGCAAATGGCTCAGGAAGCGATCAACCTTACCAGGGCGCTGAAAGGCGATAATAAAACACAGGGCAACTGGGGTGAAATTGTGCTCAGCCGGGTGTTGGAGGCTTCCGGTCTGCGTGAAGGCCATGAGTATGAAACGCAGGTTACGGTTCAGCTGGAGCAAAATGGACGCATGCAGCCGGATGTGATAGTGCGCCTCCCGCAGGGCAAGGATGTGATTATTGATGCAAAAATGACGCTGGTCGCCTATGAACGCTATTTTAATGCTGAAGATGATGCCTCGCGGGAGACGGCGATCGGTGAGCATATTGCCTCTGTTCGCAGTCATCTGCGTTTGCTGAGCCGAAAAGATTATCAACAGTTGCCCGGTTTACGCTCTCTGGATTATGTGTTGATGTTTATTCCCGTTGAACCCGCGTTCTTACTGGCTATAGACCGGCAGCCTGAGCTTATCAGTGAGGCGCTTAACCAGAATATCATGCTGGTCAGCCCTACCACGCTGCTGGTGGCGTTGCGCACGATTAACAACCTGTGGCGTTACGAGCATCAGAGTCGTCATGCGCAACGTATTGCCGATCGGGCCGCCAGGCTGTACGACAAAATGCGGCTGTTTGTTGATGATATGTCAGCGATGGGGCAAAACCTCGACCGGGCACAGGACAGCTACCGGCAGGCAATGAAAAAGCTCGCTGAAGGGCGTGGAAATATGATTGCGCAGGCTGAGGGTTTTCGTCAGCTGGGTGTGGAGGTGAAGCGGCCAATCAATCCGCGGCTTGTGGAACAGGCGATAGCAGAAGAGGCCGAAGATAATGAAGATTTCACCCACTCCGCATCAAATCCTCCATCGCAGATAAATGAATAACGCGACACCCCTTCGCGATCTGTAAATGAATAAATTGCAAGGCCGTGCCTGGCCTGCCGGACTCTGATACACTTGGCGGTATCTTGATTGCATAGCAGGTAAAACAAATGGCAGATGAATCAAAGGACACCACCCATTTTGGCTACCGCACCGTGGCAAAAAACGAAAAGGCCGACATGGTAGCCGATGTTTTCCATTCTGTTGCGGCCAAATATGACCTGATGAACGACCTGATGTCCTTCGGTATTCACCGAATCTGGAAACGTTTTACTATTGATTCCAGCGGGGTTCGTCGTGGGCAGCGTGTGCTTGACCTGGCCGGAGGGACCGGAGACCTGACGGCGAAATTCTCGCGTCTTGTCGGTGATACGGGTGAAGTCGTGCTCGCTGATATCAACAGCTCAATGCTGAAAGTGGGCCGTGAAAAGCTACGCAACAAGGGCATTCTTGGCAACGTCAACTACGTGCAGGCCAATGCCGAAGCATTGCCATTTCCTGATAATTATTTCGACTGCATTACTATTGCGTTTGGTTTACGGAACGTCACCGAAAAAGAGAAGGCGCTGGCCTCTATGTTCCGTGTGCTGAAGCCTGGTGGGCGGCTTTTGGTGCTTGAGTTCTCGAAACCCGTGCTGGCTCCGCTGAACAAAGCCTATGATGCTTACTCTTTCCATGTCCTGCCGCGTATCGGTGAGTTGGTGGCGAAAGATGCGCAAAGTTATCGTTATCTTGCTGAATCAATTCGAATGCACCCGGATCAGGAGACGCTGAAGCAGATGATGACAGATGTCGGATTTGAAAATACCACTTATTCCAATCTGACCGGGGGCATCGTAGCACTGCACCGCGGCTTCAAGTTTTAAACGGGATAACGCATGACTTTAATGCCGCTGTTAACTGCGGGGCTGGAAACAGCACTTAATCAGGTTTTGTATCGCGATCGCAGCCTGAAAGCGGCGCGTCAACGTTTGAAGGGCAAAACCCTGGCCATTGAACTGACAGAACTGCCTCAGTCGGTTATCTTCATCTTTGGTGAAAACCAGGTCGATGTGTTGGGTGAATGGTCTGAGGCACCGGACTGTCTGGTGAAAACCCGGCTGAGCACATTGCCCAGGCTGCGGGATCGCCAACGGTTGACCAGTATGATCCGCAGCGGTGAGCTGGAAGTTGAAGGAGATTTGCAGGTTGTTCAGCAGTTTTCAGCGCTGATCGACCTTGCTGAACTGGATCCGGCCGAATACCTCGCGCCCTGGACTGGTGATATTGCCGCTCAGGGGATTGGCCAGTTTGCCCAGCGTGGAATCGGGCTCGTTCGCCATAATCTGAAGTGCCGGCAGGGTTATCTCAGCCAGGCGTTGACCGAAGAGTGGCAGCTGGCTCCAGGCGGACTGGAACTGGCCTGGTTTGCCGGGGAAGTGGACGCACTGAACGATAAATTTGCTGCGTTACAACGACGACTTGATGCACTGGAAGACAAATGACCTTCGGAGAACTGCGTCGCCTCTATTTTATTATTCGTATTTTTCTCAGCTTCGGCCTCGACGAACTGATCCCGAAAACACGGCTGACATTGCCTCTCAGACTGTGGCGAAAGTGTCTTTTCTGGATGCCAAACCGACACAAAAACCTGCCTCTGGGTGAACGTTTACGGTTGGCGCTGGAGCAGTTGGGACCGGTATGGATCAAGTTCGGTCAGATGATGTCGACCCGACGCGATCTGTTTCCACCTGACATTGCCGATCGGTTGGCGATGCTACAGGATCGTGTGGCCCCGTTTGATGGTGTGATGGCCAAACGGCAGATTGAACTGTCTCTTGGATGTGCTTTAGAGAATTACTTTGATGATTTTGTCATCACGCCGCTGGCTTCTGCTTCTATCGCTCAGGTACACACGGCGACGCTGAAAGAGAATGGTCGGGAGGTGGTCATTAAGGTGATCCGCCCGGATATTCTGCCGGTGATTAAAGCGGATATGAAACTGATTAAACGTATGGCGCGTTGGATCCCCCGGCTGTTGCCCGATGGTCGTCGTCTGCGTCCTCAGGAGGTTGTTGCTGACTACGAAAAAACGCTGATCGATGAGCTTAACCTGCTGCGTGAAGCGGCGAATTCCATTCAGCTCCGGCGCAATTTTGCTAACAACAAGATGCTGTACGTCCCGGAAATTTTTTCCGACTATTGCAGTGAAACTATGCTGGTGATGGAACGCATCTATGGTATTCCCATCAATGACGTGGTGCAGCTTGAGCAGCATGGAGTCAACATGAAATTGTTGGCCGAACGTGGCGTTCAGGTGTTTTTCACCCAGGTTTTCCGGGACAGTTTTTTTCATGCGGATATGCATCCCGGCAATATTTTCGTCAGCTATGAGCACCCGGAAGATCCCCAGTACATCGGCATTGATTGCGGTATCGTGGGCTCCCTGAATAAGGCAGATAAGCGCTATCTTGCTGAGAATTTTATCGCTTTCTTTAATCGTGACTATCTCAAAGTGGCAGAACTGCATGTGGATTCTGGCTGGGTGCCGCCAGACACCAACGTGGAGGACTTCGAGTGCGCAATCCGTACGGTGTGTGAACCGATTTTCGAAAAACCGCTGGCGGAAATTTCTTTCGGCCATGTGTTGCTGAACTTATTTAATACAGCGCGGCGTTTCAATATGGAAGTTCAGCCTCAACTGGTTCTCCTGCAGAAAACATTGTTGTATGTTGAAGGCGTGGGGCGGCAGTTATATCCGCAACTTGATTTGTGGAAAACCGCCAAGCCTTTCCTGGAAGAGTGGATCAAGGATCAGGTCGGTATTCCGGCTATCGTGCGTGCATTGAAGGAGAAAGCACCCTTCTGGGCGGAAAAGCTGCCTGAATTACCAGAGTTGTTTTACAGCAGCCTCCGCCAGCATAAACACTTGCAGCACAGTATTGATAAGCTGACCAGCGACCTGAAAGGGGAGCGTGCCCGGCAACATCAGTCGCGGTATCTGTTTGGTACAGGAGCAACGCTGTTGCTGAGCGGCACGGCTATTCTTTTGACCCGGCCACAATGGGACTTGATTTCTGCGGCAATGATCGCCGCCGGGCTGGTAACGTGGCTGGTTGGCTGGCGTAAAACGGCTGAGTGACAGTAAAAGTACATGATCGTCAAACACTCACTGACGCACCTTTTTTCATCGCCAGCGTAGTGTAAGTTGTACAGGGCACAAAACGGGTATAGCAACTGATTATCGGAGGTAAAAAATGGGCGGTATCAGTATCTGGCAATTGTTAATTATTGCCGTCATTGTGGTTCTTCTTTTTGGTACGAATAAGTTACGGTCGTTGGGCTCCGATCTCGGTTCTTCGATTAAAGGCTTTAAAAAGGCCATGAGTGAGGAAGACGAAAAGGAAAAAGATCACGCCAACGATGCTGATTTCAATGCCCGGCTGGCTGAACAGCAGCCGACAGAGGCAAAGAAAGAAAACGTCAAAAACGACAAGGTATAAACCGTGTTTGACATAGGCTTTAGTGAACTGCTGCTGGTGTTTGTTATTGGCCTGGTCGTACTGGGTCCCCAGCGTCTGCCCGTGGCAGTCAGAACCGTTGTGGGCTGGATCCGTGCGATGCGCTCACTGGCGGCAAATGTGCAGAATGAACTGGCCCAGGAACTCAAGCTACAGGAGTTGCAGGAAAGTCTGAGGAAAGTGGAAGAGGCAAGTAAAAACAGTCTTACGCCAGAGCTGAAAGCCTCTGTTGAAGAACTGAAGCAGTCGGCAGAGTCAATGAAACGCACCTATCTGGGCGAAAATGAAAAGGCCGATGACGAAGCTCATACAATCCACAATCCGTTGGTGAAAAATCCCGCAGGCGCCACGCCGGCGGCAGCGGGGCATCAGGCCAGCGCTCCGATCCAGGCACCCGGCGCGACGGAGGCGCTGGGGAGTGATGTTTCTTCCAGGGCAGTCAGCCCGCAGGGCCTGGACTCAGAGACTGCCGTTGCCGCTGAACCCATCGTTCATGTCTCGCAGGCTGCCAGTCCTTCAGTTGAAAAACCTGCATTAACTGCCACGGCTACGACAGAGAGTACCGCGACATCGATTCTTTCCAGCCGTGCTCCGGCTTCAACTACTCAACCGGGGGAGCAACGTTAAACATGGCTGTTGAAGATACTCAACCGCTGATCGGTCATTTGATTGAACTGCGTAAGCGTCTGCTCAACTGCATTATTGCCGTTGTGGCTATTTTCCTGTGTCTGGCTTACTTCTCCAATGATATTTATCACCTTATTGCAGCCCCTTTAATCAGTCAGATGCCTGCGGGTGCCAGTATGATTGCGACGGATGTTGCTTCACCGTTCTTCACGCCGGTCAAACTGACGATGATCGTGTCGGTGTTTCTTGCGGTGCCGGTGATCCTGCATCAGATTTGGGCATTTGTCGCGCCAGCCCTCTATCGCCATGAGCGCAGGCTGGTGATGCCGCTGCTGTTTTCCAGTTCTTTCCTATTCTATCTGGGGATGGCTTTCGCCTATTTTGTTGTTTTTCCGTTAGCCTTCGGATTCTTTGCCAAAACCGCACCTCAGGGTGTCCAGATAGCGACTGACATTAACAAGTATCTCGATTTTGTTATGACGCTGTTTATGGCTTTTGGTGTTTCCTTTGAGGTCCCGGTTGCCATCGTGTTGCTATGCTGGAGCGGGGTGACCAGCCCGGAAGCGCTGAAGAAGAAGCGTCCTTATGTGTTGGTGGGTGCCTTCGTGGTGGGCATGCTATTGACGCCCCCGGATGTGTTCTCCCAGACGTTGTTGGCCATTCCGATGTACTGCCTTTTTGAAGTGGGCGTCTATTTCTCCCGTTTCTATGTTGGCAAAGGACGCGAAGACAGTGGAAAAGAAGAATCTGCAACAGAATAGCGATGCACCGTGGTGTGCCTTGCGTTCCGTTGAAATGAAATAACCGCCCATCAGGGCGGTTACTGCCTGGAACTCGTTATGTTTGATATTGGGGTTAATCTCACCAGTACGCAATTTGCGCAGGATCGCGATCGGGTCGTGAAACGTGCAAGAGATGTGGGCGTGGCAGGTTTGCTGATCACCGGCACTAACGCGCTCGGAAGCCAGCAGGCGCAACATCTCGCGGCTCGCAGTCCGGGATATTGTTGGTCGACTGCCGGTGTGCACCCTCATCACGCCAGTGAATGGTCTGCAGAAACCCTCTCCACCCTCCGGCGTCTTGCCGAAAGCCCTGAGGTTGTGGCGATTGGCGAATGTGGACTGGACTTCAACCGCAATGGCTCAGAACCCGATCAGCAAGCCTACGCCTTTAATGCACAGCTGGAGTTGGCGGCTGAACTGGGGCTGCCTGTGTTTCTCCACTGCCGCGAGGCTCATGATCGTTTCATGGCGATTCTCACCCCATGGTTGCCAAAGCTGAGTGGGGCAGTGCTTCACTGTTTTACCGGCACGAAGGATGAGCTGGAGGCCTGTCTTGCTGTTGGTTTGTCGATTGGCATTACCGGCTGGATATGTGATGAACGTCGCGGGCAGGCATTGCGTGAACTGGTGCCACTTATTCCGGCAAACCGTCTGCTGCTGGAAACGGATGCACCTTATCTGATACCGCGCGACCTGCGTCCCCGTCCTGCTTCCCGCCGTAATGAGCCTTGTTTTCTGCCGCATATCGTTGAGCAGGTGGCTGGGTTACGGGGAGAAGAGGCTACTGCCGTGGGGCGTCAGAGTGAGCAAAACGCAAGGGCGCTGTTCAGGCTGAATAACCAGCCTGAATAACCGTTTCCAGGAGGTAACATTCAGAGTTTCTGAAACTGTTTGTTATCCAGGCTTCGAACGATTTGCTTGTTAAGCAATTTAAGCAACAGCATGGAGCGCGCTTCTCCATCGGGTTCGGTAAAAATTGCTTTCAGCCCTTCAAAAGCACCGGCAATGATCATTACCTGTTCGCCCGGCTGTGGCAAATCCGGGTCCTCCTCCGTCTCAGTCCTTTCGGTCTGTAAAGCGGTAATCACATCCTCAGGGACAATAGCAGGCATGCTGCCAAAACGGACAAAGTGGCTGACGCCCCTGGTTGCGCTGATGGTAGTGGTATGAATGGTTTCCGGATCAAACTTAATAAACAGATAATTGGGGAACAGGGGTTCATTCACCCTGGTGCGTCTGCCTCGCACCATTTTCTCTATTGCAATCATTGGGCTGAGACAGTGCACGGCCTGGCGTTCCAGGTGTTCTTTGGCACGAAGCAACTGACCACGTTTGCAATAAAGTAAATACCAGGATTCCATAACGTCACTTTGCAATTTCAGGGGCAGTAAGAATAACAAAATTGATACAAGAGTAATAGTTGCATCCCGGCAGAGGCGGTCTGCAGTTTAACTTGTTAACAAAATATTATGCATGATGGCTTTCCGGCGATTTCAGTAGGTGTGATTATTGCGTTAAAGAGGGGCGTTTGTTATCAAAATGTCCGCAATTTTGTCTCTGAGACAGCGAAAAATTAAGCATACCACGCTAATCCTCCCTATAATGGCCCATTTACTGGTTGTATAGATGAGAAGTCATGAAATACCACGACTTACGCGACTTCCTTTCTCTGCTGGAGCAGCGCGGGGAACTAAAACGCATCACCATGGAGATCGATACCGATCTTGAGATGACCGAAATTGCCGACCGTACCCTGCGGTCTGGAGGTCCTGCGTTATTATTCGAAAATCCCAAAGGCCACAGTATGCCGGTGCTTTGTAACCTGTTTGGTACGCCGCAACGAGTTGCGCTGGGCATGGGACAGGAAGATGTAACAGCACTTCGTGATGTGGGCCGGTTACTGGCCTTTTTGAAAGAGCCTGAGCCGCCGCGTGGTTTCCGCGATTTCATGGGGAAACTGCCGCAGTGGAAGCAGGTATTAAATATGCCGACGAAATGCCTGCGGGATGCACCATGCCAACAGCTAATCTGGCAGGGCGAAGAGGTTGATTTACACAATATTCCGGTGATGAGGTGCTGGCCGGAAGATGCTGCACCGCTGATTACCTGGGGGCTAACGGTAACCCGTGGACCCAACAAGGAGCGGCAAAATCTGGGGATTTATCGTCAGCAACTGATAGGTAAAAACAAGCTGATTATGCGCTGGCTGTCGCACCGTGGTGGCGCGTTGGATTTCCAGGAATGGTCGCAGCAGCGTCCTGGTGAACGCTTCCCGGTTGCGGTGGCGCTGGGTGCCGATCCGGCAACTATTCTCGGCGCCGTCACCCCTGTCCCTGATACCCTGTCGGAATATGCTTTTGCCGGACTGTTACGCGGGACAAAAACCGAAGTGGTGAAATGTATCTCCTGCGATCTTAATATCCCCGCCAGCGCCGAAATCGTGCTGGAAGGCTACATTGAAGCAGGTGAAGTGGCACCGGAAGGGCCTTACGGCGATCACACCGGCTATTATAATGAAGTCGATAATTTCCCGGTGTTTACCGTGACACACATGACGCAACGTCGTGATGCAATTTATCATTCCACCTATACGGGGCGACCACCGGATGAGCCAGCGGTGCTGGGTGTGGCACTGAATGAAGTGTTCGTGCCGATTCTGCAAAAGCAGTTTCCTGAAATTGTCGATTTCTATCTTCCACCGGAAGGTTGCTCCTATCGACTGGCGATTGTTACCATTAAAAAACAGTATGCTGGTCATGCCAAACGGGTGATGATGGGCGTCTGGTCTTTCCTGCGTCAGTTTATGTACACCAAGTTTGTGATTGTCTGCGATGATGATGTTAACGCCCGTGACTGGAATGATGTTATCTGGGCGGTAACCACCCGCATGGACCCGGCCAGGGACACCGTAATGGTGGAAAACACGCCGATTGATTATCTTGATTTCGCTTCGCCGGTTTCAGGCCTGGGATCCAAGATGGGTCTGGATGCCACCAATAAATGGCCGGGCGAAACCCAGCGTGAATGGGGCCGTCCAATCCGTAAGGATCCTGCCGTGACGGCCAGAATTGATGCGATCTGGGATGAATTAGGTATCTTAAGTGACACGCCCAAACGCACAACTGCGTCCGGCCAATAAATGTTCGACCCAACAGAGGGAATGCATGACAACGCTAAGCTGTAAAGTGATCTCGGTAGAGACGATTACCGATACTGTTTACCGGGTGCGCATGGTGCCGGAAGCTGACTTCAGCTTTCGTGCCGGTCAGTACCTGATGGTGGTGATGGATGAGCGTGACAAACGGCCATTTTCACTCGCCTCCACGCCGATGGAGAAGGACATCATTGAGCTGCACATCGGCGCTTCAGAGCTGAATCTTTACGCAATGGCAGTCATGGAGCGTATCCAACAACAGCGTAAAATTACCGTGGATATTCCTCATGGGGATGCCTGGCTGCGGGAAGAGGGCGACCGTCCGCTGATTCTGGTTGCAGGCGGTACGGGCTTCTCTTATGCGCGTTCTATCCTGCTCACCGCCCTGTCGCAGCAGCCGGATCGTGACATCGCGCTCTACTGGGGCGGCCGCGAGCTGAAGCACCTCTACGATATGGAAGAACTGGAAGCGCTGGCGGTCAGGCACGCTAACCTGAAGATCATTCCGGTGGTTGAGCAGCCTGAAGCGGGCTGGGAAGGACGCAATGGTACGGTGCTGACGGCGGTGATGAATGATTACGGCAGCCTCGCCGGTCATGACATCTACATTGCCGGACGTTTTGAAATGGCGAAGATTGCGCGGGAACGTTTTTGTGCCGAACGTGGCGCGAAAGCGGATCAGATGTATGGCGATGCCTTTGCTTTCATCTGATTTTCATGGGGCAGAGCCTTCTGCCCCTGAATAAAAAACCTTCCCTCACCGCCAGGAGGCACCGCAGTATCACTTCCAGCCAATCTCAGACTCGCTCGAAGACCGTTGCAATCCCCTGGCCCAGACCAATACACATGGCGGCGAGGCCAAACTGGCCATCATGTCGTTCCAGCAGATTTAGCAGCGTGGTGCTGATGCGTGCCCCGGAGCACCCGAGTGGATGACCAAGTGCAATCGCGCCACCGTTAATGTTGACTTTGTCATCCAGTACGTCCAGCAGCCCAAGGTCTTTGATGCAGGGCAACGTCTGGGCAGCGAAGGCTTCATTCAGTTCAAACAGATCGATATCGCTGACGCTCAAACCGGCCCTTTTCAGCGCCAGCGTTGACGCCGGAACTGGGCCGTAGCCCATGATCGAAGGATCGCAGCCCACTACCGCCATTGAGCGAAGATAAGCGCGGGGTTTCAGGCCCAGCTCTTTAGCGCGTAACTCGCTCATCACCAACATCGCGGCAGCGCCATCTGACAGTGCTGAAGAACTGGCCGCCGTGACCGTACCATTTACCGGATCGAAAGCAGGCCGCAGGGCCGCGAGGCCTTCGGCCGTGGTATCCGGGCGAATAACCTCGTCATAATCATAACGTTTCAGTACGCCGTCGGCATCGTGGCCGTTGGTGGCGACAATTTCGCTGGCAAAGTGTCCTGCCTGAGTGGCGGCCCAGGCACGCTGGTGAGAACGGGCGGCAAAGGCATCCTGCATTTCACGGCTGATACCATGCATTTTCGCCAGCAGCTCGGCGGTCAGGCCCATCATGCCTGCGGCTTTCGCCACGGTTTTGCTCAGACCGGGGTGGAAATCCACCCCGTGGCTCATCGGCACATGTCCCATATGTTCCACGCCGCCGACCAGGCATGCACCGGCATCGCCCACCATAATTGCTCTGGCGGCATCGTGTAGCGCCTGCATTGATGAACCGCAAAGACGGTTAACCGTGGTGGCTGGCACCCGGTGTGGGATCTCTGCCAGCAGTGCCGCATTACGGGCAATATTAAATCCCTGTTCCAGCGTCTGCTGCACGCATCCCCAGTAAACATCGTCGAGTTTTTCTGAGGCCAGCGCCGGATTGCGGCTGAGCAGGTTACGCATCAGATGTGCGGAAAGATCTTCGGCCCGGATATGACGATAAGCTCCGCCTTTGGAACGACCCATCGGCGTGCGTACGGCATCAACAATTACAACTTTTTCCATCTTCCTGTCCTCACGCCATTTTTAACGTGGCATCGCCAATCGGCGCAACCTGGGAATACCAGCTTTCATCACGCTGCGCTTTCTCTTGCAGGCTGGCCGGAGGCAGATACAATGCGCCAAGCTGACTGAAATGCGCTGACTGGCTGACGAAACCGGCGTTGCTCCGGGTATCCAGATAGCGGAATACGCCACCGTGGAAAGGGGGGAAGCCAATACCGTAAACCAGTGCCATATCTGCTTCAGCAGGCGTGGCGATAATATTCTCTTCCAGGCAGCGCACCACCTCATTAATCATTGGGATCATCATGCGGGCGATAATGTCGTCATCGCTAAAGATCCGTTTCGGCTTGCAGATACCCTGCAGCAGTTCATCGACGGTCGGATCGGCCAACTTCTTCGGTTTGCCTTTACTGTCAGTTTCCCAACGATAAAAGCCAAGCTGGTTTTTTTGCCCGAAGCGTTTTGCCTCGAACAGTACATCAACAGCATCGCGGTAATCTTTCTTCATTCTGTCCGGGAAGCCTTTCGCCATCACGGCTTGCGCGTGGTGGGCGGTATCGATGCCCACCACATCCAGCAGCCAGGCAGGACCCATCGGCCAGCCAAACTGTTTTTCCATTACGTTATCTATCTGGCGGTAGTCCGCGCCATCTCGCAACAGCAAACTGAAGCCAGCGAAATAGGGGAACAGCACCCGGTTAACAAAAAAACCGGGGCAGTCATTGACCACGATTGGCGTTTTGCCCATCTGACTGGCCCAGGCCACGACGCTGGCCAGCGTGGTCTCAGAGGTTTTTTCGCTGCGGATAACCTCAACCAGCGGCATACGGTGTACCGGATTAAAGAAGTGCATGCCGCAGAAATTCTCAGGTCGTACCAGGGTCCTGGCCAGTTCACCAATGGGAATGGTGGAGGTATTGGATGCCAGAATCGCGCCCTCATGCAGATGGGCTTCTGTCTCCGCCAGAACGCGGGCCTTCACTTTTGGATCTTCCACCACCGCTTCAACCACCACATCCACCTGTTCAAAGCCTGCATAGTTCAGTGTCGGCTGGATGGAGCCAATCACGCTCGCCAGTGTCATACCGTCAATGCGGCCGCGTTCCAACTGCCTGTTCAGCAGCGTAGCTGCTTCATTCATTCCCAGCGTCAGCGCGGCGGGATTGATATCCTTCATGATCACCGGCACCCCTTTCAAGGCTGATTGATACGCGATGCCGCCACCCATGATCCCGGCGCCCAGTACGGCGGCCTGACGTGGTTTTTCTACCTCACGGGCAAGTTTTTTAGCTTTCCCTTTGACCAGCTGATCGTTGAGAAATATGCCGACCATCGCCCTTGCTGTATCAGAGCGTGCCAGTGGCACAAAAGCCTGAGTCTCCAGCTTAAGTGCCTCGTCCCGACCGTAATGGGCGGCAGCTTCAATGGTTTTTACGGCGATGAGCGGTGCCGGGTAATGTTTACCGGCGTTCTGTAAAACCATTCCTTTAGCGACGGTAAAACTCATTGCGGCTTCTGTTTTGCTCAATTTTAGCGGTTGCAGCTTTGGCTGACGTCGTGCGCGCCAGTCCTGCTTACCCCCGATTGCCTCAAGCAGAATTTTGATCCCTGCCTCACGCAGTTTTTCCGCCGGAAGCACGGCATCAACCAGACCGATTGCCAGTGCTTTTACCGCATCCACATCCTTCCCGGCGGTAATAATTTCCAGCGCGCTGTCTGCACCAAGCAGTCGTGGCATGCGCACTGAGCCGCCAAAACCAGGGATAATTCCCAGTTTGGTTTCTGGCAAGCCAATCCGCGCATCGGCTGATGCAATGCGGAAATCGGTCGCCATCACGCATTCACATCCACCGCCAAGGGCGTAACCATTCACTGCAGACAATGTCGGAACCGGTAAATCCTCGAGGCGGTTAAAAATATCGTTGGCAAAGGCCAGCCAGTCAGCCAGCTTTTCCGCCGGAGCAGCAAACAATGACAGAAATTCCGTGATATCTGCTCCGACGAGAAAGGCTGGTTTACCGGAAGTAAGCAGCAGTGCTTTCAGTTGCGTATGTTGTTCAAGTACCGAGATTGCTTCACCCAGGCTGACGACGGTTTGCGTGTCGAGCTTGTTGACAGGGCCTGGTGCATCAAACACCAGTTCAGCGATGCCCTGGTCCAGCCAGTTCAGGGTAAGCGTTTCACCTTGGTAAAGCATGGTCATCTCCTGGGGCCGCGATTAAAGGATCTGGTCATACCAGATGAATGGGAGTGTGGAATTTATGTTAAAAATTTGCAAACAACTGATTGCTTATTTGCAAACAAGATCACAGGTACGGCAAAAGGGCATCACCGTGATAAGATGCGTTCACTTTGGTCATAACGGAGGCATGTGATGGGATCTCTGGTCACTCTGTATCAGCAGCATATAAAAACGCTACAGGAACGTGCGCAGCAGGTTCTGGCCCGCTCTCAGCTCGATGCTATGCTGATCCACTCCGGTGAGTTGCTGACCGTTTTTCTTGATGATCATACCTACCCTTTCAAGGTCAGTCCGCTATTTAAGGCCTGGGTACCGGTAACTTCTGTACCACACTGCTGGCTGTGGGTGGACGGTATTACTAAGCCAAAACTGTGGTTCTGGTCGCCAGTGGATTACTGGCACAACGTCGAGCCACTGCCGCAAAGTTTCTGGACGAATGAAATCGATATCGTGGCATTGAAACAGGCTGACGACATCGGCAAGCTGCTACCATGCGGGCGCGCTAACGTGGCCTATATCGGTCCCGTACCTGAACGTGCCGCTCAACTTGGTATCAAAGCAGAACAGATCAACCCGCAAGGAATGCTGGATTTTCTGCATTACTACCGTTCTTATAAAACCGATTACGAGCTTTACTGTATGCGTGAAGCGCAGAAAACGTCGGTCGTTGGTCATCGGGCGGCGAAAGAGGCTTTCCTGTCCGGCATGAGCGAGTTCGATATCAATGCGGCTTATCTCAGCGCCACGGGGCACCGTGACATTGATGTGCCTTACGGCAACATTATTGCGCTGAACGAACATACGGCGGTGCTGCATTACACCAAACTGGACCCGCTGCCACCGGATAAAACCCGCAGCTTCCTGATTGATGCCGGCGCGGAATACAATGGCTACGCTGCCGATCTGACGCGTACTTATGCTGCACAAAGCGACGGCATTTACGCACAGTTGATCAAAGACATGAATGAGGAAACGTTGGCACTGATTGCCACGCTGAAAACGGGCGTGCGCTATACCGAATATCATCAGCAGATGCATCATCGCATTGCAAAACTGTTATTAAAGCATCAGCTGGTGAAAGGGATGAGTGAGGAAGCGCTGGTGGCCGAAGACCTGACCGGGCCGTTTATGCCGCATGGCGTGGGTCATCCGCTGGGGCTTCAGGTTCATGATGTTGCCGGATTTATGCAGGATGACCAGGGGACGCATCTGGCAGCGCCGCAACAGTATCCTTATCTCCGCTGCACGCGCATCCTTGAACCACGTATGGTGCTGACCATTGAACCGGGCATCTATTTTATTGATTCACTGCTTGCCCGCTGGCGTGAAGGAAAATTCACTCAGCACTTTGACTGGGCGCGTATTGACGCGCTGAAACCTTATGGTGGTATTCGCATTGAGGATAATGTCGTGCTCCATGAGCATGGTGTGGAAAACATGACGCGCGATCTGAAGCTGGACTGATGGACGCTTATGACATCCCTGCAGGGCTGTTCAGCTTCAGCGAGGAGATTAAAAAAAGTCGTTTCATCACGCTGTTAGCGCATACCGATGGTGTTGATGCCGCACGCGCTTTTGTTCAGCAGATAAAAAGTGAACATCCTGACGCGCGGCATCACTGCTGGGCATGGGTGGCTGGTTCGCCTGCGGACTCCCAACGGCTGGGCTTTTCCGATGACGGAGAACCTTCAGGTACGGCAGGTAAACCGATGCTTGCCCAACTGATGGGCAACAACATTGGTGAAACCACTGCGGTGGTTGTTCGTTACTATGGCGGTATTCAGCTGGGGACCGGTGGGCTGGTTAAAGCCTATGGCGGTGGCGTACAACAGGCGTTGAAAGCGCTGCCTCGGCTGCAAAAAGTGCCGATGCTGACCTTTACGCTTTGCTGCGACTATGCGCAGTTAGCTGAAATCGAAAGAATGATCGCTCGGTTCCGGGGGCAATTGCAGAACAGTGAATTTCTACAATCTGTCTCACTTACGCTGGCTTTGCCGCATGCTCAGGTTGCCGGGTTTACGCAAAAACTGACTGACTTCAGCAGAGGCGCACTTCATCTGGCCCCGCTTAAATAATATTTTCACTGTCTGGAAAGGAAAGGTTGCATGCATTTTCGCGCCATCACCCGCATCGTGGGTTTACTGGTCATTTTGTTTTCAGGAACCATGATTGTTCCCGGCCTGGTGGCGTTGATCTACCGCGATGGTGCCGGACGCGCCTTTACCCAAACCTTTTTTATGGCGCTGCTGATCGGATCGCTATTGTGGTGGCCAAACCGTAATCAGAAGCACGATCTCAAGCCACGTGAAGGTTTCCTGATAGTTGTCTTGTTCTGGACGGTGTTGGGTAGCGTGGGGGCAATGCCCTTTATTTTTGCCGAACACCCGAATCTCTCGGTCACCGATGCTTTCTTCGAGTCTTTTTCCGGCCTGACCACCACGGGAGCAACAACCCTGGTGGGGCTGGACTCATTGCCGAAAGCAATTTTGTTTTATCGGCAAATGTTGCAGTGGCTTGGAGGGATGGGGATCATTGTGCTGGCGGTGGCGATCCTGCCCATTCTCGGGGTGGGGGGGATGCAGTTGTATCGTGCTGAAATGCCGGGGCCACTGAAGGACAATAAAATGCGGCCACGTATCGCTGAGACGGCAAAAACGCTGTGGCTTATCTATGTGTTGCTGACGGTAGTGTGCGCGCTGGCGCTATGGCTTGCCGGGATGCCATTGTTTGACGCCATCGGACATAGCTTTTCAACTATCGCCATTGGTGGTTTTTCCACACACGATGCCAGCATTGGCTATTTTAACAGCCCAACGATCAACACTATTATCGCCATTTTCCTGCTGATTTCTGGCTGTAACTACGGCCTGCATTTTTCATTACTGAGCGGTCGCAATCTTCGTGTCTACTGGCGTGACCCGGAATTTCGTATGTTTATCAGCGTACAGCTCACGCTGGTTGTCATCTGCACCGTGGTGCTTTGGTTCCGCGATGTCTACAGTTCAGGGTTGCAAACGCTGAACCAGGCCTTCTTCCAGGTCGTATCAATGGCGACTACCGCCGGTTTCACTACGGACAGTATCGCGCGCTGGCCACTATTTCTGCCAGTTTTGCTGCTCTGTTCCGCTTTTGTTGGTGGCTGTGCCGGCTCGACCGGTGGCGGGCTAAAGGTGATTCGTATTTTACTGTTGTTCAAGCAGGGTAACCGCGAGCTGAAGCGGTTAGTGCATCCCAATGCGGTCTATACCATTAAGCTTGGACAGCGAGCGTTACCTGAACGGATCCTTGAAGCGGTATGGGGATTCTTCTCAGCGTATGCGCTGGTTTTCCTGCTGAGTATGCTGGCTATTATTGCCACCGGCGTTGATGATTTTTCGGCTTTTGCTGCCGTTGCGGCAACGCTGAATAATCTGGGGCCGGGCCTGGGGGTAGTGGCGGATAATTTCACTACCATGAATGATACGGCGAAATGGATTTTAATCCTGACTATGCTTTTTGGTCGTCTTGAGGTCTTCACGCTGTTAGTCCTTTTCACGCCGACGTTCTGGCGCGAATAACTTAAATTGAGTGCTTATATGAAAGCGTTAATTCTGTTTTCCAGCCGCGATGGTCAAACCCGTGAGATTGCTTCTTTTATTGCTAACCGGCTTAAAGAGCAGCAAGAGTGTGATATTCACGACATATTGCATACGGATACGCTTGACTGGAGTAAATACGATCGCGTGTTGATTGGAGCTTCAATCCGTTATGGTCACTTTCATCCGGCATTAATGGTGTTTGTAGAACGGCATCTGGCAGAGTTGCGGCAGCGTCCTTCTGGTTTCTTCTCAGTGAATCTGACCGCCCGTAAACCTGAAAAGCGAACGCCACAAACGAATGCCTATACACGGAAGTTTCTGCTGAAATCACCATGGCAGCCAGACTGTAGCGCGGTATTCGCGGGGGCATTGCGTTATCCGCGCTATGGCTTCTTTGACCGTATTATGATCCAGTTTATTATGCGTCTTACCGGTGGTGAAACAGATACCACAAAAGAGGTAGAGTACACAGATTGGGATCAGGTGGGACGTTTTACCCATGAATTTGCGGCAATATCACGCACTATGCAGTAAAAAAACGCACTTTGTCGAAAAATGAGGCTGTCAGTCATTTATTTGCAATAAACACTTGTCAGTCGTCACAAACTCCCTATAATGCGCCACCACTGACACGGAACAACGGCTTACGGGTCGCCGGGTTAAGAGGTTCAGCACGCTGAACCGCCGGAGCAACTTCTTCTCA
>NZ_RHHM01000018.1 GCF_003846135.1 Erwinia psidii
CTGACCCCATGCCGAACTCAGAAGTGAAACGCCGTAGCGCCGATGGTAGTGTGGGGTCTCCCCATGCGAGAGTAGGGAACTGCCAGGCATCATACAGCAAGATGCAGGAACTATATTCTGCAACTTCAACGCCACTCAGATGACATGAATGGCGAAAGTAATACCTGAATCAGAGGTTACTTCTGGGTTCAGTACAGAATCGGTGGAGCGGTAGTTCAGTTGGTTAGAATACCTGCCTGTCACGCAGGGGGTCGCGGGTTCGAGCCCCGTCCGTTCCGCCACTTAAAGATAAAAGCCCTGAGTAAACTACTCAGGGCTTTTTTACTTGTTGATGAAAATCATGTTCTGTCGACGTAATACCGCTCGGTTAAGCAGTTTGTACCATGTGAAAATTCCCCGTCTTCGGTACTCTGACTGATAAAGGAAGTGAAGATGAGCGGATTTAAAGCGCTTCCCTCCTTCTGTGACACTGCCGGTATTATGCCGTGCTACCGTCTGAATACCTTCTCAGAATGCTTAAATGCAGCATTGGCAAAAAATCGTATCGACAGATATGAGGTCCTGCGAGCAAATGAAGAACCAAATTATGGCATTAAATGTCCGGTCACCCTGTAGATCTTCTGATAAAAAGAACGCCGAAATTGTCAGTATCAGAAGTGATGTGGTATTTGAATGACAGCACAGCAATAAGACTCCTCTGCCCGTTTTTCAGCTTGCGTCACCATAAACGCGGGTAAACGCAGCGATACTGTGCCCACGCCGTGGGCATGCATACAGGGATGAGCCGTAAATACCGCAGGTATCAGGCAAAACATGAAACGGATGATAGGAAACTTTTGTCTGATAAGATATGAAGAGAGTGCTCCCGGTGCCTGGTCCGCTACACCTTTCTGGATAGCATTAAGTGCAGGTGTTTTTCCATTAAGGCTTTTTGTCTCCTCCTGAGCTAATTTTGTTTTACAGGTTTGTCGTTACCAGTAAACATTCTGTTGTTTGCAGATGTTTACCTGATTTTTCTTGCTTATTGGGTCAGCCCGGATTGAAACTCAATGGCAAAGCCCCTATAACTGAATGATAGCGTGACTTCAGCATCACTTAAGGCCAGGCGGTACAGTGCGAAAAAAGACCTATGCCATGCGATATGTAGCAGGACAGCCAGCAGAACGTATTTTTCCGCCTGGCGCCATGCTGCACGTTGGCAACGCCTTACCTCCGGGGACGCCGTTGACAATGAAGTCTTCCCTACGGGTGTTGGTATGGAATATTTTTAAACAGCAGCGTGCTGACTGGCTCTCAGTTCTGCAAAATTTCGGTAAAGATGCCCAGTTGGTATTATTGCAGGAGGCTCAAACCACGCCTGAACTGGTGCGTTTCGCAACCACTCATTATCTTGCGGCCGATCAGGTACCCGCTTTTGTCCTCCCTCAGCATCCCTCTGGTGTGATGACACTGGCCGCAGCACATCCGGTCTATTGTTGTCCTCTTCGTGAACGTGAACCGTTACTGAGGCTGGCCAAATCAGCGCTGGTTACGGCGTATCCTCTTCCTGATGGCCTTATGCTGATGGTGGTTAATATCCATGCGGTCAACTTTAGCCTGGGTATTGATGTCTACAGCAAGCAGTTGGGGCCGATTGGCGAACAGATCCTTCATCATCGGGGGCCGGTTATCATGGCGGGAGATTTTAACGCCTGGAGTCGTCAGCGTATCAACGCCCTGTATGCATTTGCCCGTGATATGGGACTGGAAGAAGTCCTTTTCAGCGATGACCAGCGGCGCAAGGCTTTTGGACGTCCTCTGGATTTTGTTTTTTACCGTGACATGAGTGTTACTCAGTCTTCCGTTCTGGTTACCCGCGCTTCCGATCATAATCCGCTACTGGTTGAATTCAATCCAGCTAAGCCTGAATCTTTGTAGCGAATGCCTGCTGCTGCTCCATCACATCGGCCAGCTGTATGTTCTGTCGACTGGAACCGGTCGTCCAACTGAAGTTCTGACAGATACAAGGTCATTATACTGAATCATGGAATATCCTCCGGTATTTACACTGTTGCTGAACGTGCAGGATGCGCTGTAGCACTCCCCTTTTCGGGATGACAGGCTCAGCATCAGGTGACAGCTGATATGGCGTATCTCAAAGCCAGTCAACTGAAGCTCTTCTTGCATTAACGCCACGATGGCCGGAACCGGTGTCATATACAGCGATTGAACGTCCTGCCGCCCATCACCCGCAGCGCATTACCCGGTCAACGGTACATCAGTCCTGCACTGAACAGTAGATATCGTCTTTACCCGCAATCTTTGCTCAACGCCAGGGTTGTCATTAACCTCACCGTCGGCAGCACAACCCTTTACCAAACGGATGGGCCTGTTCCAAAATGTGTCTTCGACACCTACTGTCAGCGTGCTGGTAACGTTTATTCTGCCCGTATTAGCTGATGGTTTTGTTATTGCAGCGGGTCAGGGCTTGGCAATCCCGCACAATTTTGCGCGGCTTTTAAAACCGTCCGGGTATCAGCGCGTAACGGATTTAATCGTGATGATGTTACCGGCATGATGCGATGCCGGTTTTATATGATGTGGTATGGTATTTTGCTGCAAAATGTCCGGTTTAAACGGAACTGTTGCGATGATATTCCGTATCTTGGTGAGCACAGGTATGCCGCATCCAGGTACAGCGGTCTTCAACAGATGCAAAGAAAAAGCCAGTCTGTCAGGACTGGCTTTAACCTGTAGCTGCAATGAGATCAGGTGTCTGGTGAGCGGTTATTACTCACAAACAGTGTCAGCCTGTCTCCGGGGCGAAGGTTCGCTACATCGCCGCTGCTGTTCCAGCGCATCAAATCCTTCATATTGACACCGTGGCGTTTTGCGATGCTGGCCAGAGAATCACCTTTACGAACTTTATAGGTGATGCTGTTGCCATTATCCACCAGCTTCGTGGCGCTACTGCCGCTGCCCAGATTCAGTGTCTGTCCTGGCTTGATATTGTTGCTGCGAAGGTTATTTGTACGCTGCAACTCGCTTACCGGGATGTTCAGGCGTTTAGCAATTCCTGACAATGTATCGCCACTTCGCACCTTATAGCTGTTTACAGTGGCAGAATTGTTCGCCAACTCTGTAGGTTGAACCGCCGCTATATCGCCTGTCGCCAGGGAACTACGCAACTTCGCAACGTTGGACTTCGGCACCATAATGTACTGAGGACCACCGGCAGGTGCAGTTTTGCCACGTTTATAGCCCGCATTGAAACTTTTCAGCTTATTCAGGGATATACCGGACATCTCTGCTGCCTGGGTCAATTCCATTTGCTGCCCGATATCAACCCTTGCCAGAGCGCGGGCTTCATCAGGTTCAGGCAGGCGTACACCATAACGCTGATTGTTTTTCAGGATATCTCCCAAAGCTAACATTTTGGGTACATAAACTGTCGTTTCGCGTGGCAGTGACAGATGCCAAAAATCGGTTGGCTTCCCTCTGGCTTTATTCGCTTTAATCGCTTTCAGTACGCGTCCTTCACCGCTGTTGTATGCGGCGATGGTTAGCAACCAGTCGCCACCAAACATGCCGTTGAGACGTTCCATCATATCCAGGGCGACGTTCGTCGATGCGACCACATCGCGACGCCCGTCGTACCACTGGCTCTGTTTCAGGCCATAGTTTCGCCCCGTTTGCGGTACAATCTGCCAGATACCGGCGGCATTGGCAGCAGAGGTTGCATGGGGGTCAAAAGCGCTCTCCACTATGGGTAGTAGTACTAGTTCCATCGGCATCTTACGTTGCTTAATCTGCTCGACTATCCAGTACATATACGGCTCTGCCCGTAATGTTACATCGTGGAGATAGCTCTTATTTCTTAAGTATTTTTGTTTTTGTTCGCGTATCCGGGGATTATCCGGAATCTTCATCTTCAGCTCGTTACTAATGAAATCCCACAGATGCTGTTGCTGCGTAAGGCTGGTTCCATCATCCTGCCAGCGCGGCGACAAAAAACGATCTGCGTTTTTGCCCATTTCACTTTGACTTGCCGAAGACAAACTCTGTGCATGCTGTTCAGGAGAGTTAGCGTCATGCCCTGACGCCTGACAACCTGACAGCAAGACTGAGGCGATTATTATCGCGGTAGCCTTCATGTGTTTGTCACAGTTCGCTTAAAAGACGTGCAACTATACGTGGTCGTATTGCGCAACTCAACCCGAAAATCAAAAATGGTCTTTCTGCTGGCGTAGCATTGCAAAAACTTGCAATTCATGTGAAGTGGATGTTTCGCATGTGATATTTTCTTGTAAATCAATATCATGTGTCATAAGGAATACATTGATTTTTCGCTCAAATGCCAATGTTGTTGGCAAGGAAATACCATTTTTTGCGCGTAACTCCTTAATTTTTCGATGATAGCGCTCTATCTCTGTGTTATGGGGTAAAACAGTCTCAGCAAACTTCAAATTAGATAACGTATACTCATGCGCGCAACATATTAACGTTTCATCAGGAAGAGAGTTAATCTTTTGAAAAGATTGGTACATTTCCTGAGGGGTGCCTTCAAACAGCCTGCCGCAACCAGCAGAAAACATAGTGTCACCACAAAAAAGGTAAGGAAAACTGAAATATGAGATATGTCCTAAAGTGTGGCCCGGAGTGTGAAGGACGCTGAATTCCAGCCCCAAAACAGCCACTTTATCCCCCTCTTTGACAATCTCCGTTGCCCCTTTATATTGTGTTTCAGCGGGACCATAGACGACCAGGTTTGGGTGTTTTTTGACCAAATCCTGTATGCCATCGGTATGATCATGATGATGATGGGTAAGCAAAATGGCGACTGGCTGCCAATGATTTTTCGCAAGTGTTGCAAATACCGGGGCGGCTTCGCCTGGATCGACAATCAGGCAGTCGCCCCGCTCGTTATTCAATGTCCAGATGTAGTTATCCTGAAGGGCCGGAATACTGGTAAGATTCATCATCGCCTCTTTAACTGGTCGCAATCTAAGGAAGATGGTAAAGCATGAAGCCCGCTAAAACACGCCAAATTCATCATGTGCCTCTGAGCTGGGCCAGGATCCCCTGGGGGGCATTTTATCGTGATGCACTAACCCGGCATTTAGCGCCGTGCCTGAATAAAATTTATGGTTTTCATCTGCTCAAGGTGGGGTCTCTGAGTGCTGAGATTGACACGACCTGCTGTGCTATCTCTCATCAGGTCAATGTAGGGCTGCGTGGCCCCGACCTTCATGTCAAAGCTGACCCGATGAGCCTGCCGTTTGAGTCTAAATCTGTTGACGCCTGCCTGTTGGCACACTGCCTGGCCTGGAGCAGCGACCCGCATCGTGTTCTTCGTGAAGTGGATCGGGTACTGATTGATGATGGGTGGATTATTGTCAGCGGTTTTAATCCGTTTAGCATGTTGGGAATGGGCAAGCTGATACCCGGTCTCCACCGGCGGGTGCCGTGGAACAGCCATATGTTTACCCAGATGCGTTTAATGGACTGGTTGAGCCTGCTCAATTATGAAGTGACAGAGCAGACCCGTTTTCAGGTATTGCCCTGGAACCGTCAGGGAGGTAAGGTCATCAGCACACATTTCCCGGCGTTGGGCTGCCTGAGTATTATTGTGGCACGCAAACGCACCTTTCCGTTAACTGTCAATCCGGCTAAAAAAGCCGCAGCAAAAAGAAGGCTTGCTTCGGCAGTGGGCGCGACCCGTCAGTATCGGGTGCGCTATCGTCATCAGGATTCGGACTGATAGCCCGTATCTTCCAACGTTGGGCTACCGGCGGCAGTGCGAGCCAGTTCGTCGCAACGTTCATTTTCTGCATGCCCGGCATGACCTTTAACCCATTCCCACTTTATCTGATGATGACTGAGTGCGGTATCCAGGCGCTTCCACAGATCGACATTCTTCACGGGTTTTTTGTCGGCGGTTTTCCAGCCACGTTTTTTCCAACCATGTATCCAGCTGGTTATCCCCTGGCGGACATACTGGCTGTCAGTGCTCAGCACCACGTCACATTGTTCAGTCAGTGCTTCGAGCGCAACGATGGCCGCCATCATCTCCATGCGGTTATTGGTTGTTAGGTAATAACCGACGCTGAAGGTTTTTTCATGTTTGCCGTAGCGTAGTATTGCGCCGTACCCCCCCGGACCGGGATTGCCCAGGCAAGAACCATCGGTGAAAATTTCTACCTGCTTAGGCATCTCTGATAGACTCCCTGCTGAAAAACGCCAAGTCTGACATAAACGGGGCCTATGAGCACAGTAAATACCACACGGCAGATCGTACTCGATACGGAAACCACCGGCATGAATATGATCGGGGTGCACTATGAAGGGCACTGCATCATCGAAATTGGTGCCGTTGAGGTGGTTAACCGTCGTTTGACCGGTAACAATTTTCATATTTACCTGAAGCCAGACCGGTTGGTCGATCCTGAAGCCTTTGGCGTTCATGGCATTGCTGATGAGTTCCTGGCCGATAAACCAACCTTCGCAGAGGTTGTTGACGATTTTATTGCCTATATCAGCGGTGCTGAACTGGTGATCCATAACGCCTCGTTTGATATCGGCTTTATGGATTATGAGTTTGCCAAACTGAGGCGTGATATCCCGAAGACAGAAACCTTCTGTCAGGTCACTGACAGTCTGGCGATGGCGCGTAAGATGTTCCCAGGCAAGCGTAATAGCCTTGATGCGCTCTGCTCACGTTATGAAATCGATAACAGCAAACGAACGCTACACGGCGCACTTCTGGATGCCGAAATTTTGGCGGAAGTTTACCTTGCCATGACGGGTGGCCAGACATCGCTGACCTTTTCAATGGAAGGGGAACGCCAGCAGCAAAGCGGTGGCGACAGCATTCAGCGGATTGCGCGTCCGGCCTCCGGTTTGCGGGTGATAGCGGCAACCACAGATGAAGTAGCGGCTCATGAATCGCGTCTGGATCTGGTAATGAAGAAGGGTGGCAGCTGCCTGTGGCGTGCTTAACTGCTTTAAATTAAGCAACGAAGGTGAAAAAACATCCATTCGCGCTCAATGCCATATAAAAAGCATTGACGGAGTGAGGTCCCCACCGTAATATTCGCCCCGTTCCGACAGGAACAAAATGCGGAGCGGTAGTTCAGTTGGTTAGAATACCTGCCTGTCACGCAGGGGGTCGCGGGTTCGAGCCCCGTCCGTTCCGCCACTATTCTGAAAGCCTGATTCATCACTGAATCAGGCTTTCAACGTTTCAGCGTCAGGTAATCCGACGCTTATGCACCGCACATTCTCTTCATCATCATGCCTCCTGGCCGGTTGCACTTTCGTCGTCTGCTCTTGCGGAATACACCAGCGTTCAACCTCTGTTACCGTACCGAGCACCACGTGCTGACTCAGCGCCAGCGGCTCTTTTTTGCGAGAGCGGTGGCGACCATTCAGGGTGGGTGATGCCTGCTTGCTGTTGCATGATAAAAGCAGATGTGGTGCTGACAAATTTATTGTTCAATGCTTCTGCACGACAATTTCGCCGCTATAGCTTTGTGTAGCGGTAACGCGATCTTCTCGCGCGATCCAGCGATAGCATGCCGCCGACAGCCCCGCACCAATAAACCAGCTGAAATTAGCTGCCTCATGCAGTGAGGGAATAAAGCTTATTGCCAGCCCGGTCAGCACTGAGGGCACCAGGGCGGCGATGGCTTTTGGATTAAAACCGCTACGGTACCAGTATTTGCCTTTTGCTGTGTCATCGAACAGATCATCCACTGAGATTTGACCATGCCTGATCAGGTAAAAGTCACACAGCAGGATACCAAACAGCGGACCAATAAAGGCACCCAGTACATCAAGCGTATAGTGGATAAGCTCTGGTGACTGGAACAAATTCCACGGTGTCAGCAGTACCGAACCGACCGCGGCAATCATTCCGCCGGTACGGAAGCTGATTTTTTGCGGTGAACAGTTAGAGAAATCGAAAGCCGGTGAGACAAAGTTGGCCACGATGTTAATGCCGATAGTGGCGGTGATCATGGTCAACAGGCCAACGGCAACAGCAAGATCGTTGCCTACCCGGCTGACGGTTTCAATGGGATCGGTGATCATCTGGCCAAACAGTGATCGGGTGCCGGAAACGATCACAACGGTAACGAGGGAAAACAGCAGGAAGTTAAACGGCAGGCCCCAGCGATTACCGCGGCGGATTTCATCCATACTCTTGCCATAGCGAGAGAAGTCGCCGAAGTTCAGCAGTGGGCCGGAAAAATAAGATACCACCAGTGCCGTGGCGGTAATCATCTCCCATACCTGCTGGCCACCACTCAGTGGTTTACCGGTCAGCGTCAGCGAGATGCCATGGAAGCCGGTCCTGTATACAATCCATGCCGCCAGTGTCAACATCACCACGTAGACCGCCGGACCAGCCACGTCGATAAAGCGTTTAATGGCGCTCATGCCGTGCCAGAACACCAGCGCCTGGGCGAACCACATCATAGCAAAACAGATCCAGCCAAGCGGCGAAAGGCCAAGCCAGGAGGTCTGCGTCATCGTGGCCAGTGAAGGCCAGAACTTTAGCGACACCAGCATCAGCGCATTGGAGGCCAGCCAGGTCTGAATTCCATACCAGGCAAAGGCAATCAGCCCCCGGATCACCGCCGGAATATTAGCACCGAATACACCGAATGCCTGGCGCGAAATCACGGCATAAGGTACACCGGCCAGCTGACTTGGTTTGGCAACCATATTGGCACAGAGTTGCACGATACAAATACCGACCAGCAGGCAAATCAGTACCTGCCAACTGGCAAGGCCAAGGGTGAAGAAACTGGCAGCCACTACGTAACCCCCCATACTGTGTACATCCGACATCCAGAACGAAAAGATGTTGTACCAATTCCAGGTCTGGTGGTGGGTTGGGGCGAGATCTTCATTGCACAACCGTGGACTATAGCTGGCGTTGGCAGTTACCGACGCCGCCGGGGAAACTGACTGAATCTCTGGCATGAAACCTGCTCCTGTAAATTCAACTGAAGATAAAGTGGCTGAGTGATGCAGTGCAGGATCCAGGCCAGAATGTTTTTTCATGTATACAAAAATAAATAAAAGTGTGTACGATTTTCACAGATCTGATGTTTACCGGAGTAAAAATGAAAAGTGAAACCGTCCCGATAACGGCCGCTGAACTGTCCGACAGGGATGAATCGATCTATCAGGCGCTGATAACGGCGATTGTCGAGCAGCAGTTGCCACCCGGCAGCAAACTGCCTGAAGAGGCGCTTGCGGAGATTTTTGGCGTCAGTCGTACCGGGATCCGTAAGGTGTTGCAACGCCTTGCGGCGGTGCAGATGATCGTATTAACGCCCAAACGCGGTGCACAGGTCGCCATGCCATCGGTGGAGGAAGCACGGGATATTTTCCATACGCGCTCCCTGATTGAATGTGCCAACCTGCCTGCGGTGCTGGCACGCTGTCAGTCCACACATCTGGTGGCGCTGGAGAAACTTAACCGCCAGGAGCAACAGGCACATGCGCAGCACGATGGTCCGGCGGCTATTCGCCATTCGGCTGCTTTTCATGTGCAGTTACAGGCCATCGCCGGTAATAGAGTGCTGACTGAAATGGTCATGCGGCTGACGCAGCGTTCATCGCTGGTGATTGCCGCCTATGGTGCGCCGTGGCAGCAGGGCTGCCGCTGCGACGATCACGATCGGCTGATTAAGCTGGTCCGAAAAAAAGACCCCCGGTTGCTGGCTGACGCAATGCGGCAACATTTCACGCATATTGTAGAAAGTCTGCACTTTGAACGCAGTGGTGAAGCGCTGCCGGACTTTGCCAGAATATTTGCTGGTTTTGCAGTGCAACTGGAGGATCGCTGATGATGGCAAAACAGGTTATCCAGGTCATTAATCCCAACACCAGCCTGGCGATGACAGAAACCATTGCGCAAGCCGCCCGTGCTGTGGCGGCACCGACAACAGAGATCCTTGCCGTATGCCCGTCGCAGGGTGTTCCCTCCATTGAAGGGCATTTTGATGAAGCGGTGGCTGCTATCGGCGTGCTGGAGCAGGTGAAAGCCGGACGTGAACAGGGCGTTTGCGGTCATATTATTGCCTGCTTTGGCGATCCGGGCCTGCTGGCGGCCCGCGAGCAGGCCAGTGGGCCGGTGGTTGGTATTGCTGAAGCGGCGATGCACCTGGCCACAATGGTGGCGACACGCTTTTCAGTGGTCACCACGCTGCCGCGAACGGTGATCATTGCGCGACATCTGTTGCAGCAGTATGGTTTTGAACACCACTGTGCCGCGCTCCATGCCATCGACCTGCCGGTGCTGGCGCTGGAAGATGGCAGCGGGCTGGCTCAGGAAAAAGTGCGGGAACGCTGTATACAGGCGAAACGCCATGACGGCAGCGGCGCGATTGTTCTTGGCTGTGGCGGTATGGCAACCCTCGCCCGTGAACTGACGCAGGAGCTGGCTATCCCGGTGATAGATGGCGTGGGTGCAGCGGTGAAAATGGTCGAATCGCTGGTGGCACTGGGGCTTTCGACCAGTAAGCACGGTGATTTGGACTATCCTGTTGAAAAAGAACTGTCGGGCCAGTTTGCACGCCTGAGCTGGACAAACGTAATCAAGCCAATAACAGGACTCTGACGATGAACAGTGCCGTTGACAAAAAAGAGTACAGTTTTAATAAAAATTACCCCCGTGACCTGGTAGGCTATGCGGGTAATCCTCCCCATGCTGCCTGGCCGGGAAAGGCAAAAATTGCCGTCCAGTTCGTACTGAACTATGAAGAGGGCGCTGAAAATAATGTGCTGCATGGCGATGCCGGCTCCGAGCAGTTTTTATCCGATATCATTGGCGCGGCGAGCTATCCTGAACGTCATATGTCGATGGATTCACTGTATGAGTATGGTTCCCGTGCGGGATTCTGGCGTATTCATCATGAATTCCAAAAGCGTGGGTTGCCGCTGACCGTATTTGGTGTCGCGATGGCGCTGGCCCGTCACCCTGAGATCGTTGCCGCAATCAGGGAGGCAAACTATGACGTGGTAAGCCACGGCTGGCGCTGGATCCACTATCAGGGAATGGATGCCAGAACGGAACGTCAGCATATGCAGCTGGCGGTGGATACCCTGGCCGATCTGTTTGGTCGCGCGCCGACCGGATGGTACACCGGGCGGGACAGCCCCAATACCCGCAGGCTGGTGGTCGAGCAGGGCGGTTTTACTTACGACAGCGATTACTACGGTGACGATCTGCCGTTCTGGACACAGGTGACCTGTCAGGATGGCAGCGTGAAGCCACATCTGATCATTCCGTATACGCTGGAAACCAACGATATGCGTTTTGCCACGCCGCAGGGATTCAATACGGCTGAACAGTTCTTTACCTATCTGAAAGACAGTTTCGACGTGTTGTATGAAGAGGGAGAAACCGCGCCAAAAATGCTGTCAGTAGGCATGCACTGTCGGTTACTGGGACGTCCGGGGCGCTTTCGCGCATTGCAGCGTTTCCTCGACTATATCCAGCAACACGATGCGGTATGGATATGCACCCGGCAACAGATTGCCGATCATTGGGTGAAAACGCATCCGGTCTCTGGCGTTTAAGCATAGCCTGAAGGCTATTTGTTTGCTGAAATAAATAGCTTTTTAAGTAACGATGCCATCATGAAATTTAATATTGAAGAGGGTTGGTTTTTATGTAACGCTTAAAAATGTAGTGAGAAGATAATTATGGAATGTTTTTTCGTTAATAAGGATGTTTATTATGCGTAAAATTAATTTTATAACAGGGGTATTTTCACTTTTTTTTATTGTCTCTGATGGCAATACCATGAGTAGCACGCCGCAAAATCCCTGGGCTGGTCAAATCACCAATTTCATGGGCTCAATGCCAGATAATACACAAGGATACAAAGTATTATCTTATCCCATTAAAGTCATGTCGGGTAAGAAGGAGCAGGGATTTTATTACTCGCAGTACGTCTTTTTTAAACATCCAGGCGATCAGAATGCTGCCTATTACATGGGCATTCAACCCTGGGGGGACAATCAGGCTAAAGTGATTTTTTCTGTATTTGGTGCCAATGTCGAGAAGCAGGACCCAAAATGCACGGATGAGGCCGATCATAAAAATGGATCAAGCTGTTATGCCTTTATGCCTTTTGAATATGATGTTGAATACAAATTTATCGCCACTCTGGTCAGTTCTACCTCATCAGGAAATATTTGGGAAGGCTATGCTGTCAATACTGTCAGTAATGATGCCCGCCGCATAGGATCGTGGAAAACCCCTACCGCGTGGGGACTGCTGTCGGGTAAAAGCATCGGATTCATTGAGCATTTTCTCAGCATAGAAAATTGCTCACTTCTTCCGGCCACATCAGCACTTTTCGGACCGGGTGTTGGCAGCGTATCGACCGCTGAATCCGTCACTGGGAAATTAACTGCTGCCTATTCAGCTATTTCTGAACCATGCAAAGGAAAAATCCCCTTCAGTTCAACCATCCAGGCTGATGGCAGTCTTCTTGTCAGGCAGGATAAAGGCATCAACTGACGTTGGCTGAATTTTATTGTGAACTGAAAATTGCGTCTCCTGGCGTATGTCTGTCAATAAGTTCTGGCTCTGCTTTATTTTCTCTGAATGTTAATCTTGCATAACAGTCACAGACTTCTTATTAAAATTGTCAGTATGTGCCTGTGGGATGTAATTAACTCTGCCTTCTGCGAAGGCGGATTTTTTCTTCACCCGGCGATGCGGATGACCGCATAAGGAGCATTGAAACCATGTTTGCTATAGACTGGCAATTTATTGACAAGGTTGTCTATATTAACCTGAAAAAAAGAACTGACAGAAATGAAGCGATGCAAAAGGAATTGCAGCGAGTCGGTATTCCACAGGATAAAATTGTCCGTTTTGAGGCTATCGAAGATATATGCGGCGGTATTGGTTGCGCCTTATCCCATGCCGGGGTGTTGGCAATGGCGGAACGTCATCACTGGCGGAACGTGCTGATCCTGGAAGATGATATGAGGTTTAATGAGGACGACTCATCCTGCAGGCGACTGAATAATTTCATGGTGCATTTACGGGAAATGTCGTGGGATGTCGGATTTCTTTCAGCCAGTTATTTCATTATTAAAAATGTCAGGGATGAATTGTACAAAGTTGAATTTGCTTATCTTGCTAACAGTTACCTGGTTAATAAACATTATTACGCCAGGCTGATGCAAAACGTTCATGAATCTGTTGTTCAGCAGCGAAACGGTGTGCCTTACCATAAATCGACAATGGATTATCACTGGATGCAGCTGATGGCTAAAGACCGATGGTATGGTGTCTATCCCTGCACCGGCTATCAGATACCCGATATGAGTGATATTGAAAATAAAGTAATGGACAGGACGGCCTTTTTTAACCGTCCTCTTGACGAAATAAAACAGTATGGCTCCCATTGATTCGTTACTCCCTGCCATCCGGCCGGGAGGAGGCCACCAGGCCGGTGAATCAGGTTACGGCGCGCGCTGGCCCCGTCAATATTGTGCTATCGCCATCAGATGAAAGATAGCCAAAGAAGATCGCCCGGTGAGCTTAGCCGGGAAATGATTGTGGTCGCCAGTGCACCTGCAATGTGCAGAATAAAAGGGGAGAGCGGTTATTACGCTGCATTCACGACCGGGGTGGGTGCAACCGGTCTGCTTTGGCAACATCAAGAACGATACGACGGACAGCGTTTTTGTACTGTCCCCGTCGTTCAGCTCATCAGGCTGACCTGTGCCGCAACGATCCGCCAGCCGCAGGGAAGTTTCACCCACGTTTGCTGCTGGCGACCCACGTTGTCACTCCCCTCGCGGGTGAACTCCGTACTGCATACCGCGTAATCATCGCCAAAGGTGGTGATCACCGTATTATGAAGTTGGCGATCCAACCCCTGTGCTGACCGGCTGGCGCGAAAGGTGCGGATCTGGTCAATACCGTAAAGATTCTCTCCTGGACCCAGCCGCACGGTGCGTTCATCGTGCCAGAATAATTCATCCAGTACGGCGGTGTTATTACTGATTAACGCCTCTTCGTAGCGATAAAATGCGCTGGTAACTTCAGCCAGGATCGCCGGTCGATCTATATGTTCAGTTTTCATCATCATATTCCCAGGTTAGCAGGTAGCGCACGGGCGATACCCATCTGTTCCAGCGCCCAGGCGACCCGCAGGCAGGCGTCTTCTCTGAAGGGGGCTGCGATGAGTTGCAGGCCAATTGGCAGGCCGCTGGCGGTCTGGAGTGGTACCGTAGTCACCGGCAGGCCAAGAAAAGAGATCGGCTGGGTCAACATGCCCATGCTGGCGCGGATGGGCAAATCTGTACCGTTGATATGCATGGTTTGCTGGCCGATTTCCGTGGCCGTGGTGGGCGTGGCCGGTGCAATCAGCACGTCGAACTGTTCAAACAGCGGCAGCACCTGCTGACGGAAATGGTGGCGAAAACGTTGCGCCTGTACATACCAGGCGGAGGGCATCATTGCGCCGGCGAGCAGGCGCTCGCGTGAAAACGGTTCAAAGCGTTCCGGGCTATGTCGCAGGGCAGGCAGGTAATGATTGCCCCCTTCGGCGGCAGTAATAATAAAAGCGGCGCTTCGTGCCAGTTCAGCCTCGGCCAGTGCCACTTCATCCTGCACGTTCAGCGCGCTGGCAGCCGTCGCCACGGCGGTGCGGGCCTCCTGTGAACACCAGTCCTGAAAGTAGCCAGCCAGGACGGCGCAGCGCACACCGTCCAGCCCTTTTTCCAGTGTCGGCTGTGCGGGTTGCAGGTTTTTTTCTGCCTGAAAACGGTCCAGTGGGTCCTGCCCCTGGAGCGCATCATACACCCTCGCCAGATCGTCCACCGAGCGGGCAAATGGCCCAATATGATCGAGGCTGGCAACAAACGGATGGCTGCCGCTACGCGAGAGACGGCCAAAAGTGGGTTTAAGACCAAAAATGCCGCACAGTGAGGCGGGCACGCGTATTGAACCGTTGGTATCGGTGCCAAGAGAAAAATGCACCAGTCCGGCGGCCACCGCCGCCGCTGAACCGCCGGACGATCCTCCGGCAACCCTGGTCAGATCGCGCGGATTACGGGTTGCACCGTAACAGGTGTTTTCGGTGGTAAAGCCATAAGCATAGGCATCCATGTTCAGCATCCCGCTGAGCAGTCCACCTGCCATGCCCAGTTGCCGGACGGCGCGGCTGTCCTCCTGAGCGGGCTTGCGATCGCTAAACAGGCTGGCTCCGGCCAGGGTGGCGTGTCCCGCGACATCAAACAGATTCTTCACCGCCCAGGGAATGGCCGCCAGCGACGGCAACGGCTGGCCCGTTTTACGCAGATGGTCGACAGCATCCGCTTCCCGGAACATGCGTTCGCGGGTGATGTGGGTCCAGGCGTTAATCGCCGGGTTATATTGCTCAATATCGTTCAGCGTTTGTTGTGCTATCTCCCGTGCACTCAGCTCGCCAGTGACCAGCGCGTGCTTCAGTCCGGCAATGGATAATGAGGAAAGGCTCATGCTTTGTAGACCCCCGCCACTTCCAGACGATCATCAAGAGGGAAGGCCATCAGCGGATCTGCCATCGCGGCAATACGGCTGAACTGAATGAACAGTTCTGCACGGCGCTGCTCGTCAAGCGGGACGCCAAGCACCTGCTCCATCTGTGCCAGGTAGCTTGTCCAGTCGGGTGAAATTTGCTCCATCTTCTTCTCCTGTTAAAAACCGGCAGCGCTGCCGTTGCTGCGGGGATCGCAGGCTCCTTCCAGCATGCCATTGGTATGCCGGATAATGGCACCGGCATGGCCAACGGCCTCGCTGAACGCAGGCAGAGCCTCAACCTCATGGCCCAGCGCCCGCAGTTGTTGAAATATTTCCGGGGCAAACCGCGCTTCCAGCTTCAGCGTGTCGGAAGACTGTCCCCAGGTCCGCCCCAGTAGCCAGCGGGGCGCGCTGATACTTTGTTGCAGTGGCATTCCCTGCACCACATGGCGGGTAAAAATAGCCGCCTGGGTTTGGGGTTGGCCATCGCCGCCCATTGAACCGTACACCAGCGTTCTGCCATCGTGCAGCCGTGCAGCGGCCGGATTAAGGGTATGGAATGGCTGTTTGCCGGGGACCAGTGCCAGCAGATGATGTGGATCGAGACTGAATGCCGCCCCGCGATTCTGCCAGGTGATGCCGGTATCCGGGATCACCACGCCACTGCCAAACTCGTGATAAATGCTCTGAATAAATGAAACCGCCAGCCCGCTGCTGTCCATCACGCCCATCCACACCGTGTCGCCGGGGCCTTTGCCGCTGCCCCAGGGGGCTGCATGTTGGTCATCAATTTTAGCAGCCAGCTCCGCCATCCTCGCTGCGTTGAGCAGCGACTGTACCGGCTCCTGCATATACCGCGGATCGGTGATATAGCGATCGCGCAGGCCGAAAGCCAGCTTGGTGGCTTCGACGATACGATGAATGGTTTGTGCCTCGTTGGCTTCTGCCATTGGCAGGTTGTCGGTGATCCCCAAAATCGCCAGTGAAACCAGGCCCTGCGTCGGTGGCGTCAGATTAAAAATCTCGCCGTACTGATGTTGAATGCGTAGCGGCGTGCGGCGTTTGGCCTGATGCTGTTGCAGGTCGGCAAGGGTGACTGGCATACCGAGTGCAGACATCTCTTTTGCCAGTTTGTTTGCCAGGGTTCCACGGTAGAAACTCTCCAGTCCTTCTTCCGTCAGGAGACTGAGCGTATTGGCCAGCTGAGGTTGTGTAAAACGGCTGCCAGCGAGTGGCAGCTTGCCATCCGGCAAAAAGATGTCGGTAAAACCGGGCTGATTGACCAGTTCAGCGTATTTACTGCGGGTTGCTTCTGCCTGTGAATGGGTAACCGGAACGCCATCAGCGGCATAACGAATGGCGTCTGCCAGCAGGCGGGAAACCGGCAGGAGATTGCCCCCCAGTTCGGCAGACACCTTAAGCGCTTCCGCCCAGCCGCTGACGGTGCCTGCAACGGTCAACGCCGCCTGCGGGCCACGGTGGGGAATGGTGGCTGCCCCCTGATAAAAATCGATATCGGCCAGCGAACCGGCGGCACCGCTGGCATCTATGGCGACTGGCTCCCCCTGCGGCGGGACAATCAGCCAGAAACCATCGCCGCCCAGTCCGTTCATATGAGGATAAACCACCGCTACGGTGGCGGCAGCAGCGACCATCGCTTCAATCGCATTCCCGCCTTCGCGCAGAACGGCGACGGCACTTTCGCTGGCCAGATGGTGGGGGGCCACGGCCATGCCAAATGGGGCGATATTACTCTGGATCATTACAGTCTCATTTTTTTCAGGATTTCAGAGGGATTACATAAGCAAGAGATGTTCCAGTTTGTTGCCTGTCAGACGATAAGGCAGGAAAACCTCGCCGGTGAAATAATTTTTAAGCAGGCATGTAATTTGTATAGGCTATGTTCCCTGAAACAAAAGTTACAAAGGCGCTATGCAATGAAGCAGCTTGATGAACGTCTGAAAAGCCATTATCCGCACCTCTCGCCGCAGGAACAACGTGTGGCAGATTTTGTTTTTGATCATTTCAACGATCTGATCAGCTACAACAGTGCGGAACTGGCCCGGCTCAGTAACGTGTCAAAGGCCACCGTCAGCCGCCTGTTTAAGCGGCTTGGCTATGAAAAATATAAAGCGATGCGCGACGAATTGCGTACCCTACGTCAGAGCGGTATGCCGCTGACGGATAACCGGGATGCGGTGCAGGGCAACACCCTGCTGGCGCGGCATTACAAACAGGAAATGGCCAATCTCACGCAGTGGGTGAACAGCATTGATGCCACGCAGTTTGGTGAAGTGGTACAACACCTGTCGGGGTGTAAACGTTTGTTTATCATCGGGATGCGTAATTCATGGCCGCTTGCACTGCATTTTCGCCAACAGCTGCTGCAGGCTCGTGGCGGGATAGTGCTGTTGCCACAGCCGGGGCAGACGCTGGCGGAAGAGCTGGTGGATATTACCCCTGACGATATGGTGGTGGTGATGGCCTATCGCCGCCGTCCGCGTATTATCAAACCCCTGTTGCAGCAGCTCCAGAGCCACGCTGTGCCGACGCTTTTGGTCTGCGAACCGCAGGCTCAGGCACTGATTGCGCTGGCCCGCTGGCAGCTTTGTGCACCACTGGACAGCGTGTCTGCTTTTGACAGTTACGCCTCAGCCAACAGCCTGATCAACCTGCTGGCAAATGCGGTGCTGCACGAACTGCTCAGTGCAGGCCGTCAACGTATTCATCAGATCGCCGACCTTTACCAGCATCTTGATGAGCTGGAACAACGCTGATGGGGCTTCATTTTGGTGCGTTGCCTTATTATGGTTCAAGGCGTTCGCCTTTTCGGTACGCCGTTTTTGCACGGCGATACCCGGCCATCTGACGTTTTCTGCACGGCCATTCCCGTTCGGGGATGGCCGTGCAGAAAATAGCTAAACGGCTGGATTTCTGTCTGTTTTATCTCCAGTTTGCGTGCTTTCTTATCCGTCCTTCCTTACGGGCAGAAATAATTTAATGCCGCCGTTTGCTGCTGGCACATTAGTTGCAAATGCATCCATTAAGAATCTTTTGTTTCATATTGCTTAACCGGGGAAGAGAGAATGAAGAAAGTATTACTGGCAGTGATGGGTGCAGCACTGATGTTAACGCAGGTCACCAATGCGGTGGCAGATCAGCTCCAGGATATTGAAAAACGCGGTGTTATTCGCATTGCCGTGCCGCAGGATTTTCCACCTTTTGGCTCCGTGGGCACCGATTTACAACCGCAGGGCTACGACATTGATATGGCAAAGTATCTGGCGAAGCAGATGAAACTTAAGTTGCAGCTGGTACCTGTGACCAGCGCCAACCGCGTACCTTATTTGCAGACTGACAAAGTGGATTTGGTGATATCCAGCCTCGGTAAAAACCCGGAGCGCGAGAAAGTGATTGCCTTCAGCCGTGCCTATGCGCCGTTCTTTCTTGGCGTGTTCGGGCCGAAAGACCACGCGCTGAAAGATGCGGCAGCACTGAGCGGCAAATCCATCGGTGTGACGCGCGGTGCGGTGGAAGATATGGTACTGACCAGCATTGCGCCAAAAGACGCACAGGTGAAACGTTATGAAGATAACAACACCACGCTGTCTGCCTGGCTCTCAGGTCAGGTGCAGTATGTTGCCACCGGCAACCTGGTGGTGGCGGCTATTTCGCGTCAGGACGCCGACAAAGCGCCTGTGGCGAAGTTTATGTTGAAAGATTCCCCTTGCTTTATTGGCCTGCGTAAAGATGAACCGGCGCTGAAAGCAAAAGTGGACGCACTGATCGAGCAGGCAATTAAAGATAAAACGCTGAATGGCCTGTCTGAGCAGTGGCTGAAAGCACCATTACCGGCCAGTCTTGGCGCGTAAGGACAGGCAATGACGGGACAACTCAACTTTCCTGCGCTCTGGCCTTACTGGCCGGAGCTGCTCGCCGGACTGTGGGTCACCATTCAGCTGACCGTACTGGCGACCCTGGGCGGCGTGTCGCTGGGCATTCTCGGCGCGGCACTGAGCAGTGGCAGACCGTCGCTGGTGAGCCGCTTGTGGGGCTGCTACGTTGAGCTAATCCGCAATACGCCTTTCGTGGTTCAGCTGTTTTTTATTGTCTTTGGCTTGCCCAACCTGGGCCTGAAACTGACGGCGGGGGAGGCGGCACTGTTAGCGATGCTGATTAACCTTGGCGCGTACAGTACCGAAATCATTCGCGCCGGCATTCAGGTTACGCCGAAAGGACAGTGGGAGGCCGGGCGGGTGCTCGGTCTGACCCGCATGCAGACGTTTTTGCGGGTGGTGCTGCCGCCCTCGCTGCAACGCATTTATCCGGCGCTGGTCAGTCAGTGCATCATTGTCATGCTGGGCTCGTCAGTGGTGTCTCAGGTTTCCTATGAAGAACTGACCTTTGCCGCCAACCTGATCCAGTCACGTACCTTTTTAAGTTTTGAGGTTTATCTGGTGACAACCTTTGTCTACCTCGTATTGTCGGTGGTCATGCGGCAATTGCTGCTGGCTGCCGGGCGTAAATGGTTAGGAGGAACCTCAGTATGACCACCTTTACCGACTGGGACATTCTGCGCAATCTGCTGCTGGCGGCACGCTGGACATTGCTGCTGTCGCTGGCCGCTTTTTTTGGCGGCACCCTGGTGGCGATGCCACTGGTAATGGTGCGTCTGACGGGACGTCGCTGGCCTAACCGACTGATCCGGGCCTACATCGAGCTTTTCCAGGGAACGCCGCTGCTGATGCAGCTGTTCCTGGCTTTTTTTGGCGTGGCGCTGTTTGGCATTGATGTGTCACCGTGGACGGCGGCCTCGCTGGCGCTGACGTTTTACACCAGCGCTTTTCTGGTGGATATCTGGTTTGGCAGCGTCAGGGCCTTGCCGAAAGGTCAGTGGGAAGCCTGCCGTTGCCTGGGGCTGAATTTTGGTCAGACTCTGTATCGCGTGGTGCTGCCGCAGGCGTTGCGCATTGCCATCGCCCCGACGGTGGGATTTGCGGTGCAGGTGATAAAAGGAACGGCGCTGGCGTCAATCATTGGCTTCGTCGAGCTGACCAAGGCAGGCACCATTCTCAATAATGTTACCTATCAACCCTTTAAAGTTTTCGGGCTGGTGGCGCTGGGCTACTTCCTGATGTGTTATCCGCTGTCGCGCTACAGCAAGTCGCTGGAGAAGAAATTCAATGCCGCTCATCACCATTAATCAGGTGCAGAAATATTACGGTGACAACCATGTCCTGAAGGGCGTGGATCTGGATATTGAAATGGGTGAAGTGATCTCGATCATTGGCCGCAGTGGATCGGGCAAAAGCACTCTGCTGCGCTGCATAAACGGGCTGGAAGGTTACCAGGATGGCAGTATTAAACTGGGCGGGATGACTATCACCGATCGTGATTCACAGGCACGGGAAATCAGCCGCTCGGTTGGCATGGTATTCCAGAACTTCAACCTGTTTCCGCATATGACCGCGCTGGAAAACGTCATGCTGGCACCGCGACGGGTGCTGAAAAAGAGTGAGGCGGAGTGCCGTGCGCTGGCAAAACAGATGCTGGAAAAGGTCGGTCTGGGAGAGCGGATTGACTACTACCCGTCCAGCCTTTCTGGCGGTCAGCAACAGCGTGTGGCCATTGCCAGAGCGTTGGCTATGTCGCCTAAGGTGCTGTTATGCGATGAAATCACCTCTGCCCTCGACCCGGAGCTGGTTGGGGAAGTGCTGAAAGTACTGGAGCAGCTGGCCAAAGAGGGCATGACGCTGATCCTCGTGACCCACGAAATGAATTTCGCCCGGGAAGTGGGCGATCGCGTGGTGTTTATGCATCAGGGGCGGGTGTGGGAACAGGGCGACAGTAAAACCGTGTTTGCCAGCCCGCAAACTCCTGAACTGAAACAGTTTATTTCATCAGTGCGCGGCCTGGACTAAGCGCATCACATTGTCATAAAAGGGCAGAACCGATGGATTTAGCAAAATATCCACAGATTAACCCGCCGCAGCGCCTGCTGATGGGACCGGGACCGATTAATGCCGATCCGCGCGTGCTGCGTGCGATGTCAACTCAGCTGATTGGTCAGTACGATCCGGCGATGACTGATTATATGAATGAAGTCATGGCGCTCTATCGTGGTGTTTTCCGCACCCAAAACCAGTGGACGCTGCTGATTGATGGCACCTCCCGCGCCGGCATTGAAGCGATCCTGCTATCTGCGATCCGTCCCGGCGATAAAGTGTTGGTACCGGTGTTTGGCCGCTTTGGCCATTTGCTGTGTGAAATTGCCCGCCGTTGCCGGGCCGAAGTACATACCATCGAAGTGCCCTGGGGCGAGGTATTTACCCCGGATCGGATTGAAGATGCGATCAAAACCGTCCGTCCGCGTCTGCTGCTGACCGTACAGGGCGACACCTCCACCACCATGCTACAGCCGCTGGCGGAACTTGGTGCTGTCTGTAAAAAGTACGGCGTGCTGTTCTACACCGATGCCACCGCGTCGCTGGCCGGAAATCCGCTGGAAACCGATGCGTGGGGGCTGGATGCGGTCTCCGCCGGGATGCAAAAGTGCCTTTGCGGGCCGTCCGGCACATCACCCATTACTCTCAGCGCTGAAATGGCGGCGGTTATCCGCAAGCGCAAACGCGTCGAAGCGGGAATTCGCACGGCGGATCATCATGATGGCGATGACGAGATGATCTGGTCCAACTATTTCGATCTTGGCATGATCATGGATTACTGGGGACCGGAACGCCTGAATCACCATACTGAAGCCACCTCGGCGCTTTTTGGCGCGCGTGAATCGGCGCGTCTGGTGCTGGAAGAGGGACTGGACAACGGTATTACCCGTCACAAACTGCATGGTGATGCCATGTTGAAAGGCATTCAGGGAATGGGCCTCGATACCTTTGGCGACCTGCAACACAAAATGAATAATGTGCTGGGCGTCATGATCCCGGACGGCATCAATGGCGATCGGGTGCGTAAACTGATGCTGGACGATTTTGGCATTGAAATCGGCACCTCGTTTGGCCCACTGCATGGCAAGGTCTGGCGTATTGGCACCATGGGCTATAACGCCCGCAAAGACTGCGTGATGCAGACGTTGAGTGCGCTGGAGTCGGTACTGAATTATCTCGGTTTCAAAACCACCCAGGGCGCGGCGATGCAGGCTGCCTGGGATCGCTATGCGCTGGAGAACGGCGAATGAGCACTGGCCTGATGAGCGCGGCAGAGGCGGCGCAGGCGGCCGCCAGGGTGATGGCCCGCTGTGATCGGCTGGCTGAAATCAGCGAAACGCCGGGATACCTGACCCGCGTTTATCTCTCTCCTGAACATCTGCGTGCCAACGCGCTGGTTGGGGAGTGGATGACGGCGGCGGGGATGCATGTCTGGCAGGACAGCGTTGGCAACATTTGCGGTCGCTATGAAGGCGTCGCCCCCGACGCCCCCGCGCTGCTACTTGGCTCCCATCTTGACACGGTACGCAATGCGGGTCGCTACGACGGGATGCTGGGGGTACTGACTGCCATTGAAGCCGTGCAGTCACTCAATGCCCAGGGCAAACGGCTGCCGCTGGCGGTGGAGATCGTCGGTTTTGGCGATGAAGAGGGCACCCGTTTCGGCATCACGCTGTTAGGTAGCCGGGGCATTACCGGTAGCTGGCCGGCAAGCTGGATCGATCACCAGGATGGCAACGGCATCACTGTGGCACAGGCGATGACTGACGCAGGGCTGGATGCGACCGCCATTGCTCAGGCGGAACGTGACGTGGGTGAAATCGTCGCCTATCTTGAACTGCATATTGAACAGGGCCCCTGTCTGGAGCAGGAAGATCTGCCGCTGGGGGTAGTTACCGCCATTAACGGCGCGCACCGCCTGAATTGCCGTTTCAGCGGTGAGGCGGGCCATGCGGGTACAGTCCCCATGAGCCTCCGTAAGGATGCGATGGCGGCGGCGGCGGAATGGATGGTGTTTATTGAGCAGACTGCGGTGCAGCATGGCCCACAGCTGGTGGCAACGGTAGGAACCGTGCAGTGTTTACCCGGCGCGGTGAATGTGATCCCCGGAGAGGTGGCGCTGACGCTCGATGTTCGCGGGCCGGAAGACAAACCGCTGGCGGAACTGCTGTCAGCACTGTTAACCCAGGGCGAAGCCATTGCGCGACGTCGCGGTCTGGTCTTCAGTGCAGAAGCGTATTACCAGATCCCGGCAACCCGCTGTGATGACCGATTGCAGGTGGCACTGAGCAACGCGGTGAGCCAGGTTCAGGGCCGTAGTCTGTCGCTGCCGAGCGGTGCCGGTCATGATGCCATTGCCGTTGCGGAGCGCTGGCCGGTGGGGATGCTGTTTGTTCGCTGCGATCGTGGTATCAGCCACCATCCGGCAGAGTCGGTACTGGAAAAAGACGTGGCCAGCGCGATCCAGGCTTATACGCGGGTCGTGTGCGATGTGGCAGGCTCATGGGATGACGGGCAACACAGCCCGGGAGGCGAGTGAGATGAAACTGCAACAATTCAATCAGGCTTCAGCGGCAGAGGCCAGAACGCTTATCGCCCACTGTGTGGCGCTGGAAGACTGGATCACCGCGCTGGTGGCGCAACGGCCTTATCACACGGTGGAGCGTCTGCTGCAACGGAGTGATGCGCTGGCCCGGCAGTGGGAGGGTGCCGTACTGTCCCAGGCGCTGTCAGCCCACCCACGTATTGGTGAGCGTGGGCAGGGCAGGGGCAAGGAGGTACAGCTGTCAGCAGGTGAGCAATCCGGCGTTAACGCTGATGACGACAGGCTGAAACAGGCGTTGCACGTGGGAAACATCGCTTACGAACGTCGCTTTGGCCGGGTTTTTTTGATCCGGGCCAAAGGGCGCAGTGGGGAAGAGATACTGGCGGAACTGCATCGCCGTCTGGACAACGATGCACAGCAGGAACAGCAGGAGGCGCTTGCACAGCTACGCGAAATCACGCTGCTGCGTCTGAAGGAGACCTTTCGATGAGCACCATTACCACGCATATTCTGGATACCGCACTGGGCAGGCCCGCCGCTGGAGTACGAATTTCGCTGGAACAGAAAAGCGGTGAGGGGTGGCTGACGGTGGCTTCCGGCTGCACCGATGCGGATGGTCGCGTAAAAAATCTGACCCCGGAGTCGCTGGCAACAGGGCATTACCGTTTGATTGCCGACATTGGCGACTATTTTGCCGCCGGTGGGCGCGACGCGCTCTATGTCAGCGCCCAGATTGACTTTATATTGCAGGAAGCGGACAGCCATTATCATTTGCCGTTTCTGGTATCACCCTGGTCGTGGTCCACCTATCGGGGCAGCTGATGTTCCCAGCCTGGTGCTGACGGCACCGGCAAATTATCTCTCCACCCGGAGAGTATAAAAGGGCACGCCAGTCTGGCCGGCGCATAAATTACCCCGGCACCCGTCACAGCGTGAAACTGTCTGCATCGCGCCATGCCGGAAAGCGTTCACGATACTGATGCAGTGCGTCCAGTGACAGCTCAGCGTTCAGCACCGCAGGCTGATGCGGTTTGGCCATCGCCAGAATCTCTCCCTGTGGGCTGATAATCCGGCTGTCACCGCTGTAAAGATGATGGTTATCATCCTTGCCTACCCGGTTACAACCGGCAATATACGACTGGTTTTCAATCGCGCGGGCCAGCAGCAGTGCCTGCCAGTGAGCGGCGCGTGGCGCGGGCCAGTTGGCGACATAAAGCGCCAGATCGTAATCATTTTGATTGCGTGAGAAGACGGGAAAGCGCAGGTCGTAACAAATCTGTGGCAGGATCCGCCAGCCGCGCCAGGCCACCACCACCCGGCTGTCACCCGCCTGATAGTGATGATGTTCATCAGCCATGCGAAACAGATGCCGTTTATCATAGCGATGCACGCTGCCTCCCGGCTCCACCAGCAGAAAACGGTTCACCGCCCCCTGACCGGTCTGAATCGCTACGCTGCCCCCCACCAGTGCGTCAGTGACGCAGGCTTTGTCGTGCAGCCACGCAATCACACGGGATTCCGGCAGTGACGCCCCGGCTGCCATCATCGCAAAACCGCTGGTGAACATTTCCGGCAGCACGATCAGATCGCGCCCCTGCAAACGGTCAATCACTGTATTGAAAAAGCGCAGATTGGCTTCGCCGTCCATCCACACCAGGGGTTGCTGTAATAGACTGAGTTTTAAAGTTGACACAGGCGCTCCGCCGCAGCATCCAGCGTGGCTTCCTGTTTGGCAAAGCACAGGCGGATAAGTCGATGGGGAAACGGTCCGGCGCAGAATACCGACAGCGGAATGGCCGCCACGCCGACGTCTCTGGTCAGCCACTGGCAGAAAGCCACGTCATCCAAATCGGAAATGGCGCGGTAATCCGCCAGCAGAAAATAGGTGCCTTCGCATGGCAGCAGCTCAAAACGGCTTTTCGCCAGCGCCTGCACAAAACGGTCACGGCGGGCACGGTAGAAATCCGGTAGCTGGCGATAATGTTGCGGTTCGGCAGTCAGCATATCGGCCAGAGCCAGTTGTGCCGGCGTATTCACGGAAAAAGTCAGATACTGATGCACCTTGCGTACTTCTGCGGTCAGCGCGGCAGGCGCCACGCAGTAGCCCACTTTCCAGCCGGTCATATGGTAGGTTTTGCCAAATGACGAAACGGCAACGGCGCGCTCGCGTAGCGCCGGATGCGCCAGCACACTGGCGTGGCCCTCTGACGCAAAGCAGATATGCTCGTAAACTTCATCACTCAGTACGTAGATTTCCCGGGCCTGTATAGCTTGCCACAGGGCGGCAAAGTCGCTTTTCTGCCAGACGGTAGCGGAAGGATTGTGTGGCGTATTCAGGATAACCAGCCGGGTTCGCGGCGACAGCAAATCGTTAAATATCTGCCAGTCAACCGCAAAGGCCGGAGGCTGAAGCGTCATGCGTTTCATTACGCCGCCAGCAAGCGTTACCGCGGGCGCGTAGCTGTCGTAACTTGGGTCAAAGCAGACAACTTCATCACCCGGACGAACCAGCGCGGTAATGGCGGCATAAAGTGCTTCCGTGGCCCCCGCGGTGACGGTCACTTCATGGTTACTGTCCGGCAGATAACCATAAAGTTCAGCGGTTTTCACCGCGATAGCGTCGCGCAACGGCTGCACGCCGGTCATCGGTGCATACTGGTTAAACCCGGCGCTGACGTGGTGTGCCAGCCGGGATTTCAGATAGTCCGGTCCGTCAAAATCAGGAAAACCCTGCGAAAGATTGATGGCGTTATGCTGATGCGCAAGCGCGCTCATTTGCGTAAAGATGGTGGTGCCCAGCGCTGGGAGCTTGCTTTCAGGGGTGATCGACGTCTGGCTCATGAATGTTAACCTTTGAGTAACGCAACTTTAAGGATGTATTAACCCTCTGTTGCTGCCACTATAACCTCGATGCTACTATCTGGCAATCAAGACGCTTAGACGTCTAAATACACCACCAGGTGCCGGTTCGGACCGGCTGAAACAGGAACACTATGAGCGTAATGTCACAGTTGGACCAGCTGGTTGCGACCTGCCACTGGATTGGCGCCAGAGGCTGGGCACCGGCAACAGGCGGTAATATGTCGCTAAGGCAGGACAATGAATTTTGTCTCCTGAGTGAATCAGGCAAAGATAAAGGTGCGCTGACCCGCGATGACTTTATCCAGGTTGAGATTGCCAGTAACCGGGTGCCTTCCGGGCGGCGGCCATCGGCAGAGACCGGATTGCACACCCTTATCTACCGGCTGTTTCCCGATGCCGGCGCGGTGCTGCATACGCATACGGTAAATGCCACGGTGCTCTCCCGGGTTGAGAAAAGGGCCGCACTGGAACTGCAAGGTTATGAAATGCAGAAAACACTGGCAGGACAATGCTCGCATCTTGATACGGTGTCGGTTGCGCTGTTCGACAACGATCAGGATATTACTGCCCTGGCGGCGCGGATAGAACAGTTTGCGGCGCAAACGCCACTGCGTTATGGTTTTCTGCTGCGTGGACACGGGCTGACCTGCTGGGGCAGAGATGTCAGCGAGGCGAAACGCCATCTTGAGGGGCTGGAATTTCTGTTCCAGTGTGAACTACAACGTCGGGTACTGGAGGCAAGATGATCCGTGCGATTGTCACCGATATTGAAGGGACAACCAGCGACATTCGCTTTGTCCACAACGTGCTTTTTCCTTATGCCAGAGAGAATCTGGCGGCGTTTCTTACGGCTCACCAGCAGCAGGAAGGGGTGGTAAAGGCACTTAACGATTTGCGCGATGAGATTGCCCGGCCCCAGGCAACAACGGAAGAACTAATAGCCGTGCTGTTCAGTTTTATGGATGAGGACAGGAAATCAACGGCGCTGAAAGCACTCCAGGGAATGATCTGGCGCGATGGCTATCTGAACGGCTGTTTTACCGGACATCTCTATGCAGACGTGCTGCCTGCATTAAGATTATGGAAATCGCAGGGTATTGATCTTTATGTATATTCCTCCGGGTCGGTTGCTGCGCAAAAATTGTTATTTGGCTACAGTGATGCAGGTGATGTTACATCTCTGTTTAGCGGGTATTTTGACACCCACGTTGGCGCGAAACGTGACACAGCCTCCTACCGCAATATTGCCGCTGATATTGCGCTGGCACCCGATGATTTGCTGTTTTTATCGGATATCCGTCAGGAGTTGGATGCCGCACAGGAGGCGGGGTGGAATACCGTGCAGTTACTGCGTGGCGAAGCGGACGCTGAGAGCCGTCATCGCCAGGTCAACCGTTTTGACAAGATTAACCTGGAGCCGTTTTCATTATGAGTGCACTGACCATTTTTACCGACAGTGAGGCCACCACGCCGGTGTGGCACAGTACCGATGCCGACGCGATCCGTCAGCAGCTGAATGCAAAGCAGGTGCGTTTTGAGCGCTGGCAGGCCGATCGTGATTTGGGTGAGGATCCCCAGCCTGAAACGGTGATTAAAGCTTATCAACATGCCATCGATAAGCTGGTGGCGGAGAAGGGGTATCAAAGTTGGGACGTGATCAGTATGCGCTCCGATAATCCACAAAAGGAGGCGCTGCGCGGCAAGTTCCTCTCTGAACATACCCACGGTGAAGATGAGGTGCGTTTTTTTGTTGAAGGTGCGGGGCTGTTCTGCCTGCATCTGGACGGGCATATATATCAGGTCCTGTGCGAAAAGAACGATCTGATCTCTGTTCCGGCAGGCACGCCGCACTGGTTTGATATGGGATCATCACCGCATTTCACCGCGATCCGTATTTTTGATAATCAGGAAGGCTGGGTTGCCAGGTTTACCGGTGACAATATTGCAGACGCCTATCCACGTTTACCCTGAAAGCGCTGTCGAACAGCGCCCTGCGTTGCTCCCTCAAAGGAAAGGGGTGCTGCTCAATAGCGTCGCAGTATCCAGGCCCTGTGGCGTTGTGCCCCTGTTGCGGAAATGAGCGGTGGCGCGATATCTGCTGCCTCCGTTCAGAAAGCGGAGGGCTCAACAAACTGCCCGCCAAAAGGGCAAAGCGGGGCGTTGTTGGTTCCGGCAGATCGGTAACACGCGAACGCGCTCAAACAGGCCAGACGCAGGATGAGTGGCTTCCCTGCCATATACATCGTTGGCGGTCTTTCCCTGAACCCGGTTTACCCTTTTTACGATGGCATGAAAATCCCATTGTCCACCTGCGCTGGCGTCACCACGCCTGTATCCAGCACCCAGCCGCTGATTAGCGCTGCTGGTGTGACGTCAAACGCCGGATTAAACACCTGCGCCGTTTCCGGTGCCCACTGCACCTCGCCAAAGCTTCCCGCCACCCCGGTGACTTCGCTGGCGGTCCGCTGCTCAATCGGAATGCCACTACCATCCGGGCAGGCCGGATCGAGGGTGGTATGCGGCGCGGCCACATAGAAGGGAATACGGTGATAGTGCGCCAGCACCGCCAGGCTGTAGGTGCCGATTTTGTTGGCGACGTCGCCGTTTGCCGCAATGCGATCGGCGCCGACCCACACGGCATCCACCTGTTTTTGCGCCATCAGACTGGCTGCCATGCTGTCGCAAATCAGCCGGTAGGGAATACCCAGTTCCCCCAGTTCCCAGGCGGTCAGACGCCCTCCCTGAAGTAACGGTCGGGTTTCATCAACCCAAACCTGAGCCACATTGCCCTCCTGCCAGCCGCGGGAGATAACACCCAGCGCGGTTCCTACCCCCGCCGTTGCCAGACCTCCGGTATTGCAGTGCGTCAGCAGTCTGCTTCCCGGTTTGATCAGCGTCGCACCTGCCGTGGCGATGTTGTCACACAGCGTTTTATCCTCTGACACCAGATTCAGGGCTTCCGCGGTTAACGCAGGGACAAAGTTCTCCTGTGCCAGCGCCTTTTTCATCCGGTCAAGGTTATTCATCAGATTCACGGCGGTAGGGCGTGCGGCACGCAGTACCTCCAGCGCCTCCATCAGCGCCGGTTTTGCCATTCCTTTTTCTGCCAGCAGCGCCAGCAGCAGGCTGGCGGAAAGACCAATCAGCGGCGCGCCGCGCACCCGCAACGCTTTGATATGGCCTACCAGTTCCGCCACATCCGGGGTTGGGCACCAGATTTTTTTCTGGGGAAGCGCCTGCTGATCAAGGATCGAAAGCTGATTGTCACGAATTTGTAAGCTGGTTGTGCTGAGTGTCTGCATAAAGGTTAAATCCCGGTTGCGTTATCCGGCTGTATTGTGCCAACATGCATTGCGGATGTATAGACGTCTGTATGGCTTATTCACTATAAAATACCGACAGAATAGCAGCCAGTACTGCCTGCCATGCAGGCCAGAACGTTGATGGGGATGAATTGATGTCGCAATATCGTACCTTCACAGCAGAGGATGCCGTGGAATATGCACGCCAGTTTGGCGGCATTGACAAGCCGGACAGTCTGGTCACTTCGCAGGAAATTGGTGATGGTAATCTGAACCTGGTATTCAGGGTCTTTGACCGTGACGGCAATAGCCGGGTGATTGTTAAGCAGGCACTGCCCTATGTGCGCTGCGTGGGTGAATCATGGCCGCTGACGCTGGATCGCGCCCGTATTGAAGCGGAAGTATTGCAAATTCACGGTGGATTCTGCCCGGAACATACGGTGAAAATCCTGCATTATGATCCGCAGCTGGCGGTAATGGTAATGGAAGATCTTTCCAGTTATGCCATCTGGCGCGGCGAGCAGGTCAAAGGCGTTGATTATCCGCAGGCCGCAGCGCAGCTGGGGAAATATCTTGCGCAAACGCTGTTTCATACTTCAGACTTTTACCAGCATCCTCATCAGAAAAAAGCCGATGTTATCCGTTTTACCAACCCGGAGCTTTGTGACATTACGGAAGCGTTGTTCTTTAACGAACCCTATGAAGAACATCAGCGCAATGGCTATCCGCGCGCGCTGGAACCGCTGATTGCCACCCTGCGTACCGACGATGAGCTGCGACAGAAAGTGGCCGGTCTGAAACACCGTTTTCTGTCAAACGCCGAAGCATTACTTCATGGCGATGTTCACAGCGGATCGGTGTTTGTCGCACCGGGAAGTCTGAAGGTGATCGACGCAGAATTCGGTTTTTATGGTCCTGTTGGTTTTGATGTGGGCAGTGCGCTGGGTAATCTGCTGATCAACTATTGCGCGCTGCCGGGCCTTCTCGCCCCGCGTGAAGCGGCGGCCGTCCGCGAGCAACGTCTTCGCGATGTCGCGGCGCTGTGGCAAAGTTTTGCCGATAGCTTTCTGTCGCTGGCTGCGGAAAAAACACAGGATCGCGCGCTGGCCTGTCCGGGCTATGCATCCCGGTTTTTGCGGAAAATCTGGCGTGACAGCCTTGGCTACTGCGGTACTGAGGCGATCCGTCGTACGGTGGGAATGTCTCAGGTTGCTGATATTAAATCAATAACTGATGATGCGATGCGCATCGGCTGCGTCCGCCAGACCGTAATGCTGGGCCGGACGTTAATCCTGGCGGCCGATCATATTGCCGACGTTGATGCGCTGATAGCCCGTATCCGGCAGAATGGCTGATGGTATCCGCTGGCCACATTGTCTGTGGCCAGCGGAGCGCCGGGCGATTCACTCACAAAACAGATTCGGCTCGCTGACCGGCACCCCTGATTGCCTGGCCTGCCGGGCAATCACCTCCGCCAGACGACGCACAATTTTTTGTTGTGCGGAAAACATTTCATCCATTCCGCCTGCTGCGTCTTCCACCAGTGTGGTGCGGCAGACCTGCTGCACCCCGTCTTTACGAAGGCTCCAGTCCGCCTGTAATTTGACAAACTGACCGGGCCAGCTGTCAAAACGCCGGATTTGAACCCTGATAAACAGCACCGGACGGGATGAGTGAGAACCGATACCGCTCACATCCTGAGTGTTGAGTAGCGTGGTCAGGGCGGAAGACAGCGCGGTTTGAAATTCATCCCCCACCGGGCTGAGCCAGCGATCGTTATCCAGCACGCTAACCCGGTCATTGCCGGTCATCACCACCAGTTGCGGCATGTCCAGCTGTGGCGGTACGCCCGTTGGCAAAAGATAAATAACAAAGGGTGCGGACCGGGCGGAGCCGGTCGCCGTCGGCGCAACATTCAGTGTATGGTAATGCACCGGCGGCGAGCTACAGGCTGTCAGGGCGCTACTTAGCAGGAGAACATAGCAGGCAAGAGCGGATTTCATCGGCCAGACCTTTCTGATGGGGGAAGTTCTGGTGCCGCCTGGGCTGGACGCCCCTTGATCAGCGCTTCCGGGTTATTGTTAAGCTGTTCACCGAGCGCACGTACCGCCCTCAGCATCCGGCTGAGTTCCTGCAAACTTTGCGCTGCGGTGATCATCAATGGCGAATCCTCTGACAGCAGCGTCTGAACGGTACCGGTGGTGCTGTCCAGCCTGGCGACCAGCTTGTCAGCCTGCGGCAAGGTGCGGGTGTTAAGCCGTTGCAACAGCAGGTTGGTGCCGGCAAGCGCGGCATTAAGCTGGTTGCCCATCGCTTCCAGAGGCATGTTGTCGACCTTGCCCACGATGCTGGCTACCTGTTGTTGGATACGTTCAAATCCACCGTTAACGGTGGGGATAACCAGGGGATGAGCAGTCATATCAAAGGGTACCGGATGGGCATCAGCCTGGAAATCCAGTGAGATATAGAGCTGGCCGGTCAGAAGATTGCCGGTGGCGGCCTGCGCCCGCAGACCGTGTTCCACCATATCGCGGGTAAATGTGGCGATAGCCTGTGACAGATCTTTTCCAGGTCGGGGTAACTTGTTAAGCACATTGCCTAAGCGGTTTGGGTAAACCTCGATATTAACCACGGAAGGAAAACGGTAACCAACAGGGCTGTAATCCAGGCTGACGGAAACCACCCGGCCAATGGTGATGCTGGAAAATTCCACTGGCGCACCGGGCGACAGCCCTTTCAGTGAGCGTTCAAAGCGCAGCTGGAATGGCACCGAGGGTCCGTCAGGAGGCGACAGAGCCTGTTCCTCATCTTTTGCCAGTTCATAGCTGCCATCGGCATTGTTCTCCGGCGCGTTGACGTCATCGGGGGTGCGGAAAGCAATCCCACCGGCAATAACTGAGGCGACCGTCTGGGTTTTCAGATGCAGCCCGTTTGCCCCCACCGAGAGATCCATCCCGCTGGCGTTCCAGAAACGTGAACGGCGGGTGACCAGGCGGTCATAGGGCGCATCAATAAACAAATTGATCGCCACCGCTTTGCCATCATCCTGCAACCGCCATGAGACAATCCGTCCTACCTGAACGCGGCGAAAATAGACCGGCGAACCAATATCAAGTGAACCAAGATCGTCAGTGATGACGGTAAACCGGTGGCCAGGCACACCGTTGATCTGTGCTGGAGGGGTCTCAAGCCCGGTGAACTGGTGCATCTCCTGGCCATCGTTGCCTCGATCGGCGGCAATCCAGGCACCGGACAGCATGGTTTCCAGACCGCTGACGCCGCCAAATCCCACCCGTGGGCGCACCACCCAAAAGCGGCTGCCGGAACGGGCGAGATAGTCAGCATCTTTGTTCAGCGCAATAACGGCAATCACGTTCTCTCCCTTATTGTCCAGAGAAAGCGACTTCAGCATTCCGACGGTGATATCACGGTATTTCAGCGGGGTTTTACCTGCTTCCAGTCCTGCCGCATTCTGAAAAGTTAATGTAATTTCTGTTCCTGACGTTCGCAGGTTAGCGGTAAATAACGCCAGACCCGCCAGTAACGACGCCAGGGGGATCAGCCAGATCAATGCGGCCACTTTTCCCCGTGGCTGCTGGTGGGGGAGCTGATTTTCATCCGCAAAGGGTTTACTCATGATGGCGACGGCTCCCAATCAGGCCTGGATCAAAACTGAGGGCAGAAAGCATGGTCAGGATCACCGACAGGGCAAAAAAGATAATGCCGCTGCGCGGTTCGACGGTAATTGAGGGGGCGAACTGCAAGGCGCATGACATTATCACCACCACAATGACATCCAGCAGCGAAAGGTAGCCGATGGCTTCCGTAAGCCGGTAAAGTTGCGCCCGCCGGCTTACTGCCCACTGGCTTTGCAGGTAGCAGGTGATGATCAGTACCCCCATAACCAGAAATTTCAGTACGGGGATCATCACACTGGCGATAAAAATAATCGTGGCAATCGCGGACGCGCCGCTGTTCCAGAACGCTGCCACACCGCTGAAAATGGTTTTTTCACTGCTGCCGCCCAAAAAGGTGGTCTGCATAACCGGCAGCAGATTGGCCGGGAGATAGCAGAAGAGGGCGGCCAGTAGCAACGCGGTACTGCATGAGAGCGTATTGGCAGGATTGCGCGCGAGCAGGGTATGACAACGCGGACAGCGGGAGGCAAATTTTGCTTTCAGATCCGGCTGACAGAGAAGCCCACAGCGATGGCATCCCATCATTTTTTTGCCCGATCCCTCTGGCGGCGTTTTGGACGTGGAAGGCGGGACACTGCTGTGCCATGACGCTGCCAGATCCTGTTGTGTCATGCTGCGACTCATCAGTGCGACCCATATTAGCGCCCAGAACCCTGGGCCAGTGTTTAACTGGATAAATTCCGCCATCTTGTAGCCGGCGACCAGTAATCCAAGCAGGCAGATATCGCTCATGCACCAGGGATTAAGCCATTGCAACAGTCGCAGAATGGCTTGTTGTCCCGGCGCACGGCGGGAAAGGCTGGCGAAGGTACTCAGCCAGCCGAACAGAAAGAGTTGCGCCATCGGAAATAAGATAAAAATCAGCGCGACGATGATCGCCAGTAGCCACTGATGGCTTTGCACCAGCGAGACAACCATATTTTCCAGCGTCACCTGGCGTGCATTGCCCTGAAATCCCACGGTGATCAGCGGCAGAAAACTGGCAATGGGCAGTGCAAAAGCTGCCGACAGTATCAGCGCCAGTTGCCGCGAGTGATACGATTCTGGCCGAACCCGCGCGGCAGCACTGTGGCAACATGCTGGCTGGCTGCCGCTGGCCTCTGTCGGGCAGCGATGAACTGAGTTACAGCAGGAGCAATGGGCTGAATCAGTAACGGTATTCATCGGGCGTTGTCCCGCAGAGAAAGCAGAAAAATGGCGGCGCTCAGGCCGCCATTTTTCGCCATGGCATTATTTTAAGCGGTCGATCAGATCATCCGCGCCTTTTTCCACACCCACTTTCGCCGCGCTCAGCGAGCCAATACTGGCACTGACGTTCATGGCGTTGGGATACTGTTTTTCCACCCAGGCAGCGAGCAGCTGGTTGGTTTGTGCGTCGTAGATTTCAGTGGCATAGCTGACCCAGCCATTCATCATACCTTCCCTGCCACGAATGGACTGCACGATGTTGTAAGGCCCACCGGCGAGATCGAATTTGGTGAAGGTTCCGGCCACCGGGGTGGTGGTGTCTGCACCTGTCAGGGTGAGTTTGATACGAAGCGTGCCGGGAGCAGGGGTGTTAACCATGCTGAAGCGTTGTTTCAGGCGGTCACCAAACTGTTGTTGCATGTAAGTGGCAAGCTCCTGCTGGTCACCTGCATCCATTTTGCCAAACTGATTATCGGCACCGCTATAAACCGCGACTGGCTCCAGGATAGCCTGGTGATACTGCTGCCAGTTTGGGTTAGTGGTGTAGCGATAAGGAACGCGGTAGGCATCATCGCCCGTGTTGGGTTGCATACGGCTGGACGCCTGAAGATTGCTGTAAGGCACGGGTTGGGTGCCAGCACAACCCGCCAGGGTGACGGCGGTCATCAGCATCAGAGAACGATAAAAAGCAGGCATTTTAGACATAGTGATCATCTTCGCAAGTAAATAAGACAGCGTATTGCTGCCAGCCAAAATTCAGTCTGGTGACAGCGACAAGGTTAGTGTAAAACTGTACTGTACGGTTTATTTATGCATACGGATGATTTCTCTGTCAAGAAAATGTACACTCGGGTTTATTTTTGAAAAGATGCGAATCAATGAAAGTAAAAACACAGGCACGACGGGAGGCCATTATCGAAGCGGCCGCCGCGCTTTTCCAGGAAATGGGTTACGAACGCGCTTCCATGAACGAACTGGCCAGACGCCTTGGTGGCTCGAAGGCCACGCTCTATAACTATTTCCCTTCCAAGGAAGAACTCTTTTCTGCCGTGGTCCGAACTTATGCCACTCAGCATCTTACCGATGCAGCGAGTGAACTCAATGATATCTCTCACCGTGAACTGCCTTTGAAAGAAAAGTTGCAGCGTTTCGGCGAGCGGATGTTGCAGATGCTGGTCAATGACACCAGTGCGCTGGCCGTGTACCGCATGGTGGTGGGTGAGGCCGGACATACCGATATTGGTACACTTTTTCATGACTCCGGTCCGCGGGAAAGTATAGAAAAACTCTCCGCGGTGATGCTCTCAGCAATGGATGCGGGGGAGCTGCGTCCCGGTGATGCCAACCTGCGGGCGATGCAGTTTATGGCGTTGCTGACAGTAGAATGTGATTCACGAGTCTATCAGCGGCATTTGCAGCCGGTGGGAACAACCCGTATTTGTGAAATGACACGCTGTGCGGTGAGTATGTTTTTTGCGGGTGCGGGAAAACCCGCCTTACAGTGAAAGCGGGCCTGAAGATGGCCCGCCGTTGGCTTATGCTGCGGCAATTTTTCGCTGGATCTCCTGTTTTTCGCTCCCTGCCGCCAGTGCATCGGCGGCAAATTCATCGACGTTAATTGAACGCAGGCGGCTGGCTTCAGCCCGGCTGAGAATGGCCGCGTCCTGTTCATTTAACCACTTCTCCTGTAACGCGCGTTTCGCCAGTTCGTCCAGACGGGTGAATGACAGGTTCTTCTTAAGTTGCTGACAAAGGCGGTCGTGGATGGCTTCAGCCGCCATCACCTCCTGTAGTGCCTCTTCCAGTTGCCCTGATGGATTATTCTCGCCTGCAGCAAGATACTGGCCGCGACCCAGCCGTGTACGGGTGGCGGAGGGCGTCTGTACTATCTGCGCCAGCTGGTGATCGAGCCTGTCGGACGGGGCATGACAGCAACGGCCAAGAGGAAAAATCACCGTCCGCAACAGGCCAGCCACTGGCCGGTTGGGAAAATTGCGTAGCAGATCATCAATGGCGGCTTCTGCGAGGTTCAGGGCATCCTGCACACCCCAGTGGAGCAGCGGCAGGTCGGCCTGATGACGACCCTCGTCGTGGTAGCGCTTCAGCGTCGCGGACGCCAGATAGAGCTGACTCAGGACATCGCCCAGCCTCGCTGAGATCCGCTCGCGGCGTTTCAGACTACCGCCCAGCACCGACATGGCTATATCCGACAGCAACGCAAGATTGGCACTCAGACGGTTGAGGTGCTGATAGTAACGACGGGTGGCATCACGGGTTGGGGTACTGCTGGTCCGTCCGCCGGTCAGGCCAAGCCACAGGCTTCGCATATAATTACTGCCGACGTGGCCGATATGACTGAACAGCGCCCGATCAAAGGCGATGGTGTCATTGTTGCGGGCGCTTTCCATCTCGGTCAGTATCCACGGATGACAGCGAATGGCTCCCTGTCCAAAGATAATCATGTTGCGGGTGAGGATGTTGGCCCCTTCAACGGTAATGGCGATAGGAGCCCCCTGATAAGCCCGTGCCAGAAAGTTGCTGCTGCCGAGCATAATGCCTTTGCCCCCGGCAATATCCATGGCATCAACAATCGCCCGCTGACCACGATGCGTACAGTGGTACTTGACGATGGCAGAAAGCACCGCCGGTTTTTCGCCCTGCACAATGCCAAAAGTAATCAGCGAGGCTGCCGCATCCATCACGTAAGCATTACCGGCAATGCGCGCCAGTGGTTCTTCAATCCCTTCCATTTTTCCGATAGGCAACCGGAACTGGCGGCGAATATGCGCATAAGCCCCTGTTGCCAGCGCAATACTTTTCAGACTGCCGGTGGAGTTTGACGGCAGGGTAATCCCGCGGCCGACAGACAGGCATTCAACCAGCATCCGCCAGCCCTGGCCGGCCATTTTTGGCCCGCCGATAATGTAGTCAATCGGGACAAAAATGTCTTTGCCCCGGGTTGGACCGTTCTGAAAAGGCACGTTGAGCGGAAAGTGGCGTTTACCAATCTCCACGCCTGGCGTCCGGGTAGGGATCAGCGCACAGGTAATACCTAAATCGTCGGTGTCACCTAACAGATGCTCAGGATCGGACAGTTTAAACGCCAGGCCCAGCACCGTGGCGATGGGTGCCAGCGTAATATAGCGTTTGTTCCAGGTCAGGCGCATACCCAGCACCCTTTGCCCCTGCCATTGATCCATGCACACCACGCCGGTGTCGGGGATGGCACTGGCATCGGAGCCAGCTTCCGGGCTGGTCAGGGCAAAGCAGGGAATATCCTGGCCACGAGCCAGCCGAGGCAGGTAGTGGTCTTTCTGCCGATCGGTGCCGTAATGTTGCAACAGTTCACCGGGACCAAGTGAGTTAGGTACCCCGACGGTAATCGCCAGAATACTTGAGACGCCCGCCAGTTTTTGCAGGATACGGGCCTGGGCGTAAGCAGAAAACGCCAGCCCACCGTACTCTTTTTTAATGATCATGGCGAAGAAGCGGTGTTCTTTCAGATGCGCCCAAAGTTCTGGGGGAAGATCGGCCATTTCGTGGGTGATCTGAAAATCATTCGCCATCCGACAGGCCTCGTTCACCGGTCCGTCGAGAAAAGCCTGCTCCTCTTCGCTCAGGCGCGGCTGTGGGAAGTCGTGCAGTTTTTGCCAGTCCGGTCTGCCACAAAACAGATCGCCTTCCCACCAGGTGGTACCGGCATCAATGGCTTCTTTTTCCGTGCGCGACATTGGCGGCATCACTTTTTTAAAGGTGTGCAGGGTCGGTTTTGAAAAAATTGCCCGGCGCAGTGGCAGCAGATTAAACGGCAGCAGAATGATAGCCAGCGGGATTAACAGCCACGGTGTCCAGAGATGGGCGATGGCCATAGCCGCGCTCAAGGCCAGCACGATCAGGGTACTCAGCAGCAGGCTTACGCGGTGATAAAACAGTGCGCCAATCAGCACGATTGTCGCCACGCAACTGATAACCATCATAAACATCTCCGGGAAGTAGTAAGAGGTCTGACCTGTTTCTACAGGTTTAGATGAGATGCATTTCGTTAGCAATGTGTTTACATGATAATTACAACAAGGATCACAATCCGCTCACTGAAGAGGCTTTGATCGATGGCTGCCGGGCAGCGTGCTTTTCGCCTTGAGTGCAACTTGATAAACTGATGTCGACCTCACCTAAAAGGACTACCTATGTACCAGGACATCATTCGTGCCGAGCTTAACGAAGCTGCGGATACGCTGAATAAATTTCTCAGCAACGATGCCAATATCCATGCGATACAGCGTGCCGCCGTACTGCTGGCCGATGCTTTTAAAGCGGGCGGGAAAGTGCTCTCGTGTGGCAATGGTGGTTCACACTGTGATGCCATGCATTTTGCCGAAGAGCTGACGGGCCGCTATCGTGACAACCGCCCCGGCTATCCCGGCATTGCCATCTCTGATGTCAGCCACCTCTCCTGCGTTAGCAATGACTTTGGTTACGATCACGTTTTCTCGCGCTACCTCGAAGCGGTGGGTAAATCGGGCGATGTGCTACTGGGTATTTCGACCTCCGGTAATTCCGCTAACGTGATCAAAGCCATTGAAGCCGCTCGCACGCAGGGGATGAAAGTGATTACATTAACCGGAAAAGATGGTGGCAAAATGGACGGCATGGCCGATGTGGAAATTCGTGTGCCGCACTTTGGCTATGCCGATCGCATTCAGGAAATTCATATTAAAGTAATCCATATCCTTATCCTGCTTATTGAAAAAGAGATGGCAGCGTAATCCTGCCGGTCAGGCATCGCCGCCCACTGAATGAGGTAAATTTATGTGCGAACTGCTCGGGATGAGCGCGAATGTCCCCACGGACATCTGTTTCAGCTTTACCGGGCTGGTCCAGCGGGGTGGCGGAACCGGTCCTCACAAAGATGGCTGGGGTATTACTTTTTACGAGGGGAAAGGGTGCCGTACATTCAAAGATCCGCAGCCCAGTTTTAATTCCCCCATTGCCCGCCTGGTGCAGGAATATCCTATTAAATCCTGTTCAGTGGTGGCACATATTCGCCAGGCTAACCGGGGACAGGTTTCGCTTGAGAATACTCACCCTTTTACCCGTGAATTATGGGGGCGCAACTGGACCTATGCCCATAACGGACAGTTGAAAGGCTATCGCACATTGGCTACCGGTTCGTTCCGTCCGGTGGGTGAAACCGACAGTGAGTATGCGTTTTGTTGGCTACTGCACAAGCTGACGTCACGATATCCACGTACGCCGGGTAACTGGCCTGCGGTGTTTCGTTATATCGCGGAACTGGCGATCGAACTGCGGCAAAAGGGTGTGTTTAATATGTTGCTGTCAGACGGGCGTTATCTGATGGCGTTCTGTTCAACCAATTTGTACTGGATCACCCGGCGGGCACCGTTTGGCAAGGCAACGCTGTTGGATCAGGATGTGGAGATTGATTTTCAGAAACAGACCACGCCAGACGACGTGGTGACGGTGGTGGCCACCCATCCGCTGACCGGCAATGAAACCTGGCACAGGATTGAACCAGGTGAGTGGGCATTATTTTGTCTCGGAGAGCGCCAGCGCTGAGCCATTACCGTTAGTGGTTTTATGGTTGAGTAGCGGGCTGTTCAGCACGTAACGGCCTGCACTGACAGCCATCGCCGGCGGCTGGCGGTTCTGCACAAACTCTGCATAACCCGGTTGCAGCTGCTGCCAGAAACTGTAATAGACCGAATAGCGATGGCGTTGCAGATTGCTGTCGGTCATTCGGAACGGATAGATGCTTACTTCGACCCGAGGCTGACCGTTGCGCAGCGCCGCTTCCACGTAATGATAAATATCATCAATGTTGCTGTCGGTCATGGCATAGCAGCCAATGGAGACGCAGCTGCCGTGGATCATCAGGTATTTCCCTTCGTAGCCCTGCTGGCGATCGTATTCGTTAGGGAATCCGACGTTAATGGCACGATAAAAACGGCTGTCCGGCTTCAGCTGAGAGAGGCCCACGCTGTAAAACCCTTCCGGGCTTTTAAAGTCACCCTGGCGGCGTTTGGGACCAAGGCCACCGGAGAAATTACAGATGCGGTAACTGTCGACCAGGCGATATTCATTGCCAATTTTGCCATACAGTTCAAGCACACGTTCTTCTTTAAAGATCTGAATGTACACGGGGGTACCGAGTAACTGTTTTTTTAACTCTTTGCTTACCGGGGCCAGTGGCGTGACCTGTGTGGCAGGGACACTGGCAAATACAGTGGCTGGCAGAAAAAACATCGCAAACAGCAGTGCGATTTTGCCCATCGTGGTGCCCTTGATCGTCTGGGTTGAAACGGCGTCCGCAGACGCTGTATGGTGCAATATTCGGAATATTCCGTCAAAGCAGCGCCACATTAGCACTGTCTGTTTTTTTAGCAAGAGAGTCGCACGGAAAAAACAAAGAAAAATGCGCTCAGCACCCAGCCACTGCGGTTTGCCGCATAACGCGGGCATTGCTATTTTGCCGGTTAACTGTATGCTTATACAGTTAACCGGAGGGCCTGTGCGTAAGATCATTCACGTTGATATGGACTGCTTTTATGCCGCAGTAGAAATGCGCGACGATCCCAGTTTGCGTGACATCCCGATTGCTATTGGCGGCAGCCATCTGAAACGTGGCGTGATCAGTACGGCCAACTATCCGGCCCGAAAATTTGGTGTCCACAGCGCGATGTCCACCGCGATGGCGCTGAAACTGTGCCCGCATCTGAAAGTGATCGCCGGACGTTTTGATGCCTACAAAGAAGCCAGTAATCATATTCGTGAGATCTTCTCCCGCTACACTGCCCTGATTGAGCCGCTGTCACTGGATGAGGCCTATCTGGATGTGACTGACAGCCCGCATTGCCAGGGTTCTGCCACGCTGATTGCGCGCGATATCCGCCAGACTATCTTTGCTGAACTGCATCTGACCGCTTCCGCCGGTATTGCGCCGGTTAAATTCCTTGCCAAAATCGCTTCCGATCTTAACAAGCCTGACGGACAGTGTGTGATCACCCCGGCAGAGATGCCCGGCATTCTGCTGACGCTGCCTTTGGTCAAAATCCCTGGCGTGGGTAAAGTGACGGGGAAAAAACTGGAGGCGTTGGGGCTGGTGACCTGTGGTGATGTGCAAAACAGTGACCAGGCAACCCTGCTGAAGCGGTTTGGTAAGTTTGGCCGCGTGCTCTGGGAGCGATGCCACGGTATTGACCAACGTGAGGTGGTCACGGACAGATTGCGTAAGTCGCTGGGCGTGGAGCGCACACTCTCTGAAGATATTCATCACTGGGAACAGTGCATGACCATCATTGATTTTCTTTATGAAGAGCTGGAACGCCGTCTAATCAAAATCAGACCCGACAGGCTGATTGCCCGTCAGGGAGTAAAACTCAAGTTTGATGATTTTCAGCAGACCACCCAGGAACATCTGTGGCCAGTTCTGAATAAGGCGGATTTTATCGCGGTGGCGAAACACATCTGGGACGAACGTCGTGGAGGGCGTGGCGTTCGGTTGGTGGGGCTACATGTGATGTTGCCAGATCCGCAGCTGGATCGTCAGCTACCGCTGGGGCTTTAACGCGTCTGACGTCGGATTAATCAACACCAGGCAGGGTATTTTTTCGAATGCGGCGGCGCATAAGTAGCGCCCCGGCGATGACGAAAAGCGGCGTGTTAATCAGGAACAACAGAATGTTTTGATTCATCTGTCGCTGACCACCGACCCGACAAACGGTCTGGACAGCAGTGGGAAGGTTGCAAAGAGCACGATCAGGCCGCAGCAGGGCAGACAGAAAAACCTTCATGGCACTTTCCAGAACCAGACTTTAACCGCGTCAAAACAGTGGCTGGCCCAGCCTTCCCGGTGCATACCCCATTGCATACGAAACCTGGTCAGTGTGTCCGTCAGCCGCATGCCGTTCCACAGGTCAATTCCCCGCAGCGATTGCCGAATGGCTCGCCACGCAGTCGCCAGTGGTCTTTATCCAGACCGTCTTTTTATCAAAATCATCAAAACGGATAGACATAAAAGGAGATTTCTTCTCCGTTACCGAAGTTATTTCGCCGGGATGTTTTTGAGCAGCGCGGTCAGCAGCTGCCAGTACAGACCAACGCTGCCAATATGCACCTGTTCATCCGGTGAGTGCGGGCCGGTAATGGTTGGGCCAATGGATACCATGTCCATTTCCGGGTAGGGTTTTTTGAACAAACCACATTCAAGCCCTGCATGAATTACCTGAATGTTCGGCGTTTTGTTAAACAGCGTTTTATAGGTTTCTGCCACCACTGCCATCACGGGGGAAGACGCATCTGGCTGCCAGCCGGGATAGTTGCCTTTGGCTTCGGTTTTTGCGCCCGCGAGATCGCCCAGCGCCGTAAGCATTCCGACGACATCATCTTTACCGCTGTCAATCAGCGAGCGCACCAGACAGTTGATTTTTGCCTCGTCCTGGGTCATTGACACCACGCCGACGTTCAGTGAGGTTTCCACCACGCCTTTCATGACATCAGAATTGCGGATCACCCCGTTTGGCGTACTGTTCAGCAGTGCGATAAAGGTATTCCGGCTGCTGGCGGTCAGCGCCTGCTCAGCTGAGGTCGCGTTTTCCACCGTGATATGGATATTTTTCTCTTTCAGACCCAGTTCATTTTGCAGCGTGGCCAGATATTCCAGCGCCAGATGCTTGAGTTTATCAACGTTTGCCGCCGCAACGGCCAGTGTGGCAACGGCTTCGCGAGGGATGGCATTACGCAGTGTACCACCGGTAAAATCAGTCAGACGCAAATCAAGCTGTCCGGCATGAGTAAACAGGAAACGGGCCAGCAATTTGTTGGCATTGCCCAGACCTGAATGAATGTCTGCACCAGAATGCCCGCCCTTTAATCCTTTCAGGCTCAGTGTAAGCCGGACAAAATCTGCCGGAATGGTTTCCCGCTGAAGTGGCAGCTTGCTGGTGAAATCGATGCCACCGGCACAGCCCATATAAATTTCACCTTCCTCTTCGGAGTCGGTGTTGATCAGAATTTCTGCCTGCAACCAGTTAGATTGCAAACCAAAAGCGCCTGTCATGCCGGTTTCTTCGGTCATGGTCAGCAGCACTTCCAGCGGACCATGTTCCACGGATTTATCGGCCAGCACGGCCAGTGCAGAAGCCAGACCAATGCCGTTGTCTGCCCCAAGCGTGGTACCGCGCGCCTTCACCCATTCACCATCAATCCACGGCTGAATCGGATCTTTAGTAAAGTCATGTACCGTATCGTTGTTTTTTTGCGGCACCATATCCAGGTGTGCCTGCAGCGCGACTGGCTTGAGATTTTCCAGACCCGGCGTGGCAGCTTTACGGATCAGAATATTGCCCACCTCATCGCGGTCGGTGGCAAAGCCCTGCTCCGCTGCCCATGACAAAATGTACTGTGCCAGCTGTTCTTCATGATAAGAGGGGTGGGGAATGGCGCATATTTTGGCAAAAATGTCCCACAGCGGCTGTGGTGACAGTTGGGACAATTCAGACACGATAAATCTCCTGTGCCGGCACCCGCAGATGAGCAGCGATGGTGCAGGATGAACATTGACAGTCAGGTTAGCTTACGCAACAGACCTGCGTGATGTGGGAAAGAATATCATCGTTTCCGGCGTGATGCTTGTCTGTGGCGGGGAAAAGCCAGCCCGATGCTGGTTTTTGGTGACACAGGTCTTTATAATCCTGCGCAACCCTTCTCTCTGTACACTTTTAAGCCAGCAAGCCTGGTCGGAATTTCTTTTTATGAGCGAAAAATACGTCGTCACCTGGGATATGTTGCAAATCCATGCCCGCAAACTGGCCCAGCGCCTGCTTCCCGTTGAGCAGTGGCGGGGAATTATCGCGGTCAGCCGTGGAGGCCTGGTGCCTGCTTCTTTACTGGCCCGTGAGCTGTGCATTCGCTATGTTGATACCGTGTGCATTTCCAGCTATGACCACGATAATCAGCGTGAAATGACAGTACTGAAGCGTGCAGAGGGTGACGGGGAAGGTTTTATTGTGATCGACGATCTGGTGGATACCGGAGGGACGGCTCAGGCTATCCGGGATATGTACCCGAAAGCGCGTTTTGTGACCATTTTTGCCAAACCGGCAGGCCGTCCGCTGGTGGATGACTATGTGGTTGATATTCCACAAAACACCTGGATTGAGCAGCCGTGGGATATGGGCGTGGTCTACATTCCACCCATTGTGCAGGAGTGATTGACCTGTATCATTGCAACGCCCGGTTATGCCGGGCGTTGCCGTTTTTGCGCTTAGTACAGCATAACCTGCCAGGCTAGACTATCGGACTCATCACGGTCGGAGAATAGCCACGTTATGACAGAGAAAAACCTGAGCGAGGAGCTGTTTAAACCCCGCTTCAAGCATCCTGAAACATCATCTTTGGTTCGCCGTCTTCACCATCATCAACCGCTGACCATTTACTCCGCGCTGGAAGGGGAAAGCCACACCGGCTGGTACCGTATGATCAATCGCCTGCTGTGGGCCTGGCGTGGCGTGTCACCGCTGGAAATGGGGGAAGTACTGGCCCGGATAGCCAGTAGCCAGGCGGAACATACTGACGACCAGCTGCTGGATACCGTGGTGGGCTATCGGGGAGGCAACTGGGTCTATGAGTGGTCAAAGCAGGCGTCGCTGTGGCAGGAACGGGCCGCGGGTGAGCAGGACGATCAGGCGGCCGGACACAGTCTGTTGCAGGCGGTAAATCTGTTCAGCATTGCCGGTTATCCCTATCTGAAAGGTGACGAACTGGCTGAACAGGCGCAGTTGATGGCGAGTCGTGCCTACGAACAGGCTGCTGCCAGATTACCGGGTGAGCTTAAAGAACTGGAATTTGCTATCGCCGGCGCCAGTCCGGTGTCGGGTTTTTTGCATATGCCCGCCAGAAGCCGCGCACCGTATCCCACCGTCCTGTTATGTGGCAGCCTTGATGGATTGCAGACCGACCACTATCGTCTGTTTCACCGCTATCTTGCACCACGCGGTATCGCTTTACTGACCGTTGACATGCCTTCAATTGGCTTTTCTGCAAAATGGAAACTGACTCAGGACACCAGCTTTTTGCATCAGCAGGTGTTGCAGCAACTGTCGGGCGTCCCGTGGGTGGATCACACCCGTGTGGCGGCATTTGGTTTGCGTTTTGGCGCAAATGTGGCGGTGCGGCTGGCGTATCTGGAGTCGAACCGTCTGCGGGCGGTCGCCTGCCTGGGGCCTGTCGTTCACAGTCTGTTGTCCGATCGCCAGTGGCAGGACAAAGTGCCGGAAATGTATATGGATGTGCTGGCCAGCCGATTGGGGATGGCAAGCGCGGCGGACTGCGCATTGCGTATGGAACTGAACTGTTATTCGCTTAAAACCCAGGGATTGCTGGGCAGGCGCTGTCCTACGCCGATGCTCTCTGCTTACTGGCGGGATGATCCTTTCAGCCCGGAGGAGGAGTCGCGTCTGATTGCACGCTCCTCAGCCCAGAGCCAGCTGATGATGATAGAACGATCTCCTGCATTGAGCAGCTTTGACAGGGCATTACATGATATTGTCGTCTGGCTGGCAAAACGGCTGGGCTGCTGACTGGCGAAAACGCAAGAGTTTGCTATACCCATTAGACTCAGATGGCGAGCTGTGTCTCTGCAATCAGGGAAAAACCAAAGCTCAATTCTGGAGGTTATAAGATGGCGTTACCTGGTGGGCATCCCAAAAGCCGGTTTATGAAGCGTTTTGGATCTTTGGGGCCATATATTCGCGAAGCTAAATGCGGGGAAGACCGCTTTTTCTTTGACTGTCTTGCTGTTTGCGTCAATGTAAAGCCGGCTCCTGAGCTGCGTGAATTTTGGGGCTGGTGGATGGAGCTGGAAGCCCAGGACGACCATTTCACCTATGAATATCACTTTGGGCTATTTGATAAAGCAGGAAACTGGAAGCCTTCGGCAGTCAAAGGGAAAGAAAACAATGCGCGGCTGGAAGAGACGCTGCGTAATTTTCACGGGCGATTGAAAGCCCTGCTGGAAGAGAGCGAAGTGGGGCTGAAGCCCGCAGCAAATTTTGCCGATGAGCCGATTCGGCTGAGCGCCTGAGTGTGATTGAATTCAATCAAGGCTGGCCATTGCCAGCCTTGATTACAGACCCTTCACGAGGGGTAGCGGTATAACAAATCAGAACTGATAGGTGATACCGACCGCAACAACATCGTCGTTGTTGAGAGCGAGCTTGTTGTTATCGCCCAGCTGGTTGATTTTGTAATCAACGTAGGTGTTCATGTTTTTGTTGAAATAGTACGTGGCACCCACATCGATATATTTCACCAGATCGACATCGCCAATGCCTTCAATGTCTTTGCCTTTGGTCTGAACGTAGCCCAGTGATGGACGCAGGCCGAAGTCAAACTGATACTGGGCAACCAGTTCCAGATTCTGTGCTTTGTTGGCCGCGCCAGCAACGTTGACGGACTGATTGTTGATGACAGCCGTGCCGCTGATCGGGGTCATGTTACGTGTTTCGGTATAGATCGCCGCCAGGTAGACGCTGTTGGCATCATACTTCACGCCTGTACCCCATGAGTCCGCTTTATCGCCTTTACCGAATGCTGCGGCCTGCTGGGCGTCAGTACGATCGGAACTGGTGTAAGCGCCGCTAATGCTCACGCCGGAATTACCCAAGGCATAAGCCACCGATGCACCGTAGCCATCGCCATTCTGTCTGCTGGTGGTAGTACGCTGGTTGGCGGTGTCAGCGTCGTTTTTACCCTGGTATTGCAGGGCAAACTTCAGGCCGTCCACCAGGCCAAAGAAGTTGCTGTTACGGTAAGTGGCAACGCCGGTGGCACGCTGGGTCATATAGTTATCTGTACGCGCCGTGCCATTACCACCGAACTCAGGGAGCATATCGGTCCAGGCTTCCACATCGTACAGCACGCCATAGTTACGACCGTAATCTAAGGAACCATAGTCACCGAATTTCAGACCGGCAAAGCCCAGACGGGTTTTGCTGCCGAGGGTGGCATCGCCGTCAGCTTCCGAATGATTCGTACTGAACTGATATTCCCACTGACCATAGCCGGTCATCAGATCGTTAATTTGCGTCTGGCCTTTAAAACCCATACGCATATAAGAGGTGTCGCCATTCATACTGCCATTGTCGCTGAAATAATGAACGCCTTTGACTTTGCCGTAAAAATCCAGTTTGTTACCGTCTTTATTATAAATTTCCGCGGCATGTACGGTGTTGGAGAGGGCCAGTGCGGCGGTAATAATGGCCAGTGCGCTTTTCTTCATTTTGCTATCAATCCCAAGTGAGTAAATTTTTATTGTGTTCTTAAGAATATTCTTAAGTCAGGAATGTTGTACCGCGCAAATATTGCAGATTTATTACAACCGGGTTAGGCGATGATGAACTTTTTATTTGCAGCACTGTCAGTGGATTTTACGCCTTTTCCGCTGCCGCCTGTTGGCTTCCGCAAGCACACCTGATACAAAGACTTCCTTATCTTTTTTTCGTTACGGCAGGAAACAATGAGCAGCAGCCAGACCCTGGTAGTCAAACTGGGGACCAGCGTATTAACCGGCGGATCGCGTCGGCTGAACCGGGCACATATCGTTGAGCTGGTGCGCCAGTGCGCACAGCAACATGCAGCGGGCCACCGGATTGTGATCGTGACCTCTGGCGCAATGGCCGCCGGGCGTGAGCACCTGGGCTACCCGGAACTGCCACCGACCATTGCCTCTAAGCAGCTGCTGGCTGCGGTGGGGCAAAGCCGCTTAATCCAGCTGTGGGAACAGCTGTTTTCTATTTATGGCATCCATATCGGTCAGATGCTGTTAACCCGTGCCGATCTGGAAGATCGTGAGCGTTTCCTTAATGCGCGGGATACGCTGCGGGCGCTGCTGGACAACCATATTGTGCCCGTCATCAATGAAAACGACGCGGTGGCGACGGCGGAAATTAAAGTGGGCGATAATGACAATCTGTCCGCGCTGGCGGCGATTCTGGCGGGTGCAGACAAACTGTTGTTGCTAACCGATCAGGCGGGTTTGTTTACCGCCGATCCACGTAACAACCCGCAGGCGGAGCTGATTCAGGACGTACACGGCATTGACGATGCTCTGCGCGCCCTGGCGGGTGACAGCGTATCCGGTCTGGGAACCGGCGGTATGACCACCAAGTTGCAGGCGGCCGATGTTGCCTGTCGCGCTGGCATTGATACCATTATTGCGGCCGGAAGTCGCGCCGGGGTGATCGGTGATGTGATTGCGAGCACGCCAGTGGGAACCTGCTTCCATGCCATGCAGACGCCGCTTGAAAACCGCAAGCGCTGGATATTTGGTGCGCCGCCGGCGGGCGAAATCACCGTGGATGATGGCGCACTCTCTGCCATTCTGGCGCGTGGCAGTTCGCTGTTGCCTAAAGGTATTCGTGGGATTAGCGGAAATTTTTCACGCGGCGAAGTGATCCGCATCCTTAGCCTGCAAGGCCGCGATGTGGCACACGGCGTCTGCCGCTACAACAGCGATGCCATGCGACTGATTGCCGGGCACCACTCCCAGCAGATCAACGAGATTCTGGGTTATGAATATGGCCCGGTTGCCGTACATCGCGATGATATGATTGTCAGCTAAGGAGCCGGACATAATGCTTGAAGAAATGGGTAAAGCGGCGAAGGCCGCGTCTTATCAGTTGGCTGTGCTGTCTGGCGTGCAGAAAAATCAGGTTCTGCTGACCATCGCGGACCGGCTGGAAACACAGAGTGCGGAGATCCTGTCCGCCAATGAACACGATCTGGCCGACGCCCGTAAAAATGGCATGAGCGAAGCGCTGCTGGATCGCCTGATGCTTAATTCGGCCCGTTTGCAAGGGATTGCGGATGATGTGCGCAAGGTGTGCCAGCTGGCCGATCCGGTTGGGGTGGTAATGGATGGTGGCCAGCTGGATAACGGCCTGCGTATTGAACGCCGTCGCGTCCCGCTGGGGGTGGTGGGGGTTATTTATGAAGCGCGTCCAAACGTGACGGTGGATGTTGCCTCACTGTGCCTGAAAACCGGTAATGCGGCGATCCTTCGTGGTGGGAAAGAGACTTACCGCACTAATGGTGCCACCGTTCGCGTTATTCAGGAGGCGTTAAAGCAGCATGGACTGCCGGCGGCGGCGGTTCAGGCCATTGAAAGCCCGGATCGTGAACTGGTCAGCCAGCTACTGAAACTGGATCGTTATGTGGATATGCTGATCCCGCGGGGGGGCGTCGGCCTGCACAAGTTGTGCCGCGAGCAGTCCACTATTCCGGTGATCACCGGCGGTATAGGGGTCTGCCATACCTTTGTGGATGCGGATATCGACCCTGAAGCAGCGCTGAAGGTGATTGTCAATGCGAAAAAACAACGCCCCAGCGCCTGCAACTCACTGGAAACGCTGCTGGTCCACGCGGCGATTGCTGAACGTTTTCTGCCCGCATTAAGCCAGCGGATGCAACAGGAAGGGATCAGGCTACATGCCGATCCCCGTGCGATGCCACTGTTACAGGATGGCCCGGCAGAGGTGAGTGCGGTAACGGATGAACAGTATCGCGATGAATGGCTGTCGCTGGATCTGAACGTCCGGCTGGTGGACTCGCTTGATGAAGGCATCGCGCATATCCGTGAATATGGTACACAGCATTCTGATGCTATCCTGACCCGCAGTATCCACAACGCCGATCGCTTTGTGAACGAGGTGGATTCTTCAGCGGTTTACGTTAACGCCAGTACCCGCTTTACTGATGGTGCTCAGTTTGGTCTTGGGGCGGAAGTTGCGGTCAGTACGCAAAAACTGCATGCCCGTGGCCCAATGGGACTGGAAGCGTTGACCACCTATAAATGGGTGGCTTTTGGTAACGATACCGCCCGCCGTTAAAGGCGGTTGAAAAAGCCACGGCGGGCGGCTTTTACATAAACCAGGAAGCTGCTGCGGTAGCTTCTTCCTGTAATCTGCGGAGCTTGCTGATGGTCACACTCTCCCAGCTGTTGCCCTTTGCTGCAATCTCGTTAGGCCTGGTCCTTACGCCTGGGCCCAACATGATCTACCTAATCTCACGCTCAATATGTCAGGGTCGGAAGGCGGGTTACCTGTCGCTGGCGGGGGTGGCGCTGGGATTTATTTTCTATATGTGCTGTGCGGCAATGGGCATCACCGCGCTGATTATGGCCGTGCCTGTTGCTTACGAAGCGCTGCGCATAGCGGGTGCACTTTATCTGTTGTATATGGCCTGGCAAGCTGTCTTCGGGGGAAAATCACCTTTTCAGCTTCGCGATTTTCCTGCTCACAGCGCCCGCAAGTTGTTCACTATGGGACTGCTGACTAATCTTCTCAATCCGAAAGCAGCACTGATTTACCTTACCCTGCTGCCACAGTTTATCAGGCCGGGCCAGGGCGGCTTACTGGCGCAATCGTTAACGCTGGGCGTGACGCAAATTGCTATCAGTGTGTTGGTCAATGCGTCGATCGTTTTTGCTGCCGGGACCATTGCCGGGTGGTTAGCTGCACGTTCCGGTTGGCAAACGATGCAGCGCTGGCTGATGGGAACCGTCCTGACCGGACTGGCAATAAGAATGGTATTTGATGGACGTAAATAAGAGGTAGGGCTGATTATTCATCAGGTGCTGGTTTTTCAGATTTGGTTTGAGGTAATTTGTAGCTACGTTGCTACTGTGTCAGAAGGTACTGATGAAAATCACTACCATAAGCAGCCGTTTATTCAACCAGGAACGGTCCAAAGCCAAAAAGGCAGCGGAAACCGGACCGGTTTATATTACGGATCGTGGGAAACCGGCGCATGTTCTTCTGACTTATGAACAGTTCAAGCGGATAACCGGTTCACGCAGAAATATTCTTGATGTGCTTGCTATGCCGGAGTCGGCTGACATTGCGTTTGAACCTGAACGCGAAAACATTATCAGCAGGGAAATGGATTTCTGATGCGTTATTTACTGGATACCCGTGTGGTTTCGGAACTGCGCAAGGCCTGGGACGCCGAAAATTGATGATAACGTTGCCCGCTGGGCAGCGACGGTCGATGCGGGCGATCTGTTTATCTCTGCCATCACCCTGATGGAGATTGAGAGAGGGATCTTAAGCCTGGCCCGCAGGGATTTAGCACAGGCATCGGTATTGCGAAAATGGTTTGAGTGCCAGGTGCAGCCTGAATTCGCGCATCGCTGCCTGCCTGTTGATGCCGATATTGCCCTGCATTGTGCCAGATTGCCTATAGCGGACAAACGTTCTGCAACGGATGCTCTGATAGCCTCAACCGCTTTCTGGCATGACATGATCGTGGTCACCCGTCACACTCAGGATTTTGACGGACTGGGTGTTGAACTGATTAATCCCTGATTTGCCCCCTCATTTGCGTGAAACCGCCTTTTGGCAAACAGCTTTGATGCTGCCAAAACGGTGACAAAAAAAAAGAGCGATCGCCCGGTCCGCAAGGATTTAAATACGGAAATAATACGTCCGGGCTTGAACCGGTGACTGGCATGCGTACAGGACAGGGTTTTCGGTGAGCAATAAAAACGGGCGCACTGAGCGCCCGTTGATTTCACCCGAACAGCTTAACTGACACAGCTGCTGCATTGCCCGCTTTTAATCTGCTGGAAAAAATCATTCCCTTTGTCATCCACCAGAATAAACGCCGGGAAGTTTTCCACGTCAATTTTCCAGATGGCTTCCATTCCCAGTTCCGCGTACTCAACGCATTCGAGGCTTCTGATACTCTGCTGCGCCAGCACCGCTGCCGGTCCGCCGATACTGCCGAGATAGAAACCGCCGTGTTTATGGCAGGCATCGGTCACCTGCTGACTGCGATTGCCTTTCGCCAGCATAATCATGCTGCCACCGTGTGACTGCAACAGATCGACATAAGAATCCATTCGTCCCGCGGTAGTCGGACCGAGAGAGCCGGAAGCATAGCCTTCCGGGGTTTTCGCCGGGCCTGCGTAGTAAACCGGGTGATCCTTCACGTACTGTGGCAGACCTTCACCGTTATCAATGCGCTCTTTCAGTTTGGCGTGCGCAATATCACGCGCCACGATAATGGTGCCGCTCAGTGACAGGCGGGTGGATACCGGGAAGTCGGAAAGCTGGGCAAGGATCTCTTTCATTGGGCGATTCAGGTCAATCTTCACCGCTTCGCCTTCACCGGCCTGACGAAGGCTTTCAGGAATAAATTTGCCTGGGTTGTCTTCCAGTTTTTCAATCCAGATGCCGTCACGGTTAATCTTAGCCTTGATATTACGATCGGCAGAGCAGGACACTCCCATGCCGACCGGGCAGGACGCTCCATGACGTGGCAGACGAACTACCCGAATGTCGTGGGCGAAATATTTGCCACCAAACTGTGCGCCCAGCCCCAGCTTTTGCGCCTCCTGTAGCAATTCCTGCTCCAGCTGAACATCACGAAATGCCTGGCCGTGTTCATTACCCTCCGTAGGCAGACTGTCATAGTAGTGCGTGGAGGCAAGCTTGACGGTTTTCAGCGTGGCCTCTGCTGAAGTACCGCCGATAACAAAGGCAACGTGGTAAGGGGGACAGGCTGCGGTGCCGAGGGTACGCATCTTATCAACCAGATAAGCCTTCAGCTTGCCAGGAGACAGCAGTGCTTTGGTTTCCTGATAGAGGTAGGTTTTATTGGCTGAACCGCCTCCCTTGGCGACGCAGAGAAACTTGTACTCTTCACCGTCGACGCTATAAAGGTCAATCTGTGCAGGCAAATTGGTACCGGTGTTCACCTCTTTGTACATATCCAGCGCGGCGTTTTGTGAATAGCGCAGGTTATCCTCGATATAGGTGTTATAAACGCCCTGCGACAGGGCCGCCTCATCACCGCCACCGGTCCAGACGCGCTGACCTTTCTTACCCATGATGATCGCGGTGCCGGTATCCTGACAGGTTGGCAGAATGCCTTTGGCGGCGATTTCGGAGTTGCGCAGAAATTGCAGTGCGACATATTTATCGTTTTCACTGGCCTGCGGATCATCAAGAATATCAGCCACCTGCTGCTGATGATCCGGGCGCAACATAAATGACGCGTCGTGAAAGGCCTGTTTCGCCAACAGCGTCAGCGCTTCTGGCTCCACTTTCAGCACCGGCTGACCATCAAACTCAGCCATCGAAACATGATCGCGGGTCAGTAGGTAGTAATCGGTATCGTCGTGCGTCAGAGGAAAAGGATTCTGGTAATAAAAAGGTTTATTCGACATCGCTCGCTTACTCCTAAAATGTCACCGCCGGAGGGCTCTCTCCGGCGGTGGTTAATCAGAACATCATTGCCATCCAGGGATAACCAATCACCAGCAGGGCGAGAAGGAAAATGCCCCCGAAGATGGTTCCCAGCCGCCAGTAGTCTTTGGTCGGCAGATAGCCGCTGCCATAGTATATAGGGCTTGGGCCGGTCCCGTATGGTGTAATGATCCCCATAATACCCAGCGAGGTCACCATCAGCAGGCAGAATACTTCCATATTCATACCGGGAATGGTTGACGCGATGGTTAGCATAGCAGGCAGGAGCGCGGTAGTGTGCGCCGTGGTGCTGGCGAACAGGTAGTGCAGCAGATAAAACGCCAGCAGCAGCACAATGGTGGCCATGCCGGGAGAAATACCTGCCATCATCACACCGCCTTCCTTACCCAGCCAGGCGATAAAACCGGTGGTGGAGAGGCCATCTGCCAATGCCACCAGGGTGGCAAACCAGGCGAAGGTATTCCACGCTGCTTTATTGCTGGTGATGTCATTCCATTCCAGTACGCCGGTCCACAGCATCAGCACAATAACCAACAGTGCAGCCAGCGCAGGTTCGATAAAGCCTGTGGCAAAAATCCACATCGTCAGCGCACAACAGACAAACACCAGCAGCAGGATTTCATTACGTGACATGCTGCCGAGTTTTTCCAGCTCACGGCTGGCCCACCGCGGCACTTCATCATTGATTTTTACCTCTGGTGGATATAACCAGTAGGCCAGCAGCGGCATGGTCAGAATCAACAGCACGCCCAGCGGCAGAAAAGCGATAAACCAGCTGCCCCAGGAGATAGTTATTCCCGTGATACTTTTAACCAGGGCCAGAGCGAGCAGGTTGGGCGCCAGCGCTGAAAGAAACATTGAGCTGGTGATACAGGTTGCAGTGATGGCAACCCACATCAAATAAGAGCCGATTTTGCGGGCGCTGGGATCGTTGGGTTTGGAGCCATAAAGCGGCGGCAGGTTGGAGATAATCGGGAAGATGGTTCCCCCGCTTCGCGCCGTGTTGGATGGGGTAAAAGGCGCCAGCAACAGATCGGCCAGGGTTATGGCATAGCCCAGCGTCAGACTGCGATGGCCAAGATGCTTGACCAGAATCAGCGCCAGACGTCGACCAAACTGGGTTTTGTCGTAACCCGCTGCGAACATAAAGGCGCCGAAAATTAACCATACGGTTGCGTTCCCGAAGCCGCTCACCGCCCATTTAAACGACTGGCTCGCCAGCTTAAATTTTGGCTCCGCCAGCTGTTCAGGACTGAATAACAGCCACTGGCTGCACAGCGCGATGGCCACCACGCCGGTCAGGCCAATAACCGCGCCCGGCAGGGGTTCGAAAATCAGGCCAATGATAACGCCAACAAAGACGGCGAAGAAATGCCATGCGTGAGGCTCAAGTCCCTCCGGGACGGGTAAGAGCATGAGTAACAGTGTGACAACAATGGGAAGTGCCAGCATCACCATGCGGTTTTTGCTGCCATCCTTTGTATTGCCCGCCTTTTTCAGCGGCACAGAGAGTGATTTATCAGTCATAGTACAGGCCTGGTAGATTAAGATTCGGTTCAGCGATTGCACCGCCGGTCACTTTTTTCGCTTTGGCCTGTCACGCTTACCGTTCAAACCAGGTGAGTGCGTCCGTCCTGTCATTTATTTGACCGTTTGCGGTAACTTAAATTATTCAGGCTTTATAACTTTTATTAGTGAACGAAGTGACTTACTTTACTTTTTTTTCGTAAAGTGGAATAAGTGAATTTCGGCGAATTAAATTAACTGGATATTTATATTTTGCGCCTTTTGATGGTGGGATATTTGATCAGGATCAAGAAATCACCTTTGTTTATTTCGGATTTAATATAATAAATATCTTACTTATCTGTAAGGTTTGTTTTTTACCTGATTGAATTAAAAAAACTTAAGATTGTTCTTGCTAAAATCCACTAACGATTTCAGGTAAATGCATTCTGGCAGCATCCCGCACTGCGTAAGGCTTTCTGTGGCAGGCGGCAAAGGTAAAAGAAACGTTATATTTCCTGCGTTAAATGTAATTTTTTTATTTTAAAGAGAATTATCTTATGTGTTTTTTACTGTTTATATTGCTTCAATAGTTTTATAACTAATGTAACTGCTTTAGTAATTAAAAATAGGATTATATTGGCGGCACGATCCCGATAAATAATCAGAACTAAAAATAGCGTCGGCAGCCGAATTTAATTTTCTATTTTAAAAATCCCGGAGTTGACAATTATGAGCAATGAATCGCTTATCTTCAGCCCATTTACATTACCTAATGGTATTGAACTGAAAAACCGCCTGCTGATGGCGCCGATGACCACCTGTACCGGTTATTTTGATGGAACCGTCACCGGTGAACTTGTTGAGTATTACCGGGCGCGTGCGGGCAGTATCGGTACTGTTGTCGTGGAATGCTGCTTTATTGATGATCTGGGACTGGCTTTTCCGGGGGCGATTGGCATCGATAACGATGAAAAAATCGCGGGTCTGGCAAAGATCGCGGCGGCAATCCATGGCGAAGGTTCCAAAGCGATTTTGCAAATTTACCACGGTGGCCGCATGGTCGACCCGACATTTATCGGTGGTCGCACGCCCGTGGCACCCAGTGCTTTAGCGGCGCCGCGAGAGGGCGCGGTGACACCCATTGCGCTAACCACGGAAGAGGTGGCAGGCATGGTGCTGAAGTTTGGTGAAGGTGTCCGGCGCGCCATTCAGGCAGGTTTTGATGGCGTGGAGATCCACGGGGCAAACACCTATCTTATCCAGCAGTTTTACTCTCCTGGTTCCAATCAGCGCGATGATGAATGGGGCGGCAGTCGTGATAACCGCGCCAGATTTCCACTGGCGGTTGTCGATATCACCCGACAGATGGTGCGCGAGTATGCTGACGATGCCTTTATTGTTGGCTATCGTTTCTCACCGGAAGAGATAGAAGTTCCCGGTATTTGTTTTGATGACACCATGTGGTTACTGGAAAAACTGGCGGCACGCGGGCTGGATTATCTGCATTTCTCAATGGGTCATGCACTGCGATCGTCGATTGTGGAAACCACCGATCCGACCCCCTTAATCAGTAAATATCTGGCACAGCGCTCACCTGCTCTGGCTGAGATCCCGGTGATGGGCGTGGGTGGGGTGGTGAATGAAGCCGATGCCCTTCAGGCGCTGGCGAGTGGTTACGATTTGGTGGCCGTCGGCCGCGCCTGCATTGCTTATCCCGACTGGGCCGATCGCATTGCCAGCGGTGAACAGCTGACGCTGTTTATCGACAGCACGCAGCGTGAAGCGAAGCAGATCCCTGAACCATTGTGGCGTTTCTCGCTGGTTGAGGCGATGATCCGTGATATGAGCATGGCTGAGGCAAAATTTAAGCCGGGTACCTTTGTTGAAAAAGTGCAGAACGATACTCACACGTTGACCATCGGCGTCCGTCTTGAAACCGATCGTATTGCGGAGATTGAGCTGGCGACCGGACCCGCGGACGATGTCAGTTTTACGACCAGCTTTAGCGAAATATGTCACCGGATCCTCAAAGCCAACAGCCCACATGTGGACGCCATTTCTGGCGCGACCTCACAGAGTGAAGCGGTGAAAAAAGCGGTATCCAAAGCGATGGTAAAATCCAGCAGGGCACGCCAGGCGGAAGAGGGCGGTAGCACTGCCGCAACGGAAGCGTTTGATGTGGTGGTGGTGGGCAGTGGTGGTGCAGGTCTGGCCGCGGCGATCCAGGCCCATGATGAAGGTGCCCGCGTACTGATCGTCGAAAAAATGCCGACCATTGGCGGCAATACGATTAAGGCTTCTGCCGGAATGAACGCAGCAGAAACCCGTTTTCAACGGGTCAAAGGCATTCAGGACAGCAAAGAGCGCTTCTATGCTGAAACGCTGAAAGGCGGTAAAAACAAAAATAATGTCGCGCTGCTGCATCGCTTTGTTGAAAACGCGCCCCAGGCGATCGAATGGCTTGCCAGCCATGGCATCATGTTGAATGACATTACCACCACCGGCGGCATGAGCATCGATCGTACCCACCGGCCAAGAGACGGATCGGCAGTGGGCAGTTATCTGATCAGCGGACTGGTGCGCAATGTGGCCCGTCGCGGTATCACCGTGATGTCCGATACGTCAGTGGTTGAAATTCAGATGCGGGAGGGTGAGGTTAGCGGCGTACTGCTGCTAAATGACGAAAACGAACAGATAAGCATCCGTACCCGCAGTATTATCATGGCGACCGGTGGCTTCAGTGCTAACCACCAGATGGTGGTCAAATACCGCCCGGATCTGGCGGGCTTTGTCACCACCAACCACAAGGGCGCAACCGGAAGCGGTATCGCTTTGCTGGAGAATATCGGGGCGGGGATCGTGGATATGGGCGAGATCCAGATCCACCCAACGGTGGAGCAGAACAGTTCGTACCTGATTTCGGAATCCATTCGCGGTGGCGGTGCTATCCTCATTGATCAGCAGGGCAACCGTTTCTGCAACGAGATGGAAACCCGCGATAAAGTCTCGGCACAGATTATTGCGCTGCCGGAGAAAAACGCCTGGATCATCTTTGATGAAAATGTCCGGGTTAAAAATAAGGCCGCAGATGAGTATATAGCACGGGGATTTGTGGTCAGCGCGGACTCTCCGCGTCAGCTGGCTGAGCGTCTGAGTATCGATCATCACCAGTTCCTGGCCACGCTCGAACGCTACAATGGCTTTGTTGAACAGCAGGATGACACCGAGTTTGGCCGCAAAACGGCGATGCGCAACGCGTTGAAGAATGGCCCGTTCTTTGCCATCCGCATCGCGCCAGGCGTTCATCACACGATGGGCGGCGTGACCACCAATACGGAAACGGCGGTGTTGGATAAGCAGCAACGGGTGATCCCCGGAGCATTTGCTGCCGGAGAAGTGGTGGGGGGGATCCACGGTGGCAACCGTATTGGTGGCAATGCGGTTGCTGATATTATCATCTTCGGCATCCTGGCAGGCCAGCAGGCGGCACGTCGGGCAAAACGTTAAGCCTCCCTCGCGCCCCGTCAGCCAGCGGGGCGCAAAGCAACAGGAGCCAGGCATGTCATCTGAGCGCCGTATTTATGAGTACTCTGCCGTGTTGATGGGGTCCCCTATCCGGCTGAAATTGTTTGAACACAATGAGGCTCTTGCCTCTCAGGTGTTCCGTTTGATCAAAAAATACGAAGACCTGCTGACCGTCAACCGCGCCCGTTCCGAAGTGATGAATATTAATCGGGCGGCGGGTCGCCATGCGGTGGCGGTCAGCGCACCGGTATTTGTGCTGATCAAATGTGCGCTGGCGGCAAGCCTGCTGAAGGACAGCTGCTTTAATCTGACCATTGGTCCACTGGTTAAACGCTGGCGCATTGGATTCCAGGGGGACAGCGTGCCGCCAGCTGATGAGATAGCGGCCCTGTTGCCGCGCACATGGCCACAGCAGGTGGTTCTGGATGAAGCCGCTGGTACGGTGTTCCTGACCCGTTTCGGGATGGAAATTGACCTTGGTGCGATAGCCAAAGGGTTTATTGCTGATCGGGTTCGTGACTATCTGAAATCGCAGGGGGTAGCACAGGGGCTAATCAATCTTGGGGGGAATGTTCAGACGCTGGGATCGCCAGCCGACGGCTGGTCTGTCGGACTGAAAAAGCCTTTTGCCACCGCCGATGCGTTGGTGGGGGCGATTAGCGTAACAGACAAATCGGTGGTCACGTCAGGGACCTATGAACGTTACTTCGAACAGGATGGACGGCGCTATCACCATATCCTCGATCCCCAAACCGGCTATCCGCTGGACAACGAACTTGACAGCGTTACCATTGTTTCTACTGATTCACTCGACGGCGATATCTGGAGTACATTGGTCTTCGGCGCAGGCGTGAAAAAGGGTTGTGCACTTCTGCGTCAACAACCGGGCATTGAGGCGATATTTGTCACCAGACAACGTGAGGTGATCCTCTCTTCTGCCACGCAGTTCTCTTTTACGCTGCTGGACAACGACTATCGGCTGATTACTGGCAGTACTGTTTAAGCAGCTCGTGATGCTCCGCTTTAAGGCGGTAATGATAGACCGGACGGCCGGTCAGACCGTAGTGCACGCTGGTGAAAAGAATATCAATCTGTGCCAGCCAGATCAGATATTTACGGCAGGACACCCGTGAGATATTGACTGCTCCCGCCAGCTCGTCGGTAGAAAATTCGTTTGTCGGATGTGCATCAATCCACTGACAGAGAGTGCGCAGGGTTTGTGGCGTCAGTCCTTTCGGTAGCTTACGTGCATCGGCAGCCACAGGCGTACCGCCGTGGATCAGTCTGTCCACATCAGCCTGTTCATAATACTGATGCGAACCCATCAGTTTTTTCTTCTCGCGCCAGCCGGTCAGAGCCTCCTCAAAACGGGGGAACTGAAAGGGTTTTATCAGGTAGTCTGCCACGCCGTAATGTATTGATTTCTGGATGGTGGCAGCATCAGCGGCGGATGAAATCACAATCACATCAATCGGACTGATTGTGGCACGCAGAATGGGCAGCAGATCCAGACCGTTATCCTGTTGCAGATAGACATCCAACAGGATCAGGTCGATATGCAGCGAAGGATTATTGATCATCTCTTCAGCCTGACGCAGCGTGGTCGCGTGGCCACAGCACTCAAAGCCCGGTATCTGGCTGACATAGATGCGGTTAAGCTCTGCGACCATCGCATCGTCGTCAACGATTAATACATTAATCACGAATCTTTCCTTTCACTGTCCCAGGGTAACTGAACAAAAAATTGGGTAAACACACCCGGCTCGGATTCCACGGTAATACTGCCGCCAAGCTGTTCCACTTGCTGTTGGGCCAGGGTTAACCCAACGCCGTGCTCACCCCCTTTGGTGGAAAATCCCTTTTGAAAAATCGCCTGAATATGTTCAGGGGCAATGCCGGGGCCGTCGTCACTGACTTCGCAGCCCAGCCAGCCGTTCTGATAATGCAACAGTACGCTCACTTCGCCGCCGGATTGCTCTGACAGCGCCTCAAGAGCGTTCTCTATCAGGTTGCCAAGCACGGTAATCAGCCCGGTCACCTGCTGTTCATTTGGATTATCAGGCACCAGGCACTCTTCAGCCAGCGTCAATACGTGGTCGGTTCCCCGTGCACGATCCATCTTGCCCAGCAGAAAGCCTGCGACTACTGGCGATCGGATTTTATGCTGCAAAGCGCCGATCTCCTCCTGATAGTTATTGGCGGTTTGCAGGATGTAATCTTCCAGCTGGCGGTAATTTTTCATATGCAACAGACCAAGGATAACATGCAGCTTATTCATAAATTCATGGGAGCGTTCGCGCAGCGCGTCAACATAGCTGACCATGCCATCCAGCCGCTGCATCAGCAACTGCATTTCGGTTTTGTCGCGGAAGGTACTGATTGCGCCAATCACCTGATTATTGTTACGAACGGGCAGGATATTGCAGAGAAAAAGTCGGCCATAACTGCGGATTTCCCGGTCCTGTACCGGTTTTCCGCTGCGTACCACCTCACCCAGCGTGGCAACCAGCGGTCCTGGCTCCACGCGTTTACCTTGCTGTAGCTCGTCCGCTGACAGCAGCATTTTACGGGCGGCGTGATTAATCAGCGTAACCCGTCCCTGGCTGTCGACGGCAATCACGCCTTCTTTCAGGGATTGCAGCATCGCCTGGCGTTGTATAAACAGTGAGGAAATTTCATAAGGTTCAAGGCCGAACAGAACCTGTTTCAGCATCCTGACCAGAATACCTATCCCCAGGGCGCCAATCGGTGCACTGAATAGCAGGGTCCACAGGACGTTCCAGCGGCTGCGGCTGATTTGATCCGTAACTTTACTGAGGGAAATCCCGACGGAAACCACGCCAATTTGCCGTTGTTTATCGTTATACACCGGCGTGAAAACGCGCATTGCATCGCCCAGCGTGCCGCGGTTTATGGCTGCATTTTCATGTCCTGCCAGGGTGGGATTGATATCGTTTCCGAAAAAACGTGCGCCAATGGTGGCAGGATTGGGATGTGAGTAGCGGATACCGTGCATATCGGTGACCACCACAAACATCAGTCCGTTACGCTGCTGAACACGACCGGCCACTGGCTGGATCAGATTCCGGTCAGGAGGAAGGAGCAGACCGTGTTTTATCACGGGATCATCAGCCAGCGTTCTGGCGACGGCAAAGGCAGCTGCTTTCACTCCGTCACGGGTGAGATTGCTGATATGGACAAAGTACAGCGTATAAACAACCAGTAGCATTGAGACAATCACGCTGCCTACCATCAGCGACACCGAGATACTCAGTTTCATTGGCCGTTTGCGTGCTGTCCCATCCCGTTGCGAGTCAGTCATTATTTTCCCACGGCAAAAGCGCAAAGGGTGATTATCGCTGATGGCGCTCTTTTGATAAAGCAGGCAGATGACAATGGTGACATGAAGGGATGAGTCCTCCACTCTGCTGATTGCACGGAGGGATAACGGTATCGCCAGCAGCGGTTGGTGGAATAACTGACTGTATCTGTCCCGGAATCATGGGCTGCCAGCCCGGCCATGCTGTTACTGCCTGATGTGAACAGCGCAAGGTGTGGTCTGTCCTCCCGGTGGAGTGCAGCGCGAATTACATCCCGTCACCAGCGTATGTTTTACCAGAACCACGAGCACATGGCGCAGCAGTAGATGATTGTAATGGATAGTATTAAAAGTTCGATCGGTTTAATTAGTATCATAATCATCACTGGCAGTTTTGGTTAAGTACTAACTATATCGGTCTGTGTGCCGGAAACTTTAACCTGGAAGTTTGCGCCCGGTTTTTGCTCAACGTAAAAGACAATTCGCCCCCCTCTGGTGCATGTAATCAGGCCGGCAGGAAGACGGCAACGGGCTGAAACAGCGTCGAATCTTTGGCCTGCGTGATGACAGCAGGCGGTATCACGACATCAGCGGCGTGGGCGCGCTACCCGCTCCGGGCCGCTGTCCGCGAGGAGATTATCCCAGGCCCCGGCAAAATATCGTCGGTCTGTTGCATCAGCCGGGGGGCTGCCACGGTGAATATTGAGCTGTCAGAGTGGTCAACGGTCAGATTAACGCACACAATCTGAACCGCATGATGCCACCTGCGGTGGACTGAAGCTTTCGTGGTGCTGGCAACATAAGGATTAGCCTGTCTGTCCCTCGAAAAGCGGTATATGGCGGTCAATGCCGAAAATTTGCCATCCGATTTGCCGTGTCCCCACGTCAAACACGGCGGTTGCAAGGGTGTTTTCATCATCGGGATCCTGTGGCGACAGGCGGCAGATTGGTAGCTCCGCATTGCTTTGATCGGATAAAATGGTTCTGGCCACTTCGGTATTCAACGGATGAGCGCTTTTCAACAGGATTTTCAGTGTTGCCTGCCGTGCCGCAGAACTGTCTGTTATCACCTGTGCTACATTGGCCATTTCAGCATGAATAAGGTGATTGGAATGACCCATCGTGCCTGTCACCTGTACCACCGAACACCCCGCACCCGTAGCCTCGACGCTGAACAGACGGTTATCGCCCATCTGAGCCAGCGTATGGTGAAAGGCACCGGCGCGGACAGGGGAGGTAAGTTGCAGGATTGCTTCATCGAGGGAACTGGCATTGAGCGCGGCGCGGGCCAGTACCTGGCGCGGTAAACCGGCGGGACGGTGCAGTACGCGAATATTGTTTACCGTGTTGACGATCCCCTTCTCATTGACGGAGAAAGTATGCCCGGGTATCGAACCGGGATAAATAAAGCTGAGGAAGGCCGGGCCGTCGTCTGGTGTGATGCTGGCCAGGGCACACTCCTCGCGCAGCTGTGGAAAACCATCTTCGTTATGGGCAATCACCCAGCTTCCCGTCGCGCTGCCACCTGCAATTGTGGAACATCCATCAGAAGTGGAACGGAGCAAATCGCCACGGCAGTTCCACGCAAAGACCTCTTCCAGCGGTGCTTCCAGCCCTTGCGCCATGCCCTGTAGCTCCTGCCAAATCAGCGGGTATTGCCCGATAACCGCCGTGCGCATTGCCTGTATATGATCTGACGCTGACAGGCCGATAACCGTTTGCCATAGCCGGGTTTGCGTCAGTTTTTTATGCCATGCATCACGGCCTGACTCCCCCAGTTGCTGGCCGACAGAGAAAGCAGAACCACGGATGTCAATTTTTTTCATTGTCTGGCCATCAGGTTATATTTATGAAACATGCTGTAAAAACGCATTAAGCCGGGGATTACTGTTGGCCCTGAGAAGTCTGTCCGGGGGGCCATCTTCCGTAATCGTGCCACCGTCAATAAATATCACTCTTGATGCCACATCGCGGGCAAAAGCGATTTCATGCGTGACGATCACCATCGTCATCCCTTCCTCTGCCAGCGAGCGTATCACTTTCAGAACTTCATGACGCAGTTCCGGGTCAAGTGCCGACGTTGGCTCATCAAACAACATCATGCGTGGCTTCACCGCCAGCGCGCGGGCAATGGCCACTCGCTGCTGTTGACCACCAGAAAGCTCGGCAGGGTAGTGGTTTACGCGCTCGCTTAAACCAACGCGATCCAGCAGTGAGAGCGCCAGCAGCCGCGCGGCCTTTTTACTTTGTTTACGCACGCGGATTGGGCCAAACATGACGTTTTCCAGCGCCGTCAGGTGTGGAAAAAGATGAAATTGCTGAAATACCATCCCAGCTTCGCGGCGAATGTCGCATTCATTGGCGTGCGGATCGGTGATATGCATACCCGCCACCAGCAGCGTACCGGATGAAATGTCTTCCAGCTTATTGATACAACGCAACAGGGTGGATTTTCCCGAACCTGATGGGCCAATAATCACCACGACCTCTCCGGCATCAATTTTTAAATTAATATCACGCAGTACCTGGGTCGCACCAAAATGCCTGGAGACTGCATTAAATTCCACCATGCTCATAAAATATGGATCCTTTTCTCCAGTTGTTTTAGCAGTAAACTCAGACATAACGTCACCATCAAATACATCAGTGCTACGGCTGTCCATACTTCCAGTGCCCGAAAGTTTCCGGCAATAATTTCCTGCCCCTGACGGGTTAACTCTGCCACCCCAATAACAATGAAAAGTGAGGTATCTTTAATACTGATAATCCACTGGTTACCCAGTGCCGGGATCATGCGACGTAATGCCAGCGGCATAATAACGTACCATAGTGTACCTCGTTGAGATAATCCCATGGCCATGCTGGCTTCCTTAAATCCTTTGTTGATCGATAAAATCGCACCACGGGTAATTTCTGCAATATAAGCGCCTGAATTAATTACAATGGTGGCAATTGCAGCGGTGATTGGATCAATGCGTGCCGGTAGCGCCATAGGTAAGGCGAAATAAATAAACATCACCTGAACCATTATTGGTGTACCTCGGATAAGTTCGACAAAAATAAGCGAGATGGTTTTTGACAGGCGACCACCAAGTGCACGACAGGTGCCTGCCAACAGGCCAATAATGAAACCACCGAATAAACCAGACAGTGATATTAATAAAGTCATTTCCATGCCCTGAAGTAACAGCGGCAGGGATTCCCATATATATTTTGATTCAACGTTCATATGATAACCAGCGTTGCGGGTTCAGGCCGAGATTATCGGCCTGAAAAGATTATTTTGGCTGTTTGTTAAACCATTTAACATAGATTTTGTTATAGGTGCCATCGCTGTGTAGAGCCTCAAGTGCGGCATTGACTTTCTCAGTCAGGGGGCTGTTTTTTTGCATGGCAAAGCCGTATTGCTGTGGCAGAATGCTGTCTGTCTCGCCGGTTGACTTGACCTTGCCATCCCCGGCCGTTTTAACGTAATAAAGAACGTTTGGAGAGTCGTGCACAACGGCGTCAATATTACCTGCCTGCAAATCAAGATAGGCATTGTCGATATTTGGAAACTCAATATAATTCGCTTTATATTTTTTTTTCATAAAGCTGGCGGCGGCGGTTCCCTGTTTCAGTCCCACTTTTTTACCGGCCAAATCACTGAACCTGGTAATACCGTTATCCACTTTTTTTACCGCAATTAACAGGTCTGCATTGTAATAACCGTTGCTGAAATCGATTACCTGCTTACGGGCGTCAGTAATGGTTATTCCTGCCATTGCCACATCCAGATTGCGCGACTGTAGGCCAGGAATTAAACCACTGAAATCCATTGGGCGTAATTCATAGCTGACATGCATTTTCTTTGCAATGGCATCCCATAAATCGATATCAAAACCGACATATTTGTCGCCTTTTTTAAATTCAAAAGGAACAAAAGCGGTATCGACACCGATCGTTAATTTATCCTGAGCCATTGCGGCAAAACTCGCAGAACAGGCAACCAGTGCCAGGGTGAGCGTTAATTTTTTAAAAAAAGTGGGCATGATAATCCTCGGTGTCAGTGAAATAGCTGGGAATTGTCCTGATAGAATATAAATATTATCTTGCTGATAGCGTTCAGCTGCCCATATAAACATACGGAAAACTGAACGTGACGGGCACCTGTATTGGGTAACACATCATGCCGGAATAATAAAATCCTCACTGTCGGGTACCGACGTCTGTGCGCCGTTCATCATCATTGCAAGAAAACTGTAATAACCATTAATGCCAATCAAATCGACCGCGCCTTTTTCACCCCACAGGGCAATGGCCTGCTGCCAGATGTCGTCGCTGACGTTTTTTTGCTGATGGAGTTGCTGACAGAAATGGTAAACCACCCATTCATCTGCCTGTAAATCTTTCGGCAGACGTTGTTCATTTATTGCCTGCACCGCGCTGGCAGCGATGCCCTTTTCGCGGGCAATCGGTGCATGAATTGCCCATTCCACAGGCTGTGACCAGTGACGGGCAGTCAGCAGAATGGCCAGTTCTGACAGTCGCTGGCCCAGCGCGCTGCGGTAACGCAGATATTCCCCCATGCGCTGCGCATGGGCCATCAGCTCCGGGCTGCGTAGCAGAGGTTCAAAAGGCGGTAATAAAGCGCCACGCGGCCCGTTAATAATCTCTTCAGCCAGCTGACGCTGTTCGGGGTTCCACTGTGATTCTGGCAGCGGCGGTAAACGGTTCATTGCTGATATCCGGCAAGTGTGCGGGTTGTTGCTCTGATGGCCTGAGACAGTGTTTCCACCACAAAATCCAACTGGGGGCGGGTCACAATAAAGGGGGGTGCGATCAGTATATGGTCGCCATATTGCCCGTCAATGGTGCCGCCCATCGGATATACCATCAGCCCGTGTGCCATACAGTATGATTTAATCGCCGCGTGCAACTTCAGTGAGGGATCAAACGGCGTTTTGGTCGCGTTGTCCTGTACCAGTTCAACCCCGGCAAACAGACCCCAACCACGTGTATTGCCGACACAGGGCAGTTCTCCCAGCACCTCACGCAGTGCCCTGTGGAGGTAATCTCCCTGCTGTCGTACCTGCTCCAGCAGGTTATCGCGCTCGATAATTTGCTGTACTGCCAGCGCTGCTGCCGCGGCTGTCGGGTGGCAGATATAGGTGTGTCCATGCTGGAACATCCCGCTACCTGCCTGAAGCGCGGAGACGATTTTTTCACTTACCAGCACTGCGCCAATCGGCTGATAGCCCCCGCCTAATCCTTTGGCAACGGTGACAATATCCGGTATCACGCCATCCTGTTCGAAAGCGTGTAGGGTACCGGTCCGTCCCATGCCACACATCACTTCATCAGCAATATAGAGGATGCCGTATTTGTCGCACAACGCCCGCACACCGCTAAAGTACCCGGGCGTAGGCGGTGTGGCGCCGGTGGTGGCACCCACCACCGTCTCGGCGCAAAAACCAATAATCTTTTCCGGGCCAGCCGTCAGGATCGCCTGTTCCAGCTCATCGAGCAGGCGCTGAGTGTATTGCTGCTGATTTTCATTATCCTGGCGGTCGCGGTATTCATTGCAGGCAGATACACGCACGACATCAATCAGCAGGGGAGCAAACTGGCGACGGCGCCATTCGTTGCCCCCCACCGCCAGCGCGCCCAGGGTATTACCGTGATAACTCTGCTTGCGTGCAATAAAGAGGGTGCGTTCTGGCTGACCCGTTTCAACACAATACTGGCGCGCCAGCTTGAGGGCAGCTTCCACCGCTTCAGACCCGCCGGAAACAAAATAGGCATAGTTGAGATCGCCCGGGGCAGTGCGCGTCAGTTGTTCTGCCAGCTGTTCAACGGTTTCACTGGTGAAAAAACCGGTATGGGCATAGGCCAGCCGATCAATCTGTTTGTGCATCGCTGCCAGTACTTCAGGATGGCCATGTCCCAGGCAGGAGACCGCAGCCCCACCGCAGGCATCAAGGTAACGCCTGCCGCTGGCATCGGTGATATAGCACCCTTCTGCGCTGACCGCGGTGGCTGGTGTGGTACGTAGGCTGCGGTGGATGATCTGACTCATGCTGCTTGCTGCTCCTGAAACGACTGCACAATAGGCTGAAAGCATCTTGCATGATCCATTTGGATCTCGTCAATTAAAATAAGATTCATGTGTATTGTTTTTTCTTATGACAGAAACAAATGAATCTTTCAGGATTTGCTGCGGGTAACATAAGCACCTGAATCAATCAGATAGTGTTCTGCATTGTCAATTTTGCTGACGGCATCCCGGCCATGACGCGCCACCAGCATCGCCAGCAGACATTCCGCCAGCCCCATGCCAGACACCACGGAAGGAAAGAATGATGGGCTGTCGACGGAGAACAGTAAGGTGCAGTGGGCGGACTGCGCCAGAGGAGAAACGGGCGAATCGGTAATGGCGACAATATGTGCGCCGGCTTTCAGCGCGGCATCCAGTACGGCCAGCGACTCACGGGAATAAGGTGCAAAGCTGGTCAGCAAAACACAATCGGCGGGGGTGAATTCACGGGTGAACACTTCGATATTGCTGGCCAGACCATCAATGAGCGTGACCTGGCGGTTGAACAGACGATATACATAAAACAGCGACCAGGCTACAGGGAAGCTGGCCCGGAAACCGCCAATATAGACATTGGTCGCCTCATCCAGCAGCGTGACAGCCTGCTGCATTTTTTCCTGATTTTCTGTCTGAGTGAACGCCAGATTGGTTTGGTGTGCCTGAAAAACCTCACGGTACAATTCAGGCTGGGTTCCTTTAGCAATCAGTTTTTCTGCTCTGGATACATAGGTATCATTTCGCAGTCCAATATCGTCAATCAGTGCGCTTTTTAACTCTGCCCAGCCCTGATAGCCCAGGCGCTGCGCCAGTCGCAGCAATGTGGCGGGTTTGATGTCACCTTCTGCGGCAAACGCGCGCATTGACTGCACCACCAGTTGATTGGCGTGTTGCAGGGAGAATTCGGCGGCCCGCTGTAATTCTGGCGAGAGTGAGCTGAACTGACTGACAATTTTTTCTCTAAGATTCATATCGTTACAGGTCTTGTTTGCGGCTAAAAGCGTAGCGGCAGTGGTATTGTCGGTAGCCTGATATAAACACATTCATACGCAATAGAAAAATCCGCACTGCATTGCGTCCTGGTGAGTTGCAGGACAGGGGATTATTATCAGGCATTCTGCCTTTGCTGCGGCGATTTTCCTGCCTGTTGCTGGTCGCGGTGATTAAAAAGATCGGCCAGGATCGTGCTGGGGATGATCGTCTGGAGAAGTAGTGTCGCAGTTTATTTTATCTTTTAACTATATGATTTATAACCAGAAAATAAAGTTCTGATACGTTGTTTTTGTCCGCTGCGTTTTGGTCTTTATATCGGGACGGTGGCCCTGAGGTCTCCCCATAAATCATCACCCTGTTTCGCCAGGTTCTGGGGAATGGCTAAAAACGCTACTCAGTACCCTTAGAATTAATATTAACGGGAAGTGTCGTGAGATATTCTCCGCTAATTTCAGATACGGGATAATACGCCGTGATTAAATACGGTTAGCCATCTGCCTCAGATGTAATCCTTTATTTTCAGCGTGATAACCAGCAGGCCCACGATTGTGCTCAGCGTCGCCAGCAGGCTCAGAACCAGCATTCTTCCGGTGGAATGACCGTAACAGGCACAGAGAACGAACCCGAAGCGCTCGCTTTTTTCATAAAACTTCCTGTATCGCGGTCTGGCGCGTTTACATTATTTTCCGTACGCCTCACGGAGAAAAACGCTTTGCCTGTCCGTATGGTTGTGCAGGCTGTTCTTACAACGATGGTGTGAACTGTTTTGTCTGAGTGTACATTTCGTGTTCGGTACCGGACCTGTCTCAGGCCTGATTCGGGTTGATAATGCCCGGTTCTGATAAGGTGTGCATCGATGCCGCTACACAAGAATCACCTGAACATCCTGGTGCTGGAGCCTGCTGATCACCCCGGCATCCGCATCTTTACCGGTAATCAGCACATCAATCTGCTCGCTGCGGCTGAACAACATGCCGGCACGCTGGCCCACTTTACTGCTGTCCACCAGCACCACCAGCTTACCCACATAGTTCAGCATCTTTTGCTCAGCCATCGCGGTCAGCATATCGGTTTTATACAAGCCGTCCTGAGTCAGCCCCGCACCGCCGGTAAACATCCAGTGACCGGCATACAGACTCGCGTCACCATCCGGTGGGGCAAGCGTAATTGCCTGGCTTTGATGATACTGGCCACCCATGATCACCACGCTGTCATGTTCCTGTTCGATGAGATAATTAGCCAGAGGCAGATAGTTGGTGATCACCTGGATCCCTTTACCACCGATTTCCCGGCCAAGCAGAAAAGCGGTTGAGCCGCAGTTTATCACCACACTTTCGCCCGGTTTGCAGAGCTGAGCAGCGGCTCTGGCAATCCGCGTCTTTTCATCAATATTTTCGGTCTGATGAATATTGAGTGGCGTCCAGCTCTGGTGAGGCAAGGTAACCGCTTCAGCACCATTACGCACCTTACGTAATTTACCCAGTTTATTTAATTTGGTGATATCGCGGCGCGCCGTCGCGGGTGATATGGCAAAACTGTCGATCACTTCGGTGACAGAAATGTGGCCCTGACGTTGTAACAGTTCAAGGATCGCATGGTGGCGTTGTAGTTCTGTCATGGTGACTCCGCATGAAATGAGCATTTATTATGATTATAGTTGAGCAAAAAAATCATTCAATACTCATTTTTTGCACAGGCGGGGACGTTTTCCCCGCCATAGGTGATTTAAAGAAATGCTTTAAAAGGCAGGTCTGGGGCGGTGGTAAAACAATCATCGAAACCCCTTGGATAATGATATTCAAGGTTATCTTTGTCGTTCGGCCAGGTGAATTTGCCGCCGACCTGCCAGATGTAGGGTTTAAAGCCATATTGCAGGCGATCTTTTTTCATTTCCCACAGTTGGCGAATTTCCTGTGGATCGGCCTGAAAGTTTGACCAGATATCATGATGGAAAGGAATGACCACTTTGGTATTCAGTGACTCAGCCATACGTAAAATATCAACGCTGGTCATTTTATCGGTAATGCCGCGTGGGTTTTCACCATATGACCCCAACGCGACATCAATATCATACTCATTGCCATGCTGCGCGTAGGTATTGGAATAGTGAGAATCACCGCTGTGGTACAGATTACCGCCGGGAGTTTTGAACAGGTAGTTTACCGCCCGCTGATCCATGGTGTCCGGCAATTTTCCGGCGGCGATCTGATCCGCAGGCAGGGTGATCAGTACGGTTCGATCAAAGGAGTCCAGTGCGTGGATCTCCACATCCTTGATGCGTACCACTTTACCGGGTTTCATTACGATGCAACGTTCAACAGGCACACCCCAGCTTACCCAGAGATCCACACAGGTTTGTGGGCCAATAAAAGGAACGTCGCAGGCACAGTTTTGCATCACCGCAGCGGCAACGTTAACGTCAATATGATCGTTGTGGTCGTGGGTTGCCAGGATGGCATCGATATCTTTGATAGCAAAAGGATCGATAACAAAAGGGGTGGTCCTGAGGTTAGGCTGTAGCTTTTTTACGCCGGCCATTCGCTGCATCTGATGGCCTTTTTTCATCAGGGCTTGCGCGTGAGTTTTCTTGCCTACGCCGCACCAGAGATCGACACAGAGGTTGGCACCGCCTTCGCTCTTTAACCAGATCCCCGTACAACCCAGCCACCACATAGTAAATGTGCCGGGTACTACCTGTTCCTGCTCAATCTCTTCATTCAGCCAGGTTCCCCACTCAGGAAACGTACTGAGTATCCAGGATTCGCGGCTGATGCTTTCTACTTTACTCATGTTAATCCCTCATCATATAAAAAATATTATAATCATAAGTGCTCACATTGTGATTATTTGTGACTTAAAATGCAGGCTAACATTTGATGTTTCAGGATGCAATGATGACGAAACAGCCAGATTAGTCTTTGTATCCGCTATTTAATGCTATCGGAAAAAACCGGGTCGCGTTTTATCTTATTTTATCGTTTTGAATTTACTCATATAAACTGGGGTTCACTGCTGTGCTGGTGAGTCATGCAACGGCGGGTCTTGCGATTTCGCTCACAAATAATCATATTTAATCTTTTAATGATTTTATCTGAGCGTTAGAGTTCTTCTGTCCCAGTCAGCGTGCGATCGTGAATCCAGGCGTGGTGCCTGCTCAATCTGCTGGGGATAACGGAGATCAATATGGAATGGTTCTATACCGTGTTCACCGTTTTTTTTGATCAGGTAATGACCAATGCTCCCTTGCTGTTGGGCATTGTGACGATGACGGGATACCTCCTGCTCAGAAAAAGCGTCAGTGTGGTGATTAAAGGCACCATAAAAACCATCATCGGTTTTATGTTACTTCAGGCAGGGTCCGGTATTCTGACTGGCACCTTCAAACCACTGGTTGCCAAAATGTCAGAGGTTTACGGCATTAATGGCGCAATATCAGATACCTATGCGTCAATGATGGCAACGGTTGAGCGGATGGGGGATGCCTACAGTTGGGTTGGCTATGCTGTGCTGATCGCGCTGGGGTTGAATATCCTCTATGTCCTTTTACGTCGGCTAACGGGCATACGTACCATTATGTTAACCGGGCACATTATGTTTCAGCAGGCCGGGGTAATTGCGGTGTTTTTCTACATTCTCGGCTATCCGATGTGGTCGACCATATGGGCAACGGCAATCCTGGTGTCGCTCTATTGGGGGATAACGTCGAACATGATGTTCAAACCTACACAGGCAGTCACTGATAACAGTGGCTTTTCCATTGGTCACCAGCAGCAGTTTGCGTCATGGCTGGCCTGCAAGCTCGCGCCTTATATGGGACGGAAAGAGGAAAGCGTTGAAGATCTGAAGTTACCGGGCTGGTTGAATATCTTTCACGATAACATCGTGTCCACTGCCATTGTCATGACGCTGTTCTTCGGCGCGATTCTGTGCTCGTTCGGGTTAGACACTCTGCAACAAATGGCCGGCAAAACCCACTGGACAATTTATATCCTGCAAACCGGTTTAATGTTCGCCGTGGCGATTTTTATCATTATTCAGGGCGTTCGTATGTTTGTGGCGGAACTGAGCGAAGCTTTTAACGGAATCTCTCAGCGGCTCATTCCGGGGGCGGTGCTGGCTATCGATTGCGCGGCAATTTACAGCTTTTCTCCCAACGCCGTGGTCTGGGGATTTATGTGGGGGACCATCGGTCAACTGATCGCGGTGGGTATACTGATGGCGATGGGGTCAGCAATTATGATCATCCCCGGATTTATTCCCATGTTCTTCTCCAACGCCACCATCGGTGTCTTCGCCAACCACTATGGTGGCTGGCGGGCAGCACTGAAGATTTGTCTGATTATGGGCATGTTGGAGATTTTTGGCTGCGTGTGGGCAATCAAGCTGACCTCGCTCAGTGCCTGGATGGGAATGGCTGACTGGTCGATTCTTGCTCCTCCATTAATGCAGGGCTTTGCCAGTACCGGCATGTTTTTTATGGGCGTTATCGTGATGATTTCTCTGCTGTATATGTTTTTTGCCGGGCGCCGCCTTCGCCTTGAAGAAAATGCTGAAAAGCAGGCTACAAAACAATCCGCCTCAGCGGAAGTATCCCGCTCACTTAACGTGGAGACAGACAAATGACAGTACGAATTCTGGCTGTGTGTGGCTGTGGGCAAGGAAGCTCAATGATCATGAAAATGAAAATTGGACAGTTCCTTACCCAGCAGGGGGTACAACATACCCTCAACAGTTGTGCCGTAGGTGAATATAAATCTGAACTGGCTGCTGCCGACATTATTGTGGCGTCAACGCACGTCGCAAATGAAATTACCGTGAGTGGTAATAAATATGTCATTGGCGTGCGCAATATGCTTTCAGCCGATGATTTCGGTCCGAAAATCATGGATGTCATCAATGAAAAATTCCCTTCCTCTGTTCTGAAGTAGGGTCAGCATGAAAAGAAAAGTCGTTTTCCCTAACCAAATAAAAGCAGGGAGTACCGATGAAACTACGCGATTCTCTGGCCGAAAATCGGTCAATACGTTTGCAGGTAGAAGTCGATAACTGGCAGCAGGCGGTTCGTATTGGTGTGGATTTATTAACAGAGGCGAAGGTGGTGGAGCCGCGCTACTACCAGGCCATTCTTGACGGCGTTGAGCGCTACGGCCCCTATTTCGTTATCGCGCCTGGCCTGGCAATGCCACACGGTCGGCCGGAAGAAGGGGTACTGAAAACCGGATTTTCGCTGGTCACCCTGAAAACCCCGGTGAATTTCAATCATGAAGACAACGATCCGGTAGATATTTTGATCACGCTGGCGGCTGAGGATGCCACGACACATCAGGAGGTCGGCATTATGCAGGTGGTTAATCTGTTTGAAGATGAACAAAACTTCGATCGACTACGCGCCTGTACTACCGCCCAGCAGGTACTTGATTTAATTGACCGTACTTCCGAACATTCAGCCACACCCCTGGCTATCTAAAAGGAATTTATGATGAAAAAATCCCTTCCGTTGTTACAGATTGCATTGGACAACCAGTCCATGGATGACGCTTATAACACCACCCGGCTGATTGCTGCGGAGGTGGATATTATTGAAGTGGGGACGATTTTGTGTGTCGCTGAAGGTGTCCGTGCCGTGCGCGATCTGAAAGCGCTGTATCCTGAAAAGATCGTACTGGCTGACGCCAAGATTGCAGATGCCGGGAAGATCCTCTCCCGCATGTGTTTTGACGCCAACGCTGACTGGGTTACCGTCATCTGCTGCGCGGATATCAACACCATTAAAGGCGCGCTTGAAGTGGCAAAAGAGTATGGCGGTGATGTGCAAATTGAACTGACCGGACACTGGACATGGCAACAGGCGGCTTCATGGCGTGAAGCCGGGATCGCTCAGGTCGTCTACCACCGCAGCCGCGATGCCCAGGCCGCTGGCGTCGCCTGGAGCGGGAATGATATTTCGGCCATCCAACGCCTTTCTGAGATGGGCTTCAGGGTAACCGTTACCGGAGGGCTGGCGTTGGAAGATTTACCCCTGTTCAGTGACATCCCGGTGCATGTATTTATTGCCGGACGCAGTATTCGCGACGCGAAGGACCCCGTCATCGCTGCCAGACAGTTTAAAGCGTCCATCGCGTCACTCTGGGGCTGAGGGGAATATGATGAGTTACAACACTGTCCCCCTTGGGATCTATGAAAAAGCTCTGCCACCGGGGGATGACTGGGTTGTCCGTCTCAGTCAGGCTAAAACGCTGGGGTTTGATTTTCTTGAGATGTCGGTGGACGAAAGTGATGGACGTCTGGCGAGGCTGGAATGGTCTGCCGAACAGCGAATGGCCGTCATTAATGCGATAGCGCTTACGGGAGTACGTATCCCTTCCATGTGTCTCAGTGCTCATCGTCGCTATCCGCTGGGTGCGGAGGATGACGACACCCGTAACCACGGGCTGGAGATTATGCAAAAAGCTATCGTGCTGGCTCAGGATCTGGGGATCAGAGTTATTCAGCTGGCGGGATATGATGTCTGGTATCAACAGGCGAATACCCACACCCGTGAACGTTTTCGGCAAGGACTGGAACTGGCGGTGCAGATGGCCAGCCGGGCTCAGGTGATGCTGGCGATGGAAATCATGGATTATCCGCTGATGAACTCAATCAGCAAGGCGCTGGGTTACAGCCATTATCTGAACAATCCCTGGTTTCAGCTCTATCCCGACATCGGCAATCTGTCCGCATGGGATAACGATGTGCAGATGGAGCTGGAAAGTGGTGCCGGTCATATTGTGGCGGTCCATATCAAAGATACCCTGCCTGGGGTGTTTAAAAATGTGCCTTTTGGTCACGGCGTGGTGGATTTCGAAAAGTGTTTTCGTACCTTACAGAACAGTGGCTACCGTGGGCCGTATTTGATCGAAATGTGGAGTGAGTCAGCGGAGGACCCGCTGCAGGAAGTCCGCCAGGCACGCGCCTGGGTCATCCGACAGATGCAGCAGGCCGGAATTAATATGGAGGTGGCGGCATGACAGAAGCGCTGAAACGTCGGGTTTATCAGGCCAATATGGCACTTCCCGAACATGGTCTGGTGACACTGACCTGGGGAAATGTCAGCGCCATCGATCGCCAGCGTGGTCTGGTGGTGATTAAACCCAGCGGGGTGCCTTACGACGAGATGAACGTCAGCGATATGGTGGTGGTCGATTTGGATGGGCGGAGAGTGGAGGGGAATAACAAACCTTCATCAGATACCGCAACCCACCTTGAACTTTATGCCCGTTTCCCGGAGATCGGCGGCATTGTGCATACGCACTCGACCTGGGCAACCAGTTGGGCACAGGCAGGGGCGGCAATCCCGGCATCAGGAACAACACATGCTGATTATTTTGCGGGGGCCATACCCTGTACCCGCCCGTTGAGCCGTGAAGAAGTCGCCGGGAACTATGAACTGGAAACCGGCAAAGTGATTGCCGCCACCATTGGGGCAAGCGATCCACTGCATATGCCGGGTATTCTGGTGTCACAGCACGGTCCTTTCTGCTGGGGAAAAACCCCTGAAATTGCTGTGCAAAATGCGGTGGTTATGGAAGAAGTGGCGAAAATGGCCTGGATAACCGGCACGTTAAACCGGCAGGTCCCGGTGATGGATGCATACTTACTGAACAAGCATTTCACCCGTAAACATGGCCCGGATGCCTACTATGGGCAGACGTAATACTCATGGCGCTGGCTGCTCAACCGCCACCAGGCGGACAGCCAGCGCCTGAGAATCCTCCGCAAGCGATAAGGCTCCCTTGCGTCTGACAGGAAAGAACGTCTACAGTTTTGCTTTCAAAAGACCTTTTCCTGGAATGCAGACGACAGGGAGCCATCATGAAAAAAATCCTTGGCACTTTTTTACCGTTATATACCACTACCCTGTTAATGCTGCTTGGTTCTGGTCTGCTGACGACCTATGTTTCACTCCGTTTGGCCCACGAACATATCAGCGGCGGGATTATCGGGGGTATTACGGCAGCGAACTATATTGGATTGGTGATTGGTGGCAAAGTCGGGCATAACCTGATTGCCCGCGTTGGGCATATTCGTGCCTATGTGGCCTGTGCCGGGATTATTACCGCCTCGGTGCTGGGACACGGCATTACCGAATATCTGCCAATGTGGATTTTCCTGCGACTTATCATTGGCTTGTGCATGATGTGTCAGTATATGGTTCTGGAGAGCTGGCTGAACGATCAGGCGAGTACCGAGCAGCGCGGGATGATATTTGGTTTCTACATGGCGGCGACTTACCTTGGCCTTTCTTCAGGACAGATTATCCTGATGACCCAGATTGGCTCAGGCAGCAGCAGCCTGCTGATTGTGGCACTCTGTTTTGCCCTTTGTCTGGTGCCTATTGCGCTCACTACCCGCACCAATGCGCAGCCAATGGTGCCTGCCCCGATGGAGCTGGGCTATTTTTTCCGCACTATCCCCAAGATTTTGCTGATCACCCTGATTACCGGTATGGCGGTTGGCGCGTTCTATGGCATGACCCCAGTCTATACCAGCATGCTGGGGTTCAGTACGCAACAAACTGGCCTGTTTATGGGGATCACTATTTTTGCCGGATTAATCTCGCAGTTCCCACTGGCCTGGCTGTCGGATCGAACCGCCAGGCACCGGTTATTACGCTATACCGCACTGTTATACGCGCTGGTGGCGCTGCCGCTGGTGTTACCTTCCCGGCTTGATTTCTGGTGGGTGGTACTGGCGGCGTTCATCACCAGCATGATGCAGTTTTCTCTTTATCCGTTGATTGTGGCGATGGCAAATGACAGCGTGATGGCCGAACGGCGTGTTTCGCTGACGGCCTGCCTGCTGATGGCGTTTGGCGTTGGAGCCTGTATTGGTCCGCTGATAACCGGGGTACTGATGCAGCCACTGGGCGGGAATATGCTGTATGGTTTCTTCTGTATCTGTGGGATTGGTATTGCGATGATAAGCCAGTTCCATGTGAGTAAGCAGCCGGTGGAGGCTGAAGCAACGATTCCGCATGTGGCGATGCCTGACAGTCTGACCAGTTCTCCGCTGGTTGCGGCGTTAAACCCAACCATAGCGGAAGAAGAGATTCAGGCGACGATGGTCAACAGTGAAGAGGATGTGCCGGTCGAATCGGAACAGCAGGCGTAGCGATAATGTTATGTTCAGGGAGTTGGCAAGCGTAACGGATGTAAATCAGGGCCAAAAATAACGTGGGCGAGCCATTCATCACCAGGCTGCATGGTAATACGCCGATGGCTTATCAACCGACGCCGCTGGCCGTGATGCTTTCAGGCCGAGGCGTGGTGATATCCGCCTTTGGTAACGCCCTACTGATAATGATCACAATAGAAAATAATCCAATACAAAACAGGATGTTTTAATCAATGACCCGCAACCGCAAGGTAAAGGCGATATCAATCTGCCGCTCAGGACACGGGCATTTGCCCGAACAGGCCCAGCGCCAGCGTAAAACGTCACCCCGACATTGTTCCCACCCCGTGAAAGGGGGGACTGATGCCGCCGGCAGCCAGGCATTAGCACCATGCCCGCCCGTTGACCTTTTATCTGCCGTGGTAAGTGCCAGGCGTCCGGTCATCAGGACAAAGATAAATGACCATTGAAGCGGGATCCGATGTGAATATTTGTGAAGGGCTAGCCGCACAATAAGGACACCGCATCGGTTATCTGTTACCGCTGCCGCATTCACCATTTTAGACTTTTAATGTGAGGCTCTGTCACATAACGTTTCGCACAGAGCATGGATCCGGCGATATAAAGCACCAACAGATGACCCGCCAGCCGGCTGACAATAACTGCCGCCAGCGCGTCCTGTTTTCATTGGGAAAACAGTGCGTGCGATTTGCAACCAAACCTGCCGTCAGATCGTCAGCGCAAGGCCCGGCAAAGCAGGACATCTGACGACGGCTGTTTTTTCTGTACCCACGTGGGGATTGCAAAACGAGGTCCGGCTGATTAGGCTGGTACGCAAGGTGATGGTGTTCCACCTTTCCCAACCGCCCCGCCAGTAAGGGGCTGATGACGCCTGATGCCACTTCTTTTCACCATGAAAAGGGATGTGTTTCGGGAGGCCTGCCTGAAAACATCTCTCCGTAAACGCCTTTGAGGAGATCATGATCAAATCATTAATTGCCGTCATTATTGGTGGTTCTGCGGGCTGTGTCATTCGCTGGTTGTTGGGTATTCGCCTGAACGCTTTATTTCCTGAGTTGCCGCCTGGTACGCTGCTGGTGAACCTGGTTGGGGGATTTATTATTGGTGCGGCGATGGCCTGGTTTCTGCGCAATCCGCACATCGATCCGGCATGGAAACTGCTGATCACCACCGGATTGTGTGGCGGAATGACCACCTTTTCTACCTTTTCTCTGGAAATTATCACGCTGATGCAGACGGGTAAGATGCTGTGGGCACTGATTTCAGTGTTAACCCATGTTATCGGCTCATTACTGATGACCTTTGCCGGGTTCTGGCTGATGACACTGCTGTTGGGATGATCCGCTTTAACAGGCTGTGGTGCGCTCACTTCGAGTGATGTCGATATAAAGGTGCGCCATCCGTGGCGCGCTGGGCTACTTAAACGATGGTTTGAGGAGCTGGATCGTCCTGTAAGTGTTTTTTGAAGTGCTTTTCAATCTGTTCTAACGTTTTACCCCTCGTTTCCGGCGCGAAGAGCACGGCGAAAATGCCACCGGCGACGCCAACCGCAGCGAAGGCAAAGAACGTCATGGTCAGACCAAAGCTCTCCAGAAGAATGGGGAACATAAAGGCGATGGAGAAATTGGTCATCTGCATGGCGAAGACTGAAATACCGTTGGCCATGCCACGAATACGCATTGGGAACATCTCTGACAGCAGCAGCCAGGTCACCGGTGAAAGTGCGCCCTGTTGAAAGCAAAGAAACACCAGCATGCCAGCCAACACCAGATAGCTACGGAGCACATCAGGATGACCGTTGACCGTCTCTGGCATCAGTAAGGTCACGAGGCCAATCGCCAGCAGTGTACAGGTACAACCAATCTGGCCCACCAGCAGCAGAGGCCGTCGGCCAAACCGGCTGAGCAGCATAATGCCGACAAAGGTCATGATCACCGAAATCACGCCGTTAGCAATGGTGGCCAGCAGCGAGGCATTGGTCCCCAGCCCGGTTGCCTGCAACATGGTGGGGGCATAAAACATAATGGTATTGACGCCAGACAGCTGTTGCAGCATGGCGATACCTATCCCCAGTGCCACCAGGCGCTTCATCCATACTGAAATGGTTTTCTGCCTGCGTGCGTTTTTCTGGCTTTTGGGGTCCATCGATTGACGGATTTCACTCATTTCGCGCTCAACCATTCGTGAATGGCGGGTTCGCTCCAGCACGTCGCGCGCTTCACGATAGCGCCCATGCATGGCGTACCAGCGCGGCGTATCCGGCAGGAATAACATCCCCACCCACAAAATCACTGCCGGTACACAGGCCACTCCAAGCATCCAGCGCCAGGTGGTTTCTCCCCCCCACACTTCGTTGATTGCGGCATTACTGGTGTAGGCAATCAGCTGGCCGGAGACAATCATCAGCTCCTGCAAGGTAACAAACTGCCAGCGGCGGTTGGCCGGTACAATTTCCGCGATGTAAATCGGCACGATAGCCGCCGCGCCACCTACCGCCAGTCCCAGAATAAAGCGGAAGATAATCATGATGGTAACGTTGGGCGCCATGGCACAGCCCAGCGAGCCAATCATAAAAACGACAGCCATGATCAGGATGACTTTTTTACGGCCAAAACGGTCAGCAACGCGGCCCGCAAACACGGCGCCAATCGCCGATCCCAGGATCAAAAAGCTGGTCACCATGCCGGTGGTCAGGGAAGTGAGGTGCAGATCGTGCTTCATAAAAAGCAGGGCACCTGCTATGACGCCAGTATCATAGCCAAACAGCAATCCTCCCAGCGTGGCTACAAAGGCGATTACTTTTACCAGCGGCTCAGTCGGTGGCGATGATGCTCCCGCCGTGCTGCTGGATGACCCGCTATACGATGGTTCAGTCACAAGTTACTCCTGGATAATACTGTGGTGGTTATTGTGTGATAATGATCACATCTGATTTAAATCTAATTCAGACTGGCCATTTTGGTAGCGAAAGCTGTAAATAAATCGCAGGGCGCGGAAAAACTAAGCAGAACGGCAAGCAAATACCAGGATAGTACCTGCAGTAAATTAATTAGCACGGGATATAACAGTGAATGATTTCGGACGCAGGCAGAAATACCGCAGCGGAGGCGACAGGAAACATTAATTGTTCTCCTGCACATAATATGTGCCTTACCGCAGATGTGTCCGTCTTCAGTCCTGATGTCTCCCCCGGATTGAGTATTATGTTCATTCAACCATATCAGGTACGGTTCCATTCTCCGTGTGGTGTTTTCTTCAGGATAGGCGGTGCGGATATAAAACTGTGCTGACAGATACGTGTTATTTACCATGCCTGTTTTCTTCCAGCCGGGTGTATCTCTGCATTCATGCAACGCGATATGATTAATGCAGCAGGTGCTGTCAGTGCATGAAGGATGGATAAATATACTTTTTATTTATCATGGATTGCCTTCGCTGCGTCTCCTGCGACAGCGCGGTTGATCTGAAATCTGAGCTACTCTCCGGGTAATGGAAATATAAACCTGAACCCAAAATAAGAATGACGCTAACGACGCTCTGATTTGCCGATAATTATTTTTAATGCCTGGTTATAAAAGGTAATAATATCTGTTTGTAGTGATTAATAAGGGTGAAAATTCACAACGGCACGCTTTGAAGAAGATAAAAAACAGCAGGACGATATGGCGTAATAATCAGTGACCCTTGCTGCGTTGGGCCTTCATTCTGAACCTGTGCGTATTAACAGCACCCTGACAGAGCCATCTGGCGGGTTATTTCACGGCACCTTGCGTCACGTCATCGGTATTGCAGGACAGGAGACTGCACTACCAGGGATCACCGTCCTTGTCCCTGCCATCAACATCTGGATATCCGCCGTGTTTTGTTTATGGTAAAGCCGCAACCGCAGTTCATCCTGCTCACCAGCGCAGTGGGCAGAAGAAACCCGCACCACAATCATGCAAACCACGTCCGCCAGCGCAAGGCTATTGCCGCCACCTACCTGTCATTGTGCGGTTTCAGGGCCACGGCATGCTCATCAGCGTCGCGCCAGTTGCAATGCCCCGGACAGGGCATCGTTGCGGGCCGGAACAATTTTCTTGCGCATCTCCGGTGCCAGCCAGGGAAATATTGGCCCGGCAAGGCCGCCCATCAGCGCCAGTGGTCGCTGGCTGTCACGGATTAGCGCGTCTGCCATCTGGGCTATCTCCGCTGCGCTTTCATTAATCAGTATTTCAGCCAGCGCATCGCCCTGCTGCATGGCATTAAAAACCCACGGCGAAAATTGCCCCCAGTCTCCTGGCGTGGCGGTTTTACTCCACTGAAGCAGCGCATTCGGTGCGTTATTAAAATGGTTCATGACATTATGACTCAGCCCGCTGCCGGGGAGCAGTCCCTCATGTGCCTGCAGGGATTTGCGTAGCAGGCGTTGGCCCAACAGTGCGCCGGACCCTTGATCGGAAAGCACCAAACCCCACCCGCCAATATGCCGAAAATGTTCACCGTCCCAGACCACTCCCTGGCTACCCGTTCCGACAATCAGTACCGCACCCGGTTCACCGTTATGCGCGCCGATACAGGCTATTTCCACATCTGACAGCAGTGTGACGTGGGCGAAAGGAAAAGGGACAAGATGCAGACGAGCGCTGACGGAGGGCACATTCGCGCCAGCCAGACCCAGCACCGCGGAGGTCTTTTCCCAGGCGGCTGGCGTAAGGCCGGCGAGCTGAAGGATGTGCCTGAACAGGGAATTAAGTGTCAGTAGCGCGGTGTCAAAGTCGGAATAAACATTAGCCGCACCACTTTTGCATTCGGCCAGCACTCTGCCATCAGCCGTGGCGAGCCGTGCACGGCAGTGCGTGCCGCCGCCATCTACCCCGAGTAAAAATTCAGATTGCATGATCCTCCCGTGACCGGCTATGTTGCATAAATCACTAAAAATTAAGACTTATTTTCAAGTTGTTACCATAAGATAAAAAAATGTAAACCGCAATAATAAGCTGAAAGGTGTTATTCAGACAGAATCAACAGATTATTGATGAAACCCAGAGGCCAGCCGTGTTTTTACCAAAAAAAGTGGCGATTGGCTTATATCTGGCTCTGGCGCAGGCGATGTGGGAAGTGCTTATGATCAGGGCTGTGGTGCAGAGAGGCAAATGGCGACGTGGATAGTGAAACACAGCAAAACGGCTCGCCGCAGAGGGGATTATTGCCTGTCCTGAGATTAATATCCCAGCCATGCCGGGCGCGGTTGATGCAATCTACATCCGACGGGCGTCGGGATAGCAATTTACTGCTTATCATCCTGACCATGGCTGGCAGGCGGTTAATTGACACGGGTTTCTTCACCGCCCCGGTCGCGATAAACCTCACCGCACATCAACACTGCATCGGGACGCCGTTGATGAATACGTTCGGCAATACGTTGGCATGCTTCACGCGAGGGAAAAATATGTTCGGATACTGGCAGGGCGTCACAGGCATCGTGACCGCACGCACTGACGAGTAAAACGAAGCCAATCAGCATAACCCACTCCGTTAACGTACCGGACCAGAACTCAGTATAGGCTATGCGCTGAACGACCGTTATTTCAATGATCGATGCCAGCGATAACGGCGGAAATTATTTACCTGGCAAACAGCTCCTTAGCTGTGTTTTGTTACACGCAAATCCGATCCAGCCTTGCCAGGTGGTAAGGCCGGATCGGCTTATTGTTAAAGTAAAATGATCAATGCTGGGTGTTGGTCGTGGTGGTGCTGGTCGCTGTGGCGGTGGAACCATCGTTACCGTCACCACCACCGCCCATTGTTGCCAGAGCCACACCCAGGAGCGCGGCAACCACGCCAGGGCCCATTGCATTTGAGTTACCATCTGCAACGGTGGTGGCTGCACTTCCTGCGGCTTCTCCGGTGGCGGGTACGGCGTAAACAGGGCTGGTGGCTGCAGCCATCATCAACAGTAAAGACACGTTTATTTTTTTCATTTTTTAATCCTGGAAAGGTATTTAAGAAACAACACCAAGAGAATAATTTTAATTTTTTATTTTTAAAACAGAGGAATAAATCACCGTAATATCTGATCCTGATTACCAGGAGAGATAAACAGTGCCAGCTGTTGTTAGATAAAAACAGCATGATGTCTGATGAATAAAACGAACAGGGAATAATTGTTGATGTCCTGATGGGAACAGAGGGGATTTATTACGGAATTATCTTATTTAAGCCGAAACGGATTTTTTGTCGGCTAACAGGCTTTGCTGGATATAAATAAGTGCCATATATAAATCAAGTAACCCTGTGATTTTAAGATTAAACGCTGGCGCTGTTTTTGGGCTGTTATCATTTTTTCTTAAGCAGGTGAAATGTGTGGCAAGATTGTTGACTGTAAACAGATGTTAATATCATGCTGGGAATAACCTTTTAGAGATAAGAATAATCTTAGTTTTTAAGTTCAACTGCATATTTTAAGAACTCGATAAGTATCCTGTGGCCTACTGAGATGATTCTTTCCATGCAGAGGTAACTTTATGTTGTTGACGGCGTTTTCATGGATTAAAGATAAAACCGGTTATTTGCAGGAATTTATCGCCGAACCCCGCAAAACGGGTACAATTGCTCCGTCCTCAATGTCGCTGTGCACAACCATGTCCGATGCCGTGGACTGGAACCGCTGCCAGCAGATCGCAGAGCTGGGCGCTGGTGATGGTGTGCTGACCCGCCATTTGCTGGCACGGATGCGGCCAGATGCCAGACTGTTGGCATTTGAAACCAATCCTCGCTTTCATGCCAGACTTGCAGAAATTGACGATGCGCGTCTGGAGGTAACAGGACGCTCCGCGGAGACGCTGAATGGGGAATATGACGCGATTTTCTCCGGGTTGCCATTGCTCTCACTGCCTCATTCGGTAAGGCATGGCATTCTGGCGCGCGCATCCTCTCAGTTAAGCCCACAGGGAATGTTTATTCAGTTTCAGTACACCTCGCTTTCCGAGCCCCTGCTCTCAGGCTATTTTGCGTGGAACCGTACCCGTGTATTACGCAATCTGCCACCTGCGTGGGTCTATTGCTGCCGCGCCTCCAACGGCCTGTCCCGCCAGCGCTGTGGCATTGCCTGAGAAGCCCGATGCGATAATGGGATGGCAATCTCTGCCATCTCTGCCAGGCTTAATATTTATCCACCACAGGAGGAGAAAATGAGTGTTGAAACTGAGTTACCTGTTTCAAATGAGCAGGAAGTCTGCAATATCATTGGTAAAGCGGTGGTTGACCTGAGCATGACAGGACAGCCTGTCAATAAAGCCACGCTGGTGCTGAAGCTGTTAGCAATGGCCGATCAGGATAATGATGAAGAGCGTATTTTGCTTTACTGGATTGCCCGTAAGGCAATTAACCAGCCACACAAATTTGCTTCAGCGACATATTAAAGCATGTGGCAATCCGGCGGTCTGCCAGAAGAGCGGTCGCTTGTGAAAGTGACCGTTCTTACAATATCAGGTTATTTTGCGTAACCAGGGGACCAACCGCAGTAGCCAGACGATCCCCGCAGAGATAAGAAAGCACACTAACGCGACCAGTGGGATTGTCAGAGCGGAGTAGTAACCTTCAAAATTAATATTCAGAACCGATAACATCGTCTCCAGCACAATAATGTGTACGAAGAAAATTCCCAGGCTCAGCCGGGATAAGCCCCGTACCAGATTAAACGCCCATTTATTCCAGCGAAATCCGGCATTCAGCAACATAAAGAAACCGGCTAACGATATCACCACCAGTGTCGGCGCTGAATAAAACAGAAAGACACCGTTGGGTGAAAATGTGCTGATCGAGAGTGAATAGGTCATTACCGCGGTTAATACTGACGAAATAATAAATATAACGCCCGAGATGGTCACTTTGGGGTTAATATTAAAACGTCTCACCACACCGCCAATAATGTAAAATCCTGATAAATAAATTAATTTATCGATATTGCTGGGGGAGGGGATGGGCAATCCTTCAATCAGGTTCACTTTCACATTATCAAACAGCATATAAACTGATGCGAAAATAAACCAGACGGTGAGGGTATAGTTGACACGTTGCTGGCTACCATTCTGTATAAAGGTGTTCAGTAGTGGCGTCACCAGATACAGCAGGATTAGGGTGTAAATAAACCACAGGTGCGGATAGGCTGGTTTGCTGAGCAGCTCCAGAAAACTGATTTTTACGTTGCTGGCATTGACCTGCTGATTATAAACCAGATAAATAACCGACCAGGCCACCAGAGGAATAACCAGGCTCATTACTCGCTTTTTAAGCGTGCTGAGCAGCGATTCATTCTTGTTAAGTGAGTGATAGCCAGCAATCAACAAAAAAAGTGGAAAAGCGATGCGTCCCAACACTTCATACATGACAGAAACCGACCATGCCAGATGAAAATAGCTGAAAGGGCCGGCTGCCGTATGCAACAGAATGACCAGAAATGTCGCCACCAGAGTCAGTAGCTTAAGATTGATGCTTTTAAACGCTTGGGTCCTTGTTACTGTCATGCTTTTCAGCGGCCTGTCAGATAATCGTCAATAAGCTAAAGGTAACATATTCCGCTGCTCTGCCGTATCGTTGGCTAAGAAAAAAGCATCCTGTATCAGGTGTTTTGTTGTCCGGCGTGACTTCCAGCAACAGGCCGCCTACACGACCTGGTTTGCCGACTTGGCCTCTCCCATCCCTGGGGGGATTAATGCCACTTTCGCACCGGATATACTGAAGCTGGGCCGTTTGCAGGTCCGCGTTCATGACGGCACGCTGATTGATACTGAAAATGCCAACAACCAGCCACCGGTGCTGTCACTTGAGCATGAATCGCATGACGTGGTAGTGGTTCTGGTACTTCCGGTGGTAGCTACCTGAAATCCGATGAGGTGGCCGAACGCCTGGTACGTTTTCGCCAGTGCTGGCGGGATGTCCGCAATACCTTTGGCGAAGACATCCGCCAGATTGCGGTGATGCAACCAGAGCTGACGCTGCGTTTTGCCCATCAGAACAACAGTGATTACCTGACCTGCCCGGTGGCCCGTCTTCAGCAGGATCCGCAGGGGATATGGGCACCGGATAACACCTTTCTTCCTCCGCTACTGGCGATTCAGGGTAGCCGCTGGCTGATGATCCAGTTACGCGCGCGTCTGAACCGTCTGATGACCATGCGTCGTGAAAGCAATGAGCGGATGGCTGATTTTGCCGTGGCTGACGTTTCCCTGTTCTGGTTGCTCAATGCCCTGAACAGCGCAGAACCCGTGCTCGGACAGTTTCAGCGATACCCGCAAAGCCCGCCTGAGCGTCTGTATCCTGAGCTGGCACGCCTGTTGACGCTCTCACTGGAACACCAGGTGAGTGCTATTCCTGTCTGGCAGCATCAGCAACTGAATAACGTCTTCCCGCCGCTCTTTGACCTGCTGGGCGACCTGCCGGAAGCCAGTCTGCCGTCGCGGGTGGTGGCAGTCGAACTCGACTATGACCCACGCCTTCACGTTTGGCAGGCCCGTCTGCATGAACCGCGTTTGCGTGAAGGGGCCGATTCCCGTGGTGTCTGAGCAGAAGTGATATCCGAGTGAAAAAACGACGCCATACTCAACCACAGGGTATTCCGGCGTGCTGGACATGTCCCCGTTGCTGGCGGCAGTACTGTGGTGCCAGACCCTGTCCCGTTTGTTTCAGACCCACCGGCGCAACAGTAACCTTTCTGTATTCCGCTACCGACCACCAACCGAACCTACCCGCTAACGCCTGACTGAGCCGCCATTTGTACCCTGCCACGCTGCCCGTGCCGGGACGGCTCATGCCAGCGTGTCGTCTGGCGGTAAGAAGTAACATCATGTATGCAAAATCCTTTCTTGCCCTGTACGGCAACGACCGTCTGACCGGTGCCCGTACCGTGCAGACCGCCCTTACGACCGCTATACATGCCACTTGTGTGGCAGTGCCCTGCAGTACCATCCTGAATACGACACCGAACGCCCGTGGTTTGAACACCGGCACGATACGCTGATGGAGAACGGGCGACAGCTCATTCACCGGCGGCTGAGGTATGTATGGTACTGACGTGATGCTTGCGTAAAATCCAGTCGCTGCATTTCCTTTCTTCTGACGAAAACAAATAAGCTCCGTTTAAGTGAAAAATAAAAAATGATGAAAACCTGAAAATGTCGTCAGTTTTTCACATGCTCAGTCACGTCCTGCTTCTCATTTTTGATAAAATTACAAAATCAGACATTTTGCGCCATTGATGGCATTTTGTATAAATCCGTCCCCCAAGTTAAATTGATCATTTGCTGAACACCCTTATTCCATAGGTCCTGAAGGGTTTGCCCAGGAAAATTCTTATAAATCAGAAGGATGATCTGTGATTGTTAAAAGCATGAAATGTAATATTTTGTTACATATTTTTGTTTTCGATCGGGCGTGGACCGTTCCTACACTCTGGCTATTGGGTTTTATCCGAAATTTTCATTTTCAGACTAATGCTCAAAAAATGCAGTGTCGATATGCTGGTGGATGGAATGCGCCCGCTTTTTAGTTCCGGGATTTTTATTTACGTCGGATGACGTGACCGGAAAGTTGTTCTGGCAGGGTAATTTTTTCTTATTTATTTCTCACTGGCATTGACCGTTTCTATCACTCCATAGAACAGGGGCAGCCATGTCTAACTCTTCCTTTCAGTCCGAAATCCCTAAAGCGCGTATTAATTTAAAACTTGATTTGCATACGGGGGGCGCGAGCAAGAAAACGGAGCTCCCTCTGAAATTGCTGGTGGCGGGCGATTTCAGTAATGGTCAGGAGTCTGCACCCCTGTCTGAGCGCAAAAAAGTTGATTTGAATAAAAATAATTTCGATTCAGTGTTATCCGAATATTCCCCGAACGTTAATCTCACCGTTAAAAATACCCTTGCTGATGACGGCAGCGAAGACAATATCAGTCTGACCTTCCGCGACATCAATGATTTCACCCCGGAGCAGGTTGCGCGTCAAATCCCTCAACTGAAAGCGATGCTTTCGATGCGCAATCTGCTGCGTGATTTAAAAGCGAATCTTCTTGATAACCAGGCTTTCCGTAAAGAGTTGGAAAAAATTCTGCTCGACCCGGCGTTAAGCGCAGAACTTCGCTCAGAGCTGTCTGCCCTGGCACCTAAACAGCCATAACGGTCACGATGATTTAACGGATTAATAAGGAAGATGCTGATGTCTGTAAAAAATGAGAATGCCGCGGGTGGCGAAAGTGTGGTGCTGGAGCGTCCTGCCGTGGGCGGGGTTTATGCGTCCCTGTTTGAAAAAATCAACCTGAACCCGGTCTCTGAGCTGAGTGCGCTGGATATCTGGCAGGACGCGCAGGCGATGTCGGATGCGACTGCGGATGAACGTTTAACGGCGGGGATGAAGGTATTCCTGGAGTGTCTGACGAAAGCGGGCTCAAAAGTTGAAAAACTCGACAAAAACCTGATTGACCACCATATCGCGGAGCTGGACTGGCAGATTAGCCGTCAGCTGGATGCCGTCATGCACCATGAGGACTTTCAGGCGGTAGAAAGTCTGTGGCGCGGCGTGAAATCCCTGGTCGACAAAACCGATTTCCGCCAGAACGTGCGCGTCGAACTGCTGGATATGTCCAAAGAAGACCTGCGTCAGGACTTTGAAGACAGCCCGGAAATCATCCAGAGTGGACTGTATAAGCATACATATATTGATGAGTATGACACCCCGGGCGGTGAGCCGATTGCGGCGCTGATTTCAGCGTACGAGTTTGATGCTTCCGCGCAGGATGTCGCGCTCCTGCGCAACATTTCAAAAGTCTCCGCCGCAGCCCATATGCCCTTTATCGGCTCCGCCGGGCCGCAGTTCTTCCTGAAAGATTCCATGGAAGAGGTGGCCGCCATCAAGGATATTGGCAACTACTTTGACCGTGCTGAATACATCAAGTGGAAATCCTTCCGCGAGACGGACGATGCCCGCTATATCGGCCTGGTGATGCCGCGGGTGCTGGGTCGCCTGCCGTATGGCCCGGACACCGTACCGGTACGCAGCTTCAACTACGTGGAAGAAGTCAAAGGCCCGGATCACGACAAATACCTGTGGACCAACGCCTCGTTTGCCTTTGCATCCAACATGGTGAAGAGCTTCATTAACAACGGCTGGTGTGTACAGATTCGTGGTCCGCAGGCGGGCGGCGCGGTGCAGGACCTGCCGATTCACCTGTATGACCTTGGCACCGGCAATCAGGTGAAAATCCCGTCAGAAGTGATGATCCCGGAAACCCGCGAGTTTGAGTTTGCCCGGCTGGGCTTTATCCCGCTGTCGTACTACAAAAACCGCGACTATGCCTGCTTCTTCTCGGCCAACTCCACACAGAAACCGACCGTGTATGACACCGCGGATGCGACGGCCAACAGCCGCATCAATGCGCGTCTGCCGTATATCTTCCTGCTGTCGCGCATTGCGCATTATCTGAAGCTGATTCAGCGTGAAAACATCGGCACCACCAAGGACCGCCGCCTGCTGGAGCTGGAGCTGAACACCTGGGTGAAAAGTCTGGTCACCGAAATGACCGATCCGGGCGACGAGCTGCAGGCCTCTCACCCGCTGCGGGATGCGAAGGTGACGGTGGAAGATATTGAGGACAATCCGGGTTTCTTTCGCGTGAAGCTGTACGCGGTGCCGCACTTCCAGGTGGAAGGGATGGACGTCAATCTGTCGCTGGTCTCCCAGATGCCGAAGGCGAAATCATAAGGCGAGGGGAAATCAGGGATGAAGATTTATCGTCCGTTATGGAATGAAGGGGCACTGCTGGCCCCTCAGCAGTTTCAGCAGCAGTCTGAATGGGACGCACTTTCCCGGGCCGGCGTGGCTGCCCGTGGCAGTGCCTTCCCCTGGGGCGTCGGTCAGATAGAGCTGGATGACGCGATGCTGGCCTCCGGTCGGGTCCAGGCGCAGTCGCTGCGTCTGTGGCTCCCGGATGACACGTTGGTTGATACCCGGTTCAGCGACCTGCCACCGGAGCCCCGGGAAATCGAGGCGCCGGCTTCTGCCGGTAATGGCCCGGTGACGGTGTATGTGGCGTTGCCGGTTATGCAGGTCGGGATCGTGAATGTGCAGTCTGACACGGTTCCGGTAGAGCGTCCGCTGCGCTATCGGGAAGCCTGGGAGACGATCGCCGATCGTTTCGGACAGGACGAAGAGCCGATGGCGGTGGCTCGCTTTAATCTTGCCTTCCGTTTCGGGCATGAAGACAACGGTGCCTGGGATACCTGCGCCGTTGCCCGTTTGTTGCGCGACGGGCAGGGGGGCTGGCGTCAGGATCCTGATTTTATCCCGCCGATGGCGTTATTCTCGGCCAGCCGTGGGCTGTGTGAACGACTGGCGCTACTGAATCGCCAACTGCGCTCCCGCCGCCATCGTCTGATGTCCATGCGCCGTGAGAGCAACGACAGAATGGCCGATTTTGCAGTCGCTGATGTTTCTCTCTTTTGGCTACTGAATGCCCTGAACTCACATGCCCGCGTGCTCTCTGAGTTTGAGCGTTTCCCTGACAGGCATCCCGAGCAGGTCTGGGCCGAGCTGGCACGCCTGGCCGGCAGTATGCTGACCTTCTCGCTGGAGCACGATCTGGATGCCATTCCTGGGTATGACCACCGGGCACCGGAAAACACCTTCCCGCCGTTATTTTATCTCATCAGCGAACTGCTGGAAGCCAGCCTGCCGTCACGCGTGGTGGCGGTCAGAATGGACAGGATGGATCCGCAAACCTGGAAAGCGGTGCTGCACGACATGCGTTTGCGTGACGAAGCCGATTTCTATCTGTCTGTCCGCTCTAACCAGCCAGCCTGGCAAATTGCGGAACGCTTTGCAGAAGTCTGCATTGCCGGAGCGCCTGCCAGCGTAGATGAGGTATCGGGCGTGGCCGTGGAAGGTATTGGTCTGATTGCGCTCAGCCGTGTGCCAGCTGCACTGCCGGTTCGTCTGGAGAACCAGTACTTTGTGCTGGATATGGAGAGCGATGCCGCGCGTGAAATGCTGGATCAGGGCGTCTGTGTGTTCTACGCCCCGTCCGTGCTCGGTGAGCTGGAGCTGGAACTGTTTGCGGTGCTGCGCTCATGAAAAAAGACATTGATATTGATGCCCTGATGGCAGAGACCTGGCTGACGGTGGCGCAACTGCGCCACGGCGGTGAGGTTACCGATGGCCCGGCGCTTTACGCTGCCTGTAAAGGGCAGGTGGACAGCGTGCGGGAAGCGCTGGAGCGCGCCGGGTATGACAGTGAAAGCATTGATCACATCACCTATGCCCAGTGCGCCCTGCTGGATGAAACCGTCCTGAACCGTAAGCCGGCTGAGCAGTTGTCAGCATCCGGTCGCGGTGAGGTAGCATCGGCGGCGCTCTCTGCATCTGCGGAAGGCACAGACACAACACTGACCGTCACACTGGATGCGGCCCAGAGAGCCTGGCGTTCAGCCCCACTGCAGACGGTCTGTTTTGGCACTCTGCGTGCCGGTGGTGCACTGTACGACCGGATCGCGGAAGTGCTGCGCCGGCCCGCCCCGGAGTCCGCCGTGCTGATCTGCTACCAGCGGGCGCTGGCGCTGGGATTCCAGGGGCAGTACAGCCTGTCCGGCGTGGGGCAGTCCCGTCGTGATGAGGTTATCTCGGCACTCAACGAACGCGTCCCGGCGCTGGAAACGAGTGCATCACTGGTGGTGGAGAAAACCGGGCGTCGTCGTTATAACCTGCTGCGCTCCGTCTGGTTCTGGATTGCGGTGGCGGTCGTACTGACAGGCGTGGTGTGGCTCGGTGGTCATCTCTGGCTGCAGACACTGCTGCACCAGCAACTGCCGGAGCTGCGCTGATGGGAGGACGTACGTTCGCCCGCGCGGCGTTTCCGGTGCTGGTCTGCCTGGCCGCCGTACTGTGGCTGGTATGGGGATTTCTCGCATGGGGTGTGACAGGAAAATCACTGCTGACGCTGGCTGCTCTGCTGGTTTCAGGGTGGGTTATCCGCCAGCGTTACCGTCGTCTGCAGCCGGCCCAACGGGTGGATGATGCCAGTTACTTTCCGCCGGAAGACCATACCGGACCGGTGGTTCTGGTCTGCGGGGATGTGGATGACAACATGTTCGCCCTGGGGCTTTTCCGTCGTACGACCCAGGGTTGGTACCTCCGGGTTGCGGAGCCTTCTGAACTGATGCCACTGGCGACCCGCCTGCTGGCCCGTACGCCGCTGATGGCCGGGCAGCTCGCGGTGATGTACCGCAGCCTACCGGACTGCCATGATGACGAGGCGCTGCTGCGGGCGTCTCTGAAAGCCCTGCGTCTGCAGGTGAAACAGTTGCGTGGGCTGACCGGGTATGAGGTCCCTGTGGTGCTGAATGCAGAGTTCAGCGGCCCGGAAACGCCCTGGATAGTGGTCCGGGGTAATACCTCTCTGGTATGCCCGGATGACGAGCCGGCGATTTCCCTCAGTGAGTGGCAGCGTACGGCACAGACCGCCACCGTTCAGCCGTTTCTGACCCAGGCGATCGCAATGCTTCACTCGATCATGCTGGATGAACTGGGCAAAGCCGACCGGTTGTGTCCGACGATACGCCCGTTTGCCGTCACCCTGCGTCTCGGGTCGGTATCCACCTCGACAGCCGCGCTGTGGCCACAGTTATTGTTCCGGCAGACCCGCATTGCCCCTGCCGGTCGTGTCACTGCATATGAACCGCGCTGGCATTTTGCCGATGCGGTACTTCCTCTGCTGACCCCTTATACCACGCCGTTACAGGGTGGCAAAACCGGGCGTCGGGTGGTGATGGTTCTGCTGTTATGCGCCTTGGGTGCCATTGCTCTGTCCGTGCGGCATAACCAGTCGCTTGTCCGTAAGGTCAGCGCCGACCTTCAGCGCTGGCAGGCTATCCCGATGAACCACTATGCCCCGAAAGCACAGGCTCTGCGCGCCCTGCAGCAGGACGCGCTGTTACTGGAGCGCTGGCAGCGTCAGGGCGTGCCGCAACGTTATAGTCTGGGACTGTACCCGGGCGAACGTTTGTGGCTTGCGGTGCAGCAGGCTATCGATACCTGGGTGCCACCACCACCACCACAGCCGAAACCTGAACCGGTACCGAAAATTGTCCGCCTCGACAGCATGTCGCTGTTCGATTCCGGCAAATCCGTGCTGAAGGCTGGTTCCACCAAAATGCTTGTCAACTCACTGGTCGGTATCAAAGCGAAGCCGGGCTGGCTGATTGTGGTCGCCGGGCATACCGATAACACCGGTAATCCGCAACTGAACCAGACGCTTTCACTT
>NZ_RHHM01000019.1 GCF_003846135.1 Erwinia psidii
CAGTTGAGCGGATTCGCGTTTAAATTCTGCGCTGAAACTTCTTCTTTTCATTGGAGCACCTGTAATGTTCTGAGGTGAGCATATCACCTCTGTTCAGGTGGCCAAATTCAGTGTGCCACTACAGCAGGTAAACACTGTAATGCTACTTTCTGGAACAGAGTGGAACGCACCAGTCCAATATAGATATCGAATAATATTTAGCTGTTTTAATCTTTTGCAAAACTGCCCTCCAGGCTTTTTAGCACTTCACTCATCCCCCTGCTTACTCTCCGGTCTTCCCGCATTACCGTTCCGGGGGAACGCTGAAGAGAAGGTGTCACAGAATAAAGGTTAAGCCCTGCTCTCTTTGCAACGCATGCTACGGACATCAGGGTGACTCAGCTGTTTGGAGGCTCACTGACGTTATGCGATCACGATGGACAGGTAAAAAAGTTTTTGGCCATGGTGCCCGAAAAATGAAAGCAGGTATGCCGGCAAGCGTGCGTATCGCCTGAAAACTGAACCCACTAAGGAGACACCTGCCTGAAATCTGGCTTTATGAATAAAACTTTCTAAAAGCAGGGTGGAAAAGAAAAAAAGATGTTTAGCCTGACGACATATTCTTATTATTTAAGAAAATAATGACATTTCTGGGTCCAGAAGCCCCAAAAACGATTTGTGAACTTTTTATGACGGTTGCCGATAGTACTGATACCGCGACCAGACTGCGGTAGTTCCAGTCAACACTTCCTTTTTTACTCGGAAGATTCTTTGCATCAGCGATTAGTATCACTGCTGATGCCTCACAGGATGGGGTCAGTATGGGTAACATCAGAATCGGAGTAAGGCTTGGTGCCGCCTTTGGCTTTATGGCACTGCTCGTTATTTTTATGGTGTTAATTGGAATCATTAAAGCCAACTCTCTCGGCAGTGTAACTAATGAAATATCTGGCGGCCTTTACAGTAAAGCTTCGGCATCTCAGTCGCTTCGTTATTACACATCAGATATGAGTCGGCTTGCCATGAGTGCAATCCTTCTGCAGGACGCATCACTCAAAGAAAAGGCCATTAGTGATTACCGTAGTGAAGAACAGGAAGTTAACAATCTGATTGCAAATCTGAAAAAGTTGGTCAACTCACCGAAGGGTCTGGAAATATTTTCCCGGCTCCGTGAACGAGCTGATCTCTTTCTGCCTTTCATTGATGAAGTAGTGGTACTTGCACAGCAGGGGAAAAATGATGAAGCCACCCATTTACTTTTCGGTTCGGGTCATCAGACACAGGTCGACTTTATTGATTCGCTAAAGGCGCTTCAGGACCATCAGGAGGCGCGCATGATCAGTGCAGCTGATCAGGCGCGGGAAGACAATTCCGCCACCCTGATGATACTGACAATTGCCGGCGTTGTTGCTGTAATACTTGCTGTTATCTCTGCAGTGATTATCACAAGAAGCATTACTCGTCCGCTTAAGACAGCAGTTGAAGCGGCAGTGCGTGTCTCCCAGGGTGACCTGAGTATTACCGTTGCTACAAACCGCAAGGATGAAACGGGCATACTACTGGCAGCTATTCGTGACATGCAGGACTCGCTGGTGAGCACGGTCAGTCAGGTAAGAAGTAATGCGGAAAGCGTCGCTTCAGCCAGTACCCAGATTGCACAGGGAAATACTGACCTTTCTCAGCGGACAGAAGAACAGGCCAGTGCGCTTGAGCAGACGGCCGCGACCATGACACAGCTTGGCATGACCGTGAAAAATAATGCTGAAAATGCACGTCAGGCGGCGCAGCTGGCGGTGAGTGTGCGGGATGTTGCCAACAAAGGCAGCAGTGCTGCTAGTGACATAACCGGAACAATGAAATCCATCAGCGAAAGTTCCAGTCGTATCGCTGAAATTACGGCCGTCATAGACGCCATTGCTTTTCAGACCAACATTCTTGCGCTTAATGCCGCTGTTGAAGCGGCCAGGGCAGGTGAACATGGCCGTGGTTTTGCCGTCGTGGCGAGTGAAGTCAGGTCACTGGCGCAACGCAGTGCAAGCGCTTCCGGCGAAATCCGACAGCTAATTGAGTCAAATGCGAAGAGTGTTGAACAGGGTAACGGACTGGTAGTCCATGCTTCGGAGACTATGGCAGGTATTTTGTCTGCTGTGAGCAAACTCACCGACACGGTTGAGGAGATTACGTCAGCCAGTGCAGAGCAGGCCCGTGGTATTGAGCAGGTAGGTATTGCAGTGACGCAAATGGACAGCACAACACAGCAGAATGCCTCTCTGGTCGAAGAATCAGTATCCGCAACAGCAAGCCTTAAGGATCAGGCTGAACGACTTCTCCAGGCTGTCTCGGTGTTCAGGCTGGACTCACATGCTGCCCCTGCAATCCCGGTTACGTCCCTTGCTGTATCTCGCTCTGTTGATGTGAAAATCAGCTCAGCCGCGGCAGATGGCGACTGGACGAATTTTTGATTACTGCACCGCGCCACAGCCTGTGGCTGGCGCGGCCTGCCTGGTGAAGTTTAAGCTATGGTCAGCCGCTGACGTCTGCTCGTCGCTAATCGCACAACAGAGACCAACCATCTTCAAGCACAAGCAGAACGTAAGCGTACAGTCAGAACCATATTGACAAGATAAACGGGAGATTATTCCCCGGGCAGGGTGACACGCCATGAAAGTAACTTACCAACGCGGTTAACTGGCCAGCCGGCTGTCCGCTTTTCGCTCAGGCTGCGTGAAAAGCCCTGATCGCTTTTTGGTCTAATCGATGGCTTCATATGATCAACTGTTCTTTATAAACCCATGCGACGGACTCACTTTTTATTAAAATTATAAGCATACAAATGAATACTGCGGGTGCCGACATGACCCACACATTTAAGGACCAGGCAGGCATCAGGTGACATTGCTCCCTGATGCACTGGATGATTTTGTCACTGAAGATAACCCAGTCAGAGTGTTTGATATATTTGTAGATGGGTTAAGGCATTTCCTCAAGCGGTAGTTATGCGAAAGCAAACGGCAGAACATCCGTTTGGGACAATTAAAATGTGGATGGGTGCAACACTTCCTGATGCGGAAATTTAAAAATGTCAGTACAGAAATCAGTCTTCATGTATTGGCTTATAACCTGAAAAGGATGCTATCAATATGAGGTACTGAAGGATTGATAATTCAGTTGCAGGAACAATACGGCTAACGGTTCCAGCCGTTTTACCTCCAATAACAACAAATATCAGGTTCTTCACGCATTAAAAACTTCTGAGTCGCCCGAATAAAATCACAGATTACCTCGTCAACTTAAACGACATTCTTAAAACACAGATGAGAAATATTGTTTACTTACAAGCTGGCAGTCAAGCGAAGTGAGGTCACAATACAAGAACGCCACGGGAGACATGACGCCCCTGATTCATTACTCTCGCTTTGCTTATATTTCAGACTACAAAGGAGTGTAGTGAAAATGACTGATAATAATGGCCTCAAAATTGTCCTTTCTCCGGTTCACCTGGCCGCCGTGCTGTCGGATAAAAGTATCAGTGAGAGTGAAACGCTGAGTAACCGTCTCTGGGGCGGTCTGGGGCTGGCGGGGGGATCGTGGAAATGTTTGGAGCTGGTGCAATGTGCGTCGTACCGGAACCGACCATGTTGACGAAGGCGGGATGCATATTTCTCGGCACGCACAGTCTGGATACGGTTCAGGCTGCGCTAAGACAGATATGGACGGGGAGGAATATTCCAACAGATACGTATAATAATGTCGTCACCCTGGCACAAATGCTTGGGGCAGATCGCAAAACAGCAATGAACGTGGGTATGACTGTTGATCTGGCGATCCCCGTGGGGATAGCACTGGCAGCGGGAGCGATGCGTGTAGTGGCGGTAAGAACCGGGCGGATTAAGCTCGCTGCACATGAATCACTCTCAGCACAAGGAACCGGAGGACACACACTGGAAAGACACGTGGGTAAAACACCACAAGAGCTTATGGCAAGGCTTGAACAACGCCCCGGCCTTACCGCCACAAGCAGCTTCCGAAATATCACTGAGGCTGAAAAATTCACTACGGGGGTGCTGAGAGCACATAAGCATCAGTTAATGGTTCTGGTTAAAAATACGCCAAAGGGAGCACATCTGCGGAAAACATTTGTTCACCCTTTTTCAACAAAAACTGGGATCGCCGTGGACAGAGCCAGCGGGAAAATCAGTGACTGCTATAAAGTGTCAGTGACGATAGAGTTGACATGGTACCAGGGTAAACCTTTTTATATTCTGACCTCTTTCCCAATGGTGTAAATATGTTCCCAAGTGATGACTGCAATGAACTGAATACGCTAATCACGGCTTATTTTGGACAGGATTACGATCTGATTGATGACAGTGAAGATATAGAGAGGAAGATAGATATTTATATCAGGTGTTCAGATCGTCCTTCCAGAGAGGATCTGCTGAACAACATCGACACTTTCCTTGCTGCCGAAGATGACCCGGAAAGATTATTTCTGGATTACTATGGCTTTCACTTCTCACCTACTTTATGGAATACAACTGCTGTCGGCTTTTTGCAGCTTGTCAGACAAAAAATCAGTCAGTCCCTGAGCTAACGCGCAGAGGACGTTATTTACGTGGCTTGTCTGCTGACGGCAGGCGCACAAAACCCATTTTTGCGCGCCTCCGTCCAGCCCATAATGAAGTACACGGCCTCGCAAACAGGAGGCACTTATATATACTTTCTAAATGAGGCGGTGGTCACGGTCACCGCTGTTCCCAGCAGAATGGCGGCGGGCAGCAACAATAAACTGGGCCAGATTGCCGTGGGCCATGCCAGATAAACCATCACCGGCACAATGGCGGCGGGCTTTACCAGTTTTTTTGCCCGGTGACAGACAAACGAACTTTCATGGCCTGCCCCAAAGCGCCGCAGGTCCCGGTGCCTCAGTCCCTCAACAAGCGTCACAAACACCACCAGAACAAACAGCGGCAGTGACAGCACCAGAATGGTCAGTCTGACCAGAGTTATCACACCCACATCGTGGCCAGCAGGTAACCCGAAAGCCATGCGCTCCAGCGGGTCATCTCACGCGAAAATGCGTTGTCACTGTGCATCTGCCAGGCGTACTGCTGACCGGCCCGGTCCAGGAACCCGCTCTCTACAAACCCATACTGGTAAGCCGCCTCCACCCAGCGAACCACAGTCACCAGACGGCTCTGACAGCAGCAGGCTGCGGGCAAACTCCGATGACAGCCAGCTCAGCTCGGTGTGCATTACCGCCTCACTGTGCGCCGCCCCGGACTCCGGCCAGAGAAAGGCGATGCAGAGATACTCAATCAGCAGGCTCAGCAGCAGCGAGCAAAGAGCAAAGCAGTAGTTAAACGCAGCCTCTTTTGTATATTCAGAGCAGAGTTGAAAATCAATCCCGGCCATTTTCATAATATAGGGTTTATTGTTTTCAGCGTAGTAAACTGCCGCGTATTTATCGCCATAGATAATAACCCGTTTAGCCCGGGATGTTACAGAACGCCCCTGAGTGTTGAAAAAAACATTTTGCAGGATCACGGTTGGCGTTATCTGGCATGCAGAAAGCGGACGGCTATATTTTTTTCCGCTACGAAAATGACAGGTCAGCATCACCTCTCCGTCGTCATTTCCATGCCATAAAGTCCAGTCAGTAATTTGGTGGGTCCTGTTTTCCCCATCAACGCAAATCGTGACCATGTTATCATCCAATAATGATTTTTTACTCTCTGGAAACAGTGGTTAAATAACCCTTCGTGGCATGAGCAGGCGATCATCCTTTATAAATATAGATACAGGTATCATCCACTTTCCCCATACTGTCCAGCCGATCGTTAATTCACGTCGCCTCCAGTCTGAATCCGCATCGTCTTGCGACCGCCTGACTTCGAATATTACGTTTTGCGGTGCGTATATCAATCCGCCGGGCGTTAAAAAAAACAGATGCCATGCCTGTAATCATCCGGCAGGCAGAGCTCATGATGCCACGACCTGTGGCACCAGTCGCAAGCCAGTAGCCAATCTCAAGGTGAGGAATTTCAGGGTGACGGATAAACAGGCTGATACAGCCTTGCAGTGAGTCACTGTCGTTATCAATAATCAGAAATTTGTATTCATGCTTGTCATGATGGAAATTTTCCATCGCGTCCGCCATGTTTTTCTGCACATTCTCAAGTGAATGACGGCCTGAGGCCCATAACAGGAATTCATAGTGCATTTCAGTAAACTCATTCAGAGCACATTGCATTTGCAAAGAGCGATTCAACGCTGGTGCAATCAGTCTGAAATGCTCATTTACCAGAAAGCACGCAGGTATTTGATTGATGTACATTGCATTCATCCTTATAAAAAATACGCAATATGACTTGCACATTTTAGGTTATTTTCAAAGGGAAATAAGGACGCATCTTTGACGCGTACTGATTTTTTAAACGAAGCCGTTTTATGCTATATCTGTACAGTGACAGAGAGGAAACAGAAGAAACAATGAAAATCAGACTTGCTATACCTGAAGAGGCACAAACGTGTTGGAATATCAGAAATCTTTCTATCCGACAAGGGTGTAAGACCAGCTACAGCGCCACCGTGCTCGACGCCTGGACGCCAGAAGCGATGCCTGAGAGTTACAGAGAGGTGATAACAGACAACCCTTTCTTTGTGGTTGAGATGCCGGAGGCAGGACCTGTCGCAACGGGATATCTGGATCTTTTATCTGGAAGCGTGGAAGCTATTTTTACCTTGCCAGAATATTTCGGCAAAGGCCTGGCCAGCCTGATTATTGCAACAATTAAAGGTGAGGCACGGAAACGAGGATGGCAACAGTTAACCCTGTCCTCAACACCAAACGCACAAACATTTTATGAAAAGCATGGTTTTGTGTTTATCAGGGAAAGCACATGCCCATCAGGACTGGCCCGGACTGATCTACGCTGTATGGAGATGTATATCGAGCTATGAACGCGCGGTATCTGTAGGTGTCGGCACCATTCGCCCGTCGAACACCTACTCGCTACGGTGTGAAGCCCCCCTTTGCAGCTGACTGGCTTGCCATCCCCCAACCTACCGATGCCGGAAACCGCCTGGATTGATATGCGCACGTTCACGGTAAAACCCGTACTTGCCCCCCGCCGGCGTTATATTTCAGCACCAGATGCTGTTCCGCAGTGCCTGTTCAGGATAGCATGTGGGCCTGACGATCTTTTTTGCAACAGAATCAACCGGAAGATCCCGACACACGCACTGAAGCCACTAATGCGGGATTAAGAGCCTATCCCAGTAGACGTCATTGTCGCAGGCAGTTTGGATACCGACAGCGCGTAAAAACCGGCGCGCACACGAAGTACGTGAGGATGTTGAGCACTGCTCAGGGGCAAACTGGCAAATAAAATAGCCTAATGGGACAGGCTCCAGGACAGACCAGACAGTCGCTGACTGCACGTCGTCTATCACCAAAACCACGATAACAGCGGCCAATGTGCTGAATCGCCATTCATGCCGTATTACGCAGCGTAGGGTCTGCCAGCACTGGGTATGCTCAGCGAAAATGGTACCCGGTACCGTGGCAAGGAGAAGCAATATGATCATCCGCTTTAGCCGGCAATAAATGATACCGACCGTACTAAAGCGATGTCACCTCAGCCACTGGCATCTGCGATGCCGTTTCCCTAAACGATTCTGAACGGGTTTTATCAGGTAACGTTGCGTAAAAAGCCCCCCGGCAATCGGATGTCGGGTGGTCGCTGCCCCCTATCAGGGGATGGATGCTCTGACCGGACGCCAGAGAAAACATGACCTGACAGGAGGCACATCCATGCTGAGAAAAAGCTAAGCCCGATGTCATTAAACGGATAGCGGTAAAAACTATCGGTAACGGTCAGATCGGATCTGACACACCGGACTGCGCCAGCCTGTTGGTCGCGCAGGAAAACCAGGGACACCGCTGCCAAAGTAGCCCAACACCAGCGTGGGTTGCCTGATTTTCTCACCGTTACTTCTGCAACACTCTGTTCAGGCACCCGCTTAGCGGTCTTTGGTAGATTTCCCGGATGAGGAACCGTTCAGGGGATCCCAGATTGACAGCCGATGAGACGATCCAATACCGAAAACACTGGCCGCAGTCACTTTTTGGGGAGGTAAGTTATTCTTCTCGGTATAGGTATCCACCGCCCGCTGAAGGAGGGATGATGCACCGGTGTTACAATTCCCGACCTTATCAGTGGCGTGCGGCGGCAGCCTTTGGAATTTGGGGGTGGAAATCTGTAACTGCTCACGACGTTGTTCGTCCACTTTCGGCTCCATGCCCGGAGAGGGAACGCCTGTTCCATCACGTCCCAACATTTCGTCCTGGTAAAGCTGATGAAGCGTAAACTGCCGTTTGGCTTCCAGCAGGTCGATGCTGTCCACGTCAGACATTTTCTTTAGCTGAACTTTTCGCCCGATGTCTTTTGGCATATTTTCAAAGGCGCGAAGATCCCGCTCCGGCGCTGGCGGCTTTGCAACCCTGTAATCACCGGCTCTTTTTGGCCACATTTCCATCGAGGACATCGGTAAATGACGATAGATGGAAGCGATCTCGTTGTGGAGTTCCTGAGGATCGACGGCATCCCCCCTGACCGCAGAATAGGCGTTATAAAAATCTTCGCGAGTGGCAAATGACCGTCCGGCAAGCGCCGAAATCGTAGTGCGGACGGGCTCGGATAACTTGTCAGGCATTTTAGAATCTGGCTTGCCGACAAGATGACCCAGCAGCTTCTCATTCAAAACAACCGGGCCACGCTTTGGATCGCCACCAACGCCATACAGAATTGCCCCGCTTTTGCGGCCCTGGTTAGGATGACCAGCCACCACATAACCATGCGTGGGAATGGCATAACCACGGGTATTCCGGTTAACGTAGTACACGGGGACTTTGGATAACGTATCTGAGCCCCTGAGTTTCAGTTCCTTAAGCACGGTATCGAAGGCTTGTCGCTCACTTCCTTCGGGTAACGAGGGAAATTTGCCAGGGTGTCGCGCGTCAACGACCTGTCCATCACTGTCGCACCTGACGTCGATTAAGGCCGTTTCTCCTTTGACATCACGCGTTACCCTCATCCACCCATCGCCCAGATCGAGCATGGTTGCATCCGGGCTCCCTTTGGCATCAGCCATAAATGCGACAAACCCCTTGACGCGAGACTCCGCATCCCGCATCCCCAACAGGGATTGGATCTTGTGGCTGACTTTGCCGGCAACCCCGGTTGATTTTGTCCAGTGTGTCCTCTTTTTTTCTGCGTACAGACCCGCTACTTTTTGTGTGTCGTCAGCGATGTCAGCGGAAACGTGAGATCCTGAACGGCTGGAAGCTGCGTGTGGCGGAATGTGGCGCAGGTCTTCAGGCGCAAGGCTCAGATAGTCGGCCAGAGAAGTGTGCGCCGACGACTCGCCATCTGCCTCCGCCGATCGCGGCAAGAGCTTGTTGTCACGCAACTGTTGCAGCAACTCCCCAGATCCTTTTGCCAGGTCGTGTAAATCGTGCCGCGTGGACGTATCCGGGCAATGCTCTGTCCATGCTGCCAAAGCGTCCGGCAGCCTTTCAAGGCCCAGAAGTGTATCAGCATGAGGATGGAGCAAAAGGCTCACTTCTGCAGGATGACCGCGGAGGTTTTCACTCAGCTCGGCGGTGCGGTTCCTGGCCATGCTAACAAAACTGCCAAACTTTTCGCAGGACGGCTGCCCGGCCAGGACATGGGGATCCAGATGGGTCAACGCCAGCAGATCCGGGATGCCTCGCACCGGCGCGTGCGACTCACTGGTCATTTGGCTTATTGACTGCTGTAGTCGCGCCGTTTTCAGATCTTCGCAAATCTGCGACAGCGGCTCATAGGAAGCATGCGACGTGGACGTATCGGCCAGCTGGCGTGTACATCGGTCAATCATCCCTTTGAGCGCCTGCTGTTCATCGTTGCCCAGCCAGTGCCCCCCCTGCTCGCCCAGCGAAGCCTCGGAGAGCTGACTGCCAAGTTCAGCAACAACCAGATAAGACAGAGGATTCTTTTCCAGCTCACGCTGAAAGGTACCCAGAAGGTTGGTGAAATCGTGCGCTGCGGCAGTGGAGGTGCGGCCAAACGCCGCATTCAGTTCTCCTGACGCGATGAACGCCTGGGTACGGCCCTGCGGTGATGATTGCGCATGACTGTTCCTGGCTTCGTGGGAAACATCAGAAACATTCGGCAGGAATGAATGAGAGGAGCGCGAGATCTGAGCTGGATTCATTGGTTTTTCCTGGTGTCAGCGACATAAATATGCAAAAAGAGGACTTAGTGGTATCCCGCCCGCAATGGTTCCCGACGCCGTGATGAAAAAGCATACAACCCACCGGTTAAGGGTGGCAAAGCGCGGAGAAGTGGGAACGCTATAAATGATATCAGGGCAGCTAAAATTCATGCTAATCGGCGAACACAACGCTTCGCGATTCTGAAGTAAAAGGAGAAAATGCTATAGATTTGACATTACTGTCAGTGGTGCAATCGTGTAGCCCGGACAGAAACAATGGTTAACCCGCAAGCATCCAGGCCATACAATCACTGAGGAATAACGGGCGACAGGACATTATCAGGTATGCTTTACCGACAAAAAACACCGACATTTACGGGCGCAAGGCTCAGCCTGAACGCTGAGCCCCGTTAACCGACATGGCACGCCAGAAAGCCGTAGCGTTCAGCTGCGACAGTGGTGTAAAAAGGCCCAAAGCCTTTATCGATTAATTCATTAACAACGCAGTTTGCCGATCGGCCTACATCGCCTGAAGTCCGCTCATTTGAAGCGTCTTCTGCTGCGGAGAAAGGCTGACACGATAATCCGCTACGATGCATTTCAGATCGCGAGCCACGCTGTCACGGCTGCCACAAAATACAAATGACCCCAGACCATCTTTATGGCAAAAGAACCCACCGGACGCAATATCGCCTGTATTGGGAAGTATCTGCATCTTAAGGGTTGACAGACTTCCGGCAAAGGGTAATGACACCTGTGAAACATACAGTGGTTCTTTCGCAAGATGCTTTTTGGGGAACATCATATAACCCCAGGCTTTACCTTCAGGCCCGGCGTTGCGATCGACCTCCACCCCCAATTGCGCCACAAGATGGGTAAAACGCAGGTCCAGTCCACAGGCAAACTGTATCATCTCAACGGTAACCCCACCGCCGGGTCGGTAAGCAATCTCAAGCAATTCCACCCCTTCGCCAGCATCGCCGAACGCCTCAATATGGTAGACACCATCAGGGCCGTCAAAAGCTGACAGCACTTTTTCAGCAAATGGCCACCAGACGTCCCGGAGATCGGACTCGGTTACTGACAAATATCCCAGCGCACACTCCTCCAGGTAGTCAATGGGTTTACCGATATATTCGCCAGCGAACAGGTAGGCCAGCCGGCCTTGCAGCAAAACGGCATCCAGCTGATAAATGGGCTGCGGATTATAACTTTCGATAAAATATTGCGTCTCATCCATGTCGCAGTATTCAGCCTCTTCTGCGATGTCGATATCGTTGAGTTGACTGGCGTCACTGATAATTTTTACGCCAACCGAGCCTGCCAACGATCGGGGTTTCAAAATAACCGGAAACGACACCTCTCCCCGCCGGATTTCTTCAGCAGCGATCTCCCGTGCCGTATTAATTCCCGCCTGCCTGGCAATATGCTTCATTCGCTTTTTGTCACGAAACCGGGTCGCCATGTCAAAACTTAAGCCAGGCAACTGCCAGAAATCGTTGGCCCACGCAGCGATACAGACGGAAAATTCGTCATCCGTTAGTACTCTCGTGACGGAGTATGTCGCTGCAATCTGTCTGAACACTGCTTCAACTTCGCTGTGTACAGCGAAGTTGCGGATAATAAACACGCCTTCAAATCTCAGTTCGTCCCCCGCCTGATCTTTCAGATCTTCGAGCAGATAAATATATTTCCTGTTCGTATCAGGGTAACTCGCCATAATATTTTTCACGGTATGGCCCACATCCAGCTCAGATGAGATAATCAGGATGGTTTCTGTTGCTTTGTACATTACTCGTAACCTTTTTTAATATTGCCGAATTAGCTGAAAAAATTAAAATTCAGTAAGATATTCGGCAGCTACCTCTACTGAGTAATGCACATTGAGGTAATCCACATCCCGTGAGACTTTACTCATGTCACCGCAAAAGACGAAAGAACCAAGTGAATCCTTATAGCAATAGAATTCGCCGGAGGCGATATCCCCCGCTACGGGGACTTTATGCATCCTCAGGGTGGGCATATTTTTAATCGGCGGCAGAGAAACCCTGGTGACATAAAGCGCCTGTGTGGAAAGGTGTTTCTTCGGAAAGGTCATATAACCAAAGGCTTCTTCCTTGCGATGCACGGTAATGTCCTCATTAAGCCCCAGTTGTGCAGCCAGATGAATGCGTTTCAGATTCAGGCCATACACCATCTCAACGATTTCGACGATGGCTGCGCCTCCCGGACGCCAGGCGATCTCCAGCAACTCCACGCCCGCACCTGAGTCAGCAAACGCCTCTATATGATAAACACCGTCTGGTGCTTCGAAAGCCGCCAGCGTTCTCTCTGCAAAAGGCCGCCAGATTTTGTCAATCGTCTCATCCCCCACAGCCAAAACGCCAACCGGTTTTTCACGCAGGAAATCAATGGGTTTGCCTAAATATTCACCAACGGAAATAAAAGACAAATTGCCTTTAAGAACCACACAGTCAATATGATAAATTGTGTTGGGGTTATATTGCTCAATAAAGTATTGTCTGGTATCCATATCCTTATATTCCGATGACCAGTCAATATCCATTTCCGCAAGTTCTTTTTCGTCAGATATTATTTTTATTCCCATTGAACCTGCCAGGGACCGGGGTTTAACAATAACAGGGAACGAAACATCACCCTGCTTAATTTCCCTCATCGTAATTTCCCGTGCAGTCTGAATACCAGCCTGCTGAGCTATCTCTTTCATTCTTTTTTTATCACGAAACTTTCTCGCCATTTCGCGGGTGATACCTGGCAATTGCCAAAGATCATTCGCAAGTGCAGCAAGATAAACTGCAAACTCATCACAGGAGATAACCAAAGAGACGTTGTACTGCTCGGCTATTTTATCCAGCATTGTCGTGACATCCGCTAATGCAGCGAAGTCACGTACAATGAAATTTTCGGGGCGTTTCATATCATCAGTGGCTTCACCGAGATAATCTTCCATTAAATAGATAAAATGATGTTTATCCAGCCCGTGGGCTGCTTTTACGGCTTCAACCGTATTTGCAGCATCCAGTTCGGAGGAGATAATCAGTACTGTTTGAGATGGTTGCATATTTACGTCCTGTTATTTTTTCTTGTTGACCTGAATTTTTTTAAAGCAGCGATACAGGGCCAGCTGGTCCTGTGCGAAATAAAAACGTTTATTCTTAACACACCTGGATAACCACGACCGACTGTGGATGTTCAGATATAATTTTTCAGACTGACGCCAGGATGTTACAACCAGCGTAGCGCTGTGGAATTCCCCCCGTTGTAAAATGTGGAGTGACAACAGGCTGATGATTCAGCTCATCAGGCCTGCGAACCCTGATACCTTCAGCTCGCCGGATATCTGCCCGGATGTTTACTTCCTGCCTGGCTTTAACTACCCACTCTTCAGGGAAACGTTGTTCGTAATGTTTCTGCAAAAACTCACAGGTTTCTTTGGGAATAAGGGCTTTCAACCCTGTGTCCCAGTCCAGAACACGAATATCATCCATAATCCCAACAATGGCCTCTTCAGGTAGGTGCGATTCCGTATAAACGTTTACCGGGCTTTCATTTGTTGAAAAACGGGCGTTTTTTTCTTTTTGGAGCTTCATGTTCGGCCCTGAATTAGGTTAAATTTTTCGAATGCTTTTCCTTAAAAACTGTAGGCTGTGTATCTTCCCTCGCCCCCTTCAAAAAGAGAAAAATTGTACAAATTCCCGGACTTACCTGTGTATCCCCCTAAAAAGTTAGCAGTATAATTATCTGATTATATTAAAAAATACACATGGCAGGATAGGTGGCAGAACAGAAATTTTAGTTCCAATGCGTTATTACTTTAAGATTTATCCTGGATGATGAAAGCATCACCATTTTTTATATAAATCCTGTCAACATAATCAGACTGAACGCCGTATACGCGCCATGCTACACCTGATTATTAATACATCGCCTGTTCAGTTTTTTCCGCCCAACAGACACTCCTGTATATGTCCAGGTATTGCTTGTGCTGCCGGGATGAAATTCGATCGGTGAGTTATCAAATGGCTGGAATGGCGATTATTTTAACCATTCATTCTGTCGGTTTAGCAGCAACGAACAGCGGTAACTTACTGTTTTTTTCGAGCCTGGTGACATTTTTTATGTTTACATCTGAATAATGTATCTTTATTTTTTTTCAATTAATTCATGTAAATAATCACAAAAAAAGCGGAGAAATCGTCATCACCCTGCGGAATATAATCCTGTATTAAAAAATATCAAGGGAACTAATTTTTGATTTTAACCACTTACCGCCATTCATCTGTCCGTCTGACGGTGTTCATCGGAGTGTGAGCGCCGTGCGGTGCCACAATTCTGGCCGGTTGCCATCAGCAGGGAGATGATATGGCATTTTTATTTTTTATTAATGGAGTCATACATGTTCATGTATCTACCCTTCTTAATCGGCTGCGGTATCGTTTTCAGCACGCTTGCCGGTAAGCGCAAACTGTCCTACGTGTTCTGGTTTGCCAATCTGATCGTTGTCCTCGCCTGGTTAAAATATCACGCCACCGATGCGCTTCTCCTTTCGTTTTAGAGGTCACCATGCAATTATCTGAAAAAAGAGATTTTTCCCGTTCACTGAATTTGTTAATGCTGGTTTTAGTGAGTACTGCCCTGCTTTGCGCATTTTACTTCCAGCTGCGATTTTTTGATCTTCCCTGCCCACTATGCCTGCTTCAGCGCGCGGCGTTGTTACTGACAGGCACGGGGTTACTTTTCAACCTCTGTTATGGCAACAAAAAGCTGCATTATGGCATGGTGATCCTTGGCGCGCTGGCGGTAGCTGCGGTCGCTACACGACATATTTTCCTGCATATCGTACCCGGTGATAAAGGCTACGGGCTTCCCTTCCTCGGACTGCACCTTTACACCTGGAGCTTTATTTTATCCGTAGTGATTATCATTGGTGTTGCCATCACTCTGATGATTACTCCCGAAACTGCCACGCCAGCGGCTGCCAAAAAAACATTTATTCAGCACATTATCGTGGCCATTTTCGCGCTGCTGATGGTCGGTAACCTTTTGTCCACTGTACTGGAGTGTGGTGGGGGTCAGTGTGATGATAATCCGACGTTTTATCAGCTACTGAAATAATGCTTAATGCATCTGCTGGTGAAAGATGTCTACCGATCATTGTTCAGGATGCGCGTAATAAAATGTGGGAAAATTAATGGAAAAAATAAGCTCTTATATCGCTCTCATGGCAGTTTGCTTACTGCCTGTCAGTGCCTTCAGTCAGATTGTTGACTGGCAAAGTTCTGAGGGAATTCAGCGATTATCACAGGCCTCGGTGAAACAGGATTTCTTTTCTCTTGCACCGCAGTTCGAAGGACAAAATAACAAAGTCTACTGTGGTATTGCCTCGGCAACGATTGTGCTCAACACAATGCGTCTGCATGAGAATAAGAAAATAGAACCGGACAGTAGCCTGATAAGTCCTGAGGACCGTGCTTATTTCCCAAAAAAGAATGGCTGGGTACCTTTCTGGAATCGTTATACGCAGACCAGCGTGGTCAACTATAGCGGCAAGCCGCGTATTGAAATTTTCGGTAAACCGAAAACCCCGGGTGGAGAGGCTGATTATGGTTTACACCTTGAGGACGAGCGCCGCTTGCTGACCAATGCCGGATTAAAAGTGAACGCGGTTCCGGTGAGAGCGCTGGAACAGCAGGAGAAGATGAAAAAAGAGATTATTGCGGCAATGCAGCAGGATAAATCTTTTGTCATCGTTAACTTTTTGCGTAGCGCGATTGGTCAGTCCGGTGACGGACATTTCTCACCATTAGGCGCTTATGATGCTAAAAGCGATTCATTTTTGATTATGGATGTATCAAACACTGAACATCCCTGGATATGGCTGGACAGTCAGACGCTGTTTAAGGGTATGCATACGCTTGATGGTGCAGAGTATCGTGGCTATCTGATTGTCAGAGAATCTGACAAAGCCTGAAAGTGATTTTTATCATCATACCACGGCGAAAGGACTCGCCTCATTTTGTGAAATACAGAGAAATTATCCAATGTCACGCAACGCGCTTTTCAGTTTTTTATTCGCTTATGGCATCATCGCCTCAGGCCAGGTGCAGGCGGCTTCCGCGCCTGCTGTCGAGGCGCGCCACGGGATGGTTGTCAGCTCCCAGGCTATTGCCTCACAGGTCGGCGTAGATATCCTTAAACAGGGTGGTAATGCCATTGATGCCGCGGTCGCCGTGGGCTATGCTCAGGCCGTGGTTAATCCCTGCTGCGGTAATATTGGCGGGGGAGGCTTTATGGTTATTCATCTCGCTGGCGGCAAAGACACCTTTATCAACTTCCGTGAAACGGCACCTGCTGCGGCGCGTGCCGATATGTATCTTGACCAAAACGGTAACGTTCGCGCGGATGCCAGCCTGCATGGCTATTCTGCTGTGGCCGTTCCCGGCACGGTGATGGGGCTGGATTATGCTCAGAGCCATTATGGCAAGCTCTCCCGCCAACAGGTTATGGCTCCCGCGATAAAACTGGCCCAAAATGGCTTTGTCCTGACGCGGGCAGACACCGATATTCTGGATACCACCGTCAGCCGGTTTAAGAAGGACCCGGAGGCAGCACGCTGGTTCCTGCGTCCCGATGGAACGCCACTTCAGCCCGGTGACAACCTGAAACAACCCGAACTGGCCAAAACGTTAAGCCATATCTCTCAATCAGGAACGGATTATTTCTATAAGCATCCGGTGCCTCAACGCGTTGAAGCGGCTGCCGCGAAGGAAGGCGGTATTATTACCGCCGCGGATTTTGCCAAATACCGCGTGACTGAAAGTGCGCCATTACGCTGCCAGTACAGAGGTTATGAGTTTATTTCATCTCCGCCGCCCAGTTCAGGGGGTGTCGCACTTTGTGAAATGGTGAATATCCTGTCGGGCTATGATATGCATGGGCTGGGGTTCAACTCTGCTGATGCGGTTCATGTCATGACGGAAGCCATGCGTATCGCCTATTTTGATCGCAATAACTCACTGGGCGATCCTGAGTTTATTCATAATCCGCTGGATAAATTACTCAGCACATCCTACGCCGATGAGATGCGACGTGGCATTCACGCAACGGACGCAACTCCCTCCAGATTACCTGAGAGCAAACAGGCTACAGGAGAGCGTCCTGAGACGACCCATTACTCAGTGGTCGATGAACAGGGGAATGCCGTCTCCACCACTTACACCGTGAACGGACGTTTCGGTGCAGTGGTAATGGCACCGGGCACCGGTTTTTTCCTCAATGACGAGATGGACGACTTTACCACCAAAATTGGTGAGAAAAACATGTTTGGCCTGGTGCAGGGAGCCAACAATGCCATCGCCCCTGGAAAACGTCCCCTGTCTTCAATGGCGCCAACCATTGTGACACGCGATAAGAAGGTGTTCCTGGTGCTGGGTTCTCCCGGCGGCTCGCGTATCATTACCGCCTCATTGCAGGTAGCGCTGAATATTATCGATTACGGCATGCTGCCTCAGGAAGCGGTGGATGCACCAAGGATCCACCATCAGTGGCTCCCTGACGAAGTCTATTATGAACAGCGTGGACTGTCGTTTGATACCTTAAAACTTCTGCGTCAACGTGGCTATAAAATGACGGAGCAGACCCCATGGGGTGCAACTGAGCTTATTATGGTGGCACCTGAACTGAACAAGGGTAAAAATGCTGCTGACTCAGGTAATGATTCCGCCGTATCGGGCAAATTAAGACCGGGTTATCTGTATGGCGCGAATGATATTCGTCGTCCTGCAGGTGCAGCGGTCGGTTTTTAGTCCGGCTCAGGGGAGGGCAAAACTTAACGGCGCTCCTCTGTTTTCTTAAAGCGAACCCCAAAAATTGGATATGCAATGAAAAGGGGTTTGCTTTCAACGATCTTAATTATGTGGCCCGGTTCACCAGAAAGCCTGTTACTTTTCACCCTGACATTAGCTGCTCGTTATCCGGTGAACGCAATACGGCGATACGCGTTATTATGGCCAGATATGAAACTCCGTAGACGGTCTGTTTTCACCCTGCCTCTTCGCTCAGAAGAATGCTTACGCAAAGCATATACAACATGGTTTCCTGACGGTGTGGGCGTCCAGGTCAATAACGCCTGTGGATCGGACTGTTAAGCGACATCGCCACTGCCCCGCACGGCATTGTCCTGTTGTCAGTGCCATTCTGCGCGAACTAATCAAAGCGGCCTCTGTCCAGCGAAATCTCGCCGCTTTCCTTCATCTCCTTCAATACGCGACTGATGGAGCTTTTGGATAAATCAGAACTGTTTTCTATGAGATACATTACTGAAAATCTTTTCTGTAAATGTGGTGGAATCTGTTGCCAGCGTCGCACCAGCGACCGCACTTCTTCAGAAGAGGTACTTTTATTCAGCGAGATCATCTCCACCACATCGGCATATTGGGCTGAAATGACGTTCATCGCCTCATCAATCATGTTATTTTCGTTTACCAGCCTCCAGAAAGTATCATAATCAATATGTTTTACTTTTCCGTAATCGACTCGCTCAAGATACAATGGCACCTCCTGTGATGAAGGTATAAAACCAATTATATAGGGAGCAGACAGAATGTTTAGTATCTTGTTGTTCCCTTTTATCTTCAGGCAAAAGTCACCCTCCAATAAAAGATACACAACACGGGTCCCATTTTTATAGAATTTGTATCTGCGTTTTCCTCTGGATATCTCATCCGGCTCCGAATTTTCCGCATAGGGGGCGATTAAATCGATTAATTGTTCACTACTTTTAATAACGCTAAACATATGCTTTCCAACTGTATCAGAACTACAATCGTGAACAGCCATGCATCCTTACGTGGTTGTCGGTTTCACCGACTTCAATACCATGCTGATGCTTGAGAACCTTCAGCAACTTTGCCAACGTGTTCTCTGGTTGCGACAATCGCCAGCGACCTTACCTGGTCCTGAAAAACGATAACATTCACTAAAATATTAATTCTTTATATCCCGAAAAGATTAATCCTATAAAGCCCGACAAGATTAATTCCATAAAGAAACCCCTGACATTGTGTGTGTGTGTTTAACAAACTAAAGCGACAGTTGATTTATCATTCTTAATTTTCAAAAGCTACAGGAAACTTAAACACTAATTAACAATTATCTTACCAAGATAAAACACCTGTAAATTACCATAAACCACAACAATATTATTCTTAGTATGCCATTTATCAGGCTCCTTTCCTCCGTCAGAAGGAAAATTCTCATATTCATTTTACTCTGGTTGTTATTGGATATTTATTCAACCCGTTAGAGTAATTATCAACATTAACAAGATAACCATATGATTATGAACAAAAATTATCAACCCACCAGATAAGCATGCACGTAATTCATTCCAGTAACATTAATTTCCATGCCCAAAAAGAACGTTACACACCGCTGTATACCAGAAAAATTACTAACACTTCATAAGATCAAATTAACAGGCCATGATGGATAAAGTGCATTAGCAGAATACAAAATCAGGACACAGAAATACATTACTAACAGAATAAAAATAACAAATAACATACTTAAAAAAACATCAATAACTTATCACCACCCTCTTCAATTTAAAAAATAACCAAGGGATATTGACCCATTTGTCTGAATAACGGATAAGTCGAATTCATCTCAGGAAACACTGCCGCCTGTGTAGCAGATCTCCGTTCGGCACAACCAAAAACCAGACCAGTTTCAGTGAGGCCGGGGTAATCAGATCCAGGTTGACGATACAGATGTCAGATTTACCATATACAATTTTATCTTCTTCAAACCAGCCACACATCTGGTTTATTATTTTCCCCTGCGGTAATGACATTTAAGGAAATTAGCACCCTAACTCCATTACAAAATAACAAAGCAAAAGCAACAGAAACATAATATATTAATAATATCGTTATTTGTAATATTTTAAATACATGACAATGAATAATTCCAGAAAAAACAGGAAAATAAAAAATAAAAAAATTAAGCAACCAAACGCATCCTCTACTTATATCTGTTCAACGGGATAAAAAAAGGTTATCCTGGCGAACGTCAGATTTAACTTCATGAAAATACGGATATACCTTCACGGTGTGATTTTTTCAATCGCGTGAAGAAAATAACATCAACCTGGTGATATTTATGGAAAAAAATCACAACACTTTCACGAAAAATATAATTGAAAACCCGTTTTCCTTGATGGTCAGTCACAAGGATTTTGTTGATCATGCTCAGAGAGCAGTCCACTTCATCGCTACTGGTTTAAACTGGCGGAGTATTACCTCAGGCCTGGATTATAAGGTCAATTCAGAACAAAAAAAACCGAAAATATTGCTATTAGGTCCCCAAAAAAAATCGGGGATGCTACCCATTGTTGGCAGGATATCATGTCGCGATATTAACGCTGTTGAACAGCGAAAAACCGGCCTGACAGCAACAAAAACCGTTGTCACAATGAGCAATCTGCATACTGAAAAATCACCAGATAATGACTGTTTTCATGGGACGATTTAATGCTATGAAAATAAAAATTATCGGTTTGTTTTCCTTAATAACGTGTTTTTATCCTGCCAGTACGCACGCAGCCAATCTTCAGCAGTCAGTGCTGGCAGCCAGCGGTTGGGACAGTGAGTACAAGGCAGCCATTGAGTTACGCGATGCCGAAGGCCAGAAACCCTACCAGGGATTTGCCGGACTGTTACCAGAAATCAGCCTGAGCGGCACTTACTACAAACAGGATCAACCCAGTGCATCCTATGCAGCTGGCATTAAACGTCATAACTACAGCATTAACCTCCAGCAACCTCTTTTCGATCTGAGCCGCTATGCCACCTGGCAACGGGCAAAAGCTGCCGCAAACGCAGCGGACGCAACCTTTATGCTGGCCCAGCAGAAACTAATTCAGAATGTCGCCAAAGCCTATTTCGGGGTGCTGTTCGCCCGTAAAAAACTGGAAACCTCTCAGAGGGAATCTAAAAGCTATAAATACCAGCTGGAAAAAGCGACTCAGGCCCTGGCCATTGGTGATGGTACGCTGCTGGATGTCGATGAAGCACGCGCCAGTTTTGATCGTTCAACCGCTGAGATGCTCTCGGCTGAAAACGATCTCAGCCAGGCCGGAATTGATTTCAACCGTCTTACCGGACTGTCAGCCGATGGCATTACAGAAGGCGCTCTGCAATGCCTGTTCCATCCCCTTGAGGAAAAGATGGATGTGGCGGTGAAGCGTGCCATACAGAAAAATTTTAATGTGATTGCCGCCCTTTATCATCTGGAAGAAGCTAAAGCCGATGTGACCGCTACCACGGCTGCCCATCTTCCGGTGGTATCGCTACAGGCTATGTATGGTAATAACTGGAGTCGGGCGGAAGACGGCAATTATCTTGATGAAATCTTTGGCACCACCTCAAAAACCAAAAATACCTATATCGGCGTTAATGTGTCAGTGCCCATATTCGCCGGAGGGAAAATGCTGTCACAGAATTTTGAGGCAGCCAGTCGGCGTAATCAGAACGTACTGTTGGTGGAAGATGCCAGACGCAAAGTGGCTCAGGAGGTCAAAGTGTCCTGGCTTGGGGTGAAAAATAACTTTGAGAAAATTCAGGCTTATAAACGACTGCAATCCTCTTCCAGAAAAAAGCTTGATTCGACAATTTACGGTAAAGAAGTGGGACTGAGAACCCTGATCGATCAGTTTGAAGCAGAGAAAGATCTGTATCGCGCCATACAGGATCTGACAGAAACGGAAAATAATTTTCTGCAACAGAAAATAGCGCTGGATGCTGCAACAGGCGATTTGGATTATTCGACATTGAATAGCTATGTCTGCCCTTAGTCAAAAGGATGGTGATTAAACGTATGAGCAATAAATTATTCAGGGATGAGGCGCTGGAAGCAAACCGCTCCAAAGCGATAGGGAAGGTGGCGCTCTATTGTCCGCCCTGGCGATGGGTCAATATTTTACTGGTGGTGCTGGTCACGACGATCGTGATGATTTTTTGTGTTTTTGGTAGTTATACCAAACGTGAAACCGCCAGAGGATCACTTCGCCCCGTCGAGGGAATGATGAATATCATGGCGGTTAATAACGGTACCGTCACCGATATCAATATGGCAGAAGGTCAGCCAGTTAAAAAAGGCGAGATTTTAGCCACCATCTCATCAGAAATTGCTACCCAGCTTGGCCTGACGCGGGTGATGATCGCCCAGCAGTTGGATCAGCAACTGGCCGGGCTGGAGTCAGAAAGAAAAAATCTGGAAATCCTCAACCAGGAAACCATCAGAGGCCTTGAAGAAAAAAAGGTGCTGCTGCGTCAACAGGTCGATCAACTCAAACGCATGAAAACCCAGCGTACCTTGCAGATTGATCTGGCCCGTGGACAGGTGCAAAAGTTGCAACTGATGCGTGAAAAAGGGTTTGCATCAACCACGCAGGTGGAACAACAGCAATCCACTTTGCTGGATGCAGAAGCGCGTCTGCTTGAAGTGGAGCGTCAGAGGGTTGATGTTCAACAACAGCTGACCCAGACAGAACAGCAGCTGCGCGAACAGCCGGTCAATTTTCAGAGTAAAAAGAACGAAACTGAACGGCAGCTGGCCTCCATAAGACAATCGCGCGTGGAAAACGAGTCTCGCCGCTCGGTCAGACTGGAAGCACCCGACGATGCCATCGTGGGTTCAGTGCTGGTAAAACCAGGACAGATTGTCTCCGCCGGACAGTCAGTGGCATCGCTGCTGCCGAAAAATGCCGAGCTACAGGCACGCATTATGCTCAGCAGCCGCGCGATTGGTTTTATCAAACCCGGTCAGCGCGTAGTCCTGCGTTATGAAGCCTATCCTTCGCAAAAGTTTGGTCCTCAGTTCGGCACCGTTGCTGATGTTTCCCGCGTTTCACTCTCACCGCAGGAGGTTTCCCATCTGACCGGCGATATGCAGGTCCAGGAGTCTTTCTACCAGGTTTACGTCAAACTGGATCGCCAGTTTGTCAGCGCATACGGCAAGGACGAGAAACTCCAGCCCGGGGGAGCACTGGAAGCAGATTTTATCACCGACAAACGCCGCATATATGAATGGGTTCTTGAGCCTTTATATGCACTTGGTCGTCAGACATCCCTTTAGCTTTTTTTAATTATTCCGGGCTGGAACACAATGAAAATATCAGAAAATTTACAGTTCTCATGGCGAAAAAAGCTGCCCGTGCTTCATCAGACGCAGGCCGCGGAGTGTGGGCTTACCTGCGTGGGGATGATCGCCGGCTATTTTGGCCATAAAACCGATATGATCACCCTTCGCCGCGCTCACCCTACCTCGCAAAAAGGGGCAACGCTGGCTGACGTCATGCTCATCGCCAATCACATGGGGTTATCAGGGCGTGCGCTGCGACTGGAGCTGGAGGAGCTGGATAAATTACAGCTGCCCTGTATTTTGCACTGGGATATGAACCATTTTGTCGTGCTGAAAAAGGTGTCGAAAAAATCGATCACCCTGCACGATCCGGCCAGAGGAAAATGTGAAATACCGTTGGACGAGGTTTCAGACTCATTTACCGGTGTCGCGTTAGAGCTTCATCCCAACAGCCATTTTGAAGCGAAAAGCGAGAAAACCAGGCTGTCGATGCTGAAGTTAATCAGTGGCGTATCCGGTATCGGCGCTGCATTTACCCAGGTGATGGTGCTGTCGATCGCTTTAGAGGTGTTTGGCTTACTTTCTCCTTTTTATATGCAGTGGGTAATGGACCAGGTGCTGGTTTCAGCAGACAGGCAATTGCTGACCTTATTAGGGTGCGCGTTCCTTTCTGTCGTGGTAATCAGAACCGCTATTTCAGCGCTGCGGTCATGGGTCACGACATGGTTTTCCAGCCTGCTCAGCGTACAGTGGTCAACCAACGTGTGTACCCATCTTCTGGGGCTGCCGATGACCTGGTTTCAGGATCGACATATCGGTGATATCGTCTCGCGCTTTGGCTCCATTTCCACTATTCAGAACACGCTAACCACCCGATTTATCAGCTCGATTCTTGATGGCATCATGGCCATCGTCACGATGATCGTTCTGTTCTGCTATAACATGACGCTCACCTTTATTGTGCTGGCTACCGTCGCCATTTATACGGTGCTGCGTGCCGTCTCTTTCCGCCCCTTCCGCCAGGCGAATGAAGACCAGCTCATCGCAGCGGCAAAAGCCCAGTCGCAGTTGCTTGAATCCATTCGCGGGATGCAGGCGGTGAAACTGAACAATAAAGCCGAAATTCGCGTATCCAGCTATGCCGCTGAACTGGTGCAGGTTACGAACAAAGGCATACAAATCCAGCGACTGTCAATTTTGTTCAGCGTGTTACAGGGACTGACCTCCGGTATCAGTAGAATTGTACTGATCTGGCTGGCGGCCATTCAGGTACTGGATGGTAATTTCAGCGGCGGTATGTTAGTGGCATTTATCAGCTTTTCCGATCAGTTTATCTCCCGGACTACCGGGCTGGTCGATGCAATCATTGACTTTACCATGTTGCGTCTGCACGGTGAGCGTCTGGCAGATATTGTGCTGGCAGAAAGCGAGGAGAACACTGAAAACCTGGTGCAACTTGAAGATCGTACCAGCGCCTGTTCGGTGGAAATTCGTCATATCGATTTTCGCTATGCGGAGACTGAACCATTTATCCTCAAAGACAGCAGTTTTACGATTCAGCCAGGCGAATCCGTTGCCATCGTCGGCCCGTCCGGCCAGGGGAAAAGCACACTGGCGAAACTGTTGCTGGGGCTGCTACGTCCTGAAACGGGAGAAATTTGCATTAATGGTATCGACATCACCCGACTGGGTATGAAGTATTACCGTGACCGGATCGGCAGTGTGATGCAGGATGATATTTTATTTGCCGGCTCGATCATGGACAACATCTGCTTTTTTGATGCGGTTTATGATGAGGCCAGAGCGATGGAAGTGGCGCAAATTTCCCGCGTTCATGACGATATTATGGCAATGCCAATGGGTTATAACAGTCTGGTGGGCGATATGGGTTCGTCTCTGTCAGGTGGACAAATTCAACGCGTCCTGCTCGCCAGAGCCTTATACCGTCAGCCACAGCTGTTAATTCTTGATGAGGCCACCAGCCATCTGGACGTTGAGAGAGAAAGTGCTATCAACAACGCCATCGCTGGCATGAACGTCACCCGCATTATTATCGCTCACCGCCCGGAAACGATCCTGAGTGCCGACAGAATTATCTGTCTGGATCAGGGTGAGATCCGGCAATTAACCAAAGAAGAGCTTTTTCCAGGCTATCAACCTGCCGTGACCGCTTAAACCACCGGCTGATCCACTCCACCCACGCGCCCTTGCAAGGGCGCGTCAATGCCACACTTCTGCTCTTCACAAAGCAGCACCCGTCATATTTAAGACTCTTTGAATCTTTTCTGCACAGAAGGAAAAAGCAATAATTCAGGCTGGAATAAGGCATCTGATGTCCTTATATCCAGAGGACAGAACATTGTTAAAAGGATTTTACATGCCCGATATTGTGGTTATTGATGACCATCCGGCGATCTGCTTCGCAGTCAAAGCGCTGCTGGCTCCACTGACAGAAAATGAAATACGTACCGCAACCAGTGGTATCACCGCGCTCACCTGCATTAAGAAACATCAGCCGAATCTGGTGATCCTGGATATTATGCTGAATAAAATGGATGGTTTTCAGGTACTCCGGCATATTCGTCAACTGATGCCTGATGTGCAGGTTGTCGTCTATACCAGCCTGTCAGCCGATATTTATGCGGCCAGAGCACTACGTGCTGGCGCAGCCGCCTTCCTGAGCAAAGAAGCAGATATCCGGCAGTTAGTTCCCCTTTGCCAGTTGGTGCTACAGGGGTACGTCTGCTTTCCGCAGAACACGCTAACCACCAAAACAGCATGCGTCGCTGGCGCCCCGGAAAATGACCCACTCTCCCTTCTCTCCGACCGGGAGGTAACCGTTTTACGTTATCTTGCCAGTGGGATGAGCAATAAAGAGATCGCAGATCGCCTGCTGTTGAGCAACAAAACCATCAGTACCTATAAAAGACGCCTGCTCGATAAACTGAAAGAGGACAGTATTGCGGGGCTGGCCAGACTGTTTGCCCCACCGCCAGCAACGGATAAGAGACAGGACGATGCATAAGCTCTTTTATCTGCTCTGGTTCTGCTGTGTTGCTGTTTTGGCAAAAGAGGTGGGGTATCGCGAACTGAAGCTGGTGGGGCGTGAGCAAATTCAAACACCTTATCCGTTACTGTATGACAATCAATGGCAATGGCTGCATCACAAACAGACGCTCATATTCGGCATGGCAAAACCAGAACATCTCCCCTATGAGATGATCACCGGATATCATGAACTTGATGGCTTGAACGCAGACTACCTTGGCCTGCTGGCTTATAACCTCAATGTGAAAATTGTGGTGCGTTATTATCCAGACAGATCGCTACTGACAGATGCATTGCACCGGGGAGACGTCGATTTTATTGGCAGCATCACCGCACAGGAGGCGAAAGAGCAGGGCCTGATCCTGACCACCCCCTACCAGGCGCTGATGCCCGCGTTAGTAGAACACAAAGGGATGCCGATCCAGCCGTCGGGAAAGAGACGCGTGGCAATTGAAAAACTGTTTCTCAATCGCAGAAGCCTTGCCGGTTATATCAGCGGCAACGATCTCCAGCACTACGACTCTCCCCGGCTGGCACTTGAAGCAATTTCGTTCAGAAATCTTGATACCTGGATAGGCGATGTCATTTCAGCCCGCTATCTGCTTAATCAAAACAACCTCAAGTCGCTGCGCTTACAGGTGCTGTCACAGGAAGAAAGCAGTGGTTACGCATTTGGTCTCACGGCCAATAATACCATGTTGCGGGATATACTTAACGCCGTGCTGGAAAGTATCCCCAGCACTATCCGGGATACCATCCTCAACCGCTGGCGGGGAAATGTGCCTTCCCCCACCACGTCCCCAACGCTGCTTTTCACCGCTTTCGAAAGCAAATGGCTGCAAAAAAATGCGCTGGTACGGTTAGTGATAAATGAAGATTATACCCCCCTGAATTTTTTTGATGATACCGGACATTTTCGCGGACTCACGGCCGATATTATCGATATCATCTCGGAATATACCGGCCTGAAATTTACCCTGATCCGCTCTGACACGCTTTTTGAAGCGCTGGAGATGGTTAAATCAGGAAAAGCTGATGCAATTGCCGGGGTGCCACGTGATACCGCCTGGTTTAACGGGTTGATCGCAACCCGTTCCTATCTGCTTAATTCCTGGGTGTTGATGGGACATAAGATACTGAAACCGCGTGACAGGCTGCAAAAGATTGCCTTAATCAATGGGCATCCTTTGCAGGCACATCTGCAACAACGCTATCCCAATGCACAAATCGTCCCGGTTAATACCACCAGCGAGGGACTGCTGGCCGTAAAAAAAAATCAGGCCGACTGTCTGGCCCTGCCGATGATCGAGGCAACGTCCCTTCTTTCTCAGGAACAGGCCCCTGACCTTAAGATTCTGACAGGGCTGAATACGGAACAATCATACTTTGTGATTGCGGTGGGAAATAATAAGCCGATTCTGGCAACCATCCTTGATAAAGTCCTGCTCAGCCTGCCCCCGGAAAAAATTCATGCCATGACCCATAACTGGTACAGTGGCTCGGCCCGGAGTCTGACCACACCACTGAACACTATTTATCGGCTATCTGACGGGTTGATTTTACTGCCAGCAATCATCCTCTGCCTGGGCGCATTTTTTGCCATGTGGCAATATCACCGGCGACAACAGGCGAAACATCAGTTGCTTGGCACGCAGTATCAACAGGCTAAGATTCAGGCCGATGAAGCCAATCGGGCAAAAAGCACCTTTCTGGCAACAATGAGCCACGAAATTCGCACGCCGTTAAATGCCATCATTGGTACTCTTGAACTGGTGCTACGTCAGCAACCGCAGCCAAACAATGTTTCACTGCTCACTATCGCCCACGATTCCGCCCATTCACTACTGATGTTGCTTGGCGACATTCTGGATATTTCCCGCATCGAAAGTAATCGTCTGATACTCCACCCCACACGCACCAACCTCCTTAAACTCATCGAGTCCGTAGCGATGCTGTTTGAAGGTGTGGCACAGCAGAAAGGGTTGAATTTCAGGCTGGAGATCGAAAGTGGGCTGAACGAAGACGTGTTGGCGGACCCGGTCAGGTTAAAACAGGTGCTTTCTAATCTGGTCAGCAACGCCATCAAGTTCACCCCGCAAGGGCAGGTCACGCTTAGCGCCCAGCCAGTCGCCATTACCGCCGAACGCCTGAATATTTGCCTGCGCGTCACCGACACCGGCCAGGGAATGGCCCCTTCCATACAACAAAGGCTTTTTCAGCCCTTCTTTCAGGGAAATCCGTCGGCGGCAGAAGGTGCAGGACTGGGCCTGTATATCTGTCGGACGCTGATTGACATGATGGGCGGTGAAATCACCCTGTTGAGCCAGAAAGGGGCAGGCAGCGAATTTACCATCACCCTCTCTTTCCCCCGAATGCCCTCCAGGGCAGCACTCCCTGAACGACCACAATCAGAACAACGTCAGCAGACACTGAAGATCCTGATTGCTGAGGATCACCCGGCCGGCCGGGTATTGCTGCTTCAGCAGCTGCAACATCTTGGCCATGATGCCACGGCGGTTACAGACGGCGCACAGGCGCTGCAATACTGCCAGCAAAGCAAGTTCGATCTGATTATTACCGACTGTCAGATGCCCAATCTGGATGGCTATCACTTTACGCGACGTTTACGTCTGCTTGAAAGCGAGCGCCAACAAACCCGCACGCCTGTCTGGGGGCTGACAGCCAATGCGCAAAGCAGTGCACAGGAAGCCTGCATGCAGTCAGGAATGGAGGGCTGCCTGTTCAAGCCTGTCAGGCTCCCGGTGTTAAAAGAAAAACTGCAACAGCTGGCCTGCGATACGCCGCCGATCGCACCTGCTTTTTGTTCCGAACAATTGCCCGGCGAACTGAAAAAACCGGAGGTGTTCGGGGAATTTATGCAGACCCTACTCACCAGCCTGCAACAGGACTTCGCCACGCTTGGCAGGGAAACGCTGTATTCGCCCCTTCGCAAGGAAGAACTCGCCGCACTGGCCCATAAAATTACGGGTGGGGCGAGACTTATCCACGCTGTCACACTGGAGGAAGCCTGTCGCAAACTACAGAGCGATCCGTCACCAGAGACGCTCAAAACAGCGATAGATGAAACGCAGCGATTAATTGCCAGCCTGAAAAACGTTGCCGGGACTACAAATAAATAGTCCATTCCTACAGCCTGAAGAGCCTGCCAGGCGCTTCTGTCGCGCCAACAGCCATACTATTATTTTCGTACTGAGAGGGAGAAAAGGTTTTTCCCCGGTAGATGATTAAAAGGATGCCAACATGAACAAAATCAATACCCGATTATTACCTCTGGTACTTTTATTGGCCGCTGGCTTTAGTGGCGCCGCCTTTGCTGGCTGTGATACCAAAATTGCGGTTCTTGAAGCTAAAATCAGTTCAGCTGAAACCTATAACAACACGGCTAAAGTGACCGCGCTGAAAAAAGCGCTGGCTGAAGTGAAAGCCAACTGTACTGACAGTGCAAAACTGGCAGCGGCAGAGCAGAAAGTCGCCAATCTGGAAGCCAAGCTGGCGAATAAAAAGGCAAGTCTGACGGAAGCCGAGGCTGACCTGCGTGAAGCACAGGCTGCAGGCAATGCGAAAAAAATCGCCAAATACCAGAAAAAAGTGCTGGAAAAACAGGCTGACGTAAAAGAAGTGACCACAGAGCTGGCAAAAGCCCGTGCAACATTGGCCGCTCTACAGGGGTGATTTTACTCTCTGGCAGAGGTTATTCAGGTAGGGGCCTGAGCTTATCAACAATGTGCTGACATGAACTGACAGCAACCGCGCCCCAGACCTTTCAGCCATTTATGGCGTCCCGGACGGGACGCCTTTGTCGTTATCTAAGGAAGATAAGATTTCACGGATGAAATTTTTGCGACGCCTGCTGGCCAGGATTGTCTTAAGTATATCTTTTGTTAACTGTGCCGAAAGCGCGTCGCAATATATCCTGGTCAATGATACCTATCGTGGCTATACCGCACTTACCTTCACCGCCACAGGAATGCCCTGCCTGACCACGGCGCTGTTGCAGGAGTGGGGGATACGTCAGGAAAACCTGCTTTCGCTACATTTCTCCCCTGCGGGCTGTGCCTCTGCTCAGTCGCTGAGCGCAAAGAAGATCCGCTACTACTTTGACCCACGCCCCCAGGTATTAACCCTTTATATCCCACCAGAAATCACCAGCCCGGTCACTAACGGCGTCGCAACCAGCCGCTGGGACGATGGCATCAATGCCGCATTTATTGATTATGACCTGAGCTATTCTCACTTTACCGGTGGAAACTACCATCGTTATCCCCGTCAGCATAGCCTGGAGATGACCACAACCTATGGTGCTAACTGGGGTCCCTGGCGCCTGCGTTATCAGCCAGTCTACAGTAAAGAGGCATACAGCAATCCCACCTGGCATACCGAAAGTGCGATGGCTTTCCGCACCATCAGATCCTTGCGTTCATTACTGACCCTGGGTGACAGCAACACCTCTTCAGATATGTTTGACAGCATCAGCTATCGTGGTATCAGTCTTACCTCAGATGACCGCATGTTACCTGACGAGATGCGCCCGCTGTCTCCGTGGATACGTGGATTTGCACACGGCAAGGCACAGGTAAAAATCAGACAGTACGGCACGGTTATCTATCATACCACGGTGCCGCCCGGCGCCTTCATCCTGAAGGATATCTACCCAATGGATGCGACGGCAGACATTGAAATGACCATCAGGGAGAGTGACGGTACGGAAACCGTGCGCACTATCCCCTGGTCTGCCATGCCTAATATAGTCCATAGCGGACAGTGGAAATTTGCCCTTTCAGCAGGAAAATATCGCCCATGGTACACGCTTGAGCAGCAGGAACCGTTTTTTTCTCAATACGCCCTGAGCTACGGTTTGCCTGGAAATATCAGCCTGTTTGGCAGCGCAATGGTGTCAGGTATCTGGCAGGGAGGCGTGCTGGGTATTGGCAAAAGGGTCGACGGCTGGGGTGCACTGTCAATGGACCTCAGTTATACCAATGCAAAAGATCCCCGCCGTTCCAACCCCGATCGCGGTTCAATGGCCCGTCTGCGTTACACCCACGCCTTCTCAGAGTGGGAATCATCATTTAGCCTCACAGCGCGGTATTATCCTGCCCAGCGTTACCGAACCTTTAGCGAGGCGGTTTCACAGCAGGAAAAATACTGGTGGGACTGGGAAGATGGCGTTTTTACCGGCGAGCTTGATGCGGAGAAGAAGAACGCCATTGCTATCAGCTACGCGCAAAATATCGCTGAGGATGGGGAGCTGTGGCTTACGCTGACCAATGAGGCGCTGCGTGGCAGAAACCGACGGGAAACCTCACTTGAACTTGGCTACACCGCCCGCTGGAATAAGATTGACTATGCTGCTTATGCCACCTGGAACCGTCCCGATCGGGAACAAGAAGAAGGCCGGATTACGTTTTCCATTTCTATCCCGTTTACTCTTTTTTCATCGCAACGTATCAAGCTGAATATGGAAAATACGCTGGCAAAAAATGGTGCTGCCAGCCGCAAAGTAGGCGTCAGCGGCATAGCCCTGGACGATTACAGCCTCGGCTACAACCTTAGCACCACACGGCAGCAGGGCACGGGAAACAGCCAGAATATTACCCTCAATTATCAGTATAACGCCGGGGAGCTGATGGCGGTTTACAGCAACAAAAAGCAAGAGAGCACTAAATATCTTGGGCTGACTGGCAGTATCGTCGCACACCAGGCAGGCATTACGCTGGGGCAGACACTGGGAGAAACCATCGCCATCGTTGACGCAGAGAAAACCGCCAATATTGGCCTTATCAACCAGTTTGGCAGCACCACTGACTCACGCGGCTTTGCCGTTATCAGCAGCCTGACACCGTACCGGGTTAACGAACTTTTATTGGATACCTTCAGTTTACCGCCGGGTAAAGCATTATCCGTCGGTGAAAGAGAAGTGGTCCCCACGGCAGGTGCTGTCATGTACAGCCGCTTCAGGATCGAGCCGGAAAAGCCCTGAATGGAAAGGTGAACTCAGGCAGAATGGCGTGTCCAGACTGGCGCTGACGTTATGCCATCGCCAGCCAGAAGAAGGTTCATGCAGTGAAATTATGCTTTCACTTTCGCCACAAATTCCTTAACCACCTGCTGCCAGGGCGTGGTCGGACGGCCAATAAGCTGGCTCAGCGTATGACCGTCATCAAACAGCGCTCCCTGTGCAGCATGCGCATCGGAATCTGCCAACATCTCTGCCAGTGGCACCGGCAATCCGGCACCTTTCAGCGCTACAGCAAATTCTGCCGGAGGCAGATTGACATAATTGATCGCTTTACCAGACTGTTGCGCAATCTCTGCGGTAAATTCAGCAAGCGTGTAGGCGGTGTCTCCCGCCAGTTCATAGATCTTATTATCCGTGTCACTACCGGTTAGCACCGCTGCTGCCGCGTCGGCATAATCTTCACGACTGGCAGAGGCGATCCTGCCCTCTTTCGCTGCGCCAATAAACGCACCGTAGGATATCGCCGCGTCGATACTGGCAGCATAGTTTTCGCTATACCAGCCATTACGCAGAATTGCGTAAGGGATGCCGGAGGCAATTAACGCCGCTTCAGTATCACGGTGTTCTGTACCCAGCGCCATTGTAGTGGTGTCAGCATGCAACAGGCTGGTATATGCCAGCCGCTTTACTCCCGCCTGCTGCGCCGCCTCAATCACCGACTGGTGCTGCGGCGTACGCTGACCAATTTCACTGGAAGAAATCAGCAGCAGCTTATCCACGCCGCTGAAAGCACTGAGTAACGAGTCCGGCTTGGTGTAATCGGCCTCTCTTACCTCTACGCCGAGCGCCGCCAGATCGCTCGCCTTGTCTGGCGAACGTACCGCAGCAATAATTTCCCGTGCCGGAACTTTTTTCAGTAATGCGTTAATGACCAGGCGGCCGAGCTGGCCCGTTGCGCCGGTTACAGCAATCATGATGTTCTCCTTGCGTCAGATAATGTCAGGTTACTGGCCAGCCGGACTGACCAGCAACATCATTTTGGCGAGTCAGCCTATGCCATATACTTCTAAAAAGTAAGTACGTACAAAAATGTTAGCATGAAAATAATCACTTAAATTACACCTCTCTCCTTCGGCGAACGGTTTCGCCGAAGGGAGTTGCTGAATACCCAATGTCCATCCCGCGATGTGCCAAATCGGCTCACTCACCGTTGGAGCCTGTTGGTTCTGGTGGCACTGGAGAAAGAAACACTACGCTTTGGTGAGCTGCGTCGGAAAATTGGCAGTATCAGTGAAAGAATGCTGGCACAGACGCTGCGCCACATGGAGGAAGATGGTTTTATCAAACGGGTTGACCACGGCGTGATACCGCCTTGCGTTGATTATACCCTCACACCACTGGGCCACCAGGTTCAGGAGCGAGTGGCAGGACTTGCCGAATGGTTCGAAATGAATTTGCAGACCATCATTGAGAACCGACGTGATTTTGCCGCGCACTCTGCACGGGAAGCCGCAGAGAAAGACACCGGTGCCACTGACTGGCACCGGCGAAAAAATCAGAGCTTTCGCAAGGTTAAACATCCGGCTGATTAATGCGGCGAGACCAGATCGGGGTAGATGGTCATCAAACGTCGGGTGACGCCATTCGTCCAGCCAAAACCATCCTGAAGGGGGTATTCGCCGCCCCCGGCCAGTCGCGGCGTACTTCCGGCGACGTTGTATTTTTCCACCATTTTATGATGCCGTTGCCAGGTTGCCGTCACCACCTGCAACCAACGCGAGGCGATCTCCTTCGCCAGTTCCTCCTCACCGTAATGATTCAGCCCGTTAATCGCCATCCACTGCAACGGCGCCCAGCCGTTTGGCTTATCCCACTGTTCACCGGTTTCTTCAACCGTGGAGAGCAGCCCTCCGGGTGCCAGCAGATGCGAACGGATGGCCGCAGCGGTGTCAGCGGCCTGTTCCAGACTGGACATACCAACGTATAACGGTGTGACCGACGCCGCAGAGAACGCCGCTTTTTCACCTTGACGCCAGTTGTAATCCCGATACAGGCAAGCCTCACTGTCCCACAGGTACTTATCGACATTTTCACGGCGGCGGGCGGCTTTCTGCTGGAACAGCGCTGCCGTCCGGGCATCATTACGTCCTGCGGAAAGGCGGGCAATAGTGGTTTCCAGCTTGTAGAGAAAAGCATTGAGATCGATAGGCACAATGCTGGTGGTCTGAATACTCTCCAGACGACCCGCTTCACTTAACCAACGTGAAGAGAAATCCCATCCTGAAGCAGCTCCGGCACGAAGATCGCGGTAAACCTCGTTCGAAGGCCGCGCCGAGTTTCTTGCGGTTTCCACGTCTTCGATCCAGGATTCATCACGCGGCGTGTCGCGATCGTCCCAGTACCGGTTGAGAACCGATCCATCCTCCAGCATCACCACATGCCGGTAGGCCTCATTTGGCGTCAGCGCGTCGGCCCCTTCCATCCAGAATTGATACTCACGTTTCAGCTGCTTCAGATAGCGGTGTGCCTCATTGACACCATCCTTCTCAAACAGCTCCACCATCAGGGCAAAAACCGGCGGCTGTGAGCGACTGAGATAGTAGGTGCGATTACCGTTAGGGATATGGCCCCAGGTATCGATCATCCAGGCAAAATTATCCGCCATCTGTCTTAACAGGTCTGTCTGTCCGCCAGCCGTAAACCCTAACATGCTGAAGTAGGAATCCCAGTAATAGGTTTCACTGAAACGGCCACCCGGCACGACATAGGCTTTGGGCAATGGTAATAATGAAGAAAATGCCGAATGCTTTTCAGGCTGACGGGTCAATACCGGCCACAGCGAGTCAATATGCTCGGCCATACTTTTGTCAGGATCGGATACATAGCGACTGTCATGCGTTTTTGGCAGATCAAAATTCTCCAGCACGAATGCCAGCAAATTAAAATCATCCTGATCGCGCCTGGTGTAATAGCGATACAAAATACGCTCAGGTTCAATTTTTGGCGCACAGTCGGCAAAGGTTTTACTGTCGGCAAATATCCTTGATGACTGAACGGCTTCGAAAAGGTCCTGATAGCGATCGGATGGGGTCAATATATCCGATACAGGAAGGCCACGAATGCTTTCAGGCTTAGGCTCGGCCACACTATCCACGCCAGTTTCGTCGTCATGGTAACAGGCTTCATAATCCGTCTGGTCACTGTCAACAATCAGATCATTTTGATTAAAAGTGATAAGAACCTCCAGATGCCAATAACGTTTGACAATTTTACCCTGTGCATTTCGCAATAAACCATCAGTATAGTATCGTCGCCTCACATCGCAACCCGATGATTTTATTACTGACAGTGAGATAATATGTCAAAAAATTAATATCCGGGGTGGAACGGTTTGTCGGTATAACAACTTATTTGCGGATAAAAATCGCCTCGCGCTACTTCGTTTTTTCTGCCAGTTATTTCTTTGAAAAAAATATTTCCCTCACCATTTACATTGTTTTTAAACCGTCTGATACTTGCGCAACCAGACTGGCCTGTAGGCCGTGCCGGATCCGGTACAAATAACGTTCTCTTATCGTTAATCCACTCATTCATCACCACCAAGGAACTCTCGTGGCACCGGTAGTAAATAAGTCCGTGGTAGCACACCCGGCAAATCTCGCTGAAGAAGATGACAGTGTAGTTTCACCCGCAGAAATCGATAAACCATCCTTAAATAAAAGTTATATCACCCGAGGCACTCGCAGCTTTACCCATGCCACCCTCGCGCTGTTCTGCGCCGGACTCTCTACCTTCGCGGTTCTGTATTGCGTTCAACCCATCCTTCCGGTGTTTTCGCAAAGTTTCCACCTGACGCCAGCACAAAGCAGTCTGTCTCTCTCCGTTACCACGGTGATGATGGCCCTGGGACTGCTGATCACGGGTCCGCTGTCGGATGCCATCGGTCGTAAATCGGTTATGTCTGTTTCGCTGCTACTGGCGGCTTTTTTCACGCTGATCTGCGCTGTAATGAGCAGCTGGCAGGGTGTGCTGGCCATGCGCGCGCTGACCGGTCTGGCGTTAAGCGGCGTGGCAGCGGTAGCCATGACCTGGCTTAGCGAAGAGTTGCATCCGGTGTTCCTTTCCTTTTCGATGGGGTTGTACATTAGCGGCAACTCGATTGGCGGGCTGGTGGGCCGTCTCTCCAGCGGAATACTGGCGGATCACTTCTCCTGGAATGTGTCGCTAATGGTGGTCGGCCTGTTTGCGTTGACCGCAGCCGGGCTGTTTTTTCGTTTGCTACCGCCTTCCCAACATTTCCGCCCCAGTTCCCTACACCCTCGCAAGTTACTGATCAACTTTATGTTTCAGTGGCGGGATATGGGGTTGCCGATGCTGTTTCTCATCGGTTTTATTCTGATGGGCAGCTTTGTGACCCTGTTTAATTATGTCAGCTATCGTTTTCTGGCCGCCCCCTTCTCACTGAGCCAGACCGTGGTCGGCCTGCTGTCGGTGGTCTATCTCACTGGCACCTACAGTTCACCGCGAGCGGGGGTGATGACCGCCCGTTATGGTCGCGGTGTGGTGCTGATGGGCGCGCTGTGCCTGATGTTGACTGGCCTGATTGCCACCCAGTTTACTACGCTGTTTCTGGTGCTGCCGGGACTGATGCTGTTCGCCGCAGGATTCTTTGCTGCACATTCGGTAGCCAGCAGTTGGGTCGGGCATCGTGCGCGGCGGGCCAGAGGCCAGGCATCCTCGCTTTATCTGTTCTTTTACTATCTTGGTTCAAGCGTGGCTGGCACGCTGGGCGGCGTGTTCTGGAACGGTTTCGGCTGGCCGGGCGTGTCGGCTTTTATCGCGGTGATGCTGGCAGGGGGTCTGCTGCTTGCCAACCAGCTGCGTAAGATCCCGGTGCTGGTGAAAAAAGTTCGCTGAACACCCAGGACGGTGCAAAGCGCCGTCCTGCATCATCCGTCATCCGCAACGCGAAAGATTTACTTCCCACTGTTCACCCCTTACTCTGTCGCCATTCTGATTACCTGACGTTTCCCGCGCGGAGCCACCATGAGCGACATAGAAAATCTGCATGCGATGATTATCTTCGCCAAAGTGGTCGAGACACTGAGCTATACCGAAGCGGCCAGGTTATTGGGGTTGTCCAAATCGTCGGTCAGCAAGGAGATCTCAGCCCTTGAGGTACGCCTTGGCACCAGGCTTTTACAACGCACCACCCGCAGGATCGCCGTCACCGATGTTGGCATGACCTGGTATCACTACTGTGCGCGCATTCTCAGCGAAGTAAAAAGCGCCGATCTGTTTATCCGCCAGTACCACGAGGAGCCAACCGGCAGCCTGCGCCTGGTCGCGCCGGTGACCTTTGGCTGCCAGTACATTGTTCCGGTGCTGAATAAGTTTGTCGCCAGTAATCTGCACGTTAGCGTCGATCTTGACCTTACCGACCGACCGGTCAATCTGGTGGACGACAATATTGACCTGGCAATTGTTGTCCGTCGGGAGCGACCAGAGCACCGCCATTGTCAGCCACTGGTGGCAATCAGCTGGGGACTGTATGCTTCACCAGACTATCTGCGTCAGCTTCCGGCGATCGATACTCCTGACGCTCTGCCGCGCCATGACTTTATTTTGTTTCGTGGGCCGGCCCACACCATTTCATTGCCGTTTCGCAAAGAGAAGCAGAAAAGGGATATTGAAGTACACAGCCGCTTTCGTGCCAATAACAGTAACGCGTTGGTGAATTCTGCTATCGCCTGTACCGGCATTGCGTATATTCCCGACTACAGCGCTCAGGAGGCGGTCAAAGCCGGTAAGCTGATTCGCATCCTGCCGGAATGGGAAATGGATCTCTATCAGTCGTGGATGTTGAGTAAAGAAGAGAGTTTGATCTCGCCGCGCATCCGGCTGTTTATGGAATGGTTGCAGAACGCGTTAGCGCAAAAATAGCAAAGGGCGGAATTTGCTTCCGCCCCAGCGTTATCAATAGTAGTTACCGTGGCGGTAATCCCAGGTGGTGAAGGTATCCGACAGCATTGACATAATTTTATCGACATCCAGACCTTTACGGATCAGCACCGGGCAAGGGGTGATATTACGTTCACCTTTCTGCTCAGGAACCAGCTTGCCGCTCTCGTCAACCATTGCCACCATCACTCCCTGCTCATAACGGGTCTTCTCAGACTCATTTGGCTGGATGGACTTCACATAGTCGTTGGCCGCAATAATCAGATCGGCCTGCGACTCGATGCGCTCCCCGATCCCTTCAACCAGACCACGGTTACCTTTACCGGACGGGTTTGCCGAGCTGGCAAAGGAGAATTTGCCGTGGTTCTCCCACAGTTCTTTCGCCAGTTTCTCGCCGGGAATACCGAATTTAATCACAAAACAGCTGGTCTGACGGCGATCCATCATCAGCTCTTTAGAGCCATCTTCCGGGATACGCGCTACCGCTTCTTCTTTCCACGGCAGGATGCAACCCAACAGCACATCGTTGTCCCAGTGCTGTTGGTACAGGGCTTCGATTTCCGGGTTCAGCTGTGCCAGTTGCTTTAACTGCTCCAGCGAACCGCACAGCACCACGCCAGGTTTGTTACGGTTGCGCTGCTTGGCGTCAAATTTACGCTCCAGGCCTTTGGCATCAGAGGTCATGATGATGTAGCCCACTTTGGTTGGACAAACAATCATGCCACCGTCGGCAGAGAGGATGTTGACCGCTTCTGGCTGTAAGCCACCGTTCCACTGGATAGTCTTGTTGCTCATGATCATACCTTGTTTTGAAGGGTTGAATTCGGGGTTCAGGACGCCAACATCTGTCCACGTAAGGGCGTTATGTTGCCAGCCATTGATAACCGGTTGCAACCATCCTATCCTGTCGGGCATTTTTAGCAACAATAAAGCAAAAATATCCAGTATTGTTTCCAACAGGAAACAAATGTTGCCTTCAGCAGGAATACGTTGCACTGCTTGCAACGTGTCGAACAGCGCTACAAACGCATCCAGGGTGCACTGATAGCCGGTAAAACCTGCTTTACGGCTTTTGCTGATAGCGGTAAAAACCTCCATCGGACGGCGAGGGTCGGCATCAGTGTGCCACCATAAAGCCAGTTTATTGAGATCGATTTCTTTCAGGCCATATTTCTCCGCCAGCACGCGCCACTCAGCCGGTTTGGCAGCCATTCTCTCTGCCAGCGGCTGCATGTCATCAGGAAACGGTGCCGCCTCAATAGCAAAGTGATCTGCAATCAGGCCCCACACACATCGCCATTGACCGCGTTCCTGATTCTGTACCGGGGCGTGGCCGCCGCCCGTACCAGCTGCTTCGCCAGCAAACGTGCATCAGTCATATCGGTGACACCTTCCCACTGTGCCCGTGAACCGGAAAAGATAAATGGCTGACCGCTTTCCTTGCACAGGCTGGCATACACCGCCAGTGTCTGGCCCATATTCATCGCGTTAGCGAGCGCAAAGCCGATGATGATGTACGGACGGTGCACGTTCCAGCTAAAGCCATATTTCCTGGCACCGGCAAACACTTCATCTTCCTGGGCATAATAAAAGTTATCCACTGGCTGGCGCCCCTGCTCCTGACGGAAGGGCGTCACCGGCACCGCGTTCCCTTACCGTAGGCGTCAAATGGCCCAGGATAGTGTTTCAGTCCCATCACCAGCGCCATGTGTCCCCGTGTGAGACAGTTCCCCAGCCGCTTCAGTCACGTTACGCACCATCGCACCGTTAACACGAATGTTCTCTTTCTCATTGGCCTGACGGGACCCGGCGCTAAAAAAAACACAGTCCACGCCAGGCCCTGCAATGCCCGGCGAACGGCGTGACCGTCGGTCAGATCTGCCGTTAATGCCTGACAGCCGCCGTTATTTAGGTGCAAAAGAAAAGCTTAACAGAGAATCAGATTCTTCTCCGTGCGATAAATGTGTCACTTTTATGCATGCAGCTAACATCCTGTTGGCCCGGAGATAAGCAATCACATGTCATGCGGATGAGATAACGGAGGGAGCCGACATGCGGACGGAAGGAACAGGATCAGGGCAGAGAATATGGCTAATCATGGGGATGCCACGCCGTGCACCGTGGGTATTGCCCGGCACGCACAGGCGCCGGTCTACGTCCTCGCATTCCTCCCTCTGACAACGAAAATACCGTCCTTTATGTCTGTGAAACGCGGCAGTAATACGCTGGCAAGCTTATCCGTTTTTTACACGCGGACGGCGGGTCGACCTGATGGCGTGGCGGTCCTATTCCTCTTCAGGCGACGGGTTTTCTTCCGTGAGCGTCGGCGGCGCAGGACTGAACAACCGTAGCCGGTTTTCCGGCGGCTGTGGACGGCCAAAATAGTACCCCTGAAACAGGGTACAACCTTCATTTTTCAGCTGTTCGTACTGTTCGCTGTTTTCCACTCCTTCGGCGGTAATCTGAATATCCAGGCTACGACTCATGCCAGTAATGGCACGAATAATCGCCAGTGACTCGCGGCTCTCCTTCATATCATTAATAAATGACTTATCTATTTTGATCTTATCGAAGGGGAATGAGCGCAGATAACTGAGCGAAGAGTAGCCCGTACCAAAGTCATCCAACGCGATGCGCACGCCAATTTCTTTCAGTTTCTGCAAGATACGGATATTGTCCAGCCTGTTATCCAACAACACCGACTCGGTGATCTCCAGCTCCAGCCGGTACGGAGCCAGCCCCGAATCCCTCAGTGCTTTCTCCACCACCGATACCAGAGAGCGGTTCTTAAACTGTAACGGAGAGAGGTTGACCGCCACGCTCTGCTGTTCCGGCCAGCCCGCGGCTTCGCGGCAGGCTTCAAACAGCGCATAAGCACCCAGGGCATGAATTAACCCGGTATCTTCCGCGACAGGAATAAAATCCATCGGCATGATCATGCCCTTCACCGGATGATGCCAGCGCATCAGCGCCTCATAGCTGATGATCTCCCGCCCCTGATCGTTGGTGATCGGCTGATAATAAAGTTTCAGATGACGTTCGGTGATCGCGGCACGTAGATCGTTTTCTATCATCCGCCGTTTGCTGGCCGCCTCACCCATTGCCACGGTAAAATGTTCAAGACGATTACGCCCGTTGCGTTTGCCCTCATACAGCGCCATGTCCGCACAACGCAACAGTTCATCGGCCGTGGTGATATCCTGGCCACCGATGGCGATGCCAATACTCATGCCAACAGACAATATCTGTCCGTCGATATGAAATGGCGGGTTAATGATATCAATCAACCGCTGCGCGATGATCTCGGCCTCCGTTGCGCTCGACAGGCCGGGCAGCACAACAGAAAACTCATCGCCCCCCTGACGGGCCAACGTATCCTGATCGCGCACCACGTCGCATAACCGGCGGGCAACGGCTCTCAGCAGGCCATCACCAACCTGATGGCCCAATGCATCATTAACGTTTTTAAAGTTATCCAGATCAAGGCACAGCACCGCCGTCATATGGTGCGAATTGAGGTCATTATGCAGCGCCTCATTCAGACGCTGGCTGAACAGCTCACGATTAGGTAACCCGGTAAGATTGTCGTAATGCGCCATACGGTGAATACGGGCATCGGCCGTACGCTGGTCAGTAACATCATCGGCTATCAGCAAAACATAGCTGCTGCGCACATCATTACCACGAATGATCGACGCCGTTGCATGAATAATTTTTCTCCCGCCACAGGTGATCAGCAACTGCTCATTTTTATTCACCCCGGACTTACGTTGTGCTGCCGATGCCAGCTGGGCAAAATATCTGCCCACTTCAGGCGTGGTGCAATCCACCAGCTTTTTTCCGCAGCTCTGCTGCTGGCTAATCCCCAGCAGCTGCTCCGCTTTGCTGTTCAACAGCAGAATTTCCTGAGACACCAGGTCTTCCACAATTACGCAGGAAGGGATATTGGCAATAATGGTATCAAGAAAGGTCGACAGGGAAGCCATACGCGCGCTGTTCTGTTCAGCCAGCTCCTTCGCCAGCAAAATTTCCTGCTCATACTCATGCACTTCCGTGCAGTCACGGGTAATTTTTGAATAGCCTATCAGCTGACCGCTTTCGTCATGGATCCCCTCGATCACCACATGCGCCCAGAAGACACTACCATTTTTACGGTAGCGCCAGCTGTGATCTTCAAAGCGACCCTCTTTGCGCGCCACGTCGAGGTTGATCGCAGGAAGACCCGAATGGCGATCCTTCTCGCTGTAAAAGCAGGAAAAATGCTTACCGACAATTTCGTCAGCGGTATAGCCTTTCGCCCGGCGGGCACCGGCGTTCCAGTTAACAATTATTCCTGCTGTATCGATCATATAAATGGCGTAATCGGTTACCCCTTCCACCAGAAGACGAAAGACCTGCTCACGCTTATGTTGCTCCTGAAACAGTCGCTGCTTTTCGGTACAATCACTGGTTATTTTTGCATAGCCAATCAGCACGCCATCATCATCATGCACAGCATCAATCACCACATGCGCCCAAAAGGCGCTGCCGTCTTTGCGATAACGCCAGCCTTCCACTTCATAGCGACCGGTGCCTTGTGCAATACGTAGCCCATGCTGCGGCAATCCCTTCAGCTGGTCTTCGGCACTGTAGAAACAGGCAAAATTCTTGCCGATAATCTCATGGGGCTTATAGCCTTTCGTGCGTTCCGCCCCACTGTTCCAGTTTGTCACGGTGCCATCAGGGCTCAGCATATAGATGGCGTAGTCAACCACGTTTTGTACCAGTAACCGGTACATTTGATCATTATTGTTGTTCATTTTTTTTCCGCCTTAAGGGGGCTTTCGCCACTCAGAAGATGGCTACAACGTACAGAGAAGCCCGCAAGGGCCGTTTTAATAAAGGCAAACAGGAAAAAAACCAGTCGGGCAGTTTCCCCGCGCACGCCGCTGGATCGGGAAAACCGTTACCAGAGAACACCTGTCAGGTTATCGGCCCGGTAGAAATAATATTCAGGATTAATTTTTCAGAGGATACAAAGAAGATAAGCATGCATGAGTTATCAAACCCGGATGGCACAACATGCCATGTCTGTATGACTTGTGTTTCTGACAAAAGATAAGTGGATATATCTTCCAATCGCCTTTAATACAGCACGGCAGCGTGCTGTTTTATTTTTCAGGATGGCGACCATATTGGGTTTTATAATTTTTAAATTTAACTTATGGTAAAAATAAGGCGCTGACAATTTAACTTTAGTATCGCTGATTTTCTTATTAAAGGATCGGCAGGGAGCTTGCCGTCACGGACGGTTGGCATAGAGTGGTATATTTAAAATGCAATATTTTTCATGCGGTTAATAAAAAATCACCCCGCTGCATTATCACATATTGTGCAACCTGAGCAGCGACGTTATCAATCCGCGTTTAATGACTACTCCAGCTGACTGGATCAACAACAGCGGCAGGCTACCCAACCATGTCTTTGATGAACTATGACGGTGAGCCTGTTGTTCATCCAGACGCATATATTGCCATCAGTGGTTACGCCATTTATCAGTAAACAGATAATATGCTGCTGGCATCATCGCTGACCGGAAAATTATTACTCACGCCAATAACTATCTAACACCTGTTTTATGCGCGTGTATTTTATTTTGATTCTTCTCAGATCAAATATGCTTCACCGCATTTTATGGCTGGCTGAAATAAAAATGTTACAAATACAGGAAGACTGACATCTGCGGATACAACCCCGGCAAGACCATTAATACTTTATCGCGTTAAATGAGTAAGTTACTGGTATGGAGTGGCTATGTTTAAATCTTTTTTCCCAAGGCCCGGTCTGTTTTTCAGCAGCGCCGCCATCTGGTGCGCTATCTCGATTCTTACCTGGTTCGCAGGCGGCAGAAACTGGCTATCACATTTTTCAGCTTTTGCTCATCCGCTGCCGCTGCCAGACAATGCCCTGCGCTTTGTCGCCCCCTCAGAAGTTGCTTTCTACCTTTATTATTTTGCGGCCTTTGTTATTTTTGCCGGTTTCTGGCGCTGGTTCAGCCCTCATCCGTGGCAACGTTGGTCTGTGGGCGGCTCCGCGCTGATTATCTTTGCTACCTGGTTCTCGGTTCAGGTGGGCGTGGCGATAAACGCCTGGTACGACCCGTTTTACAATCTGGTTCAGCGGGCAATGACACACCCCAATACGGTGAAGGTTGAATCCTTATACAGTCAGCTGGAAGGGTTTCTCAGTATTGCGCTGATTAACGTGATAATTGATGTGCTGAATATGTTTTTTATCAGCCATTATGTCTTTCGCTGGCGCACGGCCATGAATAATTACTATATGGCACACTGGCCGACGTTGCGCGGGATTGAAGGGGCCTCCCAACGGGTGCAGGAGGACACCATGCGCTTTTCCTCGACGCTGGAAGATATGGGCGTCAGTTTTATTAACGCCATCATGACGCTGATCGCCTTTTTACCGGTGCTGGTTGCCCTGTCGGCGCATGTGAAAAGCGTACCGTTCCTGGGCGCAATTCCTGATGCGCTGGTCATTTCGGCCGTGATCTGGTCACTGCTCGGCACCGGGATGCTGGCGATCGTTGGTATCCGGCTGCCAGGCCTCTCGTTCCGTAATCAGCGGGTGGAAGCGGCTTACCGTAAGGAGTTGGTCTATGGCGAGGACGATCCGCAACGAGCCAGACCGCCAACCGTAAAAGATCTGTTCGGCAGCGTGCGTAAGAACTACTTTCGGCTGTACTTTCACTACCTGTACTTCAATATCGCCCGTACTCTGTATCTGCAACTTGATGCGGTCTTCAGCATGTTTGTACTGTTTCCTTCCATCATCACTGGCGCGATTACACTGGGTCTGATGACGCAGATAACCAATGTGTTCGACCAGGTGCGCGGTTCATTCCAGTACCTGATTAACTCATGGCCGACGCTGGTGGAACTGCTGTCGATCTACAAACGTCTGCGCGGCTTTGAGCAACAGCTCAATGAAATCCCGGACCCGCATAACAGCGTCGCATAGCCCCGCAGAGCGTGCCAAAAAACAACATACGCGAAGGTATTAACCGGTGAATCCGGTTATATGCCGGGGTCAATATATCAATGATTGTGCGTTGACAAAGCGAGGCACCGCCATAATGCCTCCGGCAAAGTACCCCGGCCAGTATTGCTTCACTGACATGGCGAGCGGGCCGATCACCGTCACCGGCAGCAGTAATCAGCACTACCTCATTTTTATCACCGTCATGGCGTCCTCCCACCCGACAAGGCTCCCGGCAGATGGGATTGTGATAGCGATCGTTGAACAGCGCTCTTTGATGGCCTTGTTAACTCACCGGTTTTTCTGATCGATAAAAAACGGATTCACGATGCCTTTGCCAGGCTGACGGAACAACAGAAACGTCTGCTTCAGTCAGCGTCGTTTAAAATACCGTAACGGGTAATATGACAGTATTATGGCAGAAAAAATAAGGAAAATATGTGCAGATGATTAATGTGGTTAAAATAAGAAAAAACGTGTTTGAAAGTGCTACTAATTTGACATTGTTTTCGCTTTGTTTTTTTCTGATAATTTGGAATAGTGCCATTTAAAAAATAAACCCTGTTACAAAAACACACCAGAAAATTAATCAGCATCATTAAATAGCCATGCGCAACGGTGCTCCACACCCCCCACCCCTTGCAGAAAAAACAGGCAGGTTAATCTCACTGAAAGCCACGGCTACTCTGGCTTAAGAAGCATTGTCCTTCCTTGAAACGGATCACTGGCAAAGGGCAAGTGCAGCGGTATTAAGAACCGTTTTTCAACAAAGTGCCAGCCTCACAGAAAACGGCATTTGTCTTATTTTAACCCTATATTGTTATTAACAATTGCAGTGACCATATCGTTATTATAAAGTCCATTCATTCTATGAGAGATGCCAGAACAATAAATCACGTTTCCATTAACAATGACGCGCACGGTGTTAATCAACCATCAGTACAAATATAAAAAATCATCGGTCATCTATGGATTTTTTAATTACGTCAACACCAGGGCGTTAATCCGGGCAGGTCGAAAGGCCTGCTTTTTTTTTCCCATCACAGGCCCGTCTGCCACTGTCGTTAGCGGAATACGTTAATCGCTTCAACCAGGCGCGTTGCCTGCCATGCCATCTGCCCGGACGCCTGCACACCTTCTTCCATTCGTGCCGCATTTTTATGCGTGATACTGTCCAGCTCTTCTACCGCAATGCTTATTTCACTAAGCGCGTTGCCCTGTTCAGCAGTGGCGGTACTGATGTGAGCAATCAATGTGGTCACATTTTGTATCTCGTTGACAATCTTTTCCATGGTTCTGCCCGCTTCATTGACCTGACTGCTGCCAGATTCCACTTTTGCAACGCTGGTTTCTATCAGCGCCTTAATTTCGCTTGCTGAGGCAGCACTGCGCTGAGCCAGACCACGAACTTCCCCCGCCACGACCGCAAAACCTTTGCCCTGCTCACCGGCTCTGGCCGCCTCCACGGCAGCGTTCAGTGCCAGAATATTGGTCTGAAATGCAATCGCGTCAATTACGCCGGTAATATTGGCTATTTTCTGCGAATTTTCAGTAATTTCAGCCATCATGCCGATCATTTCCTGCATCATCTTACCACCCTGCATTGCCGCATTACTGGTACCGATCGCCAGGCTGTTCACCCGCTGTGCCGTGTCAGTATTACTCTGTACCGTGGCAGCCATTTCATTCATGGTTGCCGCCGTCTGCTGCACGTTGGCGGCGGCCTGTTCCGTGCGGCGACTGAGTTCGTTATTACCCTGCGCAATAGTATTACTGGCCTTCAGCACGCTGGCAGCCTGCCCGCTGACATCATCCACCAGCCAGCGGAACATCAGACCCAACTGTGCAACCGCACGCAGAGTGGTTCCCACTTCATCCACTCTGTCTATCTGCTCAACGTTGTGGCTTTCTCCCGTCGCCACCCGCAGCGCCTGTTGACACATACGTTCCACCGGGCGAGAGATCTGCTGCTCAAGCAGCGCCGAGAAAAGGAGCAGCAACACCGCCAGCAAGGCAGTAAATATTCCTATGGTTTCACCACGCAGGCCAAGCGCCCAGACCGCGGCAATACTCAGCGGCAGTTGCGCCATCAGCACCGAACGGATACGCCAGCGTAGTGGCATCGTTTTGCCGATGGAGGCCCAGCGCATCAGGCCGGTACGTACCAGCACACCTTTGTGAAAACGCCAGCCTTTACGTTTGCCCTTATTAAATCCGCGATAAAGCGACTCCGCCTGCTGGATTTCCTGCGGCGAGGGTCGGGTACGCACTGACATATATCCCTGTATCGCCCCATGACGGATCACCGGAACAGCATTAGACCGCACCCAGTAATGATCGCCATTTTTCCGGCGGTTTTTCACCAGTCCGGTCCAGGGTTCGCCCTGTTTTAATGTTGACCACATATCGGCAAAGGCTTCCGCTGGCATATCCGGGTGACGCACGATGTTATGAGGCTGACCATTAAGTTCATCGTGGGTGAAGCCGCTGATGGCGGTAAAGGTATCGTTGGAGTAGGTGATGTGACTGTTAGTGTCGGTGATCGACATCAGCGTGGCATGCGGGTCAAACACGTATTCCTGATGTGTGACGGGTAAATTCGTGCGCATTGCGAGGATCCTTGATGCAATTGTCGTAGCGGGATGACGAATAAATTATTCGTATTTCCACTATTTTCGGCGCATAGGTGGCAATCTTTAGCAAAATTTCCTGATAATGCTCAAAAGGTCATCGCGCCGCCTCAAAGCGAAGCGCGCATTATTCACAGAGAGAAGGCGCAAAAAAAAATAACTATAAGCTAATTAATTCATTACGTTACAGATGAATTTCGGCGTATTTCGACGATATCGTTGGCGGGATAGCCGATCCCGGCTCTCACCGGGATCGGAACATGGTCGCAGACCAATTTCTGGAAAAATCAGGATACTGAAGAACGCCTGAGCTTCGCCTCATAAGCTTTCGACTGCTCGCTGTCAAACTGGTTTTCCCACTTGGCGATAACCAACACCGCCAGCGCGTTACCAACGACATTCAGTGCGGTACGGGCCATATCCATGATGCGATCAACACCGGCAATAAACGCCAGGCCTTCCAGCGGAATGCCAACGCTGCCCAGTGTCGCCAGTAGTACCACAAAGGAAACACCGGGTACGCCCGCAATCCCTTTTGAGGTGACCATCAGCGTCAGTACCAGTACGATTTCCTGACCAATAGAAAGGTTAATACCGTACAGCTGAGCAATGAAAATCGCCGCAATGCTCTGATAAAGAGTGGAACCGTCCAGATTAAATGAATAGCCGGTAGGCACCACAAAGCTGGTGATTGACTTTGGCGCACCGTAGGCTTCCATCTTCTCCATGATACGAGGCAGCACGGTTTCTGAACTGGAAGTGGAGTAAGAGAGGATCAGCTCATCTTTCAGAATACGCATCAAAGTGGTAATGCGCAGATTACAGATACGGGCGACGATACCCAGTACCACAAAGGCAAAGAACAGAATGGCGGCATACACCAGGCACACCAGCTTAGCCAGCGGCCATAGCGAAGCAAAACCAAAATTGGCAATGGTCACCGCAATCAGCGCAAACACGCCAACCGGCGCATAGCGCATAATCATATGCGTCACTTTGAACATGGTTTCCGAGGTGGAACGGAACACTTTCAGCAGGGGTTCACGATGTTCAGACGGCAGTGAAGAGAGTCCAAGGCCGAACAGTACTGAGAAGAAGATAATCGGTAGCATGTCGCCTTTTGCCAGCGCCGCAAAAATGTTCTGCGGGATCAGGGACAAAATGGTGGCGACCAGACTGTGTGCGCCACTCTCCACCTGGGCGGTGGTGGCTTCATATTTAGAGATGTCCACCGTTGCCAGCGTTGACATATCAATGCCATGACCCGGTTGAAACACATTTGCAAGTGTAATACCGATCACGATGGCAATAGTGGTGATCACTTCAAAATAGATGATGGTTTTCAGGCCAATACGTCCGAGCTTCTTTGCATCACCCACCCCGGCAATGCCGACGACCAAGGTGGAGATGACGATAGGCACGACGATCATCTTAATCAGATGGATAAAGATATCCCCAGCTGGACTCAGAATGTTAGTGATTAACCATTCACGTTCAGAGGCTTGGTTATGCAGTATTGCTCCAACGATAATCCCCAGTACCAATGCCGCCAATATTTGCCAGGCAAGGCTAAATCTTACAGCTCTCATAATATTGTTTTCCTTTAAAACCCGTTCTCCGCACATAACATGCAGAATGAATTACTCCAGGGGAGGACAGGCCGAAATCGGCTAATTCGCGGATAATTGATGGTTAATGACTGATTTTCCGGTTTCTGTATCTACCATTTTAACGGGTATAAATGCAACCCTGTATAATATATAGCTACCGGAGTCTTGACTGACAGGATAAAACTCCAGATTGTTCGGCACCGAATAAATCATTGTTATAATTGGCAATATTCTAGTCTCATTTCGCATAGCTATGCAATATATGCATCATCATCATATCCATAATCTAATTCAATTGATTAAGTTTCAACCAGATTAATTTCTCAGCACGGCTATTGGTGGCAGCCGCAGGGCAAAGGTTTCGCCCGACAGGATAATGTTCAGTCCTTGCGTGGTATGGCGTGATCCGTGACGCAAAAAGCAAACAAAGCATACCGGCTCGCTTCACTTAACCTTCATTTGACATATCATTAACAACTTCAAGGAGATCAGCTATGAGCCAATTACACCGTCATCCCGTTCCCACCAGCATTGCGGAAAATGCCCTGATCAATGCCCAACAGTACTCATTGATGTATCAGCAGTCCGTACAGGATCCCGATGCGTTTTGGGGCGAACAGGGGAAAATACTCGACTGGATTAAGCCCTACACCACGGTGAAAAATACCTCTTTCGCACCGGGCAATGTCAATATCCGCTGGTTTGAGGACGGTACGCTGAATCTGGCTGCTAACTGCCTTGACCGGCATCTGCACACCCGTGGGGAGCACCCGGCCCTCATCTGGGAAGGGGATGACGCCCGTGAAAGTAAGGTACTGACCTTTCGTGAGCTGCACCGCGAAGTGTGCCGCTTTGCCAACGCCCTGCTATCGCTTGGCGTGAAAAAAGGCGACGTAGTGGCTATCTATATGCCTATGGTGCCGGAAGCTGCCGTTGCCATGCTGGCCTGCGCCCGCATCGGAGCCATTCACTCCGTTATTTTTGGCGGCTTTTCACCTGAGGCGATCGCAGGCCGGATTATTGACTCAAACGCCAGGCTGGTGGTCACCGCGGATCAGGGCGTGCGTGCAGGTCGGACAATTCCGCTGAAGAAAAATGTGGATGACGCGCTGGCTAACCCGGCAGTCACCACCATCACTAATGTGGTGGTATTCCGCCGTACCGGCAATGAAACCGGTTGGCAGAATGGTCGGGATATCTGGTGGCATGAGCTGATGAACAGCGCCAGCACACATCATCAGCCGGAGGAGATGCATGCTGAAGATCCGCTGTTTATTCTCTACACTTCCGGCTCCACGGGAAAACCGAAAGGTGTATTGCATACCACCGGCGGCTATCTGGTTTATGCTGCCACCACCTTCAAATATGTCTTTGATTACCACCCTGGTGATGTCTACTGGTGCACGGCTGACGTCGGCTGGATCACCGGCCACAGCTATCTGCTTTACGGACCGCTGGCCTGCGGTGCCACCACCCTGATGTTTGAAGGTGTGCCCAACTGGCCCACACCAAGCCGCATGGCAGAAGTGGTAGACAAACATCAGGTCAGCGTGCTCTACACCGCTCCGACGGCCATTCGTGCACTGATGGCCGAAGGCGACAAGGCGATCGCCGGGACAGACCGCTCCAGCCTTCGTATTATGGGCTCCGTTGGCGAACCCATTAATCCTGAAGCCTGGGAGTGGTACTACCAAAAAATCGGCAACGGTCGCTGCCCAATTGTTGACACCTGGTGGCAGACGGAAACCGGCGGTTTTATGATAACCCCGCTACCCGGCGCAACCGAACTGAAAGCCGGGTCCGCTACCAAACCGTTCTTTGGCGTACAGCCAGCGCTGGTGGATAATGAAGGCAATCCGCAGGATGGCGCCAGTGAGGGCAATCTGGTGATTGTTGATTCCTGGCCAGGCCAGGCGCGCACGCTGTTTGGCGATCATGAGCGCTTTGAACAAACCTATTTTTCAACCTTCAGCAACATGTATTTCAGTGGTGATGGAGCACGCCGTGACGAAGAGGGATATTACTGGATCACCGGTCGTGTTGATGATGTATTAAATGTCTCCGGCCACCGCCTGGGAACAGCGGAAATTGAGTCGGCGCTGGTTTCGCACAGCAAAATTGCCGAAGCGGCGGTGGTAGGCATACCTCACAACATTAAAGGTCAGGCAATTTACGCTTACATCACCCTGAACAGCGGAGAAGAACCCTCCCCGGAGCTGTACAGCGAAGTCCGTAACTGGGTGCGAAAAGAGATTGGCGCCATTGCCACCCCGGATGTCCTGCACTGGACCGATGCCCTGCCCAAAACCCGCTCAGGGAAAATTATGCGCCGCATTCTGCGCAAGATCGCTGCAGGGGATATCAGCAATCTGGGCGACATTTCGACACTTGCTGACCCTGCCGTGGTGGAAAAGCTACTTGAAGAGAAACAGAGCGTTAAAATGCCCTGAATGCGTGGGATGAAAGCCACAGCAAGTAAGAAAAGAGAAAGGGCGGGGTAATAAATTCCGCCCTTTCCATTGCATCAAAAATGCAACGATGCGCCGACATACGGGCCATCGGCAATCACGTTATCCCGGTGTCCGTCTTTGCCATTTAGCGCCATATACTGATAGCCAACATGTACATCAACCAGTGATACTGGCTGGAAACTGACGCCCGCCGACGCTTCCTGGTAGTTATCAATATGGCTGGAGAAGGCATCCGGCGAATAATAGTACTGGCCGTAAATATTGAACATATTGGTCACCGGTACGCTGACGCCCAGCCCTACGGCGATGGCATAGCCATCTTTGCTGTTACGTGGATTGCTGGAGATCGCTTTTACACCCGGCGTCAGGAACACATCACCCAGCGCCACGTTGTAGCCCAGCCCTACGCTGCCCATGCTGCCGTCGTGGTCGCTGCGTAACCAGTTACCGGTCAGGGCGAAGCCTGGTGACGTGGTACCTAATCCGGCATGTAAATTGGTGTACTCACGCCCCACATCCACACCGCCTTCAATCGCCTGCGCCGAACCTGCCAGCGCCAGCAGCGCCAGGGCGCCTGTGGTCATTGCCACTGCTTTCATTTTGTTCTCCTGATCAATGTACTCACGCCTGTATACCGGCGTTATAGCCGAGAATAAATCATCATCAGGCGGAATAACATGAGGGCAAGTCTGATTTGACTAACATTGAAATACAGCAGGTAACATAATGTGCCTCAGCGGCCACTCACAGGCAACGCCAGATACAAGACAGCGCGCCGGTTGAATGGCAATAAAGAAAACGGTATAAAACGCAACCTGAACCGGCCACATCAATTGACAGGTTTGAGTGACCGCCCTGGTCTGCAAGCGCTTTACCACGCTGCTCTGCGGCAACAGACAGTTCAGGAATTATTACCAATTCAGGTCGGTTGGCTATATCGCCTGTGGGTCTCATGAACATTATCAAATAATAAAGATGTGCTTTTTATTCCGTCCTGAGTTTTTTGTGCAGGAATATAGATACCAAATTTGCTGTAATGATTTTTTGAGTTGTGCGCGCCAAATGAGACATCCGAATAAAAGAGTATTTTTCCATTAATTGCCACCTGAATAAGGGGGTTATTTCTGTTCCAGATCACCCTTATTTTAAAGGTATACCATGCCTGAGGGCAGTCGAGAACGGCTATTTTTTTCTTTAATACCCGGCCATTTTCAGAGTTAACAGAAATGAATATTTCATTTTCATTTCTTACATTAAGGGATATAGCCGGGCGGCCTCCCCCACTGGTTTTCATATTACCACCTGTTTCTTTCAATTGAAAAAAAATAGCACTATATGCAGCATATCCCAGTCGCATCTGAAAACCATATATGGAATCAGTCTGCATATTAAATGGATTTTTGTGCGCAAGCTCGACTCTGAAATTTTCTTTTTCCTTGGGAAGGTTAAAACGCAACACCTCAGTATCATCTTTACCTACCCAGCTTCCCCTCTCGAAAAGAATAGATCTATTATCAATGGCTTTTGACATTTCATTAAGTCCCGAAGGGCCTAATTGCTCATACCCCTTTGTATTAATACTGATATTATATTTTTTTAATGATTTTATTCCATTCGAAAAAGATGTTTTTATATGTTCCAGTTTTTTACCCCGTCGATGAACAATGGGATCGGTTGATGTCTCATTTTGATTGACAGTCAAACACTCGCCAGGGACATTATATACCTCTCGGATATTTCTTACAAAAGGCTGCTGGAGTAAAGGTCCTTCAGTGGTGGCCACATTCGGATTATTTGTTTGCAAAACAGAGTTGAAATTACTGAGTGTTACTGCTGGCATAATCGTTCCTTGATAGAAAATATCACAAAGTATTAATACATCAATGTTGAATAAATGTTAGCAGAAAGCCAACCTTTCCCGGACAGATAATAAGAGCACGGCAAAATAAAATCCGACCGACTGGCTTTCAGAATATCCGGTTTGCTCCTGCCTGCATACCACAAAAGCAAACTGGTTTATATTATGCTTCTTTTTCACTGAGCAACGTTTCCAGCAGATCAAGCTCGTGCTGGATTTTTCGCATGGTTTCATTGCTGATTTTCTGCGTCGCGCGCAGATGGTAAAGCTCACCACGCTCTGCCCGCAACGCCGTCAGCCGGAAACGGCGTTCCAGATTCTCGGCATACAGCGCCTGCTCCAGATCGTCCTTGCCATCCACCCGCCGACGCAGATTGCCAATCACCCGTGAGCCGATCTCTTTCAACAGTTCGGGATCGATATTCTCTTCGGTATCAACCCTCAATCGTTCTTCCATTTTATGCAGACTTTCAATGGCGGTGCCCGCCATTACCGCACGGGCCATCTGCATTTCGTGTCGATGGGCGGTCTTATCCATCCCTTCCACCCCGCGCAGCAGCAGCGGTAACATCACCACACCTACCAGCAGGGAAAACAGGATCACCCCCGTTGCCAGAAAGACCAGTTCATAACGCGCCGGAAACCCCTCACCATTGGGAAGAAACAGTGGAACAGACAGAACGCCCGCCAGCGTAATCGCACCGCGTACCCCGGCAAAAGAAGCAATCAGCAACTCGCGCAGTGAATAATGAGTGAACTCCATCGGATGTCTTTTCAGCAACCGCTTGCTGATCAAACGCATTGTCCACAGCCAGATAAAACGGACGACCATCAGTGCGAGGTACACCATCACCACGGATACCACCAGCATCCAGAAATCGACATTCGGATCGGCATTTGCTTCAGTGACAGAAATCTGCAAAATGTCCGGCAGTTGCAGCCCCAGCATCAGGAATACCATCCCGTTAAAGACAAACTCCAGCATCTGCCAGACGCTGTTGGCACGCAGACGCATTGCCAGTGGGGCCTGGCGAATAATCCCGGATCGGGTAATGGTCATCCCCGCCGCCACCGATGCCAGAATCCCGGAAAAACCAATATGTTCCGCAATCAGGTAGGAAGCAAACGGCAGCAGTAGTAGCAGTACCGTCTGCGTGGCAGGATCGTCACCGCTCCAGCGGCTGAACAGACGCAGGGAACGACCATATAACCAGCAGATAGCGATCCCGGCCAACAAACCGCCGAGCGCCACCTTAACGAACTCCAGCGATGCACCGGAAACGGTAAACACCATCGTCCCCATCGCCACTGCCACGGCAAATTTCAGTGAGACCAGACCGGATGCATCGTTCATCAGCGCCTCGCCCTGCAAAATCGCCATGATTTTCTTGGGGATGCGTCCTTCGCCAACGATACCGGATAGCGCCACGGCATCCGTTGGCGACAGCACTGCCGCCAGGGCAAATGCAGGCAGCAGCGGGATACCCGGCACCAACCAGTAGATCAGGTAGCCGATCCCCACTACGGTGATCAGCACCAGCACCAGCGCCAGACCAATGATTTCCCGGCCATGATGCAAAAACTCACTGGTTGGCGTTTTCCAGCCGTCAGCGAATAACAGCGGTGGAATAAACAACACCAAAAACAGCTCCGGGTCAAAATCCACATGCAGCCCAAAGGTGGGCCAGGCAAGTAACGCGCCTAACACAATCTGCACTAATGGCAGTGGAATTTGAAAAGGGATGATGCGGACGGCAACCCCAGACAGCGAGACCATTAGCGTAAGTATCAGAATAGTAAAAAATATTTCCATGTTATCCTTAAAAAAACTCGTCCAGGTATTTGCCACAAACCTACCCTGCTGAGGGGTGGTGCAGGTGAACAGTAAAACAAAAATATAAACCGTTTAAAAACAGGATATGTGCGATCGCGGAGAAAAAAGAAAGGAAATGCAAATAAAAGAGGCCGGATGAACGGCCTCAAGGACCAGCGTTAAATCGCCCAACCACCGGCATAGAAAGCCACCAGCGCCACGGCGATCGCCACGGTGCCAACATTCAGTTTGCGCCACTCTCCGGCACAAAGACGACCAATAACCAGTGCAGCAAAACCCAGCATAATGCCGGTGACAATGTTACAGGTCAGCACGATGAACACCGCAGCCAGCAGGCCTGACATGGCATCAACAAAATCACTGAAATCGATTTTTGACACATTACTTAGCATCAGCAGGCCCACGTACATCAGGGCAGGTGCGGTAGCATAGCCCGGCACCAGATACGCCAGTGGCGAAAGGAACAGGATAAGCAGAAACATAATGCCCACCACCATAGCGGTAAGACCGGTTTTGCCGCCAGCGGCGGTTCCTGCGGCAGATTCAATGTAGACCGCTGCCGGAGCGCCACCCACCAGACCGGAAAACACGCTGCTCAGTGAGTCCGTGGTAAGTGCCCTGCCACCGTTAATAATCTGCCCCTCTTTATCCAGCAGATTCGCCTGCCCAGCCACCGCACGAATGGTTCCGGTAGCATCAAACACGGCGGTCATTACCAGCGCCAGTACACTGGGCAGTACGGCAGGTTTTAGCGCCGCGAGAATATCCAGACTGAACACCAGCGAATGTCCCTGCGCATCAGACAAGGAAGGCATGGCAAACAGCCCCTGATATTTCACCGCTGGATCAAAAATCAATCCGGCGATGGAAATGGCAATTATCGTCAGCAAAATCCCACCGGGCACACGCCGCTTTTCCAGACCGAAAATCACCGCAAGACCAATCAGAGACATTATTACCGGAAAGGAGGCAAAATTGCCCAGTGCAACAGGCAATCCTGGAGCAGGATTTTTTACCACCAGCCCCACGCCATCCGCCGCAATCAGCAGCAGAAACAGACCGATCCCCACCCCCGTTCCATGCGCCACACCCATCGGCAGATTACGCAAAATCCAGGCGCGAATGCCGGTTGCTGAAATTAACGTGAACAGCACTCCCATTAAAAATACCGCACCCAACGCCACCGGCACGCTGATATGCTGGCCCAGCACCAGACTGAACGCCGTAAACGCGGTGAGGGAGATAGCACAACCAATCGCCATCGGCAGATTAGCCCACAGCCCGATGATTAATGAACCAAAACCCGCTACCAGACAGGTGGAGACAAATACGGCCGTCGGTGGAAAGCCCGCCTTACCCAGCATTGAGGGCACGACAATTACTGAATAGACCATTGCAAGAAAGGTGGTGAGGCCAGCTATCACTTCCTGGCGAACAGAACTGCCGCGTGCAGAAATTTTAAACCAGGTATCCAGCGAGCCGCGGGCCTGATAAGAAGGAGTTGCCATGTGAGAAAATCCCCTGAGATTTCTTATGATTTATGGAAAGGCAAACGATTATCCTGCCTTTATCAGTGCATTTTCAACTCCTGACTGTGCATATATTCAGTCAGTGCGCCGATGACGTGCTGGCAGTTAACCGATCAGACTCTACCCATCCGGTGAGGGACACCGTAATAGTACTTTCTTATGGAAGCGTCTCCCTCGTTCGCGGCGCAAACCACTTACTCCAGCGTGATTTTTCCGCCCTTATCCACCGCCCGTTGCCAGGCAGCACGATGCTGAACCCTGGTGAGCCATGCCTGAATAGCCGGACTGTTCGCTGCACCACCACGGCTGGTGAGCGCCTGCAACGGAAAGCTCATTTGTATGTCGGCAATGCTGAATTGCGATCCGGCGAACCACTCGTTATCCGCCAGATGATGCCCGATAAAATCACGGTGAGTGGCAAGCTGCTTATCCAGATACCCTTTTTGTACCCCTTTGCCAAACGCGCTGCCGACCGGACGCAACAGCCAGGGCACCGGGGGTTTGCCGAGGCGGCTGAAAATCAGCTTCATCACCAACAAGGGCATCAGCGATCCTTCCGCATAGTGTAGCCAGTAACGACACTGCAAACGGGCGTCCTCATCGGTCAGCGTCAGCCGGTTTTCGCTGTCATAGCGTTCCTGAAGGTATTCAAGAATGGCACCAGATTCAGCAACAGTAAGGTTCCCATCAGTGATCACCGGAGACTTGCCCAGAGGATGGACTTTCTTTAGCGACTCAGGGGCCAACATGCTGCTTTCACGCTGGTATTGTTTGATTTGATAGGGGAGTTCAAGCTCCTCCAGCATCCACAATATGCGTTGTGAACGGGAGTTATTTAAATGGTGAACAGTGATCATAGCCGGTCCTTGTGTGCATAAAGAATATTCAGTATAGACATCACGACTTTCTCGCTGGCTCCAGCAGGATAGCGCCGGTGCCGCGCTCACTGAGCCGGTCATCAGGATTACGCAACGGGCAGTCCGCCATTGACAGGCAGCCACATCCGATGCAGCCATCAAGGTCATCGCGCAGGCGGGTCAACGTATTGATACGGTTATCCAGCTCCTCTCGCCACTTACCGGAGAGTATCGCCCACTCTTTTGACGACATGCGTTTATCCACAGGAAACTGCATCAGGTGCTCACCGATGGTGGCGAGAGGGATGCCGATACGCTGGGCAATTTTAATAATCGCTACCCGCCGTAGCACATCCCGGTTGTAGCGTCGCTGGTTACCGGTATTACGGAAGCTGCTGATTAATCGTTTCGTTTCATAGAAATGCAGCGTGGAGACCGCAACGCCGCAACGCTGTGCTACGTCGCCGGGCGTCAGTTCACGCTTGTTCAGAGCGCGATGGTTTTTTTTCATTTGTCGCTTTACCTCAAGTTAACTTGAGGAATTATACTCGGCAACCATTGAAAAGATGAAGTAAACCTTATCCGCTATTCCACGACCACCAGCTCAGCTGTCAGCAACCGGGGAGAAGACAACGTATGCATGACGACATCATCAACACCCTCACCCACTGGATTGACAGCAATCTGGACAAAACACTCTCTATTGATCAGGTAGCTGCTAAATCAGGTTATTCAAAATGGCATTTACAGCGGATGTTTCGCACGGTGACACGCCAGACACTGGGAGGCTACATTCGTGAACGCCGTCTGACTCTGGCCGCAGAAGCATTACGCCAGACTCAGCGACCGGTTTTTGATATTGCCATGCAGTACGGTTATGAATCGCAGCAAACCTTCTCCAGAGTATTCCGGCGACAGTTTTCTCTGACTCCGACAGCCTATCGCCACTGTATGCGTCGCCGCGCCCGCTCACTGATATGAGCCAACGCGAGCGGATGGCCTGCGCGCACGGGTGCCGTACCATCCAATCACTCAATGATGAAACCGTTTTACCGCAGGCCCTCGCAAAGCAGAACCCTTTTTCAGATGGACTGGCTATTTTCACTGTGCAAAGCACTCTCAGATGCGCATGAAAAGTGGTCTGCTTTTTTTTCAGATGATATAATGTGACTCTGGTCACACTTTTATGACTCTCTGGTCAGTTCAGATGAACGGTATTGCTGGCAATTTTTCGTCTGAATGGTGATGACAATTCACTGCCAGCCTGATTTATCCCGGAGTTTGCAAAAGAGATGGGTACCATAACCGCCAGCCTGGTATTAATGAGATGGGAACTGGTCAGTGCAGTGATGATGTTTCTTGCCAGCACTTTTAACCTAAAGTGCCGTCAGGCCAGCCATAACGCGATGGCTTTCGTTTTTACCGGCGTGGGAATCGGTATGTCATGTTGGTTCGTGACTGGTCTGCTGGGGATCACTCTTAACATGGACAATCTGCTCAATTTCTGGAAAATCACCAAAGATGTGTTTGTGGATGTCATGAGCCACACCCCAACTGACTATCCTGTACCGTAAAAATTATCCGCCGCGTGCTGAAAAGAAGCGACAGATAATTTCTGCCGTCTGTCAGACTTTCTTGAGTTCTGCCGGCAAGGCCACCACGCGGTTTAAGTCTTTTACTGTTGTCAGGGTCTTACGATCCTGAACCCACATATTGCCCATGATTTCATCCAGCCCTTGATCCAGGCCAGTCACCATGCCCGCTCCGGGGGTGAACGTCAGTTCACCAAAGTAAATCTGTCCTTCATTGATATACCAGTCCACCCGAACGTAATCGAAATCACCGGTCAGTTTTTTACTCAGCTCCAGCGCTTTCTCCAGCGCAGGCATTTCACTACTGATATCGAAACCGGTATCGCGGATCTTGTAAAAACAGTATTTCAGGCTGTTGACGTAGAAGTTCATCGACAATGGCGCATCACCAATACGGTTGTAAATGACTTGCAAAACATACTCGAAATTACCGTCTTTCTTATTAAACATGTGGAATTTATAGTCCACCGCAGCAAGTTTACCGTCACCAACATACTGCTCAACCAGAATACGCGGCTTGATATAACGATAATGAATCTCACGCGCTTCCAGTGAGAAATCACGGCTTAACCATTCTTCACAACGTTTTACCAGTCGTTGTTTTTGGAAATTATCCGGCTCCTCCAGCAGGATTTCCACCATCCCCGATCCATGATTAGATTTGATCACCGTGTTTTTTAGCGATGCCAGCGTCAGCAACGTAGCCGGTCGTGATGTCTCATGAACCATAGGAATCAGATAATTATTGCCAATGGTTTTTGCAATGTAATCTCTCACCAAGATTTTATCTGAAAGAATGCCATAACGAACATGATCGCCGGTGACAAACTTACGATGAAGAATCTTTTCATTGAACAACTTCGGCTGATTAATATTCGGTAATTTTTTAAATCTCCGAAAATAATAAATCCGATCCTGATAAGCCCACGGTATTTTCCTAAAAAGGTACAGTACGCTTTTTCTCAATTGGGTTTTGAGCTTCAACATTTTTACCTCAATTTGTATGTTTTGTAGTTGAGAGAGGAAAGCTGTATTTTAAGAATGACGCCATTCTTAAAGAAATAATTCATTACGGTCAGAGACAGAAACTCGGTAATGAGTACACTCCAGGCAGCGCCAGTTAATCCCCAGATATGAATGAAATACCAGTTGGTCACCAGGCTAATCACGACCAGCAAAACAATTTTTACCAACAGATAATGAAACCCACCTTCTTTCACCATATAGCGGTAAGCGATTGTCCCCATCGCCGAAAGGCAGGTTGCCAGTGACAACAACGTAACGAGACTTCCCGACTGCATGTAGTCATGCCCATAAAGGGTACGGATGAGACGCTCACCAAATAAGGTGACCAACAGGAGCATCAGCAATGAAATCGCCATCACGTAGCCATACAGCCTTGCAGCCAGCTTTACTGCAACCTCCGTGCGCTCTCTGAAGATTTCAGTGAAGCTGGAGGTAATAATTGCCGCCGGGATAAAAATCCAGGAAGCAGAAATCGTATTGGCAGCGGTAAACAATCCTAACTGATGTGCCGATCCGCCACCCACCAGAAAAAACGGTGCAAGTTTCACCTGAACCGAGATGAAAACGCTGGAAATGGCCAGCGGCAATCCTGCCTGAAACAGATAACACAGGTAGCTACGTTGCTTACGCTTCGGTGGTGGACAGATGCTGTTGGCCTGATAAAACATACTGCGTTTAATAAGGTACGGCAGAAGTGTGACCGAGACGATAGAAAGAGACAGCCACAGCGGGCTGAGTTTTAGCCATGCGACACTGAAGCTGAGTGCAAAGCTGAGTATCATTCCCATCGCATTAGCGAGTGTATTCATGCGCGATTTTAGCCGCGCATTGTTATAGACGCTAAAAATATCCTGAGTGACAAAAATCGCGGACAGAAAAGAGGCAATCGTAAAGATAAGAAAATTTTCCCGCATCATAAGCCAGACATAAATTAATACCGGCACGGACAGTAATAATAACAATACTATTCGTAGCTGCTTAGCGACGGCCATCAGCCGCATCCCTCTGGCTGCACTCTTGCTGATACTTTTGAACAGAAGAGTTTCCGTGCCAAAAATAGCGATTGTCTGAATAATAGAAAAAAGCGAGGCAGAAAATGTTATTTGTCCGAATACCGACGGACCGAATGACCTGGCTACGTAAGATGTAACAAATATCACACCGAAGACCGAAACCACTTTTTCAGACATCATCCAGGCGGCATTTGATAACACACTGTATTTCATCGAGGAATCCTGTGTAGTACTAAACTAAATGCTGAACACGGCACATCCTTGCCTACAAGGGAAATAAGCATCTCAAAACCGTACAAAAAGACGGTCCTGAAAGGATTTATTGTAAAAAAGAAACCAGGCTGCTTTTATTTTAGGAATTTATTGATAGAGCATTATTTATTCAGGAATATTCTGATCCATCCTGAAATTAACCCCACACACACAAAAAAAAAGCAGGACTAATAATTATCCTGGCACTGTATTTTCATCCTCTGGATTATTCTTAATTACTCATCGCCAGCATTTATCGACGTGAACGAATTTATAACAAAAAACGAAATATCGAAAGTCAACTGGCACCATAGGAAATAAAATAGGAGAAATCCCATGATGATATTTCTTCATAATACCTTAACGTAAAGCAATGCATTCAAATCGTGTACTCAACGAGACTGAACTAATTTATGGATAAATTAGATCCATTAGTTAATGAAATAATTATCATCACATTATAGTTAAGAAAGGTAATAGCATTTATGAGAAAATCACGATATACCGAAGAGCAAATCACCAGTGCAATTAAAGCATCTGAGTGCGGCGTTAAAGTGAAAGAGATTTGTGAAGAACTTGGGATCTCTGAAGCAACCTTTTATAGTTGGAAGAAGAAGTATTCTGGTCTTTTCTCAGAGGAAGGCAGAAAAATCAAAGAGTTAGAGGACAAGATTCACACCATGGAACGTGAGTTGCAAACGCTCACCTCTGACAAGGAAATGCTGCAAAGTGTAATGAAAAATTTCTTTACTACCAATGAGAAACGCCAGGCAGTTAATTTTCTACAGGAGAATTATGAGATAGGGACCCGGCGTAGTTGCCGCCTGATGGATATTAGCCGCAGCGTTTATCACTATCCCTACAACCTGGAAAATCATCAATAGCAAATGGCGATAATGTGTTCTTCAATGGTTAAAACCTGAATATTCCGGTGACAGCCCAGGTGTTTAGTCCTGTCCCTGGTCGACATATTCTCTTAAGTGCTAATCATTAAACCCGAACCCTCCGGGGTGCGCGGCAAGGCGACAGCCAAAATTAACCTTTAACATCAATACAGTACAAGCGTATCTTTCTCAAACATAGAGAAAGATGCGCTTGTAAGTATATAAGCCTCTCTGTCTATTCACCTCACAACGCACGCTTTCATGTTAAATAAAGCAAGGAGAATCACTCTATATCGACCGATGTTTTTACATTTTTTTAAAAATATGCTCATAATAAGAACAGATTTTGTCCCCGCGCCTTTCTCCCGACAATTTCATCCTCTGCTGGCATTCAGAAAAAAAGCTTAACTTTCGCTTAGCTATTTGCATCAGACTGAATAATGTGGAATCTGTTACACATGCATCATTAATGTTTCCGAATTAGCAGCTGACCATTATTAATCAGAGTATCGATAAAAAATTTGAGTTAATGATGGTTCAACGAGAATCAGACTGTATCAATTAATGCCTGACATGAAATAAGTAGAACAAATTGACTGTCCCAAAAAAGTGATGAATCGCATTAGCGATTATTCTTATAGCAGAACAATTGTTTCCTGTGGCAGGAAAGCAATGCGCAGACGCCCTATTCAAAAAAGATACAAATCGTCTGAAAATGAGGCTGATATCACAAATACAGTATAAAGAAAGTCCCATGCTTTTGTTGGTGAGCCTGATATCTCTGCGTTCTTATCATTCAGTGACCGCTATTTTCAGGGTAACCTGTTCAGGTTTCCCTGTTGCCAGCACCAGGCCAACGAGCGACGCTGGCTGGCTTCACTCCGGCACCGCGTCACCCGCCACGCCACGCCACGAACAGAACAGAACAGAACAGAACAGAACAGAACAGAACAGAACAGTCCGACAGCAACCGTGCCGGGACCCGCTGTCGCCACGGCATCCGGGCAAACGGATGGTCACGTAGCAAATTTGTGCTGATCGGGACACTCACCAACAGTGTGCCAACCATCATGGTGGTAACGGGCACAGCCTGAGGACGCCTGACAGTCAGATGTTATAAAGAAGGTTTCCTGACAGCGTCAGCTTGCGCACTTCAATACCGTTGCTGCGGGTAAACCGGACCAGGCAATGCCGAAAACAGGTCATAAGTGACACAGCACCCATCGATTGTGCTGCATAAAGAAAGCCTGCCACCACAAGCTGGCCTGCGGAGAGCGGCACTTACATCACTCCCGCAACCAGCGCCAAAAGAATAACTGCCAGCATAGTTGTCCTGAATTGCAGAATAAAAAGCGCCAGCGTTGCCTGCAAAAAAACCTGCCAGTGGCGCAAATTGCACCAGATAAACGGTGGAAAGTGATGGGAAACGGCGTGATGTCATCAGCGAACGCAGTCAACCTGCTATGGCGTCAGGCTGCATATGCACTGCCGTTCATTACATTAAATTCTGTTGATTCTGACAATGAAGGACTGCCCCAGCAGGATAATACCGGGCTATTTTTTAACCAAAAAATCGCATGCTCATTGCTGCCTGGGCCTGGCGACTTTAAACATTTTATCAACCGACGCCAATAATATCCCTTCATCATACAGGTAATTATCCTGCGCTAAATATTGAAGTGCTTCACTAAGGCTTTTCGCGCCAGGATAATTAACATGTCTGATACCACCTCGTTACCCCATCAGGAGAACAGTGTCACTTCTTCCTTTCGCTGGTTTCCGGCCGGCTTAAGCCAGGTAAACGGTGGTATGGCTGTGAATATCGGATGAAATATCTGATACGTTCGCTGATATACCCGGTGACCACCTATCGCCTGATCGATGCCATCGTGGCAGAGCCGGTGATGAACAGGATCCTGTCGATTCAGCACACCTTACCCAGCAAAATTCACCGCCCTTATCTGCGTGGGGGGCCGGTCACACAGCGCGCGCAGGCGGTGATCGATCACTATGATTTCACCAAAAATCTGTCGTCATTTCGCCTCCGCCTGGCCATGCTGACGACACAGGGGATGGATGTGTTGCAGTTTACTGGCAAGAATGGCGAACATTTCACCATCACACTTGCCTGCACCGGACGCTGCGAACGCAAGGGCGAGGTCAATCTGTTTATCAGCATGCCAGGTATAAAACTGGCGATGCTGACGGACAAAACGGCAGCAGTGTGCTTGTGATTGGCGGTATGCAGGGTGCCCACCGGGATACCCCACATGAACTGATCCGCGATGCGACCAGAGCGTGTTATGGCCTGTTTCCTGAACGGCTGCTGATGGAAACCCTGCTGTTATTCTGCCGGGCAGCAGGTATGGAGGGGGGCCAGAATGTCAGTGATGAAGGGCATATTTTCCGCAGCTTGCATTATCAATTGATGAAAAAGCGCCTGTTTCTCGAAAGCTACAATGAATTCTGGGAAACGCTGAATGCCGTGCCGTTGTCGGCCAGCTTATATGAAATCCCGCTGACGTTTCCACGTAAAGCCCCGGAGTCAATCGCCAGCCAAAAACGGTCAGAATACCGCAAACGCTATGAGCTATTGGATATGTTAAGCCAACAGTTCGCCGGACAGCTTTGATCGCCACGCAGATCAGCGGTTTTCTTTGGCAACATCGTCAATCTTCCAGCCCTGAAGATCCCGGTGCAAAGTGACCAGCAACTGTTGCCGATCGTCAGGATCGTTACCCAGTGTGACATCACCGGAAGCCGTATCACCATTTATCGTAAAGCGGGTGACGCTGACATGATCCACCCAGGAATCGCTGTAGTCCTGATCCTGTAAAAAATAGTCATCATCCATGCCGTCCGGGCTTTTTATCAACACGTGGATTTTCTGCAACAGCCGTGGCGTTACATATTCGTTCAGTAACGGATCGTGCTCATCAATCGGGCTTTCTTCTTTATTCAGTGCGCTAAGATACCAGCTGTAGAAGTTTTTGCTGGTGGTCTGAGGATCGCTATTCTGTTGCGCCGCTCCGGCGTGCAAAGCAAACAGCGCCATGCCCAGCGCCAGTAACCATTTTTTCATTAGTGCCATCTCTTCCCGATAAATTCTTCTCGTAGCAGCCCGTGTGCGTCCATGCTTCAGTATGCCAACACCCTGCTAATTTACCCTTTCGCACCACTTTTTGAGCGGATTTCTGCATTTTTTTAGTAAATTTTTTATCCTGTGGTATCTGCCAGCCAGCGGCAAATACGTTGCGCCAGTTCGGCAGGCTGTTCCAGCGGCAGCATATGTCCAGAATCATCAATGACTTCAAAGGTGGCGTGCGGGAGATGTTCATACAATATTCGCGACTCCTCCACACGGCGCATCCGATCCTCTGCGGCAGCAATCACCAACGCCGGACAGCGGATCTGATCCAACAGATGGGTATCGCTGTGACGTGCCATTAGTAGCTGGCGACAATATGCCTCCTTACCGACACGCAGGCTCATCTCAAGAATTTGCGACTGTAAACGGGGATCATCAGCGTGTTTTTCACTTAATGACAACGCTATCGCTTTCTGCCCCAGACCACGAAAAGTGCCGTGACTGTTCAACAGTGATTGTGCCGTGGCTGCTTTGTATGCGCTGGTCTGCGGGCTGTCACGCTGGCTGGAGGTGGCGATCAGGATCAAACGCCGGACGCGCTGCCCTGCCTGACGTACCATCTCACGGGCCACAAATCCGCCCATTGAGAATCCCACCAGCGTAAAACGCTCAGGAGCCTGAGAAAGCACTCTGGTCGCCATCTCTTCCTGCGAACTGTCACGGGATAAATCGCCACACATCAGCGGTCCATACCCGGACAGCCCTGCGGCCATATGCTGCCATAATCCGGCATCACACATCATGCCGGGCAGTAAAACCATCCCCGTCATCTCATCCTGCCCTCTTAATTCTTTGCCGCGATGATAACAGCCTTGCAACAATTTTTTCAGGGGATTGGCCTGTTGTTTTTCTCACTGACCGCTGGCTATTTAAGAAATACAACACCGTGCTTTGCGCGCTCATCCACCGTAAGGAAAAACACATCGGGACGGGAATAGTGCCCGGAAACATCAAAATCATAGCGCGCACGCACCAGTTCAGCAGTGTCGATTTTTGCCGTCAGCAAACCACTGACACCGGTCATCGGCCCTGCCAACACCTCGCCAAGAGGGCCTACAATCATGCTGTTGCCGTTGATGAGCACCCGGTCTGGATCCCAACCGGGAACCTCTGTGCCTAATTCATTGGGGGTTGGCTGCATCTGGCAGGCGGTAATGACAAAGCAGCGGCCTTCATGAGCGATATGCCGCATGGAAGCACGCCAGACATCGCGCTCATCAACCGTTGGCGCACACCAAATCTGCACGCCTTTGGCATACATGGCGGCACGCAGCAACGGCATGTGATTTTCCCAACAGATAGCGCAGCCCACTTTACCCGCGGCCATTTCTACTACCGGTAGCGTTGAGCCATCTCCCTGCCCCCAAATTAAACGTTCCGTACCGGTTGGCATCAGTTTGCGGTGCTTCGCGACCAGCCCGTCCTTAGGCGAAAAGAACAGCGAACTGCAATACAGCGTGCTGCCATCACGTTCGATTACGCCGATGACCACATCGGCACCGCAGCGGGCGGAAAACGCCGCCAGTGCGTCGCACTCCTCTCCAGGAACATCAATGGCAGTGGCATAATAAGCAGCAAACGCTTCGCGCCCCTCCGGCAGGCGAAAACCGAGCCAGGTGCCAAAGTTACTGCCTTTCGGATAACCACCCAGCAGTGCTTCAGGCATTACCACCAGGCTGATACCCTGACGGCGTATTTCCTCTTCGTAACTGATGATCTGTGCCAAAGTGGCGGTTTTACCCTCGGGGTGCGATCCCATCTGCAATGCAGCAACAACGGAGACAGACATTATGATTCTCCCATGACTTTCCTGCCATACTGAGAGACATTAAACGATTAATCAATCAGGCTTGCCAGATGGCAGTGGACAGGCTCGTCTGTCGGAATGTGTCAGTCGATGGGCAAATCGCGGTGGTATCTTCCCATCATTTTAAAAAATGAAAAGCTGTGTTCTGAAACATAAATAGCTTATATGGACACCTCTCCGATGCAAGCACCGGCAGGTCTCTTTCTGACAAAGTAGCCACACACATATATCCGGCTTCGTGAGCCCCGATGAACATCCGTACTCTCTGTCCTCATTAGTGCCA
>NZ_RHHM01000002.1:0-243224 GCF_003846135.1 Erwinia psidii
AGCATTGCCGCGATGGTTACCACCAAAGGTATAAAACTGAGCCGCTGGCGGGCAACAAAGCTGATGAAAGCGCTCAATATTGTCAGCTGTCAGCAACCTGGGCATCGTTATAAGAAGGCGTCTGAGGAACACTTTGAGGTCCCTAATTATCTGGATCGCCAGTTTACTGTTACCGAGCCTAATCAGGCCTGGTGCGGTGATGTGACTTATATCTGGACGGGCAAACGCTGGGCTTATCTGGCTGTAGTACTCGATTTGTTTTCCCGTAAACCGGTTGGCTGGGCGATGTCATTTTTCCCTGATTCAGCACTGACAGGTAAAGCCCTGTCGATGGCCTGGGAAGCACGGGGAAAACCGGCTAATTTACTGTATCACCCGGATCAAGGCAGTCACTATACCAGCAGGAATTTCAGACAGTTACTGTGGAGATATCAGATAAAGCAAAGCCTCAGTCGCCGGGGAAATTGCTGGGATAACAGCCCAATGGAACGGTTTTTCAGAAGCCTGAAAACAGAGTGGGTGCCGGATAAGGGTTACGTAAATTTTAGCGAAGCCAGCACAGCGATAACGAATTACATCACGGGATATTACAGCCAGCTCAGACCTCATCAATATAATGGAGGTCTGACGCCGAATGAATCAGAGCGATTGTTCTGGAAAAACGCTAAAACCGTGGCCAGTTTTAGTTGACCACTACACATGCCCTCTGACAGCTTAAGCTTTCTGCCCAGCGCCCGCTTCGAAATATCCTTAACGTAATGACTAAATAACAGGTCATACGCATCCGGGCGCTTCTGTTTCATTGGGTTCTGCGATGGCATTATGTCCAGAACTTTCTTGTCGCTGCCATTGAGAGCCTGTGGCCCCTGCTTATCCAACTTGCGCTGCGCCAGCTCGCGTGCCACCGTCATCACGCTATCTGGCATACAGGTTAGTGCACCGGTGCCTTTCATATCCATCTTTCCGGTCGGTACGCACTCATCGGTTTTGCGGCTGTGAGTGACGAGGATGATGTGGCAGTTATGCTCATTCTTAAAACCACACAGGCTATCGATGAACGCCTTCTGGCCGGACGCGTCTTCTTCGTCAAAGCCGCATTTTTCCCGGTAATAATAACAAAAAGTTCAATACCATAGCGATGGCGAACATAAGCGAATATTTCCAGAAGGCGGTCGTACTTTTTAATTTGAACACCCATAATCGGCCTGAACACCACTCGTCAGTTCACTGGATTTCAACAAGCTGTGGCGTTGCCGTGCATATGGCTTGCCGGATCAGTCGGCCAGCATCTTTCCCGCTTTCAGTTCGAGCGAGGCCATACATATTGCGGTATGATTTCGGTAACTTTTTTATACTATTTTGCAGCGGATTTTTTCCGAAGCTAAGGACTGGCGGTTTTCAATCATACTAATGAAAGAAAACCACCTTTAATTTTAATTACTTATAAACAATTTCGCCTTTCGGTGCATAAGCCGCTGCATCCAGTGGTGAGTGCTTCTGGATATACTGTTTCAACACTTCCGCATCGACAAACCCGGTGTTTACATAGCCAGGCAGCAGGTTAACCGCCGGATAGCCATCACCGCCAGTGGCATTGAAACTCAGCGTCGCCATACGATAGGTTTTATCCGCCTGAAGCGGTTCACCCTTGATTTTAACGTCACTGACGCCCTTGCCATCAGCGACCAGACCGACATTGGCAAACTGGGCATAACCGCCTGAATCAACGGTGATGTTGGCAACAACCGCCAGGTATTTTTCCACCTCACTGCCTTTCATATCAACATAGGTCAGCGTATTGCCAAAAGGCTGCACCTTCAGTACATCTTTATAGGTGATTTTACCGGGTTCAACTGAATCACGCACCCCGCCCCCACTCATCACCGCAAAGTCTGCACCGGTGCGTTCGATCTGGGCCATCAGGATAAGCCTGGCCAGATTGGTCTGCACAAAGCGCACCTGGCGGCGCTCGCCCTGCAACTCGCCTTTCACGCTACCTATCTGCAGACCCAGCTGCGATTCACCTTTTTTCTGAAACGGCGTCAGTAATTTCAGCATTGCCGGATGCTTTGCAATCTCCTGGGTGTAATTGACCAGGCTGGTGCTGCCATCGGCATTTTTCACTTTGTGTCGCAGATTGATCGGCACCAGTTCGTAGTGATCCAGGGTCAGCGTCCCGTTTTTGAAGGTGAAGTCAGCCCGGCCAATGTACTTGCCCCATTCGTGAGCCTGCACGATCCAGGTACCATTCTGACGATCCGGTTTACAGGGAGTACCGGGCACGTAATCAATCTGTTTAACGTTCTCTTTCGCCATACAGACCGGATCCTGTGAGTGACCGCCAACAATCATATCCAGATAACCGGCTGGCAGTTCACGCGCCATTTCCACATCACCGGGCGCATTGGAACCGTGATGGCCATTGTCATAATGCCCCATATGCGTAACGGCGATAATCACATCCGGCTTCTCGTTGCGGCGCAACTGTTCCACGACGGCTTTGGCTTCGCTGGCGGGTTTGCGGAACTCCATATCGGTGAAGTATTCAGGATTACCAATTTTTGCCGTGTCGTCGGTAGTCAGGCCAATCACCGCAATATTCAACCCCATACGGTTAAACAGTGCGTAAGGCTGAAAAAGCCTTTTACCGGTGCTTTTCTGGTAAATATTGGCAGACAGCAACGGAAACTTAGCCCACTTCTGCTGCTGACGCAGCACTGACAGCGGATTGTCAAACTCGTGATTGCCTATTGCCATCGCATCGTAACCAACCAGATTCATGCCACGAAAATCCGGTTCCGCATCCTGCAAATCAGATTCAGGTACGCCAGTATTGATGTCTCCCCCCGACAGGATCAGTACCGCACCGCCGTGTGCCTGAACATCGTAGCGAATCTTATCCATCATGGTTTTTTGTGCCGCCAGGCCGTACTCGTCACGTTCGTTTTGCCAGAAACGCCCGTGATGATCGTTGGTATGTAAAACAGTAAATTTATAAACCCGGTCTTTAACCCAAGCGTGCGCGGCCAACGGCGTGGTGAAAATGGTGAGTGCCAGCAGCGCCAGCACGTTTTTTTTCATAACCGACATCATGTTTTCCTTGTAAAAAAACGTCAAAAAATATCAGCGTTAAGTAATATTCAAAATTAACGACAGGTTAACTTAATGGCAAGTGAACAGACTCACCCTTCCTCATCGGTCGCCGTGCGGCGAACGGCTTTTGGCATTCTCGGTGCTATCAGCGTCGCTCATTTGCTTAACGATATGTTGCAATCGCTAATCGTTGCTATCTATCCCCTGTTGCAAAGTGAATTTACCCTTAGTTTTGTGCAGATTGGAACGATCACGCTGACCTTTCAGGTCACCGCCTCTTTGCTGCAACCGCTGATTGGCTATTATACCGATAAATTTCCTCAGCCATGGTCTCTTCCGGTTGGGATGGCCTTTACCCTCTCCGGGCTGGGTCTGTTGGCAATAGCGAGTAATTTCCACCTGGTGCTGCTGGCCGCTGTCCTGGTTGGCACCGGCTCGTCCGTGTTTCACCCTGAGTCTTCCCGCGTAGCCAGAATGGCATCAGGCGGTCGTCATGGCCTGGCGCAATCGTTGTTCCAGGTCGGTGGCAACCTTGGCAGTTCACTCGGTCCGTTGCTGGCAGCGCTGCTCATCGCCCCATATGGCCGCAGTAACGTCGCCTGGTTTACCCTGGCCGCACTGTTGGCTATTGTTTTGTTGTTACAGGTCAGCCGTTGGTATCAGTCTCACTATCAGGTGGCAAAAGCCAGTCAGTCCGCTGCCGGGAAAAGCCCTCTCCCCCGGGGTAAAGTCGCCTTTGCTGTCGTTATCCTGCTGCTGCTGATTTTTTCGAAATATTTTTACCTCACCAGTCTGAGTAGCTATTACACCTTTTACCTGATGAATAAATTTGGCCTGTCGGTACAGAGTGCGCAGCTTCACCTGTTTGCTTTTCTGTTTGCCGTCGCGGCGGGAACCATTATCGGCGGGCCGATTGGCGATAAAGTGGGCCGCAAACAGGTGATCTGGGTGTCGATTCTTGGTGTTGCCCCCTTTGCCCTGCTGCTGCCTCATGCCTCACTGGCGTGGACGGGCATACTGTCAGTTATCATTGGCTTTATCCTTGCCTCGGCATTTTCGGCCATCCTGGTCTATGCCCAGGAACTGATGCCTGGTCGGATAGGCATGATTTCTGGCCTGTTCTTTGGCTTCGCCTTTGGCATGGGAGGGCTGGGTGCCGCCGTGCTGGGGATCGTAGCCGATCATACTGATATCAATTTTGTCTATCAAATCTGTGCTTACCTGCCACTTCTTGGCATTCTTACCGTATTACTGCCAGAGAATAAGGGTAAATAAGCCATACCGGCGTGGATATTTTTTTCACGCCGAACCACTCCCCCTTTATAAACAGGCCTTCCAGCAAGATAATCATTAAAAATCAGCTTTACAGCCCACTTTCTGTGTATTTTCACTTTTTATTGTTATTTTCATCAAAATTTTTGAGCGCCAGATAATATTATGCCCTACAATTAAGCCTTACATTCGGACACATTTTTACACACAGGGAGAGATATGCATCACACCACACCGCTTATTACCACTATTGTTGGTGGACTGGTCCTTGCTTTCCTGCTCGGTATGCTGGCCAACAGACTGCGTATCTCTCCTCTGGTAGGTTATCTGCTGGCAGGGGTGCTGGCTGGCCCTTTCACTCCGGGATTTGTTGCGGATACCAATCTCGCGCCGGAGCTGGCCGAACTGGGCGTTATCCTGTTGATGTTCGGCGTTGGCCTGCATTTCTCCCTGAAGGATTTAATGGCAGTCAAAGCGATTGCCATTCCTGGGGCGATTGCGCAGATAGCCGTCGCCACGCTGCTGGGTATGGGACTCTCCTGGTTGATGGGCTGGTCCTGGTTAACCGGGCTGGTGTTTGGTCTTTGTCTCTCCACCGCCAGTACGGTGGTACTGCTACGCGCACTGGAAGAACGTCAGCTGATAGACAGCAAACGCGGACAAATAGCGATTGGCTGGCTGATTGTGGAAGATCTGGTCATGGTACTGGCACTGGTTCTGCTACCCGCCATTGCGGGTATGTTTGAGGAGGGCAGCGCCAGCGTGAGGATGATACTGCTCGATTTGCTGATCGCCATCGGTAAAGTCGTCGCCTTTATGGTACTGATGATGGTGGTAGGACGCCGTGTCGTTCCGTGGATACTGGCGCGCAGCGCCGCCACCGGTTCCCGTGAGTTGTTTACGCTGTCGGTGCTGGCACTGGCGTTGGGGATTGCATTTGGAGCCGTTGAATTTTTCGATGTCTCCTTCGCCCTTGGGGCATTCTTTGCCGGAATGGTGCTTAATGAGTCCGAGCTAAGTCACCGGGCTGCCCATGACACGCTTCCTTTGCGTGATGCCTTTGCCGTGCTGTTTTTTGTCTCCGTCGGAATGCTGTTTAATCCCATGATCCTGGTGAATGAGCCACTTGCGGTTGCAGGCGTGCTGGCGATTATCATGCTGGGCAAGTCTCTTGCAGCGCTGCTACTGGTGCGTCTTTTTGGTCATTCACGTCGTACAGCGCTGACTATTTCTGCCAGTCTGGCCCAGATTGGCGAATTTGCCTTTATCCTTGCCGGGCTGGGGATTTCACTCAACCTGTTATCAGAGGAGGGACGTAATCTGGTGCTGGCAGGCGCCATTCTGTCTATTACGCTTAATCCGGTCCTTTTTGCCATTTTACAGCGCTATTTTGACAGTGCAGGATCCACTGACGAGCAACACACCGAAGAAGAGCCAGAAGAAGAGGAAAAACAGATCCCGGTGGATATTTGCCATCACGCGGTGATCGTCGGTTTTGGCCGTGTTGGCAGCATGCTGGGGAAGAAACTGCTTGAGAACGGCGTTGCCATTGTGGTGGTCGAGAACAGCCGGGCACGGGTGGAAGCACTCAGGGAACAGGGGATCCGCGCGGTACTGGGTAACGCTGCCAGGGTGGAAACGATGGAGCTGGCACGCCTCGACTGTGCCCGTTGGCTGCTGCTGACGATCCCCAATGGCTACGAGGCCGGGGAAATTGTTACTGCCGCCCGGGAAAAACGACCAACCATCGACATTATCGCCCGCGCTCACTATGACGATGAAGTTGATTATATTATTGAACACGGGGCCAATCATGTGGTTATGGGTGAAAGGGAGATTGCGCACAGTATGCTGAACCTGATGCAAATTGACCCGGATGCCGTGCCGCAGGAGTGCCCTGTGTGATCCTTTCCGCGTGACGTTTATCGTTCCCAGTAAGACTCTTCAAGGCTGTCTTCGCGTTCAGGCAGCCCACGACTCAGGCGCGGCGAATGCTGGTTCAGTACCTGATAGCTGACACGATTAGCATATTTGCACACCTGAGCCAGCGAGGAGTAAGTCAGATACTGACGCCCATGTTTACTGGAATTTGGCACATTCAAACGGTGGTAATTATTTGCCGTAATGTCATGCAGCAGTGCCGCAAGTGCACCGTCTCCCGCGCCGTTGGTGTTCATGATCTTTTCCGGCCCTCCCATATAAGGGGCAATATGCGAGTAGATGCGCGCCGGTTGCTGACAATCATGCCGACGCATAGCGCGACTGAATTCATACTGATTGAACTCTGCTATTGCGCCTGGCAACAAGGGATGTTGCGTTTTACGTTTGCCGTCGTCTTCAGTAAAGCCCGCCATATAAAGTCCGTTTGGTCCGGCAGTACACAGCACCAGGTCAACCCAGTCCAGTGCCATATTGGCGGCCTGGAGCGGATCGTTCAGGCCGGTCAGCGCTTCGGCTTCTTCTTCGTTCATCGCCAACACCGAAACATGCTCACAGAGGAAATCACGCCAGAAAGCGGGAGCGTCGCCAATGATATATTTGGTTCCCAGAGTAAGCACCACAGGTACATCATGCTTTTTAGCAAATGAAACCGCCTGCATGGTCGCTTCAGACATCGGCTCACCGGGTTTGCCTCTCAGCAGATAAGCGCTGAGCACCAGTGCAGCAGCCCCGGCAATCACCTCTTCAGCAATGCTTTCTTTGTGCAACTGATTCATCATTCCCGGACTGATGGCAAAGGTACGTTCCCCCTGCTCACCAATCAGGGTGAAGCAGCGACCTATTGCCCCATCAACGCCTTGCAGGTAGTTCAGATCGGTCCTGCTTGAGGTATTGCAAAGATAGCGATAGGCATAGCCGCCAATCTGCACATTATTGCACATTACCCCTAACAGTACCGATCGGTCATCAGCCAGAACCGAATAGTTATGCAGGGTGTTGCCTATGGTGCCACCGGCAAACTGATGCGAGATTAAATTATTCCGGGTCAGTTCTGCATAAAGGGCTTCCGCCACGTCATCTTCAATTACCACCGAATGACCGATGCTCAGACCATAGCGGGCAATAAAGGCATCATCGACTTTGGCTTCAATATCCACCAGCGTTTGATCGATCCCCACGATCCAGCTACACGATATTTCGGTATTTTCTGGCTGTAGCTGCTGTAACAGTGGATCGCGGGCGCTGACGGGGAAATAGTGCTTTGATTTACGCTGACCGGGAAATTTCATCTGGAGATAACAGGAAAGAAAACAATCGGGCGATGATAGCACAGGAATGCGGCAACATGCGCGCATCCCTGTTAACGAATTAATGCTGGCTGTTAACCAGTTCCACCATCATGTCGATATGCAGCGGGTCATCATTGAGAGCCGGTATATACTCAAATTTGGTTCCGCCAGCATGCAGGAATATCTCGCAGTTTTCTCCGCTAATCTCTTCCAGCGTTTCCAGACAATCGGAAGAGAAACCGGGACTCATTACCTGCACATGTCGGATGCCTTTTGCCGGCAGTGATTTCATCGTTTCGTCAGTATAAGGCATCAGCCAGGGCTCACGACCAAATCGAGACTGGAAGGTGAGCATCGCGTCCTGGTTATTCAGGCCCAGTGCAGATACCAGTGCATCGAAGGTGCTGTGGCAACGCTGCGGATAATCATCCCCCTGATCGGCAAAACGTTGCGGAATGCCGTGGAAAGACGTCACCAGCAGATCGGGTTTGCCGTGCTGTGCGAAAGAACGTTCAACCGAGGCTTTCAACGCAGCGATATAAGCAGGATGTTCGGCATAGTCACGAATAAACTGCACCGACGGCAGGCTACGGTAGCCAGCGAAAACGTTGGTGATACCATCCCAAACGGCGGCTACCGTCGAGCAGGAAAACTGAGGATAAAGTGGCAGGACAATCAGCCGGGTAATGCCCTGAGCCATCAGTTTGTCGAGCGCACTGGCGAGGCTGGGGTTGCCATAGCTCATGCCCAGTTCTACCGGCATATCAAGCCGGGCTGCCAGTGCATCACGCTGGCGCCTGCTGTAAACCAACAACGGTGAACCTTCATCCATCCATACAGAAGCATAGAGTTTGGCCACACGCGGAGAGCGAAGCGGCAAAATGGCACCATTGAGAATTGGCCACCACAGCCAGCGTGGTGTATCCACTACTCGCCGGTCACTGAGGAACTGTTTCAGGTAGCGTTTAACCGCCGGCGCGGTAGGAGCATCTGGGGTGCCAAGGTTAACCAGCAGCACACCGGGTTTGTCTTGCCTCATTGTTATTCCTTATGCGGGCATATCAGATGATGAAAACGAGACTTATTTTAGCGGAAAATGGTGGAGGGAAAACCAATTGTTACAACAGGGCCAGTCTGACCTGGCCCTCCAGGAGCTAGCCGAGGATCTTCGCCAGCTCGGCGCTCACCTCAGACACGTTGCGCGTGCCATCAATTTTGTGATACGCCGTATTACCGGCTGCCGCCTCTTTGCTGTAATAAGCAATCAGTGGTGCCGTCATCTGATGGTATTCAACCAGGCGTTTACGGACAGTTTCTTCCTGATCATCTTTACGGGTCGTCAGCGCTTCGCCCGTCACATCATCTTTGCCTTCCACCTTCGGCGGATTAAAGTTGACATGATAAACGCGGCCCGATGGCGCGTGTACACGGCGACCCACAATACGCTCAACAATAAGTTCGTCCGGGACAGCAAACTCCAGTACGTTGTCGACGTTGATCCCTGCTTCCTTCATGGCATCAGCCTGAGGAATGGTCCGAGGAAAACCATCAAGCAGGAAGCCACTACGGCAGTCTTCCTGAGTAATACGCTCCTTAACCAGCGCAATCACCAGCTCGTCGGTAACCAGTTTACCGGCGTCCATGATCTCTTTAGCCTGTTTACCCAGTTCACTGCCAGCCTTAACGGCGGCACGCAGCATATCGCCTGTAGAGATCTGCGGAATACCGTATTTCTCCATGATGAACTGAGCCTGAGTCCCCTTACCTGCACCCGGCGCACCGAGCAGAATAATACGCATTGCGTAAATCCCCTTGCGAATTGCTTAAATGATCATGTTATCCAGGGCAAGAACATACCATCATGATCCCTTATCCACAAGGAACGCGGCGGTTATCCTTCGCTGTACATTGAGGCAGATTATCGTCAAAAACCCGCTGCGGACGCATTTTATAACGGCTTATATCTGTCAGTAAAAGGAGGATGCAGAATTTTAGTGCGAAAAAAACTGAGCGTGGATCTGAGCGGAAGACATGAGGATAAGGGTCGCCACTTAAGTTCACAGGAAGCAGTATCCTGCACAAAAATGGTAACCCTCATCCAATGGGTGACAGGTTACAACGTCGTATTAGCCAAGCAGCAGCTGATTGAGCCGACGTATAAACAGGTTGGGATCGTCGAGCGTACCACGTTCGGCAAACATCGCCTGGTCCAGCAATACCTCAATCCACTGCGCAAAGCGGTCATCGTCCTGCGTATCCGCAGCGCGTTTAACCAACGCATGCTCCGGGTTCAGCTCAAACAGATACTTCACTTCGGGAACGGACTGGCCCGCCGCGGCGAACAGCTTCGCCATCTGGGTACTCATGTCGTTGGCTTCAGTGGTGACAATCGCCGGAGTATCCGTCAGGCGATGCGTCAGACGCACTTCCTTTACCCGATCGCCCAGCAGCGTCTTCACGCGCTCAACGAATGGCTCAAGGGCCTTCTCTGCCTCTTTCTGCTCTTCGCTCTCTTCCTCATCGGCCAGTTTAGACAACGCCTCATCTGCTTTGCTGACTGACTGGAACGTCTTGCCATCAAACTCGGTGAGATAGCTCATCATCCACTCATCAATGCGGTCTGAAAGCAGCAGCACTTCGATACCTTTCTTACGGAACAGCTCAAGATGCGGGCTGCTTTTCGCAGCGGCATAGCTGTCGGCAGTGATGTAGTATATTTTGTCCTGCCCTTCAACCATACGGCTGACATAATCTTCCAGTGATACCGTTTGCGCCGAACCTTCACTGCTGGTGGAAGCAAAGCGCAACAGTTTGGCAATGGTTTCCTTATTACTGCTATCCTCGGCCGGCCCCTCTTTCAGCACCAGACCAAACTGTTGCCAGAACTGCTGGTATTGTGCTTCGTCGTCCTTTGCCACTTTCTCCAGCATTTGCAGGGCACGCTTGCTGAGAGCATTGCGCAGGTTCTGGGTGATACGGCTGTCCTGTAGGATCTCACGGGAGACGTTAAGTGGCAGGTCGCTGGAGTCAATTAACCCGCGTACAAAACGCAGGTAATTAGGCATAAACTGTTCTGCGTCATCCATGATAAACACGCGCTGCACGTAAAGTTTCAGTCCGTGCTTATGGTCGCGGTTCCACATATCCCACGGTGCCTGGGTTGGGATATACAGCAGGCTGGTATACTCCTGTTTACCTTCCACACGATTGTGGCTCCAGGTCAGGGGATCGGCGAAATCATGGGAAACATGCTTGTAAAACTCTTTATACTCGTCGTCGCTGATATCTGACTTATTACGGGTCCACAGCGCCTGGGCTTTGTTGATTTTCTCCCAGCTGGTTGTGTCGTCTTCTTCGTTGCGGGTTTCGATTTCCACCGGCAGCGCAATATGGTCAGAATATTTGCTGATAATGCTGCGAACGCGCCATGCGTCAAGGAACTCATCCTCACCTTCACGCAGGTGCAGCGTTATCTCGGTTCCGCGATCTTCTTTAGTAATATCCGCAATGGTATATTCACCTTCGCCCGCTGATTCCCAGAACACACCTTCATCGGCGCTGGCACCGGCTGCACGGGTACGTACGGAAACCTTGTCTGCCACGATAAACGCGGAGTAGAAACCAACGCCGAACTGGCCGATGAGCTGGCTGTCTTTCGCCTGGTCAGATCCCAGTGATTCAAGGAAGGATTTAGTGCCGGATTTGGCAATGGTGCCCAGGTTTTCAATGACTTCGTTACGCGTCATCCCGATACCATTGTCGCTGAGCGTCAGGGTCCGGTTTTCCTTATCAACAGAAACCCGCACGCGCAGATCGCCGTCTCCCTGATAGAGATCTGGGGTGGAGAGGGCACGGAAGCGCAATTTGTCAGCAGCGTCAGAGGCGTTGGAGATCAGCTCGCGCAGGAAGATTTCTTTGTTTGAGTAGAGGGAATGGATCATCAGGTGCAGAAGCTGTTTTACCTCTGACTGGAAGCCACGCGTCTCTTGTCCTTTCATGGTCATTACTACCTCATCGGATACGTATTGGTATAGGTTGAGGTGAAGAATGGGGGCTGTTGTCAGGATTTCAAGACGGCACGGGGTAAAGTGCCGTTGAATGACTAAAATTTGATCTTGTGTCGTCCGGCCAGAGAGTGTGACAGCGTGGTACCATCCACCATCTCAAGCTCACCGCCAACCGGTACACCGTGGGCGATGCGGCTGGCATCAATGCCGTATTGACCACACATTTGGGCGATATAGTTAGCGGTAGCCTCCCCTTCCACCGTTGGATTGGTCGCGAGGATAACTTCTTTTATCGGCTCGTTCTCCAGGCGCTGCTCCAGACGATCGAGGCCAATGTCTCCGGGGCCAATACCATCCAGCGGAGAAAGATGTCCCATCAGCACAAAATAGCGCCCGGCAAATTGCCCGGTCTGCTCAATCGCATGGATGTCTGCGGGGCTTTCCACCACGCAGATCAGGCCGTGTTGCTGACGGCGGGGATTGGCGCAAATGGTGCAAATTTCCTGCTCGGTAAAGGTACGACAATCGGCGCAATGCCCAATCTCAGACATCGCGCGTGTCAGAGCCTGAGCAAGGCGCATCCCCCCGCTGCGATCGCGTTGTAACAGCTGAAATGCCATGCGCTGAGCTGACTTTGGCCCAACGCCCGGCAGACAGCGCAACGACTCCATCAGGCTTTCAAGGAGCGGACTGGTTTGCATCAGAATGGCATCTTGAAGCCTGGCGGCAGCTGCATTCCGCTGGATACCGCCGCCATTTTGTCTTTTTGTGCTTCAGCAACACGACGGGCAGCATCATTGAACGCCGCCGCAACAAGATCTTCCAGCATCTCTTTGTCATCTTCCAGCAGGCTAGGGTCAACTTCCACGCGGCGACAATTGTGCGCACCGTTGATGGTGACCTTCACAAGGCCAGCGCCTGATTCGCCAGTGACTTCCATCGCGGCGATCTCTTCCTGTACCTGTGCCATTTTGTCCTGCATTTGCTGGGCCTGTTTCATCAGGTTACCCAGTCCGGCTTTTCCAAACATAGTTTTCTCTCTCTGCTCAGGCTGTGCTCTGAGGCACAGCATTTTAAAGGGGGCGAATACTCTCTTCATCAACATCAGCATCAAAAAACTGACGCAACGTCTGAATGTGACTATCCGCGATAATTGACTGGCGCGCATGCGCCAGCTTCTCTTCGTAAATTTTCTGACGCCATTCCAGCGGGGTTAACACCGCAGGATTATCGTCTTCAATCAGCGTTAATTCAACCGGCTGCCCGGTCGACTGACTTAATGCTTCCGTTAACACCTTATGTGCTGAGGAAGAGTTCAGATGACGCTGGCTGGAACGCAGGTGCAGGACTATGCCACTCTCCGTTGTTTGTTTCCAGGCATTCAGCGCCAACTGCTGCACCAGCTTAGGCAGCGTCAGCGTGGCTATTTCCGCCGCCCAGGCGTCACGCTGCTGCGACTCGGTAGCCAGTTTGGCCATCAGCTCCGGGGTTTTCTCATGCTCCAGCGCGGTGCGTAATAATTTCGGTGTGGCGACCGGTTCCGGCTTCACCTCTGCTGTTTGTGCCTTCCAGCGGTATGCCTCTTTTTTTACTGGCTCGGTGGATCCTGAGGCAACCTGCCGTTTCTGGCCGCGATCGCTGACAGCGGCCAGGCGCTCCAGTGCTGAACCTGCCGGCCGCGCACCCTGCGCCGCCGGCTCACTCTTTTTTGGTTTGGTTACTCCCTGCTGGCGCATTAACTGTGTCCGCGCCTGCAATAGCTGGCTGGTGGTATCGGGTAAATTCGCCACCGGTTGCGCCTGAGAGGCTGGCCGCGGCGCTGCGGGGGTTATCGCTATCGCAGAGGGCGCGTTGGATTCGGGGTCCGCTTCCCCATGCATCATGGCTGGACGCCCGACTGGCTCGGCTATCACCTGTTTGGGATGAAAAGCCAGTGCACGCAGCAATGTCATCTCAACCCCCATACGCCGATCCGGTGCCAGCGTCAGTTCTTTTCGTCCGACCAGTAAGGTCTGGTAGTAGAGCTGAACCTCCGCAGGCGGCAGCACTCTGGCCAGCTCACGCAGGCGCTGTTCAACTGCCACAAACGCCTCACTTAGCGCTGAAGAAACAAGCTGAATCATCGCCACCTGGTGAAGCATGGTCAGCATTTCCACCAGTAAAGCTTCCCATTCGACGCCTCTGGCAGCCGCCTGGTTAAGCAGGGACATCACCTTTTCGCCTTCGGCTGCCACCAGCGCTTCGATAAGTGCAAGTGGCTGTTCATCATCCAGCGTACCAAGCATATCGCTGACCGTGGCGGTGGTCACCTGCCCGGCTCCAATGGCAATGGCCTGATCGGTGAGGCTCAGTGCATCACGCATGCTGCCATCGGCAGCCCTGGCCAGCAGTGGCAGCGCCCTGGCTTCTGCCACAATATTTTCTTGCTGCAAAACGTGCTCAAGCTGCCCGTGGATCTGGGTCGCATCCAACGCCTTAAGATGAAATTGCAAACAGCGCGATAAAATAGTGACGGGCAGTTTTTGCGGATCGGTGGTTGCCAGAAGAAATTTCACATGCTCCGGTGGTTCTTCCAACGTTTTCAGCAGCGCATTGAAACTGTGGCGCGACAGCATATGAACTTCATCAATCAGGTAAACCTTAAACCGACCACGAGCGGGTGCGTACTGTACGTTATCCAACAGCTCGCGGGTGTCTTCAACTTTGGTGCGTGAGGCCGCATCGATTTCAATCAGGTCAACGAAACGTCCCTGCTCGATCTCCCGACAGTTGTCACACTGGCCACAGGGCGTGGCCGTGATCCCTGTTTCACAGTTCAGCCCCTTCGCCAGCAGGCGGGCAATGGTGGTTTTCCCTACGCCACGGGTGCCTGAAAACAGATAAGCGTGATGGATACGACCAAGGGCCAGACCATTAGCCAGCGCGGTCAGTACATGTTCCTGACCGACAACATCTGTAAACGCTTGTGGACGCCACTTGCGGGCCAGTACCTGATAGCTCATTAACACATCATCATTAATTTATAGATAATTCCCTAAATCGCGTGTAGCGCGGTTTAGCCACAGTTCAACATACAGCGACAGTGTACCAGTACGGCTGATACCATTCCTATAATTTTGCGTAAATCCTGCCGTTGAATACCGCCATTAACAACAGAATATGCGGGTTATTTAAAAACAATAACGATAAAACTAAAAACATCCGATCAAAAAAAAACAATATCAGTCATAAAATCGCCGAAATAAATAGTATCAATTTTTATCACCCATAATTAAAATAATGACATTGAAAAGTGTTTATTTCAGACAAAAAGAAAAAAACACATCAATATGGTAATAAAATCTCATAAGAAACTTCAGCTATAACAAAAATCATACTCACATGAATCAATGTTATTGCATGATAAATATAGGTTTTTAATTGCAGGTGCAATGGATGCACTTAACACCTTGTTAACAAAAATAATGGAATATATGAAATGGAAATAAAAAAAAACCCTAAAGCCTTCTCTCTACTCACTGCAACAATCCAGCGTCGCCCTCTGATTAACGTTATCAATTCACTTGCTATTATCAGCCTTCCTTTTTTAGGAACAATGAATATAACTTATGCCAGCGATGATGTTGTTATTGGTATTGACGGTAGCAGTGGAGGCAGTGGCAGCTCAGCGAGCAGTGCGGGAAGTGCAACGAACGGAAGCGATGGTAGCAGTGGCTCGGATGCCAGAACGACCAGTAGCGGAGGTAATGGCAGTAATGGTGCAGACGGTAGTAATGGTGCCAACGGCAGCGCCGGAACAGAAGGGAGTTCCGGCGCAAGCGGTGACGATAAAACGTCCACATTGCGCAACGTAAAAGATCAATTAGGGCTACTGCAAATTGGCGGAAGCGGAGGTGAAGGCGGTACGGCTGGGGAGGCATCTGCGGGCACTGACGGTGGAACGGGCGGCGCTGGCGGCAATGGCGGTAACGGCGGCACCACCGGCACGGGGGGTGATGGCGGAGACGGCGGGAATGGTGGTAACGGCGGGAATGGTGCTGATGGCGGTAGCGGTGGCGACGGTGCAGCAGGCGGAAATGGGACGCTGACCATTAACCAAAGTAATTTCACCATCACTAACGGTGTCATTGGGGCTTCGGGTGGTAATGCCAGTGACGGCCAGGACGGTCAGAGTGGTGGTAACGGTGGTGCAGGCAACAGTGGTGGTATAGCCGGAACCAACGGCACCCGCGCATCAGGTGGACTTCCCGGTAATGGCGGTAACGGTGGCAAGGGGGGAACCGGCGGCAATGGCGGTGACGGCGCCTTAGGAGGTGCCGGAGGCAGCGGCAGCATGACGCTGGATAACACCAAGATGAGCGTCAAAAGTGCGTTAACCGTTGGCGGCTCGGCAGGATCTGGTTCCTCAGGTGGAGAGGGTGCTGCGGGTGGCCAGGGAGGTGATGCCTGGACCACATCTGACAGTGCCAGTTCCACGGGTGACAATGGTAGTGGTGGTAACAGTGGCACCGGTGGTAAAGGTGGCCAGGGCGCAAATGGCGGGGATGGCGGTACAGGCATCCTTACACTGACCAACAGTATCGTGAGTGCACAGTCTGTCGCTATTGGCGGTAACGGTGGTAATGGCGGGGACGGTGGCAACAGCGGTGCTAACGGCATATCAGGTACAACCAGCACCTCTGGTTCTGTGGGTGTAGGATCAGCAGGTGGCCAGGGAGGCACCGCTGGTGATGGCGGTTCAGCTGGCGCGGGTTCGATCGTACTTGAAAACAGTACGCTTACTGTTACCTCCGACATTCAGATTGGTGGTAATGGCGGCAACGGAGGTAATGGCGGCGATCTGCAAGGGAGTAACGCTGCTGGTGCCGGGGGCAATGCCAGCGATGGCGCATCCGGCACACTCACTTTCACCTCCAGTGTTATTAACAATAAAGGAACGCTGACGCTGGGAGGCCAGGGGGGTGATGCTGGCGATGGCGGGATCAACAACAGTGCCAAAGGTCGCTCTGGTAATGGCGGTGAGGCAGGCAATGGCGGTACAGGAACGGCTATTTTTATCAGTGGAAGCGGTCAGATCGCCAGCGATATTCAAATCGGTGGACAAAATGGCAACCATGAAGGAGCGCTGAATAACAGTTCTCTGGCGCAAACTGTCGGTGAGGGTGGCGCTGGTATTCTGGATATCCGCGGGGGCACGTTTACAGCAGGAACACTGACGCTGGGCGTGGCAAATATCTGGAGTAGCTTAACGGATACGCTTACCACCATAGAAAATCAGTTTCTACAGAGTGGCGGAACATTCCAGGTCGATAGTTCAGTACTGAATAATGGCAGTATGGCCATCAGTGATGGCATCTTTGCCAGTGAGACCCTGGAAGCAAATCAGGGTACCCTGACGATAAGCGGTGACGGTACTGCCATATTTGGTTCGACAGAACTAAACGAAAATAGCTGGCAGGAAAAGGTCGCGCTGTTACAAGAGGATCTGGCGGTAACGTTCAACGGTAAGCTGGTATTGAGTGGAGACACCACGCTGGATCTCTCCAGCACCGATCTCAACTGGCGCGTAGGCGGAAATGAATATACATCAGGATTAGGCGCGTCCTCCCTCACGGTATTGAATGCCAGATCCTGGATCGATTCTGGTAACGCTGCTCTGGCAATGGGTTCGGCACAGATTGATTCCGGTGCCTATTTGTTGATTCTGACGGATGACAGCATTACCGCTGGAGAATCCTTTACCGCCGTAACCAGCTCAGGTGTGTCAGAGTCGGCTACATGGCAGGAAGCCAATATCAGCACGACCAGCAGGCTACTTACCGCCACACAGACAGCGAGTACAGACTCCACATTAATTACGATTAACAGCGCCAACCTGAGCAGCGCACTTCCCGCCGTTTCTAAGGGGACGACCACCCTGCTCAGTGCAATGAGTGACCAGATTGGCGTCAACGTAACCTCAGACAACGCGGCCCAGCAATTCATCTCGAAAGCGATGGATGTTCGTTACGTCAGCGATGCTGATACGTCAGCCCGACTGGTAGAATCAGCGATTAATCTGGCTTCAATAGCCAATGTTGCCGGCACCAGCTTCCGGGTAATGTCCGCGACCGCTAAAACGCTGTCACACCATCTGTCTATGGGACAGCATTTCTTTCAGGGAACCCCTGTGGAAGAAGGTTTCAACCTGTGGACATCCCTGTTGTATGACAACAGCAGGCTGTCAGGATATAACGCCGGTGGCTTTAACGCTAAAACCAAAACCTGGCTTGGGGGGATCTTCATAGGCGGGGAAGATACGCTGCTCACCAACCTGGGTGGCATTCTGAAAACAGGAGGCGCACTGAATGTCGGTAAAGGTAAGAGCCGATCCATGGGTAACCTCTATCCGGTGAAAAACGATGTCGATTTCTGGGGTGCTTCTCTGTATGGCAGTTGGATCAATGGAAGCTGGAATCTGCTCGGCGATATTAACTACGCGAAAGTCAGCCACAGCATGAAGCAATCGCTTGATCCAATCACCGGCTACTCAAATTTGTCCGGGGACGCTAAATCAACCATTATCAGCGCTGGCCTGACCCGCGAGTACGTCTTTGAAACCGATACCGTTGATATTATGCCTCACGTCGGAATCCGGTATACCCAGTTAAAAAACAACGCCTTTAACGCTAAAAGTGAAGGAAAAGTGCTGTTTAAAAATGGCTCAAACTCTCAGTCATTGTGGTCTGTTCCATTGGGTGTTCGCTTTTCCAAAGAGTATAAGAATGACTCAGGTTACACCCTGAAACCCGCGTTGGATTTATCATGGACTGCCACCGGTAGTGATACCATTAGCGGGACACAGGTGACCATGGCAGGTGTGACAGGCCATGCTCAGGGAGAATCCCGCATAGCTGACAGTTCAGCATATGGCGCAAATGCAGGCTTTTTGCTGCAAAAAGATAATCTCACTTATGGCCTGAACTACGGCATCCAGAAGTCGTCAAATGAAACCTCTCAGACAGTGGCCGCTTCATTTAATCTGAAGTTCTGACCTATAAAGCCGCCTCACAAAAGGCGGCTTTAATTACCGCTTCAGAAAACGCTCAGAGTCCCGACGGACAGCGCCGCTCTTTGCTCCTTTAAGGCGAGAGCACCCTGCCCTTCGCTCCCTTTTTTCCTGATGGCTGGCGTCTTTACGGATCATCCCTGCATTCATACCCAGGTTATCTTCACCCTATCCCTTCATCCGACAGTGAGCCACAGAAGGCATGCTTGCTGCCCATCTTGACAATGCTACAAGGCGGTGGTTTTGATTGAACATTAAAAAGGCTGGTTACAGACAAAATGTAACCAGCCTTTCCAGTCAGGGTCAGGCACTGACGTTGGTGAAATCCGGCTCAGTGGCCCGGAAAATTCACCAGACTGAAGCATTCAATTCCCACAGCATTGAGACGCGCCTCACCGCTCAAATCGAACAGGTTGATAATGAAGGCGGCGTGTTTCACTTCGCCACCAGCACAGCGGATCAGCTTTGCCGTCGCCTCTATTGTGCCACCCGTAGCAAGCAAATCGTCCACTACCAGCACGGTGTCAGCTGAAGTAATAGCATCACAGTGCAGCTCAAGCCGGTCTGTGCCATATTCCAGCTCGTAGCTTTCAACAAACGTTTTACGTGGAAGCTTTCCTGGTTTACGCACGGGAACAAAACCCACGCCCAGTCCTAATGCCACGGGGGCACCAAACAGAAATCCACGCGCCTCGGTACCCACCACTTTAGTGATACCAGCATCACGATAACGTTCAACCAGCAGTTCAATGCTAAGAGCAAAGGCTTCAGGATCTTCCAGTAAGCTGGTAACGTCACGAAACAGAATGCCTGGCTTGGGATAATCAGGGATACTTTTGATGCTGTTTTTAAGGAATTCAAGCTGCTGCGCTGTTGCGGTCATAATTTTATGCCTGGTAAATACAAATCTGACTCACGCAGCTTCAGCGGCTCTTACCACATCGGTTCACAGAGCCTGGCGTTCATTCAGGGGGGAAGCTACGCACGAAAGCGGACAAATTTATGCAAACCCACGGGTAATTGCAACCTCAGAAAGCAAAACATCCTTCGTTAAGGCTATCATAAGCGGCAGAGTAAAGGAGTGAGTAAAATGAAAAGAGGACGTCTGCTGTCACAGTTAGAAGTAAAACTGCAAGAACTGGCGCTGGCTGTCGCACCTCACGTAAACGAAAGAACCGCCAGCGCGCGTTTTGACGGTCAGCTGTTTCACTGCAACAGCACCCGCCTTGGGGATTATCTTAAGGAGGTGCACCAGAGTCTGGATATGCTCAAACAAAGCATTAATGGCCATCATAATGAGAGCGTGGCATGGGTAGCCGAACGGATGGTACTACAGATTGGCGCGTTGCAGCGCGAGATAGCGACCCGGACGTTACGTAAAGCCGAGATCCGTTCAGAACCTGAAAGTGACAGTCTGTATGAGAAACTGGCAAAACATCAGGATTACGCAAGACGGCTACGCGCCATGATTTCTGACCGGGAAAGTCAGCTTGAGCAACAGGATACACTGGCGCAACAACAACACCTGCAACGGGAAATTGCAGCACAGGAAGGACGTTTACAGCGTTGCCTGCAAGCATTAAAACGAATTGAACGGGCAATAGAAAAAAGTGAACAGTAGCGCCCGTATTTTAATGGCGATAAGCAGTGGTGTTTTTCTCTGAGAAGCCATTATTGACCTGTTCAAGGTGTTCCACCGCTCTTTCGATTGTTACCCCGGTGGCTGGTCGCTACGCTGATAACTGCTACGGTTGGTGCATTGCCAGACGGCGATATCACCTCCTTTGCGGTTATGGCACACTGGCCAGAACGCTGCCGGTTTCATTTCCCAACAGGCTGATTATGGTGCTGGTGATAAGAAAACGACGCATCTGAATATTAATAAGGAACACTATGTCACTTGATACCGCTTCGGAAGAAATAAAGCTGGCCGTTGATTTGATTATGCTGCTGGAAGAAAACGCCATCCCACCGCACACCGTGCTGGCGGCTCTGGCGATTGTTCAGCGTGATTTTGAAAAAAAACTGACGGTAGCAACGGTAGCAGAGGATCGCTAACCGCTGGCAAGACGCAGGGACTGACTGTGTTTCAACATATCAATTAACACTTCCACCAGTGGTGGTGCATCAGCGGCCAGATCAAAGCTTTCAGGCATAAACAGCCAGTTCTCTATCAGCCCGGTAATGTAGCCTCGCATCACTATCGCCGCACGACGCGTATCCAGATTGGCAGGCAGCTGTCCTGACTGTATGCACTGACGCAGGACATCTTCAATTTTTTCGTAACACTCAAGGTACAAGGTTTGCTGCATCATCTGCAAAGAGGCCATTTCACCCACAAACTCACATTTGTGGAAAATAATTTCCATCAGTGCGCGTCGACGTGTATCTCTCACTGTCGCTTCAAGGACATAGGAAATCATTGAACGCATAACTGACAGTGGATCGAAAGGATATTTTGATTGATACTCAAGTTCTAAGACTTCCAGCACCGACTGCGATTGGCCCCATATTTCATCGAGTAAGTCGGTCTTGTTTTTGAAATGCCAGTAAATTGCACCTCGCGTCACCCCTGCCGCATTAGCGATATCGGCGAGTGACGTTTTAGACACACCGTATTCGGAAAACCTGTCAATTGCCGCATCAATAATTTGATTGCGCGTTTCTAACGCCTGTTGTTTGGTTTTTCGTGCCATATGCGGTTTTTTACAATGAGGTGTGCTTACATACATTTTCGAATGTATGTAACATAGCACGGCCATAATTTAAACACAGCAACAGGTTTATGGGTTTGGGATCCACTGGACAATCGACATCGGACACTCGAGGTTTATTTATGAAAAAAAACAGAGGGTTGACTCCTCTGGCGGCCATTCTGATGCTTTCAGGAAGTATGCTGCTGACAGGATGTGATAATAAAGGAGCACAGCAGGCCGGCCAGCAGCAATCGCCTGAAGTGGGTGTTGTTACGCTAAAAACCGTTCCTCTAACCGTAACTACCGATCTGCCAGGACGAACCTCTTCATTCCGTATTGCAGAAGTTCGCCCACAGGTTTCGGGTATTATTCTGAAACGTAATTTTGTTGAAGGTAGCGATATTAAAGCCGGAGAGTCGCTGTACCAGATTGATCCCGCCACATATCAGGCTGCATACGACAGTGCGAGGGGTGATTTAGTGCAGGCACAGGCCAATGCACAGATTGCCGCACTGACCGTCAAACGTTATAAGCCTCTGCTCGGTACTAAATATATCAGCCAGCAGGATTATGATACTGCCGTTGCCACGGCAAGCCAGACTGCCGCAGCGGTGCAGGTTGCTAAAGCCAGTGTCGAAACCGCTCGCATCAACCTCGCCTTTACTAAAGTGACATCACCTATTAGCGGCCGTATCGGCAAATCTTCGGTGACCGAAGGTGCGCTGGTACAAAATGCCCAGACCACCGCAATGGCGACGGTTCAACAGCTTGACCCCATTTATGTCGATGTCACTCAGTCCAGTGAAGATTTTATGCGCCTGCGCGCTGAGCTGAACTCCGGTAAATTGCAACAGGCGGGTGGCAAAGCTCAGGTTACGTTACTGCTTCAAAACGGCAACGAATATGCCCAGAGCGGCACCCTTGAGTTCTCCGATGTCACCGTGGATGAAACCACTGGTTCTATCACCTTGCGTGCTGTGTTTCCCAACCCTGAACACGCATTGCTGCCAGGCATGTTTGTTCGCGCCCGCCTGACGGAAGGGACCAATCCAAACGCACTGTTAGTACCTCAACAAGCTGTTACCCGTTCACCAACCGGTCAGGCAACCGCAATGGTGGTGGACGCCGACAACAAAGTTGTCATGCGTAACCTGACAACCGAACAGGCTATTGGTGACAAATGGCTGGTCACTGACGGTTTGAAAGCGGGTGAAAAAGTGATCACGACAGGTGTTCAGCGGGCAAAACCGGGTATTCAGGTTACCCCACAAGAAGTGAGTACCGACGATGCCGGCAAGGCAAAATCTGTACAACCGCAGTCCTAAAACGGAGGCGCTGATACATGGCTAAGTTCTTTATCGATCGCCCCATTTTTGCGTGGGTTATCGCCATCATCATTATGCTGGCGGGCGTGCTGTCGATTCTGAAACTGCCGATCGAGCAATATCCCAATGTTGCTCCAACGGCGGTACAGATTCACGCCACCTACCCTGGTGCCGATGCAAAAACATTGCAGGACTCAGTGACGCAGGTTATTGAGCAAAATATGAATGGCATTGATGGCCTGATGTATATGTCATCAAACAGTGATTCTTCCGGTACGTTACAGCTGACCCTGACCTTCCAGTCAGGCATCGATCCTGATATCGCTCAGGTGCAGGTGCAGAATAAACTGCAACTGGCAACGCCGTTACTACCACAGGAAGTACAACAGCAGGGAATTCAGGTTCAAAAGTCGTCCAGTAGCTTCCTGATGGTGGCTGGTTTTGTCAGTGACGATGGTAGCATGACGCAGAACGACATCGCAGACTATGTGGCTTCTAATATCAAAGATTCTATCAGCCGTACTCCCGGCGTGGGCGATACGCAGATATTCGGTGCACAGTACGCAATGCGCGTCTGGATGGACCCACACAAGCTGAATAACTATCAGTTAACTCCCGTCGATGTGATCAGTGCCATCACCGCGCAGAATGCTCAGGTGGCAGCAGGGCAACTGGGTGGCTCTCCTCCGGTTCCTGGTCAACAGTTAAACGCCTCAATCATTGCGCAGACCCGTCTGACGTCAACCGATGAATTTGGCAAAATTTTGCTGAAAGTGAGCGCCGATGGCTCGCGTGTGTTGCTGAAAGACGTAGCAAAAATCGAGCTTGGCGGAGAGAACTATGAGGTTATCGCACGATACAACGGTAAACCGGCGTCCGGTATCGGTATTAAACTGGCAACGGGTGCCAACGCTCTGGATACTGCCGAGGCGGTAAAAGCAGAACTGGGCAAACTGCAACCGTTTTTCCCATCGGGCCTGAAGGTAGTTTATCCGTACGACACCACGCCATTCGTTAAAATTTCCATTATGGAAGTGGTGAAAACGCTGATCGAGGCGATCGTGCTGGTGTTTATCGTGATGTACCTCTTCCTGCAAAACTTTCGCGCCACGCTGATCCCAACGATTGCCGTGCCGGTTGTGCTGCTTGGTACCTTTGCGATCATCAGTGCCTTTGGCTATTCGATAAACACGCTGACCATGTTTGGGATGGTTCTGGCGATAGGTCTGTTAGTCGATGACGCCATCGTGGTAGTGGAAAACGTTGAACGTGTCATGGCAGAAGAAGGCCTGCCGCCGAAAGAAGCGACCCGCAAGTCAATGGAACAAATCCAGGGGGCACTGGTCGGTATTGCGCTGGTACTCTCCGCCGTGTTTATCCCAATGGCTTTCTTTGGTGGCTCTACCGGGGTTATTTATCGCCAGTTCTCGATTACGATAGTCTCTGCGATGGTGTTGTCCGTCGTTGTGGCACTGATCCTCACGCCCGCCCTGTGCGCCACCATGCTTAAGCCAATCAGCAAAGGCGACCATGGTAAAACCACCGGATTTTTCGGTTGGTTTAATCGCATGTTTGACAAGAGTACTCATCACTATACCGACAGCGTTGGCCATATTATTCGCAGCACAGGTCGCTATCTGATTATTTATCTGGTGATCGTACTTGGAATGGCGTGGCTGTTTCTCAAGCTTCCTACCGCCTTCCTGCCAGAGGAAGACCAGGGGTTACTGCTGGCTCAGGCTCAATTGCCCGCTGGTGCGACACAGGAACGTACGCAGGCCGTATTGAATAAGGTCACCGATTACTTCCTGAACGATGAAAAAGACAATGTGCAGTCGGTCTTTACCGTTAATGGGTTTGGTTTTGCAGGTCGCGGTCAGAATACGGGTATCGCCTTTGTTAGCCTGAAACCGTGGAGCGAACGTAGCGGTGCAGCCAACAAAGTTGACGGTATCGCCGGGCGGGCCATGAAGGCATTCAGTGCCATAAAAGATGGAATGGTTATTCCGTTTAATCTGCCTGCGATTATTGAGCTGGGTAATGCCACCGGTTTCGACTTCGAGCTAATTGATCAGGCTAACCTTGGTCACAATGCGCTAACACAGGCCCGTAACCAGCTTTTCGGTATGATCGCTCAACATCCAGATACACTGGTCGGTGTCCGTCCGAATGGTCTGGAAGACACACCACAGTACAAGCTGACGATCGATCAGGAGAAAGCAGAAGCACTTGGTGTCTCAATCTCCGACATCAATACCACGCTGGCAGCAGCCTGGGGTGGCTCTTATGTCAACGACTTCATTGACCGCGGTCGCGTGAAGAAAGTATACGTAATGGGCATGGCCGATTCCCGTATGCTGCCAGACGACATCAATAAATGGTTCGTGCGTGGTTCATCTGACCAGATGGTGCCATTTTCAGCCTTTGCTTCAGCGAAATGGCAGTACGGTTCACCTCGTCTGGAGCGTTATAACGGTTTGCCATCGATGGAGCTGCTCGGCCAGGCTGCACCGGGTAAAAGCTCCGGTGAAGCAATGGCGTTGATGGAACAGCTGGCGTCCAAACTGCCTCAGGGGGTCGGCTATGACTGGACTGGAATGTCCTATCAGGAACGCCTGTCCGGTAACCAGGCGCCGGCACTCTATGCCATTTCATTGATTGTCGTGTTCCTTTGTCTGGCAGCGCTGTATGAAAGCTGGTCAATACCGTTCGCGGTTATGCTGGTTGTGCCGCTTGGCGTAATTGGTGCGCTGCTCTTCACCACTGTTCGTGGGCTGAGTAATGACGTCTATTTTGTGGTTGGCCTGCTGACGACCATTGGCCTGTCGGCGAAAAATGCCATTCTGATTGTGGAATTCGCCAGGGATCTGATGGAGAAAGAGGGCAAAGGCCTTGTGGAGTCAACGCTTGAAGCGGTGCGAATGCGTTTGCGCCCGATTCTTATGACCTCACTCGCATTTATACTCGGCGTACTGCCGCTGACCATCAGTACCGGCGCAGGCTCAGGGGCACAGAACGCAGTGGGAACCGGAGTAATGGGTGGCATGGTCACTGCTACCGTGCTGGCCATTTTCTTTGTTCCGGTGTTTTTTGTGGTCGTTCGTCGACGCTTCAGCAACAGCAAAGATGAACCGGATCACGGATATCCATCCGAGCATCCTCAACATTAATCTCTGCTATTAAAGATGAAAGAGCAAAGAGGCCTCTTTCAGACTGCTGACGAACCCCACTTTTTCAGGTGGGGTTTTTCTTTGTTGCATCCGCAGGACAGGATCGCGATATTTTTATCTGACGCCCCATTATCACTTCCGGCCCTTCATTTTCCTCTCCCCGTAACGTTATCAGGCTCTTTATCGCCTTTATCAGGCCACGAAGAAGCGCCGGCAGCGCCATCTTCTTCATAGTCTGCGCCGTCGCCGCCAGCAGAGACTGCATCTGCACTTTCATCACACCGCGGAACCGCGCATGGCGGTGACCATGATGCTGTTTCGCATCCGCGAGGCTCCGCTCCACCGTCTCCTTCCGGCGGGCATACACCTTTTTGCCCCACTTCGTCAGCCGCAGCGCGTTCGCTGTCCCCGGCGCCTTTTCCCACACGTGCCGCGTCACCGTTTTTTGCCCGTTTTTATTCTGGCGTACACTTCTCACGCTCCGGGCAAAGCACGCATACCGCCGCATCCGAACGGTAATGACGGTAGCCGTTGCGGCCCGTGGTGCCGTAGCTCTGCAATTCTCCCGCCGGACACGCGTAAACATCACGCGCCGGGTTATACGTAAAGTGCTTTTTCTGGTACTCATTCTGCCCGCGCTGCGGCCTTCTGTAACCCCGCACCAGCGCACGCCAGGCTCCTGCGTCAGGTGGCACACCGCAGCCGTGAAGTAGCCCGCTTCCATGCCCGCCGCCACCGCCTCCTGCCCGAAGCGCTCCATCTGGCACATGAGACGTCCGGGAAACGGCAGGCTGTCGTGCACGTTGCCCGGCGTGACGAAGGCGTCGGTGATCATGCCATGTTTGCGCGGTGGTCTACCCTTCGGCTGGTTGTCGCGGTGCATGAAGCCGCTTACGGGTCGGTGGTGCTGACTTCAATGTTTTTACAGGCGACCGCGCTTTCTGGCGTCTTTTTTACGACGGGCAGCGGCTTTTTTTCGTGCGACTTCCTGTCGACCTCCACGGCCGCATTCAGCTCAGCAAGGTACTCGCTAATGCCCTCCAGGGCTCAGCTCATTCGTTGCCTTACGCGGGTTGGCATCGGCTTTCAGATGAGTGCTGTCGGTATACAGCACGCGCCCGTTTGCCATGCCCCACTCAGCACCGGCTCCACAACGTGGTCAAAAATTTGCTGAAAGACGCCGCTGTTGTTGAAGCGGCGGATGCGGTTCTGGCTGAGAGTGGAGACGTCCGGCACCTTCTCAGTGAGGCCCATCTTCAGGAACCAGCGATAATGGATTTCTTTCACCAGGGGCGCTCAGAAGGGATGCCGAAGAGGTAGCCCGGCAGCATCATCTTAATCAGGCGAACGGGGTTAACGGCGGATCGGCAATTATTATGGCAATAAAGATGGTCTTCAGGAACCAGCTCACCCAGGGTAATAGTTTCAAAATGGTATTACTGAGTGGGAGGATTCTTTGAGCATCGCGGTCAGTCCCTGAGTTGCACTGACCTTATTAGATCAAAGTCTGAAGCCACGTTAGCGGCCTTTTTTTTCTCTTCGGAAAGTTATTGATCAGCCGCAGCTCCTTCCCTGCCCACTTTTCCGGTTGCAATCTGTGCATACTGAACGCATAATAAATGTTACGTTATAACATAACAAAACGAGCGAAGATCTATGAAAAAAGGAATCCATCCCACCTACCGTACCGTGGCGTTTCACGACACCAGCGCCAACACCTACTTTGTCATTGGTTCAACGATCGTGAGTGACAGGACGGTGGAACTCAACGGCGAAATATTGCCATACGTGGCACTCGACGTCTCTTCAGCTTCCCATCCTCATTATACCGGCAAGCAAAAAGAGTTTACGAAAGAAGGGAGCGCACACCGTTTTAATCAGCGCTTCGGCCGCTTCTTCCCATCAGCAAAATAAGGAGTCAATGATATGCAGGTGCTGAGCTCACTGGCTTCGGCCAAAAAACGCCATAAAGATTGCAAAGTCGTGCGCCGCCACGGCCGCGTCTATGTTATTTGCAAAAGTAATCCACGTTTTAAAGCAGTGCAGGGAAGAAAGAAAAAGCGATAACGTCCGTTATGTCCTGAGGCGGACAGAGAGCAGGATATATCGCCCATTGCCATAACAGCGTAACTCCTGCCATCGCGCGCCGTGGAAACACTTCTGCCCGTCTCAGCCACTTGTTAACCAGCACGTTGCATTATTCCACCATCTTTTCTGGCAGCTGAAAAGGGCATCCCTGCCCTCCCGGCCTATTTCATACTGGCAAGCATGACATTTACGTTGTGCCTGAATGCGGCAATATAACTCTCCGCCTCTCCTCCTTTTCTGGTCAGTGCTTCGGGATAGAGTTCTCCTCCCGGCTGCGCACCGGTCGCAGTAGCAATCTGTTTTACCAGACGGGGATCGGTCTGATTTTCAATAAAATAGCTGTGGATTTTTTCTTTTTTCAACTGAGTAATCAACCCGGCAACATCCGAAGCTGTGGCTTCTGACTCGGTAGAAAATCCAACGGGAGATAAAAAGCTGACACCATAACGCTGGCCGAAATAGCCAAAGGCATCATGGCTGGTCAATACCTTACGTTTCACTGCCGGCACAGCGGCAAAACGACTTTCCGCCCACTTATCCAGCTTCTGTAACTGGCTGAGGTAAGCAGAACCCCGCTGCCGGAAATAATCAGCATCCTGCGGATCGGCAGCTATCAGTGCATTCATCACATTGGTCGCATATACCTCACCGTTTTTCATGCTGTTCCATGCATGTGGATCGGTGATAGTTTTGCCATCTTCTTCCATACTACGGGTAGCAATTCCTTGCGAGGCTACAATCACTTTGCCTTTATATTCAGAAGCAGAAATCAGACGATCCATCCAGCCCTCAAGACCAAGCCCACTGACAAACACCACATCAGCTTTTGCAAGCGACTCAGAATCCTGTGGCGTCGGCTCGAAACTGTGCGGATCGCCATCAAAACCAACCAAACTTTTTACCTTCACATGTTCTCCGCCCACCTCACTGACAATGTTGGCCAGAACCGAAAAGCTGGCTACCGTGTTGACGGTTTTGGCCATCGTGAAGGGGGAAACAAAAAACGCCGCAACTGCCAGCGCAACGGGCATCATTTTCATACTTTATCCTTACCAACTGAAAAAGGGCGTTGGCGGAGAATTCCGCCACAGGGACCAACTAAAACCGAAATAAAAAACAGTATGGCGGCACTGAGCACCACTGCAGGGCCGGCAGGTAATGAATGGTAATAAGACACAATCAGTCCGCTGAAGCTGGCAATAAGCGCAAAGCACATTGCAAAAGAAATCATCCCGGACAGCGTTACAGCCCAGAAACGGGCAGCGGCAGCGGGCAGCATCATTAATCCGACACACATCAACGTACCAAGCACCTGGAAACCAGCAACCAGATTAGTTACCACCAGCGTGAGAAAAATACCGTGTACCAGCGGAGGGACCCAGCGGCTCTGCGCCCGTAAAAAAGTGGGGTCGAAAGCATCGATCACCAGTGGGCGATAAATCAATGCCAGTACCAACAGGGTGACAGCAGCGATGCCACTGACCAGCAAAATCGACGGATTATCCACCGCCAGTAAAGACCCAAAAAGGACATGCAACAGATCGACACTGGAGCCACGTAATGAAACCAGTGTTACCCCCAATGCCAGCGACCCCAGATAAAATCCGGCGAAACTGGCATCTTCCCGCAGGGGTGTATAGCGGCTCACCGCACCAGAAAGCAGCGCTACCGACAAACCGGCGATCACCCCTCCTGTCCCCATAGCAACCAGTGACAGACCCGATATCAGATAACCAATCGCCGCGCCCGGCAGCACTGCATGAGAAAGTGCATCACCGACCAGGCTCATTCTGCGTAGCAACAGAAAAACACCAAGAGGTGTTGCACTGAGCGACAGCGCAACGCAGGCCACCAGTGCCCGGCGCATAAAACCAAATTCAACAAAGGGAGCTGTTAACAGGAGGCTCATTGACACTCCCGGATAGTGCTGAAATTGGGTTGAATGAGTAACTCCCCTGGTGCTGACCATTCAGCATGATTACGCTTAAGCCGAAGCGTTTGTGGAAAGTGCTTTTCCACCGTAGCCATATCGTGCAGCACGACAATAAGGGTACAACCGGCCTGATATCTCTCTTCCAGTAAGGCAAGCAATATGGCTGTGGTTTCACTGTCGATACCGGTAAAAGGCTCATCGAGTAATAAGAGAGAGGCGTTCTGAACCAACAGACGGGCAAAAAGGACGCGTTGCAACTGGCCACCGGAAAGTTCACCCGGCTGAATAAAGGCAAAGTCCTGCATATGGACCCTTTCCAGCGCATGCATTACCGACTGACGCATACTACGATTAATTGCTCCGAACCAGCCACAACGCTTCCAGCATCCCATTGCAACAAGATCAAATACACTGATCGGAAAGTTTTTTTCAATTTCAGATTGCTGTGGGAGCCATGCCACGCCGATCCGGGATTTATCACAAATGACAGAACCGGATACAGGAGGCAACAATCCCGCCAATGTTTTCAGCAAGGTGGACTTTCCTGAACCGTTAGCACCAACCAGAGCGGTCATCGAACCCTGCAAAAATGTCCCTGTCAGTGCAGGTGCCACCGCCCTCCCCTGATAGCCAACGGTCAGACTCTTCAGTGAAATCATTGGTGCACGGCCCAGGAGGTGAATAGCAGAAGAGACGAGACCAGCAAGCAGGCAAGAAGCAGGCGAGCGATAGCACAATGGGTCAGTAACGTTCCCCGCTGAATTAACGATGAATAAGAAGGCATGACATACAAACCTATACGTTATAACATAACAACATTCTACGATGAGTAATGCCAGCGTGTCTGAACAAAGTGTATCTAAGTATGTCCGATTTCTGACGGATAACGCGCTGGTGTTATATAAATAATTTTCAACACCACGTTTTTTCCTATCGCAGAAAGTGACATTGCCTGTCAAAATAAATAACTGTTAAATCATAAAGATAGTGAAATGTTAATTTTAGGCACTTGATAATTTAGCTGTCAGGAACAATCATCATTATAAGCATCTATTAACTCTGTGTAGAAAAAACGTGCAGACTTATTCATTTATTCGTCAACGTTAAAGATAAGAAGCCTGTGTCTTCAATGAAAATATTCAGCAGATAATTCCCAAAATGGAAGTTATGCAGAAAAAGTTTTGTTCTCACAGTAACAAAATACACATTATCTATCCGAAATATTGAAATTATTCCGATAGAATATTCGTCTGAATCGCGTTATAACATGTCATTCTGTTCAGACTGGTATATCCTCAATATTGACGTAGGGGGGTGAATATCAAAAAATGAATTTAAGATTTTTGCCTGCTGTTCTGATTTTTTGATTTCATTACTACAATTTCATTCAGTCACTGATAAACTGTAACTTTGTGAGGGTACAAACACCATCTAAGCAGATTATATTTATTTATGTCTGAGTAGGGCTTTAATATCGCTTCCTGGCAGATCATTAGCAGAACAGCTGAACTAATGGCACCTTTCACTCGCTATGGAGGGGAAAAAGATGGACGAGTACTCACCAAAAAGGCATGATATTGCACAGCTAAAATTCTTATGTGAAAATTTGTATGATGAAAGCATGGCAACGATAGGCGACAGCCATCATGGCTGGATAAACGATCCGACTTCAGCCACCAACTTGCAGCTCAACGAGCTGATCGAACATGTCGCCGCATTCACCATGAATTACAAAATTAAGCATATTGAAGATAGCGATCTGATTACTCAGATTGATGAATATCTTGATGATACCTTTATGCTCTTTAGCAATTACGGCATTAATGTTCAGGAACTGCAACGCTGGCGAAAATCAGCAAAAAGGTTGTTTAACATTTTTGCAGAGGAATGTGCTCTGATTGTCGATCAAATGAGCCATTCGTTTTAAAACCCTTTATTTTTTCAACGGCTTAACAATGACAGATAAACTTCTGACCAAAACTGATTATCTGATGCGTTTAAGAAAGTGTCGTTCTATCGATACTCTTGAACGTGTCATAGAAAAGAACAAATATGAATTGTCCGATAATGAACTGGCAGTTTTTTATTCTGCCGCAGATCATCGTCTGGCTGAACTCACAATGAATAAGCTCTACGATAAAGTACCGGTTTCCGTATGGAAGTTTATACGCTAGAAAAAAGTGTGTGCTGCGGGGTTCTTAATGTGGTGGAGGCCCTGCCAGCTACATCCCGGCACACACGACGTCTGCTGCGGCTGCTTCCTTCCGGATCTGACCGAGTTCACAGATTAGTGTTGCGGGAGAACCAACCGGGCCCCCATTGATAAGCCCCATCTGCTGGAGCGAGTGCATTATCAATGAACACTCACTCAATTTCAAGTCCGTGGCGGATAACCGTTTATTTATTATACATTCTTACTATCTGCCTGTTTTACAGGCTTATCTGACATTCTGCTATTTCTTCGATATAACCGCATGAAATCAATCCAGATATTGCGCCCTTTCGCTTATTATCAATACTGAAAGAGGTGAAGATTATGACAGACCAGGATAGTTTCCGGCAGCGTATCTGGCACATTGTTGCTGCCATTCCCTGTGGCAAAGTGGCCACTTATGGAGATATAGCCCGTCTTGCCGGTTCTCCCCGAGCAGCCAGACAGGTGGGCGGCGTGTTAAAAAGATTGCCGCCTGGCAGCATGTTGCCATGGCATCGGGTGATAAACCGGATGGGGGAAATTTCATTGTCAGGCGGCGATCGCCATCGCCAGCGTGAGGCACTGCTGGCAGAAGGCATTGAAGTAACTCCTGAGGGCAAAATTGCCCTCAGTCGCTACCGCTGGAAAGCTACAGAGAAGAAGGAGCAGGAACAGTAGAAGAAGGCGTGACCTGCGTTGGTGAAGTGGAAGGTACGGTAGTTGTTGCCCCACTCAGCGTTGGCAACGCAACAGAAGGAACAGGTACCAGTATCAGATCCTGCTTTGTTGTGCCATTCACAATGACCGGTTTCACCGCGTCAGTAATAAAAATTATTTTGCCGTTAACAGTAATAGCCGCACTCAGCAAAATGCGCGCATTGGGCTGAATATCAGTCGGGTTATACGGCAATATAAAACTGAAAGGGGCCTGCTTACCATCAGTTCTTACCGCTCGCTGCGAAATAACCTTAGACGGCGCATTAGCAAGCGAAGCATCTGACAGTGTTACCGTGAGCGCCGCATCAGGAGGTAAAGCAACCTTCTGGCGGATATAAACAGAACCACTTACATTTGGCTGGCGTAGCGTCGATTGTTGCCCCGCTACCTGCGAAGCCAGCGTGGCTGTTGGAACATATTGCCCTTTATCAGCACAGCCTGCGAGCGCTACGGTCAGAACAGTACCAGTAAGTATTGGCCAGAATTTCATCGATTAATTCTCCATGTGGTCAATTTACAAAGGGTTATATCATCGAGTCGAAACAGACAGAGATCCCTGCCACCCAGGCTCTAATTCTGGCACAGGTTGCTGATATTTTCCTGGAAGCCAGCTAATCTCCTTCCCCGGTAACGAATCGCGCTGTGGCCCGTTGACGAAAACTGGTCGGATCTCCAGACTGTTTTCAGAATCAATTACTGAGAACAATATGATGAGCCGTGCACTGCTAAAACTGCTAACTCTTTTGGAACTGGAAAAGCTGGAAGAAGGTTTGTTTCAGGGCCAGAGTGAAGATATAGGTCTGCGTCAGGTATTTGGTGGTCAGGTGATTGGACAGGCTCTTCATGCAGCAAGGCAAACGGTACCCACGGGACGGAGTCCCCACTCCTTCCACAGCTATTTTTTACGTCCCGGTGACAGTCGGAAAACGATCGTTTATGAAGTTGAAACGTTACGGGATGGGCAAAGTTTCAGTGCAAGGCGCATCATTGCAGCACAGGACGGACAACCGATTTTCTTTATGATCGTCTCATTTCAGCTAGCCGAGACTGGTTTTGAACATCAGAAACCAATGCCTCATGTCGCGGGTCCCGACCAGCTGCCAAATGAAAGCGAGCTTGCCAGACAGCTTTCGCCCTTAATCCCGCCACAGAGCAGAGAAAAGTTCCTTGCTGAAAAGCCGCTGGAAATACGCCCGGTGAAATTTCACAATCCGCTGAAAGGAGAGGTTGATCGGCCCGAACGTTCTGTCTGGCTTCGCGCAAATGGCTCGTTGCCGGAGACACCTCATCTACACCAATATTTGCTTGCCTACGCCTCCGATCTCAATTTTCTGCCCGTCGCCTTACAACCTCATGGTAAAGGTTTTCTTGAGCCAGATATGCAGGTGGCAACCATCGATCATGCAATGTGGTTTCACCGACCGGTTAACTTAAACCAGTGGTTACTCTACAGCGTTGAAAGTACCTCAGCCTCAGCGGCCAGGGGCTTTGTGCGGGGAGAATTCTATTCCCAGGATGGCACGCTCGTTGCGTCAACGGTTCAGGAAGGTGTGATACGTAAACGTCAGCGATCGCCAGACGTAAACTGAAACGGCCCCTTCCGGGGCCGCTTTTTTCTGACGCTCTGACATCAGACTTACTGATTATAGGCATTCTCACCGTGGCTGTTTACATCCAGGCCCTCACGCTCCTGATCTTCAGGAACACGCAGACCAACCATCATATCCGCCACTTTAAAAGCAATGAAGGCGACCACGCCAGTCCAGATAATGGTCACGCCCACGCTTAACAATTGGATCCATACCTGATGGCCCATGGTCACACCCTGAGCATAACCCACGCCGCCCAATGAAGAGGATGCAAAGACACCGGTCAGGATACAGCCCACAATCCCGCACACGCCGTGTACGCCAAATACATCACAGGGATCATCCACCCGCAGCCATTTCTTCAGTGAGGTGACGCCCCACAGGCCCGCAAGACCACCGACGATGCCAATAATCAGCGCACCGCCAACACCTACATAGCCACAAGCCGGGGTAACGGCCACCAGGCCAGCAATCGCACCGGAACAGACACCCAGCAGCGAAGGTTTACCACGCAGCGCCCATTCACCAAATGTCCAGCTAAGCATGGCACCCGCCGTTGCCATCACAGTGTTCAGGAATGCCAGACCAGCGATTTCGTTGGCTGCACTTGCAGAGCCGGCGTTAAAGCCAAACCAGCCTACATAGAGGATTGCAGTCCCGGTGAATACCATAGGCAGGTTGTGCGGTTTAAATGCTTCTTTACCGAAACCGGCACGTTTGCCCACCAGATAGGCACCTACAAGACCGGCCACCGCTGCGTTAATATGTACAACAGTACCACCGGCAAAGTCGAGCGCGCCATCCTGCGCCAACAGGCCGCCAGACCAGACCATGTGTGCGATTGGCAAATAGGAGAAAGTCAGCCAAATCGCCACAAAAATCAATACCGCAGAGAAACGAACACGTTCAGCGACAGAACCAACAATCAGTCCGACAGTGATGCAGGCGAAAGAAGCCTGGAAAGCAACGTGAATATACTGATAAAACGATCCCACCAGAGCAGTGAGCTGAATATTTTTCAGCATCGCCATGCTGAAACCACCAAAAAAGGCGTTGCCCTCACTGAAGGCCAGTGAATAGCCATAGACCATCCACAGTACGCATACCATTGCGAAGGTAACAGATACCTGGGTCATCATTGAAAGAACGTTTTTGGCCCGGATTAAACCACCGTAAAACAGGGCAATGCCGGGCAAAGTCATAAACAGCACCAGCGCGGTGCAAATCATCATAAAGGCATTATCAGCTTTATCTACCACTGGTGTTGCTGCGGCCATCGCGAGCGACGGTAACAGGGCCAGGCTGGCAAGGCCAAAAACAGCAAGTTTTTTATTCATTTTATCCCATCCCATCACAATTCTTAGCCCACAAAATTACAGTGCGGCTTCATCAGTTTCGCCAGTGCGAATACGGATAACTCGCTGTAGCTCTGCAACAAAGATTTTGCCATCACCGATTTTTCCGGTATAGGCAGCCTTGCTGATAATATCAATCACTTCATCAAGTTGATCGTCTGCAATGGCAATATCGATTTTTACTTTTGGCAGGAAGTTCACGCTGTATTCAGCACCGCGATAGAGCTCTGCATGCCCTTTCTGGCGGCCAAAACCTTTTACTTCGGTTACGGTCAGCCCTTGAATACCTATAGAAGACAGCGCTTCGCGCACATCCTCTAATTTAAACGGTTTGATTACCACGGTAACCAACTTCATACGATCCCCTCCAGGTATGGAAAATGGTTGTTTTATCCGACACGGAATCAATAAAGCAAAGGCTGTGCCATAAATTAAAAAGTAGAATTTTTCAGAAGATTAGTCAGTCCTGCTGTACTTCAACCTTGAGTGTTGAAATTATCTGATGAGGGTCGACCACCAAAAAAACGCACCAATTTAGCGCAAAACGATTCAGGCATGTGCAAAATGCGCTTTTACAGCCCCTGAATGCTTTATTTTGGTGCATTGACGGCCGGAGTTCAGTGTTTAACCTGCTTCCAGCTCTTCACCGGCCAGCTGCAACTGATACATTTGCGCGTAACGCCCCCGCTTTTCCAGTAACTGCCGGTGGCTGCCCTGCTCAACCACACGGCCACGCTGCAGAACAAAAATGCTATCTGCTTCAGTAATGGTGGAGAGCCGATGAGCAATGACCACCAGCGTAGTTTGCTGACGAACCACCCGTAACGCTTTCTGAATCGCCTGCTCGGTACCTGAGTCAATATTGGCAGTGGCTTCATCAAGGATCAAAAGCTGTGGAGATGTCACCAGCACACGTGCTATTGCCAGCAATTGCTTCTGACCAACAGAAAGCGTATTGCCCTGCTCACCCAACCGGGTATGGATACCCTCAGTCAGACTTCTGGCCAGCTCTGCCAGCTGAACCGTCTCCAGAGACTGCCACACCGCATCCTCACTGATATCACGCCCAAGGGTGACATTGGCAAAAAACGTGTCCGCCAGCACTACCGGATCTTGCTGAACAATTGCCATCCCATGTCTCAGAACGCGATGAGTAAGCGAGCTAATGGGCCTGCCGTCAAGACGAATTTCCCCCTGGGTTATGGGGTAATAGCCCATCATCAGATTGGCAAGCGTACTTTTTCCGCTGCCAGTGTGCCCGACAAAGGCGATAAAGCGGCGGGACGGAACAGAAAGGTTGATGTCGCTGAGAACCGGGCGATCGTCACGATAGGAAAAGGTCAGGTTCTCGATCTCAACCTGGCCAGACTTCAATGGCCGATCGTCGACACCATAAGGCTGTTGCCGCGCATCCATCAACTCAAAAATTCGCTCACCGGCTACTACCGCCTGTTGTAACAGCGACTGCTGGGTCGTCAACGCGATTAATGGCTCATTCAGACGGCCAAGATAGCTGATAAAAGCATAAAGTACCCCAACTTCAATGCTTCCATGGTCTGAAAAACCAAATAACATCATCAGGCCACAGAGGATAAGAGCGGAGAACAAACTGAGCAACGGACGCAGAAGAAAACCATCCAGCCGTAACGTTTCCATTCTGGCCAGATAATGTGAACGACTGGCCTCGCCCAACCGTTCACCAAACCGGGCCTGCTGGCGAAATTGCTGGATGACGCCCATCCCGTTAATCACTTCATTAAAACCATTGTTGATATCAGCCAGATAACTGCGTACCCGCCGAACAATAGGCGTACTGTAATGCTGGTAAATCAGCATGACAATGATAACGGCTGGAAACATGGCAAGGGCAATCAGCGCCATTTTCCAGTCGAGGCTGAACATGGCGACCAACATTGCGCCAACGAGAGCAGAGCTGCGTAACACGGTCCCCACCACGGTGACATAGAGATCGCGGACCACTTCCGTATCATTGGTTACCCGCGAGATGATGTGTCCTACTGGCTGGGTGTCAAAAGCACTCATAGGCTGTCGCAGGGCGGCATCCATCACATCAGCACGCAGTCGCTGGACAACACCGACAGCCGCCCGATTAAACAGTAACGACTGCGAGTAATGCAATATAGCCGCAAGCACCTGCAACAGAATATAACTGGCCGCCAGCCCCGCCACCAGCCCCGCTGGCATTCGCTGTTTCGTTACCAGATGATCGATAAAATAACTAATGAGAACCGGCCCGAGCACCTCCGCCGCCGCTGAGATCCACAGCAACAGCACAGCCAGACCAAGGGTCTTTCGCCACGGCTGTCCGTAGCTCAACAACCTTTTTAAGGTCGGCCAGAGTTGAGTCAGATTAGCCATGAGGAACACCCTTCTCCGTTTCATCATCCAGTGCGGCTTCAAGCTGCTGATAACGATACATATCCTGATACCAGCCGTTTTGCTCCATCAGTTCACTGTGTCGACCACGTTGCACCACCGTGCCATTTTGCATCACCAGAATCTCACTGGCTTCGTTCAGGGCAGAAAGGCGGTGAGCACTAATGATCACCGTTCTTCCCATCCCCCACCGGCGAAGATTCTGCAAAATCTGATATTCAGTTCGACCATCTACCGCCGACAGCGCATCGTCCAGAATCAATATTTCAGCATCAAGCAACAATGCTCTGGCAATGGAGATACGTTGCTTTTGGCCACCTGACAGCATCACACCACGCTCACCTACCTCGGTCCCATAACCCTGCGGCAGTTGCAAAATGTCTTCGTGCACGTTAGCGAGTCGGGCAGCCTGTTCTATATCACACGGGCTGGCCGTTGGCCGCCCCAGCGCAATATTGTTCGCCACCGTGTCGGAAAACAGAAAAGGTGTCTGGCTCACTACCGCGATACGGCTACGCCAGCTATCAAGCCTGAGCCGTGACAGAGGAATACCGTTATAGCGAATATCTCCCAGGCCGAGATCAAAATGTCGTTGAAGCAGACTCAGTAAGGTGCTTTTACCGGAGCCCGTCGGGCCACACACCCCCAGCATCTGCCCGGGGTTCAGACTGGCATTCAACTGGCGTAGCGAAGGTTGCTGAGCACCCGGATAGCAAAATTCACGGATGGCAATCTGCAACTGTCCCGGCTCTTTCGGCAGCGTTATATCACCGTCTTCCACGGCGGGTGGCTCTGCCAGCAGAGAACGAATTCTTATCCAGGCCGCGCTGCCGCGCTCAACAATGTTGAACATCCATGCCAGCGCCAGCATAGGCCAGATCATCAGGCCCAGATACATGACAAAACTGGTTAACTGCCCCAGCGTCATTTCCCCATGCAGGACCAGCCAGCTACCGCCGCCAACCGCCAACAGATTGGACATGCCGATAGCTATGTAGATAGTGGGGTCGAAACGGGCGTCGACACGCGCCACCCGTAAATTCTTCCTGCCGGTATCGCCAGCAATATCGGCAAACTTACCGGACTGGCGATCTTCCAGCCCAAAGGCTTTGATCATACGAATACTGGTCAGACTCTCCTGAGTATGATCATTCAGTGACGAGAAGGCGGCCTGGGCCAGCCTGAAACGCTGATGTAATTGTTGCCCGTAGCGTTTGATCACCAGCGCCATAACCGGCATGGGTAACAGCGCCAGCAGGGTAAGTTGCCAGCTGATTTGTGTACTCATCACCACCAGCACTGCCAATCCCATGACCAGCGAATCCACCAACGTCAGCACTCCTTCCCCGGCGGCAAACACCACGCGATCCACATCGTTGGTGGCGCGGGCAATCAAATCACCGGTACGGTGACGAAGATAGAATTCAGGATGTTGGCGACTCAGTTGACGATAGAAATCCTGGCGGAGTTCAACCGCCAGTTGATATGATGCGCCAAACAACAGCACACGCCAGACATAACGCAGCAGATAAATCGCTACTGCGGTGAACAGCATCAGGCCAATCCACATCATCAGCCGTGTCCCACTCATCTGCTGATGAGTGACGCCATCTACAATGACGCCAACCACTTTTGGCGGCAGCAATTGCAGCAAGGCTATGATTACTAAAAGAAATATAGCGCCAAAATAGCGCCGCCATTCACGAATAAAAAACCAGCTTAATTGGCTAAACAGTCGCACAGTAAACATCCTGGTTATAATTGAGCGAAGTGATTACAAGGTAGTTATCAGCTCAGCGGCAATGCAGTGGTGTATTTTATCTCTTCCATTGCAAAACTTGACGTCACATCCAGTAACCCCGGCATGCGGTTCACCAGACGCTTGTAAAATGCATCATAGGTTTTCATATCAGCCACCTGAACACGTAGCAGATAGTCATATTCTCCTGCCATGCGATAGCATCCCATCACTTCCGACATATCCTGAACTACCTCAACAAACTGCTGATACCAGTCGCTACTGTGCTGTTGCGTTTTGATCAGCATAAAAGCAGTGAGCGACAGGGACAGTTTTTCTGCATCCAGCAGCGCAACACGACCGCGAATATATCCCTCATCTTCCAGCCTTTTCAAGCGTTTCCAACATGGCGTGGTAGTGAGATGCACCGCATCAGCCAGCGCTTGTAACGATAATGTACAATCCTGCTGTAATAAAGCCAGCAACTTAAGGTCTGTTTTATCTATCATGAGTTTACCTAAGAGAATAATTTTCTCTTTAAAGACCACCATAAAGCAAAAATAGAAATTTTTTTTCCCACTAATACCGTATTCTTTAACAAATTTACACAGGGCAAAGCAGATGAACGACTTATGGGTTTCCAGGGCTGTACAGGAAATAAACGCAGATATTCAGCGTTCGGCAGATACACATCTTATCCGTCTGCCGTTACCGGATTATCCTGGGATCTGGCTTTATCTGAAAGATGAAAGCACCCATCCAAGCGGCAGTTTGAAACATCGTCTGGCGCGTTCGCTGTTCCTTTATGGCCTGTGTAATGGCTGGATCAAAGAAGGCACACCGATTATTGAGGCCTCTTCCGGCAGCACCGCCGTTTCGGAAGCCTATTTTGCCAGACTGCTCGGCCTGCCATTTATTGCCGTTATGCCGGCAACCACGGCAAAACGCAAAATTGAACAAATCACTTTTTACGGCGGCCGCTGCCACTTCGTCAGCGATCCCTGCCAGATGTATGCTGAATCTGAGCGGATGGCCCGGCAGCTTAACGGCCATTTTATGGATCAATTCACTTATGCTGAACGCGCCACTGACTGGCGTGGCAACAACAATATTGCTGACAGCATCTTTCAGCAGATGAAAAATGAGCCATACCCTATTCCTGAAACCATTGTTATGAGTGCGGGTACGGGCGGTACTTCAGCCACTATTGGGCGCTATCTTCGCTATCAGGGCTATCCAACCCGGCTGATGGTGGTCGACCCGGAAAACTCGGTTTTTCTTGACTACTGGCAGCAACGCGACAGGTCGCTGCAAAATAGCACAGGCAGCAAAATTGAGGGAATTGGTCGTCCGCGCGTGGAGCCTTCCTTTATTGTCGATGTAGTGGACGACATGATGCGGGTGCCCGACGGTGCCAGCATCGCCACCCTGCTCTGGCTGGAGAAGCAACTGGGACGCAAAGTGGGGGGATCTACAGGGACCAACGTATGGGGTGCCCTACAGGTGGCACAAAGGATGCGCGAAACCGGACGCAGCGGCTCAATTGTCACATTATTATGTGACAGTGGCGAGCGCTATCTGGAGACGTATTACCATCCTGAATGGGTTGCGGAGCATATTGGTGATATCAGTAAATGGCAGCAGTCAGGCACGTTTGGATGAGCAAAACTACCCTTCAACCTCGTCAGCAAGTAATATACGACGCAGCAAATCAGGAAGGTGAACAGAATGAAGCGTGCAGTAGTGGTATTTAGCGGCGGCCAGGATTCAACGACCTGTCTGGTTCAGGCATTACAGCAGTACAATGAGGTAGACTGCATCACCTTTGATTACGGCCAGCGGCACCGTGCAGAAATTGATATTGCACGTCAGCTTAGCCAGTCACTGGGAGCCAGAGCACATAAGACACTGGACGTGACTATGCTCAACGAACTGGCCATCAGCAGTCTGACCAGAGACAGTATTCCGGTTCCGGCTTACGATCCTTCTGCCAGCGGCCTGCCCAGCACCTTTGTGCCGGGACGTAATATTCTTTTTCTGACGCTTGCCTCAATCTATGCTTATCAGATTGAAGCTGAAGCAGTGATTACCGGCGTGTGCGAAACCGATTTTTCAGGTTATCCCGACTGTCGCGATGAGTTTGTTAAATCACTCAATCAGGCGATAGTGCTGGGTATGGCCCGAGAGGTTCGCTTTGAAACACCGTTAATGTGGCTGAACAAAGCGGAAACCTGGGCGCTTGCCGACTACTGGCATCGGTTATCACTGGTGCGCGATGAAACACTCACCTGCTATAACGGTATTAAAGGCGAGGGTTGTGGCGAATGTGCTGCCTGCAACTTGCGGGCTAACGGACTGCGTGAATATCAGAGCAACCCTGTCGATGTCATGCAAAGCATGCAGCGTAAGACCGGCCTAAGTTGACAGCAACTGCGTCATTCTGTACTTCAGTTCCCCTGCAATGGCCTGAGCTTTCTGTGTCAGTAAATCGATACAAACAAAGGTCAGACGGGCATCTGCCACCGTTTCCCCGCCCGGTGCCAGCGTTACCGTCTGCGCAATCACGCCACTTTTCCCCCCCAACTCCAGCATCTGGCTGTTAATATCAAGCACGTCGCCCAGCACCGCCGGGCGACGATAGTTAATGTTGATATTGACCACCACAAAAGCCAGCCGGTTTTTCTGCATCCAGCTAAATGTTTCAAGGCGTTCCAGCCATGCCCAACGCGCTTCCTCCAGAAACTCAAGATAGCGGGCATTATTAACATGTTGATAAACATCAAGATGATAGCCGCGAACCTTGATTGTGGTCGGCATCATAAATATGCTCCTTTAAGCGAGGGTCATGGCAGCTGGTATGACCTCATAAAGGTAGCAAAACAACGGCAGGAGTGGACTGCCTGATGACGGACTCAAGAGAGCGATCACAGTTTTAATCGGGACATATTGCGTTCCACCAAGGCATTGCCAATTCCCGGCACTTCTTTCAACTGCTCAACACCGGTAAAATGGCCATATTCCTCGCGATAGCTAACGATAGCCTGCGCTTTTTTCAGGCCGACGCCATTGAGTGCAGCAGCGAGTTCCTCTGCCGTCGCCTGGTTAATACTCACCCTGTCAGCCTGAGGAATACCTGCCTCCTCGCCTGATCCAACCTCGCTGCCTGTTAAATGGCGCAACGCTGACTGACTGACAGGTGAGGAACTGACCTGATCTGACTGCGTGACTGTTGCCACCGTACTGACAGATTCTGCCTGAACGTTATACGCCACGACGCCCATCAGGAGCACCAGACCTGTAACTGAAAAAAACCTGTTTCGCATGCTGTTTTCCTCCATGTGTTTGACAGCATGCTGAAGCTACTCCGGCAAAGTCAAAGTCGCAAAGGGTAGTAAACAGAAATGGAAAAGGCCGCAGAAGCGGCCTTTAATTTTAGGTAACGTTGCAGAAAAATTGCGAGCCTTACTGCATCTGCGCTGCCGCACCGTATTTAATTTTAGCTTCTTTACGCAGGTTACTGAGCAGTGCAGCAAAAGCGATCTGGGCATTATTCTGCGTCACGCCTTTCACCATGGCTTTTTTCTGCTCTTCCGGCATAGTGCCGCTGTTTACCTTATCCAGCGCCACCAGAACCACATTACCCTCAGCATCTTCACTGACCGCGAAGGCAGGCTGATCCTTCTGCGGTAGCGGCATCGCAAATGCTGCCTGGGTAATGGCATCCTGCCCGGCACGGGTCAACGTTTGCTGAGCGCTGAAGCTAACTCCTGCCGCTTTCATCGCTTCATCACCTTTACCGGCTTTAAAAGCGGCCAGCAGTTTATCCGCCTGGTCGTGTGCTTCTTTCTGTGCCTTTTCGGTTTTCAGGGTAGCGGATATTTGTGCACTGACTTCGCTAAGCGGTTTTACCGCTTCAGGCTTATGCTCGCTAACGCGAAGGACAAACGCCCGATCGCCATCAACGGTAATCATGTCAGAATTACTGCCTGGCGCACCGTTCTCTCCAACCAGACCTCCGCTGAAGATTGCCTGTTCAACCGGTTTAAAATTCAACTCTCCCGGCAGCGTATCGTGGCTGAACCAGCCGGTCTCAACGGCTTTAGTGCCTGCGACCTCTTCAGCTCCTGCAAGCGACTCGTTGTCGTTACTGGCTGCATCACGCACTTTTTGCTGCAATTTATACCAAGCATCAAGAGCTTTTTCCTGCTTCACCTTCGCGGCAATATCATCATGCACCGCGGTAAGGGGTTTAATTTGCTGCGGCTGCACATCATCCAGACGAGCAATAATAAAGCCCACAGACGAGCCGATCACCCCGGAGAGCTGGCCTTTTTCAGTCAGCGCGGCTTTTTTCAGTTCGTCAGGCGTGGTATCCGGTTCCAGCCAGCCCATATCACCACCGTTACGTGCAGAGATAGGGTCGGCCGATTTCTGCTTAGCCAGAGCAGCAAAGTCTCCGCCTTTATGCAGTTCGTCCAATACTGACCTTGCTTCAGCTTCGGTTTTCGTCTGAATAATGCTAAAACGACTGCGCTGAGGCTGGGTGTAATCCTGCGGGTGCTGATTGTACCAGCTCTCAATATCGCTTTCACTGACAGGTTCCTGTAAAGCAGCAGCATCCAGCTTGATGTAGCTGACACGGAACTGTTCAGGCGACATGAAATTATTTTTGTTTTGCTGATAGTAACTATTAATCTCTTCGTCACTGACAGTCTGCTTACCCGTCAGCGCGGCAACATGGATGGTCGCTTCACGCACCAGACGTTGTTGAGAAACCAGCGCCGCCAGCCCATCGGTCTCGCCGGCCAGCATAAAATCTGTGCCGGTTACCGCAGTAATAAGTTGTTGCGTCGTCAGTTGATTGCGCAATGCTTCAGCATAACGATCGGCAGTGAAGCCCATGTTATTGATAATGGCCAGATACTTACCGTTATCAAATTTGCCGTCGGTTTGAAAAGCAGGCTGGCTGAAAATGGCCTGTTTTACCTGGTCATCGCTGATTGCCAGCCCCAATTCTTTTGCATATTGATCCAACAGGCGTTCATCGATCAGCTGGGAGAGCGCCTGTTGGCGAATTTGCTGCATATAGCCGGGGTTACTGGCCAGAACAGAGAACTGTTCACCCATCATTTGCTGTTGTCGGCTACGCTCATTGGAAAACGATCTTTCAAGCTGTGCACGGCTGATTTCCTGCCCGTTAACTTTGGCAGCATAATCGCCATTGCCGCCGATCAGGTAGTTGCCCACCCCGGTCAAAACGAAAGACAGGATGATCAGACCCAGTATAATTTTGAGCACGACATGGTTCGACGCCGCGCGTAAATTGTCCATCATGTTGTGACAACACTCCGCTGTAGTGTGAATGTAAACCTTGAGCTTCGTCCCACATTCCCAGGAACGCTCCACGCTGCTGCGTATCAGGCTCGTTTGTCAAAAACGTAAAAAGGGCACATCAGTATCCTGACGTGCCCGTATGGTACATGAGAACACCTGAACAGTCCTCACTACGACCCGATAAATTGCTCAGAATGCCTCAATTAACGGCATCTTTCAGTGCTTTACCCGCACGAAAGCCGGGTACTTTACCCGCAGGAATGGTAATTTCTTTACCGGTTTGTGGGTTACGCCCGGTGCGTTCTGCACGCTCACGCACAGAAAACGAGCCAAAACCCACCAGTGCAACTTCATCACCCGCTTTCAGAGATTCAGAAACAGAGTCCATGAACGCATCCAGAGCACGTCCCGCGGCTGCTTTCGAGATATCAGCATTAGCCGCGATTTTGTCGATCAACTGTGACTTATTCACTCAATCATCCCCTCTTCAATTATTCACCTCGCGATAAGGCATCCCCACCGCGAATGTGCGCCAATTATGTTTATTTTACGTCTGTTGAGCCATAGTAACTGCCGCCAGTTCAGGCCTTCACTGGCTTAACAGCACTCTAAATTAGCGGCCCCAAAAAAAGCTGGCAAGTCCGAATTTACTTGCCAGCTGCCGTTTTAAGGTCTTTTTGTCTTAAATCACTATTTTGCAGTGGCGACCTGCATGCCATACGGCGCATTTTGCAACGCCAGCCCCAGCACTTCTTCAATACGCTTCACCGGATGGATCTCCAGATCGGCGATCACGTTATCCGGGATCTCCTCCAGATCGCGTTTATTTTCGTCCGGGATTAACACGGTTTTGATGCCGCCACGATGTGCCGCCAGCAATTTCTCTTTCAGACCACCGATAGGCAGAACCTGACCACGCAGTGTAATCTCGCCGGTCATCGCGACATCCGCCCGCACAGGGTTCCCTGTCAGACAGGAAACCAGCGCGGTGCACATGGCGATACCGGCACTGGGGCCATCTTTCGGCGTCGCGCCTTCCGGCACGTGCACGTGGATATCACGTTTCTCGTAGAAATCGCCGTTAATGCCCAGCTTCTCCGCGCGTGCACGCACCACAGTCAACGCTGCCTGAATCGATTCCTGCATCACTTCACCCAGTGAACCGGTGTAAGTCAGCTTGCCTTTACCAGGCACACAGGCGGTTTCAATGGTCAGCAGATCGCCACCCACCTCGGTCCATGCCAGCCCTGTCACCTGACCGACCCGGTTTTCGCTATCGGCACGGCCATAGTCATAACGCTGAACGCCAAGATAATCTTTCAGATTGTCGGCATTGATCTCAATATGTTTGCGCTTTTTGTCCATCAGCAGAGTTTTCACCGCTTTACGACACAGTTTTGACAGTTCGCGCTCCAGGCTGCGCACACCGGCTTCACGGGTGTAGTAACGAATAATGCCCACAATCGCGCTGTCATCCACGGTCAGCTCGCTTTCTTTCAGCGCGTTACGCTCAATTTGCTTGGGTAGCAAATGCTGTTTGGCAATATTGAGTTTTTCGTCCTCGGTGTAACCCGACAGGCGGATCACCTCCATACGATCGAGCAACGGAGCCGGGATATTCATGGAGTTAGACGTCGCCACAAACATCACATCCGAGAGGTCGTAATCCACTTCGAGATAGTGGTCGTTGAAGGCATTATTCTGTTCAGGATCGAGAACCTCAAGCAGAGCGGAAGCGGGATCGCCACGCATGTCCGAGGACATTTTGTCGATTTCATCGAGCAGGAACAGTGGGTTTTTTACGCCAACCTTTGCCATTTTCTGGATAAGTTTGCCCGGCATTGAGCCGATATAAGTCCGACGATGACCGCGGATCTCTGCTTCATCACGCACGCCACCAAGCGCCATACGGACATACTTTCTGCCTGTCGCTTTGGCAATAGACTGCCCCAGAGAGGTTTTACCCACCCCCGGTGGCCCCACCAGACACAGGATTGGGCCTTTAATTTTGCTGACGCGGCTTTGGACGGCTAAATATTCAAGGATGCGGTCTTTCACCCGTTCCAGACCAAAGTGATCGATATCCAGCGTTTCCTGTGCTTTAACCAGATCCTTCTTCACTTTACTGCGCGCGTTCCACGGCACCTGCACCATCCAGTCGATGTAACCACGCACTACCGTCGCTTCTGCCGACATTGGTGACATCATCTTCAGCTTCTGCAACTCAGCTTCGGTTTTATCACGGGCCTCTTTTGGCATTTTGGCCGCATCAATTTTGCGTTTCAGCGCTTCATTTTCATCAGGCGCATCGTCCATTTCGCCCAGCTCTTTCTGAATCGCTTTCATCTGTTCGTTCAGATAATATTCGCGCTGGCTTTTTTCCATCTGTTTTTTGACACGATTACGGATCCGTTTTTCAACCTGTAGCAGATCAATCTCCGATTCCATCATCGCCATCAGATATTCCAGACGTTCGTTAACATCTGACATTTCCAACACCGACTGCTTATCTGCCAGCTTCAGCGGCATATGGGCCGCCACAGTGTCGGCCAGACGTGCTGCGTCCTCAATACTGTTCAGTGACGTCAGCACCTCCGGTGGGATTTTTTTATTCAGTTTGATGTAACCCTCAAACTGATTTATCGCCGTGCGCACCAGGACTTCCTGCTCGCGCTCGTCAATTTCCATGGAAGCCAGGTATTCAGCCTGAGCGGTAAAGTGATCGCCATTATCAGCAAGGGTAGTGATATGCGCACGTTGCAGCCCCTCCACCAGCACTTTTACCGTCCCATCAGGCAATTTCAACATTTGCAAAATAGACGCTACTGTCCCTACAGCGAAAAGATCGTTAATACCAGGTTCATCCGTTGAAGCCTCTTTCTGAGCGACCAGCATGATCTTTTTATCATGATCCATGGCAGCTTCAAGGCAGCGAATTGATTTCTCACGGCCAACAAACAACGGAATTACCATGTGCGGATAAACCACTACGTCACGCAACGGCAACACAGGGATTTCAATGCGTTCGGAACGCTCAGCATTCATAGAGCTCTCTCTCAGTTTAATTTCCGCCAGGGTGATGGGAACTGCCACAAACCACTCAAAAGGCAGTTTTACCCACAGGTGTCTGAGTATATGGGGATGGATGCAGCACATTCAACGTTATGTGCGCGAGAAAAACAAAAGGGGAGACATTTCTCCCCTTTTTTGAAATAACTGACTGGAAATACTTGGTTAATTATTCACCAGAAGCCTGTTGCGCTTCATGTTTTCCATAAATCAGCATTGGCTCGGTCTGACCATCGATCACCGAATCATCAATCACCACTTTTTCCACATCGTCCATTGAAGGGAGGTCATACATGGTGTTCAACAGCGCCCCTTCCACAATAGAACGCAGGCCACGCGCCCCGGTTTTGCGCGACATCGCTTTTTTGGCAATCGCCGTCAACGCCTCATCACGGAATTCCAGCTCGACACCTTCCAGATTGAACAACGCCTGATACTGTTTGGTCAGCGCATTCTTCGGTTCACGCAGAATCTGGATCAACGCTTCTTCGTTCAGCTCATTCAATGTGGCAACAACGGGCAGGCGGCCAATGAATTCAGGGATGAGACCAAATTTGATCAGATCCTCAGGTTCCACCTGTTCCAGTAGCTCACCTTCAGTCGCTTTTTGCGATTTGCCTTTTACCGTGGCACCAAAACCAATACCCGTTCCGGTTTCCACACGCTGAGAAATCACCTTATCCAGGCCCGCAAAGGCACCCCCACAAATAAACAGAATTTTGGAGGTATCTACCTGTAAGAATTCTTGCTGCGGATGCTTACGGCCTCCCTGCGGTGGGACCGCAGCAACGGTACCTTCAATCAGCTTCAGTAATGCCTGCTGCACGCCCTCACCCGATACATCGCGGGTAATAGAGGGGTTATCAGATTTGCGGGAAATTTTATCAATTTCATCGATATAGACGATACCGCGCTGCGCTTTTTGCACGTCATAATCACATTTTTGCAGCAGCTTCTGAATAATATTTTCGACGTCCTCACCCACATAACCGGCTTCGGTAAGTGTGGTAGCATCGGCCATGGTGAACGGCACGTCCAACAGGCGGGCCAGGGTTTCTGCCAGCAGTGTCTTACCGCTACCGGTAGGCCCGATCAGAAGAATGTTACTTTTGCCAAGTTCAATGCCATTACTGGTATCGCCATTGCGCAAACGCTTATAGTGGTTATACACCGCCACTGCCAGCACCTTCTTCGCTCTTTCCTGGCCGATAACATAATCGTCGAGATGATGGCGGATTTCGTGCGGGGTAGGTAACGCACTACGCTCACGATGCGGAGCAACTTCTTTAATCTCTTCGCGAATGATGTCGTTACATAGATCGACACACTCATCGCAGATATACACTGACGGGCCGGCAATCAGCTTACGCACTTCATGCTGGCTTTTGCCGCAAAAAGAGCAGTACAGCAGCTTTCCTGAACCGTCTTTGCGCTTATCTGTCATCAGTTAACCTCTTCTGTTATCTTCGTCCGCGTTATTCACGGCGATGATACCGCAGTGCGGTATCCTCATTCGTCGCTGGTTCCCCTCTCTGACTATAGACGACAGAAGAGGGATGGGGTCAGGTGCGATGCGTCAGAATTGAATCGACAAGACCATACTCTACAGCTTCACTGGCGGACAGGAAACGATCACGTTCAGTGTCACGCTCTATTTCTTCAAGAGTTTTGCCCGTATGCTCCGCCATCAACTCGTTCATACGCTGTTTCACCTTCAGGATTTCACGCGCGTGGATTTCAATGTCCGTCGCCTGTCCCTGATAGCCTCCCAGCGGCTGATGGATCATGACACGGGAGTTAGGCAGGCAATAGCGTTTACCTTTAGTACCGGCCGTCAGCAAAAATGCCCCCATTGAGCACGCCTGCCCCATACAGATGGTGCTCACATCAGGCTTGATAAACTTCATCGTGTCGTAGATAGACATGCCTGCGGTAATCACCCCACCTGGCGAATTAATATAAAGGTGGATATCTTTCTCAGGATTTTCTGCTTCCAGAAAAAGCATCTGGGCGACGATCAGATTCGCCATATGATCTTCAACCTGACCAGTCAGGAAGATGATTCGCTCCTTGAGCAGGCGAGAAAAAATGTCGTAAGAACGCTCTCCACGAGAGGTCTGTTCAACCACCATCGGCACTAAAGCCATATGAGGTGCCGTTTGTTCACGTTCGCCGCTGTATGACATTATCTGTCTCCTGAAAATTTCGTTTGGCCGGATTCCTATCTGGGGGTGCTGCCCCACTGATTCAAGCATAACAACGTTTTTATCAACTGCTAACCAGGAAAAACAGCTTAGTTGATAATTTGCCGGTTTAATGAACAAACAGAGTTCGGAATGTCGCTCAGAACAATCAATAAAACAAAAAGCCCGCAGTCATAATAACCGCGGGCTTTTATTTTCCTTAAGAATCAGCAAATCAGGCAGTCTGGGCCTGGTTCATCAATGCCTGGAAATTCGTTGCTTTTTCCGTCACTTTGGCTTTTTCCAGTACGGCTTCCACCGCCTGTTCTTCCAGAGCCACATTACGCATGTTGTTCATCAGTTCGTTGTTTTTACTGTAGAACTCCAGTACTTCGGCCGGATCTTCGTAAGCAGAAGCCATTTCTTCAATGAGCACTTTAACACGCTCTTCATCGGCTTTCAGCTCGTGAGTACGAATAACTTCACCCAGCAGCAAACCGACTACAACACGGCGTTTAGCCTGTTCTGCGAACAATTCACGTGGCAGTTCAAGAGCCTGCTTCTCATTGCCACCGAAACGCTGTGCCGCCTGGCGTTTCAGCACTTCGATCTCACTGTCGATCAGGGCGACTGGCACATCGATGTCGTTGGCATTCACCAGGCCGTCAATCGCCTGCGTCTTCACTCGGTTACGCACTGCACCTTTCAGCTCGCGTTCCATGTTCTTACGCACTTCGGTGCGAAGGCCGTCCACTGAACCATCTTCCACGCCGAAACGTTTGATAAACTCTTCAGTGAATTCTGGCAGTTCGCGCTCCTCAACTTTCTTCAGCACGATGTCGAACTTAGCCGCTTTACCTTTCAGGTTTTCAGCGTGGTAATCATCCGGGAAGTTCACGTCGATAGTGAAGGTTTCGCCTGCTTTGTGACCCACGACGCCTTCTTCAAAGCCTGGGATCATGCGCCCCTGGCCCATTGCCAGAACGAAGTCAGAGGCCTTTCCGCCTTCAAACTCTTCACCATCCACAGAGCCGGTAAAATCGATAGTGGCACGATCTTCCGCTTCTGCTGCACGATCGGTTTCTTTCCAGGTGGCCTGCTGCTTACGCAGCGTCTCCAGCATGGTATCAACATCAGCATCGGTCACTTCCACCAGCGGTTTTTCAACTTCAATGGATTCCAGACCCTGCAATTCGACTTCCGGGTAGACTTCAAACTCAACGGAATAGGTAAAGTCTTCACCCATTTTGTATTCACCCGGCACATAAGCTGGCGCACCCGCCGGGTTAATTTTTTCTTTGATGATAGCGTCAACAAAGTTGCGCTGCATCAGGTCACTCAGAACATCCTGACGAACAGAAGCACCGTAACGCTGTGCCACAACATTCATCGGCACTTTCCCTTTACGGAAACCGTCGATGCGGACTTTTTTCGCTACGCTGACCAGTTCACTTTTTACCGCGTTTTCGATTACATCTTTCTCAACGGTAATCGTAACGCGACGGCCCAGGCCCTGAGTTGTTTCTACTGAAGCTTGCATCTTAATTACCTCAAAAAAATCACGTGCTCGTTCAACTTCAGACCCTACCTGCTTAACAAGAAACACAGTAGAGGCTAAGAACCGGGGCGGTCTCTGCTAGCATAACCGCACTCCCTGTACCAGAAGCGTCCCGAAGACATTCAGGAAAAAAATAGACGCGGCATTATAGCGGCAACCTCAAAGCGAGTCGAGGCCGCACCTGTCCCCGATTTCAGTAACCTGAAAGTTTTATCCGATAAAGCCATCGAAAACCCAAACCAACGCCATTTCTCGAATAAACAAAAAAAGCGGCTCGCAGGCCGCTTAACTTAACGACAGGTTTCAGGCCAGCGTGCTGGCTCCGCGGCAGTTTGGTGAGGCCGGGACCGTATCCTGCAATCCCTCCCACTCTTTCGTGGTGTATGTGTGCAATGCCAGTGCGTGTACGCTACCCGCCAGCTCATCAGCCAGCACGCCGTAGATAGCACGATGGCGTGTCAAAAAACGCTGATGACTAAAACTGTCGCTGACGATCACCACTTTGAAATGGCTTTCTGCGCCGGCAGGAACATTGTGACGATAACTTTCGTCATGAACGTCCAGATGCACAGGCGCAAACGCTGTTCTTAACTTTATTTCTATTTGTTCGCGGACCATACCTTTACTCCTCATGACCGTGAAAAACCGCCTTAAAAAGGCACCGATGGCTTAATACACAACGCAATGAATTTACGTCTTATCAGGCTTCAACTTGTTAAAACCGATGTTATGATGACCACCTTACTGTCTGCACCACACCTTTTAGTCACTGAGAAAATAAGCATGCTGAAAAAAATCATATTCCCTCTGCTGGCGCTGTTCTTTCTGGCCAGTTGTGCAAGCAACAACAACACCCTGACTATTGCGCCTAAAATCCAGCTGCCTCAACAGGACCCAAGCCTGGGCGGCGTCACCGTCAGCATTAACGGTGCCGATCAGCGTAGCGACCAGGCGCTGGCAAAAGTGAATCGCGATGGCCAGTTGGTCACACTGACAGCAACACGCGACCTCCGGTTCCTGCTTCAGGAAGTGCTGGAGAAGCAAATGGGTGCCCGTGGGTACATGATTGGACCAAACGGACAGGCGGATCTGCAAATCGTTGTTAACAATCTGTACGCCGATGTTACTCAGGGCAACGTGCGATACAGTATCACCACTAAGGCGGATATTTCTATTATCGCCACCGCCAAAAATGGCAACAGACAGGTTAAAAATTACCGCCAGACCTACAGCGTTGAAGGCGCGTTCAACGCCACTAACGATAAAATCGCCAATGCCGTTAACTCCACGCTGAGCGATGTAATTTCCGATATGGCTCAGGATACCAGCGTAAGTCAGTTCATCAGACAGAACGCACGCTGAATAAGAAGACAGGCACAGTGCACATATGGGGTAACCGCTGTTGCCCCATCCGCAAACAATAGCGTTCTGGATGCGCGTTTTTTCTTTATATAACTGTCGCATATCCCAGCAGATTCATTATCTTACCGGTGCTCCCTGTTTAAGGTTTTTATGACCCGTAATTATCTGCATATTTTTACCCAACGTAAGGCAGCGCTACTGCTGCTGCTTGGCTTTGCCTCCGGTTTGCCGTTGGCACTCAGTTCCGGCACCCTGCAGGCATGGATGGCCGTGGAAAACATTGATATTAAAACCATCGGCTTTTTCTCGCTGGTTGGGCAGGCTTACGTTTTCAAGTTTCTCTGGTCTCCGCTGATGGACCGCTACACGCCACCGTTTTTAGGACGGCGTCGTGGCTGGCTGCTGATGACGCAAATCCTGCTTATTGTCGGTATTGCGCTGATGGGTTTTATGCAACCGTCCCGCGATCTGACCCTGCTGGCAGCTCTTGCTGTACTGATCGCTTTCTGCTCCGCATCGCAGGATATTGTTTTCGATGCCTGGAAGACGGATGTGCTGCCGGCGGAGGAACGCGGTAGCGGTGCGGCCATTAGCGTACTGGGCTATCGGCTGGGAATGCTGGTTTCCGGCGGTCTGGCGCTGTGGATTGCCGATCGCTATATCGGCTGGAATGCCATCTGGTGGGTAATGGCCGCAATGATGCTTCCGGGAGTTATCGCCACGCTTATCGCCAGCGAGCCGGATGATACCGTTCTGCCACCCAAAAACCTGGAAGAGGCGGTCGTTGCCCCGCTGCGTGATTTTTTTAACCGCAATAACGCGTGGCTGATCCTTTCTTTGATCGTGCTTTATAAACTGGGCGACGCCTTTGCGCTCAGCCTGAGCACCCTGTTCCTGATCCGTGGCGTTGGATTTGATGCCGGGGAGGTCGGGCTGATTAACAAAACCCTGGGGCTGACCGCGGCCATTCTGGGCGCGCTGTTTGGCGGCATGCTAATGCAACGCCTTAGTCTGTTTCGTGCGCTGATGCTGTTTGGCATCCTGCAAGCCGTATCCAATCTGGCTTACTGGGGACTGTCGGTGACAGACAAACATCTCTACAGCATGGCAGCGGCCGTGTTTGTTGAAAATCTTTGCGGCGGCATGGGCACGGCAGCATTTGTCGCGCTGCTGATGACGCTGTGCAACAAGTCCTTTTCGGCTACCCAATTCGCCCTGCTCTCGGCGCTTTCGGCAGTCGGCCGGGTGTATGTCGGCCCTCTTGCAGGCTGGTTTATTGAGGCCTGGGGATGGCCAACCTTCTACGCCTTTTCGGTTGTTGCAGCCCTACCGGGGCTGCTCCTGCTGGCCGCATGCAAAACCACGCTGGAACGGGCGCAAAGCGGCGAAGATTTTGCCATGCGCACTCAGTTCACTGGTGGCTACCGTTGGGCATTACGGGCGCTGAAAACAGGGGCGGCGCTGATTGCCGTTGGGTTGATCCTGTTGGCACTCCGGGCATCAGGTCTGCCGGAAACCGGTTTGCAACCGGGTCTGTTATGGCAAGGCGGTATGGCGTTGGTGACGCTTGGCATCGTCTGCGGCAGCCTGCTGGATTACCTGGCACTGCAAAAATCACCGGTTCGCTAGCGAGCGGCTGGCGGCGGTGAAACGCTATTTACTGCCGCGCTATCGGATCGCACCAACATCAGGCCTGCGGCGACGGCAGGCCTTGCAGAGTCTTATCAGACTCGCCTGGGCGGGCCGTTCGCTCAGGTGACCGGTGTCACCGCTATACCTGTTTATCGGATCTGCTGTTCAACGCCTGCATTTTCTCTGACGGCAAGACATTATCCGGCATCCGCCTCAGTCATGTTTGTGCCTGTGAAGTCATTTATTGCCAGTACATTAGCCATTTTTAACCTCATCTGCAGCCCTGAAATCACAATTCGCTGCGTTATTTCTTAAAAGATTTTACACGCTGACTCACCCCACCAGGGATACTAAAAAACCGTGCGTTATTATTTTCGTATAATATGCATCACCCAAATGATAAATTTATGTTAAATGCTTGAGTGGTAAATTCGCTGTTTATAGCAACCGCGTTTTCTGAAGACGCTTTCACGTCATTTTTGTTATATTCACCCTAACATCCTACCGTTATTAATAATTTGTCACCTTCAGCAACATTTGTGACAACGTTCGAATATGGCGTCAACACAGCACTGACACAAGTTGCTGCTGGTTTACAGTAAACAAACCTTCCCGTAAAATGCTGCCACACTTAAACGACAATAGAGCCCTTGTCATTGAGGTCGTTAAATGAGACTCAGTAAATACAATAAAAGTTTGGGGATTTTGTCATTAATTGCAGGCACCTTATTGTTAAGTGGCTGTGATAGTGCATTGTTAAATCCCAAAGGACAGATTGCACTGGAGCAACGTTCGCTGATACTGACAGCCTTTGGCTTGATGCTAATCGTCGTAATTCCGGCAGTCTTGATGGCCGTGGTGTTCGCCTGGAAATATCGTGCATCCAATACGAATGCAAAATACAGCCCGAACTGGTCCCACTCCAACAAAGTGGAAGCAGTGGTCTGGACCGTTCCCATCTTGATCATCGTTTTTCTTGGCGTACTGACATGGAAATCAACCCATGCGCTGGAGCCAGCAAAACCGCTTGCCTCCGATGTCAAACCGATTGAGATCGATGTGGTGGCACTTGACTGGAAATGGCTGTTCATCTACCCGGAACAGGGTATCGCCACCGTGAACCAGATCGCGTTCCCGGCTAACACGCCAGTGAACTTCAAGATCACCTCAAACACCGTGATGAACTCATTCTTCATTCCAACTCTGGGCAGCCAGATTTACGCAATGGCGGGTATGCAGACTAAACTGCATCTGATTGCCAATGAACCCGGTACCTTTGATGGTATTTCCGCTAACTTCAGCGGTCGCGGTTTCTCCGGCATGAAGTTTAAAGCGATTGCCACACCTGACCAGGCTTCATTTGATCAGTGGGTTGCAAAAGCCAAAGCCTCATCCAATACGCTTATGACAATGGATGACTTTGAGAAAGTGGCTGCGCCGAGCGAAAACAATCCGGTTGAGTTCTTTTCTACCGCTAATCCTGAACTGTTCAGGCAGGTTATTGGTAAGTTCAAGATGAGCCACGGGAAAATGGACATGTCTGGGCATGAAGGCATGAACATGAGCGAAGCCTCACACGCGGGAGCCGAGGAATAATACGATGTTGGGAAAATTAACCCTTGATGCAGTACCGTACCATGAACCCATTATCGTGGTTACGGTAGCCGCCATCATTCTTGGTGGACTGGCTGTTACTGGAGCAATCACTTATTTCGGTAAGTGGCAATACCTGTGGTCAGAATGGCTGACGTCTGTTGACCACAAAAAGCTTGGTATCATGTATATCATCATGGCTTTCGTCATGCTTTTGCGCGGCTTTGCCGATGCGATAATGATGCGTAGCCAACAGGTGCTGGCTTCCGCCGGTGAAGCAGGATTCCTTCCTCCTCATCACTACGATCAGATTTTTACTGCTCACGGCGTAATCATGATCTTCTTCGTAGCGATGCCGTTTGTTGTCGGCTTGATGAACATTGCTGTTCCTCTGCAAATTGGCGCTCGCGACGTCGCCTTTCCATTCCTGAACAACCTGAGCTTCTGGTTCACGGCGGTGGGCGTGGTGCTGGTTAACCTGTCACTGGGTGTGGGCGAATTCGCCCAGACCGGCTGGCTGGCCTACCCTCCTCTCTCCGGTGCGGAATACAGTCCGGGCGTTGGCGTGGACTACTGGATATGGAGTCTGCAACTTTCGGGGATCGGCACGACATTAACCGGGATTAACTTCTTCGTGACTATCCTGAAAATGCGCGCCCCTGGCATGACCATGTTCAAAATGCCGGTGTTCACCTGGGCCTCTCTGTGTACTAACGTACTGATCATCGCCGCATTCCCGGTTCTGACCGTTACGCTGGCACTGCTGACCCTTGACCGTTATCTGGGCTTCCATTTCTTCACCAATGAAATGGGCGGCAACATGATGATGTACGTCAACCTGATCTGGGTCTGGGGCCATCCTGAAGTGTACATTCTGGTTCTGCCGGTTTTCGGTGTCTTCTCCGAGGTGGTAGCGACCTTCTCCAAAAAACGTCTGTTTGGTTATACCTCACTGGTGTGGGCAACGGTGGTTATCACCATCCTGTCCTTTATCGTGTGGCTGCACCACTTCTTCACCATGGGTGCGGGTGCGAACGTCAACGCCTTCTTCGGCATCATGACGATGATTATCGCCATCCCGACGGGTGTTAAAATCTTTAACTGGTTGTTCACTATGTATCAGGGGCGCATCCAGATGCACTCCGCTATGCTGTGGACCGTAGGCTTTCTGGTCACCTTCTCCGTAGGGGGAATGACAGGCGTTCTGCTGGCGGTTCCAGGTGCTGACTTCGTGTTACACAACAGCCTGTTTTTGATTGCTCACTTCCATAACGTAATTATCGGTGGTGTGGTATTCGGTTGTTTTGCGGGCGTGACCTACTGGTTTCCGAAAGCATTTGGCTTTTGCCTGAATGAAAAATGGGGCATCCGCGCTTTCTGGTTCTGGATTATCGGCTTCTTTGTTGCCTTTATGCCACTGTACGCACTTGGCTTTATGGGCATGACCCGTCGCCTGAGTCAGAATATCGACCCGCAGTTCCATCCGTTGCTGGTGGTAGCTGCCTGTGGTGCGGCACTGATTGCCTGTGGTGTACTTTGCCAGCTTATCCAGTTCTGGGTTTCTGTCCGCGACCGTGAACAACTGCGCGATTTGACAGGCGATCCATGGGGTGGCCGTACCCTGGAGTGGGCAACCTCTTCACCACCGCCATTCTATAACTTTGCTGAAGTGCCCGTTGTTAACGAGCGTGATGCATTCTGGGAAATGAAAGAAAAAGGCGAAGCTTATAAGCGTCCTGCGAACTATGCTGAGATTCATATGCCGAAGAACAGCGGTGCAGGTGTGGTTATTGGCGCATTCAGCCTGGTATTCGGTTTCGCCGCTATCTGGCATATCTGGTGGCTGGTCGGTCTGTCGTTCCTTGGCATGATCGTCTCCTGGATAATTAAGAGCTTTGATCAGGACGTTGATTACTACGTTCCCGTTGCCGAAATCGAAAAAATCGAGAATCAGCACTTTGACGAAATTAGCAAAGCAGGTCTGAAAAATGTCAACTGAAACTCTGACTAAGCACCACGACGCCCATGCGGAGCATGGGCATCACGATGCAGGCGCCAACAAAGTTTTTGGCTTCTGGATCTACCTGATGAGCGACTGCATTATCTTCGCTACACTGTTTGCCACCTATGGTGTAATGGTTAACAACACGGCAGGCGGTCCGGCAGGTAAAGATATTTTTGAACTGCCGTTCGTGCTGGTTGAGACCGCGCTGCTGTTGCTGAGCTCAATCACTTACGGTTTTGCTGTCATCAACATGAATAAAGGCAGCAAAGGTGCGGTGACCGGCTGGCTGGCGCTGACTTTCCTGTTTGGTCTGGGCTTTATCGGCATGGAACTCTATGAGTTCCATCACCTGATTATGGAAGGTTTCGGCCCACAGCGTAGTGGTTTCCTGTCGGCATTCTTTACGCTGGTAGGTACACACGGTCTGCACGTCACCTCCGGTCTTGTCTGGATGGCCGTTCTGATGTATCAGATTAGTCGTCACGGCCTGACTGAAACCAACCGCACTCGCGTCATGTGCCTGAGCCTGTTCTGGCACTTCCTCGATGTGGTCTGGATCTGCGTATTCACCATTGTCTATCTGATGGGAGCCATGTAATGAGTCATTCTGTTAACCAACATGGTGCATCACACGGTAGCGTGAAGTCTTATATGATCGGCTTTATTCTGTCGATTATTCTGACCGCAATCCCTTTCTGGATGGTCATGGACGGCACGGCTTCTAAAGCGACCATCCTCGGTGTGGTGCTGGTGTGTGCGGTGGTTCAGGTGCTGGTTCACCTGGTCTACTTCCTGCACCTTAACACCTCTTCTGAAGAGAGATGGAATCTGGTGGCAATTGTCTTTGCTGCCATAATCATCTTGATAGTTGTTGTTGGCTCGCTATGGATCATGTGGAACCTCAACTACAACATGATGGCCAACTAACTGAGCTACCTGTGATGATAAAGCAATACCTGCAAGTAACTAAACCAGGCATTATTTTCGGAAATTTAATTTCTGTCATTGGGGGATTTTTGCTGGCGTCTAAAGGCAGCATTAACTATTCCCTGTTTCTCACCACCTTAGTCGGTGTCTCGCTGGTGGTCGCATCGGGTTGTGTTTACAACAACTTTATCGATCGTGACATCGACAAAAAAATGGAGAGGACCAGGAATCGGGTGCTGGTTCAGGGCCTGATCTCTCCCACCGCTTCTCTGGTTTATGCCACCGTACTGGGTATTGCTGGCTTCGCGTTACTGTATCTGGGTGCCAATCCGCTGGCCATGTGGCTGGCGGTAATGGGTTTCGTGGTTTATGTCGGTATTTACAGCCTGTACATGAAACGCAAATCGGTTTACGGCACACTGATTGGCAGCCTTTCAGGCGCGGCACCACCGGTGATTGGTTACTGTGCGGTGTCCGGTCAGTTTGATGCAGGCGCATTCATTCTGCTGGCGATCTTCAGCCTGTGGCAGATGCCGCACTCCTATGCCATTGCTATTTTCCGCTTTAAAGATTATCAGGCGGCAAATATCCCGGTCCTGCCGGTGGTAAAAGGTATTTCCGTGGCAAAAAATCATATTACGCTCTACATTCTGGCGTTTATGATTGCCACGCTGATGCTGACGCTGGTGGGCTATGCGGGCTACAAATATCTGGTCGTGGCTGCGGCGGTCAGCGTGTGGTGGCTGGGAATGGCGCTTTCGGGATACAAGACGCAAAACGATCGCGTCTGGGCCAGAAAGCTATTTGTCTTCTCAATTGTTGCCATAACCGCACTGAGCGTGATGATGTCGGTTGATTTTATGACACCGGGCTCAAAAGATCTGCTGACTTACGTCTGGTAACCCAAATCTCTCAACAAGGGCGCGATTATCGCGCCCTTTCTTTTTGTTACGACTGTTTAATAAGAAGTATTTTACCCATCCAGCCCTGCCCCTTAAAATACCAGCAGCAGATAAACTGAGGTTGTAATGAACGATAACAAAATGACTCCGGTCGAGCTGCGTGCGACATGGGGTTTGGGAACGGTATTCTCCCTGCGTATGCTGGGTATGTTTATGGTCCTACCCGTACTGACCACGTATGGCATGGCTTTACAGGGGGCAAGTGAAGCACTGATCGGACTTGCCATTGGTATCTATGGTTTAGCACAGGCGGTATTTCAAATCCCTTTCGGCCTGTTGTCGGACAGAATCGGCCGTAAGCCGTTGATCGTAGCTGGGCTACTGGTTTTTGTGCTGGGCAGCGTAATTGCCGCCTGTACCGACTCTATTTGGGGTGTGATCCTCGGGCGAGCCCTGCAAGGTTCAGGCGCCATTGCCGCCGCCGTGATGGCCTTGATCTCAGACCTCACTCGCGAACAAAACCGCACCAAAGCGATGGCATTCATCGGCATCAGCTTTGGTATCACCTTTGCGCTGGCTATGGTGCTTGGCCCGATCATCACCCATACACTTGGCCTGCACGCGCTGTTCTGGATGATTGCGCTACTGGCCACCAGCGGTATTATTATCACGCTGGTGGTGGTCCCCTCCACGACGGATCATGTCCTTAACCGCGAATCAGGTATGGTAAAAGGCAGCATTAAAGATGTGCTGACCAACAGCAGGCTGGTAAAGCTCAACGTTGGCATCCTGTGCCTGCACGTGCTGTTGATGTCCAGTTTTGTGGCACTGCCCGGCGAATTTGAACAGGCTGGTTTTCCGGCGGAGCAACACTGGAAGGTTTACCTGGTCACCATGTTGATTGCCTTTGGCAGCGTGGTGCCATTTATCATATACGCGGAAGTGAAACGCCAGATGAAGCGGGTTTTTATCTGCTGTGTGGCGCTGATGTTGGTTGCAGAAGTCGTCCTGTGGGGCGCGGGCAATCACTTCTGGACGCTGGTGGTGGGCGTGCAGCTGTTTTTTATTGGCTTTAATCTGATGGAGGCAATCCTGCCTTCGCTGGTCAGCAAGGAGTCTCCTGCCGGTTACAAAGGCACCGCGATGGGATTGTACTCCACCAGTCAGTTTATTGGCGTGGCCATTGGTGGCAGCCTTGGCGGCTGGATCTTTGGTCATTTTGATGCCCAGTGCGTATTTCTGATCGGCGCGATTATTGCGGCAGGCTGGCTGGTGGTCAGCATGACCATGCAGGAACCGCCCTACGTCAGTAGCCTTCGGCTCGTCCTCAAGGACAACACCGACAGCAATAAACTGGAAAAGCGTTTAAAATCCCAGCCCGGCGTTGCCGCCGTATTTATCGTGCCAGAAGAAAAAAGCGCCTACATAAAAATTGACAGCAAAGTCACCAGCCGCCCTGAACTGGAAGCGCTGGTCGCCAGCAGCTGAAACCTGAAACGCCACAGACTTCCCGGTCTGTGGCCGTATCGCCCTGCCCCTCTTTTGTCAGTAACCATAAGGTGATGTCACTTTAAGCAATTAACATCGTCGTTCTTCGCCTTACGGTCGAGGGCCTCAATGATTCCACACAGACGCTGAATAACATGCTGGGCAGCGCGTGATAACTGGCGCGAAGGTGCCGTACACAGGGCCAGCGTCAGGGGGCGTAACAGGTTATTTTTCAGCGGCACAAAGCTCAGTTGCTCGCTTCGGACGTCCGCCATGACATCCAGCCAGCTCATGATGCAAATGCCTGCCCCCTGGATAACCAGATTGCGGATCAGGCTGATATCGTTGCAGGAGATGAAGTTTTCCGGGAACTGACCTGACCGCTGGTATAGCGAGATAACCCGCTCATGAACCACCAGCGACGCCTGAGGAATAATATGCCGTTCTCTGTTGAGCTGCCCCAGCGTCAGGCTTTCCCTGGTACTGAGGGGATGCCCGCTCGGCAGGATCACCCCCATCTCCAGTTCAGCAAATGCCAGTACCTCCAGTCCACTCACCGCGCCGGGATCGAGTATCAGTCCAAAATCAACCTCTGAATCACGTATCATTCGGCAGATGGTTGAACTGTTCTCCACTGCCAGTTTTAACGTCAGCCATTCATTCTCACAGGCGACCATTGCCAGCTCCTCGGCAACCTTACCTTCTGTCAATGCCTGCACCAGACCGGCACTAACCTGACCCCGTTTCAGTCCCTGGATATCGTCAAAACGTTGCCTGGTGACGCTGAACTCCCGTTGCCAGCGGACCAAATCGTAGTAAAGCAGCTCTCCGGCAGTGGTCATGCGCATCCCTTCCGGCAGACGTTCAAACAGCGCAATGGCAAAACTTTCTTCCGCCTGCAAAATCTGCCGGTTAATGGCGGAGGCGGAAACATGCAGCTTTTCTGCAGCCTTACGCAAACTGCCAGAGCGCGCGACTTCAACAAAATAGGCAGCAAAACGGGAAAACGGCGTCATAACGTACCTGTCTCTTTTTTTGCAACACATTAGTGAATTAATGATGATGGATTAGAACAGATTAAAGCATTAACAATATCCCGACAAACATAAAGGCAAACGCCGTAAGTCAACGACAGGGCATTTTTATGAACACCATCACTCCTCCCGCACACTGTACTTTTGAGCCTGACGACTGGTTGCGCCTTGCACAGCAATGGCATCCGGTGGCCCGTTCATCAGATATCAGCAATGCACCTGTAAAGGCGGTTCTGCTTGATGAGCAAATGGTGGTTTATCGCCTCAATGAAAACGTCGTGGTGGCGCGTGATGTTTGCCCCCATCGTGGCGTGCCATTAACGCTTGGCTTCCATGATGAAGAAGGCATTGTCTGTCCTTATCACGGACTCCGCTTCGGTGAGGGAGGTAAATGTAACCGCATCCCGTCCAGTCCCGGACAGCCCATCCCCGCCAAACTTAATCTGACCACTTACCAGGTTGAAGAACGCTTCGGTCTGGTCTGGGTGTGCATGGCACCTAACGCGCAAAACCCTGCCGCTCTGCCGCGTATGCCTCACTGGACCGACAGCGGCTTTCAACAAATCAACTGTCCCGGATTTGATGTTAATGGTTTTGCCGGACGCCAGGTTGAAGGGTTTCTTGATGTGGCCCATTTTGCCTGGATACATACGGAAACCTTTGCCGATGCCAATAATCAGGAAGTTCCTCCTTACAACCCGGTGGAAAAAGAATTTGGCTTCGAGGTCGACTACTGGAGCACGGTGGGGAACTATCCCGCCAGCGTTGAGCACCGTGCACCAGAGGGTTTCCAGTGGTTGCGCCATTTCGAAATGCACCTTCCCTTCACCGCCACCCTAACCATTCATTTTCCGGGTGATTCCCGCCTGGTGATCATGAACGCCGCATCGCCCGTATCAGCGAGGAAGACACGCATGTTCGCCCCCATTGCCCGCAATTTTGATCTGCACGTTCCCATAGAAGAGGTACATGCTTTCAATCAGCGCGTATTTGAAGAAGACCGTCTGATGGTAGAAACGCAGATGCCAGAGCGATTACCTCTGGACCTGACGCTTGAGGCCCATATCCCCGCCGACCGCAGTTCGATTGCCTATCGCAGAAGCCTGAAGCGTATGGGTTTTGGTGAATTTTTCCTGGTCTGAAGGAGATGACGATGACTACGCTGTTAAACGTGGTGGTTGATGGTATCTGGCGTCAGGGTCGTCACAACCTGGCGATTAATCTGGTGGCGGAAAACGGACAAGCGTTGCCGGAGTGGCAACCCGGAGCGCACATCGATCTCCATTTACCGGATAACAGGGTGCGGCAATATTCACTGACCGGTCGGGGTAACACATCCCACCAGTATCAAATCTGTGTCGCCCATGATAAGCAATCGCGTGGCGGTTCACGCTGGATACATGAAGTATTACGTCCGGGTCACACCCTTAACATTTCTGCCCCACGAAATCTGTTTCAGCTGAAGCGCGCCGATAAAGTTGTTCTGCTCGCGGCCGGAATTGGTATCACGCCTTTATATGCCATGGCCGAAGCACTGGAAGCCAGCGGCGTCCCGTTTGTTTTGCATTACTATATTAAACATCATGACGATGCCGCTTTTCTTCAGCCCCTTTCCAGAGTGCTGCAACACGGCATTTGCAAAATCTGGTCCAGCAGCGAAGGGCAAAGCCCACGCACGCACATTGCCGATGAGTTGAAAAGCCCGTCAGAACAGAATCACCTCTATTTGTGCGGCCCGGAAGGATTTATGTCACAAATGACAGAAACAGCCTGTCGCGCTGGCTGGCTGGCCGAAAATATTCACACCGAAGCCTTCAAACCTCCGGCTGTGGCAGAGGGACTTAGCGACAATAACAGCTTCACCGTCACCCTGGCGTCCACTGGCCAACAGTGGATCGTTCCGGCAGAAAAATCGATTGCCCATGTACTGAAAGAAAACGGGGTGGATGTGCCTCTTTCCTGTGAGATGGGCATGTGTGGTGCCTGTCTGACCGGCGTTAAGCAGGGGATGGTGGATCATCGTGATACCGTACAGTCGGATCGCGAAAAAAATGCAGAGCAGCAACAGATTGCCCTGTGCTGCTCGCGAAGTCTGTCAGCAAATCTGGTGATTGATCTGTGAGATATCAGCGCCCAATAGGCTGATAGCCCTGCCACTCCGGCGTAAAGGGGGTGCCGTTTTCACAAGGAGTAAGGTGGACATACAGTCCCCCCACCTTCTCCAGTAGCAGGCAGTCATCCACCTCTTTGAGATTATCTTTGTGCTGTTGCTGCGCACCGTTCAACAGGCTGGCCAGGCCACGTGCTTTCGCTTCCTTCGCATCCTTTGCCACAAAGAAATCGAAGGCGTGTAATTCTGCCAGACTTGATGGATGATAGGCACCCGCGTTGACAAACCAGAGTCGCCTGTCGGTGTGGTCTGGCGCTACGTCGCAAAGGCTGATGTTGAAACCATCAGCCCAGGTCAGTCTGGCGTAACCATCAATATGCAGCTTGTCCGCATCGCCAAACCAGGCTTCACGAAGCGCCGGCCAGGCATCTTCTGGTTTCCTGGCAGCGACAAACTGAATGTCGTGAACTTCAATATTCGATTTCCCGGCGTTGCCACCGAGGTAAAAAATATACAAATGCATGTCCACTTCCTGTTCAGAGGGGGCCTTTCGCAATAATCTCAGCTATTGCCAGCACATTATATATTACCCCACCCAGCGCAATACCCAGTAAAACCAGGGAAGAGATCAGTTCAATCGTTTTGCCATAACGGGAAGGCATCCAGCGTTTCACCGTAAGAATGTACAACGTGAGGATGGCAAAATCGAAGAAAATCCAGACCACACACAGCGTCATAATACTGGTGCTGAAGTCACGCGTTACCGCGATGAACTGCGGAAAGAAAGCGATGAAGAACAGAATGTCTTTAGGATTGGCAATCCCGGTCATAAAGCCTTTCAGGAAGCCACCGCGATGACTTGCCGGCACCTTCATCCCTGCGTCGCCTTTACCCGGCGCTGGCAACAAGCTCTGAAGCGCGGCATGGCCGATATAGAGTGACCCGGCAACGCCCGTCAGGTAGAGCCACAGTGGCGAAAGCGAGACCACCCCTTTCAGCGTTAGCGTAGCCAGTGCAATCAATACCAGCGATGCGCCATTGGTGCCGACCGCCGTAGCAAAAGCGCTACGGTATCCGTAGCGGGCTGCGGTTCCCGTAATCAGGGCAACCACCGGTCCCGGCGTCAGCAGTAACATCATCACCGAAAGTATATATGCGCCCAAAAGAGTCAGATTCATCGCGATTTTTTTTCCTTATGTATGTGGAGTGGGCAGCCTGAAAAACTGGCCGAACCGGGTTCATTCAACTGATACTGTTTCCATTCGAGGCTGTCTTTATCGCCATAAAAACCCAGCTCGGCGGGAACATGGCCATGATTGTAATCACTGACTCTTGCGCGGATTTTCTCACGGATCCTGATACCTTTCGGATCGCGCTGGCTGGCAAGAATGTCGAAATGGGGTCGGGGATTAATGACAAACACCACTCTTTTGCCCAGATTACGACTGCGTAAACGAATGTGACCTGGGCAACTGATATTGATAAACAATTCAGTGCCGCCAAAACAAAACGACCAGGCGCTGTCACCGGGCGAACCGGGAATATGCTCCGGCCAGGGGTGAGGATCGTGGTCATGCAACATCTGTAGCTGCTGCCATGCAAACCGATGGGCCTGGGCCAGAGAGGAAAATTCGCTTTGCTCAAAAATCACGATCAGTGGGCTGTAGAGGCGCTCCTCTTCCGGCAAGCTCTGAGTACGCCGGACGAACAGATCCATCACCGAAAGCATCTCACTGGTGGTTTGCTGCTGGCTGATAAAGCCAAACAGGAGCGATTCCGATTTCCATGCGTGACGGGCGAAAAGACAGGGAAAATGGCGTTCTTCCAGCCTGGCGGCAATATCGCTAAAGCCATCAAGCTTCCAGCCATAACGCACGGCCGGGTGGGCTGTGTCTCTGTGTAACATCATCAAATCGGACTGCCTGAGTATTATCCCGTTACTGAGTAACCTGTCTCCCATCTCGTTTCTCTTTTAAAGCCTGATTGCCGCACGGGATTATTCATTTACGGACAGGTATTGAAAAACGGATAAAACTCGCGCTTAATGTGATTAAAAATCACAATGAGAAAAATAATGTCACTTCCACCACTCTATGCATTGCGAGCTTTTGAAGCTGCGGCCAGACTTGGCTCATTCAGTAAAGCAGGAGATTTACTCAACGTTACACCTGGCGCTATCAGCCGGCATATTCGTACGCTGGAAGCCTGGTTTGACTGCGAACTTTTCCGACGAAACGGCCCGCGCATTATCGTCACCGATGCCGGTCGCGTATTGGCGAATCAACTCACCGAAGGTTTTTTTTGTATAGAACGGGCCTGCTTTGCATTTCGCAGTAATAACCATAATCTGCGTCTCAAAGCGCCATCCACGCTGACCATGCGCTGGCTGCTGGATGTGCTGAATGCTTTTCGTGAAAACAACCCAACGCCGCATATTGAAATCACCAGCGTCTGGATGGACACCGATGTGGTGGACTTCAGCTTTGAGCCTTACGATTGTGCCATTCTGTTGGGAAACGGTAACTTCGGCGAAACAGCAGCAAGCAGCCTGCTGTTTGATGAATGGCTCATTCCGGTTTGCACACCGAAGCTCAAAACTGCCGCACAGACCAACCTGGCGGAATGTGAGCTGATCCATCCTTCACCTGACCGGCGTGACTGGCGAAGATGGCTGAAAAAAACCGCCAAATATCCGGGACTTAACCTCTCAGGGGGGAAAGTCTTTGACACCCTTGAACAGGGGAATCTTGCGGCTATCAGTGGCCATGGTATTTCTGTCGGGGACCTGCTGCTCAGTCTGGAAGCAATCAACAGCGGGCTGCTTTCCCTTCCCTTCGAAGAGGCCGTTGCCACAGGCGACGGTTACTATCTGGTCTGGCCGGTAAACTCACCACGGCTAAGAAATATTGAGCTGCTTTTTGACTGGCTTAAAAAATCGGTGCCTTTATTACCGCAAAAAGGGATCCTTTATAAGGACTGATTTGCAGGAAAACCGCTCCACTCAGGTCGGAATGCCCTGAAGAGGCGGTTTTTCGGGAGCCGCCTTTCCTCCCTCCTCCGGGTATACCGCCGTTTTACTGCGCACAACCGTATGAACAGTCTGAACTTATCCTCTTTCCTTCACCATTCTTGACTTAAATCATCGCAGCCACCGGACGCTTTGATAAATGATAATGATTATCTTTTAAAGCGTTCTATTCTACGCCTGCCTCATGGAAAAGGACTATGCCGATAGATTTAACCCCCTGGTTTGCACAGGCTGGCGTTCAGGCCTTTGCTGCACGTCGCGCGGCAATGCCGTGGCGTAACACCACACCACTACCCGCTGAAGCCGTTCAACCTGCCTGGCAAAAACTGTTACAACAACCCTCACCACCGCGTAAACGGCTGGTCTATCTTCACGTACCGTTCTGCGATACACGCTGTACTTTTTGCGGCTTTTATCAAAATAAGTTTCAACCTGATGAGGCTGAAAAATACGTCCGCTACCTGCTTCGGGAAATCGACATGGAGGCAGACAGCACGTTACATCAGTCCGCACCGATACATGCTGTGTATTTTGGCGGTGGTACTCCAACGTCACTTTCGGCACAGAGCCTGCACCACATCATCAGCCGACTGCGCACCAGACTGCCCCTGGCCCCGGATTGTGAAATTACCATTGAAGGACGCATACTTAACTTCGACGATGAGCGCATTGATGCCTGCCTTGATGCCGGTGCCAATCGTTTTTCCATCGGTATCCAGACGTTTGACAGCCGTATTCGTAAGCGAATGGCACGCACCTCTGATCGTCAGCAATCGGTGAGTTTTCTTGAGAAACTCTGTCGCCGCGACCGGGCTGCGATCGTGTGCGATCTGATGTTCGGCCTGCCCGGCCAGACAGCAGAAAGCTGGCAACAGGATCTTGAAACGGTCAGGGATATCGGCCTGGATGGTGTGGATCTCTATGCCCTGAACCTGCTACCCAGCACGCCGCTGGCAAAAGCTGTCGAAAACCAACGCACCGCACTACCGGATGTCAGCGAACGCCGCGAGCTTTATCTTCAGGGGGCTGCGTTACTGGCCGACTACGGCTGGCGACAGTTAAGCAACAGCCACTGGGCCAGAACCACCAGAGAGCGCAACATGTATAATCTGCTGATCAAGCAGGGTGCCGACTGCCTGGCGCTGGGTGCCGGCGCGGGAGGGAACCTGAAAGGTCAGGCGTATATGATGCATCGCCAGTTGGACAGCTACTACCGCATGCTGGACAGTGGTCATAAGCCTATCGGTATGATGACCTCCGAAGCACAGCAGCCACAATGGTGGCGGCACGCATTGCAGGGAGGAATTGAAGCCGGGCGTCTGGACCTGACCGCACTCACCCCGGAGGCAAATCAACTCCAGCCCCTGATCGATCAGTGGTATCAGTCAGGACTGCTCACGAACAATACGCTGTGCCTGCGCCTCACCGACAGTGGCCGTTTCTGGGCCAATAATCTGATGCAGTCACTGGCAGAAATCCTTATGCAGCTCACCGCAACCCCATCCGAAAAAGGAAGTCACTATGCAACCCACCCTCTCTGAATTTATGCAAACCAGCCCGGACATCATGCTGGAAGAGATTGCCCGGCGCTATGACGTCAGCCTGCAAATGGTCATTGAAGCGCTACCGGCGAAAACCCTGATTGACGGTAAGCATTTTGATGCCGTCTGGGACAGCGTTACCCGCTGGGGAGAAGTGACAACCCTGGTGAATAACCAGGATATCATTCTGGAGTTCCACGGAGACCTCCCTCCGGGACGTTACGGCCACGGCTATTTTAACCTGCATGGAAAACAAGGGCTGAGCGGCCATATTCGCGCCAACCACTGCCAGCGAATCGCTTTTGTTGAGCGTCCTTTTATGGGAATGGCAACCGCGTCAGTCATCTTCCTCAACGCGACCGGAGAGGCTATGCTGAAAGTCTTTGTCGGTCGTGACAGCCATCGTCAGCTGCTGACCGATCAGCTCACGGCTTTCCGCCAGCTGGCGGAAAGCCTGCAACAGGGAGAAAACTAATGGCAACGTGGCTTATTCTGGGCGCTGCCCGTGGCACTGGCGCCGAACTGGTGAACTACGCGGTTGCCCATCAACAGCCGGTGGTGGTGTTGGTGCGTAAGCAGGAGGATGCAGAGAGACTGGCTGCCTGTAACCATGTGCAGGCTTTTGTCGGGGATGCCTGCGATGTCAGAAGCGTGATACAGGCCTGCGAAGCCGCCGGCCCGGATGCCGTTATTATTTCCACTTTAGGCGGTGGCGGTCAGGATTACACCGCTCACCGTAATGTCATTGACTGTGCAGAACTGACAGGAATAACCCGGATGCTGATGGTCACCTCGCTTGGCTGCGGTGACAGCTGGCCAACACTGTCTGAGCGGGCCAAACGCGCCTTTGGCCAGGCGGTCAGGGAAAAATCGCTGGCGGAAAGTTGGCTGCAAACCAGTCGCCTGGCATGGACTATTATCCGCCCCGGCGGTTTGTTAAATGGCGAGGCCACCGGCAAAGGCCAGCTGAGGCAAAACGCAGAAGTTCACGGCCTGATACGCCGTGCAGATGTGGCGTTGGCCATTGTGGCGCTGGTGGCACAACCGCTGAATAACCAGATCTACAGTCTGGTTGAACCTGGATTAACCGCCGGATAACGCCCGCAATCCGGGAAGCAATAATAGCGTCAGGTGCTAAGGTTGCAAAAAAACAGGGCGAAAACACTCGCCCTGTCTGATTAATCACGGAAATTTTTAAACTGAAAAGGCTGGCCAAGATTGCCGCCACGCACCAGTGCCATCGCCCCCTGCAAATCATCACGCGACTTACCTGTCACCCGAACCTCTTCACCCTGGATTTGCGACTGCACTTTCAGCTTGCTGTCTTTGATAAGCTTTACCAGTTTCTTCGCCACATCGGTTGGGATGCCTTTTTTCAGTTGCGCATCAACAGCCCAGGTTTTACCGCTGTGTTCTATCTCTTCGGGAACCTCCAGCGCTCCCCCCTCAATACCGCGCTTGAGCAGCTTTTCGCGCAGAATATCCACCAGCTGTTTCACCTGGAAATCGGACTCGCTTAATACCTTTATTGACTCATTCTTCTCATTAAGCTCGTAGCTGGCCGTAACGTTGCGAAAGTCGAAACGGCTCGACACTTCGCGGTTGGCATTCTCAACGGCATTTTTCACTTCCTGCATGTCAATTTCTGAAACAATATCGAAAGATGGCATGGTCCTGTTCTCCTGATCCTAAAGTAGCAGGCATAATACCGACTTAGCAGGCTTAAAAAAACCACCCGTGTGGAAGGCTATAATGGCAAGAGTAGCCAACCACAGCGAACAGCAGTCAACTGACGGCAACGCAAAATAATCTCAACCGGTATGCGGAGAGGATGAATGAAGATTACCGTCTTAGGATGCGGTGCTTTAGGGCAAATCTGGCTGGCAGCCCTTGATGCCCAGGGACATGAGGTTCAGGGCTGGCTGCGAGTGCCGCAGTCCCGGTGCCGGGTGAATGTGATCACGCCAGAGGGCGCATCCATCAACAAGACCTTCATTGCTAACGATTCAGCATTTCTCAGGCAGAGCAATTTGTTGCTGGTGACGCTGAAAGCCTGGCAGGTCTCTGAAGCGGTGAAAAATATACAGTCGGTGCTGCCAGAGTCGTGTCCGGTTCTGCTGGTGCATAATGGCATGGGCACGCTGGAAGAACTGAAATCACTCAGGCAGCCACTGCTGCACGGCATTACCACTCACGCAGCCAGACGCGACGGCACGCTGGTTGTACACGTGGCTGGCGGCATCACCCACATTGGCCCCGCTTCGCCAGACGGGGCGAGTCTCAGTTCGCTGGCAGAAGTGCTGCAACAGGCCCTGCCCGATGTGGCATGGCATAATAACGTTGCGTCTGCCGCCTGGCAGAAACTGGCGGTAAACTGCGTAATCAATCCACTGACGGTGAAGTATGACTGCCTCAATGGCGAACTGCTCGAGCACCAACAGGAAGTGACGCTGTTGTGTAACGAAGTTGCCACCGTAATGGAGCGGGAAGGCCAGCATACGTCACGTAAAGCGTTACTGGCCTACGTGATGGATGTCATTCATACCACCGCCGCCAATACCTCGTCGATGTTGCAGGATATTCGCGCCGGACGACGCACCGAAATAGACTACATTACCGGCTATGTTATCCGTCGTGCGCGGGCACAGGGCCTGACCACGCCGGAGAACAACCGGCTTTATGAACTGATTAAGCATAAGGAACAAAATGATGGGCGTGAACGCATCGGTACTGGTTTGCCTGGCCGCTGGCAGTGAAGAAATGGAAGCCGTCACCATTATCGATCTGCTGGTGCGGGGAGGCTTATCGGTCACTACCGCCAGCGTAACTGAAGATGGCAGTACGGAGATTTGCTGTTCACGCGGCGTGAGGCTGCTGGCCGACGCACCACTGATTGAGGTGGCGGATAATGATTTCGCGGCCATTGTGCTGCCTGGCGGTCTGAAAGGTGCTGAAGCCTTCCGTGACAGCCCGCTGCTGGTGGAAACGGTTCGTCAGTTTCACCTCTCCGGGCGTATTGTGGCGGCGATCTGTGCCGCTGCCGGTACCGTACTGGTGCCGCACGATCTGTTTCCCGTCGGCAATATGACCGGATTTCCTGGCCTTAAGGAAACTATCCCCGACGCAAAATGGATGGACAAGCGGGTGGTATGGGACCCACGGGTCAATCTGCTCACCAGCCAGGGGCCGGGGACAGCCATCGACTTTGCCCTGAAACTGATCGATCTGCTGGCAGGAAAAGAGAAAGCCCACCATGTCGCCAGCCAGTTGGTGCTGGCTGCCGGTATTTTTGATTACCGCGAATGGGTGGAATAAGGCGACCGCTAAGGAAAATAAAACCAGGCGGTGGCAATAAGATTATCTTTCACTTCAAAGACCGCAACACTTTCCAGCGGTTCAGGGGACAGACCATAAATAAGCTCGTGATCGAAAACCTTATTTCCCAGAACAATTCTTGAGAGAAGCTCGGCCCGGAGTTCAGGATTATTAAAACGATGATTGAGGTAAAACGCGCGTAACGAAGCCTTACCCGTCGTTGAGGGTGATTCAGCAGGCATTCGGTATCCTTTGAAATCATCCGTGAAACATGACAAAAAGGCGTCAATATCATGGGCATTGTATGCTGCAAACTGCGCCTTAACCGGTATATCTGCTGACATGGCAACCTCAAGAGAATAAATAAAAATTCATTTTACGAGTATATATATTCAAAGCTACCAGGCAAGATCTTCATGCCACACTAACGGTTTTGCCACCGTTCACCACCGCACCCTGTTGGATACCGGTCTTACCGGACAGCAAAACGCGCTTATGGGGTATCTTACGCTGGGCTAAGGCAGGGACGTTGAGGGCAGGAAAAAAAGGGCGGCGGGCGCCGCCCTCTGGTTTATGGACGGTAAACTTTAACGTTGGTAAAGCCTTGCTCATGCAGATACAACGCCTGCAAACGGCTCATCACGCCGCGATCGCAGTAAAGCAGCCAGCTTCTACTCTGATCGAGATTGCCAAACTGGCTGCTGAGTTTATAAAACGGCAGGCATTTTACCGCAACGCCGTCCAGCGACAGCGGACGGTCTTCCTGCTCGTCGGGTGAGCGGATATCCAGCACCACGTCGTTGTCACTGAAAGAAACCACGGTTTCCACCTCCACCACTTCCTGCTGCGTCTCCTCAGCAATCTGGCGGATATCAACGTTGGTCGCTTCCGCCACAACACGCTCAAGGATGGCGAAATCGAAATGCTGCTCTTCCGCTTCAATTTTGGCTTTCACTGCCTTAACGGTTGGGCTTTTGGAGATCACACCACAGTATTCCGGCATGGTACGGGCAAAATCTTCTGTACCAATTTCCCGTGCAATATTGATGATGTGCTCTTTATCATGAGAAATCAGCGGACGCAGGATCAGCGTATCCGAAGCATTGTCAATCAGCCGCAGGTTGGTCAGCGTCTGACTGGAAACCTGACCAAGCGCCTCACCGGTGACTATCGCCTGCACGCCATAGCGTTCAGCGATGGTTGACGCCGCACGGACCATCATCCGCTTCAGCACCACGCCCATCTGGCCGTCTTCCACTTTTTCAAGGATCTCGCCTACCACTGGCTCAAAATTAACCGCCACAAAACGAACTTTGTGCGAACGGCCAAAACGCTGCCATAAGTAGTGAGCTACCTGACGCACGCCAATTTCATGCGCCGCACCGCCAAGATTAAAGAAACAGTAATGTACGCGGCAGCCACGGCGGATCAACATATAGCTGGACACCCCGGAATCGAAACCACCAGAAATTAGCGACAACACTTCTTCCTGGGTCCCAATCGGAAAACCACCGATACCGGCAAAGCGTCCGGTCACCAGCAGCAACCGCTCGTCATCAATCTCCAGATTAACCGTCACCTCAGGATGATTCAGCTTCACCTTTGCGTTGGCAACATGCTGGTTAAGCCCACCGCCCACATAGCGCTCGACATCCTGCGAGCTGAAATCATGACTGCCACGTCGTTTTACGCGAACACAGAAGGTTTTCCCTGCAATCCTGTCCCGATTCAGCTCAAGCGTTTGTTCAAAGATATGGTGGATATCGGTGTAAACACGGTCTTCGACTGCCAGAACGTGGTGAATGCCTGGAATACGGGTCAGCTCATCGACAATATTGCGGCGCTGACTTTCGTCTTTGGCACGGACCTCAATATGGTCCCAGTGCCGTACCACGGCTAACGCATCATCGTACTGTTTCAGCACGTTGCGAATATTCGTGGTGAGAATTTTAATAAAGCGCAGACGAACGGACTGACTTTTAATGGTAATTTCGGGAAATAACTTGATAATAAACTTCATGGTGACACTGGCTCAAAAGGCAATAAAGTGCTGAAAATTCGGCACTCAGAGAGTAAAATCGTCGTGGTCAACCGGCTTGTCGAATGCAAGCAGTCGGACAACACGGGCGACAGTAAGGCAGCCTGGCGTATTTATGCCCGGATGTTCACCCAGCAAAGTTCCGGTATGTATGCACACTTCAGACAGGCAGAGTGCATCAGGCACGCAAGTGTATCACAGCTCTGCGGCAACTGCTTCTTCATCTGTAAATGGCACCATTATTTTGCTAAACAATTTGAGTCAGCTACCATGAGCGTTTCATGGTGAAAAAAAAATGACTGAGCCGATAGCCATTATGCCGAAAAAAGCCGAACAGCCTGCCAGCTTTGAAACCTCGCTTCAACAGCTGGAGCAAATAGTATCGCGTCTGGAAAGTGGTGATTTACCGCTGGAAGAGGCGCTCAGTGAATTTGAACGTGGGGTGCAGCTTGCCCGTCTGGGACAGCAAAAATTACAGCAGGCGGAACAGCGCGTGCAAATTCTGCTCAGTGATGACAAAGATGCCTGTCTGAAGCCTTTCACCCCGGAAAACGACTGATGGATTTTTGCGATCTCCTTACCGCGCATCACGCGCGGGTGAACCAGGCTTTGCAACATTTTATTGCACCGCTACCGTTTCAGAGTTCTCCTCTGGTCAACGCGATGGAATATGGTGCATTGTTGGGCGGTAAGCGACTGCGTCCCTTTTTGGTCTATGCCACTGGAGAGATGCTCCATGCTGACAGTAGCGCTCTGGATGCGCCTGCCGCGGCGGTCGAATGCATCCATGCTTATTCGCTTATTCACGATGATTTACCCGCCATGGATGATGACAGCCTTCGTCGCGGTCAGCCTACCTGTCATATTAAATTTGGCGAGGACACGGCTGTTCTCGCTGGAGACGCCTTGCAGACGCTGGCCTTTACCATCCTGGCTGATACCCCAATGCCTGGCGTGGGAGCGTCTGACAGAATTGCGATGATCTCAGAGCTGGCAAAGGCCAGCGGCGTCGCTGGCATGTGTGGCGGCCAGGCGCTGGACCTGGCAGCAGAAGGTCGTCAGGTGGATCTGAGCGCACTGGAACAGATTCATCGCCATAAAACCGGCGCGTTGATCCGTGCCGCGGTGAGATTAGGGGCGCTGGCAGCCGGTAGTCGTGGTGGTGAGGCAATGCCTGCGCTGGATCGCTACGCGGATGCCATCGGTCTTGCCTTTCAGGTACAGGACGACATTCTCGATGTGGTGGGTGACACCGCCGTTATCGGCAAGCGACAGGGAGCCGATCAGCAATTAGGAAAAAGCACCTATCCGGCGCTGTTAGGGCTTGAGGGTGCACGGGCGAAAGCCCAGGATCTGCACCAGGAAGCATTAAGCGCTCTTGAAACACTTGCTTCGCAATCCTTTAACACTGCATCATTACAGTTGCTTGCAAGTTACATAATTGAACGTAATAAATAACGCCCACAATGAGTCTCTGATGAGTTTTGATAATACAAAATATCCGGTGCTGGCCCAGGCGAGTTCGGTACAAGAATTACGTACGCTTTCCAAAGAAAGCCTGCCAAAACTCTGTGACGAGTTGCGCCAGTATTTACTCGACAGCGTCAGCCGTTCAAGCGGCCATTTTGCTTCCGGGTTGGGAGTGGTGGAGCTGACTGTCGCACTGCATTACGTTTACAATACCCCTTTCGATCATCTGATATGGGACGTGGGCCATCAGGCTTATCCCCATAAAATCCTGACCGGGCGCCGCGACCGTATTGGTACCATTCGTCAAAAAAATGGCCTGCATGCTTTCCCCTGGCGGGATGAAAGTGAATATGACGTACTGAACGTTGGCCACTCATCCACCTCAATCAGTGCCGGTCTGGGTCTGGCCGTGGCGGCGCAAAAAGAAGACAAAGGACGTCGCACCGCCTGCGTGATTGGTGACGGCGCAATCACTGCGGGTATGGCCTTTGAGGCGATGAACCACGCAGGCGATATTAAGCCGGACATCCTGGTGATACTTAACGACAATGAGATGTCGATTTCCGAAAACGTCGGCGCACTCAATAATCGCCTGGCACAAATCCTGTCCGGTAAGACCTATTCCCGGCTGCGCGAAGGTGGGAAAAAAGTGCTGACCAACCTGCCGCCGATTAAAGAGCTGGTCAAACGCACAGAAGAACACCTGAAAGGCATGGTGGCACCCGGTACGCTGTTCGAAGAACTGGGCTTTAACTATATCGGACCGGTTGACGGCCACGATGTACTGTCACTGGTGCACACCCTGAGCAACATGCGCCAACTGAAAGGCCCACAGTTCCTGCACATCATGACCCGCAAGGGCAAAGGCTACGCACCGGCAGAAAAGGATCCTATCAGCTGGCATGCCGTACCTAAATTTGATCCCGCCAGTGGCCTGTTGCCGAAAGCGGCTGAAAGCCTGCCCAGCTATTCGAAAATCTTTGGTCAGTGGCTGAGCGAAACCGCCAAAAACGATCCTAAACTCATGGCGATCACGCCAGCGATGCGTGAAGGTTCTGGCATGGTCAGCTTTTCCCGCGATTATCCCCAGCAGTATTTCGACGTGGCGATTGCAGAACAACATGCGGTGACCTTCGCTGCGGGTCTCGCTATCGGTGGCTATAAGCCCGTTGTGGCGATCTATTCCACCTTTCTGCAACGTGCTTATGATCAGCTGATCCACGATGTGGCGATCCAGAAACTGCCGGTGCTGTTCGCCATCGATCGCGGCGGGATCGTGGGGGCTGACGGTCAGACGCATCAGGGCGCCTTTGATATCGCCTTCCTGCGCTGTATTCCTACCATGATTATCATGACGCCAAGCGATGAAAACGAATGCCGACAGATGTTATACACCGGCTATCACCACCACCACGGACCAAGTGCGGTGCGCTATCCACGAGGCACCGGCACGGGAGCAGAGCTGACGCCGCTGGCCATGTTGCCGCTGGGCAAAGCGGTAGTGAAACGCCAGGGGGAAAAGCTGGCGATCCTTAACTTTGGTACGCTCCTGCCGGAAGCGACGAGCGCGGCCGAATCGCTGAACGCGACGCTGGTGGATATGCGCTTTGTTAAGCCACTGGACGAAACGCTGATCCTGACCCTCGCCGCCAGCCATGACGCCCTGATTACGCTGGAAGAAGGGACAATCAAAGGAGGGGCAGGAAGTGGGGTGATTGAGCTGCTGATGGCAAAACGTCGTTGTGTACCGGTATTGAATATCGGCCTGCCGGATGAGTTCATTCCGCAGGGCACGCAGGGAGAGATTCGCCATGACTACCAGCTGGATGCCGAAGGCATAAAGCAACAAATCAGCCGCTGGCTGGCCCAGTAATTCCGCACCATGCTCCCCGTTTGGGGAGCCTTTCACCTGCTATGCTTAACGGACATATAACCGGCTGATATGTAATTGGCCGACCAGCAGGAGCCTGCATGAAAACCATCAAATTAGGCAACACCGACCTGACCGTTTCCCGCCTCTGCCTGGGTTGCATGACCTACGGTGAACCCGTGCGCGGTAACCATGCCTGGACGCTGCCGGAAGAAAGCAGCAGGCCTTTGATCAAACAGGCGCTGGCTGCCGGGATCAATTTTTTCGACACGGCGAACAGTTATTCCGACGGCAGCAGCGAGGAGATCGTTGGCCGGGCGCTGAAAGCGTATGCCCGACGGGATGAGATTGTGGTGGCCACCAAAGTTTATTTCCCGATGAGTAACCTGTCCGGCGGCCTGTCACGCGCCACTATCCTGCAATCCATTGATGACAGCCTGACCCGTCTGGGGATGGACTATGTTGATTTACTTCAGATCCACCGCTGGGACTATGACACGCCGCTGGAAGAAACGCTCGAAGCCCTGCATGACGTGGTGAAATCCGGCAAGGCCCGTTACATCGGTGCATCCTCCATGTATGCATGGCAGTTTGCCAAAGCCCTCTACACAGCCGATCGCTACGGCTGGACGCGATTTGTCACCATGCAGGATCAGTACAATCTGATCCAGCGTGAAGAGGAGCGCGAAATGCACCCGCTTTGCCAGGCAGAAAACATTGCCGTGCTGCCCTGGAGTCCGCTGGCGCGGGGACGGTTAACACGTCCGTGGGGCGAAACCACGGCCCGTTCCGTCTCCGACGAGTTTGGCCGCACGCTTTATAACAATATGGAAGAGAACGACAGCGCGATTGCTCAGCGCGTGGCAACCATCGCAGAAGATAAAGGTATCAGCCGGGCACAGGTTGCCCTCTCATGGCTACTGGCTAAGCCAGCCGTCACCGCGCCTGTTATTGGCGCATCGCGGGCTGAACAGCTGGATGATTTGGTCAAATCGGTGCAGGTCACACTGACTGAGGAAGAGATTGCCGAGCTGGAAAGCGTTTATCAGCCACACCCCGTGGTTGGCTTCGCATAACCGGCTGAGGACATGGCGCGGACAGCAGCGCCATGCCCGTGCGGGCTAAATAAACAGATAATGGCCGGCGGTATAAAGGATGCCGGCGGAAATAATCCCGGCAACGATATCATCAACCATGATCCCCATACCGCCATGAACGTTGCGATCAAACCAACGGATTGGCCAGGGTTTCCACATATCCAGAATGCGGAAAATCACAAATCCCGCTAATACCCACTGCCAGCGGTTTACCGGGATCGCCATCAGCGTAATCCACATACCGATAAACTCATCCCAGACAATACAGCCATGATCGTGTACCCCCATATCCTTCGCGGTGCGGTGGCAAAGATAAACACCGATACAGATGCCGAACATCACCACCAGGGAATAGACATCCGGCGGCAACCCTGTCATCAGATACCAGAACGGAATCGACGCCAGTGAGCCAACGGTGCCGGGCAGATAAGGGCTTAAACCACTACCGAAACCGGTTGCCAGCAAATGCCAGGGATTACTCATTTTCAGGCGACGTTTCGCCACATCGTTATTTGCCGGCAAAATGATCGAATCCCTGCATCGTGTTCTCCACGGGTTTGCCATTCTTTAACAACACCAGGCCCTCGCTTTGCGGCGCAATCTGCCCCACGCAGGTAAAGGGCACACCAGAGTTACCCAAAGCCACATCCAGTGCGCCCCGGTTAATCTCAGGCACGGTAAAGCAGAGTTCGTAATCTTCACCACCGCTCAGCGCCCAGCATAACGCCCGATCGGGCTCAAAGTGCTTTAGCACCTCTGACAAAGGCAACGCCTCAAGGTTGAGGCGTGCGCCGCAGCCGCTGGCAGACAGAATATGACCAATATCTGAAATCAACCCGTCAGAGATATCGATAGCAGAACTGGCGAGATCGCGCAGTGCCTGGCCCTGCAACACCCGTGGCATCGGACGCAGGTGACGTTTGATCAATGCTTCATGGACTGACGGATCGTTAATTTTAATGCGGTGCTGTAACAACGCCAGACCGGCAGCACTGTCTCCCAGTGTGCCGGTGACATAAATCCAGTCGCCAGGACGGGCACCGGAACGTTTCAGCGCCCTGCCCTGTGGCACCAGACCATGTATGCCGAGCGTCATACTCAGCGGTCCACGCGTGGTATCACCACCGATCAGCTGCATATTATAATAGTCGAGCAGCTCAAACAGGCTGTCACTGAACGCCTTCAGCCAGGGTTCATCCACCGCGGGTAGCGTCAGCGCAAGGGTCAGCCACGCCGGATCGGCTCCCATTGCAGCCAGATCGCTCAGATTAACCGCCAGCGCTTTGTAGCCGAGATCGGCCGGATGGATATCACGCAGAAAATGGACACCTTCCACCAGCGTATCGGTACTGATCGCCAGGGTCTGCTTTTCCGGCAAGCTCAGTAATGCGCAGTCATCGCCGATGCCTTTTTCCACATCGCGACGGGAACTGGTCACACGGTCAAAATACCGGGAGATCAGTTCGAATTCGCCACAGGCCATACACGTTATTCCGGGTCTGAAAATGAATGAGGCCGGTTAAACCGGCCTGGCAGGATTACTTTCTGTTGGGACGTATTTGCGGTGCGGCTTTATCCAGTACGCCATTGACAAACTTATGGCTGTCTTCAGCACCAAATACTTTCGCCAGCTCAATCCCTTCGTTAATGGCGACTTTATAGGGAACATCGGCACGCTTGCTCAGCTCATACAAAGACAGGCGCAGAACGGCTTTTTCTACCTGACCCAGCTCATCCAACTGGCGGGAGAGGTAAGGCTTCATCAGACCATCCAGATACGCGCTGTGGGTTGCAACGCCGCTCAGCAGCTCACGGAAATAGCTGATATCGACATCTTTGACATCTTGCTCCGCCAGAAACTGGTATTCGACATCTGCGATGTCGTTATTAGACAACTGCCAGGAGTAAAGCGCCTGGACAGCACATTCACGGGCGCGGCGACGAGCAGCAGGTTTCACGACATTCCCCTTAAGATCAGGCTTTAACAGCTTTCAGTACGTTAATCATTTCAAGTGCGGTAAGAGCAGCTTCCGCCCCTTTATTACCCGCTTTCGTTCCGGCACGTTCAATGGCTTGCTCGATGTTTTCCGTGGTCAGCACACCAAATGCAACCGGTATGTCGCTGGTCATGGCGACACTGGCCAGACCAGAGCTGGCTTCACCTGCGACGTATTCAAAGTGTGCCGTACCACCACGGATCACCGTTCCCAGCGCCACAACCGCATCATGTTTACCCGCTTTTGCCAGAGCACGTGCCGTGACAGGCATTTCATAGGCACCCGGCACCCAGACCACGGTGATATTTTCATCTTTCACCTGGCCGATGCGCTTTAATGCATCAATGGCACCGCTCAACAAACTGTCGTTAATAAAGTTGTTGAAACGGGCGATAACAATGGCCACGCGCGCATCAGGAGTGGCAACAGCAGCTTCAATCACGTTCATAATTTTCCTTTCAGGATTCGGTTATGGCCCGCAGGGGGGCGGATTCTATCACATTTATAAACGATCTGCCTGCCAGATTACGCCGACGTCCGGGCGATATTTTTTCGCTGTTATTCCGGGGTCAGGGTAAGGCGCACGTCCGGCCCTACCTGACGAACATCGCTAAACGTAAACCGAGGGGCTTTCGCCAGCTGTTCCAGTCCGGGCAGATGGCACAATCCGTGCGCCGCGTCGCCAAGCAGCTTAGGGGCCAGGTAGAGAATTAACTCGTCGACCATGCCCGTCATCAACAGCGCGCCCGCCAGCGTTGCGCCGGCCTCAACCCATACGCTGTTGATCTGCCGCTGTCCGAGCAGCAGCATCAGCGAGACTAAATCAGCCCGCTGATTGTGTTGTGGCAGAGCAAGTTGCTGCACATTATCCGGCCAGGGGAGTCCATCGGGCTGCTGACGGGCCAGCCAGGTTTCTCCGGGCTGATGAATCAGGCGGTGCTGTGGTGTCACCCGGTTATGGCTGTCAATCACCACCCGCACCGGCTGACGCAAAGGTTCCCGCGGGCAGGCAATTTGCGTGTCGCTGTTTAACTCATTCCAGCGTACCGTCAACGACGGATCGTCGGCCAGCACGGTGGCACTGGTGGTGAGAATAGCCGAACTTTGCGCCCTCAGTCGCTGAACATCACGCCGGGCTTCAGGTGAGGTGATCCACTGACTTTCACCACTCGCCATTGCCGTGCGCCCGTCCAACGACGCCGCCATTTTAAGCTGAAGCCAGGGAAAACCGGTGCGCATACGTTTGAGAAAACCACGGTTCAGCGCCTCGGCTTCCTGCATCATCAGCCCGTGACTGACATCGATGCCAGCCTGTTGCAAACGGTACAGGCCGCGCCCTGCCACCTGCGGGTTGGGGTCTGGCATCGCGGCGACCACCCGGCTAATGCCTGCGGCAATTAATGCCTCGCAGCAGGGCGGTGTGCGTCCGTGGTGGCTGCAAGGCTCCAGTGTGACATAGGCTGTGGCCCCCTGCGCTCTGTCACCCGCCATGCGCAACGCATGAATTTCAGCGTGAGGTTCACCGGCGCGCAGATGATAGCCTTCCCCGACCATGTTGCCGTCACGAACAATGACACAGCCGACCTGAGGATTTGGCATGGTGGTAAAGCGCCCACGACGGGCCAGTTCGAGTGCGCGAGCCATCCAGATTTCATCTTGCATGGTTCAGTCCTGTAATCTGGCGATCTCTTCGCCAAATTCACGAATATCCTCAAAGCTGCGATAAACCGAGGCGAAGCGAATATAGGCCACCTTATCCAGCTTTTTCAGCTCGTCCATCACCAGATTGCCGATCATTTTACTGGTCACTTCACGCTCGCCGGTGGAGCGGAGCTGCGTTTTAATATGACTGAGGGCATTTTCCACATCATCCGAATTGACAGGCCGCTTCTCCAGCGCTTTCAGCATACCGCTGCATAATTTGTCTTCGTTAAAGGGTTCACGAATGTCGTTGCTTTTGACCACCCTGGGCATGACCAGTTCTGCCACTTCAAAGGTGGTGAAACGTTCATGGCAAAGCAGGCACTGACGACGGCGGCGCACCGAGGTGCCTTCCCCCACCAGACGGGAATCGATCACTTTGGTATCCACAGCGGAACAGAACGGGCAATGCATGATGTTTCCTGACAGTGCTGGAAATGGGTATACAGTGTAACGCGAAGTCACTGTTAACAAAATAACGGGCTGGCCATTTGATGACTCCCCACAGAGAAATACGACGGTGCTTTTGCTTCAGAGGGTTACAGCAATTCAGACAAATACACTATGATATGCCGTCCTGAAGCCTTTTCATGTATAGCCGGGACCCGTTTACCTTTATCTGTCATCGTTTGCAAGGAGCTGACTGGTAATGACCAGAGTAAGAATAAGAAAAAATCTGTTGCTGTCTGTCGCGCTGCTGGCCGGTTGCGCTTCGCCCCCGCAGCAGGTTGACATGGACAAACTGCATAATCAGATAGGTCAGTTAAAGAGTGAAATGCAGCAACTGACCGTGCAGACCACCGCACTGCATCAGCAAAACATGCTTAACTCGAATTCCACTGAAGGTGCATGGCTGCTCCCCGCCGCTGACACGCCGGTCCTGCTAAACAGTGCAGTCGGTGAGATTCGCCTGTCTCTCAGTCAGATTACCGCCAGTGACCGCGGGAGCCAGGCAACGCTGAAAATCCGATCCGTTGCGGCAACCGCGCTTCCTGCGTTTACCGCTCAGGTTGAATGGGGTGAATGCGATCCCACAACGGGTAAACCACTTCAGATAAATAAACAGCGTCAGATCGTCCGTGCTGACAGCACACTGCAACCGCAAAGCGAGATAGCGATACCGCTTCTGCTCAGCAACACCACGCCAGAACAGACAGGCTATCTTCGCGTGCAGGGTATTACTATGGTTGCACGTCCCCAGCGCTGAAATTTTGCTTACCATGCATGGGCGAAAAGGGGGGACTGCTCCCCCTTATCCGGCCACTCACAGTGCCGAACGGATATTATTTTCGAACGACGCCTGCAAATCTGGTTACGTTAAAAATTTTTATCACACCGCAGCTTTCATTAGAAAACTTTAATGCACATCAAAACACCCCGAAAAAATAACTGATTAAAATCATAACATTATTTATCAATAAACAATCAATATCACATTTTTATTGAAATTTACTCGCAACATCCTTGCCAGTCACACCATTTAACATTAACATCATTAACGTATCAGAGACGCACATTCTTTAATTATCCACTATCTCCTTTTGAGGGAGTTATAATGTCTCATTGCATCCATTTTTTTTATCAGTTGATTATTTCTCAGCGCAACAATAGCGCCGTTGGCACTTTTTATTTAATCGCTGCACCTACTTAATTAGCAATTCTGACTGGCATTTTTATGCACGGTTTATTACCGCGTAGAATTTGCTGCCTTAAATTAACTTATCCTCATAAAACATGGTGAATCATGGTGACTTCTGTTTCCCTAAATTTAGGCGATCAGGGTTTACTTACCCAGTCCCTGTCTTTATCTTCGTCGGCTTTATTACAACAAAGCTACGGCAATCTTTTACTTACCCAGCAATCTTTCGACGCTGGTAATATGGATGCGGGTCTGGCAACCAAAATTGCCGCCTATCAGCGACAGATGTACAGTCAGGCGGGTTATTTTAATCAGCAAAGCCTTCCAGCAATTATCAATATGATGTTATTTGGTTCTAATTTTTCGGCACTGGTTAATGCCTTTAACTCTATTTTTTTATCAAAGAGTGATGACGAAATAGTAAGCCAACTCAGCCAGCTCAACAGACAGCTGGAGTCGCTCTCCGACCAGGCGCAAAGCTATGGTGTGATTGCTCAGTCACTGAACAGCAAGCTCCAGGTTGCATGGAGCTCTCTGGCTCCCCTGATGAAAAACTATCAGGCGCAGCTGGATCTGGCAGAAAAAACATTGAGTAAAGAGGCTGTCCAGTGGGCCGACACCATCAAAACACTCAATACCACCATTGCCGCTAACATCCAGAGTATCGTTAGCGAAGGCAATAAGGCGGGCGATGGGGTTAAATTGCTGGCCAAGGGAATTATTACCTCTTTACAGGTTGATAATAATACCGATAACGGCACTGATAAAAACCCAGATAAAGATGCTGGAAAAGATGCGGATAAAAAAGAGGACCCTTCAACCGAAGCGGAAAAGAGTGAAGACGGCAGCGAAACGGAAAGTAAACCGCAGGAGAACAGCGGTAGCGGAACGGATAAACCTGAAACGCCTTACAACGATGAATCAGTGGAATATATGATTTCCGGGATTACGGCGATTTCGTCCGGCACACAAGGCTCAAGTCAGGCGGCAAAAGATTTAATTGCCAATACGGAAAAAGTGGCCAAAGCGTATCAGGCCCTGGCTAAAACAAATTCCGTGCTGGCAGTGGCTAAATCGATTAATGCGCAAAACCAGTTATTTGTTGAAAATTACACTGGCGTTGCACAGGCAGCGGCAACCTTCCCGAAAATATGGAATGACATTGCCGCTGCCTATCAGGATTGCGTGACTCAGGTAAATAACCTGAAGAGCGAAGATGATATATGGCAATTTAAACGCGCACTGGCAAAAGATACGTTGCAGTGGCAATTACTTTCGCAACAAATCGACAGCATCAAAACTGTTTACGCAGGCAACGGCACGCTTCCTGACGCCTTCTGATTAACCATCACTTACAGGTATTTATGATGACCACAGCAACCGATGTTTCAATGGATACAAGCATGTCCGGCCAGGCGTCACAGGCACTGCAAATTCAGAACTACTGTAATAGTGTCAGGCAGCAGATCCCGGTGGATTTCAGTCAGTTTCCTAATCTGGCAAACATCCAGACTGAAATAAATGATGGGCTGAGTACCGCCAAGGATCATGCGAATAATTATCTGGACACCATCCAGCCGCAAATCATCACCAATATCAGCAATATCTCAAACTATTTTGCTCTACAGAATGCGGTACCCGCCACTTTACCGGTTGGCTCAACCAAAGAGCAGTGGTTAAGCACCCTCAGTATGATGAGAGATCAGGCAACGGAATATCAGGGGCTGTCAGTCAGCACCAAAGGGATGCTGGTGAAACTTAACGGTGATCTGGTCATCGATTCGCGCAGTTTCCAGAAAATCGTCGTTGACCTCAACACCCAGGTAAACGGCGATAATGGCGTGCTGGAACAGCTGAACAGCGATATTGACAGTATTAACTCGGCTATCGATGGGGCTATCGCCGGTATTGTGGTGGGGGGCCTACTGGTCATTGGCGGCGCATTCGTTACCGCCATTGGTGCCGTCGCAGACTTTGTTACCGCCGGAACCTCAACGCCGGTTGTTATTGGCGGAGTGGCAATGGTGGTCGCCGGTGCAGCGGGTATTACCGCCGGATCGATTGTGCTGCACAACTCACTGAATGCCCGTGAAGATCTTTATCAGAAACGCAGCTCGCTGAAGAGTGAAGTGCTGACCGCCACCCAGATTGGCAATGGCTATAAAGGGCTGCAAAATCAGGCGCAAAACGCGGTGAATGCGGCCACTCAGATGGCCAATGCCTGGGACTCACTCACCAGCGATTTGGGCAGCCTGATCCTCGATCTGAATAAAGGTATTACCAGCGGTGACGCTATTCGCCAACTGTGGCTGACGGCCGCGGACACCACGGTGAAAACCATCATTACCGACGTGAACATTATCAAAGGTCAGATGGCAGGCGTCAGCCCCATGAGCGTACCGCAAAATGTCACGCTGGCCAGCTTTATTAATCAGCTGGCTACTGCGGCCTGATGTTGCAGCCAGAGGCGGGTTTCTTCACCCGCCTCTCTCCCCCTTCCCTTACGGAGATCGTCCCGTGGAAAATGGCATGTTGTCACAGGCTATTATTAATATTGAACAGTTGAAAAACACCCTTAACGGCTTCAGCGGGTTGCCAGCACAAGCGGTTGAAATTCAGCAGAACACCTCAGCGATGTTGAATGATCTTCTGCCGACGTTGCAGGGAATGCAAAAACAGGTGCTGACAACAGGCCAGACGTTACAAACGCAGTTAAATCAGCAGCTGGCAACACTTAACACTGAAACACCGGAACAACTCCGTGCGGCTATTTCACAGTTGCAGGAAGAAGTTTCGCAGGCGGCACAACCGGCCAGTCAGGCACTGACAGCCGCCAACGCCGCTAATAACAAAGTCACTCAGAACAACCTCGCGCTGCAACAGATCGATGTCTCACTGCAAAACGACATCGCCGGACTGCAATCCAACCTGTCTGGCGCTACTCAGGAGCTGGACGCACTGAACAAACAGAAATATTACTGGCTGGCACTGGGTATTCTTGGCGTGCCTGGACTTATCGCCATGGCGGTCGAGCTGAACCAGGCGCAAAACAAGGTTAACGACCTTCAGGGCCAGGTTAACCAGATCCAGCAACAGATCCAGAGCCAGCAGGGATTTTCGACGCAAATCAAATCACTTTCCGCCAACTTCAGCACCGCCGTCGATAAACTGAGCGGGCTGGACAATACCATCAACTTCCTTAAAGGCGATATGGGCAATATCTCCCAGGATATTGGCACTGCGTCACAACAACAGCTACAGCTGTTTTTTACCGCCGCCTTAATGGAAGTCAACACCTTGGTTAACGACGCATCCTGAAGAGAGAATTCCCATGGCAAAATACATGACTCAATCAATGAGTTCCGGCACCTTACCCAGGGTCACTTACTACCGGGCTCAGTCGCAGCCACATGTTTCCCACGCGGAATCCGGTAAGTTCACCGCAGACGCGATAGCAAAATACGCCGCCGACCATCATATCGCCGTTGACGCAGTGGAAAAGGGAAGCTTCAAAAGTAACCAGGGGGTGCCCACCGGGGGCCAGACTGAGGAAATCTGACGGATAAAAAAAGGGCCGCATTCGCGGCCCTTCAGAGGTCAACCTAAGGCAAAATCGAGGGCTGATCGGCCCCTTCTTTTTCAACCTTCTGCTGCAACAGATGTTCGCGTTTCATCCCCAGCTTCAGCGCCAGCGCAGAAGCGACGTAGATAGATGAGATGGTCCCAATCGATACACCAATCAGCATCGTTAATGAGAAACCTTTCAGCAACGCCCCGCCGAAGATAAACAGCATCAACACCACCACCAGCGTGGTGGCAGACGTCATGATGGTACGGCTCAACGTCTGCGTCAGTGAGACGTTGAAGATTTCGTAAGGCGTACCGCGGCGGATCTTGCGGAAATTCTCACGAATACGGTCCGAAACCACAATACTGTCGTTCAGGGAGTAACCGATGACCGACATCAGCGACGCGATAATGGTCAAATCAATCTCTATATGGAACAGAGACAGAACGCCCATGGTGATAATCACGTCGTGCGCCAGTGCCAACACCGCGCCTAACGCCAGTCGCCATTCAAAGCGGAAACCAACGTAAATCAGAATAGCAATCAGCGCTGCCAGCAACGCCATACTGCCGGTCTGAGCCAGATCGCTGCCCACGCTGGGCCCGACAAACTCAATACGCTTCACGGTGGCATTTTGCTGGCTGACCTGGTTAATGGTGGAAACCACCTTATTGCCCAGTTCCTGGCCTGCATCGCCCTCGTGAGGCGACAGACGCACCAGCACATCCCGGCTGCTGCCGAAGTTCTGGATTTGTGGGTCGACAAAGCCGGATTTCTGCAACGCAGCGCGCAGGTTTTCCAGCTCGGCGGGTTTCTCCAGGGTAATTTCAATCACCGTACCGCCGGTGAAATCCAGACCCCAGTTAAACCCTTTCATGCCCATTATTACAAACGAGGCAATCAGCAACAGCCCCGAGAGGGTAAAGGCCACTTTATCCCAGCGCATAAAGTCATAGACTTTGCGCCCGTAGTTCAGTTGTTCAACGCTATAGTCCTGTGCCACAACGCACCCCTCAGATAGACAGCTTGTTGACGCGTTTGCCGCCGTACAACAGATTGACGATGGCGCGTGTACCGACAATGGCGGTAAACATCGATGTTGCCACACCAATAGCCGTGGTGATGGCGAAACCTTTAATGGAGCCGGTTCCAACGGCGTAGAGGATCACCGCCGTGATAAGCGTGGTGACGTTGGCATCGACAATACTGGAAAACGCACCGTTGTACCCTTCATGAATCGCCTGTTGAACAGAACGTCCGTTCTTCAGCTCTTCCTTGATACGTTCGTTAATCAGTACGTTAGCATCGACAGCCACCGCCAGCGTCAGCACGATACCGGCAATACCAGGCATGGTCAGCGTCGCCCCCGGTAACAGAGACATAATGCCAACAATCAGCACCAGGTTAGCCACCAGCGCCGTCGTGGCAATGACCCCAAACTTACGATAGTAAACCACCATAAACAGAATCGAGGCGATAAGCCCCCACAGGCAGGCTTCCAGACCCTGAGTGATGTTCTGCTGGCCCATGGTTGGACCAATGGTACGCTCCTCAACAATCTGGATCGGCGCAATAAGCGCACCGGCACGCAGCAGCAGAGACAGCTGACGTGCTTCGGTTGGATTGCTGATACCGGTAATACGGAAGCTGTTACCCAGTCGGGACTGGATATTGGCCACGTTAATCACCTCTTCCTGCTTCGCCAGAATCGCCCGGCCATTGGCATCTTTCTTACCGCTGTCTTTGTACTCCACAAACAGGGTTGCCATTGGCTTACCGATATTGTCCTTGGTGAAGTTGGACATGATATTACCGCCAGCGCTGTCCAGCGAGATGTTGACCTGCGCCTGGTTGTACTCATCCTGGCTCGAAGTGGAATCCGTAATATGATCGCCGGTGAGGATCACCCGCTTGTACAGCACCACAGGCTGACCATCACGGGTGTTTTTCACTTCCGAGTCGCCAGGCACACGGCCATTAACCGCGGCGGTAGTATCCACAGAGGTATTCACCAGACGGAATTCAAGCGTTGCCGTCGCCCCCAGGATCTCCTTCGCCCGCGCCGTATCCTGAATGCCCGGCAGCTCAACCACAATGCGGTCAGATCCCTGACGCTGCACCAGAGGTTCCGCCACACCCAGCTGGTTAACACGATTACGCAGAATATTAATATTTTGCTGCACCGCGTATTCACGGGCTTCACTCAGACGGTCATCGCTCATGACGGCACGCAAAAGATTGCTGCCACTGCTGCTGATGACCAGTTCACGGTGACGCGACGTCAGCCAGGCCGACGCATCGTCACGCGCCTGGCCGTCGCGAAAGCGAATTTCCAGACCGTAGTTATCCGTTTTGCGCACGTTGGTGTAAGGAATATTTTTGTCACGCAGATCGCTTCTGAGGCTGTCAATATTCTGCTCCTGAAGCTTGCCCAGTGCGGTATCCATATCCACTTCCATCAGGAAGTGAACACCGCCACGCAGATCGAGACCCAGTTTCATCGGCTCTGCGGACAACATGGCCAACCAGGCAGGCGTCGCGGGCGCGAGGTTCAGCGCAACAACAAAATTTTCCCCCAGCACCCTGGTCAGGGCATCACGGGCGCGCAATTGCACATCGCCGTTGGCAAAACGCGCCAGAATGGCACCATTTTCCAGCGCGATAGATTTGCTCTGAATGTTTTCTTGTTTTAATGCTTCCTGGATGTGGCCCAGCGTCTGCTCACTGACGGCGCTTCCACGCGCGCCAGTGACCTGAACGGCCGGATCCTCACCATAGAGGTTAGGAAGTGCATACAACAGGCCGACGACCAGGACGACCATCAGCATGATGTACTTCCACAAAGGATAACGGTTTAACACGGCAGTTCCCTTAGGGAAAACAGAAAATTACAGCGCCTTCATTGTACCTTTCGGCAGAACGGCAGCCACGAAATCACGTTTTACCACCACTTCCGTGGTTTCATTCAGCGCGATAGCCACGTAACCGGTTTCCGCGACTTTGGTCACCCGACCAACCAGACCGCCGGTGGTTAACACTTCATCGCCTTTGGAGATGGAATCCATCAGCTTTTTGTGATCTTTTGCACGCTTTTGCTGTGGACGCAGGATCATAAAATAAAAAATCAGGCCAAACACCACCAGCATAATGACCAGTGAATATGGGCTTGACTGTGCCGGTGCTCCCGCGGCCGCCACTGCGTCAGAAATGAACAAGCTCATTAATTTTCCCTCATTGTTTAATTATCAGACGTTTAGCGGCGGAACCGCCTTCCCCGTCCGGTCATAGAATTCGCTAACAAAGTGCTCTAATCTACCCGCTTCGATGGCCTGGCGCAAAGCCGCCATCAGACGCTGGTAATAGCGCAGATTGTGGATAGTATTCAGACGCGCGCCCAGTATTTCGTTGCAGCGATCCAGATGATGCAGGTAGGCACGGCTGTAATGGCGACAGGTGTAGCAATCACAGTCAGCATCGAGCGGGGACGTGTCATCTTTATACCTGGCGTTACGGATTTTCACCACGCCGTCAGTGACAAACAGATGGCCGTTACGCGCATTGCGGGTTGGCATTACACAATCGAACATGTCAATTCCGCGCCGAACCCCCTCAACCAGATCTTCCGGCTTACCAACGCCCATCAGATAGCGTGGTTTGTCCTGCGGGATCTGCGGACAGACATGCTCCAGAATACGGTGCATATCTTCTTTTGGCTCCCCGACTGCCAGCCCGCCCACAGCGTAACCATCGAAACCAATCTCTACCAGTCCTTTTACCGAGACATCGCGCAAATCTTCGTAAACACCGCCCTGGATAATGCCGAACAGCGCATTTTTATTACCCAGCGCATCGAAACGATCGCGGCTACGCTGTGCCCAGCGCAATGACATTTCCATTGAGCGTTTGGCATAATCCCAGTCCGCCGGATAGGGCGTACATTCGTCAAAGATCATCACAATATCGGAACCGAGATCGAACTGGATCTCCATTGATTTTTCCGGGTCGAGAAAAATCGCATCGCCGTTGATCGGATTACGAAAATGTACGCCAGCTTCGGTGATCTTACGGATATCGCCGAGGCTGAACACCTGGAACCCGCCGGAATCGGTCAGAATCGGCCCCTTCCACTGCATAAAGTCATGCAGATCGCCATGCAATTTCATGATTTCCTGGCCGGGACGCAGCCACAGATGAAAAGTGTTGCCAAGAATAATCTGTGCGCCGGTCTCCTGCACTTCTTCTGGCGTCATGCCTTTGACCGTGCCGTAAGTGCCCACGGGCATAAAGGCCGGGGTTTCCACCACGCCACGCTCAAAGACCAGACGACCACGGCGTGCGCGCCCGTCGGTAGTATCTAATTCAAACTTCACATTGCCTCCACCAGAGAAACAGTCTGATGATTGATAAAATGTGGCGCATTCTAACAACCATGTCAGTCGCTACACAAGCCAGCCTGCGAGACCCGCGTCGATCAACACGGAACGGTTTATGCTTTGTTATGGCAATACGCTGACCGTTTCTGTCATTTACTCATGACGGGCAGAAAGCGATGTGCCCACCGGCTCATTCACCGCGTCAGGATTGCGGGTGATAAACATTGCGTCGCCGTAGCTGAAGAAACGGTAGCGTTCGGCGACCGCCTGCCGGTAAGCCCGCATCGTATTACGGTAACCGGCAAACGCCGATACCAGCATAATCAGCGTCGATTCCGGCAGGTGAAAATTAGTCACCAGCGCATCGATCACCTGATACCGGTAGCCGGGATAGATAAAAATTTTGGTGTCACCGAAGAACGGTGCAATCAACGCCTCACCGGCAGCCTGGGCGGCGCTTTCCAGCGAACGGACGGAGGTCGTTCCCACCGCGACCACACGATTACCGCGCGCTTTACACGCCAGCACCGCCTCCACCACATCCTGCGGCACCTCAGCGTATTCAGCATGCATAATGTGGTCTTCAATGCTGTCCACCCGCACCGGCTGGAAGGTGCCCGCGCCCACGTGCAGGGTGACAAAAGCGGTTTCAATCCCTTTATCACGCAGCGCGTCCAGCAGCGGCTGGTCAAAATGCAGGCCGGCGGTAGGGGCCGCCACCGCGCCGGGGCGCTGGCTGTAAACCGTCTGATAGAGTTCACGGTCAGAGGCTTCATCAGGCCTGTCAATATAAGGGGGCAACGGCATATGGCCCACCGCATTGAGGATATCCAGCACCGCACGTTGATCGTCAAAACGCAGCTCAAACAGCGCATCGTGGCGGGCGACCATCGTGGCCTTTACGCTCTCATCGTCGCCAAGCAGCAGCTCCGATCCGGGCTTAGGCGCTTTCGATGCCCGCACATGCGCCAGCACCCGGCAATCGTCAAGCACACGTTCGACCAGTACTTCAATTTTGCCGCCGCTGACTTTGCGGCCAAACACGCGTGCCGGGATCACCCGCGTATTATTAAACACCAGCAAATCACCCGGAGTGAGAAAATCCAGCAGATCCGTGAACACGCCATGCGTCAGCTCACCATCCGCACCGTTCAGGGAGAGCAAGCGACATCCGCTACGCTGGGCCTGTGGATAGTGGGCAATCAAAGATTCGGGTAACTCAAAAGAAAAATCAGCAACGCGCATGGTCATTCACTGTCAGGGAAATCAGGGCGCGTATTCTAGCTGAAAACCGCTCATATCTGAACCACCTCATCACCGACGGTGCCGAATATCAGCCTGTGCATGGCGAGAGGCATAAATTTACCCTGACCGGATGTGCTGGCAACGGAGTAAACCGATATACTTCCCATTATGAATTTTCTCGCTCACTTACATCTCGCCACGCTGGCTGGCAGCTCTCTGACGGGTAACCTGATGGCTGACTACGTTCGCGGCAATCCCCACGGCATGTGGCCGGAGCAGATTGCACAAGGCATTCAACTGCACCGCCGCATTGATGCGATGACGGATTCACTGCCAGAAGTACGGGCGGCACGGGCGTTATTTCGTGGGCAAACCTGGCGTGTTGCCCCTATTGCGCTGGACATTATCTGGGATCATTTCCTCGCTTTACAGTGGAATACCATCCAGCCGGAAATATCCTTGCCAGTTTTTCTGGCAGATTGCCATTCTGTGATCCACCGCGAATTGCACACCACCCCGCCGCGCTTCAGAACGCTTAATGAACACTTATGGACCGAACGCTGGATGGAAAAATACGCCGATGTGGACTGGCTGAAAAAGGTATTCAGCGGCATTGCCAGCCGCCGTCCACGGCTGGCCGCGTTGACAGAATCACATCAGGATTTCACCGATAACTATCAGAACTTAAGTGAAATTTTCTGGCAGTTCTATCCCACCATGATGAAACAGGCCGTCCGCCGACAGCTATAAAAGCTACAGCCCGTTTTGTTATTGCCATCAACCGGGTAAGGCTAATAACATCAGTGCTGCTGTCGGTTTTGCTGCGCTTTCATAGATGTAACCTATCTGAACAATCGGCAACGCAGGCTGGTTCAGGTATCAACATCACCCGTATACTCAGGTTCTTGTTTTTTTATCTAACTACTATTACAGGAGTGAATATGGTCCTGGTAACCCGTCAAGCCCCTGATTTTACCGCCGCAGCCGTGCTGGGCAATGGTGAAATCGTTGAAAACTTCAACTTTAAAAAACACACCGCTGGTAAAGCCACCGTTGTGTTCTTTTGGCCAATGGACTTCACTTTCGTCTGTCCTTCAGAACTGATTGCTTTCGACAAGCGTTATGAAGAATTCCAGAAGCGCGGTGTGGAAGTGGTGGGCGTTTCTTTCGACTCAGAATTCGTTCACAACGCATGGCGTAAAACCCCTATTGATAAAGGCGGCATTGGCGAAGTGAAATACGCTATGGTTGCTGATATCAAGCGTGAGATCCAGAAGTCATGGGGCATCGAACACCCGGAAGCGGGCGTTGCCCTGCGCGGTTCATTCCTGGTTGATCAGGCCGGTGTGGTTCGCCATCAGGTGGTTAACGATCTGCCGCTGGGCCGTAACATTGACGAAATGCTGCGTATGGTTGATGCGCTGCAATTCCACGAAAAACACGGTGAAGTGTGCCCGGCACAGTGGGAAAAAGGCAAAGAAGGTATGGGCGCGTCGCCGGATGGCGTGGCAAAATACCTGTCTGAAAACGCCGCTAAACTGTAATTTCCCTTCAGGTAAAACTGAAACGCTCGCACCAGCGCTGGGTAACAGATATCCCGTTACCGTTGATCTGGCGAGCTAATCAGGAGCGACATCCCGTGTCGCTCGTTTTTCTGTCAGCGGGGTGTGTCGCAGGACATCCCCCGCCGCTCTCAGACAACGACCCAGCCAGTCCACCTGATGCCTCACAGGCACAGGCAATCCCTCATTTTTTTCCGGCAGTCACAACACCATCATTGTCAGCCTGCAGCTCTTATGCACCAACATCAAGCCCCCACTGACACGTTCACTTTTACCGTTACGCACACCTCCGGCTGCTGCATCGCATAACGTTGAATAAGGCATTCTGATGGGCTTTTCTTTGCGCCGCGAAGCGCACCAGGGCATGCTGGACACTCTCTTATTTCGCAGTGCGCCAGCTAAAACGGCGCAAAGGGTACCCATGCGTGAATTTAGCAAAGGTTTACTGCTACTGATCCTGGCCCTCTCCGGCCAGCTGGCGTACGCGCAACATTACACCCTTGAAAAAGTGGTGGAGGTCAGCCGTCACGGTGTCCGGCCGCCCTCCCCTGATAACCGTCAGATGATCGAGTCCGGCTCAGGACGTCGTTGGGCAGACTGGCTGACCGCCGACGGTGAGCTGACCGGGCACGGCTACACCGCCGCCTGGCTGAAAAGCCGCTATGAAAGCCAGCGCTACCGCCAGCTTGATTTGCTAAAACAGGGCTGTCCGGGCAGTGGCGATGTCTACATTCGCGCCAGCCCGCTACAGCGCACCAGAGCAACGGCAAAAGCCCTGGCCGACGCTGCTTTTCCGGGCTGTGAGGTGACCATCCATGCCGAAGGGCAAGCCGACCCGCTTTTCCAGTACCCGGAAGGGAAAGCCACGCCAGACGCAGCAGAGATCAACCGCCAGCAGGCCATTCAGGCTGCGGGCGGCTCTCCGGCAAAGCAACAGCAACGGCTACAGCCGCAGATCGCCGCGCTGAAGCAGGCAGTGTGCCAGCCAGAAAAGCCCTGCCCGGCGTTTAGCCAGCCGTGGCAGCTGATGGTCTGGTCAAATGGCACCATTGGCATCCAGGGGCTGGATACGCTGGCAGCGATGGCGGAAACTATCCGGCTGGAATACAGCGAAAACCAACCGCTCTCTCAGGTTGCGTTTGGCCATGTCCGTTCGGCAGAAGACGTTGCCAGACTACTGCCGTTACTGAGCGTCAAATATGATGACAGCAACGATTTACCAGGCCCGGCGCAACGCGGCGCGTCCGTGCTGATGGATCAGATCGCCAAAGCGCTACAGCAGGGCCTCACCCTGCGGCAAAATGCCCCACCTGACGTGCGCTGGCTGTTATATGTCGCGCACGATATTAATATTGCCTGGTTGCGCACCCTGCTTGGTTTTCACTGGCAACAGGGGTTGTATCCACCGGGCAATATTCCGCCCGGCGGTAGCCTGGTTTTCGAACGCTGGCGCAACGATCGGCAGCAACATTTTATCCGCATCTATTTTCAGGCGCAGAGCCTCGATCAGCTCCGGCGTCTGACGCCGCTCAGTGAGCGTCAGCCGCCACTGGTAACAGAATTCCACTTTCCCGGCTGCCAGCAAACGACCGCAGGCACCCTGTGCCCCTATCACCTCACCCTGCAACGTATCAGGCAGCATATTATTCCGCCCACCGTGCCGGTGAGCTATCCGCCATAATGGCAACCTGCCGGGCGCTCAGATTTATCAGAGCGCCCGGCAGGAAAGTATTTCATTTACAAAAATAATTTATTCAATTAACACAATAAGATAAATCGCAAAAATAATGAATTTCGTATTGATCGGGTAAAAAAGGTAACTTAGTATGTCTCGCGTCCGGCGTTAAACCACATAAATTACCCTGTTTTTTTGCAAGTTATCGTTAATCGGCAAAACGGCGCACAGCAACCAGAAAAATAACTATCTAAATTTAATCAATTTAATGACAAGGATTTGTCAATGTCAGCTGCTCATCCTGTTCGATTCGGTGACACCACAACGTCTTTCCCGCAGATCAACGCTCCTGTACGGCACCGTGCCGTCTCTGGCAAACGCCAAAACGGCGCATCCACCGGCAACCTCAACTGAAATAACGGTCATGTTTAGCAGGGAATAAATAACCAAAGGAAGCAACGCAGTGAACAGGATGTTATACCGTATTATTTTTAACAAAGTTCGTGGCATGCTGATGGTCGTGGCCGACATTACCCGCGCCTGTTCAGGTTCGCCTTCCTGCGCTATCTGCCCACGCCCTTCACGCCTGGTCGGCAAAATCAGCGCCATCAGCTTCAGTCTGTGGCTGGCAACAGGTGCGATACAAACGGTCCGGGCGTCGATTGTCGCGGACCTTTCCGCTCCCGGTAACCAGCAACCCACCATTATCCAGTCGGCGAATGGCACCCCCCTGGTGAATATTCAAACCCCCTCCGCCGGAGGCGTATCCCGCAACGTCTACAGCCAGTTTGATATTGACCAGAAAGGCGCGATCCTCAATAACGCCAATACCAACACCAGCACCCAATCTGTCGGCATGGTTGCCGCAAACCCCTGGCTGGCTGGGGGGCAGGCAAAAATAATTCTGAACGAGGTCAACGCCCGCGATCCCAGTAAACTCAACGGTTTTATCGAGGTCGCCGGGCAAAAAGCCCAGGTGATTATCGCCAACCCGTCCGGGATAACCTGCGACGGCTGCGGCTTTATCAATGCCAGTCGCGCTACCCTGACCACCGGCGCGGTACAAATGCAGAATGGCAGCATCACCGGCTATCGGGTGGACAACGGCGACATCATCATCAGTGGCAGCGGCCTTGACAGCTCGCGTCAGGAACACACCGACATCATCGCCCGTGCAGTCAAAATTAACGCCGCCCTTCATGCCAAAGATCTTAATATCACCACCGGACGCAACCAGGTGGATGCGCTGCACCAGCAGATCACCGCGCTGGAAGAAAATGGTGGCGCAACGCCACAGTTCTCCCTCGACGTCTCGCAGCTTGGCGGCATGTACGCCGGTAAAATCCGCCTCAGAGGCACCGAAAACGGCGTGGGCGTCCATAATGCCGGAAACATCAATGCCGCCGCCGGTGACGTAGCGATCGACGCCAATGGCATCCTTGGCAACAGCGGCAGCATCACCGCCTCGGAAAACCTGCGGCTGGACTCTCAGGGCCAGTTGGACAACAGCGGCAAGCTGTACGCTGCCGCCAACACCGCTATCACCGTCGCCGGGATGTTGAGTAACAACGGTATGATTGCCGCAGGCAACGATACCTCACTGAGCGCGGCCTCCGTGGTAAGCAGCTCAGCCGCCGCACTGGGTGCCGGTATCAACAGTGACGGCACGCCGGGTGCCGCCGGTAATCTGACCGTCACCAGTCAGCAGGCGGTGGGCATTCGCGGTCAGGCCATTGCGGCAGGCGATCTGGCGGTAACCGGCACCGCACTGGATCTCAGCGGCAGCCAGACCGTTGGCAACAGCATCCTGCTTCAGGCTGACGCAGGCAGCGTCAACACCACAAAAGCCACCGTGGTGGCCACGCGGCAGCTGACCGTCTCAGCCCGCGATACCATCGGCAACGATGGCGGCATCCTCCAGGCAGAAAAACTGACGCTGAACGCACGCGCCCTCTCCAGTCAGCAGGGCCAGATCCGACAATCCGGCACTGACGATCTGCAGCTGTCGTTCGCCGATGGCCTGAATAACACCGGCGGAGAAATTGCCAGCAACGGCCGGAACCTGACGCTGGACACCTCAGTATTCAGTCATCAGCAGGGTTCATTGCTGCACACTGGCAATGGTGAACTGAACATTTCCGGCAAAGCGATCGACAGCATGGCCGGATTGCTGTTGAGCAAAGGTCGCCTGCATTTGAACGCCGGAGCGCTGGTTCTCGATGACGCAGTGGTGCAGGCGGAACAGCTGTCGGTAACGGCGGATTCCCTTTCTCACCGTCGTGGCAACACCTTGCAAACCGGAAACGGCGATCTCTCCCTCACCATCGGCGGCATACTGGATAATCAGCAAGGCCAGATTGCGGCTAACGGCAACATTCTGCTGACCGCGGCAGGCCTGAATAATCAGCAGGGCAAACTGATTGCCGCGCAGAGCGGCGCGTTACGGGTCAAAACCCAGCAACGGCTTAACAATCAGCAGGGGGTGATGGCCGCCGCGGGAGATCTGTCACTGCACGGGAATGGCCTGAACAACGCGGCAGGGCTGCTCCAGTCCGGGGCGGATATGGCGCTGGCGGTATCGCATGGCAGCCTTGATAACCGTGACAGCGGCAGTGACGGCGGTATTGTCAGCAAAGGGTCACTGGCGATTGAAGGTGGCAATGCTGATAATACCGACGGCTTTATTGCGGCCGTCGGCGAGGCCTCACTGAACCTACAGAACCTCACCAACCAGCGGGGCACGCTGGCAGGCGACGCGGGCCTGAGCCTCACCACTGGCGCAGTGGACAACCGGTCCGGCCTTGTTCAGGCGGCAACCCACCTCAGCCTCAATACCCAGGGCAATACGCTGACCAACTCCGGTGGCCTGTTCAGCGCGGGCCAGACGTTGCGGCTACTGACCGGCGTACTGCTCAATTCGTCAGGACGGGTAATCAGCGCTGGCACACTGTATCTCAGCACCCAGCAGCAGTTGCTGGATAATAGCGGCGGCACCCTCAGCGTATCCGGCGAGGCGCAGCTGGACAGCGGAACGCTGTTAAACGTCGGTGGGCAGATACAGATAGTGGGAGACGCGCGCATCGACACAGGCGGCGCCACGCTGGATAACACCGCCGGGCTGATCCGGGGAGGTGAAAGCCTGTCGCTCACCGCCGCTCTGCTGAACAATCGCGATACCCTGAGCGATAATCGCGGCATTGAGGGCCAGTCGGTTACCCTCACCAGTGCATCGGTCGACAACGCAGGCGGGGCAATCAGGGCCAACGACCCGCTCAGTATCAGCAGCAGCACCCTGAATAACAGCGGCGGCCTGATCTCATCAGCGGCCAGGCTGGATGTCCACGGCGGTAACGCACTGACGTTCACCAACACCGCAGGCACGCTGATTGGCGGAAGTGCGCTGAACCTGAGCGCGTATTCGCTGAGTGGTGATGGCCGGGTGCTGTCGCAGGATGCCATGCGGCTGGCGCTGCAACAGACTTTTTTCAATCAGGGCGACGTTATCGCCAATGGCGATATGCATTTCACCACCGCCGGCGAGCTGGTAAATCAGGCACGGATTAGCGCCGGGGGCGAACTTAACCTGTATGCCACGGCGCTGGATAATCAGCACCAGGCGGACATCAGCGCCGGAGAAAATCACCTGTGGATCACCGGCAGCCTGACCAACCGGGGCCTGATTGATGGCGGCCTGACGCACATTTCCTCATCGGTACTGACCAACACGGGCACAGGGCGCATTTATGGCGATCGTGTCGCGCTGCAAACCACCACCCTGAACAACCTTGCGGAGAACGGCACTGCCGCAACCATTGCGGCCCGCCAACGCCTGGATATCGGCGCCGGGGTTATCAATAACATCGGTCACGGGCTGCTTTACAGCACCGGCGATATTGCCATTGGCGGGACACTTGACGCCAGCTGGCAGGCCAGTGACAGCGCATCGGTTTTCAACAACCACAGCGCCACGCTGGAGTCCGGCGGGAATATGACGCTCAATATCGGCGAGATTAACAACATTAATGACCACCTTGTCACTGAAGAGGTGGTGGTTGAGCAGTCTTATCATCACGAGGCGGTACTGAAAGGCCACACCACCCGCTTTAACTGGGACGACATCGATTTCAGCTATAAAAACAAATACGGCGTTCGGGATGCGATCATGCCGGACGGCACGCGCGACAACACGTTCTACGAATACAGGTACCAACGCACCATCACCGAAACGCAGGTCACAGAGAGCGATCCGGGGCAAATCATGGCAGGCGAAAATCTGACCATCAACAGTCACCGGCTAAACAACCACGACAGCCGTATCGTCGCCGGTGGCCTGCTTGGCGGCATCATTGGCGAGCTGAATAATATCGCCACGCTGGGTAAACGGGTGATCGCCGACATCGGCACCCAGGTTCGCTGGTATGCCAAAAAATCCAGCAACAACGGCGGTGGCACCACGACGTCGCAGGGTAAGGACAGCAGCAAATACACCCCGGCGGACGTTATTCAGACGGTGGACCTGCAAACTCTGGTATGGCAGGAAAATGCCCCCCTCAGCGGCGGCGAAACCACGATTACCGATCGCCGGGTTTCAGGAACAGAAGCCATTATCATCGCTGCCGGTACTGTCACCGCAGATACCGGGCAAACGCCGGTGACACCGCCATCAGGGCAGCTGGTTCAGCTCGTTCTGCCGGACAATGATGGCGATACCGTCATAAAGATGATCGTCCCCGATACCCGACTGCCGGACAGTAGCCTTTACCTGGTGCATCCCGCCAGCGACGCGACGTTCCTGATTGAAACCGATCCCCGCTTTACCGACAAAAAGCAGTGGCTGGGCAGCGATTATATGCAGGATCGGTTCACCCAGGACCCGAACAACGTGCTGAAACGTCTGGGCGATGGCTTTTACGAACAGCAACTGATTCGCCAGCAGGTGGTGGCGCTCACCGGCAACCGTTATCTCAGCGGCTACGACAGTGATGAAGCGCAGTTCCTGGCGCTGATGCAGTCCGGGGTCGCCTTCGGCAAAGATTACAACCTGACCCTTGGCGTGGCACTCTCCGCTGAACAGATGGCGTTGTTGACCAGCGACATGATCTGGCTGGTAAAACAAACCGTCACCCTGCCCGATGGCACCACGCAGGAGGTACTGGTACCCCAGCTTTATGCCCGTGTCAAAGCCGACGCTCCGGACGGCAGCGGCGCACTGCTGGCGGGCAACAGCGTTGCGCTCAGCGTCAGTCAGGATCTGACCAACAGCGGACATATCAGCGGCCGCGAGGTGACGCAGCTGACGGCAGATAACCTGAACAACAGCGGTTTTATCGCTGGCGACACCGTCGATATCCGGGCGCGTACCGATATCAATAATATCGGTGGAACGCTGCTGGGCAACAGCAGCCTGCTGGCGATGGCTGGCCGGGATATCAACAGCACCAGCACCCTGAGCGGCAGTCCGGCCAGCCTCACCCTCGATCGCCCGGCGGGGATCTACGTGCAGAACGACAACGGCACCCTGGATCTGCGGGCGATAAATAACATCAGCCTCACCGCCACACAGCTCAGCAACGCCGGTGAAGGCGGCCAGACCCGCATCATCGCCGGAAACGATCTGAACCTGAATACCGTCACCACCACCCACAGCGAAAGCGCCCGCTGGGGGAAAGGTAACGATCGCACCCTGACGCAACGCAGCGAAACTGGCACACAGATCACCGCTAATGGCGACATATTGCTGTCGGCAGGCCACGACCTGAATGCCAGAGCGGTCACGGTCAGTGCCGCCGACGCGTTGACCGTGACCGCAGGCAATGACATTAATATCCTCAGCGGTGACGCCTCATACCATCTGACAGAGAACAGTCATCAGAGCAGCAGCGGACTGCTGTCGAAAAAATCGGTGACCACCCACGATGAGGTGCAGTCCCACTATGCAATAAGCAGTCATTTCGATGGCGACAGCGTGATGATGCAGGCAGGCCACGACCTTAATCTCACCGCAGGCAACGTGGCAGGCACCAACAACGTGGCGCTGGCGGCCGGCAATAACCTGACCATCGGCACGGCGGAGGAAACCCTCCTTGAAAATCACCGCCGCCGGGAGACGAAAAGTGGGCTGTCCGGCACCGGCGGCATTGGCGTGACCCTGGGCAGCAGCGCGCTGAAAATCACCGATGAAGGGGCGACCCACAGCAGCCTGGGCAGCACCGTCGGCAGCGCACAGGGTAACCTGAGCCTGAGCGCCGGTAACAGCCTGACGGTTAAAGGCGCTGACCTGCTCGCCGGCCGTGACCTGAGCCTTACCGGCAGCGAGGTAAACATCCTGGCGGCAGAGAACCACAGCAGCCAGACCCATACCGTGGAGCAGAAGCAGAGTGGCATCACCCTCGCCCTTTCCGGCACGGTGGGCAGCAGCATTAACGCAGCCGTGACAACCGCTAACGAGGCAGGCAACGAAAGCAATGACCGGCTGGCCGCGCTGAAGGGCATAAAAGCCGCGCTGACCGGCGTTCAGGCTTACCAGGGCGCGCAGCTGGCCGAAGCAGGCGGCAGCGAAGGCAGCATGGCGGGGGTCAACCTCTCCTGGGGCAGCCAGTCATCCACATCCAGCCAGACCGCCACCCGCACACAACACGAGGGCAGCACCCTCACCGCCGGCAACAACCTGACCATTAACGCCACCGGCACCGATATCAATGTGCAGGGCAGCCAGATTCAGGCCGGTAACGATGCCAGCCTGAGTGCCGCACGGGACGTGAATCTGGTGTCGTCCGAAGACAGCCACACTCTGGACGGGAAAAATGAGAGCCACGGCAGCTCCGTTGGCGTGGGCATTAACTTCGGTCAGGGGGCGAATGGCCTGTCGCTAAACGCCAGTGCCAATAAAGGCAAAGGCGCTGAAACCGGCAACGGCAACAGTCATGTTGAGACCACCGTTAACGCCGGTAACCATCTGACCCTCAGCAGCGGCCGCGACACCACGCTGACCGGTGCGCAGGTCGGCGGCGAGACGGTCCGGCTTGACGTGGGTCGCAATCTCACCCTCTCCAGCCAGCAGGACAGCGATAACTACGACTCGAAGCAGCAGAATGTCAGCGCGGGCGGCAGTGTGAGCATGAGCGGCGGCAGCGGTTCAGTCAACCTGAGCCGGGACAAAATGCACAGTACTTACGAGAGTGTGCAGGAGCAAACGGGTATCTTCGCTGGTAAGGGTGGCTTTGCTGTCTCGGTGGGTGAACATACCCAGCTCAGCGGCGCGGTTATCGGCTCGACGGCAACGGCAGAGAAGAATAAACTCGACACAGGCACAATCGGTTTTAGCGATATCCACAACCGTGCAGAATACGAGGTTGAGCACCAGAGCGTGGGCATCAGCACGGGCGGTAGCGTGGGCGCTCAGTTTGAAAGCAACCTGATGAGCAACGTGCTGGCCGGCGTCAGCGGCAGTGACAGCGCCGCTTCCACCACCCGGTCTGCCGTGAGCGACGGCACAATCACCGTCCGCGACCGGGAGAAGCAGCAACATGATGTTGCAGAGCTGAGCCGCGACGTTGAGGGTGCGAATCCGGGCCTCGCGGTCATCTTTGATAAGGAGAAAGAGCAGCAGCGGCTGAAGGCCGCGCAGCTGATAGCGGAGATTGGCGGCAAGGCAATGGATATTGCGCGGACGGAGGGCCAGATAGCCGGTGAGAAGGCGAAGAAAGACCCACAGTCGCTGGCCGCAGCTAAAGAGGCGCTGGCAGGCAAAGGTAATCTGAACCCGACCGCCGACCAGATAGCGGAGCAGGCGTACAACACGGCAATGGCCCCTTACGGTACGGGAAGCGCACTCCAGCAGGGACTCCAGGCGGCCACGGCGGCGATACAGGGGCTGGCCGGTGGCAATATCGGTCAGGCTATCAGCGGCGCGGCAGCGCCGTATATCGCCGGCATTATCGGCAGCAGCGGACTGGATGATGCCGGTAAGGTTCTGGCCCATGCTGCGGTTAACGCGGCACTGGCAGCAGCCCAGGGCAACAGTGCCCTGGTCGGTGCGGCCGGTGCGGCCACGGCAGAAATGGCCGGGATGATCGCGCTGGAGGTCTATGGCAAAAGCGCTGGCGAGCTGAGCGAAACCGAGAAGCAGACGGTCAGCGCACTGGCAACGCTGGCGGCGGGCCTGGCGGGCGGCCTGACTGGTGACAGTACGGCGGATACCGTGGCCGCTGCACAGGCCGGGAAGACGACCGTGACCAATAATCTCCTTGGGGCTACCTCCTCCGACAAACTCGACAAAGCCGTTGAGAAAATCAGACAGGGTGACAAATCCCTCGCCGCGGCGAATGAGCTGATTAAGCTGGAAAACGCCGACAAACGCAGTGATGCCCTGGTGGATAAATTCACCCGCGACCCGTCGCAAATGAGCAGCACCGAACAGGCCGAGCTGGCGGGTTATCTGCGGGTGTATGCGTCTGAGATGGAAAAGGAATATGGTGCAGCCGTGTCGCAGGAACTGGTTAAAGGACTGCTGTCCGGGCAGGATTATATCAAACGTAATCCTGACTCAGAGGCGATGGCCAGCGCTCAGCAAATATTAAATACCTGGGGCTATCATAAATCGAATGCCAGTATCGGGGACTCTGCGCTGATATTTGGGAGCAGTGTGTTGGGCACCACGATAAAAGAAGGGATGGCGCTTAATGCGGCAATCGGCGTGGGAGTTAATACGGTATCTCAGTTGTCAGGAAATGATCCGTTCAGTTATGTGGATGCGATTATGGCCGGGGTAACAGCGGCTGCTACAACAGGAAAAGGCATTCTTCCTTCAGCTGGCATCAATATGGGTGGCGCTGCAATCGGAAGCGGAATTAAAGGAGAAGATCCTACCAACTCAGTCATTGGCGCTGGCTTCGGTAGTGCAGCTGGTAGCATTGGCGGCAAGGTAATTACTGATAAAGCGGCAGGCATAGTTAAAGATACTACAGCAGATTTAACAGGCGCTGTTGGTGGTTCCATTATAAGTGAAGTATTCGGTAACGGAACAAAAGAGTTGCTTGATCAGGCAGGTGAAAAAGATGAAAAGAAATAAAATTACCCAATTATTTGTACTTATTGGGTGTAACGTCTTTATCTTTTTTATCCTTGTTTTTTTAGGGCGATTGCTGGCTACAGCTTTTGTATATTTTAAAGTTGGTTCTTTCTTATTTGACTGGAAAGAAACTATGCTGCTCTCGCTAAAAAAAGGCTTTGTTATCGGCTTAACTCTTGGAGTAGGTCTCTGGATAAAAGCCCGGCTACAAGAGCACAAGCACAGTAAAAAAACAGACCAGTAAGCTGACAAATCCCAGCCCTGCGGCTGGGATTTTACTTTATAACCAGTCGGTTACCTCAAATCGGCCACCATTCCACTTACCTGCCGCGCCGGTCACTCACCCGGCGCAACCTTCCCCAGCCCTTCCCGTATCAACAATGCACTGACCAGCGTACAAAGCTCCTGCCGGGCCTTGTCGGGCAGGGCTTCGGTACGGTTCAGCATCTCGCGGGTTAACGGGATCTGCGGCGACTTCGGCTTCGTGGTGATCACCAGACAGTCCTTCATCACCCGCACATCAACCGGCGTGTCCGTCTCAAACCCTGCCTCTTGCAGCCAGTTACCCCTGAGGTTAATGCTGGGACAGCGGCTGTAACAGGTGGTCATATCATTACGATCCGCGTGACGGATGCTGGTATATCCCACCTTCAGCTGCCGTAATCCTTTGGAAATACTCGCTTCTGGCTTAGTATCGTGTTCAGCCATGATCAACTCCTGCTTAGTTGGTTGTGGTCAGCGGGCTGTCGGTGTTGGTAGCACCTTCATCCCGCGCTAAAAATCCTTTCGTTTAACAGCTCGTCTCCTGCTGCTGTGCCTGTGCAATCACAGCATCCAGCATCTCCGAAACCATCTTCTGCCGGGCCTTCGGTAACTGGCCGATAACCTCAATCTGCTGCTCCAGTCGCGAAGCCGGACCACGCTTGCGTGGTGTGCGCTCAGCTTCTTCTCCCAGCAACCCTTCCAGAGAAACCGAAAGTAACTTCGCCACAGCAGGAAGTGCGGATATCTGTATCCGCCGTCTGCCAGCTTCCCAGGACTGCACCGCCTGCTGGGAAACATCAAGCGCCTGCGCCATCTGTGCCTGTGTCATGCCGGAAGCCTTACGGAGTTCTGTCATACGCTTACCCAGCGCGGCCATAAATATCTGTTCTTCTGTGGAAACGGGAGCGGCCATCGTCTTTTTTACCAGTATTGTTCGTGACTGAATGACCATAATCTACCTCCTGTTTTACATCTTACTGTTGTTCATACTACTAACTGTAGTATATTGTTGTCGAGTTATTTTTATACAAACCCTATTGACAGGTCTTTGCAGGAGGCAGGGAATGGGCAACGGACGCATGACCCCGGCAGAGCTGGAACAGCTGAAGCGCAACGTGTCGCTGGTTGAGGTAGCGCAGTCGCAGGGCCGCAAACTGCGTAAGCAGGGAAAGGACTTCGTGACCCTCTGCCCGTTCCACCGGGAGAAAACGCCTTCCTGCGTGATCAGCCCGGCCAGAAACCTGTATCACTGCTTCGGCTGCAACGCGGGCGGGTCGGTGCTGGACTGGCTGCAACACACTGAACGGCTGACTTACCCGCAGACCCTGGTTCGCCTGCGCGATCTGGCCGGATCTTCCTCTTCGCTGCCTCCTGCATCCGGCACCATGCCTGCCGCTTCCTCACGATCTGCTTCAGTCTCCGTTGCACCATCCCCTTCTTCGTCGCCTGCCCGTCAGATCCTGACCGACCTGGATGATGACGGTCAGGCGCTGCTGTACCAGGTGACGGACTGGTATCACCGCAATCTGCTGAACAGCCCGGAAACCCTGGCATGGCTGGAAAAACGGGGGCTGAACCATCCGGATCTGGTCAGTCACTTCCGGCTGGGGTTCGCCGGGGCGCACGGCGTGGCGGGCGCGTTACCCTCGCCGCACTCAAAAGAGGGGAAAGCGTTACGTTCCCGGTTAACGGCGCTGGGCGTGATCCGCGAAAGCAACCGTCAGGACCACTTCCGGGGCTGTCTTACCGTGCCGGTTACCGGCTGGGCTGAATGTCATGACCCGGCGTCGCGCGGGCGGGTGTTGCAGGTGTACGGGCGGCGCACCATGCCGGATCATCAGATAAAAAAAGGCTCGGCCAGACACCTTTACCTTCCGTCGCCGCTGTGTGGCGTCTGGAATGAAGCCGCGCTGGTCGCTGCTTCTGAGGTGATCCTGTGCGAGGCGCTGATCGACGCGATGACCTTCTGGTGTGCCGGTTATCGTAACGTGATCGCGGCTTACGGGGTGAACGGCTTCACCGCGTCACATCTGGCGGCGTTGCAGTATCACGGCGTGAAGCGGGTAATGATCGCCTTCGATCGCGATGAGGCCGGGGATCGGGGTGCGGAAACGGTGGCCGCCGAGCTGGCGGGCTATCTGCGGGTGTATGCTGCGGAGATGGAAAAAGAATACGGTACAGCCGTGTCGCAGGAACTGGTTAAAGGTCTGCTGTCCGGGCAGGATTATATAAAACGTAATCCCGACTCGGAGGCGATGGCCAGCGCTCAGAAAATAATGAATACCTGGGGCTATCATAAATCGAATGCCAGTATTGGAGATGCGCCGTTGATATTTGGCAGCAGCGTATTAGGCACCACGATAAAAGAAGGAATGGCGTTAAATGCGGCGATTGGTGTGGGGGTTAATGCCGGTGTTCAGCTCAGCGGAAATGATCCGTTCAGTTATGTGGATGTGATTATGGCGGGCGTGACAGCAGCAGCCACGACGGGTAAAGGGATCATAACCTCAGCCCCTATCAATATGGGCGGTGCTGCGGTTAGTAGCGGGATTAAAGGAGAGAATCCGGTCAACTCTGTGGCTGGAGCGGCGGCTGGTACTGTTGTTGGTGGTATAGGAGGCGAAATAATAAAAGGGGCCGCCTCAAAACTTGGAAAAGACGCCATATCTGATTTAACTGGTGCGGTTCTTGGTGGTTATATCAGTGAGAAAACAGGAAATGCTGTAAAAGACCACCTCGATGAAAAGGATGATGCCAATGCTAAAAAATAATTTTTTTAGCCTAATCAAACTGATATTGAGTTGCCTGATTTTATTTTTAATTGCTGATGTTGTATCTGAACTCCTTGCATCATCGATTATATATTTCAAAAAAGGCTTTTTCCCGTTCAGTTGGAGTGATGTATTTGCCTCTTTCTTTAAGTCTGGATATGTCGGTGGCCTTATTCTAGGCATTGGGATCTGGATAAAAATCAAGGTAAGGGAAAGAAATGAAAGTAAAAAATACATTAAATAAACTCATGAACCCCAGCCCTTAGCCGCTGGGGTTTTTTGTCTGTTACTCGACCAGCTGATAGGTGAGATAGGTGTTCAGGTCGGGGATATCGCGAGGACACAGGGTCAGATAGTGGCGACCAAAGCCGCCAATGAGAAAATGTCCGGAGCCACCCAGAGCGACCGCGACAAAGCCTTGGCTGACCTGAAAAAGCAGGACCCGACGAAGCAGTACAGCGACGAGGATGTCAACAAACAGGTTTACAATAACTTCTACAACCAGGCGTTTACAGAGAGCAGGTTCGGGACGGGCGGCAAGGTTCAGCAGGCTATCCAGGCGGCTACCGCTGCGGTGCAGGGGCTGGCGGGCGGTGACCTGGCAAAAGCGATAGCCGGAGGTTCAGCACCTTATATTGCCAGCGTTATCGGCAACAGCGGCTTTGATGATACAGGGAAGGTACTGGCCCATGCGGCGGTCAATGCAGCACTGGCAGCGGCAAAGGGTAACAGTGCGTTGGTTGGTGCGACAGGCGCGGCCACGGCAGAGCTGACCGGGATGATCGCCGTAAATGCCTACGGTAAACCGGTCAGCGAACTGAGTGAAACCGAGAAGCAGACGGTCAGTGCGCTGGCCACGCTGGCGGCGGGCCTGGCAGGTGGTCTGGCCGGAGACAGCGCGGCGGATGTGGTGGCTGGCGCGCAGGCGGGTAAAACAACAGTTGAATCCAACTATTTAAGCTCGAAAGAAGCCCGGCAGCTTGATAAAGAGATGCAGGACTGTAAGGCATCAGGCGGTGACTGCGGTAAAGTTGCTGAGAAATACATTGAAATCAGCAACAAGAATAGCAAAGAACTGGTTGAAGCCTGTACCGGTGGCGGGGTTGCCTGTGTAACCTGGCAGGAACTGATACAAGGAGCCACGAATGTAGCGAATGATGCCCACCCGTCACAAATCCGGCTGGATGAAAAACTGAAAGATCCAAGTGCGGCAGCACTGGTTAATTATCTCAATGGAACTGATCTGAAATTCCTGGAGGATAATATAACCACAGGTGACCGGGTATTATCGGTAATAAGCGATCCAACCTCCTGGCCGGTGGCAATAATGAGTGGAAAAGCAATCATTACCAATGCGGTGAATAATACCAAAGAACAGCTTATTGCTGTGGGTGTTAGTACCGGATTGGGTGCAGGTATTCAATATGGCACAACAGGCGAAGTAAAACTGTCGGATGTAATTGGGATGGGAGTTATCAGTGCTGTCACAGCCGGTAAGGGTTATAACCCAACGGTGACCTGGAATGCGGCAGGTGGTTATTATCAGGCTGAAATTAGTGGTGACGATCCGTTCATGGCGGCATTAGTGAGCAAGGCGGGTGCTTCTGCTGGTTATGCAGTAGGTAACGTTATCAAAGTACCAATGGATAAGGTTCTTAATCCAGTATCAAAGCAATATGAATGGGTTCCAACAGGGGTTTGGACAATAACCAGACCAGCACCACAAACCTCTGTACCATCAATCATGGGTAATTTAGGAGATACTTTTGTTTCAGGATTAACCGGTGATGTTTTACAGAAAACTATATCTGGGGATAAAAATGAAACTAAATAGCCCCAAAAAACCGATATCGGCATTGTTTTTTATGTGCTTCCTAATGTGTATAGCATTAATTTTTTTAGGGATTTTTTCATATCTTTTAAAAGGATGGCTTGTTTGGGATTTTAATAAACCTTTCCCTTTTGGAAAAGCAGAGATCGTTACGATCCTAAAAATCAGCCTGCTGGGTATTCCTACCGGTCTGGTCTTCTGGATATTCGATGTTCGTTAATCTGTACCACTGCTGAAATATCCCGGCCACTGAGCCGGGATTTTTACTTTATAACCAGCCTGTTACCTCAAATCGACCGCCACTCCACCGTTCCCTCCGGGATCTTGCGTGGCCGCTTCTGCGGCGTGGCAACCAGGTCAATAAACGCCGCTATCTCCCGCTGTTTACGGTCAGACAGCTTCTTACAGACCCGCTTCAGGGTGGTGACAACTTCCGGTTCAGGGGGTGGTTCCGGCTGCGGCTCCTGCGCGGCCAGTATCAGACAGCCCGGTAAAACCCTCACCTCCAGCGCCGTACCTGGCAGAGCAAATCCACAAAATGGCACGGACGCAAAATAGCGAAGCCAATCTGATGGCCCATGCGGTGGTGGGTGCGGTAACGTCTTACGCGGCAGGAAACAGCGCATTAGCAGGCGCCTCCGGCGCGGTGATGGGCGAGTTTATCGCGCAGCAGATGTATCCGGGGATCCCGCGCGATCAACTCAGCGAGGCTCAGAAACAGACTGTCAGCGCACTGGCAACACTGGCGGCAGGCCTTGCGGGCGGCGTGACCGGAGGCAGCACGGCGGATGCTGTGGCGGGCGCGCTGGCCGGGAAGAATTCTTCCAATAACAACAATCTTGGCGGTCTGGGCAGTTACGACCAGGCGGCAGCCTCTCTGGGGACCTCTATGATCGAGGCCGGAGCGACAGCGGAAGAAATCAGCGCGGCGCTGAGTAAGAATGCGAAAGGCGATTTGCCTGCCAACCAGAACCCGGCAACCGGCTTATTAACAGCGTGGGGTGCAGGTGCGACCACGGTTGTGGCACCTGTTCTGTTGCCAGCTACAGCAACAGCGGGAAGTGTCATCGGGGCAGGTGCAATTGGTGGTTCCGCAAATGTCTTTAACCAGCTGAACAGCAGCGACCCTTTCAGTGCCACCGATGCGCTTATCGCGACTGGAGTCAGTGCCTTAACACAAGGTAAAGGGTTCTGGTTCACTGAAGTTGCGAGTGTTACGGGTGCTTATGCGGGAGCTAAATTACAGGGGAAAGATTCTACAGCTCCGATGATCGGTGCAGGCTTGGGAACTCTTGGAGGCGCTACGATAGGAAAAGGTGTGGAGCGATTACAAACTACAGTTCCTCAGTTTAATATCCCTAAACTCACAGGAGCTGTGGCTGAATCTGCTGGTTCTGAATATCTTGGAAGCTCCGCACAGAACCTGGCCGAAAAGGTTAAACAGAAATTAGAGAAGGGACAATGATGTCAAGTAATAGATTTAAGTTGCTGTTATTAATAACTATTTATTGGGTAGTTGGCCTTTTCATTATTCTTGTAGGCGGTCAATTACTTATATCCTTAGCCTCATATTTTTTGGTTGGAGATTTTGATTTTGATAGGAATAATCTAATCAGAGGAACTGAAATATCAGTCGGATGTGGAATTATTATTGGTATAGGACAGTGTCTTATGTCGAAAGAGAAACCAGCACCACCATCTAAGCATTCCTGATGATCTTAAATATCCCGGCCAAACCTGGGCCGGGATCTCTTTACCCACCAATCACTCCTCAGCCAGCCGGATGATCAACTGCCCGTGTTCAACCACCACCTTAACCGCCTGCCCGCCAGACGCTTACCGATCTGGATGATGACGGCCAGGCGCTGCTGCATCAGGTGGTGAACTGGTATCACCAGAACCTGCTGAACAGCCCCGATGCGCTGGCCTGGCTGGAGAAGCGCGGGCTTAATCATCCCGAACTGGTCAGCCACTTTAAGCTGGGGTTCGCCGGGGCGCATGGTGTGGCCGGAGCGCTGCCCTCGCCTTACTGCAAAGAGGGCAAGGCGTTACGCACACGCTTAAAACAGCTGGGCGTGATCCGTGAATCCAACCGTCAGGATCACTTCCGTGGCTGCCTGATGGTGCCGGTGACGGGCTGGTCAGAGAGTTACAATCCGGCACAACGTGGCCGGGTGTTGCAGCTCTACGGGCGGCGCACGATGGCCGATCACATGATATTAAAAGGCTCGGCAAAGCATCTTTACTTACCCTCACCGTTGGCCGGGATCTGGAATGAAGGAGCGCTGAAAGCCTCTTCTGAAGTGATCCTGTGTGAAGCACTGATCGACGCCATGACCTTCTGGTGTGCCGGGTTCCGCAACGTGATCAGCGCTTACGGGGTGAACGGCTTCACGCCCGACCAACTGGCGGCGTTGCAGTATCACGGAGTCAAAAAGGTGATGATCGCCTTTGATCGGGACGAGGCCGGGGATCGGGGTGCGGAAACGGTGGCTGAAGCGTTGAGCGGCGCGGGGATCGACGCCTGGCGGGTACGCTTCCCGGCCGGACTGGATGCGAATACTTACGCGGTGAAAAGCGGCAATGCGGAAAGTGCGCTGGGCCTGGCGCTGGAGCAGGCGATCAGAATGGCAGCGGCCACATCCGGCAGCGCAGACGCCCGGCTGCAAAGCGACCCTGCTGTTACATCCGAAACCGTGACCGGCAGCAATGAAATTATCCCTTCCTTAGCTGCCGGACAGGATGTCCCAATGTCGCGGGCGCAGGGATGCGCAGGAGCGACCGCCCGACCGGCCCCACAGGCGGCTTCTCAGCCCGCTGCAACCTCCCTTATCGCCTGCGAAACCACGCCCGCCGGTGAGCTGCTGTTACGCTCCGGCCCGCGCGTGTAGCGGGTGCGTGGCTGGCAGAAGAACACGCTGTCAGAAGTGATGAAGGTTAACGTGCAGGTGCTGGACGAGAGTACTGGCGCGTTCCACGTGGACAGCTTCGACATGTATCACGCGAAGCAGCGGCAGGCGTTCGTGAGCGGTGCGGCTAACGAGCTGGCCTGTGAGCTGAGCGTGATAAAGCGCGAGTGTGGCCGCCTGCTGTTATGTCTGGAGCAGCAGCAGGACGAACAGCGCCGCTCAGCGGAGGCGGAGCAGGCAACCGGCACGGTGACGGTCTCCGGTGACGACGAAGCGGCGGCCCTGGCACTGCTGAAATCCCCGGACCTGGCAGAACGCATCGTGGCGGACCTGGCCGCCTGTGGCGTGGTCGGCGAGTCGGCCAACCTGTTGACCGGCTATCTGGCGGCCACCTCGCGCAGGCTGGATAAACCGCTGGCGGTGTTAATCCAGTCTTCCAGTGTTGCCGGGAAAAGCTCGCTGATGGATGCGGTGCTGTCGCTGATACCGGAAGAGGAGCGGATACAGTACAGCGCGATGACCGGGCAGAGCCTCTACTACCTGGGCGAGACCTCGCTTCAGCATAAAATCCTGGCGATAGCGGAGGAAGAAGGTGTGCGTCAGGCGGCCTACGCGCTGAAGCTGTTGCAGTCGGACGGTGAGCTGAAGATAGCCTCAACCGGCAAGGACGAGCAGTCCGGCGAACTGGTGACGCGGGAATATAAGGTTCAGGGGCCGGTAATGCTGATGCTGACCACCACGGCCAGCGATGTTGATGAAGAGCTGCTGAACCGCTGCCTGGTGCTGACGGTGAACGAGTCGCGGGAACAGACCGAGGCGATACATGCGCTGCAACGTAAGAGCCAGACGCTGGCCGGGCTGCTGGCGCAGAGTGAGAAGCAGTATCTGACCCGGCTGCATCAGAACGCGCAGCGGCTGTTACGCCCGCTGAGGGTAGTCAATCCGTATGCGGAGCGGCTGACCTTCCTGTCGGACAAAACCCGCACCCGGCGCGACCATATGAAATATCTCACCCTTATCCAGTCGGTGGCGCTGCTGCACCAGTACCAGCGGGAGGTGAAGCGGGCTGAACACCGGGGGTCTGTTATCGAATATATCGAGGTGCAGCCGTCCGATATCCGGCTGGCCAACCGGCTGGCGCATGAGGTGCTGGGGAGAACGCTGGACGAGATGCCGCCGCAGACGCGGAAACTGTTAATCCTGCTGCGGGAGATGGTCGCCGGGCTGGCCGCGTCGCAGAACTGCCAGCCGTCAGAGGTGCGCTTCACCCGGCGAGACGTGCGGGAGCGGCTTCACTGGGGCGACACGCAGTTAAAGGTCCATCTGGCGCGGCTGCTGGAGATGGAATACCTGCTGCTGCACCGGCGCGGCCTGACGTATGAATATGCGCTGTTATGGGACGGCGGCGACGGCGAAGAGGCGCACCTGTGCGGGCTGCTGGAGGTGGACGGCGCGGAAACACTGGCGACCACTGACAAAGGCGATACGTCCCGGTCGGGGTCTGAATCTGACCGGTCGGAGGAAACGGGCCAGCAGTCGGCCCCCGGTTGGGATGCGGTCGGTGCCCAGCCGGGCAGTGAAAAAGCCGCTTCAGGCCAGACAGCAGAAGGCCTGGCGGCTGAAGCGGTCGGGACTGATGAAAACGCAGTAATCAGGGGCAAAAGAAAAGAGGAGCAACCACCTTTACCTTCGTTAACACCACAGGGAGGAACCACGCATGGGTAAACGTGACAAGCGGCGGCAGGCGCCGGAACCAGTCGGAGACGTCCTTGATAAACGGGCGTTCTGGCCGCGACTGATGCAGTATCAGCGACTGGAAGAAGCCCGGCATACTTCAGCGCGGACCTTACAGACACGGCTGGAGTGCTTAACAGATTTTATCCACTGGTGTGTCGAGCGCGGGTTGCGACAGCCCGCAGAGGTGACACGCCCGGTACTGGAGCAATATCAGCGCACGCTGTTCCTGTACCGCAAGGCCAATGGTGCCCCGTTATCGGTACGCAGCCAGCGGAGCCGACTTGGCTCAGTGCAGGGCTGGTTCCGCTGGCAGATGCGGCAGGGGCTGCTGCTGAGCAATCCGGCGGCTGACCTGCTGTTGCCGAAGGAGCCGTATAAGCTGCCAAAGGACGTGCTCAGTGCAGAAGAGGCGGAGCGTGTGATGGCGGTGGCAGATGTAAGCACGGCGGCGGGACTGCGGGACCGGGCGCTGCTGGAGCTGCTCTACAGTACCGGTATGCGCCGGATGGAAATCTGCGGGCTGGATATCTGGAGCGTCAGCCAGGAGCGCGGCACCGTGACCATCCGCCAGGGTAAAGGCCGTAAGGAGCGCATCGTACCGGTGGGTGCGCGGGCGCTGGGCTGGGTGGCCCGCTACCTTGCAGAAGGCCGTGATGCGCTGTGCCGGGGAAAACGCAGTGATGCGTTGTTCCTGGCGAATGATGGCGAGGGGTTCAGTCCGGGCGGGCTGACGCACCACATTGGCCGCTATGTCAGGCAGTCCGGGGTGAGAGAAAGCGGGAGCTGTCACCTGTTCCGGCACACGATGGCAACGCTGATGCTGGAGAACGGCGCGGACACGCGCTGGATACAGGCAATGCTGGGCCACAGCAGGCTGGAAACCACCCAAATCTACACGCGGGTCAGCATCCGGGCGTTGAAGGAGATCCATACGGCAACGCACCCGGCAGAACAGCGGGACAGGTCTGAAGTTGATAATAAAGAGCAAGCCTGAAATACTAACAGTTATTAACTGATAGTAATCCAGCAGGAGAAACATCATGCCAACCAGCGTGGCACTCAGCCCCTACTTCGAAGCGTTCATCCGTGAGCAGATCGAAAGCGGACGCTATAACAACACCAGTGAGGTTATCCGTGCCGGACTGCGGGCACTGGAAGAACGGGAACAGCAGATGAAACTTGAAACGCTGCAAAAGGCGGTCAGTGCAGGTATAAACAGTGGAGAAAGCCGGAACGCTGAAGAGGTGTTCGGTCGTCTGTCGCGTAAATACCGGCGTATGGCCGAAGGTGGTAAAGCGTAATGAAACTGGGTATATCACCACTGGCAGAGCAGGATATGGAAGCCATAGGTGACTATATCGCGCAGGATAATCCGGTACGGGCGGTGAGCTTCACTGAAGAGCTGTACCAACAGTGCCTGCTGATAGCAGAGTCACCCGTTATCTACAGAGAGAGGCCGGAGCTGGGTCAGAGCGTCAGAAGTTGCGCTTACGGGCGTTATCTCATCGTGTTCAGAGTGCTTGATGCAGAAGTGCGTATAGAAAGGCTGCTGCACGGCTCGCGGGATATTATCAGTCTGTTCGCGGAGCCGGACGGAGCAGCGGAGCAGTCGAAATGGCCGCTGAGTTAGCCGGTTCCCTGTGAGTTGAGTTGTTCGTGCACGGCAGAGCGCGGCGTCCATGCCGCGATCTGCCTTCATCGCGTTCAGTGCCACGCGGGGTAAATGGCCGGGCAGCGGTGCGACATCGCACAATATAATAGCGATGTGCCCGCTGCCCGGCCATTCAACATAATGTGGCATTATACGCAGCCGTCCCGTGTGGTCACGAAGCCCGGCCCGCCCTCAGCGTGCGGGCCGTCTTCGTATAATATGCATTATGTCTTGCGCCCCGCTCACACAGCACCTCAACCTTCTTCCTGTGCCCAAACCCCAAATCCCCATCCAGTGGCCCTTAAGCGTAATCGACGGCGACAGCTGAAACTTCCTCGAATCGCGGATATAACCCACGGTATAACGTAGGGCTTTGGTTGAAACCTGTTCTGACTTATGATGTTGCGCAGCCATAATTCGCTACCTCGCGTAGTTGCATCTGAGCAGCGTGGTTGGTGCCAACCTCTCCTGGGGCAGCCAGTCATCCACATCCAGCCAGACCGCCACCCGCACCCAATGCGAGGGCAGCACCCTGACCGCCAGCAACAACCTGACCATTAAGGCCACCGGCACCGATATCAACGTGCAGAGCAACCAGAAACAGGCCGACAATGATAATTCCGCAATGCATTAACAACCCGCTCATATTTTTAAATAAAAAATCAAAAAAGAAAAAAACTGACAAATAAAAAATATCCCTCATTAAGGCTAAAAGTGGCAAAAGTATTATTGCGTGACACATATCACTTCTTTCGGGTTAATACATTCAAAATATTATTAATATCTTTAGAATAACACCTGCTTTTTCGCTGTAATTTTTATTTTAAAAGTAACAATAAATTTACCATGACTACACAAATGGTCATTAAAATTAAGGATGATATAATGAAAAATATTTTTATCAGCGCTTTTTTACTTTCCTCGGCAGCATTTTCCCCACTGGCTTTAGCTGATAACCATACGGTTTCACTTGGCTACGCACAGAGTAAACTTCAGGCTCTTAATACTCAATTAAAAGGGGTCAACTTAAAATATCGCTATGAGTGGGATTCACCACTTAGCGTTATTGGATCAATGAGCTATTTAAACGGTAACAGTAGCCATTACGGTGATTCCGGTTCAGGAAGCGATGATATTGATATTCATGCAAAAACCAAAGTTTATTCACTTTCAGCGGGTCCGGCCTGGCGATTTAATGACTACCTCAGCGTTTACGGTCTGGTGGGAATAAACCATACCAAAGCTGACGAAAATTATGTCTGGAAGCGTAATTATGTCGCCTTCCTCAGAGAAAGTTACAAAGGAAACGATACCTCTTTCATGTATGGTGCCGGAGTACAAATTAATCCTGTCGATAATATCGCCATTGATATTGGCTATGAAGGAACCCGCACAAAATTTCCTGGCGGAAACTTCGCTATTAATGGCTTTAACATCGGTGTCGGTTATCGTTTCTGATAAAAATAAGCACAATAAAAAAGCCGGATTATTCCGGCTTTTTTATTGTGCGGTCAGGCACCGGCTTTCTTACGTACAAACGCCCAGCTGGCAGTCAGCAACACCAGCCAGCCGGCGCCCACATAAAGTGACACACGGGTATCCGGGAACCAGCCAATCAGGCCGATAATAAAGAACAGAAACAAAATGCCAACGATCGCGGTGAAGGTTCCGCCCGGCATGGCAAATTTCAGGGATGTTGTCTGCTCGAGACTGAGGCCGCGACGGAAACCAATCTGCGCGAACAGGATCATAATCCACACCCAGACCGTGGCAAATGTTGCCAGTGACGCAATCACCAGGAACACTTTTCCCGGCATCAGGTAGTTGAGATAAACCGCCACCAGCATGGCGGTCATCATCACCAGCGTGGTTACCCATGGAACGCCGCGCCGCGAAACGGCCGCGAATACTTTTGGCGCATGCCCCTGCTCTGCCATTCCGTGCAGCATACGCCCTACGCCGAACACATCGCTGTTAATGGCCGACAGCGATGCGGTGATCACCACAAAATTCAGTACCGCGGCGGCGGCGGCAATGCCCATATGCTGGAAGGTCAGCACAAAGGGACTGCCCTGAGTGCCCACCTGATCCCACGGGTAGATCGACATAATAACGAACAGGGTGCCCACGTAGAACACCAGAATACGCAGAGGAACGGTGTTGATGGCACGCGGAATGGAAACCGCCGGATCTTTCGCCTCACCGGCGGTGATACCAATAATTTCGATACCGCCATAGGCAAACATCACTATCTGCAACGACAGCACCATCCCCATCACACCGTGCGCGAAGAAACCGCCATTGCGCCACAGGTTACTGATGCCGGTCGGCTGCCCTCCGTTACCGATCCCCCAGACAATAATGCCGATCCCCGCGATAATCATGATAATAATGGTGGCAACTTTAAACAGCGACAGCCAGAACTCCACTTCACCAAACACTTTCACGGTAGCCATATTGATCGCGCCAATGATCAACACCACGCTCAGCACCCATATCCAGTGCGGCACATCCGGGAACCAGACGCCCATATAGATGCCAAATGCGGTGACATCGGCAATCGCGACAATCAGAATTTCAAAGCAGTATGTCCAGCCGGTGATATAACCGGCCAGCGGACCAAGGTAATCCTGAGCATAGCGCGAGAAGGAACTGGCCTGAGGGTTATTAACCGACATTTCACCCAGCGCCCGCATAATAATATAAGCAATGGCACCACCGATGATGTAGGCAAGGATCACGCTGGGTCCGGCCATTTTCATTGCATCAGCCGAGCCGTAAAACAGCCCGGTACCAATAGCCGATCCCAACGCCATAAAGCGAATATGACGGGTACTCAGTCCTTTTTTGAGTTTATTTTCAGTCATTTTTCCGTCTTCATAATCTCTGTTTTTCCTGCCGGAAACGCTATCACATTATTTATTGCTGTGGGACGCCAACCTGCGGCTGACCCATCGCGCGGTCATAAATCGCCACCAGCACCAACATTGCCAGCGATGGCGGTACCCATGCCAGCCCCTGATCCGCCAGCGGTAAATGCGCGGTAAAATCAGGCAGAAACGCCGCAAAGTGCGTGGTTTTAACCGCATCTATAATGCCAGCGAGCAGGCTGACCAGCATGGTTGGCGCAACAATGCGGCTGCTTTTTTTCCACCAGCCCAGGGTAAAGCTCAACAAAACCAGCACGATGCACGGCGGATAAATCGCAGTCAGCACCGGAACAGAAAACTGGATCAGATGGCTCAAACCCAGATTAGAAACCAGCATTGAAAACAGGCCCAGAATAAACACCAGCTGGCGATAGCTGAGCGGCAGATACTGTTCAAAAAACTCAGCACAGGCACAGGTCAGTCCCACTGCCGTGACGATACAGGCGACGAAGATGAGCACGGCAAGGAAAAGGCTGCCCATACTGCCAAAGGTCTGCTGTACATAAGCGTGCAGGATCGTCGCCCCGTTGGCGCTCTGCGCGGCGATTGAGGCGCTTTGCGAACCCAGTTTAAACAACGTCAGGTAGACCAGCGTCAGACCAATACCGGCAATCAGGCCGGCAATAATGGTGTAGCGGGTAAGTAAAGCCGACTCGCTAACGCCACGGGAACGTGCCGTGTTGACAATCACAATGCCAAACACCAGCGCGCCCAGCGTATCCATGGTCAGATAGCCATTAACAAAACCGCTGGTAAACGCGGCATGTTGATACGCCCCGGTCGCCGGGGCAATCTCGCCAGCAGGCCACATCAGTGCGGCAGTTCCCAACACCGCCAGCGCCACAATCTTCAGTGGTGCAAGAAAGTGGCCGACGGTATCCAGCAGTTTGCCAGGATAAAGAGAGATGCCTATCACCAGCACAAAGTAGACCAGACTGTAGATAAACAGAGGCAGCGGACTCTCACCGGTGAGAGGCGCAATGCCAACTTCGAACGACACGGTGGCGGTACGCGGCGTGGCAAATAACGGTCCAACGGCGAGATAGCAGACCGTCGCCAGCACCATTCCCGCCACCTTGCCAACAGGAGAACTGAGTGCATCAATACCACCGCCCACGCGGGCCAGCGCAATAACGGTGATCACCGGCAGTCCTACGGCAGTAATCAGAAAGCCCAGTGCGGCAACCCAGACGTGCTCACCAGACTGAATACCCACCATTGGCGGGAAGATAATGTTACCGGCACCGACAAACAGGGCAAATGTCATAAAGCCCAGTGCGATGATATCTTTGAAGGTTAAACGATTAGTCATAAGCCGAGAATTAGCCTGTTACGGGTGTTGGTGAAATCGTCATATCAGCATTGTCCCCTTGTCTGCACGAAACGTTGACGCCCGGCCGGTGGCAGAGAGCAATCTTCTGGTCAGATGCCGTATATCAGCGGATTTGCGCTGATTACGATCTTTTTTCAGGGGGAAACGAAAAAACGGCGCTAAGTAAACCGTTAATAGCGGAGAAAGACAAGACAGGATCGGTAATGCAGCACAATATAGCGCAAAAAACACTACAGCCAGTTTATCACTTTGGTTTAATCGCCGTAGCCATCAGAAGATATGTATTTTTTTTGCGCACTTCAGGAAAGATATGTGCAAAAACACGTTGCTGTATGCGCAAAAAGCGCGCGTCCGCGCGCTTTCAGGCAGCATTCTGGTCACCAGATCTCGTTAGCCAGCTCCGTCACCAGCCGTAGCTTCGCCCACTGCTGTTGCTCGCTGAGGCTGTTACCTTCTTCCGTTGAGGCAAACCCACACTGTGGGCTGAGGCAAATCTGTTCGGGGTGGACATATTTTGCTGCTTCCGCAATCCGTTTTTTGACGCTGTCCCGATCCTCCAGCTCCCCCACTTTGGTGGTAATCAGCCCCAGCACCACCTGTTGCTTACCCGGTTTAATAAAGCGTAACGGCTCGAAGCCACCAGAACGCTCGTTATCATATTCGAGGAAAAACGCATCGATATTCACGCCGCCAAACAGGATTTCGGCCACCGGCTCGTATCCCCCTTCCGCTATCCAGGTTGAGCGGAAATTGCCGCGACACACATGCAGGCCAATAGTCAGATCGTCCGGTTTGCCCTCAATCGCTTTATTCAGCACCCGGGCATAAGTCGCGGCCAGCGCCTGTGGGCAGTCGCCGCGATCCCGGATCTGTCGCTGTTGATCTTCAGAACAGAGATAAGCCCAGACGGTATCATCCAGTTGCAGATAGCGACAACCGGCATCGTAAAAAGCGTGGATCGCCTTGCGCCAGGTCAGCGCCAGGTCGTCGAAGTAGGTTTCCATATCAGGATAAACCGTGGCGTCAATCGTCTTACGTCCACCACGAAAATGCAGCACGCTTGGGCTGGGAATGGTCATTTTAGCGATGGCGTCACCGCTGATGCTTTGCAGATAGCGGAAATCTGCCAGCATGGGATGATCGCCAAAGCCAAGCTTGCCGGTGACTTTTACCCCGCGCGCTTTGGTCTGGACACCATTGAACTGAATCCCCTGCTCTGCTTCATACGCCTGCACCCCTTGCAGGCCCTCAAAGAAATCAAAGTGCCACCATGCCCGGCGGAACTCACCGTCAGTAACCACTTGCAGTCCGCAGGCTCGCTGTTGCGCCACCACATCGCGGATAGCTTCATCTTCAATACGCCGCAGCGTCAGCGTGTCAATTTCACCCCGCTGAAACTGTTCACGGGCCTGCTTAATGGCTGCCGGGCGAAGGAAGCTGCCGACCACTTCGGCACGATAGCGGGCTGAATCTCTCTGCATTTCTGTTCACTCCTGCCTGCTCACGCCAGGCACCAATATTGAAATAGTTTCTCAGGGTTACATTAAGACTTATGGATGTCTGTATGGCTGAAAGGGAGCATGTCACCTGTGGGCTTTATCAGCAACTGAGTATATTTCATTAAACATGAAAGAAACTCATATATTGATGTCACCGAATGATGCTGGCGAAAAAGATGTATGCCTGTCTCCGCCAGCGTCATGTCCCGTGTTAATTTTATCTGCTAACCAAGGTTACGGAGCCTGAGCATGGATCAGACAGCAACGCTTGAAAAAAAATACCCTGGCGCTATCGCCTGGTCGTTTGGTGACAGCCACGAACTGGCTGACGAGCTGGCAGACCTCGTTATCAGCGGGATAAAAACCGCGTCATGCAGTTCATTCTGTTGTTTTGAAAAGGAAGAAAATCCGCCAGCCATTGGTGGCTACAGCATTATCCTTAACGGTGATGCTCATCCGGTATGCGTCATCCGAACCCTCTCCCTGCGGCTGATGCGTTTTAATGGGGTGACAGAAGAGCATGCAAGAAAAGAGGGGGAAGGCGATCTCAGCCTTAACCACTGGCGACAGGCCCATCAGGCCTTTTTCCGGCGCGAAGGCACCTGGTCCGACAGCATGGAGGTGGTGGCCGAAGAATTTGAACTTATCGAAATCGTATCGCCTTCACTGCCCTCACCACGCCGCACTGTCAGATAACGGCTCACTGACAATTAACCGGGGTGGAAGGGTAAAACTGAAACAGGTCTCTTTTCCCGGCTGGCTGCGAATTTCCAGTCGGGCACCGTGATGACTGAGCGCGTGTTTAACAATAGCCAGCCCCAGCCCGCTGCCGCCGGTATGACGTGAGCGCGCTTTATCAACGCGATAAAAACGTTCCGTCAGACGCGGAAGGTGTTCCGGTGCAATGCCGGGTCCGCTGTCACGCACGCTGAATGTCGCCCCCTGAGACGTTCTCTGCCAGCCAATGGTGATACGCGTTCCTTCAGGGGTGTGATTCACCGCGTTATAAACCAGATTGGCAATCGCACTGTGCAGCTGTTCATCATTACCAAACACCCTGAGGGTGTCATCATTGCTGAAATGAATCTGATGACGCCCCTGACTGAGCGCCTCCGCCTCACGCTGCAACAGCCTGAGCATCAGCGGCACATCAACCTGTTGCTGTAAATCCAGCGCCGGTGCGGCTTCAATACGCGAGAGCGTCAGCAGCTGATTTACCAGGCCATCCATACGGCGGGTTTGCTCCTGCATGGTATGCAGGGCTTTATCACGCTGTGCCTCTTTCATCCCGCTTTCAGCCATCATCTCCAGATATCCCTGCATAACCGTCAGCGGCGTACGCAGCTCATGGCTGACGTTGGCAAAAAAGCTGCGGCGCGAACTCTCCAACTGATGCATCTGAGTCATATCCCGCGCCACCAGCAGATACTGACCTTCACTGTATGGCATCACGCGAATTTCCAGCTGGCGTTGGTTATTCAGCACCAGCGTCAGCGGACGGGAAAAATCGTGCTGACGCAGATAACGGGCAAACTCCGGGTAACGCAACAGGTTGAGGATATTCTGTCCGCTGTCTTCCGGCCAGCGCAGTCCCAGCAGTTGCTGTGCCAGACCGTTACACCAGAAAATAATCCCATCTTCGGTGGTCAGCACCAGCGCATCAGGCAGCGACTCCGCACCACTGCGAAAACGTTTGATCAGATGGCTCAGCTCACGGCGACGGCGACGGTTTCGTATCTGCATCTGATGTAAACCATAAAAGAGCGGTTCCCAGCTGCCACACCCGGCAGGCGGAGTCATGCTGCGGTCAATCCACAGCCAGTGAGATAAACGCAACAGGTTGGCAAAATGCCAGCCCAGCAGCAGCAGTACCGCGAGCAGCAGCAGCCAGGGCAGATAACCTGTCACCAGCCCAATCAGCAGCGCGGGCAGGCAGACCAGCATCAGCTCCAGCAGTAATCTCTTCCAGGAGAGGCGTTCCAGCAAGGTAAAAACTCCAGTACGAACGTTCAGAAACGTGCGGAAAAGCGGTACCCGGTCCCGCGGACCGTTTGCACCATGCGATCGTGCCCACTGACTTCAAGTGCTTTGCGCAAGCGGCGAATATGCACGTCAACGGTACGATCTTCGACATAAACGTTAGTGCCCCAGACATGATTCAGCAACTGTTCACGGCTGTAGACCCGCTCCGGGTGGGTCATAAAAAAGTGCAGAAGTTTGTATTCCGTCGGCCCCATCTCCAGCGGCTGAGTGGCAGACATGACGCGGTGGGAAGAGGGATCGAGACTCAGTCCCTGCACCTCAATAACGTCTTCCACCGCCATCGGTGAAATGCGGCGCATCACCGCTTTAATGCGGGCAATCAGCTCTTTCGGTGAGAAAGGTTTAATCATGTAATCATCCGCCCCCACTTCCAGGCCACGCACGCGGTCCTCTTCTTCGCCACGCGCCGTCAGCATGATCACCGGGATATCCCGCGTCATTGCTTCGCGCTTCAGATGTTTAATAAACTGAATGCCTGAACCGCCTGGCAGCATCCAGTCAAGCAGGATCAAATCTGGCCAGGGTTCAATCAACCGGCTTACCGCACTGTCATAATCTTCCGCTTCAACAGGTTGGTAGTCATTTTGCTCCAGAACGAAACACAACATCTCACGGATTGGGGCTTCATCTTCAACCACCAGAATGCGCTTGGCCATTATTGCTCCTGCTACGGTGACGGGATATCACTGGATTTGCGGCGTCAGTATGCGTCAGTTTTATGACAATTTTATGAAAAAAGCACCCTTCACAACGCAGTTTACCCGCCAGAGACCATTCACGCTGGGGTTTTTGCCCGGTCGGTTTATAATCGTCAACCATGCGCTCCGCACAGAAGGGATCCCATGCGAATAATTCACACCGCTGACTGGCATCTGGGCCAGTTTTTTTATACGAAAAGCCGGGCTGCTGAACATCAGGCCTTTCTAGACTGGCTACTGGCACAGGTGGCAGAACATCAGGTGGAGGCGATTATCGTCGCCGGGGATATTTTTGATACCGGATCGCCCCCCAGCTATGCCCGCGAACTGCTTAACCACTTTATCGTCACATTGCAGCCGACCGGTTGCCAGCTGGTGATACTGGGCGGCAACCACGATTCGGTGGCGGTGCTAAATGAATCACGGGAACTGCTTGCCTGCCTGAATACCCGGGTCATCGCCGCCGCTACGGCGCATCCCCGCCAGCAGGTCCTGCAACTCAACGACCGTGATGGCCAGCCGGCGGCGCTGCTGTGCGCCATTCCCTTTCTGCGCCCGCGTGATATCACCACCAGCCAGTCCGGCCTGTCCGGTAACGAAAAGCAGCAATCGCTGTTGCAGGCCATCGCCCTTCACTACCAACAGTGCTGGCAGGAAGCAGAAAAACAGCGCGAGACACTAAAGCGGAGGCTACCGATCATCGCCACGGGTCATCTGACCACCGTCGGCGTAACCAAAAGCGACGCGGTGCGCGATATTTATATCGGCACGCTGGATGCCTTTCCCGCACAGGCTTTCCCACCCGCCGATTACATCGCCCTGGGGCATATCCACCGCGCCCAGCAAATAGCCGGAACAGAGCATATCCGTTACAGCGGCTCGCCCATTCCGCTCAGTTTTGATGAACTGGGCAAAGCGAAAAGCGTCTTCCTGGTGGATTTCACTGACGGCAAGCTGCATCGCGTCACGCCTCTGACCATCCCACAATTTCAGCCAATGCAGATGATCAAAGGCTCGCTGGAACAGATAGCCCACCAGCTGACGACCCTTCCGCCACCGCCGGACGGCAAAGTCGTCTGGCTGGACATTGAGGTGGTCACTGACGCCTGGCTGAACGACTTGCAGCGTCGTATCCAGGAGATGACGCTCAGTCTGCCGGTGGAAGTGGTGCTGCTACGCCGCAGCCGTGAACAGCGGGAACAAATCCTCGCGCGACAGCATAACGAGACGTTAAGCGAACTTAGCGTGCAGGACGTTTTTGACCGACGTCTGGCAATGGAACCGGGTACGGAGCCACAGCGGCTGGCCCGTATTGCCGCACTGTTTCAACAGACGCTGGCAGAAATTGATGACGGGGAACAATCATGAAAATCCTGACGTTACGCTTTAAAAACCTTAACTCGCTGAAAGGCGAGTGGAAAATTGATTTCACCGCCGAGCCATTCGCCAGCAACGGCCTGTTTGCCATTACCGGCCCAACGGGGGCAGGCAAAACCACCCTTCTGGACGCCATTTGCCTGGCGCTCTACCACGAAACGCCCCGGCTGGGGAAACTGTCACACACACAAAATGACCTGATGACCCGCGACACGGCCGACTGTCTGGCCGAAGTGGAATTTGAGGTAAAAGGCGAGGCCTGGCGCGCCTTCTGGAGCCAGGGCCGGGCGCGCGGTGCGGTGGACGGCAACCTGAAACCACCGCGCGTGGAACTGGCGCGCTGTGCCGACAATAAGATCGTGGCGGATAAAGTGAAAGACAAACTGGAGATGCTGACCGGGCTGACCGGGCTGGATTTCGGGCGTTTCACCAAATCGATGATGCTGTCGCAGGGGCAGTTTGCCGCCTTTCTTAATGCCGATGCCAACAGCCGGGCTGAACTGTTGGAGGAGCTGACCGGCACCGAGATCTATGGTCGTCTGTCAGCCAGTGTGTTCGAACGTTATAAAAACGCCCGCCAGGGTCTGGAGACGCTGCGCGCCCGTGCGGGTGGCATGGCGTTGCTGGATGAGGAGCAGCGAAAATCACTGGGCCGCCAGCTTTACGCACAGGTAGCAGAGGAGCAGGCGCTCACTACCCGCCATCAGCGCCAGCAACAGTTATTACAGTGGTATCAACAGTTACTGAGCGAAAATGAGGCCGTCACCGCAGCACAACGGGAGCACCGTCAGGCTGACACTGCATGGCAACAGGACAAACCTCAACTGGACAGGCTGGCCCGCGCCGAGCCGGCGGAAAAACTGCGGCCACTCTGGCAGCAGTACCAACAGCAGCAACAGGATTTGCAGGTGCTGGAGCAACAACAACAACGCCTGGCCGCAGAGCGGCAACGGCAACAGCAGCAGCTGGATGCCGCCAGCGTTCAGCTGAAAACAGAAGATGAGGCGCGTCGTCAGCACGAAACCTTCCGCCAGCAGCAGGAGACACTGATCGCAGAGAGTGTGCTGCCACTGGATAACCGCATCGACACCCTTACGCAACAGACGGTCGCGCTGGCAAAAGAAGTAAGTGAGTACCAACATTCACTCGGCGAACATCAGCGCGCACTGGAAAAAAACCGGCAGGCACAGGAAGAAAAACGCACGCAGCAGCAGCAGCATCAGCAGTGGCAACAGCAGAATCCGCATGTTGCCCACTGGGGAGCAGCCTTGCCACTGTGGCAGGCCCGCTTTGAGCAGCTGCAACAGAGTGAAAACACGCGGCAAAGACAACAGCATCAGCTCACGGAACAACAGCAACGCCTGACGCAGTTGCAGCAGCAGGAAAGCCAGCTCGAACAGCAGGCCAGCCCCCGACGACTGGCGCTGGAACAGGCTCAGCAACACTACGCCGAAGCGGAAAAAAAGCAGCTGGCCCTGCAGCAGCAGCATACAGAAATACAGTTGCAGGAACGGCTCACCCGCTTTAACCAGCAGCGACCACAAAGGCAGATGCTGGCGTTGCTGATGCCGCAATGGCAGCAGCTGATGCAACAGCGTGAGCGAGTGCTTACCAGCCAACAGGAAACCGCAGAGCAACTCCGGCAGGCCGGGCAGCAATTGCTTATCCTGCGTAACGACTGGAAAGAAAAATACCAGCATCAGCAGGATGTGGAAAAACGTCACCAGCTTGAGCAACGCATCGCCGATCTGGAACAGCACCGCGCACGGCTGGAGCCGGGGCAGCCGTGCCCGCTCTGTGGTGCCTGTGAGCATCCGGCGGTCAGTGAGTATCAGTCAGTCAGCCCGTCGGAAACCCAGCAGCGTTTACTGACGCTGAAGGCTGAAGTGGAAAAACGCAAGGACGAGGGCATAGCAAAACGTGAACAGCTGAAGAACCTGCAAAGCCAGCTGGAGAAATTGCAGCAGGAGCACAGTGAAAGCGACCGGCAGAAAACCCAGCTGCAAAGCCAGTGGCAGGCAGCGCTTGACGCACTGGCGCTGGATTTCGCGCCGGATCGGCAGCAGCAGGTCAATGCGTGGCTGGAAGACCAGCAGCAGCAGGAAAACAACGCCCAGGCACAGCTGTTACAACTGCAACAGAGCGCCCAGGCGCTGCAACACAGCAAGGATCTCCTTGCCCAACGCCAACAGGAACTGAACGAACTTCAGCAACAGCAACAGCTGACAGGTCAGCAACGACTTACTCTCAGCCAGGGCATTGGCGATATGCAGCAACGGCTGACCGAGCAGATCCAGGGGACAGAACAACAGCGCGACCTGTTGCAGAGCACCCTGACTGAATATGCCCTGACGCTACCGGCACAGGGTGAACATGACCGCTGGCTGGCCGCCCGGCAGACTGAGTGGCAGCAATGGCGACAGGCGGAGCAGGCACTGACGGAGATACTTCCCCAACTGACCGCCCTGCTCACACAACAACAGTCGCTTAATGAGCTTATCGCCAGCGAACAGCAGCGGCTTGCCGCACTGGAACAGCGTCTTGCCACGGAACAGAACAGCCTTACCGACCAGCGCCGACAGCGGCAGGCACTGTTCGGTGAACGGATCGTGGCCAGCGTGCAGCAGCAGCTGCGAACGCTGTCACAACAGCACGCGGAACGGAGCGAAGCGCTGCAACAACAGTGGCAGCAGCAGCAGGACCAGCTAAATACCCTGAACGGACAACTTCACTCTCTCACCGGGCAGGCAGACACGCTCAGGCAGCGGCTGGAGCAGACCCGCGACGCCTTTACCACGTCGCTCGCCGCCAGCGACTTCCCTGACGAGACACATTTTGTCGCCGCCCTGCTTGATGAGGCGCAGTCCGCACAGCTGAAAGCGCTGCAAAAACAGCACGACAGCCGTCGCCAACAGACCGCCGTGCTGTTGGAACAGGCGCAGAAAACCCTCGCTGCACGGCAACAGCAGCAGCCGGAAGATGTGCCAGACGACCCCACTACCCTGAACGAAACGGTGAACGCACTGGCGGAACAACTGCGGGAAAATGCCCGCCAGCAGGGGGAGGTACGCCAGCAACTGCTCAGCGATGACGCACAACGTGAGCAACAGAAACAGCTGTTGGCGCAGATTGCCGCGGGAGAACAGCAGGTGGAAGACTGGAACTACCTGAATCTGCTTATCGGCTCGAAAGAAGGCGATAAATTCCGCAAGTTTGCTCAGGGACTGACGCTGGATAATCTGGTGTGGCTGGCCAATCAACAGCTGAAACGGTTACACGGACGCTATCTGTTGCAGCGCAAATCTGATGAGGCGCTGGAATTGCAGGTAATGGATACCTGGCAGGCAGAAACGCTGCGTGATACCCGCACCCTCTCCGGCGGCGAGAGCTTTCTGGTCAGTCTGGCGCTGGCGCTGGCGCTCTCCGATCTGGTCAGCCATAAAACCCGCATTGAATCGCTGTTTCTTGATGAAGGCTTTGGCACGCTGGATGCACAGACGCTGGACAGCGCGCTTGATGCGCTGGATGCGCTTAACGCCAGCGGGAAAACCATCGGCGTGATAAGCCATGTGGAGGCGATGAAAGAAAGGATCCCGGTACAGATTAAGGTAAGGAAAATCAACGGACTGGGCTACAGTAAACTGGAAACGCCGACCGCCTGACCGGCAACCGGCAAAACATGCCGCTGAACACGCAGCGGCACCGCCACAACCGGCACGGTGCCGCTGTCGGTTAGCGTATCGCTGTTTTCGCACGTGGGCCAGGCAGGATACCCCCGTTGGTGTTGGCACTCAGCAAACGATCGCTGGTCAGCGCCGCAACATCGTGGGTTTTATCAGTGATGTTACTGGTTATCTGTTTCACCGCTGCGTTGACCACCAATCCCAGCAGACCCTGAGTTCCGTTGTGGTTGCTCTCGTTGTCAGTCGCCGTCGCCGCGCCGCTCCAGACAGTCTTGCCGGTACGCAGATCCACCAGCTTCGCCGTGGCGGTCACCTTTGTCATGCTGTCCACGACGATGAACTTCGTGCCGTATTCCGTGATGTCGATATACAACGCCGCATCCGCATTGAAAATGCCGTGCAGTTTTGCCGCGCTGACGTTACGAATGTCGCTGGCACTGGTCAGACCGTTCTGCTTAAACGTCTCCTCCACCACCGCGACAGGAAAAACATAGTAGCCAGACTCCGCCAACGGCTGGGTCACCAGCGAGGCAAAGCTGTGCGCCGCGTTGATGTCGGTAGCGTGGTTTTCCGCCGGCAGCACCAGAATCGAAGCCGGTTTGCTCTCACGGAAGGCGGTATAATCATAAGGTGGCGTTTTTTTCGCACAGCCGGTCAGCGTCACTACAGCCAGCAGGCCAACGATGGCTAAGAAATTTTTCATTATTTAGCACTCTGCTTATTACGCATCAGGAAATCCATATAGGACGCGGATTCAGGGAAAGCCGTTTTCTCGGCGGTAAACTGCTGGAAAGCCAGCTCAGAATGACCGCTATTGGCATACAGCAACCCAAGCTGAGCATGCAAGCCAGGCGCAACAGGTTTATTCCGGGCGTGTGCTTCCTGAATAACCTTATTGAGGTTTGCAATTTCTTTTTCCGACGACGAGGTATTTTGATAATAGCGATATATAGAAGACTGATAATCGCCCCAATAATAAGTAGTGGCTGGTTTTTGCGCACAGGCGGCTAACAGCAACACGGCGGAAGCTGCCAGAATAGATTTTATGTGGTTCATTAATTATTCCCGTTATTATTTAACCGGTCGCCATGTGCCGGACTCAATACCACTGACCAGATGATTAACCGCTTCACGGATCGCCAGATCCATCACCTTACCGTTTAATGTGGCGTCATAGCTGGCGGTGCCACCAAAGCCTACTATTTCACGGTTAGATAATTTATATTCCCCAGCACCCTGCACGGAATAAACCACGGACGAGGTGACCACATCGACGATATTCAGGTTAACCTTTGCATAAGCGACCTGCGTTTTACCGCGTCCCAGGATCCCCCATAACTGCTTATCGCCCACTTCTTTACGACCAAATTCGGTAATATCGCCGGTCACGACATAATCGGCCCCTTTTATACTCTGGCCGGTTTTCCTGTAGCGCGCTTCCGCACTGAGTTCATCAAGATTGGCACGGTCCAGCACGTTAAAACGCCCGGTCTGCTGTAGGTGGGTAATAAGGATAGTTTTGCACTGGTTTCCCAGGCGATCGACACCATCAGAAAAGATACCATTCAGATAAGACGAACGGTTATCAAACTTTCCAATGGCAATCGGACTTTTCACGCCCGTGTAAGTCGGCTGGCTGGCGGCAGTGACCTGTGGTGCATCAATGGAACGGGAAGATTCCGTTGCGCATCCCGTAATAACACCACAACAAAGCACTATGCCAGGCAATAAATTATGCGGATTTTTCATTACTTTTTCTTGTCCATGAATAAAAGTATCAGTGAATACAGCGCAGGCCGGAGTATACAAGTCCCCCGGAATAATGTCATGTACAGGGCGCAATGCGTTATTGATAAAAAAACAGTCATGTTGCACAAACTAATTACAGGTAAATAATCTGTAATTAATGCTAAGCGTCATGGTTAATCTGTCACCCTGCAAATAAGCCTGTAAACTATGACTGTCAGGAACAATCCTTTTATCATCCCGGAGAATAAATGACAGCGAACAGAAAAAAAATGGGCGCTATACTGTTGAGCATATTGCTGACAGCGTGCCAGGCAGGCAGGCACCCATCGCAAGAGGCAAAGAAGCTACCGGCACCCACGGCGGCACAAATACAGCAGGCGGCGGAAAAACAGTGTCATACCTCGGACGCAGCATCGCGTGATGTCTGCCTGTATTACGCAAAGATGCAGTACGGTATTCAGCGTAATTTTTACCATGCGGCGCATTATAAAGGTCGCGAGTGCGCGGTCACCATTACCTGGCAAAATGGCCGTTACAGCGTGCTGAGCACCGCAGGCGATGAGGCGCTGTGCCTGAAAACCTGGAGCGTCATCAGCAGTGCGGAAAATTTACCGCCGCCGCCGAAGCAGATCCCACCAAAAATGGTTATCGACTTCAAACCGCAATAAACCGCAGCGAGAGACGATCGTAATGGTCTGGGCCAGCGTGGCTTCGCCCTTTCGGCGCCAGAGAGGCGGCATTGTCACTATCTGATAGCGCGACATCAGTCATCTGCAACACTGACAAAACGCAAAGCAGCACAGGCCAGCTGCCGCGAGAGCAGACGACGCGATTCAGCTGGCTATTTCATGCTGTCGCCACTGGCGCGGGCTGATGCCAAACCAGCGTCGGAACGCACGGGAGAAAGCGCTGACTTCGGAATAGCCCAGCAACAGCGCCATTTCCGAAATGGGGATCTGTTTCTGTTGCAGGTAATGGGTGGCCATTTCACAGCGGACTTTATCCACCAGCGCGGTAAAACTGAGGTTTTCGTCACGCAGACGGCGCTGCAAAGACCAGCTGGAGAGGCCCATCCTGTCTGCCACGTCTTCCAGTACCGGCTCCCCTTTCAGCAACACCAGGTGTACCTGGGCGCGGGCCTGATCGACGATATTTTGCTGCGGCGCAGCGCTGTTAAGACGGCGGATCGCATCCTGCATGACCATCAGCAGCATGGGATCGCTGTCCGGCATGGTGCGGGTCAGATCGCGTTTGGCGATCAGCATCGAGTTGAACGGCTGATCGAAGTAAACCGGTGCGTCAAACACTTTACAATGCTCATGCCACTGCGCTGGACGGGGATGCTCAAAGTGTACCTCTCGCGGCGCCCAGTTTTTCCCGGCCACGTGGCGGACAAGATTCATAAACATCCCCAGCGTCAGCTCCGCATCCTGACGGCGGCTCAGAATAGCCCCGTGGCGCACCTGATAGTCCAGCCGCCAGCAGTCGCCTTTGTCCACCAACCGCGTCAGGGTGTCATGCTGATGCCAGGGAAAAGCATTGACCACGTTATGCAACGCCTGCTCAAGCGTAGCGGAGCACAGGCCAACATAGCCAATCAGACCTAATGACTGTGGTTTAAACTGCTTACCGTAGTGCAAACCGAAGTTATCAAAACCTGAATAACGTGCTGCTTCTTCCATGACACGGCAGTAGTTAACCAGCCCCAGACTGAGCGTCGGGCTGGCCAACTGCTCAGGATCGATACCGCTAATGCCAAAAATGCGGTCGGCATCGCCACCCTTGTCGCAGATAAACTCACTTAATCCGCTGGCAGCCGCGGCCAGCACGCCCCGGTTGCAGGCAAAACTGGTATTGAGCGCCGCCGCCACGTCTGGCTGTTTAATTACACCGCTTTCCATCGTTATCGCCCCTGTTACAGAAACATCGCATAACAGCAGCAATTTTCATACCAGGTCAGACACCCACCGGCAATTCAACGCCCTCCAGATAGCGACGGCAGAGACGAACCGAGTGGTCGGCCCACTGTGGCCCCAGACTGATTGCCATCTCGGTCTGCGCATGGGAACCGACCCAGGCCAGCATCTGAATGCGGCGCTGAATCAAAAGCGTGGGTACCAGCGCCATCTCTTCGTCACTGATATGTGACACCTGTTCATAGCCTTTGATCCAGTTCTCCACCCAGTCGGCTGCACGAGGATGGTGCTCGACAAAACTTACCGCTGCTGCAAGATCGTGCAAATACCATCCCATACCGCAATCGTCAAAATCGATCACCCGCGTTTCGCCGTGGTGCAACAGCAGATTGGTGAGACGCAGATCGGCGTGGATCAGTCCATAGCGGGAAGTGTCCTTACCGAACCGTTGCAGCTCGCCGTCAACGCGGGCAATGACCTCCTCCACCAGCGGGCGATCCGCCAGCCGCAGGTTGGGAGCATCGCGCCAGTCTCCCCAGTGCCCCTGTGGGCTGACCATGCTGTGGTGATCCCAGATAATGCGCTGAAATCCCAACGGTTTCTGCCACTGTTTACTGTGCTGATGCAAACGGGCGGTAATATGCCCCAGCTGCTGAAAAGCACGCGGATCCACGTCGGTGGTCGGCATCTCGCCATCAATCCAGTGAAACAGCACCGCATGACGCACGCTGCCATCCTCCAGCGGCAGGTTCAATACCGTCTCCCCGGTGACATCCGGTACCGCCTGAGGTACCACAATGCCGGTTTCACGCAGCGCATCCAGCCAGTGCAGCTCGCTTTCGATATCTGCACGCTGGTGATAGTTACCGCGATGCAGGCGCAACGCATAGCGTTTACCGTCGGCTTCCAGCAAAAAGGTGGCGTTTTCAGAGCGGCAAAGCAGGCTGAGTTTCCCCTGTTGCGCAAACGGGTAACAGGTGAGGGCACGCTGCGCAAGCTTCAGCAGTGACGCGTTATCGAGATCGTCATATTGTCTGGCGGTCATAATCTGGCTCCGTAAGGTTGGCAGGTCGGTTATCCGCTTCATGTGTTACCAGCATGGCGTTGCTGACCATCAGCGGCTTGACCGCAGACGACTCTGTTTTAACTTCAGAATACACCTGGCACTTTTTTTGCCTCGGAGTTGACTGCAGAACACAAAAAACAGTACGCCAGCGTCAAGTTTCCCCCTGACACCGGCTGCATTATCGACTGACAATAAAATTGATGACGGGGATATCGGTATGACAAGCAAGCTAAAGCCCACCCTGGGCACGATCCATTTGTGGGGCATTGCGGTAGGCCTGGTGATTTCCGGTGAGTATTTTGGCTGGAGCTACGGCTGGGGTGTGGCGGGCACGCTGGGATTTCTGGTGACCACGGCGCTTATCGCCACCATGTATACCTGCTTTATATTCAGCTTTACTGAGCTGACCACCGCCATCCCACATGCCGGGGGACCGTTTGCCTACAGCCGTCGTGCCTTTGGCGAAACCGGTGGCCTGATTGCCGGGATGGCAACGCTGATTGAATTTGTCTTTGCCCCCCCGGCGATCGCCATGGCGATAGGTGCCTATCTGAATGTGCAGTATCCGCAGCTAAACCCGAAATACGCCGCAGTGGGTGCCTACATTGTCTTTATGGCGCTGAACATTCTCGGTGTGAAGCTGGCGGCGATGTTTGAACTGGTGGTCACCGTGCTGGCAGTTATGGAACTGCTGGTGTTTATGGGCGTGGTTGCACCGGGCTTCAGCGTGGCCAATTTTGTTGCCAACGGCTGGTCGGGCAGTGAGCACTTTGGCTTGCCTGCCGTTTCCGGTATCTTCGCCGCCATCCCCTTTGCCATCTGGTTCTTCCTCGCCATCGAGGGTGCCGCCATGGCCGCCGAAGAGGCGAAAGATCCCAAACGTACCATTCCAAAAGCCTATATCAGCGGTATTCTGACGCTGGTGGTTCTGGCCATCGGCGTGATGCTGATGGCCGGTGGCGCGGGTGACTGGCGCAAACTCTCCGATATTAACGATCCGCTCCCTCAGGCGATGAAGATGATCGTCGGCGAGCACTCGAACTGGATGCATATGCTGGTGTGGATCGGTCTGTTTGGCCTGATTGCCAGCTTCCACGGTATTATCCTTGGCTACTCCCGCCAGTTCTTTGCCCTGTCACGCGCCGGTTATCTGCCCGCCAGTCTGGCAAAACTCTCCCGTTTCCAGACACCGCACCGGGCAATTATTGCCGGCGGGGCGATCGGCATTGCCGCCATCTTCAGCGACAGCTGGATTAACCTCCAGGGCATGACGCTGACGGCGGCGATGATCACCATGGCAGTATTTGGTGCCATTGTGATGTATCTGATGAGTATGCTCAGTCTGTTTCGCCTGCGCCGCACCGCTCCCGAACTGGAGCGCACGTTCCTTGCACCTGGCTATCCGCTGGTACCAGGGATTGCGCTGGTGCTGGCTTTCGTCTGCCTGATTGCCATGCTGTGGTTCAATGCGGTGATCGGCGGGCTGTTTGTCGCCTTGATGGCAGCAGGCTATCTCTATTTCCTGATGACTAAAAAACAGCGTGACAGCGCGCCACGTGATGCCATGCTATGGGGTAACGAATAAAAGGCCATGTTGCCTGCTCATCAACGGGTGGAGCAAAACCCCGCCAGGAAAGCGTTGACGGTTACCTGAGAAGCGACAAACCTTATTACTCACCACGCCCACGGGCGTGGTTTTCAGTAAGTACGCTCTGCGTCACTGTGGCCACAGCCACGCCGCCCCGCGCACCCCACTTGAATCACCATGCACCGCCTTACGAATCGGGGTCTGGCACTCCCCGCCAAACACCCATTGATTAATCAGTGTCGGCACGGTCTGATAGAGTCGATCAACGTTGCTCATGCCGCCGCCCAGCACAATCATCTGTGGATCGAGAATATTGACGATCTGCGCCAGTGATTTCGCCAGCCGCAGTTCGTAGCGGCCCATCGCCTGTTCGGCCAGCGGATCCTGCTGCATGCGTTTGATTATCTCCGCGCCGGACAGGCTCAGCCCACTTAACCGACCATAATCGGTGGCAAAACCGGTGCCGGAAATAAAAGTCTCAATACAGCCCGCCTTGCCACAGTAACAGGACACTTCATCACCATAGCGGCGTTCATCCTCATCCATCCAGGGCAATGTATTGTGGCCCCACTCCCCTGCATTGCCATTACCGCCCGCATATGACTGACCGTTAAGAGCCAGCCCGGCCCCGCATCCGGTACCGATCACCACGGCAAACACCACTGATTTTCCTGCAGCAGCACCATCCACCGCTTCAGAGACGGCCAGACAATTCGCATCGTTGGCGATACGCACTTCCCTGCCCAATATTTTTTGCAGATCTTTATCCAGCGGCTGACCGTTCAGCCAGGTGGAATTGGCATTCTTCACCAGCCGGGTATAGGGCGACAGGGTGCCGGGAATGCCAATGCCGACGCTGCCCCGTGCGCCGGTTTCCTTCTCTGCCAGCCGCACCAGCCCGCCAATGGCCGCCAGCGTCTGCTGATAATCATTGCGCGGCGTGGGCACCCGATGACGAAACAACGTGGCACCATCGTTTGCCAGTGCAATCACTTCCGTTTTTGTGCCGCCTAAATCGATACCAATGCGCATGGGATGTGCCTCATTATTTTTCTCCGTCCACTACCTTAAAAGGCCAACGGTGGAAAGGCAATGAAACCCCGCTGCCAATTCGCTATCATGCGCGCTGTCGTTGAATTAGCGCATCTGATACGCGCCGGAGAGGGAAAGCACCATGCTGTGGTTTAAAAATTTGATGGTATACCGTCTGAATCGTGAGCTGTCGCTGGCGGCAGACGAGATGGAAAAACAACTGGCCGCATTCACTTTTACTCCCTGCGGCAGTCAGGATATGGCAAAGACCGGCTGGGTTTCCCCTATGGGCCCACGCGGCGATGCGTTAACCCATATCAACAATGGGCAAATCCTGATTTGTGCCCGCAAGGAAGAAAAGATCCTGCCATCACCGGTAATCAAACAGGCGCTGGAAGCCAAAATCGGCAAGCTGGAAGCAGAGCAGCAGCGCAAGCTGAAAAAAACCGAAAAAGACGCCTTGAAAGATGAAGTCCTGCACAGCCTGTTGCCCAGAGCCTTCAGCCGTTTCAGCCAGACTTTTCTCTGGATCGACAGCGTTAACCATCTGATCATGGTCGATTGCGCCAGCGCCAAAAAAGCAGAGGATACGCTGGCGCTACTGCGTAAAAGCCTGGGCTCGCTGCCGGTGGTGCCGCTGACAATGGAAAGTCCCATTGAGCTGACCATGACCGAATGGGTTCGCTCTGGCGAAACGCCTGCCGGTTTTGCGCTGATGGATGAAGCCGAACTGAAAGCACTGCTGGAGGATGGCGGGGTGATCCGCTGTAAAAAACAGGATCTGGTTTGCGATGAAATTGCCAACCATATCGAGGCGGGAAAGCTGGTGACTAAACTGGCGCTGGACTGGCAGGAGCGTCTTCAGATGGTGCTGTCTGATGATGGTTCGCTGAAACGCCTGAAGTTTGCCGATACGCTGCGTGAACAAAATGATGATATCGATCGGGAAGACGTTGCGGCTCGCTTTGATGCCGACTTTATCCTGATGACCAGCGAACTTGCCGCCCTGATTAGCAATACCATCGAGGCCCTTGGCGGAGAAGCACAGCGCTGACCGTGTTGTCGGGCCGCTAACACGGCCCGACAACAGACTAGCCTTTCAGGTAACGACACAGATACGAGGAAGGCTCCGCAACCTGAAGATGAAACTCGCTGTGGCCCGGAACGTTGAACACCGCACCCGGCTGACAATGTTTCCACTCTGTTTCGCCCGGCAGCAGCACCTTCAGCGAGCCACTGACCACGGTCATCTCTTCCGGCTGCCCTGTGCCAAACGTATATTCACCCTCTGCCATCACCCCTACACTAGCGCGTCCGGTGCTGGCACTGTCAAAACCAATTGATTTCACTTTTCCGTCGAAATACTCGCTGACGTTGAGCATATAGATATCCTTAGAATCAGAGATAAAGAGTAAGCAGCTGGCCTCAGCCAGGCCCGTCGGGCGTTATTTTTACAGGCAATCCGGGGATGGACAATAAACAGCGCGACGGCAATGCCTGGGATGCTGTATACCGCCTCAAACCATACTGGCAAATAAAACTGCCCCGCGGAACAGGCTCTTAAGGTAGCGGGATTCCCTGATTTACACCAGCAGTTCCGCTGCCAGTTTGGCAATCAGCGTATGCGAGAGCAGCACCGGGATGCCCAGCAGTTTTTGTAAAAAATCACCATGCCGTTGATGGTAGCCAAGGCAATCCAGTACCAGCACATCCGCGCCCCTTTCCTGCAGGGTCAGCGCCGCATCAATCAGCTCGTCCTGACTGGCCTGCCAGGGGCTGGCCACCGCAAAATAGGGCTTCAGCGCCAGACTGCGCCATTTCCAGGCCTGCTGGTTAAGATACTCTTCGCGCGCCACCATGATCCCCACCTGATTCCCCCCGGTAATCGCATTCACCAGCGGCGGCAGAACACGGTAAGGCTCCAGCAGGACCGCGCGCTCAGCGACCAGCTTGTTATATTCACCGGCGCATAAAATCAGGATAGTGGCAAAGCCCTGATCTTCAAGCTTTTTCACCAGCGCCTGCAAAGCATCACTGACTTTGAGCGCTGACAGGCTGATAAAGGAACCCTCTTCGGTATGCGTCATGAGCACGCTTTCATCCGCAGCGGGCGCGTATCGCTGCTCAATCTCAGCCGCTGACAGGCCATTAAACAGGCAAAAATGGGCAATCTGCGCTTCCGGGACATACTCCCGCAGCAGCCCCAATGGACCAGTGCAAAGTGTGACAGTCGCCAACGTGTGCTTCATCGATTTACTTTCCGCAAAATTCACCATCGTAGACCGCGGGCCAGGTTTTCATCAGCCAATTTGAGATAAGATCTCAGCGTAGCATTGGTTCCTGAAAAGAATGGTGAGTCATCTTGTGGAAGTAAGCTATTCAGAAAATTGGCCAGTGGTCTGTCCAGTTGTGTTCTGAGGAGGCAGTGCAGACGATTAAATATTGGTACAGTGCGGTGAAAATAAGGAAAGGAAAGCGTCCGGCCAGGCGCAATCGGTCAGCGTATGGTTATCAACGGAAAAAGGTATCGCAGGGGAAGGTCAGGCATCCCTGCCATACAGATTTATTCCTTTTTGTGGTCTTCGTAACGGTCTTTGGCATCAATGGCTTCCTGCTCAGTTTCATGCTCACTAATCAGAGTGTCTGGTGCAGGATAGTCGGCGCGCAGTTCATACCAGGTGACTGATTTACCGGGGGTGCCTTTTTCCACCGGTTTGATACTGGCGACACGCGGATAAGGTGGTTTGCCTGGCATAATTTTTCCCTCAGTTAAGAAACAGGTATCTGTCCGGCACGGTGCCCGGACAGCGAGCGAGCCTTAAGTATAGACAAAGGCTGAAATTTCTCAGAACAGAGGCGTAATTCGTTACTGTCATCGCCGTATCACACTGAAAAAAACGCGGCGGACTCAGCTGGCGCGCGCCAGCGAAAGCAGAGTGATAATGTCATTTACCACGTTAACCGGGTGCTGCATGGCATTAATGACATAATGAGATACCTGCTGATACAGCGCATCGCGCGCGGCCAGTACCTCAACCATTTCATCCGCAACAGGACGGCCGGTCAGCGTGGGACGCTGGTCCTGCTCAGGATAGGCTTCCAGACGCGCGGCCAGCACCCCTGCTTCAGCACGCAAATAGATAACCCGTCCGTGATCACGCATAAACTGGCAGTTGCTGCCCGCCAGCACCATCCCGCCACCGGTGGCAATAACCGTTCCCGACGCCGTTACCGCCTGCAGTGACAGCGACTCCCGCTGTCGGAACCCTTCCCACCCCTCTTGCGCCACGATTTCCGCGACGGTTCGCTGGGTGGTTTGCCAAAGGTGATGATCGGTATCACTGAAGGCATAGCCCAACGCATCGGCCAACGCCTGACCTACGGTGGTTTTACCACAGCCCCGTGCACCGACCAGATACAAAGGTAACGACATAACAGCCACTTTCCTCAGCCCTGCAGTCGTCTCTGGCGACGGCTGGCAGAGCAGATAATGATTGAATTTGCGTCGCATCATACCGATTATTTTTTTCCATCACCACAAGTAACTTTTTCTTTACAGCGAGGAGAAGGATTTGCGGTGTTATGTCAATGTTTTTAACAGGATACGCACCGTAAAACAAAATTTACAATACCATTTTATTCAGTACAAATCAGCAACATTTACTTACCCGAACCCCGTTTACTTTCCCCTTTTTTACCCCAAAATAGTCACTGTGCCCGTTTCAGAGGATTATTTCATGCAGAGCGAAGAACAACAGTTAATCGAAAACCTGTTCGGCCGTTTAAAACAGGCAGAAAGTCAGTCTGCCCCGCGCGATGCCGCGGCGGAAAAACTGATTCAGCAGCATGTACAGCAGCAGCCGGGTGCGCCTTATTACATGGCACAGGCAATTCTGATCCAGGACGCCGCCATGAAACAGCTGAACAACCGGGTCAGCGAGCTGGAAGCGCGATTAGCGCAGTCACAGCAGCCTCAACAAAGCAGCGGCGGCTTTCTCTCCGGCTTATTTGGTGGCGGACAGCGCCAGCAACAGCCACCGCAAAATCTGCAATCTCAGCCATCTTCTCCGTGGGGTAACGCACCGACTCAGCAACAGCCGAACTGGTCTGCACCTCCTTCGTCAGCCCCTGCGGCAGGCCGGGGCTTTTTGGGTGGCGCACTGCAAACGGCGGTAGGCGTTGCGGGTGGCGTGGTGATGGCAGATATGCTGACCAGCATGTTCCATCATTCGCAGCCGGAGGAGATCGTCAATATTATCAATGAGCCTGCGTTACCACAGGAAAGCTTTGATAATAATCTCGATACGTTTAATAGCAGCGACCACAGCCAGTTCTTCAGCCAGGATGCGGGTTTTCAACAGGACGACGGTAACGGCTTCGGCAGTGACGGCTTCGACAGCAACGATTTTGGTGACGACGACAGCTTCATTTAAGCTGATGCAGGCCAGGTAAATGCGTCCTCCGCACCTGGCCTTATCCGGCACTTAGCATCCTGCCCGTCAGTTTTTTCCTTTCCGGGACTGTAACCATTTATCCAGTTCATTAGCGAACAGCTGACGGTCACGCTGACTGAGTGCCGGTGGTCCCCCTGTCTGTACCCCACTTGCCCGCAGGGTATCCATAAAGTCGCGCAGGGTTAAGCGTTCGCGGATGGTGGCCTCGCTGTAACGTTCACCCCGGGGATTAATCGCCACTACTCCTTTTTCCATCACCTCCGCCGCCAGCGGAATATCTGCGGTGATCACCAGATCCCCGGCTTCAGCGCGACGCACGATCTCATTATCGGCCACATCGAATCCGGCAGGCACTCGCAGCGTACGTAAAAAACGCGAGGGCGGCACACTGAGCGACTGATTGGCAACCAGAGTGACCACCATCTGTTCACGTTCGGCGGCGCGGTAGAGCACCTCTTTGATCACCTTCGGACACGCATCGGCATCCACCCATATCGGCATGACGGTTTCCTGTTTTGTCAAAATAATACGTTAAGAGCTTGTCCCATCAGGGGTAACTGTCGCTGGCCGTTTGGACACGGACAGCGCGAAGACAAATGCCTGCATTGTAACGCCCTACAGGGCAGCCCCGAAGGGGTGAGCAGCGCGCAGAAACCGGAACGTACACCGGGTACGTGAGGATTTCGGGCACTGACCACGGCCAGAATGGCAAGTAAACCCGCCCTGATGGCATAAACTCTGAGTGACTCTGAATGCCGTCCCGTATCGTGTCTTAAGGCGGTTGCAGGAAAAATCCCCTAACAGAGCAGAGCCAGTGCTTATGTTAACAGCAATATTGTGAAAATATCAGCCGACCGTTTGTGTTTACCGGCGCATTCGGCGCGCAATAAAAAGCGTAAAGCACAATGGCGTTGCCGATACTGATTTTGCTGTTCTTTTCGGGTTAAGCTAGCGACAGACAAATCCTGAAGACAACAGAGAGCATGACGATGGACAAAAAAATAGGCTTTATTGGCTGTGGCAATATGTCAAAAGCAATTATTGGCGGTCTGGTGTCTGCCGGTCAGATAACGCCAGAAGATATCTGGGTATATGATCATAAACCCGCGACCAATCAGGCCATGCAGCAGCAGTACGGTATCACCCCCGCCTCAAGTGCAGAAGAGGTGGCCAAAGCGGCAGATATTCTGTTCGGTGCCGTTAAACCCGGCGTGATGCTAAACGTCCTTAAAGATATTTCCGGCAGCCTGAACAAAGACACCGTGGTGGTTTCTATTGCGGCTGGCGTAACGCTGGACGCCCTCGCCAGCGTACTTGGCCACGATCGTAAACTGGTCCGAGTCATGCCCAACACGCCGGCGCTGGTCAATGAAGGGATGACCTCGGTCACGCCTAACGTGCTGGTTACCAAAGAAGAAGCTGATGAAATTGTGTCCATTTTCAAGGGATTTGGTAAAGCTGCGCTGGTGCCGGAATACCTGATCCACGCCGTTGTCGGTGTAAGTGGTTCCGCGCCTGCCTACGTCTTTATGTTTATTGAGGCAATGGCTGATGCCGCCGTGCTGGGAGGAATGCCCCGGGCTCAGGCTTATCAGTTCGCCGCACAGGCGGTAAAAGGTTCGGCACAGATGGTGCTGGAAACGGGCAAGCACCCGGCTGAGCTGAAAGACATGGTTTGTTCCCCTGCAGGTACCACCATTGAGGCGGTCAGAACGCTGGAAGAAAAAGGATTTCGTTCAGCCGTTATGCAGGCGATAGCACAGTGCATGGCCAAATCGGAAAAGATGAGCAAGGCTTAAGAGGTTCAGACCCTTTGCCATTGAGAACACAAGTGGGCCAGGGCCGGCCCGGCAATGATTGACGCATCTCAGGCGGATAACGCCATAAACGGGCAATATCAGGGGCGAGGAGGGGTCAACAGACGTTGAATATAGCTGTTGAGTAGTACTGAATCGCCCACATTGTGTGGTTGCATCTTTGAGGCTGCCGCCATTGCCGCACTGATACCGTCGGTGATTTGTTGCAGTTGATCGCCGTCCAGCTTACGCAGTAATGCGGTGAGCACAACGCCCAGCGCCTCAACCTGTACCCTCATTTCTCTTGACTCAACTTCTTTTTCCGCCAGCCTGACTAACAGTTCTGCAATAAGGTTTTTCATGCGTATATCCCGGCGAGATAAAAAAACAGACGTTAACATTGAACCCACCAAAAGAAAACATAACAACAGCATTTACAGGACCTGTTAATCATTCTGTGTCGCTGCCAGCCCGCTATAGACGATCGCTCAGGCAGTGACCGAACTGGCTGACGGAGCCACCGATCGTCAGTCGCCAGTTCCCAACCGGCATACTCCATTTTTACAACGGTGGTCCTCGCCGTTGGTCACCATCGTATTCAGTGACGCTATTCCGCCAGCGGTGTTCAACGTCCTGCAGACACCGACCTTTACTGACGTTTTGCCAACGGACAAGCCAGCCCCGGCATACTTGCCGGGGCGATGATCTCACGCTGAAGATGACCGCTTTGCGCTGCCATGGAATATGGCGGCAATCACTGGATGCAGGAAGCGCAGAGGGTCAGGGTGGACATTGGCTCAATGGCCAATTGGCTTGAGATTCGCGTTACGTACCCGGATAAGCAGGTTGTCGGGTTTGGCAGCTGCTTACCCGCGCGACGTAAACTCAATGCAGGTAAAGAGAAATATTTATTGGAGTGTTTGGCACTACGCTATCTTCCCGACCATATAGTTAATCGCAAAAAACAGGAGCTGGCAGTGCCGCTTGAACCGTGGATGGTGTCGTCAATGAAAACACGCATCACCGAAACGCTAACCAGCGTTCGGCGCTGTCACCCAGGTTTTTTTATCCTGACAGACTGCACCAAGTGGTCAGCGACTTTAACGGTGGCAACAGCTATGCGCTGTGGACCCTCTGTATGTTGGAGAAATGGTATCAGCAGTTTGTTGATAATCAGAAGTGATGAATGACGGATCGAGCAGATATCTGTCAGGCGTATTTTTTCGTTGCTGCATATTTTCATCGCCTCGACGCAGAGCATGATGTTGAACATCTGGCTGTTTGCCGTGAATGTTTTTTTGATTGTCGGCCTGAGTTTTGTGGTGGTGACCGTGGTGTTTGCAACCCCGTTGTTTAACCTTCACCCCCTATTCAGCCCGGTGTTGTTTACGATGATCATGAGGATTGTCAGCGCATCGCCAGTGTCGATGGTCTGTGACACGCGGCAAATAAGGTAAAGCGGGGCCACGCCAGCGCCCGTTTCTATTTTTGTTATGGTGTTTTAACCCCTGTGCCTGCCGGTAGACCGGTGACACGCTTCACCATCAACATCGGCAAAAGTGCCTGCCGCTTTCGCAGCATGCCGGGGGATGGCTCCCCCGGCACAGAAGACTCAGAAACCCGGCCCCTGGCTGAATCCACCGCGTGGACCGCCACCACCAGGGCCGCCACCGCCACCGCCGCCACCCGGAGGTGGGAACAGGCAACCACTCAGCGCGGTAATCAGCGCCACCACACTCACAACTTTGATCAATCGTTTCATCGTTACCTCCTTATGGTAAGGTTGGCGCTGATAGTAAGTGCCCGCCGGTATGCATGACAATGCAGAATACTCTGTTTCAAATCCGTTTTTACCGGGCGTAACCGTGCTTAACAGTTCCATAACATGAATCAGTAAAAATCTAATTATTACCAGAAAACCTGTTGCCCGGCACCGACGGCAATTTATGCAGGGTGCGGCGGTTATCTGCTTTACAGCTACCACGTTTCAGGCCACTGTGAGCAGATCCTATTTCAGAGAGCCCGCAGATGCGTACTTCCCCTGTTTTAAGCCTGCAACAACAGTTAAGTCGTCGCGACTGGGAAAATCCGGTGGTGACCCAGATTAACCGGCTGCCCGCACATCCGCCTTTTTACAGCTACCGTAATGAAGAAGATGCCCGTGACGAGATCCCCGACAGCCACCGTCGCCATTGTCTGAACGGTGAGTGGGCATTCAGCTATTTTCAGCGACCGGAAGACGTGCCTGAAAGCTGGCTGCAACAGGACCTGCCTGATGCCCGCCCTCTCACCGTTCCGGCGAACTGGCAGCTGGCAGGCTTTGACGTCCCCATTTATACCAACGTTCAGTACCCCATTCCGGTGGAACCGCCTCGCGTCCCGGAAATGAATCCTACTGGCTGTTACTCGCTTACCTTTACTCACCATGAACACCAGCAGCTGACCCACATTCAGTTCGATGGCGTCAGTTCCGCCTTTTATCTCTGGTGTAACGGTGAGTTTATCGGCTACTCACAGGACAGTCGCCTGCCTGCGGAATTCTCTCTGACCCAGGCCGTGCGTCCGGGGCAAAATCGTCTCGCCGTGCTGGTGTTGCGCTGGAGTGATGGCAGCTATCTCGAAGATCAGGATATGTGGCGGATGAGCGGTATTTTTCGCGATGTCAGCCTGCTGCATAAACCCAGGCTGCATTTGCGTGACGTCCGCATTGAAACCCACCTCAGCCCGGAATATCACTCTGCACGCCTCCAGGTGCTGGCGATCTGTTCACAGCAACAGGCCAACGGTTGTGAGGTGGATGTCACCCTGTGGCAGCAGGATCGTTGCATAGCACGCCATCGCCAGCCGCTGACCAGCCAGATCATCGATGAACGCGGCTATTACAGCGATCGTAGCACGGTAAACCTGACCGTCGTTCAGCCGGCGCTGTGGAGTGCGGAGACGCCACACCTCTATCGGGTCACCGTTTCACTGTTCGATGCCGGAGGGCAACGGATGGAAACCGAAGCCTTTGACGTGGGCTTTCGCAGGATAGCTATCGATCAGGGATTGCTGAAGCTGAATGGCAAGCCGCTGTTGATCCGTGGTACCAATCGTCACGAACATCACCCGGAGAACGGCCAGGTGATGGATGAAGCGACGATGATCCGCGATATTCAGCTGATGAAGCAGCATAACTTCAATGCGGTGCGCTGTTCTCACTACCCAAATCATTCCCGCTGGTATCGCCTGTGTGACCGCTACGGCCTGTATGTGGTGGATGAGGCAAATATCGAAACACACGGTATGACACCGATGAATCGCCTGTCGGACGATCCGGTCTGGTTTAATGCATTCAGCGAACGGGTCACGCGCATGGTGCAACGGGACCGCAATCATCCCTGCATTATTATCTGGTCACTGGGCAATGAATCCGGCCACGGCAGCACCCATGATGCCCTTTATCGCTGGGTCAAAAGCCACGATCCCACCCGCCCGGTCCAGTATGAAGGCGGCGGTGCCGATACCGCGGCCACCGACATCATTTGTCCGATGTATGCCAGAGTCGACCAGGATCAACCTTTTGCCGCGGTGCCCAAATGGGCCATCAAAAAGTGGATCGGCCTGCCTGAAGAAACCCGTCCGCTGATCCTGTGTGAATATGCCCATGCCATGGGTAACAGCCTGGGTGGCTTTGCCAGATACTGGCAGGCTTTTCGTGAGTTTCCCCGGTTACAGGGTGGTTTTGTCTGGGACTGGGTGGATCAAAGCCTGACCCGCTATGATCAGAACGGCCAGCCCTGGCAGGCTTACGGTGGTGATTTTGGCGATAAACCTAACGATCGCCAGTTCTGTATGAACGGGCTGGTCTTTGCCGATCGCACCCCTCACCCTGCCCTGTTTGAAGCACAGCGGGCGCAACAATTTTTTCAGTTTTCACTGCAAAGCAGCAATCCGTTGCGCATCGTTATTCGCAGCGAATACCTGTTCCGCGCCACGGATAATGAACAGCTTGACTGGCGGATCGAGCACAATGGCCGGACGGTCACCGGCGGCAGCCAGCCACTGATGCTGCCCGCAGAGGGCAACATCGTCGTGGATCTGGGAGAACTGCCGGTGCTGAGCGATGAGCTCTGGCTTTGCGTGGCAATCACCCAGCCACAGCCCACGTCATGGTCAGAAGCCGGACATCGCGTAGCCTGGGACCAGTGGCGGTTGCCCGCCCGGTTGCAGGCACCCGCGCCCTCTCCCGCAGGTGAAAAGCCACTGCTCAGTGAGGGTGAGACAGAGATAACCGTCAGCTGTGGGCAGCAGCGCTGGCACTTCTGCCGTCAAAGCGGCGAGCTGGTGCAGTGGCTGAAGCAGGGCAACGCCCTGTTACTGTCGCCATTACGGGATGCCTTTGTTCGTGCGCCACTGGATAACGATATTGGCATCAGCGAAGTGACCAACGTTGACCCAAATGCATGGGTGGAGCGCTGGCAACGGGCAGGCTTTAACCAGTTAAGCAGTGAGCTTGCTGAACTGACCTGTGACCAGCTGAGCCACGGCGTACAGCTGACCACCGTGCAGATCTGGCAGCATGACGGCAACATTTGTTTCGTCAGCCGTAAACAGTATCATTTCAATGCACGTGGCGAGATGAAGCTGGAGGTGGAGGTCACCCAGGCCGCCGGTCAGCCCGCACCGGCAAGAATTGGACTGCGCTGCCAACTCAATCAACGTGACGGCACGGTAAGCTGGCTGGGGCTGGGGCCACATGAAAACTACCCGGACCGCTGTCATGCCGCCCAATTTTCCCGCTGGTCACTGCCGCTTGATCATCTCTGTACACCGTATGTGTTCCCCAGTGAGAACGGCCTGCGCGGCGGCACCAGGGAATTAACTTTCGGCGCCATCACCGTTACCGGCGATTTTCATTTTTCGCTCAACAGATACAGCCTTGAGCAGCTGCGCGACGTCAGTCACCGGCATCAACTCAGGGAGGAAGAAGGCTGCTGGCTACATGTGGATGGCTATCACATGGGCGTCGGCGGTGATGATTCCTGGAGCCCCAGCGTCAGTCAGGAATTTCTTCTGACGGCCTCTCGCTACCGCTACGCCGTCACCCTGAGCGCATCCTGAGCGGCCATGACTCAGACGCGACTGTCACCCTGTGCCGTGCGGCAGGGTGACAGTCGTTGACGGGTACGAATTGCCCCCTTGCGGCCGTCGCGGACAACCTGAAGCACGCAAAACGTTACGCGTAGCACACGGGGAAAAGTAAAAAGAGCAGGTGTTTTCGCGGAAAAAAAAACGGCCCTGAAAGGGCCGCTGGTATTAACGCTGGTGCCACCACGAAGGCAGCACATTCTCTGTCTTACAGCGCGGTTACGTTAGCCGCTGCAGGGCCTTTCTGGCCGTTTTCGATAGAGAACTCAACTTTCTGACCTTCTTCCAGGGTTTTGAAACCGCCGTTCTGAATGGCCGAGAAGTGTACGAAAACGTCTTTGCTGCCGTCGGTTGGAGAGATAAAGCCGAAACCTTTCTCAGCGTTGAACCATTTTACTAAACCAGTCATTTTGTTAGACATATCTTTTTCCTTAATAAGTATTAACCCACTATGGGCATGGGGGGTTTGTCAACAGGCTGTACTTATGGGGCACTTAAGAAGGAAGTCAGGAAGAAGAGATATCAGAGATAACGCTTAAACTGAAAACTGCTTTACTAAAACTGCTCGCATACGCTGTCTGTTTCAAAACCGACGATGCATTTACTCATAACCAGGAGCACAGTACAAGCCCTGATGAGAAAAAACAGAAAATACACGGTAATTTATCTTAACAGTGTTTCAGAAGCTGATAACAATTCGGCATTATGATGCGCTGTTTGCACAATGACTCACACCGAAAGGGAAATAAACCATGCTCGAACTTTTTCAGGCCGTTGGGCTGGGGCTGGTGGTACTGCTGCCGCTGGCAAATCCGTTAACCAGCGTCGCGCTGTTTTTGGGTCTGGCCGGGGAGATGAGCTACGCCGAGCGTAGCAGACAGTCTCTGCAGGCTTCAGTCTATGTTTTTATCATCATGACCGTGGCGTTTTATGCCGGCAACGCAGTGATGAACACCTTTGGCATTTCCATTCCCGGCCTGCGCATCGCCGGTGGGCTAATCGTGGCCTTTATCGGCTTTCGTATGCTGTTTCCCCAGCAGCAGGCCGGACATTCCGTCGAGGCCGAGCAGAAACTGGATGAATTAAGCGAACACCGGACGGTGAATATTGCTTTCGTGCCGCTGGCCATGCCCAGCACGGCCGGCCCTGGCACCATCGCCATGATTATCAGTGCCGCCTCCACCCTCCATGACCGTACGCCGTTCTCTCCCTGGGTGTTAATGCTCGCGCCGGTACTGACGTTTTTTTCCATCAGCGTGATTTTATGGCTTTGTCTGCGAAGCTCCGGTGCCATTATGCGCCTGGTGGGCCAGGGCGGTATTGAGGCTATTTCCCGCCTGATGGGATTTTTGCTGGTCTGTATGGGCGTACAGTTTGTTATTAACGGTATTTCTGAGGTGATCGCCACCTGGCCTGGCCATTGACTGTCCGCCTGTTCACCCGGCGCGGCGCGGGTCAGTGGGGGCGTCAGAGCAGAATCAAAAAATATCGCTGACCGCTGCTGTAATTTCGTCTTCCCCCATCTACAGTAAAAAAACTCCGCCTGTGCATTTTGCAGGCACCGTGATGATTTGCTGTTCTGGCAGACTCAACCGCATACAGAAACATTATCATTCAAACCCCGACGGTCAGCCGCCGGGCGATTATTGGGGTTTTCGGAGGGTTCATATGGTTCATTATGATGCGGGGGCAGGCAGAGCTATCACCGATTACTTCAACAGTCCGGCTTTTCAGGCCCCCAAAGAGGTTGAACTGTTGGCGGTTACCATGACTGAACTGATGCGCCGTGGAAAACCGGCCACCAGTAAAGCGATTATCGCCAGAGCGATTTCCCGGCTGGAAAGCGACATGGACAATGTGCAGTTGCAGGATTATCGCCATTTACTCAATCAACTTTTGCAAGAGATGCCACCCTGAAGAACATCCCCTGCGACGGCCCGGCATCGCTACCAGATGGTAAGGCGGTCTGCACACAGACAGGCGAATGATGCCACCACGGCAAAGGCTATCGTGGGGAAACCAGTAAATTCAGACGTAGCGCGCCTCTCCCATTGCGCCGGTATCGGCCAGGGCAAGCTGATGCGGTCAGTAGCTGTGCTGATAAGGCTGAAGCCTCCCTTTCTGCATCGCGCCGCGTCTGATTTTAATCCGTGCTGACTGGCAACCGGTCAATATAAGCCGCAACGCAACCCCTGCCATAATCCCCGCTGATGTTCTGCGAATCATCGCTGTCAGACAGCACCATGAGGATATGTAACCTGTGTCAGTGCCGCTAATGGTTTCATATTCCTTTTGTATGATTCAGTAAAGCGTCAGCCCCCCGGAAGCCACGCCAGAAGTGAGCACTGTCCCTGTCCCGATAAATTGCCTGTTATTGTTAAACGTTTATAACCAATACCTTTTTTTATAACGTTTTTACATATTGATAGCGAATAATCTACTATTTATCTGGCGGGAAGCTCATTTAAACTCGCGAAAACATTTAAAGGTAAGGAAACGTCATGAAACTTGCAGTTCCATCTATGATTGCCGTGGCGCTGGCCAGTTCAGTCTCCGCTTACGCTGCGACACCACCCGATACCCTGGTGATTGCTCAGTCAATCGATGACGCCAGCAGCTTTGATCCGGCAGAAGGCTTTGAACTGACGTCAGTTCAGGCTTTTACCAATCTTTATCAACGCCTGGTACAGTCCGATCCGCAAAACCCCACAGACCTGAAGCCAACGCTGGCCTCGTCATGGCAACCCGGCAGCGATAATCGCAGCATGACCTTTACGCTGCGTGACGGGGCAAAATTTGCCTCTGGCAACCCGGTTCGCCCGGAAGACGTGATTTTTTCACTCAGCCGCGTGGTCAAACTGAATCTCGACCCGTCATTTATTCTGACCCAGCTGGGCTGGAACAAAGATAATGTCGATGCACAGCTGAAAAAGATTGACGATACCCATGTGCAGATCAGCTGGACCGCGAACGTCAGCCCAACCTATGTGTTAAGTCTGCTGGCGGCACCGGTGTCGTCTGTGGTCGATGAGAAAACCGTCTCGGCAAACGCCGGGAAAGGTGATTTCGGTAATAAGTGGCTGGCGACGCATTCCGCCGGCAGCGGCCCGTACCAGATCCGCAAATATATTCCGCACGAGGTGGTGTTGCTTTCCGCCAATCCCGGCTCTCCGGCAGGCGCACCAAAACTGAAGAACGTGTTGATCAAAAACGTGCCGGAGCCAGCAGCCCGCCGCCTGCTACTTGAGCAGGGCGACGCGGATATTGCCCGTAACCTCGGTGCCGATCAGATTGCGGCACTGAAGAACAAACAGGGTGTTACGCCGCTGGCGATCCCAATGGCATCGCTCTATTACCTCCAGTTCAACATTGATGCCAACCCGGTGCTGAAGAATCCGGCGCTGTGGCAGGCCTCCCGTTATCTTTTCGACTACCACGGTATCGCTGATGACCTGCTGAAAGGACAGTTCCAGGTTCATCAGTCATTCCTGCCGCAGGGTTTCCTCGGTGCATTGAATGACAACCCGTTCAGCTATGATCCAGAGAAGGCCAAAGCGATCCTCAGCAAGGCCGGACTGAAAAACGTCAGCTTCAGGTTGAGCGTCAGCAACCAGCCGCCTTATCTCGACATCGCTCAGGCCCTGCAGGCCAGCTTTGCCAAAGGCGGTATCAAAGTGGAGCTCATCCCGGGCTTGAGCAGCGAGATTGCCACCTCGGTGAAAGCGCACAACTATGAGGCCACGCTGAATGCCTGGGGAGCGGATTATTTCGATCCCAACACCAATGCCGCCGCCTTTGCTTACAACCCGGAAGATGGCAGTAAAACGCTGGCCTGGCGTTCCAACTGGCACATTCCTGAGCTGAACAGGCAAACGCTGGCCGCCACGGCAGAGAGCGATCCGGCTAAACGCGTCAAGCTCTATGAAGCGATGCAGCGCGAAGTGCAGCAACATTCCCCTTATGTCGTGGGATTGCAGGCACGCAATCTGCTGGCACTGAGAAGTAACCTTAAAGGCTACGTGCAGGGGATCAACCCGGATATGGTCTACTACAGCCAGGTCACCAAGTAATGGCAAGATTGGCTGCAAAAGCCGGGTCCGCCCGGCTGTTATGGCTGCGCGGCGGGCAGATAGCGACCGGCTTGCTGTCACTGGCGGTGACGCTGCTTGGCCTGCTGGCATTTACCTTTATGCTTTCCCATCTGTCGCCGGTCGACCCGGTATTACAGATTGCAGGCGATCACGCCAGTGAATCGACCTACGCACAGGTGCGTCGTGAACTGGGGCTGGACCAGCCGATACTGATGCAGTTTTGGTATTACCTGCCCCATCTCGTTCAGGGTGACCTGGGCATTTCCCGCCTTACCAGTCAGCCGGTGGCCAGTGATTTACTGCGAACCTTTCCGGCCACCATCGAACTGGCAACCTGCGCGATGTTTTTTGGTGCTTTTTTCGGCATTCTGCTGGCCCTGCTGGCCGCCTGGAAACCGGGTAGCCTGCTTGATAACCTTGCCCGGCTGATTTCACTGCTGGGTTACTCCGTGCCAGTGTTCTGGCTGGGGCTGTTGGGGCTGTTGCTGTTTTATGCCGTGCTGCACTGGTCCGCCGGTCCGGGACGGCTTGATGATATCTGGGTTTACACGCTGGAGCCAAAAACCGGTCTGCTGCTGGTGGACAGCTGGCTCTCCGGTGACCCGGAGATGTTCCGTAATGCCCTTGCTCATCTGTGGTTGCCGGTGGTGGTGCTTGGACTGCTGTCGATGGCCGGTATTACCCGCCTGCTTCGCGCCGCGCTGCTGGAAGAAAGCAGTAAAGAATATGTCACGCTGGCGCGGGCGAAAGGCGCGGGCCGTGGCCGTATTCTGCTGCTGCACGTTTTGCCAAATGTTCGGGGAACCCTGATTACCGTGCTGGCGCTCTCTTACGCTTCGCTGCTGGAAGGATCGGTACTCACCGAGACCGTCTTTGCCTGGCCTGGCGTGGGCCGCTATATGACCACCGCGCTGTTTGCTGCCGATACCCCGGCTATTCTTGGTTCCACGCTGCTGATTGGCGGCTGCTTTATCACCCTGAATGCGCTGGCAGATGCGTTAACCTGGCTCACCGATGCGAGGACCCGATGACGCAACATTTAACTGAACGTCAACCTGCGCTGCGCCGCCGCCGTGTGCGTGTTACTTCGCTGACCGTCGGTGGCATACTGGTGGCAATACTGGTGATCACCGCCCTGCTGGCCCCGCTGCTGGCCCCTTTTGATCCGAATGCACAGATGATGTCTGCCCGCCTGCTGCCGCCTTCGTCAGCACACTGGCTGGGTACCGATGGTTTTGGTCGCGATCTGCTCTCACGGGTGATCTACGGCGCGCGTCCCACCCTGCTGTTGGTATCGTTGATCCTGCTACTGACCATCCCGGTGGGCATGCTGATTGGTATTTGCGCTGGTTACCTTGGCGGCTGGACGGAGCGGCTGCTGATGCGTATTACCGATATTTTCCTGTCACTACCCAATCTGGTGATTGCGCTGGCGCTGGTGGCGATGCTGGGACCGGGGCTGTTGAATGGCGCACTGGCGCTGGCGCTGACCAGCTGGCCGCCTTTTGCCCGCCAGGCGCGGGCGGAGACGCTGGCACTGCGTCGCAGTGATTACCTTGCCGCCGCACGAATGCAGGGCATTAACGGCCTGCGCCTGATGTTCGGCCACATTTTACCGCTGTGTCTGCCCAGCGCGGTGGTGCGTGCGGCACTGAGCCTGGGCGGGATTATCCTGTCAGCGGCCGGGCTGGGTTTTCTGGGGATGGGGGTGCAGCCGCCCACCGCAGAATGGGGTTCAATGGTGGCCGAAGGAAGCAAAGTGATTTTCGATCAGTGGTGGGTTGCCGCCGCACCGGGTGGCGCAATTCTGTTTGCCAGCCTGGCCTTTAATCTGACGGGCGATGGCCTGCGTGACCGACTGGATAGCCGAAATGCCAACTGATACTTCCCCCGCGATCGTGGCGAAAGATCTGACCATCACCAGCGCCACGGGGGCAATTCTGGTCAACAATATCAGCTTTACCCTGGGGCGTGAGCGCGTGGCGCTGGTGGGTGAGTCCGGTTCCGGTAAATCCCTCACCGCACGTGGCCTGATGGGGCTGCTCTCACCCGCACTGCATTTGCAGGCCACCGCACTCAGTGTCGCCGGGGAAAATGCGCTTAGCCTCAGTGAACGCCGCTGGAGCAAGCTGCGCGGTAGCCAGCTGGCGATGGTGATGCAGGATCCCAAATACGCCCTTAATCCGATGCGTACCATTGGCTGGCAGGTTGCGGAGCCGTTGAAACTGCACGGCAGCCTGAGCCGGGCTGAGATCAAAGAAAAGGTCTGCGAAATGCTGTACGCAGTCGGCCTGCCCCGTCCCGCTGAACTGATGCAGCATTATCCGCATCAGCTTTCCGGTGGCATGGGACAAAGGGTGATGCTGGCCATCGCCCTGATCGCCGATCCGCAATTTCTGATTGCTGATGAGCCAACCTCCGCTCTCGATCACGCCATGCGCGATCAGGTGCTGGCGCTGATCCGTCGTCTGGTAGAACAACGGAATATGGGACTGTTGCTGATTAGCCATGATTTACAGCAGGTTGCTGAACATTGTGAACGCGTAATGGTGATGTACCAGGGCAGGATCCTTGACACACTGCCCGCCAGCGAACTGCCGCAGGCAACACATCCTTACACCCGCACGCTGTGGTCCTGCCGTCCGGGCAAAGCCACACATGGCAAGCCGCTACCGGTGCTGGATCGCGTGGCGCTGGAGACATACCGTGAACATGATTGAGTTGCAGACGCTGAGTGTTTCTCATCGCCAGGGGTATGAACAGCGGACCGTGGTCCACGATATCTCGCTCAACGTGGCTGGCGGAGAGTGCTTTGGCCTGGTCGGTCCTTCCGGCTGTGGTAAATCCTCGTTGCTGTGGGTAATAGCCGGGCTGAATGCAAACTGGCAAGGCAGTATGACGCTGGCCGGACATCAGGTAACGCCGGGGCGGCCATTCACCGGTCAGCTGAGACGGGATGTACAGATGGTATTTCAGGACCCTTACGCTTCCCTGCACCCACGACATCGCCTGCGCCGTACTCTGGCAGAACCGCTGAAGCGACTTAAGGTTGAGAACATCAATGCGCGAATTGACAGCGGCTTTCGCCATGTTGGCCTGGACCCCACCCTGGCCGATCGTTATCCCCATCAGCTGTCCGGTGGCCAACGGCAGCGCGTAGCCATCGTGCGGGCACTGCTACTGGAACCCAAAATTCTGTTACTGGATGAACCCACCTCAGCACTGGATATGTCGGTACAGGCAGAGATCCTCAACCTGCTTAACCGGCTAAAGCAGCAGGATAATCTGACCATGGTACTGGTCAGCCATGACCCGGATGTTGTCGATCATATGTGCGATCATGCGGTACGAATGGAGAGTGGGTATATTGTTGGCTGATCCCTGAGCGGTTGGGGCATTGTGCCTGTCTGGCGTATGATCAGACCGTCACCGGTCTGATCATTCATGCCATGTGCCTCAGGAAATCGCAGAATCAGCGGATTTCTTCTGTTTGTCGGCCTCAAAATGCGCTTTGAACTGTTCATAAACAGAGATCATATTTGAGGCATCTCCCTGCAGCGGGCTAAGTTTACCTGCCCGAACCAGCTCAATGACCAGTTGGAGAGCAGCCTGTTTCGGGCTGCTGGATGGATGAGAGATATCTGATGACATAGCGTAACGGCTTCCATGAAATTGAGTAAGTGTTAACTTTAACAACTTTCTCTGTTGCCGGGGAACGTTTTCCGTTTTCCCCGCAGCATGAGTCACGTTATTTTCTCACTTGCTTCAGCCCGTAGTAGCTGCATCGGATCGATTTGCGTCTGCGGCACGTTGATAATGGCCGCCGGGCTCCGTCGCCGACGTCACTTTGGCGACGGACCCGGTGTCAGAACATATCAAACTATCGCGGTATCAGTTACCGGGCCATCAGCTCTTTGCGGACGATTTCAGCGCCAGCGCTTAGCGCATGTAGTTTGTCCCGTGCGACCTGACGGGATAACGGGGTCATGCCGCAGTTGGTGGAAGGATAGAGCTTGTCGGCATCGACAAACTGCAGGAGTTTTCGCAGCGTATCGGCGACTTCCGCTGGTGTCTCAATAGTGTTGGTTGCCACATCAATGGCCCCCGCCATCACTTTTTTACCGCGAATAAGTTCAATCAGATCCAGCGGAACACGGGAGTTGTGGCATTCCAGCGAAATGATATCGATATTGGATGACTGCAGCTTTGGAAAAATTTCTTCATATTGCCGCCATTCTGACCCCAGCGTTTTTTTCCAGTCAGTATTGGCTTTGATGCCGTAACCGTAGCAAATATGTACAGCGGTTTCACAGCGCAGCCCTTCAATTGCCTTCTCAAGGGCAGCCATCCCCCAGTCATTCACCTCATCGAAAAAGACATTAAACGCAGGCTCATCAAACTGGATAATATCGACGCCGGCAGCCTCCAGCTCCCTCGCTTCCTGATTGAGTATTTTGGCGAACTCCCAGGCCAGTTTTTCACGACTTTTATAGTGGCTGTCATACAGCGTATCAATCATCGTCATCGGACCTGGCAATGCCCATTTAATGGGTTTACTGGTTTGCTGACGTAAGAATTTTGCATCTTCAACAAAAACAGGCTTCTGGCGGCTCACCGCATCAACGACCGTGGGGACACTCGCATCGTAGCGATTACGAATTTTAACGATTTCACGTTTTTCGAAGTCCACGCCGTTAAGGTGCTCAATAAAGGTGGTGACAAAATGCTGCCGCGTTTGCTCACCATCACTGACGATATCAATGCCCGCGCGCTCCTGGTCAGCCAGGCACAAACGCAGAGCATCCTTTTTACCTTCGATCAGTTCTTCGCCTTCCAGTTTCCAGGGCGACCACAGTGTCTCTGGTTGTGCCAGCCAGTTGGGCTTAGGCAGGCTGCCCGCGGTTGAAGTGGGTAACAAAATTTTCATAACAGATGACCTTATATTTTTTAATTAATCAGAGAACGTAATTAGCAGACCATTGCTCAAGAACCGTTCGGTACGGTTTGATGAAGTGCTCCTCGGTGAACTTTCCCTGCTCAACGGCCAGACGGCTTCGTTCTTCTCGGTCATAAAAAATTTGCGTTAATGCATAATCCTGGTTATTCAGGTCGGGTTGATAATCTTCACCCGCGACCGCATTAGCATTGTAAATCTCAGGTCGGTAGATCCTTTGAAAGGTTTCCATCGTGCTGATGGTACTGATAAGTTCCAGATCGGTGTAATCGTTGGTTAAATCACCGGAAAAATAAAAAGCCAACGGCGCAACGCTGTTTGCCGGCATAAAGTAGCGAGCCCGCAGCCCCATTTTGTTGAAATAGTGGTCAGTCATTGATGGTTTATCTTGCTGATATTCAACGCCCAGTACCGGATGCTGATGAGTGGTGCGATGGTAAATGTTTTTACTGGAAACACTCAGACAGATCACCGGCGACTTACTGAAATGGGCCTTGTAAGCATCTGAATTAACAAAACATTTAAACAACTTCCCGTGCAGGTCACCGAAGTTATCTGGCGTGGTAAAGTCGGGTTTGTTCTTATTGTGATCCAACAGCACTACGCTGAAGTCATAATCACGCACGTAAGAGGAAAAATTATTCCCAACAATACCTTCAACGCACTCGTTGGTTTCATGATCGATAATGTTTGTTTTTAATATTTCGATCACCGGAAAGGTATCGCCCTTGCCTTCAATATCCATCCCGACGGAAATAATTTCCAGCTTGACCGAATAACGATCTCCTTTAGGATTATTCCAATTCGCCAGGCTATTGAAACGATCGTCAATCATCGTTAAGGCATTGCGCAGGTTCTCCTGACGTTTGTTACCTCTGGCTAAATTAGCGAAATTGGTTGTAATGCGCGTATTTTCAGAAGGGTTGTAGTTTTCGTCAAAGGAGATGCTTTTAATCGTAAAGTTAAATTCGTTATTCATCGCGATGTTGTATCCTGGTTTCTGATATAAAACCTAAATTTTCCCCTGCTTTTTCAGCAAATTAAAACTTTTTTGCGGTTTTATTGTTCAGTTATCTTCATATTTTCTGGAACTCATAGCACTGCATACTTTATGCCAGAGTCGCTGATTGAGTAAAAGTGATTTAATTTCACCGGAACATGAGCCATCTTCATGATTTGCCGCAGGGGTGAGTTGCTCTGCCGCAGGATCCACAGGCGCACAATCGACTGAGGCTGAAAGCAGTCCATCATGCCGCTGTTTTCAGCGGATTTAAAGGGTGATAAGCCCGTTTTTCGCTCTGCTGGTACTTCGCCCCTGTTCAGGCAATATGGCTTACGTTGACATGACGTTATCGCCAGTCGTTCTCTTCGCAATGTCAATGGCTCCGGGAACGATGCCAGCCAATGCACGATACCATCGCTCCCGCCATCAGGATGTGGCGTGGTGACGGTATCGTGCACTGGCTGGGCGCGGATCAGGGAATGCGCGGATAAGGACCCCTTGAGTTTCATGCACGTTTTCAGATGCCGATATCAGGGTTTGCAGGAACGTATGTGGTTTCCGCCACCGTCCTGTGGTTTACCACCTTCAGTGGACGTCCTGTGCAGGCAACAGAATTGTCTCTCTGTTCGCTCAGTCACGATCGGTCGTCCGGCTCAGGGCCCCCACACTGCCAACCTGCCGGGATCACAGCCGTGTGTACGGCAAGCTTCAGTACCAACATGATTTAGGTTTCTGTCCGCTTCCACGCCTTTTAGCTCGGCAATAAGTCAGATGCTCGTCACCACAGGCGTTGCAGATGACACTCTCCTTATATAGCGAAATATGCCGTCAGTCTCCCGGAAGTGAATGACGACATTATGCGGGATGGTGACAGAGATTGACGATCCCAGACGGCCATTTACCAGACCTGGGTAGAACAAATATCTGCTAACAGCTAAGAAATGCATTTAAAACACCTTATGAACTGGAAAGATTTATTTTATGTAATTAAATTAATAGCCAAGCAGGAAAAATAATAATCATGAGTAAAAGTGCTAATCTGAATAACTATTTTCCCCTTTCAAAGATAAAAAAAACATCTATCTTGAAATAGTTATCTGCATATTTAATTCCGTTATATTTTCACCAATAAAACTGAGTAAAAAAATGAAATCAGAGATTAAAATTGTTGGCACGGGATCATTAGGATCGGCGCTGGCAAGAAGGTTACTTGATTGTGGCTATCCGGTAGCGGCATTCAACCGGACCGCCAGTAAAGCCGAGGCACTTGTCGGTTATGGTGCAAGGGTCATTACTGATGTGAATAAGGTTTTTGATGACCATCAGAGTATTGTTATCGTCTGTTTAAAAGATGCAGACAGTATCATATCTACCTTTGCGCCACTGTCAGCGCACAGTGATAAACAGAATAATAAAATCCTCGTCATGAATACCAGTACCCTTGGACCCTCAGAATCTGTTCGTGTTGAAGCATTTATGCGGACACTTTCTGTTGAATACGTGGAACTGCCTGTTTCCGGTGGGCCGGAAGGCGCCATTCAGGGTCGACTGGTCGCTTATATCGGCCCGGTGAGCGACAGTTTTCGGGCGGACATACTGGATATCGCCTCCCTTCTCTGTCATTGCTATTCATTAATGAAAAGCAATTATCATGCGCAGGCAATGAAAGTGATCAATAACTACTGTGAAGCCATGAATATGGCGGTGGCGTCTGAAGCGGTTTATTTTGCTGAAAAGATAGGGCTGTCGAAAGACGACATTTGCAAAACGTTACCCATGGGAAGGGGCCGTTCTGTTTATATGGATGTCCTGCTGGATAAATATCAGCGAAGCGACCACAGTATCTCTTTCCCGTTGGATCTTCGGGTTAAAGATCTGAAGTTAGTCGCTCAAATGTTTGACGATACAAATGTCCGAAGTTTTTTTTATTCACAACTCTCCTCTGCCTATGACAAAGCGTTAATGGCCAACCACAGTCGTGTTGATCAGAGTGCCTACCTTAATTTCTTCAAAAATTATAACAAAAATTAATTTATTCACCCAACAGGAAATCATCATGAAAAAAGACCAGTATATTACCAGCATTACGCCTGATAAGCGCCGCCATGCCCTGAAACAGGCGCTGGAAAGTAAGCAAAGTATCCGGGTTATGGAAACCCACAGCCCACTGGCTGCGTTGTTGGTGGAGCAGGCAAATTATTATCAAAACGGACAATCAATTGAATTTGACGCCTTTTGGTCCAGTTCATTAACCGACTCAACCGTGCGCGGCAAACCTGATATTGAACTCCTGTCATTAACCAGCCGTTTAAATAGCATTGCGGAAATTTTTGACGTAACCAGAAAACCGTTAATCCTTGACGGTGATACCGGCGGACAGGTAGCGCATTTACCTTATCATATTAATGCTGCCGAGAAATTAGGCATATCTTCGATTATCATTGAAGATAAAACAGGTCTGAAAAAGAACTCGCTGTTCGGCACGGAAGTAAAACAAATGCAGGATGATCCCGTCTGTTTCGCTGAAAAAATAGCGGCGGCCAAAGCGGCACAGCTCACCGATGACTTTATGGTTATCGCCCGCGTGGAAAGCTTAATTCTGGATGCAGGAATGACCGATGCTGTCGACCGGGCATTGCTCTACGCTGAAGCGGGTGCAGATGGCATCATGATCCATAGCCGTAAAAAAGATCCTAAAGAAATTATTGAATTTTGTAGTATTTTTAAAAAGTCATCACCCAACACACCGCTGGTCTGTGTACCAACCAGCTTTAACGATATTACCTTTGATCAGTTAACAGACTACGGTTTTAATATCGTTATTTATGCCAATCATTTACTTCGCGCGTCTTATCCTGCCATGCGAAATATCCTTGAAGATATATTAAAAAATGGCCGAACGCTGGAAATTGAAGACAGGTGTATGCCAATAAAAGACATTCTCGAACTGATCCCCGGAACAAAATAAGACAACAAAAAATATATTGATTTTAATTTCCGTTTGACTATTTAAAAACCTGGTCCACCGGGCGTCATTGTCGTGGCCAGAGCGGACAAGGCCATCAATGTGTAGAACCGCAGGTCAGAATAATGGGCGCTGCCCGGCAAATAAAAAAGTCTGATGGGCCAGACGCTGAGAGAGATATTATGATTACGTCAACCGACCTTATTGCATTATTAAGCAGTCACGGTGTGAATTTTTATACCGGGGTGCCTGATTCACTGTTAAAAGAATTTTGCCAGACGATTACCGTTGCCGGAGAAAATATTACTCATGTCATGGCCTGTAATGAAGGCGCGGCAATGGGGATTGCTATCGGCCACCATCTGGCTACCGGCCATATTCCGGCAGTCTATTTACAAAACTCAGGACTGGGCAATTTAATCAATCCCTGTTGCTCGCTGGCTGATACCCATGTCTACGCCATCCCGTCCCTGCTGATTATCGGCTGGCGTGGCGAGCTGGCAGACGACGGCAGGCAGCTACATGATGAGCCACAGCACGTTAAACAAGGCAAGGTAACGCTGTCGTTACTGGAAACGCTGGATATTCCTTATGTGGTTATTGACGCTAAACAGGATAACTGGGCAGCCCGCGTGGCGGCCCTGCTCAGGCAGGCACAGCAGGAGCAGCGCCCCGTGGCGCTGGTATGCAGAAAAAACACCTTTGCGCCAATGCCCGGTGGCAGCCATCCCGACAATCCGGTGGCGGAAAAAGCAGTGATGACCCGTGAAGAGATCGTCGCCTGCTGTCTGGAAATGCTGCCGCCTTCGGTTCCTGTCGTCAGCACAACGGGTATGTTGTCGCGTGAACTGTTCGAATTGCGTGCACAGCAACAGCATGGTCATGAAAAAGACTTTCTTACCGTGGGCGGTATGGGCCACGCCTCCCAGATCGCGCTGGGCATTGCCTTAGCCAGTCCGCACAAGCGGATCGTCTGTATAGACGGTGATGGTGCGGTACTGATGCATTTAGGAGGACTGACCAACACGGCGCGCGCAAACAACATACTGCATATTGTCGTCAATAACGGGGCGCATGCCTCGGTGGGTGGCCAGGTCACTATCGCCGCCGATCTGTGTCTGTCGGATATCGCTCGCGCTGCCGGTTATCACCATGCCGAAACCGTCACCACGCCGGCGGAATTAGCGCTTAGCCTGACCAACGCCTTATCACAGCCCTACAGCACCTTTATCGAAGTGTGTTGCCGTACCGGACACCGGGCCGATCTTGGGCGGCCAACGCGCACGCCCATCGAAAATAAAACTGACTTTATGCAGTTTGTCCAGGCCTGACCCGGCACACCCGCCGCGCTCTGCCGGCAAAGGTGTGAGACCAACCGGGTCGACAGCGCAAAGGCATTCACCCGCTATCAATGTTGACAGGACAGGCAAATGATTAATACATCCACTCGCCAGCACTGGATGTCAGTACTGGCCCACAGCCCGGCATCAGAACTAGCCAAACGGTGGCAGTCGCTCCACCTGGACGTCGGATATCATCTGATCAGGCCGCCGGAGATCGGCCTGATACAGGTTCAGGGGCGTATGGGCGGTGAAGGAAACCGCTTCTTGATGGGGGACGTCACCGTTACGCGCGCGGTGGTTCAGCTTGCCGAACGTGAGAGCAACGACTACGGCTACAGCTATGTTATCGGTCGTGATAAAGCCCACGCCGAACTCAGCGCGCTGATTGACGCGCTGCTGCAACAGCCCCCGCAACATGAATTACTTCAGACCAGGCTGATCGCCCCGTTAGATAAACAGCTGAACGCCAGACGGGCGCGGCGGGCACAGGACGTTGCCACCAGCCAGGTCGATTTCTTCACGCTGGTAAGGGGAGAAGACTGATGGAGCTGCTGAAAGGATTTTCCGATCCCGTTGCCGATGCGCAACGTACATTCCGCCTGGTGTTGAAGGCGATGAGCGAACCCGGCCAGATAGTCACCTTCACCGACTGTCCTGACTGGCAGCCGCTGTCTCCAGCCATTTGCGCCGCCTTGCTGACGCTGGCCGACCGGGATACCCCGCTCTATCTGACCCCGCTGCTATGCAATGAGCAGATTTGCCATAACCTGCGTTTCCACACCGGCGTGACGCTGACAGAGCAGCCCGCTGAGGCTGAACTGGCGGTACTGGATGAGGCGTTTCCCGCCCGGCTGCTGGAGGCGTTTGCCTGTGGCAACAGCGAATCGCCCCATAACAGCACCACGCTGCTTATTGATCTGCCCACCTTTACCGATGCGCCGCCGCTTCGCATCAGCGGTCCCGGTATTGAATTCCCCCGCACCGTTAATCTTCCACTCCCTGAGGCTGTCAGGGGCTACCTTCTTCAGCGGCCGACCCCCTTTCCTCTGGGGCTGGATTTTATTTTTACCCGTGGCCGGCAGTTACTGGCCATTCCACGCACAACCCATGTGGAGGTGGACTAATGTATGTTGCAGTTAAAGGCGGCGAAAAAGCGATTACCGCCGCACATCGCCTGCAGGCTCGTCAGCGACGGGGCGATGAAACTGAGAATGAACTCGCCTGCCAGCAAATAGAAAACCAGCTGGAACTGGGCGTACAACGGGTGATGAATGAAGGTGGCATCTACGATCCGCCGCTGGCGGCGCTTGCCATTAAACAGGCCAGCGGCGACCTGGTGGAAGCGATATTCTTACTGCGGGCCTATCGCACAACGCTGCCGCGATGGATGGCAAGCTCACCGCCCGATATGGCAAATATCAGGCTGGAGCGGCGTATCTCCGCCATTTATAAGGATCTGCCCGGCGGCCAGCTTCTTGGGCCAACCTACGATTACACCCATCGTCTGCTCGACTTTACCCTGTTGGAGCCCCACCGCCCGGCACCGCAGAGCCCGCCCGACGAGCCGGGTGACACTGCGGAGGCCACCTCCTGTCCACGCATTTTCGCCATGATGGCCCGCGAAGGGTTGATTGTTGCCGAACAGGATGATGGCAGTGAACCCGACGATATTACCCGCTATCCCATCAGCTATCCCTGTAGCCGTTCAGCCCGCTTACAGCAGCTGGTCAGAACCGATGAAGGCTTTTTGCTGGCATTGGGTTATTCCATCCAGCGCGGCTATGGGCGTAACCACCCCTTTGTCGGCGAAATCCGCACGGGCTATGTCAGTCTGAGCTGCATACCGGAAGAGTTGGGGTTTGCGATTGCAATCGGTGAAATCCTGCTGACCGAATGTGAAATGATCAACAACATCAAAACCGACGACACCGGGCGTCCCCACTTTACCCGCGGCTACGGCCTGGTGTTTGGCAGAGCGGAGCGTAAAGCGATGTCCGTGGCGTTGGTCGATCGCGCGTTGCGGGCCAGTGAATATGGCGAAGCGATCGCCAGCCCGGCCCAGGATGAAGAGTTTGTGCTTTCTCACGCCGACAGCGTGGATGCTTCAGGATTTATCTCTCACCTGAAACTTCCTCACTATGTCGATTTCCAGTCTGAAATGGATCTGCTCAGACAGTTGCAGCGTGACTTTGAGGAGCAACGCCATGAATGATGACAGATTAACCGGCTACAACATGGGATATCTCGACGAACAAAGCAAACGGATGATCCGTCGGGCGATCCTCAAGGCCGTCGCCATCCCCGGTTTTCAGGTGCCCTTTGCCGGCCGCGAAATGCCCATGCCTTATGGCTGGGGCACCGGTGGCATTCAGGTCACCGCCAGCCTGATTGGGCATGAGGATACGCTGAAGGTGATCGACCAGGGGGCGGATGATACCACCAACGCGGTTTCCATCCGCCAGTTCTTCCAGCGGGTGGCGAATGTCGCCACCACAACCCGCACCAGCGAAGCCAGTCTGATTCAGACCCGACACCGTATCCCCGAAACACCGCTGCGCGCTGACCAGATTATGGTTTATCAGGTACCGATCCCTGAACCATTGCGCTTTATCGAACCACGTGAAACGGAAACGCGAAAAATGCACGCGCTGGAAGAATATGGCGTGATGCATGTGAAACTGTATGAAGATATCGCCCACTTCGGGCATATCGCCACCACTTACGCCTATCCGGTGCTGATCAATAACCGTTATGTGATGGACCCCTCGCCCATCCCCAAATTCGATAATCCGAAAATGAATATGGTGCCTGCATTGCAGTTATTTGGCGCCGGGCGGGAAAAAAGGATCTATGCCCTGCCGCCTTTCACCCCGGTGAAAAGCCTGGATTTTGAGGATTATCCTTTCGCCATACAGCAGTGGAATGAACCCTGTGCGCTCTGTGGCGCCGAAAACAGCTTTCTGGATGAGGTGGTGCTCGACGACCAGGGGAACCGCATGTTTGTCTGCTCCGACACGGACTATTGCCAGCAACAACAGGAGCAGAGAGGATGAAAACAGTATCCCTACCGCAGCGTCCTCTGCTGCGCGTCAACAACCTGAGCCACCTTTACGCACCCGGCAAAGGGTTCAGCGACGTTGGTTTCGAACTCTATCCCGGCGAAGTATTAGGCATCGTCGGCGAGTCCGGTTCAGGTAAAAGTACCTTACTCAATGCACTGTCCGGGCGTTTGCCACCGCAACAGGGCCACATTACCTACATCGACCGCAATGATGCAGAGCTGGACGTCTACGGCATCAGCGAGAACCGTCGGCGGCAGTTACTGCGCCATGAATGGGGCGTCGTTTATCAGCACGCGCTTGATGGCCTGCGTCCGCGCGTTTCCGCTGGCGGCAATATCGGGGAGCGGCTGATGGCCGTCGGACACCGTAATTACAGCCATATCCGCCAACAGGCAGAGCACTGGCTGGAGAGCGTTGAGATCCCTGCCGGGCGCCTTGATGACATCCCCCTCACCTTTTCCGGCGGTATGCAGCAACGCCTGCAAATTGCCTGCAATCTGGTGACCTCGCCAAAATTGATCTTTATGGATGAGCCGACCAGCGGACTGGATGTCTCTGTCCAGGCTCGCCTGCTGGATTTGTTGCGCAATCTGGTGAGGGAAATGGGCCTGGCGGTGATTATTGTCACCCACGATCTTGGCGTGGCACGGCTGCTGACCCACCGACTGATGGTCATGCAGCGTGGGCGCATTGTGGAAAGCGGCCTGACTGATCGGGTACTTGACGATCCGCTTCATCCCTACACCCAGCTGCTGACAGCATCGGTCCTGATGTAGCCAGACAGTCACTATACAGAGAGCAACCTATGCATCATTCAACATCCCGAATACAGGTGGCGGTAGAACACCTGTCTAAAACTTTTGTTCTGCATAATCAGTTTGGCATCCGGCTGGCGGTGTTGTCGGATATCAATCTCCAGGTTGAAAAAGGCCAGTGTATGGCACTGCATGGAGAGTCCGGCTGCGGAAAATCCACCCTGTTGCGCACGCTCTATGCCAATTATCAGGCGGATGCCGGCCATATCTGGATCAACCATCATCAACAGCCGACAGATATCGTCACCGCCAGCGCACGCACCATTTTTGCTATCCGTCGCGAGACGCTGGGTTGGGTAAGCCAGTTTTTACGCGTCATTCCGCGTATCAGTACCTTAAATGTGGTGATCCAGCCGCTACTGGAACAGGGCGTGGAAAAAGCAGAATGTGAGGAAAGAGCAAAACGGCTACTGTCCCGGCTGCATATCCCGTCACGCCTGTGGTCCCTGGCACCCTCGACGTTTTCCGGCGGCGAGCAGCAGCGCATCAATATCGCGCGGGGCTTTATTGTCGATTACCCGGTTCTGCTCCTTGATGAACCGACCGCATCGCTGGACGATAAAAATCGTCAGACCGTCGCAACGCTGATTGAAGAAGCCAAACAGCGCGGCAGCACCATTATCGGCATCTTCCACGACAGGGAAATCCGCGAACGCGTGGCAGATACCCTGTTTACCCTGCCGATTTGTGTGGCAGAACAGGAGAAAAGCCATGATTATCAATAACGTTCATATGGTTCTGCAAGAGGAAGTTCTGTTTGGCTCACTCGAAATAACCGACGGGATCATTCGCCATTGTTCTGCAACGACCAGCCGTCTACCGCAGGCGCTGGATGGTGAAGGTGGATGGCTGTTGCCGGGTCTGATTGAACTGCACACCGATAATCTGGATAAACATTTTACCCCACGCCCTGGTGTCAGCTGGCCGGCGGCTTCCGCCATGAAAAATCATGATGCGGCCATCATCAGCAGCGGTATCACCACCGTGCTGGATGCGGTCGCCATTGGCGATGTCCGGGCAGGCGGCGACCGCCTGGATAATGTACAAAAAATGATCGACGCCATCCGTTACAGCCAGCAACAACACCTGAACAGAGCCGAACACTTTCTGCATTTACGCTGCGAGTTACCTCATCCGACAACGCAGACTCTCTTCAGTCAGTTGAAAAAGACGCCGGAATTACGCCTGGTTTCATTAATGGATCACTCTCCGGGCCAGAGGCAGTTTGTTTCAGCGGAAAAATATCGCACCTATTATCAGGGGAAATATCACCTCAACGACGGCCAGATGGATGAGTTTACCCGGCAACAGCTTGCCTTTGCTGAACGCTGGTCACAGCCAAACCGCGAAGCGATCGCCGCGCAATGTCGCCAGTTGGGGCTGACCTTATCCAGCCACGATGACGCAACGGTCGCACACATTGACGACGCCTGTCGCTCAGGCGTGGTTATCGCCGAGTTCCCCACCACCCCGGAAGCCGCGCAATCGGCACAGCAACACGGACTGCAGGTGTTGATGGGCGCACCTAACGTGATCCGCGGCAAATCACACTCCGGCAATGTATCGGCCAGGGCACTGGCCCAGAGCGGGTTACTCACCATGCTTTCATCGGATTATTACCCCGGCAGCCTGCTGGATGCGGTGTTCAAACTTGCCGATGATGAAACCATCCCCTGTTCCCTGCCGCAGGCGGTCGCGATGGCGTCCCTGACACCCGCAGGTGCGCTGGGGCTTGACGATCGCGGCACCATTAATGAAGGAAAACGTGCCGATCTGGTACTGGTACGGGAATGCAACGGCGAACCCCACATTCAGAGGGTGTGGAGCCGTGGCCGGAGGGTGTTTTGATATGGCCAGACTGATCTACCTTATCGGCGCGTCCGGCTGCGGCAAGGACAGTCTGCTCAGGGCGCTGCGCGTCTCGCCCGGCGTCAATATGCTGGTTGCCCATCGCTATATCACTCGCCCGGCAGCGCCGGGTGATGAAAACCATATCGCGCTCAGTGAGCGTGAGTTCAGGTTTCGTGACCACCACGGGTTATTTTGCTTATCCTGGCAGGCGCATCAGTTGCATTATGGTCTGGGTATTGAAGTCGATGCGTGGTTGGCAAAAAACATTGACGTGGCGATAAACGGTTCACGCGCCTACTTATCGCAGGCCACCAAACGCTATGGCGATCGCCTTCTTCCCGTTTGCCTGACCGTACCACAACCTGTCCTGCAACAACGGCTGATCGCCCGTGGCCGGGAAAATGAACAACAGATTGCCGAACGCCTGCGCCGTATGCATGACTATCAGGAAACGGTGCCAGCGACCTGCCCGCGCCTGCACAATGCCGGGCCATTAGCGCAAACGGTGCGTGCTTTCTGGCAGCTCCTTGCGTCTGCTGAAACCTCCAGACTCGCCGGGAGCTGAGATAATGACCCATCCCGCAACATTTACCCTGACCTTTACCGGCACCGGTGGCGTTCGTGCCGCGCCACTCTTTGGCTGCCAGTGTCCCGCCTGCCAACAGGCCAGAGAGCAGGAAAGCTGCCAGCGTCGCCCTACCGGGGCGCTGATCCAATGTGAAAATGAACGGACGCTGGTGGACGCGGGCGGCGATAATTTATCTCAGCGTTATCAGCCAGGTGAATTGCAGCGTATTCTGCTCACCCATTACCACATGGATCATGTTCACGGGCTGTTTCCCTTGCGTTGGGGAGTCGGGGATACCCTTCCCGTATTTTCGCCCCCCGACCCGGCAGGCTGTGATGATTTATATAAACACCCTGGTATGCTGGATTTCAGGTTTCTTGAACAGCCGTTTACGGTATATCAAATGGGGCAAATGAAGGTTACCCCCGTGCCGCTTACGCACTCAAGGCCAACCTGGGGTTATCTGTTCGAATGGCGCGGCAGAAAAGTAGCTTATCTGACGGATACCAGCGGACTGCCTGCCGATACCCTGCATTTTTTGCAACAGCAGCAGGCCGCTGTCATCATTATTGACTGTACTTATCCGCCTGGAGCAAACCACAATCACAATGATATTGATGAGGTTGTCAGGCTGTATGATGCATTACGCCCGCAGCAAATGCTGTTGACCCACATCGATCATACCCTGGATGCCTGGCTGATGATGCACCCGCTGCCGGCAAACATCACCTTAGCTCAGGACAACCAGACCATTTCGTTGGGATAGCGAAGCCTGATAGTGTCACACCCGCCGTTAAATAGCCTGTCTCAATCGGTATCATCCCCCGCTTCCCGCGCCGACTGGCAGCGGGAAGCGCCCAATTCCCTGTACAGCAGGTTGGTTCAGAAACAGAATGCGATGAAGCACAACTAAAACAGCGGCATCTTGACACAGGCTTAAGACACTGCCAGTCAACAGCACAGCGTTATCCGGTGGAGAATGACCCGTATTGATCGGCAAAAACGACTATTCCGGTTAGCTGTCGTTTCTGCGAATGATGGCAAATAAAAAATGTTCGTAATGGCATTGTCAGAAAAAAAAGTGTCCGCATGTGCACACTCACGCCACTCAATGTCAAATCATAAAAATTATAAATGGGATTTACCTTGCATTATTTCCGAAAAATGGCCAATGGATTATTCAATATAGTTTATATTTTCCAACTTTTTTCAATAACTGACTTTTTCAGATAGTCATTCATCATCGCGATATATCTGTTGCCAGATTTTATTTCTGGCCAGACAAAAAAATAACTGTCGCCTGTTCTGACGGCAGATCTTACGGGGCATATTAATGTCTTATTGTTAATTTCTCTCCTCACCATATTTACGTCGACAATGGCAATACCTAAACCCTGTACGGCCGCACTGATAGCGGCGTCAATGGTATTAAACTCATAGCCATTTTGTAGATGATGTATCTTTTTACCCAGGGCACGTTCGCACCATAAAAACCAGTTACTTGCCTTGGACCTGGAATACAGAATATTATAGTGACCATTAGTTATATCTTCATATTCAGATAAAACACCAGGTGCACAAACGGGGATCAGCCACTCACTCAGCAAACGCGTTGCCTTGCAATCCTGTGGGAAATTTCCGTTACCAAACTGAATGGCACAGTCGTATATATTTTCATTAAAATCAACAACTTCACCATTAACACCATTACCATCGAGTCTAATCAGCCCCTGCCCTTCTTCGCTCTGAAATTTGTTAACCACCCCGATAAACCAGCGTAGTGAAAAAGTGGTGGGTGCTCTTATACGAAGCTTTTTTTTCTCACTAAAAAAATTACCACAGGCAGTATCCAGTGAATTAAATATCATCTGAATTTCTTTTGAAAAATACTCTCCCTCCTGAGTTAACTTTACTTTCGGCCCATTGCGTATAAATAATCTACAGTCCAAAAAACCTTCGAGTGTATTTATGTGTTTACTGATTGCACTTTGCGTAATTGATAATTCATTCGCAGCTTTAGTGAACGATTGATGACGAGACGCCGCCTCAAAAGCTTTCAATGCATATAATGGTGGATCTCTCATTGTTTCCATAAATTAATACCCCTGGGAAATTAAAATTATCTTTTATATATGTAATAATTTCCATAATGAGAAAAAAACAATCCATAAGATTCATCCCAAAAACATTAAATAACATTAAGTTAAAGGGCATAAAAAATACAGATATAATTGCAAAGTTTGACCTGAAACATAATTTTCAGCAATATTTTCTGTGCCAATGTTCATTAAAGTTTATAGAAATAAGTAATGATGAAATGGTTAAAGACCACTCAGACGGCCCGGTGGAAAACAGGCACGGTTACCGCTTTCATCGTTTCACAGATTGTGGCGGATAATATACATCCACGGCTGATCTGGCGCATTTCGTCCCGTGGGAACAGCGCCACCTGGCCTTCACGCAGGTCGCACTCACCTGAGCGGCCTACCCCGCGGTTGATCATCGCATGGTACTGATTGTTCGTTTCGGACCGCCTGTCAGACCAGCGCAGCCTCTCAACGTTCAGCACTGCCCGCCCGCGTGTGTCGCTATCAGCTCCGCTTTAATCATCCACCGGATTTGCCCTCGCGTGATACTGCTCAGCCTTTTCCCGGAAAACGCCAGGCGGTGAGACTTAAACGCCGCAAAAAGAGATAAAAACCGGCGATACGGACCCGGAGGATGATGCCACGTCAGAAATATCGGCCTGTGAACAGATTCAGGGGCGTCTCCCTCCTGAAGGTGAGTATCAGCTTGCCAGCACCGGACAGTCGCCCGGCGTTGGCAATATCTCCCTCCTGAAGGTCAGTATCAGCTTGCCAGCACCGGACAGTCGCCCGGCGTTGGCAATATGGCGCTCAGTGCTTTTGCCGGTGGCGAAAAACGGATGTGAGGAGAAACAGGAGTTTGAACAACGTGAAACAGGAAAGTGCCGCGGCTGCGGCAACCGGAACAGGTGGTCTGGCACCCTGTGACCGGCGCTGCTCCCCACTTTAACCACGTCAAAAAAGCGTCAGGACGTCACTTTTAATAATCCCCTGCATTATCTTAAACAGGGTGACATTATCACTTAGTGATTATTCCTGAGTGGATATAATACCTGCCCTTAAGGACAGCTGGAGGCAACGGTGGGATTTTTTGCAAGAATGGGACAGGTGGACATGGCCATCACCCGGTTTTATATCTGGCGAAAAATGTGGATCTGGAGCGTGATATCGCTGCCGATGCTGTTCGTGCTGGGCTGGATAGTGTGGGTGATGTTCTGGGTGCCACCGATGAGGGGGTGACGCTGATTATTCACAGTAAGATTGACCGGCCAATAAGAGGGTTCAGCGTGAACGGTATGGCGGGGGGAATTCCAGTGCATATAACCCCGACAATAAGTATGCAAATGAAAGCGGAGGAGCCACAACCTGTTGTGGCAGTATCAGGGGAAAAACAACCGAGGTTATCTGGACCGTTGACTATACAAGAGCGCAGTACAATGCCGGGTTACGCACAGAGATTCATAAGGTCATCATGCCGCTGCCAGAGCGCAGGCGGGGCGAGAATGACCTGCACGTTCATTTTTTACCGGGAGATAAGGTGCTGCTGGGCTGGAGCGACAACGCGTTCTCGCCCTACGATCCGCGCAGTCCGAAGTATACTCCGCCACAAAAGCACACAGAGGATAAGTGACCATGGAAATGGATTTGGATGCCATAATCCCGTTGCCCGGTGAGTTCGCAGCATGCCGCACGCTGACCACACAGGGATGGCCTGGATTTTTACCCTTACCGGCATCAAATCCTGTGGGTCGCGTTAAATACCCTCACGAGATACCAGAACGGGCAGCCGCTCTGGGAATTTTATTCTGACCTGTTTCTGTTATGGTCAGCCATAAAATCTTTTTTAACCATCGGTATATTTGAGCCAGGCGAAGCGGTGTTGTATCGCTCAATAAAGCGGACGGTTGCCGTTCACCAGAATATGCCTCACGGTGAAAATCAGTAATAAACACGGCACCTTGCATCACCATGGCAATTATTCTGTATCATTACCCGGCATCGCCAACAGATAAAACAGCGAAATATCCGTGTCATATCGACAGCCACTGAATTCTATATTATGTCATCAGCATTGCTGATCTTATTAATAATAAAAATGCAATCGCTGTTGATACTCACTGTCGCGTAATAAAGGAGGCGGATTTTTCCCCCTTACAGGGTTATTTACTTTTAGCAAACCACTCTATACCCCGCAGCATACCGGACCAGTAAAAACGCGGTAAAAACCAGACTTTCAGCCACCAGGCAAACCGGCTGGGTTGTTGCAAATTAAAAGGGAAAGTAGGTAACAGGGTGTTGTCATAGCCAAACTCCGCCAGCACCACTTTCCCTCTTTCCACTGTCAGCGGGCAGGATCCGTAACCATCATAATGAGTGTGCGCCGTTTTTCCCCGCAGCATCGCATGCAGGTTTTCCGCAACAACCACGATCTGCTTGCGGGCGGCTGCGGCCGTTTTTGCATTGGGTGCGGAACAACAATCACCCAGAGAAAATATCGTCGGCCAGCGCGGATGTTGCAGGGTAAAACGGTTTACATCACACCAGCCACCGACATCCCCCAGCCCGCTGTCGGCAATAAAGGTGGGCGGTGTCTGAGGAGGCACCACATGCAGCATATCGAAGGGTTTTGTCACTTCTGACGTTTTGTTATCCGGCGTGGTGACGGCGAATGTTGCCAGCCTATTCTCACCGTCAACCCGAATCAGGTTATGCGCATAACGGATGTGCGCCCGGTATTTTTCCAGATAATGTTTGAGTACCGGAACGAATTCCGCAACGCCAAACACCGCCTGGCCCGCCAGGCAGAATTCCGTGTCGATATCGTCGAGACATTGCTGCTTTAACCAGTAATCAGCGGAAAGATACAGTGCTTTTTGCGGTGCTCCGGCACATTTAACCGGCATGGCAGGTTGCGTGAAGATGGCCTTTCCCTGTCGCAGTCCCTGCACCAGTTTCCAGGTATAGCTGGCCAGTTCAAAACGGTAATTTGAGGTGACACCATTGCGTCCCAGGGTTTCTTCCAGACCCGCTATTTTATCCCAACGGAGAGTTAGCCCACAGGCGATAATAAGATAATCATAGGGGATTTTTTCACCGCCCGCGGTCATGACATATTTTTCCTCAGGATTAATGAGGACTACGCTGTCTTTAATCCATACTGTATTTTTTGGTATGACATCCTGCATCGCGCGATATGTCTTTCTGATATCAAAAAGCCCTCCGCCAACCAGCGTCCAGGCGGGCTGATAATAATGTTTATCCTGCGGTTCGATCAGCGTAACAGCGAGTTTTTTCACTCTTTTTTTTATGCTGGCGATAAGACCTGTCCCTGCGCTGCCTCCACCAATGACGACCAGCCGTTGCGATGATAAATGACTTTCCATATTTTTACTCCCCTGCATTTTTATAAAGAATAGAACACCAGAGAATATGAAGAAAGGAAAAATCTATACCTTAAAGTTATAAAAAATAATCTTTATAATATTTTGCTATATGTAATAGCAAAAAGGAATATACGATTGACATCTATTCTCCCCGGCTTTTAAATACAACGAAAAATATCCAAGAGGCGTGACATGTTCATACAGGAAATTGGCCATTCATGGCCAGATGCAGCGTTTTTTCTCCTGTTGACCGGCCTGATTGTAGGACTTCTTCTGGCCTTAACCGGTGGAGGGGGATCGGTGGTCTGCGTGCCGCTACTGCTCTATCTGGTCAGGATGAAAGACACTCATATGGTGATTGGCACCAGCGCCATGGCCGTCGCCGTAAGCGCCCTGGTCAGTCTCCTCAGCCATGCTGCGAAGGGGCATGTCAGATGGGCACCGGGATTAACCGTTTCTCTGGTCGCCATGTGCGGCGCCCTGTCAGGCGCTGAAGCAGGTAAGCTGGTGAGTGAAAAATATCTTCTGCTGCCTTTTTCCTGTCTGATGCTGGTTGTGGCACTGCTGATGCTGAGAAAAAAAAGCGGATGCGTCGTCGCCCGGCCAGCGGCAGGTTTTGTTGTTCGTCCTTTCCTCGTTGGCCCGGTGGTGTTTACCGTGGGAGGACTGGCGGGATTGCTGGGCATTGGCGGCGGATTTCTGGTGGTGCCAGTCCTGGTCTGGCTGTTTAATTTTTCCATGACGGAGGCTGTTGCCACATCGCTGATGGTGGTGTTCACCACGGGGATGTCAACCAGCATCAGCTATGCGCTGGCGGGAAAGGTCTCTGCGGTAAACACGCTGCTTATTATCGCCGGGGGATGTCTGGGGGGGCTGCTGGGGGCCACAGTTGCCAGCCGACTTAAGAAAAATGAAATGATTATTAACATTATGTTTTCATTGATTTTAATAGTCACGGCATTGTATATGTTTACGAAAAATATCTGACTATCTCAGGAGCGGCTGATGAAGATACGCCACTTTAACCCGCAGCTCTCTTTTTCGGGTGCACTCAGTGCAGACGACTTTGCGAGCCTTAATCAGCAGGGTTATACGCTAATTGTTAATAACCGGCCCGATGAAGAACAGGGCGACTTTCTGCTGCATTCTGAAGAACAGTCTCTGGCCAGGGATCGGGGAATGGATTATTTTTATCTGCCATTCACGTTTGACACTTTAACCTGGGATCGGGTTTATGCCTTCAACCGTCTGTTAAGGTCCGCGAAGAAAACACTGGCTCACTGCCGGAGCGGTTCCCGTTCCGTATGCCTGTTTCTGCTGTATGAACTGCATAACGGGTTGATAAACGAAACGACATTTCGCGAAACCTGTTTTCAGTATGAGGCCGATGCCGAAAAAGCCTTAGCCTGGTATGCATGCCAGCAGGAAACAGAGGCACAGGCCGAAGTTCATCACTTTTATGAACCGGTGAGCGGCAGCATGCAGTACATCGTGGCAGATCCAGCCAGCCGGCGATGTGCGATCATCGATCCGGTACTGGATTTCGACAGCAATTCCGCTACCGTCTCCTGCCAGCAGGCGCAAAAAATGCTGGACTTCATTCACCTGAAAAACTGGCAGGTGGCATGGATCCTGGACACCCACCCACATGCGGATCACTTTTCCGCCGCGTCCTGGCTGGCAGAGCAAACCGGCGCACTCACGGCCATTGGCGAAAAGGTGGCAGAGGTGCAGGCGTTATGGAAAAAACGCTATAACCTTTGCTCGCTCCCCGCCCCTGAATCCATCTGGGATACCCTGTTCAGCGATGGTGATATTTTTTACGTGGGGAATCTGCGTGGAGAAGCGATCTTCTCGCCAGGCCATACGCTCGCCTCGGTGACCTATCATATTGGCAACTGCGCTTTTATACACGATACCCTGTTTATGCCAGACAGTGGCACTGCGCGTACAGATTTCCCCGGCGGCAGCGCCGAAGCATTGTGGCATACCTTGCAACGCATATTGCAACTGCCGGAGGATACCCGGTTATTTACCGGCCACGATTACCGCCCTGGCGGACGTCCTGCCCAGTGTGAAAGTACGGTTATGCAGCAACGAAACGAAAACCCCTGGCTGATTAATCAGGACAAGGACAGTTTTGTGATAAAACGCAATCAACGGGATGCGACACTGCCCCTTCCGGGCCTGATGCTGATGGCATTGCAGGTCAATATTAACGGCGGACGGCTACCGCCAGCGGAAGATGACGGCCATCGCTATCTGAAAATTCCCCTCAACCGTTTTTAATCATCACAGGCAAACGCTCTGATACCGATGGATTGAGCGTCACTCAGGGGTTGACGACCAGCATGATGACCGGCGGTGCCGCTGACATCCTTATTCCGAGCCGTGGGTGCACCGTCCCTGTTTGCCACAGAAAGCGACGCCCACGGTAACCCGATCGATGAAAAGCGCGGTTGGCGATGCCCAAAGGTCTGGCAACGCATGGAGGCTGGCGAAGGTTTGTCGTGGCACCCCTTGCCGGAGCGTCGCTGTTACAGCGTTAACAACGCACCATCCGCGTCAGTTTTGGCTCCCTGAAGAAAACGCCGGAACTTTTTGTTAGCAGGACACTAAATATCCGTTAGTTTACACACTCGCCGACAGAGATAAAATGCGCAAATAAATTTATTACCGTCGGAGAAATTATTATGTCTTATCATGTAGTGGTTAAATTCATCGTTCCTGTTGAGCGGCGCAATGATTTTATTATGGCAGGTCTTGATGACGCCCAACAATCATTAGAAAACGAACCCGGCACCTTAGATTTCAATATAATTGAAGACGAAGAAGATCGTTCTGTTATTTATTTTCAGGAGGTCTACAAGAGCAAGGATGCCTTTGAAGAACACTGCCGTGGGAAAGCATTTAAGACGTTCTTTGATGCAATTTCTGCTTACTGCGCTGACCCGGAATTTCTGTTTAAAGGGGAACGGGTGGCATGGAGCAGACCGACTGTTAACGGTGACACTAAATGAGAATTATGCATACGATGCTGAGGTCCACAGACCTTGTGGCATCCCTTGATTTTTACTGTAACGCACTAAAAATGAAAGTGCTCAGAAGGGAAGAGTTTCCTGAAGGAAAGTTCTCGCTTGTCTATGTTGGTTACGGTGATGAAATCACCGGCACCGTGCTGGAGCTTACCTATAACTGGGGCGTCAGCAACTATGAGATCGGCAACGGCTACGGACACCTGGCGATAGGCGCACGGGATATTCAGGGACTCTGCGATAATGTGGCGCAGCTGGGATATAAGGTCGTCAGGTCACCAGGTCCGATGAAACTGGCCCCCTCCCTGAAAATTGCTTTTATCGCAGATCCAGACGGTTTTGTGATAGAGCTTATTGAGGAGTAGCCCTCCTTCAGAAGAACCATACCCGGTTTAACGCCGGGTATAATTTTTAACATGGTTGATGAAATTCGCGGTCAGCTTTGAGCGGGAATGTTTTCGCCAGATAAAATACAGATCGCTGGTCTCTTCAATCAGCCCGGTATGAAAAGTAAAGTCGCCGGCGTTTTTTATATGATCCCGAAAGCTTTCAGGAATAAAGGCACAACCCAGGTCTTTTTTAATACAGCTGAACATTACCGGATAAGATTCAAATTCCATCATTATTCTTGGCTTCAGGTTATTAGCGGTTAGCCAGTTATCTACCTGATTTCGGTAAAAACAGTTGTCGCCAAAAACATAAAGTTCTCGTTCGTTGAAAGACGCCTGCGAAATGCCGGATACATTTGATGCCGTGACCAACATCAGGCTTTCTTTGAATGCCAGAATGCTGGTCATTAAAGGATGCTGGACAGGGCCGTCAGAAATTATTATATCCAGCGATCCGTCAAGCAGTGCGCTTTCCAAATCAAAAGAGTGGCCTGTTCTGACATTAAAAGCGACACCCGGCATCTTTTCGCGGCACATTGCAATTACACCCGGAAGCTGGTTACTCAATGCCGCATCCAGCGCGCCGATGTTCAGAGTACCTTTCTCCGCGTCAGCGGAAAAAATCGCTACCGTCCGATCATGAAGATCGATCATTTTTTTCGCGTTCTCATACAGAAGCCTTCCTTCGGGGGTTACGAAGATACGGTTCTTCTCCCGGTAAAAAAGCTCTGCATCAAGGAGCCGTTCTAATTCTTTGATCCTTATAGTGATGTTGGCTGCGACACAGTGGCATCGTAAGGCTGCCAGGGCGATGGATTTTTCTTCCACAACGGCACAAAAATAGACTAACTGAGAGATTTTCAGCATATATCCTGTCTGTTCAGTTCATTCAGTTCATTCAGTTCATTCAGTTCATTCAGTTCATTCAGTTCATTCAGTTCATTCAGTTCATTCAGTTCATTCAGTTCATTCAGTTCATTATTTTAAACAAAATAAAAACCACCCCCTGAGATTGACGCCAGCGGTGCTCTTCGCTCACTTTTCCCGCTTGTTATTCTGGAAAATTTATTGGTACAACACAGCAAGCCTAGCCCAAACTGGCTGATAAATAGCGTCTCGCCAGGGTGGGCACCGGCAGATAACCTGGCAGAATATCGCGTAATGCATCCCCTTATGGCGAACTGAAATGAATCATCAGCCCCACGCCGGGTTTAACGGTTTACATTACGATAAAAGGAATGGAAGTTATACCGGCGTTGCGTCAGGCAAGGTCATTTTGCGTTGGCTGTGCTGCGGGGGAAATGCGTATGGTGAGCAGCGTCTTTGCAAGATAAAGCTTCATTTTCATCATCAAAAAAACCACCATCCTCATGCCTGTCACCGTGTCGCAGGTACTGTCACAATCCGTGTTATTTATCCTCTCCCTTACTGACAGGCAGTCACAGCCCGGCAAATCATCCTGATCTGCCGGGGAGGAAAGCACATGCCTGTGGCACCAGGCCTTCCAGCGGCTTATGATTGTCCGCTGGATTGTGTCGAACTGCTGAACTGCTGCGTCAGAAAGGAGCTGGTACTGTTTAGCTGACTGATAACACTGTCCAATTGAGTGAACTGCTTTTTATAGCGCTCCATCGTGTTACTGATCCGCTGGCTCTGCTCGCTATACCTTTCCTGCAGTGAGCTGAGACGGCTGTTGGCCGAACTTTCCGCATTACCCAATGAACCATTCTCAGAAAGGGCACTGGTCAGCTGTGATGCCATGCCGGTTGCCGTGCCGGTGGTCTTGCCGTCGCCAGCAAATAAATCGCTGACGTCCTGCGCACTGTCTGCTATTGCGGTGTGCAGAGCATCCTTATCCAGCTTGAGCTTACCCGTCTGCGGATCGGTTGTAATACCAACCTGCGCCAGCGACTGGAGTTTATCCGAGCCAGAATTACCATTCAGCGCACTCTGTAACTGACGCTGAACGCTGCGTACGGTAGCATCACCAATCAGCGGGCCGGTGCTGCCGTCATCAGATGAAGACTGGGTTGAATCCGTGGTGTCAGCATCATCAGAGGTGAATTTTGTCAGCGCTGTCGAGGTATCCACCAGGGCGTTGTAGGAATCCACCCAGTCACTGACCGCCTGCTCGGCGCCGTCAGTGTCTGTGGCAACGGTTACCGTCTGATTACCCGATGTCACGGCATTCAGATCCAGTGTCACGCCGGCCAGCGCATCGCTAACCGTGTTACTGCCGCTCTCGACCTCAATATCATTCACCGTCAGTTTGGCATTTTGCGCGGCAACGCTTTCAGTAAGGCCCCCCCCGTCAGAACTGTAGCCGATAACGTTTTCAAGCTTATCATCGCCGGCAACGCTGACAGACGATATCGCATTCGCCGTACCGGTTTCACTGGCAGTGAGTGACAGGCGATAGCTGCCATCAGCCACCTTGACTACGCTTGCAGTGACGCCTGCATCCGCACCATTAATGGCATCCTGCAAACCGGAAAGCGACGTCTGTGCAGCGGTTAACTTAATATCTTTATGTGAACCGTTAGCCAGCTTTACGGTGAGCGTGCGACTGTCAACCGTACTGTCACCCTGTTGGGATTTGGTATCAGACGCGATGCCTGAGGTCAGCGTTTGTGCCTGAGCAAGCTGCGAGACGCTGACACTGTACTGCCCTGCCTGGGCATCTTCCGTTGTGGTCGCACTTATCGCTGAGCTGGAGCTGGTAGCCGTCGTTGCCTGAAAAAGTGCAGAATCCGTCAGCTTCGCATTCGCCGTCTGAAACTGCTCAAGCGAGCTTTTTAGCTGGCCATACCCACTGATCTTTGCTGTCCATGACTGTTGCTGCTGAGTAATCGGCGTCAGCGCGGCCTTTTCTGTCGACTCAAGCTTATCAAGCATGCCGCTCAGGTCGAGTCCTGACCCTACCCCAAGCATACTTATGCTGCTATCGGTGGTACCGGAGTCAGTGGTGGTAGCCGTGTCGGAAGAGGTTGGAACCGTTGAAGCTGCGGCAGTGGTCGAATCAGCGGAAGCAGATGGAACCGTTGTAACGGCTTCAGTTGACGAATCACTTGAAGATGGAGCCGTTGCAGCGGTTTCAGTAGATGAATCGCTGGTTTCAGAAGTAGCAGAGGGTACTGCTGTCGCGGCAGATAATGCCGCACTGCTCATCAAAGACGAGCCAGGTAAAGAGATTGTGCTCATAATATTTCCTCGTTTTTCAGTACACAGGAAGTCAGTAGCAGAGAACATATCGGCATCAGGCAAAAGCAACTTTAGTGAAAATTTGCATTAATTCCTAAATTTTCCAGTTTTTCCCTTAAGTGTTGCCGGGCAAAACACCGGGTGAAATAATTTTTTCGCAAAGAAATCAGCATGGTACATGCTTTCCACATAAAAAATAAAAGCACACTAACCAATGGATAATATTAGGATTTTTCCGAAAACAAAAGCCGAAATCGGCGTGTTTTTCAGCAAGAAATCAGTAACATTACTGGAAAGGGATGCCAAATATAACTTCATTTTTATTAATAGATCAAAGTAATATCTTTTCCAGTGAGCATTAGCCGATCACGCGGCGAATTCGTTGCAGGCCTGGCTTTTTCGGCTTTAAGCGCCTTGTGATGGGCGGCGGCCTTGCGGACTTTTTCAGCGACAAGTATGTTCCACTCATCACCAGAAGAGGGCTGACACCACCTGAATGGTACAGCGCCTGAAAATGCTGAAAAATGGCGACGGCAACCTGTTTGCTGATCGATGACTGCTGCCTGAATGTTATTTTTTGGCGCGGCGAATCAACGGTATTCACGGACACAATCAGGAAGCTACTCGTGCTTAACAGGCTGATTTTCAGATTATTAATAGCACTGGTGCTGGGAGCATTTCTGGGGTGAGCAGGCGAAAATGTCAGATAGCGGGTGCCTTTCCATTAGCATCGTTCCGATAATCGTGGCGGCCTCCCTGATTGTCGTCTTTATCGACAGACAGATCGCGAAAACCATCAACAGAAAATATGCCCGCCAGACGTGACAAGGGCAGCGCGAACGCCGGGCAGCTACGATAGCTGAATGCCGTAAAGAAGATGATGTGAAAGCCGGTGATCCGGGGGCAAATCAGGATGAGCAAACTCCCCTGCCCGCGTCATCCCAAGCCGCTTCATCAGTCGCTCAGACGGGCTAACCGACGCAGTAAAGGCGACCACCTCATGTAATGCCAGGGCGTTAAACGCATACTCCAGGCAGGCTTGTGCGGTCTCCTCTGCCAGTCCCCGATGCCAGAATGCTTTACCCAGACGCCAGCCAGTTTCTGTACAGGGCGAAAAAGCATACTTATCTGGCTGTGGATGTAAGGCCACGCAACCTACAAATTGCCGGGTTTCTTTTAACTCAACCGCCCAGAATCCCCAGCCGCGCCGATTGATGCCGTCCGCCAGTCCCCTCGCCAGGCGGTCACTTTCTTCCCGCTTGAGCGGCGCGGGAAAAAATTGCATCACCTCAGTATCGGCATTTTGAGCCGCAAAAGGCGCCAGGTCTTTTGCCTGCCACTGCCGTAAAATCAGCCTTGCCGTTTCGGGCACCCCTTTTTCCTCTCCGTTAACTGTTACCCACAGTGCCCCATCTGTACGCCAGCCTGCGCCGCAGAAACGGCATGCCGCAGTGAAGCCAGCAGTTGTCGTCTGCACACTGTTGTTTTTACGTAATTCAGCCGATTTAACTGTTGCTGCTAAATCACCCTGGGCAAGCCGTAACGGCAGGCAGCAATAATCGTTAATTACCGGACGTTTATGGTAATTATTCCTATTGATTTCGTTACCCTCTGTAAATAAATTAAAAATCCTGATTTATCCAATAATATTTACTGAAAAAGGTGATAGCGATGAAATCCTTACTGACAGGGCTGCTGGCCGGTTTAATGCTGTTCAGTCTTAATGCTGCCTCTTCTGGCCTGCCGCTGGAAAAGCCCCGCCTCACCATTGCCGTCGGAGGAAAAAGCGTTTTATACAACCTTCCCCTGACGATTGCAGAGCGGAAAGGCTATTTTAAAGAAGCAGGCTTACAGGTTGAGATTGCGGATTTTGCGGGCGGTGGAAAAGCGTTGCAGGCCCTGGTGGGCGGCAGTGCGGATGTGGTCAGCGGAGCCTATGAACACACCATCACCTTACAGAGTAAAAACCAATACATTACCGCATTTATCATGACCGGGCAGGCCCCGGAAATTGTGGTTGCCGTGTCGCGCAAGGCAATACCTGATTACCATCAGATCAGCGATCTGAAAGGCAAGAAAATTGGCATCAGCGCGCCTGGCTCTTCCACCAACATGGTAGCGAATGTCCTGCTTGCCAAAGGAGGGCTAAAACCCGGCGACGTTTCCTTTATTGGTGTCGGTACCGCCGCGGGTGCCGTGGACGCCCTGCGCGCCGGACGCATCGATGCCATCGCCAACACGGAACCGGTTATCTCTCTGCTGGAGAAAAACCACGACATTACCGTCATTGCGGATACCAGAACGGTAGCAGGTACCGAAGCCCTGTTTGGCGGACCGATGCCCGCTGGCTCGCTCTACGCTAAAGCGTCATTTCTTGACAACAACCCGGCCACCGTTCAGGCCCTCACCACCGCGATGCTGAAAGCCCTTCGCTGGCTACAGACGGCTTCCCCGGAAGAGGTCGCGGCTGTGGTACCTGAAAGCTATCTGCTGGGGGATGCGGCCCTGTATAAAACAGCCTTCAGTCATATACGTCCGGCCCTTTCCCGCGATGGTCTGTTTACGCAAAAAGCCACTGAAACCGCGCTGAAAGCACTTTCTACGTTCGATCCCACCATCAGGCCAGAACATATCGATCTCTCACGGACCTGGACCAATCGCTATGTGACTGAGGCACTGCGTAATGAGCAGAAATGAGGCGGCTGAGACGGCACTTCAGCTGCACGCTGTTTCATACAGTTATGGTCAGTCCCGTTTACAGGCGGAAAAAACGGTGCTGGCCGAAACCAGTCTGAACATCTCTGCCGGAGAATTTGTCTCGGTGGTGGGGCCAACAGGGTGTGGTAAATCCACCCTGTTGAAACTGTGCGCTGGCCTGCTTGCTCCGTCATCCGGCGAGGTCAGGGTCTTTGGCAAACCGCTGAAGGGGATTAATGCACACGCGGGATATATGTTTCAGGATGAAGTATTACTGCCCTGGCTAACCGTGCTGGAAAATGTGGTGCTTGGCCTGGGCTACCGTAATAAGCCAGTGGCGGAATCAGATGCGTTGGGCAGATTGTGGTTGACCCGGGTGGGATTAAGCGCGGTTGCCGATCGCTACCCTTCACAACTGTCCGGCGGGATGCGTAAACGGGTGGCGCTGGCACAAACCCTGATTCTGGAGCCTGACATTATTCTGATGGATGAGCCATTCTCGGCTCTGGATATTCAGACCCGTCAGCTAATGGAAAATGAATTGCTGACGCTGTGGGATAAAAAACGCAGCGCGGTGCTGTTTATCACGCACGATCTGGACGAAGCCATCGCGCTGGCGGACAGGGTTATTGTCCTGTCCGCCGGACCGGGGACACATCCGATCGGTGAGTTTTCCGTTCCCCTTTCCCGGCCGCGTGATGTAACAGAAATCCGTACCTGCCCGGAGTTTGTGGCGTTGCATAAGAGCATCTGGCATGTTCTTCGTGACGAAGTCCTGAAAAGTTACCAACATAATTTATGTCATCATGATGAATAATAATTCCGGGGTAAAACCGGCTTTACTGGTAGTGGGAAAGCTCTCCGTATTCCTTGCCACCGTTGCCGTTTGGGAGCTGTTATCCAGAAACCCACAAATGGCCTTTTTCTTTGGTGACCCAAAGCAGGTGATGACCGTTCTCTGGCAATGGTTCACTGAAGGTGACGGGGTTCTGGACATCAGCTGGGGCGATCACGTTCTCTGTTCGTTGCATTTTCCGGCACAAATTTATCCCCACCTCATTATTACCCTCACCGAAACCATGTTGGCATTTGTCACCGGCACGATTATGGGCATGGTCGCAGGACTTTTGCTGGGGATTAGCCCACTGCTGTCTGCCATTTTCTCACCCTATATCAAGGCATTGAACGCGTTACCGCGTGTCATTCTTGCCCCAATATTTGCGATGCTGTTTGGACTGGGTATCTGGTCAAAAGTCGCTTTTGCCATCACGCTGGTGTTCTTTGTGGTCTTTTTTAACGTCTGGCAGGGGGTTCGTGATGTTAATCCTGTTTTGCTGGATAATGTTCGTATGCTGGGGGCGAATAAGCGTCAGCAGTTAAAAACGATCTACCTTCCGTCGGCCACATCATGGGTATTCTCAAGTTTGCATATGGCTATCGGTCTGGCTTTCGTCGGCTCGGTGGTTGGAGAATATCTTGGTTCATCCAGAGGCATCGGCTACCTGATCCTTCAGGCTGAAGGCAGTTTCGATATCAATACCATACTGGCCGGCACATTATTGCTGACCCTGTTTGCGTTGCTGTTAGACTCGCTGATCAATATCATTGAGAATTATGCCTTTAAATACAGGCAGGTTAAATAATCAGGCAGAGAAAACACCACGCAATACGATGCTCTTCGGAGCGTCAGTAAAACATGAATTTTGCCAGGGAGGTAGCTGATACCATCTGGTTTGTGGATCAGGGACAGATTCTGGAGAAAGCCCAACCGGATAATTTTTTCACAATGCCACAGCATCCACGCGCAGGCCGCTTTCTCAGCGGCCTGCGCGTGCATTAAGGTGTTTTGTGGGTGGCATCACAGGGTATTTTCCGCTGCGACACCCTCACGTTATATACCGCTGAATGCGGATGTTCAAAAAGCTGGAATAAATACATTGCACTAACAGGGCCGTCGGTTTACTTAACGGACGTAATAAAAATCGCGTTTTTTATTATTGACCTTTGCAGGTGTAAGCTGAAATAAAGGTTTATTGTCCGGCAACACCCGCCCGACATGACTGTTTTCACCGGTAAACATCCCGTAAGCTGGCTACCGATGAATGTAGCGTTCGCGGTAAGATTTTTGTGCTGACTTACGCCCAAATACGCTACGGAGTGTTCCAGCGTGTCGGAGAGCAGACTCAGCGCTGTTCACCATGGTTATCACTTTTTAGCCATCGTTCGTCTCATAATATTCCCACCACCGCGTCAACGTTTTTCGACGCAATTCGGCTAATGGAAGCTGCTAGTGCCATCGAATGGCTATAATTTATGTTTCTACTGGCAGTGCCGATAACGTTGATACCTTTTAAAAATTGTTACAGGTACGCCAACATCACGCCCAGCGTCCAATCAGGTGGAATATCATGACGATTACTCAACGGCTGTTACTGGCCTTCTCACTCCTCTCCGCATCGCTTATTGCAGCATCGGTGGTCGCTGTTCTGGTCACAACCGGTTTTCAGTCACGTTTTCAGTATGTTCAGAATAATACCGTGCCTTCACTTATCGACCTTGGCAAGATGGTAGATGGCGGTAACGAACTGATCATCTGGATGTACCGGCACCAAAGCGCCACCGATCTGGCCCGACAGGCTGAAGTCGAAAAACACATCAATGAACAGATTAGCGGCATGAGAGCCCTCAACCAGTATTATCTGGAACATGACATCTCCAATGACGAAGATCGGCGATTAACGCAGTCGGCCTTTGTCCTCCTTAAGCAGATTGAGGATGAAATGCCGCCGTTTCTGCAGGCCTCACGGGCTCAGAACGATAAGGTCTCCCTGACGGAACTTCAGGCGGACACCGGCGTGGGTGAAGCAACACGTCAGCTGATTGCCGGCTATAAAAAACAGCTTCAGCTGAACGTCGACATTGGTGGATCGCTCAATAACGAAAATACACGTATCTACCAGCGCACCTTCTGGAGCATGATCGTCGGTTCCACTCTGGCTATTCTGCTTTTGGGGACCTTTGCGATAAAAATCATTCTCAGCATTCGCAAAAACCTCAACGATATGCGCTCGACGATGGAAAATGCCAGCGCCCGCCTGGATCTGACCCTGCGTGCGGACGACTCCCGCAAGGATGAGATTGGTCTGACGGCAAAAGCATTCAATCATCTGGCGCAGAATGTCGCCACGTCGCTGCTTTCCGTCAGCGCATCATCCCAGTCGGTCAGCACTGCATCCGCCCAGATATCCGCAGGAAATGAGGACCTGTCTTCCCGCACGGAACAGCAGGCGGCCTCTCTGGAACAGACGGCGGCGAGTATGTCAGAACTGAGTGAAACGGTGCGTCAGACCGCTGAGAATACCCGTATGGCAAGCCAGCTTTCGCAGAACGCCCGTAAAATTTCCGATGACAGTTCGACCAGGGTCAGCACCATGCTGGGCACCATGTCTGACATCAGAAACAGCTCGGCAAAAATCACCGATATCATTTCCCTGATTGAAGGCATTGCTTTTCAGACCAACATTCTGGCGCTTAACGCGGCGGTGGAAGCCGCACGGGCAGGAGAACAGGGCCGGGGATTTGCCGTGGTGGCTGGCGAAGTGCGCAATCTTGCACAGCGCTCTTCTGCCTCCTCCCGTGAAATCAAAGAGCTGATTGAATCTTCCATGCGCTTTGTGGAAGCAGGCGCTAACCAGGCCGCGGACGTTGAAAAGAACATGACCGAGATGAATGACGCCATTCGTCAGGTTGCCGATCTGGTCAATGAGATTTCAGCGGCGGCAGAAGAACAGACCCAGGGTATCGGCCAGGTTCATTTGGCCATTAACCAGATGGACGATGTGACGCAGCAGAACGCGGCGCTGGTCGAGGAAGCATCAGCCGCCTCACGCTCCCTGATGGAACAGGCTACGGTACTCAACGAACTGGTCACCACCTTTATCATCAGCGCCCCGACGCAGACTCCCCCTCCTCTGCTGGCGAAACCTGCGGAGAAAATCCAGCCCATTGCCAGGCTGCCTGAGAAAAAAGTCACGGCGGACGATGAAAATAACTGGCAAAGTTTCTGAATTCGCACGGCGGTATCCGTCGCTCACCCGACCGATACCGCCAGATCCGGTTATAATGACACCTTTGTTATGGCATCCTGACCATTCCTGCCCACTGGCCGAAGATGAAGACCACCCGGCCTGGGTTTTATGTGCCGTTAATAAGGAGTATGCGACGATGAAAAAGCGACTCAGGTTGCTGTGTTACAGCCTGTTGCTGACGCCAATACTGGTATCAGCGGCGGGCTGGCCCCCGGAGAGCGGGGCAAAAGTAGCGGGGAATGCTCAGGAATACCCGACAAAGCTTGAGGCGGTTAATCAGTCGCTGGAGCAACTGCTTAATGGTGGCGCCAGGATTGTTTCCAGCGCGCTGTCCACCGATGGGCCGGTCGTCACCCTGAGCCACAGGAAAAAGTCCGTTATCTGCCTGGTTAAAGCGGCGGGCACCGGCAGCGATCAGAATGTGGCCACCTCACGCTGCTATGCCCTGAACTGAATGACAAAGCCCAGCAGGCCATTACGGTAGCAGTGCCGTAATGGCCTGAGTCTTAACGATAAGCTCAACAGCCGCAGGCAACCGGAGTGCCCTCGCGGCCCTCATCCCCTTCAGTGGCATAGCCATCGCGCTTCCACCAGTCCAGTCCCCCGGTCAGTTCTTTCACCGTAAAGCCCAGCGTCAGAAGCTTTATTGCGGTTTTGACCGAGGCGTTACAGCCGATACCATCGCAATAACAAATCAGTGTCGCGGAGCTGTCCAGTTCCGTGGTGGTATTGCTGCAAATCTCTCTGTGGGGCAAATTAATCGCGCCGGGAATATGTTCGCGCTGGTAAGCCTCTTTGCTGCGTCCATCCACTATCACCACCTTCTCACCCGCGCCCAGTGCCCTGAACAAATCCCATGAGTCTGTTTCATAAGCAAGTTTTTTCTGATAATAAGCCAACTGTTCAATTGCAGACATAACCCACCTCATCATAAAAAGGGATATTCATTATCAGTATCCACAGGACTGACGTCCGCCGTCGGCTCGTCACTTAATATAAGAATCCAGTACGCGCAACACAACGACAAGATCCTCTTCTCGCTTCGCCACTTCATCTTCATAAACAATGTGTTCGGTAAGGTGTCCTTTAATCACTTCACGCATTAATCCATTTACTGCGCCACGTATGGCCGCAATCTGTTGCAGTACGGCAGTACATTCATGAGGTTCATCAAGCATTTTATTCAGGCCGACTACCTGTCCCTGAATCATACTGACACGGGCTTTCAGCTTTTTTTTATCACGAAGGGTATGTGACATCTTGCTCTCTCATCGCCATAAATTTCGGCAAAGTGTAGCACTTGAAAATACTGGGGGGGAGTAGGATTATCTCTCCTTTGGCTATTAAGAACTTATTCTCATGACCGAATTCACCATCCTCCTTCAACAGGGCAACGCGTGGTTTTTCATTCCTGGCGCTATCCTGCTCGGCGCGCTTCATGGGCTGGAGCCGGGACATTCCAAAACGATGATGGCCGCCTTTATTATCGCCATCAAAGGCAGCGCACAGCAGGCGGCAATGCTGGGTCTGGCCGCGACAGTCTCACACACGGCGATCGTCTGGATAATCGCCTTTGCGGGTATGTATATCAGCAACCGGTTTACCGCTGACTCGGCCGAACCCTGGCTACAGCTGATTTCCGCGGCGATTATCCTTGCTACCGCACTCTGGATGTTCTGCACCACGCTGAAAGGAGAGCGGGACTGGCGGAAAGCGCAACGGGAAACGGCACATCATCACCATGATGAAAAACCGATCGATACCGGTCACGGTCGCGTGGCCCTTTCTCTTGGCGAGCGGGGGCGCGCTTATCACTGGCGTTTACGCACGTTGAGTGGCAGTCCGTGGCAAGCCAGTGACGTGTCGCTGGTGACAGATCGCGGTAACGGGCCTTTTTCTCAGGTTTTTCATTTTGTCGATCGTGGGGATTATCTGGAATCCGAATTACCCGTACCCGAACCACACCCTGTTAAGGTGCGTCTGTCACTGGGCCATCGCGGACATGTTCATCATTATGAACTGGTGTTTGGTGAGCACGACGGCGCGGAGCAGAACGGTCTGAACAGCAATGCAGAAGAGTATCAGGATGCCCACCAGCTGGCTCATGCCCGCGATATCCAACGCCGCTTTAATGGCAGGGAAGTGACTGACGCACAGATCCTGTTATTCGGCCTGACCGGCGGACTGATCCCCTGCCCCGCCGCCATTACCGTGTTGTTAATCTGCATTCAGCTTAAAGCGCTGGTATTAGGCGCAACCATGGTGATTTGCTTTAGTATTGGGCTGGCACTGACTCTCGTTACGGTGGGGGTGGCCGCGGCACTGAGTGTCCGCCAGGCTGCCCGCTGGCCCGGTTTTGCTATTATCAGCAAAAAAGCGCCGCTGCTCTCCAGCCTGCTGATGGCCGCCGTGGGGGTTTATATGGCCATTCACGGCTGGAATGGGTTGATGCGATAATTTTTTGGCTGGATTGCAGGCGTGGTGTTAACCACGCTCTGCGCCTTCCCTGTCGCCCATCGGCAAGTTACCTCCTGCGCTGTTTACAGCGATTGGTATAAACACCGTGGCAACCTGCCAGCCGCATCAGAACCGGGTGCGCCAGTACCAGTGATAAGCTGCGGTTCGGGGCATTAAGCATGATGAATTTCAGCGCGGTGATTTATATTCCGTATAGCTGTGATTATTCTGGCAATAACAGGAAAATACAGGAAAGCCGACAGGCATGAATAGATGTTAAGTAACAAAAAGTTAAGACTGGCCTTACCGGTATTTATTTTTGATACCAGGGTATTTATATTTACATCATATTCATTTAGTTACAATTGCAGGATTGTTAGTTTTAAACATAAAAAAAGGTGTGATACAATAGAAAGTTAAGCGTTTGTTTTATTATCACAGGCAGTCAGATGAAAGCGAAATTACAAAATATTATCAATTCTTCAATGGTCCTCTTTAACCGGGAAGGTTATCAGGCTCCTACCATTGATAAGATTACTGAAGCATCTGGCGTGTCAAAAATGACTTTTTACCGTTATTTCCCGGATAAAGAGTCGTTAATTATAACTGTTCTTGAAAAAAAACGTGCTCAGTTTATTAATGAGCTGAAAGAAATTACTGAAGCAGAGTCTGAAATAAAAAATAAGCTCTTTGCTATTTTTAGATATTACAACAGCTGGTTTTACACTCCCGAATTCAACGGCTGCATGTTCAACCGGGCAGTGGTCGAATTTGGCGACGGCTCTCCCGTTTTAAAAGAGATTAACCTTAAGTTTCGGGCAGATTTGCAGGCCCTGATCTATGAGATCCTTTGCCGCTGCCTGAACCCTGAACCCGCCAACCGGGTCTCCTTTACCATCATGATGCTGATTGACGGTGCCATCGCGGCCAGTCAGTCAGAAGGCATCGCTAATATTGAAAACTCCCCCGCCCTGACCGCCTGGTCTACCACCAAAGCCCTCATTTTTTCTGAGGGCGGTACTGTTTAAATAGCGGTTTTGAATAGTAGATCACTGGGTAACCAGTGGTGATTGTTTCATGAATTCTGACGACAACTTTGCAGCGTTGATAGCACCGGCTTTCATTGTGCAAAGCGGGCTATCCCTTGTGCAACAGGACTTACGTAAAGTGTAGTGGTATCAGGAACAGTCAGTTAATCCATCCCAGCAGAAAAGAGATCGTTGAATAAAGGCCCTGCAGTTAACCAGCCGGGTCTGCCGGTGTTATATTCTGCACCCGGAATGGCTGATTATTGGTATAAAAAGCAGCCAGCAGCTATTTCCAACCTGAACCGGTTGAAAACCCTACCCCCCAGCCGACGTAATATCATGTAAGGCGATGTAGCTGCCACAGGTCGGCCTGGAATACTTTCACATTGACATAGCTTTAATCTGAAAAATAGTAAACGGTAAGTTAATCTTAATTTTCACGTAATGATGGTAAATGTCCGAAACGCATCCGGGTATCACCTGTAAAAATAACCGTCAGAATATCGAATAATACTCCCCTTTGCCTGGTTATAGACATCACCGATTTTCAGTCATACCTTGTATTCTTAGCATCAGCAATCTCCCTGTAAAGAAGGTAGCCTATGAATATTCTCGCTGAAGATATAATAAATAAATTCTGCCTCAATGAGCCTGATCACTTACCTCTGGCGGAAATTATTCACTCTCTGGCCAACCAGGGCAGTTTGCCCACGATTTATCGACATTACCCGCAATTGCCCGAAAACTTGCAGCCCAGACCGCCAGAATACTGAGCCTGTCACTCAACGATATTAATCAGGCAGCCAGACGTGACATGCTGCTGGCGCTGTTTATTCTTTATCAGTCACATCCTGCCGAGCCGCTCTCCGCCCAGAGTCGTAATCAGTTCGACCCGGTGCTGATCCATACCCGACAGACGCTGGAATCTGTCTGACTGAGTAACGAAATAAACCTTGCCTGCACGCCCGTTCCCGATCTTTCACCCGAAAATATCGTCACCGCGTTAACCTCACTATGGTCCGGGCACGCGGCCGCCAGCCATCCGCTGTTTGATTTCCTGGCGACGGACGCCAGTGCAACGCAAATCAATTACTTCTTTAAAAGTGACAGTGCGCTGAACTTACTGTTTTTCGAGTTGGTTGCCATAACGCTGGTGGGTTCTTTCCCGGAAACCAGAGCGGAAATCAGCCACAACCTGTGGGATGAAATTGGCCAGGGCAGCAATGAATTTACCCATGTCAATCTGTATAAAGACCTGCTGGTACGCCGGGGCATTGATCTTCCCGATGACCATTTCACGCCTCTCTATGAATGGCAGGGGCTGGCAGGTTACAACCTGTTTATGGCGGGGGCGTAACGCGTCAGCATTATTACAAGCTGACCGGCATGATGGCAATGACCGAGCTTTATCCTTCACACTATCAAAAGCTGGCAGCCGGCTGTAAACGTATCGGCCTGAGCGAACGTGACATTCACTATTACAGTGAACATATTAGCGTTGACGTAGCCCATGCGGATGGCTGGCTGAACAATGTCATTTTGCCGATATCGGTAAAGCATCCGGCCGCAATGACGGAAATTTATCACGGTGCGCTGCTCAGACTGCAAAGATGACTACGATTATCTGCTGGCAACGTTGCCGTTACTCCAGCAGTGACCCGCGCTGGCCCGCGCGGATGCACCTCAGGCCGGTGTGTTGCTCACTGAGCCTTTAATACTGATGTCAAACGCCAGCGAGTTAGCAATATAGCATTTGCTGTGAGCCAGTTCGTGCAGCGACTGGGCCAGCGCCGGGTCGCCTTCCGGGGTGAGCGTCACTGCCGGTCGCAGTTCTGCCGAGATAAATTTGCCGCTTTTTTCATCCATCGTTGCCACCGGATTATCGCTGTATTTCACCACGCACAGACCGGCATCCGCACACAGGTGCAGATACCACAGCTGATGGCAGGCAGAAATGGATGCCAGCAGCAGCTCCTCCGGGTTCCAGCATGTTTCTTTACCCAGGAAGGCCGGATCGGCAGAGCCGTTAAGGGTTTTCCCCGCCGCGCCGTTAACCGTAAATTCACGGGCGTAGGAACGATAGTCACGGGTGCCAACGCCCAGGTTGCCCTGCCATTCCAATGCAACCTGATAGTGATGCAACTTTTCAGCCATTGTGTTCTCCAGACGGCAAGATTAAAGAGAGAATGAGTGTGTGGCAGAATGAGCAGGATTACCAGCACGCAGCTGCATTATGCCCTGCTGTGGCAGCAATACCACCGCGGCAACGGTTCGCTCACGCCGGATATCCCCGCTGTCTGCCACGCACACCGGCGGCGTGCTGAACAGTTCGAAGCACATGTCAGGCCGGATAGTTGACTGCTGCAAAAACGCGTTGGTCTGCTCCAGCCTTCGCCGGGAACCGTTCCCGGAAAAAATATTGATAGCATCCTGCCGGACAAAATCACCATGCAGAAAATGATTGGTGTGCGCGGTCAACGTACCCCGCTCCGTGATACGCAGCTGATTATCAAGACTTTCGACGCAAACCGCCTGCTGCCCGTCGCAAAAGGTAAACGATCGGGAACTGGACAGCGGCAGCGCCGCAAGAGTTTCCAGCGCTTCGTCAACGCTGGCGCAGTGGTCAAGCAGATGGCGGATTGCCAGATAAGGCGGAATGCCCTCCTGCCAGCGCCCGCCCAGCACCATATTCAGCCCGACGGCCAGCCCGGAACTGTTAACGCCAAGATAGCCGAGCAACCCGGCAAAACTCAGTACCAGCGCACGACGCTGCGGTGTACTGATATGTAAAACGCGGATAAAATCATCCAGATTGCCATTGAGATCCACCGTCTGGGCCAGCAGCGGCTCGCCTTTGTGCGACGCCAGCGTCGAACAATCACCGCCGGTGGTGACGCGGTTGTAACCCAGCACTTCCCGCCGCAGTTGCAGCAGCCAGGCAAGGTCGTAAGGGATCCCCGCTCCGATGGCCAGCCCTTCAATTTCTTCCGCCATGTCGGGCAAAAAACGGTTCACCAGCGTACGATAAGCGGCGATTTTTTCGCGCAGGCCATCCAGTGACAACGGCAGGTCGCTGAGCGGCTGCAACCGGCACAGTCCGTCATCGGCAAACTGCCGCAACGCATCGCGACACTGTTCGCCATGCTGAATGCCCCGCGACAGGGCATCTCCTTCAAGATGGACAATCCAGCCATCAGCACTCATGCTGTCGCCGCCTGCGTGGCGGACTGCCCGGCCTGCAGCATCGCTTTCACGCCAGGCCATTCGCTGGCCAGCACGCTGTAAAAAATCGCGTCGCGGCGGCGATCGTCCGGCATAAAGTTAAAGCTGCGTAGCGTACCCTCTTCCGTCGCGCCGATATTACGTAGCCCGGCACGGGCCCGGCTGTTGAGCACGTCGGTTTTGAACTCTACCCGGATAGCCTTCAGCGTTTCGAAGGCATGGCGCATCAGCAAATATTTCGCCTGGCGATTAATACCCGTACCGCGAAAGGCTTCGCCCAGCCACGACCAGCCAATCTCCAGTCGTGCCTCCTGCTCGACCATATTGCCAATGCTCATGCTCCCGGCGATCTGCCCGGACGCTTTATCAACCACCGTAAACACCGCGCGGCTACCCGCCGCCTGATCGTGCAGCATGGCGTTGAAAAACGTCTCAAACTGCGCGTCGCTATCAACGCGAAACACAAAGTACTGCCAAATCTGGCTGTCCCGCGCCAGTTCACGCATCGCCTGGCGATCGTCTTCCTGCACCGCTCTTAATACTACCCGGTCATTGGTAAGTGTTGCCGTGGCGTTCTGGTTCCAGCTCATTTGTCCTGCCCTTTGACGGTGGTGTTATTTCGTACTGTGTTTGTTGAGGATCTGGCAGACATCGGCCAGGCTGTGCATGTTTGCAAGGTCTTCTTCAGTCAGCAAACCCAGACTGATATCCATCTCATTACAAAGTGAGGTAATGAACAGGATCTTATTCAGCGACGTCAGTCCCCAGGCATCGCGCATGTTCAGGGACGCATCCAGCTGTTCTGCGGCGACTGGCGTAGTCAGCGTGGCAGCGAGGTTTTTACGGGCGGCGGACTCCAACGGCGAGAGGGCAGTTTCAGTGTGCATAAACAGTTTCCTTAACAGAGGTGACGAGTTGTTGCTGATAGCGCTCAAAAATCATTTGACGCAGTGGTTTGAACTGTGATGACAGCAGGCCGTTTTCGATGGTGAACGGCTCGCTGGCAATAATGTAGCGGGCGACATATTCATCTTTTTCTGCCGCCGCATTGGCGTTTTTTACCCAGGCGGCGATGCTGGCGACATCAGCGGAGGCGCTGACCGGCGAGATTACCGCCACCAGATCGGTCTGCTGCGGACTGAAAATCACGCATTCCGCAATCAGCCCGCTGTTTTTCAGCCGCGCCTCTATCGGCTGCACATCGATCTTTTTACCATTATCCAGCACGATAACGTTGTCAGCCCGGCCTTTGATGTAGAGAAAGCCCTCTTCATCAAGCCAGCCCAGATCGCCGGTACGCACGCCGCCGTCGGGGGTGAACATTTTTTCCGATGCCCCCGGCTGAGCATAGAGATAGCGCGTGTTGACCGGGTAGCGGCTGTGAACAATAATCGCGCCCTGTGCGTCGATCTCCACCCGCTTCTCCGGCAGCACTTGCCCGACGCTGCCGGGACGGCTGGCTGCCGGATGATTCTTGGTCACGATGCAGGTTTCATTCATGCCATAGCCTTCAAACAGAGGCAGCGCAATCTGATGGAACAGGCGCACCGTGCCGGGATCGGCCGGTGCCGATCCGGTCCACAAATAGCGGATTTTATTACCGAACAGGCGCTGCCCCTTCGCGGTCATCGCCGCCATGTCGCCGTCCTGTTGCTCAATATGCCGTCGTGCGGCATCAAAGAACGCCGGTACGCCCATCACCACAGTCGGATTAAGCTGTGGCATTACGATAAAGGCCGACTGATAGTTGGTCAGAATGGTGTCATGACCAAATTTCAACGCCGAATAGATCCAGTAACGCTGCTGCAACAGTGACAGCGGCAGGAACACCAGCAGGCTGTCGTGCGGACCGTGGGTAAACAGGGTTTGCACATCGCGCAGGGAAGAATCAATGCTGCCAACCGTGGCGGCCAGCCCTTTCGGCACGCCGGTAGAGCCAGAGGTAAATTTCACCGTCGTCGTTTCATCAGCGGCATAACTGACCGGCGGCAGCGCGGCCGGTTGCCCGGTAAGGAAGGCGGCGATCTCGTTAATATGACGCAGGCTGGCCGCCTCGCGGTTGTGCGGCTTATCGGTAAACAGCCACTTCAGCTGATAACGCCCGGCCAGTGCTTGCGTTGCCTCAAACTTTCCCGGATCGAAACCCGCCGTGCGCACTTTGATACGCAGTGCCGCCAGATCGAGCAGCACCCACTCAAGGCAATTATCGGCCAGGATACCCAGCGTATCCCCGGCACGGACGCCCTGTGCCAGCAGACCATTCGCCACGCGCCCTGCCATCTCATACAGTTCGCTCAGCGGGATCGTCCTGCGCCCGCCAAGGGTGGCGACAATCAGGTTTCCGCCCTGCTCAGGCGGATGATTAACGATGTCATTAATCAGGGATACGCTCATTCACTGTTTCCTCGTGTCGCAATATGGGCAGCCATGCTTTGCACGGTATTAAACTGATAAATGGACTCCAGCGGCAGCGAAACCCCGAAGGTTTTACGCACCACGGTAAGAATGCGCAAGGCACTCAGTGAGTTACCGCCGACGCTAAAAAAGTCATGGGTTCGGCTGAGCTGGCTGGCTGGCAAAACAGACTGCCAGATGCCCTGCAACTGATTTTCAATGGCGCTGTTTTCTGCAACAGAGGCGGCCGGCGCGGCTGCTTCGTTCAGTGAGAACTGAGCGAGCGCTTTGCGGTCCACTTTCAGATTGCGGTTCAACGGCAGTGCCTGATGCCAGCAAAAACGTGACGGGATCATGTAATCCGGTAGATGCTGGCGGAGCGCCTGACGCATCCGCTCCGGGTTCAGCCCGGCGTCGTCCCCCACCAGATGCGCCACCAGAATGTCACCGCTGGCACTTTTCGCCGCAACCACCGCCGCCTCGCTGATCCCCGTCAGTTTCACCAGCGCGGCCTCAACGTCGCCCGCCTCAATGCGGTAGCCGTTCAGCTTGATCTGTAAATCCACCCGACCAAGGATCTCAATATTGCCGTCGGGCAGGTAGCGCCCCAGATCGCCGGTACGGAAGTAACGGGGTTGATCGCCCGTGGCTTGTGCGTAACGTTCGCGGGTGCGTGTCTCATCACGCCAGTAGCCCGGCGTAATGCCCGCTCCGCTGGCAAGGATCTCCCCGGCCACCCAGTCAGGGCAATGTGTCCCCTGAGGATGACAAATCAGGCACTGGTTATTGGCGTTTGGACGACCATAAGGAATGATCCCGGCGGCACAATCCTCAGCGCTGATGGGATGGCAGATATTCCAGATGGTGGTTTCGGTTGGTCCCCCCAGCGACCACTGACGGATGGCGGGCTGTTGCACCGCGATCGCCGCCGGCAGATCCGGTGGGATGCGATCGCCACTCATCATCAGCAGGCGTAGCGAGGAAGGCATCGCGTCGCTGTAATCGTGCATCATGCGAACAATCGCAGGCACCGAGTTCCATACACTGACACGGTATTTCGCACAGAGCTGTCCCCAGTGTTCAGCGTCACCGCTTTTATCCGCATCCGGGATAGCCAGCGCCGCCCCCGCCGACAGCGCGCCAAAGAGATCCCATACCGAAAGATCAAAATTGAACGCGCTGATGGCGAAAAAGCGATCTTCCGGCACGATGTTAAAACGCCGCTGGCAGTCATCCAGCACGTTAATCACATTGCGGTGAGTCACCATCACGCCTTTCGGCTGCCCGGTGGTGCCGGAGGTATACAACACATAGGCGAGATCGTCTGGTGATGCGCCCGGATCGCGCGGCGGCAGTGTGTAGGTTCCGGGCTGCGGGTAGCGCAAATCAAACTGCGGCAAACCGCACGCCAGATCAACGTTGGTCAGTACCAGGCGCACCTCGCCATCCCGCAACATAAAGTCACGACGGGCGGCGGGCAAACCGGCATCGATGGGCAGATAGGCTGCCCCGGCCAGCACAATCGCCAGAATGCCGATCGCATGCTCCGGCGAACGATCCGCCACCAGGCCCACCAGCGTATTGCGTTCAACGCCCTGCGATTTCAGCCACTGCGCCGCCTCGGCTACCCGATTACAGAGTTCGCCATAGCTAAGCTGACGGTCCAGCGTACAGAGCGCCAGCGCGGCGGGCTGCTGGCGCGCGCGAACGGCAAAATCATCTCCCAGCAGGCGCGGCGTCACCGGCATCTGCGTGGCGTTGACCGCATCGCGGCGCTGGCGCTGGTCGTCCGGCAACAGATCAAACTGCAACTGCTGCCAGCCGTGTGGCTGGCAGAGCTGGTTAAGCATTCGCTGATAACCCGCCGCCAACGCCGTCAGGAAACCGGTCGGAAAGCTGGCATCAACGCCATCCAGGCGGATAATCAGCGCGCCATGCTGTTCAAAGACAAACGCGTCCAGCAGCACCTGCGGCGTCTGGCTGATGCTAAACACCTCTTCACCAAATTGCGTTAGCGCATCGCCATTCACGCCTTCCAGTGCACCCAGCGTGCAGTTAAAGGTGCAGGGCATCCGGGCGGCAGCCAGCCCGCGCTGACGGGCCAGCGCCTGCATCACCTCAATGCCGGAAAAATGGCGATGATCGACATCCTGATGCAGGCGACGTTGCAGCACGCTGGCCCGTTCAGGGAAGGTCAGCTGCGGATCGCGCGTTACCTCCACCAGCAACGGTGCGGAGAACGGTCCGATGGTACGGAACGCCTGAGGGTGGATTGGGCGGCGTTCCGACACGGTAACGTTAAGGGTGAAATGTTCCCCGGCCCCCCACTGATAAAGCGTCTCGGCATACGCGGCCATCAGCACCGTTGCAGGCGTCAGCTGCTGCGCACGGATATGCCTCTGCAACTGCTGCCACGCGGTGGCGTCAAGAGACACCACCCGCTGGCTGAAACGCGCTGGCTGGGAAGTAGCCTGCGCGGTTTGCGGCAGTTCGGGCGCGGACGGCAGCGTGGGGATGCGGGCTAACCAGTAATCCCGCGAACGCTGCCATGCAGCCTTGCCACGTTCAGTTTGCAGCGCATCAATATGGCAATCGAACGCCAGATAATCAGCAGCGTCTGCCTCACCCTGATAATGACGGTGCCAGTGATGGAACAGCAAAAACATGCTGATACCATCAATAATCATGCCGTCATGATTGATACAGAGCACCATTTGGTTAGCGGCCAGCAGGATGAGATCCACCCGCAACAGTGCCTCTTCCGGCGCCAGCACCAGGTGTGATTTCTCCTCACGCAGACGCGCCCGTGCCTGCTGCTGCTGTTGCGCTGTCAGCCCACGCAGATCGTGGCGGGTGATAGCGGGCACCTCATCACTGATAAACTGCGCGTTGTCATCCACCATACGCAGCCGCAACGCCGAATGCGCCGCTATCACCCGCTGCAACGCCATCTCCAGCCGCTCAGGCTGCCAGCATCCTTCAATTTCATGATAAACCTGGTTCGCCACGCCACCGCCGTCAAACAGCGATGAACGTCCACGGTAATAAGCCTGCTGGAGCGGCGTCAGCGGGAAGCTGGTCGTCCGCTGTTGCAGCCAGTTCAGCAGAGCTGACTTATGTTCCCGCAGCGACGCCACCAGCGATGGCGCGATATTTTGCGTGGCACCTTCCAGTTTCAGATTACCGTCGAGCAGGCTTATCTTCAGGCCCGCCTGCTCAACCTGCTTTAGCAGTGTTGCGGGAGTCATGCGGTCACTCCCTTCGCCGCACTGCTTTGCTGGCGCACCACCTCACCCGCTACCTTATCCAGCGGCTGGTTGAGCAGGAATTCCAGCGGGATATCCGCCTGCATTTCGTTCAGCAGATAATATTGCAGCGTCACCGCCATCAGCGAGGTCGCCCCCAGCTCTGCCAGTCGCTGTGCCGGCTGTGCGTCAACGTTGGGCAGCAGCGTGGCAAGTTTTTCATGCAGCCAGGCCCAGTGCGGCGTATCCTGCTGCGCATCAGGATCGCTGAAAAAGCGGACCTGGTGCAGGGTAATGGCGTTGCCCGGCGTGACAATCTCTGCCTGTTGTGGCCAGGCACTGCCGCCGGTATTGCCCAGCGCCGCCGCCAGACGGTCGGCAAAACGCGGCATCAGCGGTTGCGCAATACGTGAAAGCAGCTGTGCCGCCGCCAGCTCCAGCGCCAGTGACGTGCGGTATTCATCTTTCCAGGCTGGGATTGCCGCCAGCCGCTGTTGGGATTGCGAAAAGACAAGGGTGTCCTGCACCAGCATTTTCAGCTGCTGCGCTGCACGACGCAGTGAGAAACCATCGCGGTTCAGCGCGTCGGTGATCCGCTGCAGGTGCCCGTTAAGCTGCGCCCAGAAGGCCACCTGCTCTTTGGTCCAGATCCCGGCGTCCGGTGCCTGACCGGCAAAAAGGCGCTCGGTACGCTGACCGAGATCGTGCAGCCAGCCTTGCCATTCCCCAAGCAATGTCTGGCGTAGTTCCGTCTGATAGGCCGCCAGCTGGAAATTGGTACGCGTCTGCTCAGGACGGGTAAGGCTCAGGTAGAAGCGTACGGCATCAACGCTTTCCGGGGTGAGGATCTCTTTGCCCCAAACGGCATGGCGGCGACTGGTGGAGAATTTTTTCCCGTCAAGCAGATAGAATTCGTTGTGGTGATAATCGATATCCGGCTGCCAGTCCGGGTAAGCCAGTCGGTAAAGCACCGGATAAAGAATGCTGTGATAGAAACTGTTGTCATAGCCAAAAAAGTGGACAATTTTCCAGCTGGCATCCGGCTGGTCAGCTTTCCAGGGTTGATTAACCTTTTTCCCCAACTGTTCAATGTCCCAGAGAAAGCCGTAACTCATTTCCGGCCACACCCAGATAACCTGTCCCTCGCCTTCCGCTTCAGCCGGTGCTATCCCCCAGCCGGACGGATGGGACATCGGCACATCCAGCGAACCCCGGCTGAACACCCGTTGTGCCAGCTCGCGCATTCTGGCCGGTACGCGGCCTGTTTTATGGTGTTCTTCTACCGCGCTGGCAAACTGATGCAGCGGCAGCATATAGCGCTTCACCGGGGTATTGTGCGGCGCAAGCTGGCTGGCTTTGGTAATGGGCGCGCCGAGATCGGTCACCACGTTCGGCTCACCGCACTCCTCACAAATATTGCCGTTGGTGGCATTGCCACAGCCCGGACAGGCACCGGCAACGTCCACCTCATACAGATAGTGGCCGCTGTCCCGATCGCACAGCGCCGGAGCCTCGCGCATCTGCACCTCACCGCTCTGCACCAGACGGCTGAAGAAACGCTGTGCACCGTCGGCATAGCCTTCAGCATCGTTGGTCACCGTATAGTGATCCAGCTCAATATCCATCATGCTCAGGGTTTGACGGATCTCCTGGGAGTAATAACGCGCCACCTCCGCCGGGGTTGAACCCTCACGGTGAGCCAGCGCAACCACATAGCTCTGGAAATCATCGGAACCGGTCATGTGCCAGGCCTGATTGCCCAGCAGCCGCTGGTAGCGCACAAAGGCATCGGCTCCGAGATAAGGGCCGGAGAGATGTCCCAGATGCAGATCGCCGTTTGGCGTCGGCGGCGTGGAGAAAACAAACTGCGGACGTGCCGGATCCTGGCGCGCCTGCGAGGCGGCCGACCGTGCAGCGCTGGCGGCGTCACGGCGGTACTGCAAAAAGAAAATCAGGTCCGCGTTGCCGGTGTTTTCCAGTACGTGAGATTCAAAAGGAGCAAACTGCGCCACGCTACCGGCTTTCACCGCGTGACTGTGGCCATCAACCAGTAAGGTGCCTTCGCCGCTGACGATGACAAACATCTCTGTCTCATCATGCTGATGGCTGGCAGAGCGCTCACCCGGCGCGACCTTGCCCCAGCCAGCGGGAAAATCCAGTCCGTCAAGATGACTGATCTCAATATCAAACATCCGGGCCATTTCTGCGTTTTCTAAATGATGAATCACCATGTTTATTTCTCCAGTCCTGACAGATGCAACATTAAATGAATGACTTCAGCGGCGATGGCCGGTGCCAGTCGGTAGCCGGAACCATTGCAGCCTGCGGCATAAATAACGCCATCATTCGCGCGGATAACGGTTGGTTCACTGCCTGGGCTGTAAGCGTCACAAAATACCCGACCATCGTGGATCTGGTCGGCCAGCGCGGGGGCATATTTCGCCAGGGTGTCGCGCGCATTAGCGAGATCGGCAGCGGTAAGCGCTCGGATCGTTTCCGGGTCCACATCCCACTCTTTGCAGGTGTAGCTGAACAGCCACTGTTTACGGTGATGACAGGGGAGCAAAAAGGCGTCTTCCTCATCGAAGACGATTAACGGTGCCTGTTCTGTCGGGGTAACGTTAATGTGCGCCGCAACGATTTTTTTCACCCGAATGCCGCTGGCGGAAAGCGCTTTATGGCACAAAGGATGATTAACCCACGGCCCCGGCACCACAATGGTCTGACGTGCATGGAGATTAACACCGGAACGCAGTGAAAGCAGGTAGCCATTGGTATCGCGCTGAATGGATTCCACTTCCGTCCCTTCGAGATAATCAATATTGTCGCGTAGTGAGTGCATATAATAATTAACCAGCGCAAAGACATTGGCATAATTTGCCCCATTACCTTTCAACACCCGCAAATCATCCCCTGCTGCTGCCGTCAAATCGATAATATCGCTGCTGCAATTTGCCAGCTGATGAAAACCGACCAGTGGGAGATATTTTTCTTCCACCCGTGGCCTGTTACCACTCTCTGTTATTAATTCCATTGCCAGCGGATATATTGGCGCACCGTCGTTTATTAAAGACTGATAATAATCATGACTGTATGCCGACATTTTTCTGACTTTTTCACTTCCGCCCCGTGGGAAATGAACGCCGGCAGAATAAAAAGAGGCACCGGCACCGGAAAGTTTTTTATCAATAACAGCAATGGTTAATTTGGGATAATTATTTATCAGCTCTCTGGCGATGGTGGACCCAAGGATACCCCCACCGACAATCGCGATGTCATATTTCAACATGATGTTACATTCCCAGAATGATGCTTCGACTTAGCTCAGAAAACTGTGTGATATTCTCTTCCACTCTTTTTCATCAAAATCAATTTTCAGGGTTTCCAGTACATTATTTTCCGCAGGCGGTGCCCAGTCGATAAAAGAGGGATGTTGATGAGAAGGATATTCCCCGCACAGGCGGCCCATAATACGTTGTGCCCGCCATGCATTCAGGCTGAGGTTTACATCCGGCAGGCCACGCTGTCCACGTACCGCATTCTGGACAAAAATGTTATTTTCTTTTGGCCCATCCCACCGCACGGCGAAATCTTCATCCACCACAAATTCCTCTTTTTCACGGTGGATACGCTCATCCAGCGCGCCGAGAAAATGTTTTTCAGTGGGAGCATAACCGGTGGCCCAGACGATAACGTCCGTTTCCTGCGTCTCCATGCCCGATGAATCAAGATGGCAGTATTCCACCTGCCAGCGGTTGTTTGCCGTTGGTTTCACATTGCTGACCGAGCGGCTGGTCTGCATGGCAATCTGTATCTGTCCCGGCGTGATAAAGTTCAGGCTGTAGAGCGTCTGATAAATCTGGCGTAGCGTGGATTCCGAAATACCGTCTGACGTCAGGATATTTTCCCGGTTGGTGCGCTGACGAAGATGTAACGGCAGCCGGTTGAAATAGTCTGAATAGCAGGGCATATAAAAATCATTGGTGAAAGTGGAGTCATCAATGGGGAAGAAATTGCGCCGCCGCGAGATCCAGTGAATGCTGCCAGGCCTTTCGCCCTGCGGTTTTGACAACAGGTCAAGAAACACTTCGGCCCCCGACTGCCCCCCGCCAATAATCGTTACCCGCTTCCCGGCCAGCGAGCTTTTTCTTTGCATATACTGACTGACATGGAATTGCGTCTGCCCAATATGCGCGGTGGCAAAATCCGGTACCCACGGCTGAGTCCCTACGCCAATAGCAATATTTTCGGCGGTGAGTTCTCTTTTATCGGTGACAATCCTGAATACGTTGTCAAAATCGATATTAAGCACCCTCTCGCCAAATACCACATTTTCATTTTTTTCGGCGGCCCAGGCTAAATAGTTGCGAAATTCCCGGCGGGGGATTTCATCAAAATGGGCATTCAGAAAGTGGTAAATACGCCCTTTCTCATGCAGATAGGCCAGAAAAGTAAACGGGTTTGTTGGATCGGTCAGGGTACTGAGATCTTTAAACAGAGAAACCTGTAATGTGGCCCCATCGATCATCTGGTCATCATGCCAGGAAAAAGCAGATTTTCCGTCGAGGAAAATATTTTTTATATCCTGCTTACCATACATCAGCGACGCCAGACTTAAATTGGCCGGTCCCGCACCAATTCCCAACAGCGTATAATGTGACTGTACATCTTTGCGAGATCCGGTCATATATTTTTCCTTAATACAGCGTCAAAGATAATTATTCAGTAACTTTGCTTGCATTGATATTTTCAGGGATGCTGTGTTCACTTTTGGTTTTGACGGTCTCCGTAGCGTAATATCCGCATACCACTGCGGCGAAGAATGATCCGAGAGAAACAACCGGCCAGACGGCGGTGCCCAGTTGCAGATAGAGCCAGCCCCCGACCACCGGCCCCACCGCAATGCCCATGCTGAACATAAAGTGAAAACTGCCGAGGTAGTGCGCCTTGAGATGGCGCGGTCCGGCGTTGGCCGGGAAGGCAAAGAATGCCGGGCCGGAGATGATCTCCCCCACCGACCAGATCAGCGTTCCCACAATCAGCGCCGCCGGGCCTATCGGCACGGCATAAAACGCCACGCCGCTGCCAATCAGGGCAAAACCCAGCGCCAGCATTTTGCGTCTGTCATGGTTCTGGGTGATTTTGGTGAGCAGTAATTCAAAGCAGATAACAATAATCCCGTTCAGCGATACCGCCAGCGTGTACCAGAACAGGCCGATTTTCTGGTCTTCCACATACATTGGCAAAGTGGTGATGTATTGAACATACACCGCCGAATGGCACAGCGTAGCCAGCAAAAAGAGCACGAAGCGACGGTCAGCCAGCACCGCCAGGTAGCCGCGACCGCTCTGCGTATCCGACGGTGATGTTTCAGTGGGCGTACGGGTTTTGCCCGGCAGGGTCAGCATCGCTAACAGCGCATACAACCCGGCAATGATCGCCTCACCCCAGAACAGCCAGGTAAAGCTTTCGCCGCCCCAGTGATACAGCGCGAAGCCAATCAGCGGTGCACCGGTCGCGCCCAGATTCAGCCCAAGTCGGTAGATGGCAAAAATCATGGTCTGACGCTCCACCGGCGTCTGCTGTGAAAGAAGCGCCGAGGAGGCCGGACGGAACAGCTGGGCGCAAAGGCTGGCCAACGCCACCACCAGCAAAATAGCCGTAAAATGATGCAGAAAGAGCAGTGCCGCCGTCAGCACCGCCGTCGCTCCCATGCTAATCATACTGGCACTACGCGTTCCCAGCCGTTCGCTGAGGCTGCCGCCAACCAGGGCGCCGGTCACCGCACCCGCACCATAAATAAACAGTGCGACGATGGTTTGTTGATGGGAGTAACCCAGTGAAACAAGAAACAGCACGATAAAAATCTGCAAAAAGCCGGACAGACGGTTAATCATCACGCCAAACAGCACAACTTTCGATGACAGTGGGCTTTGTGCAAAGGTTTCCCATACACCGGGTGTCGCGGAATGCTTAGTCATGATATGCCTCAATGTCTACGGTGATGGTGGTTCTCACTTCCGCTTCCAGCCGATCCAGATCCTCCTCGCAGGTGGCATCAATAAAGAAGGTCACCGCCCGGTCGTCGGAAGAATGCAGTGCGGTCAGCCGCTCGCCGCGTTTTTTATGGACAAACACCGCACGTAACGCGGGTGCATCCTGCGGCAGACCTGGCAGAATTTCCGGCCAGGTCTGGCTGTCTTCAATCCAGCTGACCTGAACGCCAGGCCAGCACACCTGTACATCCTTCAGCACGCCCGGACAGTGCTCCAGATACACCTGGCGTGCCACGCGGCGCGCGGCCGGATAGCTGGCTTTCTCACCCAGCATAATTTTAATAATGGCGGACTCCAGCGGCTCTCCGCATGCCAGACGGTAAAGGGGCAGGATGCCATCTCCCGGCGTACGGGCGGCAATCTCCATCAGGTAAGGTTTGCCATCGCTGCAAAGACGCCATTCGGAATGGGCAATACCATCAGAAAAATCAAGATCACGCAGCACCTGCTGTGCCGCATCCAGCAACAGTGCATTTTCCGATCCCGAACCGGGCACCGTATGCGCCAGCTCCACAAAGGTATTGCTGTGCCGATCGGTGGTCATTTTGTGCGTCACGGAAGAGAAAATAATCTCGCCATGTTGCACCAGGGATTCCACTGAGTACTCCTGCCCTACCACCCGTTGTTCCAACAGCAGGGTTTCATAAGCCGGATAGTCCACCAGCGCTGCAGATGCCTGCTGTTCGTTATCAACAGAAATCACCCCGGATGAAGAGTGGCGCGTTGCCGGTTTGAGGATCAAAGGCCAGGACAGCGTACTCCAGTCAATTTCCTGCCGTTTTTCCGGCGCGATCACCCGCGAAAGCGGGCTGAACTGACTCAGGTAGAAACGCTGTAAATATTTACTGCGGCAGACGCGGGTTGCCCGCAGGCCGGGACTGCACAGACCCAACGCATCGGCAACAATCCCGGTAGGCTCTACCAGCGTTTCCCCCACCGCGAACGCACCGACGATACGGTACTGCTGTTGCCACTGTTGCAACGCGGCAATGACGCTGGGATTAAACGAGGCTTCCCTGTCCAGCGCCCCCTGTACATAAGCGATCTCTGCTATCAGCGCGGTGACGCTCTGGCGATCGTCACGGGCGGCCTCTGCCCCCTGGCGATAAGATTCCGGGGTGATAACCAGAATGGTAATGTCCCGGTTCGCCAGCTCGCGCAGGTAGAGTGAGTTGCGGCAGATGACCCAAAATGCACCTGTCAGTACAAAAGCACGAGGCAAAACTTTTTCAACGTTCATCAATAAACCTTGTAAGCCGTTAAAGGGTCAGTTCGGGTATACGGGCATTGCCGGATGGCCGGTAGCCGGTACAGCGCAAAGCGTCGATGGCTGTCGGGTTATGCTGCCCTAGCGCGTCGATAAAACCACTGGCAATCGCCACCGCCAGTCCCTGGCCAGGACAGCGGTGGCGTCCGTGGCTGAAGGTGAAACAACGGCTGTCAGCACGGCCCGGAATAAATTCGTCTGCCTGCGGGTTAGCCTGTGGATCTCGGTTAGCGGCGGCCAGCAGCAGCAATACCGCGTCGCCAGCCGCAATCTCGTCACCGCGCCAGCGGAAGGGCGCGGCGGCGAAGCGGCGGGTGTTCTGAATGGGCGCATCAAAACGCGCCACTTCCTCCACAAAGGCGCTCAGCGGAGCCTCGCAAAACGCCTGCGGAAAGCGTTGTGCTGCCAGCAATGCGTTACCGATCAGCCCGGCGGTAGCATCATAGGTTTGTGACAGCAGGCCGATACCGTTGGCAATTAATCCGGCCTGATGCGGCCAGTCGTCGGCGACCGCCGCATGGAGCAGGGCGGCCAGAAGCGTTCCCGCTTTTACCCGCTCAAGCTGGTCGGCATAGCGCGTTAACAGTTGTTCCGCCGCGCGGCTTGCTCGCACCTGTTGTTCCGCCGTAGCGGAAGCAGGAATGCACAGCACAAACTCCGCGATAAGCGCGGTCATTTCCGGCAGCTCATCGTTGGTAAAGCCGCACAGCGATGCCACTACCGTCGCCGGAAGCGTAAAGAGCAGCGCGTTAATATCGTCATGCCGCTGTAAACGGCAAAGCGTGGTATCGAAAGCCTGTTGTCGCACCTGCCGCAGATCCGCTGTGGCCATCGCCTGGACGATGATGCTTTTCAGCCGCTGCTGGTATTCGCCTTCACGCATACGCACCAGGTTGCCAAAGACCTCACCCGCCGGGGTGCCTGTCAGGCCCACCGGAACCGGTTCTGAAACCGGACGAACCTGAAGCTGCACCGCCTCCAGAATCGCGGTAACGGACGCCGCATCGGCAGCGATCCACAGTTTGAGCTGCGGATCGAAACAGAACGGCTGCTCACGGGTTAACGCGTCGTACCAGCCATAGGGGTTTTCATGCCGGATAGCACTGAGCGGATCCAGTATAATATCGCTCATTGCAGATCCTCCCGGTGCTGTACGCGGTGGGTATCCAGTGCCGACGCGATGTTCATCAGTAACGCATCCGACGCCCCTTCATAAATACGTAATGGGCGGATTTGGCGATAAAGACGCGCTATCTGGCTGTCGGCGACCACGCCAGCCGCACCAAGCATTTGCAGTGCATCATCAACGATGCGGCTGGCCTGCTCGGTGGCGAAGTATTTCGCCATCGCCGAACTTTTGCCAAAGCCCGCCTGCCCACAATCCATCTGCCAGGCAGCGTGCGCCGTCATCAGCGTGGCCGCCGACAGGGTAATCTCCATTTTTGCCAGCGTGGCTTTGACCAGCTGTAAATCTATCAGCCGCCCCTGATAGATTTTTCTGCGTGCGGCATGACGCAATGCAATATCCGCCGCCCGACGGGCAAAACCGATGGCCGCACTGGCTACCGTCATGCGAAAGCGGTCAAGAATATCCAGTGCGATAATGAATCCCTGCCCCGGCTTACCCAACAGGTTTTCCGCCGGCACACGCACCTGGTCAAAGTGCAGATGCGCCCAGGCGCGCGGCGCGATAGCCTCCAGCGGACGGTGACTGATGCCCGTCAGCGCGGCATCGACAATAAAGGCACTCAGTCCCAGCGGGCCTGGCCCTTCACCGGTGCGGGCAATCACTATCAGGCAATCGGCAATGTCACCCTGGGCAATCCACGCTTTATCGCCGTTCAGCACATAATGATCGCCGTCACGTGTCGCGCTCAGCGCCACCGCGGCGACGTCCGATCCCGCCTCCGGCTCTGACAGCGCGAAAGCCGCCGCGAACTCCCCGCTGGCCAGCCGGGCAAGATAATGCTGGTGCTGCACCTCGTTACCATAGCGACGGATCACGCTGCCGCTCAGGGTCTGAATCGACCAGGCAAAATCCAGCAAATCGTGATGGTAGGCCAGCGTCTGACGAAACAGACAGGCGGTGCGGGCATCGGCTGCCTGGCTTTGTTTCGGCCCGGAGAGGTGCGCCAGCCAGCCCGCATGTCCCAGCAAACGCAGCAGGTGTTTCCCCCGTGCGGCACTGTCCGCTTCATCGTGTGGTTGAAGGTGTTGCTGTTGGCACCAGTTATCCAGTGCAGTGACCTGTTCGATATGTTCAGGCTGATAAAAAGGCAGTGTTAACATCGCTTTATCATGACTGAATAGGTTTCTCATCGCGCCGCCCTGTCTCCATGCCAATCCCGGCAGGCTTCGCCTGCGGGACTGGCTGTCAATGTGATTGTGGTGTGAAAGTCAGATCAGCAGTTCACTGTAATCCGTCTTCTCAGGTGCATTTCCGGTGTGCAGATCGTTTTCAAGGTAGAGGGCAAAAGAGGCGTAGCCGCGCCATATGCGACGCCAGCGCTGCTGTAACGCCTCCACGCTCAGGCCTGGCTTGCAGTCATCCAGATAATCAATAATCAGGTCAACGGCCTGCCGTGAATGGCCTGCGGAAAAATTATCAATGGTGAGATGGGCCTCTTCATAAATAGTGTCGAAACCATAATGACGCAGCTTTTGGATCTCATGCATGCGCATTTCACCCAGCCCCAGCATTTCAATCCCAAGGTTGTAGCCCAGCAGTTCTTCATAAAAGGTGTCAGGAAACTGTGACATTGCCAGCTGGTGCAGCGAAAAATCGTAAATATCGGGTAGCTCATCCTGCTGGCAGAACGCCTTTTCACGGATAGGTGGCAGGTTGATCCCCATACTCTTCAGTACGCGCAATATCAGCGTGATATGGTTTTTTTCATAGTCACCCAGCCCCATTTCATCTGCGTAAATCGCTAACATTTTGCCGTCCGATCGTCGGTAGTTACGCAGGGTGCCGCCAAAACGGTGCGCCCACGCGCCGTCGATCATGCTGCCCAGGGCCATCAGCTTCTGGCCGAACAGCACGCTGTCGCGATCGGGGATCCCGGTCAGGCGCTCATAAGGCTGGACCAGCTTCTCCCAGTAGATGTTTTCCATCCTGGACAGCAGCGCCTCAGGGGTGTAGTCGAAATAGCTGGCATCGGTATAGCGCCCGCCGTTGCCAGTGATAAACAGCACTTCCGCCTGTTGCAGGGTCTGCTCAACCCGCTGTTTCAGCAGCGCCAGATGGCTGGCATAGTGCTCAATATTCACCAGCTGATAAAACAGTTCCCGGTTGTCCGGCAGCGACGCACTCTGCCAGATTATGTGCGCCTCCGGCGAGGTGTTCCGGCAGCGTTGCAGCCAGTTTGCCGCCTGCTCACTGCCGGCTTCGGCATGACAGGTCAGCCGGATCGCTGCTCCACCCGACGAAGCGGCAATCCAGCGAGCCATGGTTGCTGCTTCATGCGCACTGAAAATGCCAAACATCGAGCCACCAAAACGCACCGCCTTCTGGAAACTGCATTCGCCAGTCCCTGAGTGCGGCTGACGCAGATATGGCGAGGCACGCAGGGCGCGTAAAAATGAGGCCATATCAACGTTCGCGTCCTCAGGCCACTCTGCCAGGCTGCGCTTTTCCAGACGAATACGCTGATGTTGCTTGCCTGCCAGCGGCAGATGGCGACGCACAATTTCCGCCATCCGGTCATCCTCTGTGCGCTGTTCCAGCTGGCTTTTTAGCGTCAGTAGCATCTCACTGTGCGCCAGCTCCAGCTCCACGGCGCGGGCCACGGCATCCAGCATCCGTTTTTCGCTGGCCGCCCCCTGCGCACCCTGCTGGCAGTGCTGCAAAAAGGTTGCCATCAGCGTATCCAGCTGGGCTTTTGCAATGGGGGCAGGCAGGCCAAGCAACACATCATCAAATCCCAGGCTGTAGTAAGCATAATGAAAGCCCACCACCTCCGGCAGATGACTGGCTGACAGGCGGGACAACGCCAGCCAGAAATTCGCCTGCCAGGCGGTAAGTTCAACACTGCCCAGGCTTTCAATGATGCCAGCGGTATAAACTTCAGGGATGGCGATACCCAGCGCGGCAAACTGCCGGTAGCGCTGCCGTTGCTGGCTGTCGGCCATTTCGCCTTGCCCTTTCAGGGCGAAGTTTTGCCCACTGAGCAGGCAAACCACTTCGGCCGGCTCAGTCGCAGGCTGCGAGACATAATCCAGCCAGCAGCCCGCAATCAGTGATAACAGGGCGCGCTGACGCAGAAGTTGCTTACGATCCTCCTCCTGTGCCTGCAAAAGTTGCCCGGCACGCTGATTCAGGGTGGCGTTTGCCGTGGCAATAAAGGCAGGCAGTTCTGCGGCAGTCGGTGCCGGCAAGGCCACGTTGGCACAGGCTGACAGGGTTTGTGTTAACTGGAGGGCCAAAAGCTGTTGCCCTTCACTCTCAATATCGCCGGCAAAAATCTTATACAGCGTCTTCGCCGAACCTTTACTCAGCCAGGAATCCAGCACGGGTTTGGTCTGGGGAGAAAAATGAAACGGTAAATAAGGAAGTGCCGTAGTGCTGTCTGCTATCGCCGTCTTCACTTTTCTTTCCTTTTTTGCAACAGAACTGAGGCGCGTGCGCCAGGAATACTGGCCGCCAGCTGGAATATTCCCCGTGCAGGTAATTGCGCGGCAGCATCCGCATCAATCAGATTAATCAGCGGATCGGCAGAGAAACAGTGGCCAATTCGCGCAATATTGTCGGTAAATAACTGTTCAGCGCGGTACCCCGCCTGACGTTCTTTTAAATTGCACAACGGCAGATAGACGTTGGTGTGAAATAAGCGGCTGATATCGGTGATATCCATTTGCGTGGCGCTGAACAGTTGCTGATTAACCGCTTTCGCCAGCGCTGCCGACAATCCTTCTGTGAGGGTGGTAAGATCCTGCTTTTCGGCACTGGCAAGAATATCGAAGCCGGGCCGGGGGTCGTTGCTGTGGGTTATCAGGCAGCTTGCCGCACCGTCAGAAAACAGGGCAAAATTTTCCAACCGTTTTTGCGGGTCAGCCATGTAATCGCTGGCTATCAGCAAAATCTCTGCCGACTGACCGCTGGCAATACGCGCCTGCGCCAACCGCAATCCTTTCAGTAAATTGGTACAGCGCCCCAGGGTTACGCCAATAATTTCGGCCTGATTAAGTTGCAGGGCGTCAGCAAAGGTGCACAGTAACCGGGTCTGTTCATCGGCATCGGCGGGCAGCGAGCTGCTACAAAAAATCACCGTATCTGCCGTTCTGTCCGGCGACGCTGCCAGCGTTTTAGCCGCGCTTTCCACCGCCAGCTGCACAAAAGAAGTGGTGGTTTCACGCACCGCTCCCCACCCCCACACTCCAGGCAGTTCAGGCATGGAAAACGCAGCGGCTCGCTGCTGCCAGCCGGGGATCTGGTCATACGGCACGGTTTGCTCACCCAGCACGTAATGTGGGGCAACCATTTTTGCCTGTCGGCCCGGAGAACTGACCATCACAGTTTTCCTTCAGTAAGCAGTTTCGCCACGTCAAAATAACCCACGGCCTGGTCAAGAAAGTGACAGCTTCCGTCGTGCTGAAGCTCCTGCAGCGCGGAGAAAAAGCCGCCCAGCGCGGCGCGGGATAAGGCAGATCCCAGGCTGACGCGCGAGACGCCAAGAGCAAACAGCTCGGCAACCGTCAGCCGGTTTCCTGCCCCAAGCAGCACGTTGACCGGCACATCCACCGCACGGCAGACCGCTTTGATTGCCTCAGCGTCAGGCAGAGCCGGGGCATACACCACATCCGCACCGGCTTTCTCATAGGCTTTTAACCGGGCGATAGTGTCCTGAAGATCGTGCACGCCGTAGAGGAAGTTTTCAGCACGGGCGGTGAGGGTAAAGGGAAATGGCAGCCCCCTGGCCGCTGCCACTGCGGCTTCAACGCGCATGACGGAGGATGCAAAGTCTCTGATTGGGCGTGCACCGTCACCGGCGTAATCTTCGATGGAGCATCCCACCGCCCCGGTCGCCGCCGCCGCCCGGATATTGCTGATAATGCCGTCGGCATCCGCGGCAAATCCATCCTCCAGATCGACAGAGAGCGGTAATGCGCTGATGCTGGCTATCTGGCTGGCATTTTCCAGGGTTTCAGACAGGGTTACCGCCGCAGTGCGGTCAAGCTTGCCCAGCGAAAAGGCCAGCCCGGCGCTGGTAGTACCGAGCGCCCTGAATCCTGCTTTTTCCATTAATATTGCCGTACCGCGATCCCACGGATTGGGCATAACGAAAGGCGCGCCGTCAATATGGAGGCGTTTAAACTTCTCACCTTTTATTTTTTGCGCCGCAATTAACTGACTCGTCTCATTATTGACAGTCATGGTTATATTCCAATTTTTTTATAAGGCGTTTAATAAAGAATTAAATAATCAGTGTCTGCTGCCCGCAGTTATAACTCTGTGTGCTGAGGACGTGCTTAATAATATCGACCACGGACTGCGGATACTGATTAAAATAAAAATGATCGCCGGGAACGGTAAAACAGCTGTAAGCTTCCGACGTCACTGAACGCCACTGCCCGGTTGCCTCTGACGAGACATGAGGGTCCTGGTCACCCAGTATACTAAAGACGGGAATGGAGAGCATATTGCCAGCGTGATGCTTATAGCGGCCAATCAGCTCAAAATCTTTCCTGAGCCTTGCCAGAAAAAGGCTGATAAATTCGTTACTGGCTGCCAGCTGCGGGTCCAGACCATTAAAGAAAACCATCTCTTTGGCAAACGCTTCATCAGTCATCCCATTCATTTTCACCACTCTGGCGGAGGGAATGCTGGCAGGTGCCGCACTGCCAGAAACAATCAATCCACGGGCGGATTTTTTTACCTTACGGGCCACTTCGTAAGCCAGCACGGCCCCCATACTGTGGCCGAAAAGATAAAAGTCGCCGTGATAAACAGCATCAATTTGTTGCGCAATGTCCGCCGACAGGGCTTCCACAGAGGCGGGATAAGGTTCTGCGAAACGGTGACCAGTGCCCGGCAAACAGATGGCGATAAGACAAACCTCCGAGAGGAGAGATTCCTGCCACTGCAAATACGCTTCTGCATTACCACCCGCGTGAGAAAAACAGAAAACGTGAGGGTACGAGGGATTGCCTTTCGGGCTTTTTTTAAACCAAACGTTCCCTTTCATCAATCATCTCTTTCATTAGTAGATGTGAATATTTTGTTTCAAAACCCTCAATAATTGTTAATCAAATTATCACCACACTATTTAAGCGTCAACATCAATTGTATTTTTATCCTATGCCGTATCGGCAAAAAGATTGCCAAAAAGCGCAAAAAAGAATCAAACATTAAATAAATAAAAAAAATAATACTTCAATATCAATATGTTATTGAGACGGTGATTTTTTTAATAAAAATCACCTTACCCTGACAACAGGTTAGGCCACCTGAATTGTACTAATTGGTACACTATTAGTTTTTCTTGCCATTATCGACCACCATCGGCACAGGAACCACTTGCAAAAGCGTCAGGAAACCACCCACCGGTCCGCAGATCTGACCTGCACGTGACAAGAAACCCTGCGTTAGCCCGTAACGCATAGCCAGTCCTGACCCTGAGATCATTGAGAAACCACAACGCATTGTCCGTGTCCGAAATGCAAGGAAGCCAGCTCAGGCTAGCTGGATGGCTGCGTCAGATACCGCTACAGTGGCCCATTTCAGATAATATCTGTTCAGTGAGAAGTGAAGACCCGCAAGTGCGCGTGGTGACCGGATTTCTTACTTCCAGAGCCCCCCATTGCACTGTAAGGGTTGGCAAAGCGTGGAGCACTATTACGCGCGGTTGCCATCAGTAATAAGCACAATCAGTCTATTTATATGCCGGAAATAATATTAATTTTAATTCACCGCAGAAAAGAACATAAATATTGTTCAGCAGATAATGAAATAAAGTTAAGGCTGTTTTTTACAAAAAATCAGAGAAAATAAAAGAATTTAACCCCTGCGGCATAACATACAGTTAACCTATTTTTTATGCCGTGGTATCGCCTGTCAATACAGACGACAAGCAGGGCCAATCCTGCGGCAGACACAGTACAAACATCCGTGATGACACGCTTATCGCGTCACCAAAACGTTATTTTAACCTGGCGAACCCCGTTATTATCACCTTCACCCGTTCTGGCGGGGGCTGATATATCTCCTGCGGGTTATTCTGCACGATAGCGCAGCGTGGCGGGCAGAATGATTTGATTAACGAGCGGCTCCTGGCCCTGGATCAGCTGGGTTGCAATGGAGAAACACTCCTGGGCAAGCCGGGGGACATTTTGCTCGACGGTATCAATATTAAGTGACAGCGAATCATACAGATAGTGATCGTCAAAGCTGGCGATGTGTATTTCGCTGTTCAACAGGCGATGCTGGCTCATATAGCGCAATACCCCTTCCAGCAGACCACAGGCGGCGGTAAACAGGGCTTTCGGCGGACGGCCCAGTTGCGCACAAAGCGCCGCAAACATCTCATAACCACTGCTGGGATGATAGTTACCGTGGATAATCCACTCAGGATTTGGCGTCACGCCAGCCCGCTCAAGCCCCAGCATAAAACCAGACAGGCGATCACGGGTGGGTGACAGGCGCGGTTGCCCACCAAGAAAATAGATTTCATCAGGATGGGCACGTGCCAGTCGTTCAACCAAATCAGCGGTGGGAGGGATGGCGTCAGTGACCACCAGCGGTAGCTGTGTGTCATTCATATAGCGGTCAAACAGCACCACAGGCAGCTGCTCACTGAGTTTCACGTAGTCGCTGTCGCTCAGCATACTGGAGGCGACAATCAGCCCATCCACCTGCCGAGCCACCAGGTTATTCACCACCACCATTTCCTGACCGGCGTTCTCGTCGGTGCAGGAAATCAGCAGTTGTAATCCTGCTTCACGGCACAGCGTTTCCAGCTCATGCGAAAAAACAGCGAAACCGTAGTTAGTGATTTCCGGCACCACCAGTCCAAGGGTATGGCTGCGATCGTCACGCAGTAAACGGGCGTGGATACTCGGCTGATAATGATTTTGCCGGGCAACCGTCATCACACGTTCACGCGTCTCTTTCGCCACCCGCAGTTCTTTACCACGACCGTTCAGTACCAGGCTGGCCGTGGCTTTAGACACCCCTGCCAGCGCGGCAATATCACTGATGGTAACTCGTTTTGTTTTTTTCACGGTACAACATCGGTTAATGAAACAGGCCTTATTCTACCATGCAGCGCCGCAACGACCAGTAGCGCGCCTGGACTTCTGCTTTGCCGCTCAGGGTCAAACGAGACGGATGCACCGGGAAGTAGCGACTGCTCATCACTCCTTCGCCATCGTTGATAAAGATTTCAACGCTTGAGTGATCGCAGAGGATCTGCAGCTTACTGGCCGCACCGCACCAGTAACGATACTGCCACTCATTGGTTTCCAGGCTGCGACGGGCCAGACGCAGTTCATCCTGATGCCACTCCAGCACCAGCGTATCAGCAATGTTAAGCGTGACACCGCCCCGACCCTCCAACAGCATCTCCAGACGTTGTGCATCAAGCGCCGGAGCGCTGTCGGCAATACCGTTGAACGTCTGCTCGTCTTCACGCAGCGCCTGTAACTCCACCACCGGCTGCTGATAGAGTCGGCCATTACGTGAACTGAGTTCACGCAGGCAGGTCATCTGGTGTATCCATCCGTGTTCGATGGTCGGCTGGCGCATCTCCTCACCATCCGGTATCCCCATCCAGCCCACCAGCAGGCGACGACCATCATCACACAGGGTGGTCTGTGGGGCGTAAAATTCGAAACCGGCATCCAGCTCGTGAAACTCGCCGTGCTGATAGCGGTTCTGGGTGTAATCAAGATGGCCACTGAGATAGGCACTGCAATGGACGTTAAGGAAACGCTTCTCTTCCCGCGCGATCCCCTGTGGGCAGCAGATAAGATAGGTACTGTCACCCAGCAAGAACATATCAGGGCATTCCCACATATACCCCGTATCGCCCAGGCCACCAAGGCCGCTACCTGCGATCTCCCCCAGATTATGCCAGTTGTGCAGATCGTCTGATTGCAACAACAACACCTTGCCCTTTAGCTGGTGGTCCTGCGCCGCCAGCACCATGAACCAGTGCTGATCGTGCTTCCACACTTTAGGGTCACGCACATGTCCGGTGTAGCCAGCAGGTAATGGGATCACCGGACCGAGCTTCTTAAACCCACCCTTGCGATTCTGTACCGCCAGACACTGCCAGGCGGTGCGGCTGCCGTCATTAAATTTGACGTTGCCGGTATACACCAGCGTCAGCACACCGTTGTTATCCACCGCGCTGCCGGAGTAGCAGCCGGTGCGGTCATATTTTTGTTCAGGCAGCAGCGCGATTGGCTCGTGTTGCCAGTGCAGTAAATCCGCTGAACTCCAGTGGCCCCAGCTTTTGTGCTTATGCTCGCAGCCCAGCGCATTCCACTGGTAAAACAGATGGTAGCGACCGGCAAAATGGATAAAACCATTCGGGTCATTCAGCAGCCCGGTGACAGGAGCAAGGTGCCAGCCAGGGTAGTGACTGTCTTTGAGTGCCACGGGCTGGCCCTTCATCACCGCCTGTAAAAAGGCGCTCAGAAGTGTTGAGGAAGACATTTATTCAGGATCCGTTTTGTATTTAAGCAGGTAAGAAACAACAAAAGCGATGCTAAAGGCGATAACCATACCAATGATATAATTAAGCAGCGAGCTGGCCTGCACAATCGCCATCCCCGGCAGACCGGTCAGCCCAACCGCTGTCATGTAGACATGGGTCGATACCACCCAGGCACCGCCGACGGCACCACCAACCAGACCGGCAATAAAAGGTCTGATAAAGCGCAGATTGATACCAAAAATCGCCGCTTCGGTAATGCCGAGCAAACAGGAGAGTGCGGAAGGCAGCGCAATGGCCTTAATTTTCGCATTTTTCGTTTTTAACCAGACGGCCAGGCAGGCCCCCCCCTGGGCAACGTTAGCCATCGCCCAAATCGGCAGCAGGAAGTTAACGCCAATGGAAGGATTACCCAACAGTCCGGCTTCAATGGCGTGAAAGCTGTGATGCACACCGGTAATGACAATCACCGAATAAAGCCCGCCAAACAACAGACCTGCCAGCCAGCCCGCGTGGGCAATCAGCGTACTGAGCACCATGGAGATACCGTCACCCAGCATACGCCCCGCCGGGCCGATTACCAGTAACGCGACAAAACCGGAGATGATCACGGTCAAAAATGGCGTCAGGATCAGGTCCAGCGCATCCGGGATCACCCGACGCAGCTGCTTCTCCAGCAGGCTCATAAACCATACCGCCAGCAACACCGGGAACACCGTGCCCTGATAGCCGATCATTGCCACTTCGATACCAAAAAAGTTCATGGTATGGAAGCCAGCCGCCACGCCCCAGGCATTGGTCAGCGCCGGGTGGGTAAGGATACCGCCCAGGGTTGCGCCGAGATAGGGATTACCGCCAAATTCACGCGCGGCGGTAAAACCGATCAGGATCGGCAGGATAATAAAGGCCGCCGAGCTGCACATATCCAGCATGATATAGAGCGCGTTATCAGCGTTAACCCAGCCATAGGTTTTCACCATCCCCAACAGGCCCATCAGCAGGCCAGAGGCAACGATGGCCGGAATAATCGGTACAAAAATATTCGACAGGATGCGGGCGATGCGCTGGAACGGATTTAGCTTACGCGCGGCAATATCGGCCGCTTCCGATTTGCTTGATTCGCCGATCCCTGCTTCTTTAATAAAGGCGGCGTGCACTTTGTTAACCACCCCGGTACCAAAAATCACCTGCAACTGTCCGGCATTACGAAAACAGCCTTTCACCCCGTCGATTTTACCAATGGCGTCAGTATCAGCCTTACTGTCATCTGCCAGTACCAGGCGCAGACGTGTGGCGCAGTGCGCGGCGCTGGCGATATTTTCACGCCCGCCGAGTAACGGCAGTATTTCCCGGGAAATTTGTGCAAAATCCATCATAACCTCTGTCTTAATGTCTTACTTTTGTCTTTTACTCACCATCAGAAATGGCCCCGTCAGGGGCCGTATCGTCAGAACCAGGTTTCCATCTGAACACCAAAGTTCCATTCACCTCCGGCTTTGAAGCCGTCGCTGCCGAAAGCGTCATCCCCGGCATAGTTATCCAGGCGATGATCCCAGTCCATCCAGGTGGCAAACAGCCGGATTTCCGGGCGTTTCAGGAAGTCGCCGACATCCCCCGCTTTCAGCGTCGGCGCAACGGTGAATTTATAGAAACTGCCGCTGACCGCGTTGCGATTGTTGTACCCCTCAGGACGCAGATCCATATACTGATAGCTTCCTTCGTACTGCATCTCGAAGTTCTGGTTAATTTCCTGAATCAGACGCAGGTTGGCGGTTGCCCACTGATAGTTGTCGCCTTTGGCATAACGATCCTGGCTGGTTTGTGCCAGCAATGCCGGCGCAATATGCCAGCCACCGCCCAGCGGGGTGATACCATAGGTGGCCAGACGCCAGGTATTGGCTTCCGGCAGCAACGCACCGTCTGAGCCAATGGATTTCACTTCCGCACCCAGGCCGTGACCATACAGCAGCGCGGTTTTGGATAAACCGTCACGCAGACCGTAGAAGCTGTCGTTATGCAGGCCAAGCAGCGCGTGAACGCCCTCGTTTGCCGCGTCGCCCTTGACCTTATTACCGTCAAGATCGAGGCGGTCATCGTTATCTTTGGCACGCATACCGCTGACCATAAATTGCAGCGGACCATAGAAGTTATTCAGTGACAGAATGTAGTTCTGAGCGGTGTTCTCGCTGTTTTCGACATCGCCAAAGGTCCGCCCGTAAACGGACAGGTTGCTGTGGCCCTGATCGCTCCATTTCATATCGTAGATACCCGCGCCGGTTCCGGCGAGGAACACCACATCAGAGTCAATCCAGTGGATATCAAAGTTATCCCGATCGAAGCGTTTCCCGGCCCAGACGGTGGAGTCCTGAAACGCGCCGGTAAAGGTGGGCAGGTGGCCAAGTTCAACAAAGGCCTGACGCACGTTGAGTGAGCTGCTGTCCGCGGTCCAGTCGTTGTAGGTCCGCTGGCCATCAGCAAGCATTACCTTAAAGCGCGTGGTCGCACCATTTGCCAGCGTCTGCTTATGCTCCAGGTTCATTTCAACGTAGGTGTCCGGCTCATTGCCCAGACGACCAACATGGCCACCCGTTTCGCCAGCTGGCGTCATGGTCGGGCCACCCTGGGTTTTCGCAGCGGAACTGTTCATCAGCAGACCGGAACGGGCATAGCCGTGAAATTCAAATCCTTCGCCAGCCGATGATTGTGCCACCGGGGTCACTTTTGGTGCTGCCTCGGTGTTTTTTTGCTCAGTCAGGGTGGTTTGTTGTCCGGCCTGAGTGGAAGAAGTCGGGGTCTGTTGCTGTGTAGCGGCCAGTTTCTGCGCCTGTTTTTCGGCAGCTTCAGCCCGGTTCTCAGCGACATCAGCACGGTGTTCAGCCGCCTGTAAACGCTTTTCCAGCGCGGCCAGACGGGATTCAATACTGTTCATATCAGGTGCTGCCCATGCAGGGCCAGCAGCTGACAATAAACCCACAGTTACGGCAACAGCGAGAGTGCTTTTTTTCATTGTTTTGCATCCCTGGAGAGGAAAGGCTATCGTCACATTATTTTTGCTAAACCGGTTTAGGAGCACATCATAATCATGAGTAATTTCTCGTCGCAATGAAATTTGTTAAACCGAATGAGTGATTGTGAGATAGCTCGCAAAACGATGCGGGATCACCCCAGTTGCTCTTCCAGCTGCTGACGGTAAGGCAGGGCAGTCATCGCCCCTTTCGCCGTGGTAGCCAGTGCGCCACAGATCTGTGCGCTACCCAGCCGGGCGGCCAGCTGCGGTTCATTCTCCGGCAGACCGGACTGTGCCAGCCCCCACAATAACCCCGCGACAAAGGCATCGCCCGCGCCAGTGGTATCCACACTGACCACCGGTAAGGTCGGATAGTGGTAAATCTCACCGTTATGCCACGCCCGAACCCCTGCCCTGCCCTGTGTCACCATCAACAGGCGGATACCGTACTTTTGCGCCAGATGCTCCATACTGCTGTCGATTTGTTCAGCGCCGCTGATAAACGCCAGCTCCTCTTCGGACAGCTTCACCACGTCGGCCAGTTGCAGCGCCTGACTCAGGCAGCTCTGAAGTAATGTCGCGTCCGGCCACAGATCGTGGCGAATGTTGGGATCGAAGCTGATAAACCCGCCCGCCGCCTGCATACGTTCCATCGCGCTGAAGGTGGTGGAGCGGGAAGGTTCCGCCGCAAGGGCAATGGAACAGCAGTGCAGCCATTCACCCTGTTTAAAAGGTGGCAGATCCGACGGCTCAATAAACAGATCGGCGCCGGGACGGACCATAAAGGTAAATGACCGCTCACCCTCATCATCCAGTGCCACCACTACCGTCGAGGTACGGTGTGCCGCATCGGCCAGCATAAACGCGGTATCCACCTGTTCGTCTGCCAACGTCTTACGCATAAAATGGCCGAAGGGGTCATCGCCCACCCGGCCAATAAATCCACTGTTTCCCTGCAATCTGGCAATACCCACCGCCACATTTGCGGGCGCCCCCCCCGGACATTGCAGCAAACGTCCCTGCCCTTCTGGTAAAAGATCCACCACGGCATCACCCAGGCACCATACCCGTACTGACATGAGATCATCTCCCTAACATTCAGATTTAGCTAAATCGGTTTAGCTTTTTGAGTTTTCGATTATGCCTTTCTTGCCTCCTGTCGAAAAGCCGTTATGTCTGAAAATTTGATCCCGTGCTCAATCAGCCATAACCAAAAGGAACGGATGTGTCGGCGTCCCGGTGTTCAGAACGCCGGCATGTAAACTGAATTGACTGATTTTGCGAGGGTGCCTGATTAAGAGCCTGTCCCATCAGGCGTAATTGTCGCAGGCAGTTTGGACACGGACAGCGCGGAGAAACCGGAACGTACACGGAGTACGTGAGGATTTCGAGCACTGCCCAGGGCCAAAATGGCAAGTAATAATAGCCTGATGGGACAGGCTCTGAGTGTAACGGGGCACCGGGCATAATACGTTTGTCAACCGCAGACTACGTTGCCCAGAAATGTCTGTCTGTATTGTTTTATTTGGCCTTTTTTCTGTATCGTCCGGTCACCCCCCCTGCGGAGCAATATTGCCAATCAGGCAAAAGGCGATGATGCGAAACGCAAAGAAAACGATGACTGGGAATCGCCGGAACTGCGAAAGCGTAGAGAGCAGATATCCCCCTAGTTCCTGCCAGACTGGGTTTCATCGCGGGCAGATAACGTGCAGGCGATACGGTTGCCGGTTAATGGCATTACGGTATGACAGCATGAGAAAAAACAGGGGCTGAAGATTTTTCAGACATCACTACACGAGGAAGACATTTTGTCATTTTGCGGGTGTGAAAATCTGACGAGGCGGACCTTAACCCGGTGATATTGCTACCCCATTCAGCCGGGCAGTGGTGAAGTCAGGTTCGTTTTTAGAAGTGTAATGGAAAACGGAATGTATGTATCAGTATGATATAATTCAGAATATGATTTCCTTAATAGCATTTATTGGAAGTAATAATGCTTTTGTTTTCATTTTTATAAGAAAACAGAGGTATTGAAAATAAAAACGTGCAAAAAGTTTATTTTATCTGATGTATGAAAAAGAAATTATTATTGCAATGTATTGATTAAACTCACATGGATATGGCTCTTTCTGAAACAGTCTCGCATAACTCTTTTCCACCGAAGGCCTTTCAGCAGGATATCACTTCCCTCTGTACTGGGCCGTTTTAATCTTGCAACAGATGCACAGGGTATAAACCACGGCACGCCGAATTTTAAACAGTACGAAAGAGTCATAACGTCGCTAAAAGCCTGGCTCAGTTCAGCGCCAGCAGGTTCATTACCAGAACTGTCAGGATGAATGATCAATCCTCAACGCACCGAACAATCGCGGACCGCTCTGACTCAGTTAGCGAGCACCTGTCAACCCCAGCATCAGCGTCGACAATACCCGCTTTACCGCAAAGATCCTTACCGTACTGACTGGCTGACAGGGTTCATGGACAGGCCATGCGGTAAACCGGGTTTGCGCACAGCGCCCACCATTGCAGCAGTGCCAGCCAGGCTGTAAAGCAGTACGACAGGCGGGCTGCGCCTGGACGACCGCAGGGCTGGTAAAAAGGTGATTGAAATAAAAGTATATTTTAAAAATTAATCTTATTTTCACCTCGTTGTAATATGACTTTTCACGCGGAGTGCCACCACAGCTAAAGAAAACTTAACGGCGACCGATAATCAAGCCATATAACAATTCCACGGTTACCGTAGGGCAAATTTTTATTCTCATATTTTTGTTTAGTCAGTTTTTTACGTTTCTCGGGGGGAACCAATTGATTAATTTTTTGAATGGCAAAACGGTCGCCAGCCAGGCATTGTGGCTTGCCGCACTCCGAACCACAATAGTGGTCATTGTGGTGGGATCAATTTCGTATTATTTTGATTATACAACCATTCTTAAGTCGTGCGAGGCTCAGTTACTGATTTCCACACAGCAAAAAATCTTTCGGGAAAGTATTCCCTTCCAGGAAATAATCCAGACAGAAAAAAATTTCCTCGATGAATTTAAAATTTTATACAATAAAGAAAACAACTCCACAAAATATGATAACTATTTCAATGAAATATTTATCAGACACGATGATAATTCTTATACGCAAAACAATAAAATGTATGATGGCTTTACGCTATCAGACGGACAATATGTTTACAGTACCTCTGCCACCTACTCCCCGGATGTTGTGCCAGATGCGGACACCAGAAAAAGATTCGTTCTTTCATACCTGTTATCCTATAAATACGGAGTGGTGCTTAAGAACAGATTTTTAAACTTCTATGGCGTGGTGCCCGAAAAGGGTTTCACCATTTTTCAAAAAGAAGATATTGCCAAAGCGTTCCATTATTCAGGTAATGATGCATTGAATCTTTCTGGCTATGAATTTTTCACTCGCGGTTTCGCCCAAAACGATGGCAATGCCATTTTTACCAGCATCTATTATGACTATTCGAACAAAGCCTGGATGACCACGATTGCAACATCGGATATTCCTTCTGCTGGTGCAAAGCATAAGATGATGGCCTGTGTTGATCTTCTGCTGAATAATTTAATGAAGAGAACCTCTGAGCCTGAAATCAAAGGAACCCGAATTACCGTTTTTGAAGCGACGCAAGAAGGCAAGATAATATCCGATGATAAATATCAAAAAGAGATATTTTCCAGCCAGGGGGCAGCGTCGATAAAATCGCTAAAAATAGAAGATTACTTTCCACTGACTAACGCGGTAGTGAATGATAAGTCATACAAAGTTAACTTGCTGGATTTAAAAAAAGAAATCGTCGCAGTGGGTCGCATTCCTTACACGCCCTGGGCAATCGCCGTGCATTATCCTAAATCGCTGTTATATGCAGAAGTGCTGTTTAATATCAAGGTGATCATTTATCTGGCAATGACAACGCTGGTAATGGAGCTGGTGATATTGTCAAGTGTCCTGAAGAATAAAATAACGATACCTTTGAATAATCTTATTGCTCTGTCGTCCACGGTTATTCCATCGGAAAAAGGCCTTCATTCCTCTGAGCCAAAAAACAATAAAGACGAAATAGAAAGACTGCAAATTGCTTATATCGACATGATGGAAAGGGTGAAAAAATCACAGGAATCACTGGAAGATAAGATAAACGAAAGAACCAAAGAGCTCGAACAGGCTAACCAGGAACTGTTTATTATTTCTCATACCGATCCATTAACCAAAATTGGTAACCGTCGGTTTTTCTTTAATCAGGGTGAGGATTTATTATTAAAGCTGGGTGAGATAAAAAACAAAATCGTACTCGCGGTAATCGACTTTGATTTCTTTAAAAAATATAACGATTTTTATGGTCATCCTCAGGGCGATCAATGCCTTAAGATCGTTGCGAATATTCTTTCTGAAAATATCGATAAGCAAAATGATATTCTGGCACGAATTGGTGGCGAGGAGTTTGCTCTGATAAAAACCGTCGCCGATGAACAGGAAGCAGAGGATTGCATCATCAAACTGTGTCACCGTGTCTCGTCGGAAGCCATCCCACATGCCGGATCGGAAAAAGGCATTGTCACTATCAGCATAGGCTTTATCGCAGAAGAATATAATAAAGACACCACGATTGACTCGTTGGTTTCCAGAGCCGATCGCGCACTTTACATCGCGAAGGATTCAGGAAGAAATACCGTCGTCAATTTCCGTGATATCAAGGATCAATGACAGGATGGCGAGGACACTTTAACGCCCTCGCCATGCATTTTCCTTCACTGTCAGCGCCTGCTATCACTCAGGCCACGTTGCGTCCGATCATCTGGGTAATAAAATCACGAACTTCGGTGGCCTGCCCGATAAATCCGCTGACCACATGGCTGAATGTTGCCTCATCAAGCTGCGTCAGCGAGTGCTGAAAGCATAAACGGACTTTATACATTTCATCCAACGCCAGCCAGCAGCCACGCATCGCGGCCATTTCAAAGTTCAGTTGTAGCAACAGCGGATAAAGCGTCAGCGAGGCCTGTGGATCCGTCTCTGTAATCTGGCAATGCAGCAACAGGCTGTCACTCTGATCCGGCACTTCCAGTATCGCAGCCTCCTGGCCCTGATCGTTATACAGGGCACATACGCCATCCTTCAGGTGCAGTGGCGTTTTGCAACCGGCGGAAAAGTGCTGCAATAACTTTTCAACCTGGCGCTGTGATGGGGTCATCCTCTCTCTCCTTAATGCAGTGATTAGGCAGGTCTGGCTGAAGGCGATGAAATTTATCAGCTCTTCATTTCAAACCCTTCTTTTTTCAGTTCAGACAGGGCTGATGCCACCTGAGGGTTGGCTTTGGCAATTTCTCCCTCCAGCGTGAAACGCCGGGGGATATCCTGATCCTGGCCATATTTAAAGTTGATAGTACCGATGTTGCGCCCCATGCTGACGCCAGCACTGTTGCTGGCACCCAGTATCAGAGTGGGCGTGTTGAACCCCTCATTCTTGCTGACGAACTGGCTGACACTGACCGATCTGATGCGCAGGTTGTTACGATCCTGAAACAGAACGCCCAACTCATCCCGGCCCACTTTGCCGTCGAGAATGGCTTTTTCGGTCTGATCGCGAAGATCATCTTTCAGTTCCATTGTCACGCTGGCGCTACTGTACGGGGTTTTCTGTAACGCTTTGATCAACCCCTTCAGCACCGGGTCGCTATCCATCATCGCGCTGAGACGAGTCGCACTGCTGGCAGGTAACGCCGCGTTAAAATGGTGTTGCAGAATGCTAAAAATACCGTTTTTATCCAGCCGGGACAGATTGCCGTAGGAGGTGGAATGGCGGGCAGAGGCTAACTCCATGGTGTTGCTGTCAACGGCCTGCTGGCGCAGAGCCAGCTTTTGCAGGGTACGTACCGCCTCATAGCGATCGTCACCCACCACGGAACTGGTGTTGAAGTGACGATGCAGCGCGTCCAGCTGCTTCACCGGGTCCGGGTTCTCCTCCTTTTTAAGGTCGGCCAGTAGTTTCACACTGTCGCTGTCCTTAAAATGTTTGCCAAGCGTCGACGTCAGCTCGGTGATATCGTTGTTGGTGACCGGATCGGCCTGCTTCAGCTCCACGCTGATATTCTGCGTGGTGCGGTTATCCATCGCCAGCGCTACAGAGACGTTGGTCGAGGTAAAAGCAGGAAAGATGCCCACCGCTTTACCGTCGTGCGTAGAACTGTGAGCCACGCCCATAACGGCGGTCAGGTTGGCACCCACGCTGGCGGAGTTAAAAAAGGTGGGGCGGTTGTCACTGGCTGATATGGTGCTGCCAAACTCGCCTGCTTTGGTACTGCGATCTCTTCTGCCTGCCACCAGATTGAGCGACCCACTGACCCCGGTAGACACACGCGCCGTCACGGTATTAGGCTTTACGCCTTCATCAGTAATATTAATGCCCGCACGCAGATCAAATGCCGCAGAGGTATCTACACTGAATACCAGCTTGCTGCCCTGCTTCATCTGATGCTCAATTCCCTTTTGCATTAGCTCTGTTGGGGTCAGCGTGCCGTGAGTCAGCCCGTGGATAAAACCTGGCAGTTCATCTTCGGTCAGCTTGAAGTTAAGGCTGTTTTGCAGCGTACCCTGTAAACGGCCACTGAGGCCGCCACCGATACGAAAATCCGGGCTGATTTGGTGTTTCAGGTGCAGCCAGTCAGTGGCATTCTCGGCGGTGGTTTTCTTACCGGTCATGTAGGGCATTAAGTCATAGCCAGTATAAACCGATACGTTGCCAGCAACGCCGCCGTCACGGCCAAAGTTGACGCTTAACCCACCGGAAGTGCGGCTAAAGCTCAGTTCATAAGAACGATCCAGCGTGACACCTGCAGCGGGGACCACCGGCACCGGCATATTTTTCAGCGTCGGTACAAACACCGTATTCAGGCCACCGCTGTAAGAGCGACTGAAACTCATACTTTCGCCACTGTCCAGTGACAATAGCGTGTCTTTTAATTTCTGCGCCATCTCGGCGTTGCCACTGGTTTCAAGCACGGTGCGCGCGGTCAGATTAACCCCGTGGTGCTCTTTTTTAAACGCGTTGATAAAGGCTTTTACCGCATCATAGTCCGCTTCCAGCGCCCCGGTATGCGTAAAGCCCATATCGGTGTACTGCTTAACCGGATTGCCACCATACTGTTTTTCCCGCAGGGTATCGAACTGCTGACGCAATTGTTTAATTTGATCGGGAGCGGGCTGATGCCCTGATATCAGTGAAGCCTTATCGGCCAGCTGGTGCAGATCGCCAAGCGTAACCGTGTCCAGAATCAGTCGTGATTTGGTCAGCGCCGTCTGATCATTGGGGTCACGCTGTCGGCCCATCGGCACATCACCTTTCTGGTGACTCATGTTCACCCCGGCGCTGACAAAATGGCTGAGCAGGGTCTGTAATTTACTCTGCGGCGAGGGAGCAGCCAGACTGACCGCTTTCTCTAACGCTTTGCTAAGATCACGGCCCGATCGGTTAACGTTGAAGCTCTGTACCACGGCTTTGCCGGGCGACGGCGAAAATTCGCTGTTAATTTCACCGTTGCTTTTTAACACCCCCTGGTGTTGTCCCAGAAGGGTTGCCGAACGGGTGGCACTTTGCTCAAGCTCATCGCGAAAACGTTTCAAATCATCAAGCAGTCCTGCACCATGCTCCCCCAAATCCAGCGATTCCAGTTTGCTTTGCAAATCAGGCTGCGCGTTGCTGTTACGCACATTATGGGATTCCAGTTGCTTAATCAGCGCTCCCTGCATTTCGTACAGCGGTTTCAGGCCCTGTCGACCCTGCCAGCTGTGCTGTATGTTGTAGGCGGCATTCTTAATTGGGCGTGGTGTGGTCATGGTCGGGTTGAAAATATAGGCCCGCACCCTGTCAGCAAATTTACTGCTAATCCGGCGATTCTCCCTTCCGGTCTGACCGGCAACCTGCGCCGACGTCTCAACCGTTACGCCGGTACCGGGAATAATGCGACCCCGTAACCCCTGGGTTAATCTGCCGAACACCTGTTCTGAATCGCGTATTCCCACTTCCAGCGGAGCTGGTTCCGGCGCGGTGTGGGCATGCCATTCTCCCCCTCTCAACTGATGCTGGCTGCCATCTTCCAGGGTCGCCACCGGCTGGTGTTCATGATCCATCTCAAGGCGTTGCAGTTTGCCTTCGCCTTTCGGCATAGCCAACTTTTGCCAGCCGCTGCCTTCCTCACCGCTTTGCCACTCTTCACGCGACTGATGGAAAATCTCACCGTCATGGTTCAGGGCGTAGAGATTCTGTTGATGATCAACGTGAATATCTTTCAGGACCCCGGTAATGCCTTCAGCGCTGAGCGTTTGTGGTGGCCGTTCCAGCTGCTGCGTCCCCGGCTTAATCTGGAACGAGCGGATGTCGCCTTTTTCGGACAACGCCAGATATTTATTCACCCCAATTACCGCCATCGCCTGAGCCTTATCCGTTTTGCTCAGTCCCTGAAGCGCACTGCCTGGATCCGGTTTATTGCGCACATGTGGCAGGGCAAAGAAATTATCTTTCCCCTGGCTGATAGAAGAGGTGCTGTTATTGATATCCAGCCGTTTTACTTCACCGTCTTTAAGGATATAAGCCGCGCCATCCAGTCCTTTTTTCAGCTGTTTACAGTCAGATTCTGCGGCGGTCCAGCCCTTGGTCAGCTGGTCAAAATAGTGAACTTTACCTTCCTGCAGGGTGAGACTGCCCTCACGCCCCATATTCAGGACCTGATGCGGTTCAGGATTGACATGATCCAGCCCAAGATGGTTGTTGATGACCAGCGCATCCGTCAGGTTCCAGCCGGGGTGAAACTGATGGTCTTCACCCAACGGGCAGGCGTGCTCTTGCCTGAAGTTATCTTTCACTAACGCATTCAGCTGCCCGTGGTCATCGTTGAAGAAGCCGGCAATGCGGTGGTCGCTACCAAAATGTTGATTCAACCCCCTCTGGGAGAGGGCTTTCATCGGCAGTTCACCATCTTTAACCCGCGACAAGGCTCCGCTGTAGAGTTTTCCTTCGCTGTCCGCGGCGTAAAGTCGTCCCTTACTCATCCCGATGGACTGTGTTTCCAGATGGGGCTGTCCGCGATGCAGCTGTTCCATGGTGTCGGCAAGGTGCAGACTGAACTGGACACGGTTTTCCGGTGACGTATCCAGCGACGGCATCACACAGATATGGTGCGGGCTGTCGGTATCAGTGAGAATGGCCACCTGTCCTTGCTCACTGACGGCGTACGATTTGATTTTATCAACAAATTTTTCCGAGGCCTGATTCCCCGACAGATTGCACAGCGTCCTGCTGTCTTTCAGGGCATAAAGTTGACCATCGGCCTGGCGGGAAAGCTGGCTGTGTGCCTCCTTGCCTGCGGTCTGCCATACCCCCAGCTCAGGATTCAGCACATGGATCTTGTCATCATGCAGGCAAATCGACTGCCCCTCCGGGCGTACCCCGCCCGCAGGATGCTGCCAGACGCCACTGAGTAGTGAGCGGTGCATTTCTCCGGCCGGGCTGAGGGGCAGCTTATTCTGGCCGTCAGTGCCGATGCTAAGTTGCACCTTACCATTATTGCTCTCCAGAACGATCGGCGCTTTACCCGCCTGAGCCAGTTTTGTCTTAATTTCCGCTGACTGACTGTTATGCAGGACGCTGTAGCCACTGTCGCTACTTTTGATATCAAACAGTCGGCCCTGATGGTCCAGCAGCAGATGCTGCCTGTTGTCACTGCTGGCAGAGTGCGCCAGGTAATGCTGATCATCTTTTCCCAGCGTTTGTGCCAGCAATGTGTTGATCGCTTTTGGATTGGCCTTGTCCAGCTGTAACTTACCATTCTCAAGCGTGATCCCCAGCGGCGCCGTACCCAACCCCATCCCGCCTTTGAGCGTGGACTGAGTTTGAAGCGCTGACAGCTTCATGCTTGTCCCCTCCAGAGCACTTTCCGCGATGGTGTCCAGTCTCGGCTTGAATTTTACGGAGGGTGGTGTGGCAACGCCGAGTCTTGGTGGCTTGATGGGGTTTTCCCGTTCACGGGCCAGGCGCTGTTGGTGCAGTTGCTCAAACTCGTGGTCGCCATCTTCCTCAGTAATCTCCGAGGTACCCGAATGAGTCGCTGTTGTGCCAACTGGAGAGAGCGGCGCTTCTTCAATTTCATGGTGACTGGCAGGGAGGGAAGCCGCAGGCCGGTTGGTGCCAGAAGAGGAAGTCTGGCCCATGCGGTTCAACATGTTCTGGCGCATCTGGCTGAAATTGTGCAATTGCTGCTTTTGCTGCACCGGTGTCGACTCACCATTCACCCCCGGACGCCCATTCAGTCCTGCCAGGTTTTCATGTCTGCCACCGCCGGAGCGGGTCAAACGAGGTTCCTGTCCGCTGGCAGGAGGTTCAGCGCCTCCCTGATGCCCATTCAGTCCTGCCAGGTTTTCATGTCTGCCACCGCCGGAGCGGGTCAAACGCGGTTCCTGTCCGCTGGCAGGAGGTTCAGCGCCTCCCTGATGCCCATTCAATCCTGCCAGGTTTTCATGTCTGCCACCGCCGGAGCGGGTTAAACGTGGTCCCTGTCCGCTGGCAGGAGGTTCAGCGCCTCCCTGATGACCATCCGCTCCTGCCAGGTTTTGATGTCTGCCACCGCCGGAGCGGGTTAAACGTGGTCCTCCTTCCGTGACAGACGCTTCAGTTTCACCTCCCGGCCTGGCCAGCAAATCACCCAGGGTGGAGCCTCTTCGCGGCGCGCTTTCTGCCAGTCCATGCTGCGGCGGTTGCTGGCCATCACGGCTCTCTTTCACCTGTGTCCGGCCGGCCGTATCTTCCAGGCTCTGACGTCTTACCCCCCCGGAGCTGGTTAAACTGGCCCCCTGTGGTGGCGCAGCGCTTTCCTGTTCCTGGGCCGTTTCCTGCGCCATTAAGTCACGCAGGCTGTTGCCCCTGGCGCGGGATGTCTCTGCCGCTGGCGGCGTTGCAGTTTGTGCGGTGGAGGAGGAAGATTTTTTACCGCCGAAGAGGCTTTTCAGACTGAATGATTTTTTTTGCTGGCGGGCAGGGTTACTGCCATCCGGTGCCGAAGACTGCTGATGGACATCTGGCTGTTTTCCCCGGTTTTTGCCATCGGTTACCAACGAACCGGCAGCGACTTGCGGCGCGCTGCTGCTGCTGCCCTGCTGCAACCTTGCACCGGCCCCAGTCGTTTTATGCTCGGTTTTCTGCACTGTGGCTTTCTGTTCGGTTCCATGCAATCTTAACTTCATGACCTGCCCCCGTCCTACATCCCACATAACTCGTTTGTTAAAGTTATGTGACAAGCTAAAACCAAAGGTTCCCATCAGTCTCAAAAAAATCGTCGGGACAGCGCCGGGCGAGGAACCAAAGAGACTCCAGTCCCACTAAATCCTCGCAGCCGTCGCTGCACTTTCTCGGGTAGTTAACTTTAAACAAGGGGAAAATCCATGTCAGCTCTGACACTTAATACCACTATCCCGACCTCTTCGGGGCGTATGCAGCCCGGAGACAACAACGTACTTTCTACCGGCAACAGCAGCAACGCCACGCAGGGACAGCAGTCTCTCGATCCACAAAGCATTGAGCAACTGGTTCAGATGTTGGCAGAGCTATTAAAACCTCTGCTCTCATCTCAAACGGGTGATTCCTCCACCAATGCCAATGGAACCAGCCCACTGTCAGGGTTGGGTGGACAAAATAGCGCTTCAGGCGCGGCGGGCAGTGGTAACAGCCCGTTTGCAGGGCTGGGTAATACAGGCGGTGTGACGGGACAAAATGGTGCGGTAAGCAGTTCACCACAGGATGCCAGCCAGTCAACACTGAATGACATGAGCAGCAACGGCCTGGATCAAAGCATCAGTTCTGATGGCCAGGGTGGGGGAACCATCAGTGATAATCCCATAATGAAAGCGCTGCTGAAACTTATCGCACAGATGATGGATGCGCAAAACAATCAGTTTGGCCAGCCGGACAGCGGCGATGACAGCGCTTCAGGTGGCGGCACCACTGCCGCAGGCACCTCCACCGGCAGTGGAAATGCAGCCGGAGGATCGTCAAAGGGTGGCACATCTCTCGCTGACAGTTCTGCGAGCGGAGGCACCTCTGACAGCGGAATATCACAAGGCACGGCTAACACCGCCCCCATTTCCACAGCGCAGGGCGACAGTAATGCTTACGCCAACACGGTACAAGGTGCTGGCAGCCGTACCCCGGTCAGTGACCAGTCCGATCCGACAGGGAGCGCTGGCACAGGCGCGGCACAGGATGTGACCTTCCCAACCGCCAGCGCCAATCCCAACGTGGTTCATGACACCATCGTGGTTAAGGCTGGTGAGGTATTTGATGGTAAAGGACAGACCTTTACCGCCGGATCGGAACTGGGTGATGGTAGCCAGTCAGAAAGCCAGAAACCGCTGTTTAAGCTGGAAGATGGTGCCAGCCTGAAAAATGTGGTGATTGGTAACAACGGGGCGGATGGTATCCATCTTTACGGTGATGCCAAAATTGATAATCTGCATGTAACCAATGTTGGAGAAGACGCCATTACCGTTAAGGCGAATAAAGAGGGTAAAAAATCCAACGTTGAAATCAGCAACAGCACGTTCCAGAATGCTTCAGACAAAATAATCCAGCTCAACGCCGATACCAATCTGTCAGTGAACAATGTCAAAGCCAAAGATTTCGGCACCTTTGTGCGCACCAACGGCGGTCAGCAAGGTAACTGGGATCTCAACCTGAGCCATATCAGCGCTGAGAACGGTAAGTTTTCATTTGTAAAAAGTGACAGTGAAGGGCTGGATGTCAATACCAGCGATGTCTCACTGGATAACGTTGCCAACCACTACAAAGTACCCGCCTCCGCTAACCTCACTGCGGTGGCATCATGAACCATTCACCACTGGCACGTCCGGTAACACGCTGGGTTGATGTGGTTGAGCATCAGCAGCACCTTTCACCGTCGCAATACCAGGCTTTTCAGCGGGCAATTGCCCAGGTTAAGGAAAGGCTGCATCTGGTGCTGGCTCGCCCGACAGCGCAACGTCAGGGGCAGTTTCAGCTGGATGAGTATGTTGACAGCCTGCATAGCGATTTTATCAACAGCGACAAAGACGGGGTAAACCATGACGTGGGCCATACCGCCTGGTGGGTAACGCGTTATCTGGCTGATCGGCTGCTGGAGTTGCAGCAGTCAGAACAACGTCGTGGCTGAAGGCGCTTCTGCCAGCATGTCTTTAAAATGGCGATGAAAAAAGAGAATAAACAAAAAAGCACCGCCTGTTTCGCGGTGCTTTTTTATTGTCATCCCTAAACCACATGCTGGCGAGGTAGTAAATCGTTTTCCACAACGTTATGGGCAACCACGTTTGGTCACGTGGCTGATTTGCAGATACTGTCGGGGTGAACGAGGACATTATCAGACGGTATGTGAGGCATCAGGAGAAAACGGAACAAACAGATGAGCAGCAGATGGAATGGTCAGCGTGGTAATCGAAATTTGACAATAATCCCCCTTTCAGAGGGCATTCTCAAAAGCCACCTTCCAGGAAGGTGGTCCTTTATTGCTCACGTAAAACCACATTCTGTGAGCAGAGCCATCAACGATTTTTGGCGCTGCCTTATTGTGCTGGGTTTGAATCTTACCGCACGGGCAAAGACGTCTTTTAAAGGTGGTGTATGCCCTGTGGAGGGAAATAAAAGCCGCCTTTTGTAACGGCGGCTTTTTACCGTTGGCAGGCTATTTTAGGCCCCGTTGCGCGGCGAGATAGTCACCGGCACGCTGGATCTCCTGAAAACGAAAGCCTTCTATCGAGGTGCTGTAAGCTTTCTCAAAACGCTGTGTACGATACGCCAGATTGCGGTGCATCAGGGTTTCGGCGTGTAATCCACCTTTGTCTTTGGAAACAATGTCGTTCTTATTAGGGCTTTCCCGAATGTGAGATCTCGATTGCGCATGTTTGAGAAACTCTGCCGGCAGGCTGACGTCAGTTTCTCCGCCGTGCACACGGGCGGTGTATTCATCGTGGTGCTTGAATAATTTCAGGGCATTGTTTAGCGCATACATGGCACAATCCCACTGCGAGGCCTGAATCGTGTTACCCACCATTTTCACTTTCGCGCCCTTCAGCCCATGTTCAATCCCCATCTGTATAGTATCCATCATATGGCCCAATGCTGACTCCATACACATGACGGAAGGACGATGGCCGGGACGGAACTGAACATCCAGCGCAACATGGTGATCTGGCATCCCTTTGATGGGCGAGTAGAGCACCCGCATATTCATGGGTTGCTTACTGCTCCAGACCTGTTTGTTCTGCATTTTGATCGCTTTGTAGCACTCATCCGCATTTTTAAAAACATGCAGATTCAGTCCGGGGTGGCGCGCATTTTCCGCCTCTGCGATCAGCGGCAGCATCTTTTTATCCATCCGCATCAGAACCGCATTGGAACCGTTATTTTCATTCACCAGCTCTGTCGCCATAGGGGCATAGTGGTAAAGATCTTTATCCAGACTTTTCAGCTTCGGCAGGTCGATGGCATCCATTTTTTGCTGCAAACGCTTTGGCGTCTCTGGCGGCGTCTCCGGTATTGGATCGTTGCGCGACATTTTCGGTGAAGCCCGCATTGTGTCGTGGAACTGGGCCAGTTGTGCATTCTCACGCCGTCCCGCCTGTCGGGTTAAGCCTCTTGATGGACTGGCCGCCCCGGAGGAGCATGCCGGAGAACTGCTCCCAGCGCCACCGTGCATAGAGCTTGCGCGCGCCCGATCGGGCGTACTGGGGGTGGAACGTGCGTTGTAACGAATAGTGGGTGAGAGCGCGTTCTGACGCTGTAATCGTCCGGCTCTGCCCGCCGGAAGTGGTGAAGCCTGTGGTGAGGGTGAAGGGGTGCGTTCAGTCTGCTGCGAGGGATTTCTGTGGCCTATTTTGATACCAAATACATTCATCGAATTTTCCCCGCCATATTCAGAGTTAATCCCTGTTGCGTCGGCATTCGTGAAGCCACTGATGAGCCAGCCGGACCGTGCAGTAACTTGCTCTGCCAGATTTTTGCCACTTCGATCATTTGTACACAGGCGCTGACAAAACTGGCTTCATCTACCGCAGGCAGTTGAAAGCGCTGAAACAGCAATAATTCGCCTTTCTCCTGATCCAGACCAAATGCTGCACCATCGCTGGTGCCGTAATGAAAAAGATTGGCGGCAAGAATATCTGTTAACAAAACGTTGCCGTGTGCGGCTGAGAGTGCGCCTATGTTGAGATAAACAAACAGCCAGTTTTGCTGTTCCATATACTCAAGCGTCATCTCAAGCGTGTTTACTTTCAGGCAGCAGAGCTGATTGCTATCCAGTGACAGTGTTCCCATCTCCAGTCGCCTTGCCAGTGCTGCCAGTAAATCTTGCATTATCATGACAATTCTCCACGGGTACCCTGATATTGCCCGGAAGCGGATGGCGCTTTACAGGCGTAACCCTGTAAAGAACAGCGGGCAGGGGTTGCCTGCCCGCCAACTGGTCGCTTACGCCGCGCTCAGTTTGCCCAGTGCCATATTGTTAATGGTGTCACCCGTCAGTACCGCATCGAAACCCAGCGAAGATCCGCCAGCACCACGTGCTTGCAGGTTGCTGTTGCCGGTATCACCCTCCATCGCACTTTTGATAATGCCTTTGGCTTTGTTGAACTGATCCATACTGCCCGGGGTCATGCCGTCGTCGTCCGGTTTGCTCAGTGCCTCCGCCCAGGATTTGGTATCGGTCTTCGCCGCTGAACCTTCATTTTTCTGGTACTGTGGTTTGCCAAAGGTTTCAGGGTACTGGTCCATAAACTTACCCACTTCCTTCGCCATCGCACGATCGTCCTTATTGATAAAAGAACGGGTGCTGCTGTCACTGTGCGTACCGATATTATTCAGCGCCTGAACACCTGCTTTCATACCCACACCAGTACCCACGGCGTTGCCTAACTGCTCGAAGTCAGCGGCACCGCTCAGACTTTGCAGGCTTTTACCACCCAGTCCGTTGCCGGCACCCAGGCTGCTGCTGCCCAGACCCGTACCGCCACCCAGACCTGTACCGCCGCCCAGACCAGAACCTGTACCGCCGCCCAGGCCAGAACCTGTACCGCCACCCTGGCCAGAGCCTGTGCCGCCGCCCAGCGCACTGGTGCCCATGCTCTGGCTTAGTCCGCCACCCATTAACGCGGTCAGTGCATCAGTAACGCCTTTGTTGTAGGCATTCTGTTCGTCCTGCGTCGGCTGACTACCCGTTGAACTACCCTGAGAGCCGTCCTGGTCGCCAAACATGCTCTGCATGATTTCAGCAAACATTTTCATCAGCTGTTCAATCGGGCTGCTGCCTGAAGTGGAATCAGAACCGGATGTTAAACTGGAGCCATTACCGTATGATGAGCCGGTTGAGGTAGTTGGGCTCAGGCCAAGCGCCTTATCCAGAGAGCTTAAGCCGGATCCCAGACCTGAACCCACCGCAGAGCCGGTGCTGCCACCCAGCGTAGATCCCAGAGAACCACCAACGGTCGCACCCAGAGGACCGCCTACCGCACCACCTGCAACGGTACCCAGCCCGCCGCCCACGGCACTACCCAGACCGCCGCCTACACCACCCAGGCTGCTGCCCAGGCCGCTACCACCAAAGCTATTGCCCAGACCGGATCCTAATCCGTTTCCTGAGCTGCCGCCCAGCAGGCCGCTCAGACCGTTACCGCCCATCATGCTCATCATCATCATCATACCGGTGAGCATACCGGCCAGTTGGTTTATCGTGTCGTTCTGGCTGCTGCCTGAACCATACAAAGAACCGGAACTTAATCCTGCATTCTGTAAACTTGTACCCAGCAACCCGTTACTACTACCTGCACTGCTAATGTGATGTTGCAGCGTGGTCGCTCCCAGCGGACTTGTATTCAGACTCATACCATCTTCCTCTGTGAATTAATGAAATTTACCCTGCGGACGAGGCACGCGATCGGTGCCATACCAAAGCCTCTATTGAGTGCTGCTATTACGGTGCCGGTTCCTGAAGATTGCGAAAAAATAACCTGAAGTCACAGAAAAGAGGCAAGGAGGGGCATGACAGAGAAAAAATCACCGGCACGGCGCTCAGGCTTTACTGAGCCGGCTGGCTTTGAGGTGAACGATGAATAGCATCACGCAAAAGCCATCCGTCAGGACAGCTCAGAGTGATGCTGAAAGGGTGTGCATCACAAAGGTTGTTACGCTATCCCGCCAGTGCAATGCCTGACAGGCTAAACAACTTTTCTATCGACGCTTGATCACTTGCAGTATCGTCGCTGAGTTGGCACCAGCAGGAGAGGATCCGCTCCCGGTTCAGACAGAGATAACAGCCATCATAACGTTCCGGCAGTTGCGCGCGGCGCCGTAGCAGCTGTTGATAAATGCCCGGAGGCTGGAAGCCATGTTGCATATTAAGCATCACTTCCCGCCCGCGCTCGCTGCACAGCGCCTGTAGTTCGACACCCTGTTGCAACGACCAGCGACAATTCTGGCGCAGTTGCAACAGGCTGAGAAACGCAGGCAGTGAAGTCACCTGCGGACAGGAATTACTCATTCACCGAGACCTGAGTAAAATCTGCCACGCCATTGCGTAAATCAGGCTGCCACCAGATCACCAACTGATGAGAGCCGGACTGGGGGCGGCAATCCACGGAGGTACACGATAATCCGTTATCCTGACGTTTGGCACAGCCGGTCAACAACAGCGCAATCCCCAACAGTAAAAACGAGGCTTTTTTCATTGGTTACTGCTCCTCAGTGAGTAATTAAGGATTCGCGTGATGCGGCCAGAACGCGGTGCGGATCGAGCGCCATATACACCTCTGCCGATTCACCCGGTGCCAGTGAGCTGTGTGGCCATACCGCCACCGCCATGGTACGTTTGCTGGCACAATTTGCCTCATCAAAACGCAGCGGTTTATTGGTGATATTACGCACCACACCGACGCTTAACTGAATGCTGCCGTTGCTGCCGCTGTACCACTGAGCGCGCGAACCATCAAACAGCAGTCCCGGCACTTTGCGGCAAATGTCACTCAGACGCGTACCTGACATTTGCGACTGGAACCCGGCGGGCATCTGCCGTTCGGCCAGGTCGCGCATGGCGTTTTCAATCACATCATGCAGGTTCACATTGCTGTGACGACGTTCAACACGTTGCATCGCATCGCTTAATTGCTGGCGGTTATCCGCCGTGACATACCGTGTCGGATCGGTCTGATCGCCAATCAGGCGTGGCGTCAGAATAAACAGACGCTGACGTTGAGAAATCTCATGCCGGGTAGAAGTGAACAACTTACCGATCCACGGAATATCCCCCAACAGCGGAATACGCCGGGCACGGTCGCCACTCTCTTCGACATGGAATCCGCCCAGCACCAGCGCCCGGTTTTCGCTGATCAGCGCCTGAGTGCTGACCGTACCGCGTTTCATGCCGGTTGCCTGCCCGTCACTGTTGGTTTCCAGCTGACCATCTTCAATATCGATCATCAACTGAATGCTGGAGTGACCCTCATACCCCACCGCGCGAGGCGTTACCTGAAGGCTGGTGCCTGCGGTAACCGGCTGGATGTCTGCCACGCGTTCACCGGTGGCGGTGATGTACGCGGTCTGGCTGAAGTCAATGACCGCCGGTTGGTTTTCCAGGGTCAGTACCGAAGGATTGGCAACAATAGAGGCTGTGCCCTCTCCTTCCAGCGCCTGAATATCCGCGAAGAAGCGTTTAAAGTCGCTGACAAAAAGGGTTCCGCTGCCGGACATCAGTGAAGTCCCGCCGGTCACGCCACCCAGCGTTGCCTGCCAGTTAGCCTCCAGCCGGTTCAGCGCGGTGCGATCGATATCCAGGATCACCGCGTCGATCTCCACCAGATTCTGTGGCACATCAATTTTAGCGATGAGCTGACTGTATTCATCACGGCGTTTGTCATCATCACGGATCAACAGCGCATTGTTACGCACATCCGCGGAGATACGACCACTGAGATCGTCAATGTCGTTGTCTTTTTCTCCCGAACGATTACCGGACGCGTTGTTATGGCTGGAAAGCCGTGCCAGCAATGACTGCGTATTCTGCATCATGGCATTGTTGTCCTGCACGCCCATCGTCGCCTCACTGCCGTTGGCACTGGTTGGAGCAGCACGTTTGCCGTTCATCAACTCATTAAGCATGGTGGCAACGCCTGGGATCACCAGCGTCTGATCACGGTAGTGGATGGTCCTGTCCGCCACCGAGGCATATTTCAGCGGGAAGGTCATCACCTTGCGCCGGTCCTCTTTCTTTTCACGCTGTTCACTGAAGCGTTTGACCAGATCGAGGTATTGTGGCGGTCCGGTAACCAGTACCACGCCATCGTCTGGCAGCTCACCCCAGCCAAAACGGGGGTCAAGCAGGCCAATACCGGTCAGCGCCTGTTTGATATCCGGCGCGGCATCAGGAGAAATCTCCAGTCGTTCCGAACTTTGTTCATCCAGCGGACTGACGTACAGCGTGTTGTTGTAAACAAACCACTGGAAACGGTGCTCCAGCGCCAGACGGTCAAGAAACGCGCTGGCGTTGTCGGCACGAATTTTGGCGGTAATTTCGGTGTCATCCACATTTCCCAGCTGCAAATCAACACCATGCCCGCTGGCAAAGTCTTGCAGCACTGTGGATAACGGCGTGTGATCGGCAGAATAAGCGTAGGATTGTTCTTTCCAGTCGGCTGGAGTCTGGGCCCCGGCCTGATATGTCGCGCACAGCATCAAAAACGCGCCCAGCAAGCGGTAGCGTGATTTACTTTTTTTAACCATGGTTTCCCCTTGGTAATAGTGCCAGGCTGTGCAAGGGCACTGCGCCATGGGTTGCTACTTTTCTTCGCTGCTGTTGCAGCATGGTTTGCCAGACGTCACGCTGATTAAGCAATGATTCCAGCTGCTCACATACCGCATCAATATGATGTTCACGGAGGCGTAACACTAATATCAGGCTATGGCCCTGAAAAGCAAGCGCTGCAGCATCAGAACCAAAATGACGTAACGCCGGCGCGGAAAGCTGCAACGCACGTCCCAGCATTTCCTCATCCGGCGGTGAGTTGACGATCAGTTCGGCCAGGGCAAACAGCTGCCCTGACCGCTGTTGCAACCAGATCTTTCCCTCATCCACCACTAACTGCTGGTCTTCGCCGGGATTGTCCAGCCAGCGTTGCACCCATTCCTGCAACTCAGTTGATCTCATTAATGATGGCTTTAGCCAGGCCGTGCTTAACGGTCAATTCCTGACTGGCTGCCCAGCTGGCGTTGGATAAGCCCATGCTTGCCTCAAAAAAAGCGAAACTGTCTTCCTGACTGTAACCTTCACTTGAATTCATGGTTGCATCGTCGAGTTGGTTTTGCGCCCGGTCAAACTGCGTGTCCAGACGGCGTTGAAGCGCACTAAGTGATGACATAGTAAACTCTCTTTGTGAGTGATCCTGTCATTAAGTGGCCTGGAGAATAGCGTGGTTCCGTGAGGTAATGAAGTTTTTTGAGTGTTCAGGTGTTCAGGTGTTCAGGTGTTCAGGTGTTCAGGTGTTCAGGTGTTCAGGTGTTCAGGTGTTCAGGTGTTCAGGTGTTCAGGTGTTCAGGTGTTCAGGTGTTCAGGTGTTCAGGTGTTCAGGTGTTG
>NZ_RHHM01000002.1:243321-422473 GCF_003846135.1 Erwinia psidii
TTCAGGCAGTAGCTGACTCACGGCCTGTTGCCAGTCAAGGTACAATTCACCCTGCGAGGTGACCAGTTTCAGGCTTTCGGGCTGCATTGACTCATCAGGTTGCAGCTGCCAGTCCAGATGTGAATGCCGCTGTAACCATTCCGCGACGGAGGACTGTTGTGATGGGTGACAGTATAAACTGCCCTGGTCTGCCTGGGTTTTCTCACGGAGCAACTGACGCAGTAAGGCGTTTAAACGCGCTGGCTCAGGAATATCCGACAGTAACTGGCCCAGCGCCTGCGACAGCACCTCATCCATCACCGCCAACACATCGGTTTCAATCCGTTGCTGTTGCTGCTGCCAGTCAGACAGCAGGGTATTGGCCTGCTGCCAAAAATCCTGCTCGGCACTTTGCTGCGCGTGCAGCCTGATGCTTTCCGCTTCCTGTTCTGCGTCGGCCAGTAGCTGTTCAGCCTGCTGCTGTGCCTGCTGCAGGATATCACGCGCCTGCTGCTCTTTTTGTAGCCGCGCCAGGTCGATCACGGGTGCCAGATCGGCCTCACCATTCAACAGAGTGATTCTTTTGCGCGTTAACATTGTGGCTCCTGCGAGGCATACCAGAAAACAGCCTGCCACAGCGGTAAAAGACGTGATGGAAATGCACTCAGTTGCGTTAACTGTTCTACTGCCAGAACCTTCTCCTGAGGGAACGCCAGCCGTAACCGTCCCCAACAATCAGGACCAGCACGCTGACGCAGTAGCCACAGACCATTGGTATCGCCGTCACTGACCGGTAGCCCTTCAGCATCCGTTAACCACAGACCCGGACGCATCGCCTGAGCGACACGGCGACACCAGCGCTGTTGATCTGGTGACAGCGTTTCCCCGGTCGATCCCCGCCAGCACACTTCCGCTGCCAGAGACAAAGCGAGCTGACGTTGTTCTGCGGTTATCTCCAGCCAGTTAAGCAGTTCTTCATCCACCGGCGAAAGCCGGGTGGTCAACTGCAACTGCTGACAAATCATCGGATGATGCGTTTGCGCCAGAGCAGCCAGACGGGTGTCATCCAGCTGATAAAATGCGGCCTGCCGCCACTGCTCATCAGCGGCCAGCCAGCTGTCGATGCACCACCAGCGTAACCAGCGCAGGGTCGGGTCGTCAGCAGGCAGCATCTCACTCATCTTTTGCTACCGGCTGCTGGCGTTGACGATAGCGTTTCCAGTGCGGCCAGCCGAAGAATCCCACTACCACTAACAGAATCAGCGTACCGACGAAGCCAGATATCCAGCTTAACTGAGCAGAGCGCTCAGGCGTGACCATAAATGGCCCAAAAGAGACTTCCGGCGGCTTGTCCTGATAGGTTTCGGCAGGGACAAATACAATCGCAAGGTCTTTATCTGCCCGTCCAGCCAGGCCTGGCAGGCTGCTGGCGACCATCTGTCGGATACGTGGCTCAATGACATCCGGGTCGAGGTCGGGACGGTATTTAATAAACACCGCCGCACTGGCCGGTTGTACCGGTTCACCTGGGGCGATACGTTCAGGCAACACCACATGAACCCTGGCGACAATCACACCGTCAATCTGGCTGAGGGTCGATTCCACTTCCTGCGACAGGGCATAGATGTAGCGCGCCCGCTCTTCCAGCGGCGTCGAGATCACGCCATTTTTCTGGAACACTTCACCCAGGTTGGTTCGGGCAGGTCGTGGGAGTCCTGCGGCATCAAGAATATGTACAGCACGGTTTAATTCGGCGGCATCCACCAGTACGGTTATCCCGTCTTTGCTGGTACGTTTGTCTGCCTGGATATGATAGCGTCCGAGTTCTGCCGCAACTTCGTTAGCGTCGTTTTCTGTCAGGCCGTGGTTAAGTTCGACCTGGTCATTACAGCCGAGCAGTAAGAATACCGGCAGTAAGAGCAGTAACTTGAAAGATAATTTAGCCATAGGGAGTTACTGCAAGTTGGTCAGTTTTTCCAGACTCTGGACACCTTTGCCAACCAGTTTTGCGTTGAGCAGGCTTTCCAGGTAGTAGGAAGATAGTGTACGGTTAGCATCCATAATGCTTCTTGAGTCAAGGCTGCGTGATGCTTTTGCCAGTGCCCTGTCGGCGTTATTTGACTGTCCACTTGCGGTTTCAGACAGGCTGGTGAGTTTGTTGATCCATGATTGATTGTCAGGGGTTTCCGCGCTCTTGCCCGGCGCTTGCAGTGCGGCGCTGAACCAGGAAGCATCTGCCGTATTCGTGGCAGCCGAACTGAGGTCACTATCCCCGGTGCTGATGGCTAAAGAGGGGGTATTTCCGGCATTGATTTTCATGACTGGTCCTCATCGGCAGCGAAAACAAACCGGGCGCGGGTGCTGAAACCACACGCCCGGCCATTTATCAGAACTGAATGGCTTTTGCGGCGTTGTGGCCGGAGTTGATTTCTTTGGTAGCAGAGTCCATTTTTCCATCAAGAATGGAGTTCTGAGTATCCAGCTTCATTTTAGATGCCTGGGCATTGGCAGATTGAGTCAGTGAGTCACTCATCGCTCCTTCCAGAGTTTGTGATGCAGACTGGCTCGCGCTTGACAAAGATGAACCACTGGTAAGGCTGGTAAGTAAACCGCTCATATTAATCTCTCCGATTGTTTAGGTTGTGCTCAGGAACATCACACAATGTTCGTTAATTAAGTGGTGGTCCTTCTGTATCGGTTCCAGGGTAATTCGATTTTTTCTTTATTTTTTTGCGCTTTTTTTTAAATCTGTACCATCATTTATCATTCTCACTGTTTATCTGCAGACAAACAGAAGGAAAAAACCCTGATGCACCGGAGCACATCAGGGTTTGCGGTCGTTCCCGACGTCAAAAGAGACAGGCGGTCACTGGGTGATAATACCACCGGTGGAAACGTTTACGTTGAGTAATTTGATACGGTGATAGAGCGTGCGTAAAGGCATTCCCAGCTCCTGCGCGGCATTATCAATACTGTGCCCGTGACGCACCAGACAATCGTGAATAAGGGTTTTTTCAATGCGGCGCATCATCTCTTTCAGCTGCGGTTTTTCCTTGCTGCACTGACATGTCAGTCCCAAAGGGGACAATCCCAGTGCAAAACGTTCAGCGGCCGCTTTCAGCTCACGAATGTTGCCAGGCCAGTTGTAACTCAGCAGGCATTCGTAATGTTCCTGAGTGATTTCAGGTGGCGTAATTTGCAGTTCGGCGGCTGCCTTGTCGATGAATTGACGAAACAGCGGGATAATCATCTCAATGCGTGAGCGAAGCGGCAGAAGCTGGATGCTGACCGTATTAAGTCTGAAGTAGAGATCGCGGCGGAAAGTGCCGCGTTCAACCAGCGTCAGTAACGGCGTCTGAGTTGCAACAATCACCCGCATATTTACCGGCGTAAAACGGGTTCCACCAAGACGTTCGACACCTCTGTTTTCCAGCACTCGCAACATCTTGGCCTGCAATGACAATGGCATACTGTCAATTTCATCGAGAAACAGAATGCCATTGTTGGCTTCTTCAACATAACCCGCACGCGCCTGTCCTGCTCCGGTGTAGGCCCCGTTATTAATGCCAAACAGCTCGCTTTCTGCGAGCGTTTCAGGAATTGCCGCGCAGTTCACCGCGACCAGTTTTCCCGTACAACCAGAAAGCTGATGAATTTTTCGTGCCAACGTGTCTTTACCAGTCCCGGTTTCCCCTTCAAGGACTAAATCTATTTTTAATGGCGCAACGGTTTTAATCATCTCCGCCAGCGGATCGTGGATATCGATAGGTTGTTCTTCTCTCAAAGAGATGCGCTCCCCCTGTCCCGGCCATGACCGGAAAGAGTGCCCACTATTCCTGATGTTCATAAAAAGTTACCCCTGACTATCCATTATTTTAATTAACGTCACTTACCAACACAGCAATGTTACCGTTCGTGTATCAGACATACAAAGTTACAATTGGGGTCATAATTTTTACTGTCGTCTCACACTTGCATTAAGAATTACCCATCGCAACGTTAAGAAACCATCATCATATGCTGAAGATTAAGTAAGGGATTTTCGGGGATACGGGTAAGGATCGCCCTACTTTTTGTCAGCAAAATGGTAGCGGTTACACACCGCATCCATTTTATTTACCTGTTAAATAAGGATATTTTTTAGGGAGACTTGCAAGAAATGAACAACTGAGGCGGGTAGTACCAGAATGCAATATAGGAGCAATCCTACGTAATCAACCGATGGCTGATAGCATATTTCACGATGTCTGCATTGGTGGTAAACATCATTTTGTCCATTAAGCGCGATTTATGGGTGCTGACCGTTTTGTTACTGATTGCCAACGCCTCGGCAATATGGTTGACGCCTTCTCCACGCGCCAACATCAGCATGATTTGCATCTCACGCGATGTCAGACGCTCGTGCAGTACTTCGCCTGACTGCGTGTACTCATCAAACACAATCTGCTCTGCCAGAACGTGATCGATAAAGCGCTGCCCCCTTGCCACACGATGAATCGCGGCCAGCAGCGTTTCCGGGTCGTTATCTTTGGTGATATAGCCAAGTGCACCACATTTCAGCACGCGCCGCGCAATCTGCGGCTCGCTGTACATGGTCAGGATCAGGATCGGCAGCTTTGGGTACTGAAGGTGGATACGGGTGATCAGATCCTCACCACAGAGTCCCGGCATACTCATATCCAGCAGCAGTAAATCAACCTGTTCACTTCGCAGACCTTCCATCACCTGAATACCATTGCCGGCTTCAGCAACCACCACCAGACGTTCATCAAGCGAAAATATCTGCTTTAGCCCCTCACGCATGATGACATGGTCATCCACGATCATCAGACGAATATTATTATCCATTGTATGATTCCAAATCTTCAATGTTATGAGTAACTTGATTTAGGGGAATAGTCAGCGTGACCCGGGTACCCACTGACGGATGACTTTCAATTTCCACGTTGCCACCCAGCATCCGGCCACGTTCTCTCATACTCATTAACCCAAAGGCATTATCTTTACGCTGTTCGCAGTCAAAACCGCGTCCGTTGTCACGCACGGTCAGTACCACCGAGTTGGTATGCCGCACAATCAAAATAATCACTTCGGTGGCCTGAGCATGGCGGGAAATATTAGTTAACGATTCCTGCGCCACACGGAACGCCGCCGTCGCTTGCTCATCATTCAGCCGCACTTCCTGTTCAGGCGCAATCAACCGACAGCAACAGCCAATATGACGGCTGATAAATTCATCCCGCAACCACTCCAGCGCCGGGGTTAGCCCCATATCCAGCACATTTGGTCGCAGTCGGGTCGCCACATTGCGTACCACCTGAATGGTTTTGTCAGCCAGCCCCATCAAATGCACCACCCGCTCATGCAGCTGGGGGTTGTCTTTGCTGAACTGGATACGAAGCAGTGAAATACCCATTCTCAGTGACGTTAAATGCTGCCCAAGTTCATCGTGGATCTCACGTGCGATGCGCTTACGCTCCTCTTCGCGTGATACTTCACGCTGTTGGGCCAACAGCCGCAGTCGCATATGCGAATCTTCCAGCTTTTTCTCCGCGTAATGGATAGCCGTGATATCACGCCCGACCACCATCACCGAAACCAGGCAGCCATGTTGATCAAATTCCGGCACACAGCGGGTATGGTTGATAATCGTCCCGCCAGTTAACGGACTGTCAGACTCCACCAGCTCACCTTCTGCTTCAATCTGACTGACGATCACTTCCCTGATCAGACGTTCGATATGCTGAACGCAGGGCAGATCGCCCAATAATTCACGTAAGGTGCGTCCACGCAACTCCTCCGCTGACAGATGCAGATGCCGTAGTGCCGCTGGATTGGCATACTGACATTTAAGATTCGTATCAAAACGAACCACCATATCCGGTGAGTTCTCAACTAATACCCGGAATTCCTGTTCCCGCACATGAGCCATCTGTTCAAGATGTTTGCGCTCTCTGATGTCCTTAACCACGCACATGCTGTAATCGCCCTCTTCATAGATAAAAGGATTTGAACTGACCTCAACCGGTATCATCTCGCCCTGTTTGCTTTTATGATACGTTTCAAAGGAGTAAGATCCGCCGCTGCTCTGCCCCCGAACCCGTCGCCACATGGCAAGTATATCTTCCTTGCTCCACCCCGGGTCGATATCTGAAACGGACATTTCCAGTAATTCTTTGCTGCTATAACCCAGGATACGACACGCCTCGTCATTGACGTAGAAAAAGCGGGTCTGGCTGTCAATAAGAAAGACCGCGTCTCTCACCATGTTCAGTGCAAACTCGACCAATTTAAGCGGCTCACTGCTGGTCTTTAACTGTCGCTCAGAAAATTGCATCTCGTCTCCTTTCAGTAAACATCGTTTACCTGATCTGGTTGCACAACTGCAATCTGGCAGCGTTGCATTGAGGTTGTGTCCAGACAACACTACAGGACACGGTGCAAATCACTTTACGATTTAGCGGATTTTTCGTCTATCCAACTTTCATGAAAAAACGGACTGTTTTAAAGAAACGCGCACCCGCGAGAGACGGGAACGTACCGTACCAATCGGAATATTCAAATCCGCCGCGATGTCCTGATAGCTGCCATCTTTCTCCACCAGCATACTCAGCAGGTTGCGAGTATCTTCTGGCAGCACGGCGATGGAATTAAGGGTGGAGTGTAAAATTCTTTGATGTTCAGTAATTTGGCTAGGATCGTCGCCCTGGGTCAGGACAATATCATCTTCCAGTTCATCATAACGTGGACGCCCGGATTGCAAGCGAAAATGGTTACGAATCAGATTCAACGCGATACCAAACACCCAGGTTTCCGGTCGTGACGCGCCGGCGAACTTGTCACGATTGCGAAACACTTCCAGCCAGGTCATCTGCACAAGGTCTTCTGCATCCTCCCGATGGGAAACACGTTTGCGGATAAAATGATGCACACGACGTCCATGTTCGCGAAAGATCCTTTCCCAGTCGATATTCATCGGTAACGTATTACTGACTGATAACTGTTCTGTGGACTGCAAATGAATTTCTGACATAACAAGCTCCATTATTTTACCCATTCTGCCCCATCGGCAATATGGCTATAGCAAGGCTTGTGCCAATCAAATAAAACAATTCAATTCATTGATTAATATGTGTTTTAAATTTTCCCCCTGCCTTTTTATGGCAAGTTATTGCCAGGGTTGAACAGGGGAATTTGCAACTACTTGCAAAGCGCCTCGCTGACTTTTTCCGACAGCAAAATCATCAGGGAACCAGGGCGCTAATCGCGCCACACATTAGCAACAAGTCTCATAATCGAGGTCGCCAGGATGAAAATCGCTCCCGTTATACCCGGCATTCAACCAACACATATGCTCCCGGTCAGCGAGGTGGAAGATGCCATGCCACCGATCAGTGTTGCGCCAGCGGCGGCTGTCGGCGCGTCGGCACGTATGCCGTCCTCTCCGTTGGAGGACTCAATGGAAGAGGTTTCAATGACCTTCGCTGAACACGTTGAGCGGAAAACCAAAGCACTGAATCAGCGTAAAGTCGTGGCACAGCCTGGCAGCCGGGCAATGCAGCATATTGAACGTATTGAGAAATTAGACGAGTTACTTAAGCTGCTGGAACATCCACAGCATGCGCAGCTGGAAATGCAAAATCAGAAGATGCAAACCCTGCTGCAAAACAACGGATCCCCGCATCTGGACGACTTATTGCAGGCCGCCGGAGGAGACCCGGCACGCTGTGACGTGCTGTTGCGCCACACGCTGCTTCAGGCACAACGCGCGCAAGACACTGAACTGACCACGAATGCGGCAAAGAGCCTTGAACTGCTGCATCAGGAAAAAGGTGCCGAAGTCAGTGCCGGGGTGAATACCGCCCACGCCATTGCCAGCTTCAGTACCGATCCGACGCAGAAACAGGCAATGCGCCAGCTCTATTACCAGACGGTCGTCCATTTACAATCGGGCAATGCGATGCTGGAGGCGCTGCTGAACAGCTTTGGCAGCGTACATTTCAATCAGGGGCTACGCACGTTACAGCGCGCGCTGTCTGATGATATTGCTGCACGAAGTTCCTCTATCCCACGTCGCGCACTGCAAAAAATTCTCGCCAGCCTTCAGGATGCCGGCAATATCAGTCAGACACTTACCGCCAGTAAAATTCTGCTGAAGCGGCTGGCAGGAAAACTGCCTGATGTCAGTTTCAGTCCGTTAGAGCTGACCCGCCGTCTGCTAAATCTGAGCGGAAATGGCGCTTACCTGCGCGATTTGCAAAACCTGTCGCGCGATGTGGCTGGCCAGCATCCTGAACATCAGGTGCTGTTCCTCAGCGGACTGGTACCGCTGGTTTATCATCTTCCACTGGGACTGTGGCGGGATGATAAAAGCAAAAACCGCCAGATGGCGTTAAATCTCCTGCGCACGGTAATCAGTGAATACGCTGCACATGAGCCGCGCGCCACTCTGTCACAACCCAGGGCGGCGTTGTAAATGAATTCTCTGTTTGTCTGGCTGAACCGTCTCGCCATCAGCGCGATGCAGCGCTCCGAAGTGGTGGGCGCAACGATTGTCATGTCGATCGTTTTCATGATGATCATTCCGCTGCCTACGGGCCTTATCGATGTGCTGATTGCGCTCAACATCTGCATTTCATCGCTATTGATCGTGCTGGCGATGTATCTGCCAAAACCGCTGGCTTTCTCGACGTTTCCGTCGGTACTGCTGTTAACCACCATGTTCCGTCTGGCGCTGTCGATCTCCACCACGCGACAAATTCTGCTGCAACAGGATGCCGGTCATATCGTCGAAGCCTTCGGTAATTTCGTGGTCGGCGGTAATCTGGCGGTGGGTCTGGTTATCTTCCTGATCCTGACCGTAGTGAACTTTCTGGTGATCACCAAAGGGTCGGAGCGTGTGGCGGAAGTGGCCGCACGTTTCACCCTCGATGCGATGCCGGGCAAACAGATGTCCATTGACAGCGACCTGCGCGCGGGACTGATTGAAGCACATCAGGCGCGTCAGCGCCGGGAAAACCTGGCGAAAGAGAGTCAGCTGTTCGGTGCAATGGACGGCGCGATGAAGTTTGTAAAAGGCGATGCCATTGCCGGACTGGTGATTGTGTTTATCAACATGATCGGCGGTTTTGCCATCGGCGTACTGCAAAATGGCATGGATGCCAGCTCCGCCATGCATATCTATTCAGTACTGACCATCGGTGACGGTCTTATCGCACAGATCCCCGCACTGCTTATCTCCCTGACCGCCGGGATGATCATTACCCGCGTTTCCGCCGACGGCCAGCAGGTTGACGCGAATATTGGTCGCGAAATCGCCGAGCAGCTGACCAGCCAGCCGAAAGCCTGGATTATGTCAGCCGCCGGGATGCTGGGTTTCGCACTGCTGCCGGGAATGCCCACCGCCGTCTTTATTGTTATCAGTATCGTGGCACTCAGCAGCGGTCTGTTTCAGCTGTGGCGAACCAGGCAAGAAACCAGTCAGCAGGAAGCGGATCAGCGCCAGGCGCAACAGTTGTCACCAGAGGACAACGGCCATCAGGATCTCCGCCGCTTCAACCCTACCCGTGCCTTTCTGTTGCAGTTCAGCCAGAGCCACCACAGCAGTGCGGCGGCCTCGGCCCTGATTCAGGATATACGCCGACTGCGTAACCGGCTGGTTTACCACTTTGGCTTTACCCTGCCCAGCTTTGATATCGAATTTTCACCGATGCTGGGCGATGATGAATTTCGTTTCTGTGTGTATGAAATTCCGCTGGTCACCGCCACCTTTGCCGTTGAGGAACTGGCGGTAAGAACCGGCGCAATGGAAGCCTATATCAGTGAGCATGGGGTAAATGATGACTACCCGGCGATACCCGGTGTGGCTGAGCGAGATGAAACGCACTGGTACTGGCTGAATCCACAGCATCCGATGCTGCAACAGGACGACCAGCGCGCGTGGAATGCCTCACAACTGATCATGTTACGCATGGAACAGGCTATTCATCAGAGCGGTGCGCAATTTATCGGCTTGCAGGAGAGTAAATCGATCCTTAACTGGCTGGAAAGCGAGCAGCCGGAGCTGGCACAGGAGCTGCAACGCATTATGCCACTTTCCCGCTTTGCGGCCGTGTTGCAGCGTCTGGCCTCGGAGCGTATTCCACTGCGTTCAGTGCGAACCATCGCTGAAACCCTGATTGAGCATGGCCAGCACGAGCGTGACAGCGCGGCGCTGACTGATTTCGTGCGCATCGCGTTGAAGGAACATATCTGCCACCAGTATCTACAACCTAACGGGCTGGATGTCTGGCTGCTGACGCCGGAAACCGAAGAGCTGTTGCGCGACTCCCTACGCCAGGCACAAAGTGAAACCTTCTTCGCGCTGGCTCAGGACTATGGCATCAACCTGCTGCATCAGATGCGCCAGGCGTTCCCCGCTTACCATAATAATCAGGCGCTGATCCTTGTCGCCCAGGATTTACGCAGTCCACTGCGCTCACTGCTGAAAGATGAGTTCCATGCTGTACCGGTGCTCTCCTTTGCAGAATTAACCAGCAATGTTGCCATTAATGTGCTGGGACGGTTCGATTTACAACAATCACCGCCAGACCTCCAGGAAAATGACTCATGCATGAATTACGCGTACTGACCGGGCTGCACCGCGGTGCAGCGTTGCCCCTGAGCGGCGAACAATGGTGGATTGGTGCGGCAGAAGATGCCGATCTCGCGCTGTACGATCCGGGAATTAAAGATCGCCACTGCCAGCTGCTCAAAACCCTGCAGGGTTGGGTTGTAAAAGCGCTTGAAGGGCCACTGAACGACAATGAGGGCCAGCGCTGCGAAGAGCTGACCGATGTACAGCCCGGCACGGCTTTTGCCATCGGCCATATCTGGCTGAGTATTGTCAACGCCGCCACCCCCTGGCCGGAAGAGGCCGACGAATCGGTGCAGGAACAGGGACAGGAGCAGGCAGCGCCACAGGCCGATGAACCGGCGATGCTCGCCACGACGCAGGAAACGTCGGTTGTCGCCGTGGCAGAGAAAAAGCCGCTGCCGATCTGGGCAAAAGCCATTTATCTGCTACTGACCCTGCTGCTGGTGATGCTGCTGGGCAGCTGGCTGTTAAACGCCAGTATGGCATCTCCTTCCGCCCCACCGACACCGGGCAAACCCGCGCTGGCCGGCGTGGAGCGTACCCGCCAGGTACTGACCAGTATGCTGTTAGACCGCGGGCTGGAAAAGAATGTCACCATCTCTTCCGACAAAAACAGCCTGACGTTAAACGGTAATCTCAGCGATGAGGACAACCAGCGCCTGCAACGCATGATGAGAACTTTTTACCACCATTTTGACGTCCGTCTGGCCATTCATAACCAGGCAAGTCCGATTAACTCACGTCTGCCGTTTAACATCGTCCAGATCACCAGCGGTCCTCATGCCAATATTGTGACCGATGGTGGACAGCGCATTTTTATCGGCGATGAAGTGGATCAGCTGCGTCTGGTATCCATTAACACCGACAGCATTGAATTTGCCGGACGTGAAAACATCAGGGTGAAATGGTAATGAGTGCGTTACAGCAGGATCTGACGCACTGGGCACAACAACAGCGGCAGCGTCTGGGCAACTATGCGCCGGTCAAACGTTACGGCAGGGTGACCGGCATTAGCGGCATCCTGATCGAATGCAGCCTGCCGGATGCGCGAATCGGTGATTTGTGCCGTATTCAGCGCAGCGATGGCAGCAGCGTGCTGTCAGAGATTGTTGGCTTCAGCCCGGAAAAAATTCTGCTCTCGGCACTGGGGGCGCTGGATGGGATTTCTCAGGGCGCCACCATTATTCCCCTCTATTTACCGCACAGCATCTGCGTCAGCGACCGGCTGCTTGGCAGCGTGCTGGATGGTTTTGGTCGTCCGCTGGAGCCGGATGGCCACAGTGCATTTGCCGAGCCGGGCACAGAAGTGCGTGCCGTGCCGGTACTCAGTGATGCGCCACCGCCGACCGAACGCCCGCGTATCGCCACCCCGCTCCCTACCGGGTTACGGGCCATTGACGGCCTGCTGACCATCGGCAACGGTCAACGTGTCGGCATCTTTGCCGGTGCCGGCTGTGGTAAAACCACCCTACTGGCAGAGCTGGCGCGTAACACCCCCTGCGATGTGATCGTCTTTGGGCTAATCGGTGAACGTGGTCGTGAACTGCGTGAATTTCTCGATCACGAGTTGGATGACGAATTACGTAGCCGTACCGTACTGCTGTGTGCGACTTCTGATCGAAGCAGTATGGAACGTGCCAGAGCGGCATTTACCGCCACCGCCATTGCGGAAGCCTTCCGTGCCGAAGGCAAAAGCGTGCTGTTGATCGTCGATTCACTGACCCGCTTTGCCCGTGCCCAGCGTGAGATCGGTCTGGCGCTCGGTGAACCACCGGGCCGCGGCGGACTTCCTCCGTCGGTTTATACTCTGCTGCCACGGCTGGTGGAACGGGCGGGACAGACCCTACAGGGCTCAATTACCGCGCTCTATTCCGTGCTGATCGAACAGGACTCGATGAACGATCCGGTAGCCGATGAGGTACGCTCGCTGATTGACGGCCATATCGTACTCAGCCGCCGTCTGGCGGAACGCAATCACTACCCCGCGATTGATATTCTGGCCAGCCTGAGCCGTACCATGAGCAACGTGGTACAACGTCAACATATGATGCAGGCCGGGCGCATACGCAGCCTGATGGCGGCGTATCAGCAGGTGGAGATGCTGATCCGCCTGGGAGAGTACCAGCCTGGCAATGACAGCCTGACTGATGCCGCCGTTAATGCTAACGACATTATTAATCGCTTTCTGCGTCAGTCGATGCGCGAGCCTGACGATTTAGAACAAATCCTGTATCAACTTGCGGAGGTCAGCGCCCATGCCCCTGATTAACGATGAATTTGAGCCGCAGCCGGACATCCAGCGACTGAGCCTGCAACAGGCGTTGAACGTGCTGATGCCCATCCGTCGCCAGCGGCTTAATCGTGCGCAACGTTTGCAACGTCAACAGCAGGCCGGGCTGCAACAGGCTCAGACTGAGCAACAGGCCCATGAAGAACAACTGGTACAGGATCAGCAACACTACCAGCAGCAGCGTGAACGTTTACAGCAGCAGTCTTCAAAGGAAAAACTTACCCGCCACCTGAACAATGAAATGAGCGCTTTACAGGCGGTGGGCCAGCAACAGCAGCAATGCCATCAGGCGGAACGCGCCTGTGAAAAGGCCTCTTTTGAACTGGAACAGGCGACCCAATGGGCGCGTGAACAGCAAAAAGCGGTGGAAAAGCTGGAATACTTATCTGAACACCTGGAGGAAGCGTGATGAATACGTCAGGATATCCTGAACGACTGCCGCCCACACAGCGACAGCCTCAGCCGGATGAGCGCTACCGTGAACGTCTGCCAGCAACCCGATTGCGCCATCAGGACAATAAAGAGGCACTGACCGCACCAGGCTCGCTGTTTTTTGCCAGTAATACTGAATTTACGCCGGAAGAACTTACGGTTCACGATGAAGCGCCCTCCCCTGACTGGCAGATGCTGCACCAGGAGCTGCACGAACACATCGCCAATAACGCAGATGAAGACTGTGCGTTTACGCTGCTGTTACCGGAGGCAGGTGAAGTCGATGTGACGCTGGCGCGAGGCCAGCCGGTGGGCTGGGAAATTTCGTTGCGTTTTTCACCGCAGGTGTGGCGTTTCTGGCAGCGGCGGGAAATTCAGTGCCGCCGTCAGTTGAGCCAGTCGCTTTCCGCCCCGGTTCGTCTGAGAATTGAGCAGGGAAACGCATAATGAGTGAAGTGACCCGGCTGCATTTTCCCCGTATCAGTCGCGCCAGCGCACGGTCGCAAAACCAGCTTGCGCGCGCGCATTATTTCCCTTTTACCCTGGGCGGTGAAGCGGGGGCTGTCTGTCTGCTGCCAGGCCACCATTCACCCGCAGAGGCTACCAGTCACTGGCAGTGCGCACTTGGCAATTTTTCGCTGGCAAATGCCGCGCCAGTGCTTAATATGCTGTCATTGTCCCCGCTGTCGTTCCAGGGCACGGTTCCGGCGCAGGACGACTGGCAATGGGCTTTATATAATCAGTATCTCAGCCCGGAACTGGCACTGTTATTTGGCGAACTTAAACCCGGTGAAGCGCAGGAAGAGGATCGGCTGTGCGTCCGCTTGCACGTCAGGTTGGGCGAGCGCCATGCGGAATGTCAGCTATATTTCAGTCACGCCAGTTTGTCACACTGGCTGAATCAGCCTGGCTGGCACGCAAACCAGGTCGCGTTACCCACGCGGCTGGCCTATACCCAGCCGTTAGTATTGGGGCGCATCACCCTGAGCACTCACCAGTTGCAGGCACTGAGTACCGGCTGTCTGCTGGTTCCGCCGGTCAGTTTTTTTACCCCGGATGGCCAGGGAAGCCTGATCGTTGCCGGGCAGCAGTTATATGGCGAATTGCAGTTGCCCCACCATTTTTTGATTAATCATCTGGAGAGTACCGCCTTGAATCCTCATGCTGCTGATGAATTTCACTCTGATCCGCAACCTGAACACGTCAGTGCTGACGATGCTCCCCAGCTGGCCTCGCTGCCGCTGTCGCTGGAGGTTCGCTGTGGCCGTACCATCCTCAGCCTGGGCGAGCTGCAACAGTTACAGGCAGGTAGCGTGCTGACCCTGGAAAACGTGACGCCAGGAGAGGCCGGGTTATATCACGGCGAGACGCTGATTGCCCGTGGCGAGTTGGTGGATGTGGAAGGCCATTTGGGATTACAGCTCACCCAGCTGCTGCTGAACTCGCAGCAGGAGGCAGGATGAATACAGAACAGTTTGATCCGATGACCTTTGCCCTGTTTCTTGGGGCATTGTCTCTGATCCCAATGTTGATGATCGTCTGCACCTGCTTTTTAAAGATTTCCATGGTGCTGCTGATCACCCGCAATGCCATCGGTGTGCAGCAGGTGCCACCGAATATGGCGCTCTATGGCATTGCGCTGGCCGCTACGCTGTTTGTGATGGCACCGGTATTTAACCAGATGCAACAGCAATTCACCCAGGCTCCCGCTGATTTATCCAGTATGGACAACCTGAAAACCAGTGTCACCAATGGCGTGGCACCGTTACAGAAATTTATGACCCACAATACCGACCCCGATATTTTGATCCATTTGCAGGAAAACAGCGTACAGATGTGGCCAAAAGAGATGTCGGAGAATGTCAGCAAAGATAACCTGCTGCTGGTGATCCCGGCCTTTGTGCTGTCTGAATTGCAGGCCGGTTTCAAGATTGGCTTTTTGATTTACATTCCGTTTATCGTTATCGATCTGATTGTCTCTAACGTGCTGCTGGCGTTGGGTATGCAGATGGTGGCCCCCATGACGCTGTCACTGCCGCTGAAAATGCTGCTGTTTGTGCTGATCAATGGCTGGACCCGCCTGCTCGACGGCTTATTTTACAGTTATCTCTGAGGCACGCATGGAAATACTGAATCTGTTCAAACAGGCTATGTTGCTGGTGGTGCTGCTCTCGGCACCGCCACTGATGGTGGCAGTGATTGTTGGCGTACTGGTGTCATTGTTGCAGGCGGTGATGCAGTTGCAGGATCAGACATTGCCGTTCGCCATCAAACTGGTCGCGGTGGGGATTGCGCTGGCGCTCAGTGGCCGCTGGATCGGTGTAGAGCTGATTGAACTGGCGCAGCAGGCGTTCGCCATGATCCCTCAGACCGGGGCATAATATGGCCAGCGATGCCATTCACACCATCTACCAGTACCTGTTTGCACTGACGCTGGGTGCGGCACGCATTTATCCCTGTCTTATCCTCGTCCCGGTATTTTCATTCAATATCCTCAAGGGCATGGTTCGTACCGGGGTAGTGCTGGCGCTGGCGCTGATGCCTGCTCTCGGCCTTCAGGCCCAGCTGGCGATGCAGATGCCAGAATGGCCGCAGCTTATCGGTCTGATCCTGAAAGAGGTGGTGGTCGGTATTATGCTGGGGTTGATGCTCGGTATGCCCTTCTGGCTGTTTCAGTCCGTTGGCGCCCTGTTTGATAACCAGCGCGGCGCGCTGATTGGTGGCCAGCTGAACCCGGCGCTGGGCAGCGATGTGACGCCGCTCGGCCTGCTGTTACAGCAAACGCTCATCCTGCTGCTGATCCTCTCGCTCGGTTTAAGCGGCGTTACGCAGATTATCTGGGACAGTTACCGTATCTGGCCGGTGATGCAATGGTTACCTCTGCCGCATGAGGAAGGTTTTCAGCAATACCTGTCGATGCTGGCAGACACCTTCAGCCATATTATTATTTATGCCGGCCCGCTGGTGGCGCTGCTGCTGTTGCTCGATTTCAGTATTGCGGTGCTCAGCCTTTACAGTCCTCAGTTACAGGCGTTTGTTCTCTCCGTACCGGCAAAATGCCTGGTCGGCCTGCTGTTTTTTGTGCTTTATATCCCCACGCTGAATGCCCTCGGCGAGAGTCGTTTACAATTGCTCCCGGACCTGAGCAAACTGTTACCCTTGATGCTGGGAGTACACTGATGTCAGAAAAAACGGAAAAACCCACGGCGAAAAAGCTTCAGGACGCACGCCGTAAAGGTCAGGTTCCCCAAAGCCAGGACGTACCGAAACTGCTGATTTGCGCCGGCGTGGTGGAAATGGTGCTGGCACTGGATGATGTTGGGATGCAAAAGCTGCAGGCGCTGATGATGCTGCCATTGTCCCGCCTTAATGAACCTTTCGAACTGGCGGCTAACGAAGTGGTCGGCACCGCGTTGACCCTGGTCGCCACGTTCTGTGGTCTGACCGTGGCGGTGGCGGCACTGCTGCGTATTATCGGGGGCTGGATCCAGTACGGTCCGCTGTTTGCCCCGGAAGCGCTGACGCCAGACTTTAACCGCCTGAATCCCATCAACCAGTTTAAGCAGATGTTTTCGGTCAAAAAACTGACCGATATGCTCAACAGCATTCTGAAAGCCGCCGCCATCAGTACCATTTTTTATCTGGTGCTCACGCCGGATCTTGAATCTCTCGCCCGGCTCGCTTACGGCGATTTGAACAGCTTCTGGCCCGCAGTGGAGGTGATGCTGACCCGCGTCTCACGTCAGACGCTGCTGACGCTGCTGGTGCTGACCATGCTCGACTTCGGCCTGCAAAAATACTTTTTTATCAAGCAGCAACGAATGAGCCATCAGGACATTCGTGACGAACATAAACAGTCTGAGGGCGATCCGCACATGAAAGGCCACCGTCACGCGGTGGCTCATGAGTTACTGAATGCACCGGCGGCTCCCGTCAAGAGCAAGCCGGTGGAAGAGGCCGATCTCCTGCTGGTCAACCCTACGCACTATGCGGTGGCGCTCTATTACCGCCCGGAGTTAACCCCACTGCCGCGCATTATCTGTAAAGGTGAGGATAAGGACGCCAAAGAACTGATTGCCAGAGCACAGAAGGCCAATATTCCGGTGATCCGCTTTATCTGGTTGGCACGGACGCTGTACCGTTCAGACGAAGGACAGATGATCCCACGTCATACATTGCAGGCGGTCGCTCAGGTTTACCGGGTGTTACGTGAGCTGGACGATCAAATTATCGATGAGGTGATCGAGCTGGAAGTGGAATAACGGGAACTTTTGCCGGTCCTGCGCCACCTATCTTCTGAAGGTTCCGGTTCTCGCCCGGCGCGGATAACCGGGATCGGCACAGGTCACTCCAGAGAATAATGTGAAGGAATATGGCTGATGAATATGATCATGACCGCCACCCCCAATCCTGACGATGTTAACCATATCCGCCAGAAGATGATGGCGTTTAATGCACAACATGTTGATGTTGGCGAAATAAAGGACATGGCCGTATTTATTGATGATAACGACGGGAATAAAATTGCCGGGCTGCTTGGTGTTACCTGGGGAAACTGGATGCATATTCATTTTTTATGGGTGGATGAAGCGCTCCGTGGCAATGGACATGGTGCCAGACTGCTCCAGGCAGCCGAACAGGAAGCTATCGTCCGTGGCTGCCAGCGCGTTTGCGTCGACACCTTCAGTTTTCAGGCGCGGGACTTTTATGAAAAGCAGGGCTACCGGCTGCAAATGACGCTGGAACAGATGCCGCAACACCATCGCCAGCATTATCTGGTTAAGCAGCTGGCGCCTGCGACTCATCTGTTTTCATAAAGCAATTAAGGAACAGGCATGTTTTGCAAACACTACGACGTTGATCCAAGCCATGTCGATTTTCAGGGCGTGGTGGATGGTCTTTACTACCCTTTCTATTTTGAATGGGCGCGTCATGCTTATATGGCGGAAGCAGTGGGGCTGGATCCTGAAGAAGAGTTTAAGCAGGGCCGGATTCATATGCTGATTGAATACCAACTCAGCTTTAAGAAAAGCCTCAAAGCAGGTGACAGGATGATTGTCACCTGCCAGCCGGTGAAAAACGAAAAGCGCAGCCGGGTTAATTTTTTCCAGCAGATCCTGGTTAATGACGTGGTATTTTCTGAAGCAACCTTTACCGCTACCTGCCTGATCAATGGTCGTCCCGGCATTCCCACAAGCCTCGCGGCAATCCTCGAATAGCCCCTCCTTTGTACAGGCGCACATGCGCCTGCTTTGCCGTCATAAAAGATATCCCGTTACTGATATCTTTATTTAAACCGCCGCATGGAATCGCCCGCCTCCATTAGCGAGGTTGTCCCTGACACCCCATGCCGCAGAATCAGGGCCTGTTGCCTTTGTCACCCATCAACGTTGCCGGGGTCGGGCCGTTTAACGGTCAGTAAACGGTTTATCGTGCAGTACCGGTGATATTGAGAGCCTGGCCACCAGAGATAATTGTCACGGTCCGACTGGCGAAGTCCAAAATATAAAGCGGACACGGCCAGCGGAATCTACGCCCGTTACGTGAAGATGGCGTGCGCTGCCCGCAGACCTTCAGGCAGCGCACGCCGTGAAGACAGAAAATATCTGTTGTGGTGTGCAGCAGTTCATGGGATGCACTGTCAATAAATGATAAAAAGAAGATACAGCCATTATATCTCTTATATTAACACCCCTCATAAAACGCTTATTATCAGATTTTTTCATCATTAAAAACAAACCAAAACAGCCATATACAGCACTCAGGTTATTATTTAAAAAATGAATAAAGATAAAAACATTAAATCTGAAAGGAGTTATTTTGTTGTGAACAGTCAATTACCTGTGGGCAAAGCAGCGAAGCTGCTTTCAAACTGGCCATTCATGACATTAAATACATTCCCTTCGCACAAAAGCTTATTGCAGTTAAAAATGAAAAAGCCCTTCACGATCTGAAAAAATATTCGTCTTCAGAGCAAAATAACCCAATATGAAAATTTTTAGAAAAAATCCATTATGTCCTTCCAGAGCTAAACCCGTGCTTCTGATCAGAAAATGCGCTTTCTGCTGATCATCATCTACCAGGGCTTGCCGTAATCTCTCCCGGCGGCAGAACACCCCCAAAATGATATTGCATTACTGCCGTGAAGGAACGTCTTATCCCGGCTGTTGATTATGTTTCCTGCCGTATATTGCCGGTATCGACGTAAAAAATCAGCGCACGGAAAGTGCGCTGATAAGCCGAACATCGCCCAGGCTGAGACCGGTTTAGTGCGCCTTAGGAATGCCAAACTGATCCAGTACCGGATCGACGTTATGGTCAAAACGCTTTTGCTCTTTGTGTTTGTTCACCGCGCCAACGAGTGAATTGATACCAAAACCAATCGCCAGTGCGCCATCTACCACCCAGCCCACCGGTCCGGCTGCGGCACCAATGGTGCTGGCCGCCGCCATAGCGCTACCTTCTCCCGCCACCATGCCGACTGCCCTTCCGGCCGCCATACCGGCCATTCTTCCAAAGCTGGCCGTCGCTTCTCTGCCACTACTTTTCAGCGCGGTATCCACACCCAGCTTGGTCAGTTCACTGCTGCCATGCACGCCATCATAGATGGCTTTCGCGGCGGCAGCCTTATCACCTTTGGCCAGCAGGCTTGAGACCGAAAACAATCCCGCGACACCGGCGGCGCTGCTCATGCCGGTTTTCATCAGACCTTTCATCCCGGTTGCCGGGCCATCCTTGTTCAGGGTGTTGTTAACGGAGTTCAGCATCTCTTTGCCGCTCATTTTTTTAACATTACCGGAAAGCAATCCGGCCTGCTTGAGGGTTTTCAGCATATCAACCCCTCGCTTGCCCACTTTCAGCGCATCCATCACCGCGGCGGTATAGCCATCCTGCTTCAGCGTGGTGGCCTGTTTTGGCAGCACCGCTTCATAGAGCGACTTTTTCATATCGGACAGCGACAGGATCTGCTGCGCGTCAGCGTGTTTGTCTTTGATATGGTCTTTGACATATCCCCCCTGAGCAATCTGCTGTTGAAAGGCACTGGTCAGCTGCTGGCTGAGCGCCGGTTGTTTGGCAACAACCTCTTTCGCCGTCGGCACGCTGTCCCCGCGAAGCGCGTGCTGCAAAGTCAGTTCATCATTTAACCCCTGTAGCGCGTCGCTGTAATCCGGCGCGGATTTTTTGTCTTTCTGCTGCGTCTGGATACGCTGCATATCATCGCTAAGGGTTTTTCCTGACGCCACCTCACCGTAACGCTGATCCATCGCCTGACGCAGGCCTTTATCGCCGTTGATTAAGGCACGGCTTTGCGCCGGAACCGCTTTGTTCAGGTAGCTCTTCACATCCTTATCGTTTTGCAATTGATCGATCTTATCATTGAGCGCCTGCTCCGTTTTTTGCGTGTTACGCAGGCCGCGTCCGGCCTGAACCGAAGTGAGAGTCTGTTGCAGTTTAACCATCACCGCGGCTTTTTCCGCGCCGCTGTATTTGTCAGGATGCGCAAATACATCTTTGTTCAGACGGCTGGTGTCAACATTAGCGGTGGCGTTGACCAACGCGGCCTGATCGATCAGGCGGGCAAAGGAGGCACCGTCAGTGGGTGCCTGTTTCTTAATCCAGTTATCAATATTTTTACTGCTGAAACGGTTATCGAAGCCGTGCTCTGCCAGCTTCTTACCACTGACGCCGCCCTGATCAAGCTGCTCAAGCAGACCCGGTGAAGAGAAACTGCTGGCCGCCTGACGCAGGGATCCCGCCAGCCCCGGATTTTGTTTCACCAGGTTTTTCAGGTCGTCTGCGGACATATCCTGACCGGCTTTACCGTTTTCCAGTCCCGCAACGCGCAACAACGGGCCGTTGGCACGCAGCATCGCCGCCTCTGCCACCATCTGTCTTGAGCCTTCATCGGCATTAGGATTCTTTTTCAGGTAATCAGTAATATCTTTATCCGCTGCATCCTGCGCTTTGCTCATCCGCGAGATAAACCCTTTGTAATCTGCTTTGGTGATTTTGCCATCGGGATTATCGCCATGCTTGCCGGCATCAATGGCATTCTTCAGCGCCGGGTTGGCATTGATATATGCCTGTGCGCGCTCTGCGTCCGCGCCACCATTGAGCACCATCTGCGCCGCCGCCAGCGGACGGTTAAGTTCTTTTTCCGCCTGTAAACGCTGATCGGCCGGCAGGTTGGCCACCATAGGCTCCCATTTTTTTAATTTGTCCGGCGATGACAACGGCGAGTTATCGAGAAAATCGCCTGAGTGATCGGTGCTGGCCACCGCGTCGGATGACGATGTTGCCTGCGCGGCGCTGCCTGTTACCGGGGCGGCAGCTTTGGTTTCACCAACGCCTGCGGTGGAGACGGCCGGGCTGGAGCTGGTCGCACCAGAGGCACCGGTCGATGGTGCCGGAGTGGCCTCAGTGCCCGCTATCGCTGACGTGGTACTGCGGGTGGCCTGTGGTGAACTGCTTTGACGGGTCTGGGCCGTGGCGGTGGAATTATTGCCCTGGGGTGAACTCTTCACGCCCGCCGCATTTTTGGTCGCATCCCCGCGTTGGGCAACAACCGCTTGTAACACAGCTCTGATCATCCCGGTCAGCGTGGCGGCCACCATCGCCTGCTGCTGTTGACCGGACATAGCGCCAAACTGGACAGGCTGACCAGCGGGCGGTTTGGCGGTAGTTTGTGATGTCGGTATTTCAGACTGGATAAGTGAGTTCTGACTGCAAGATGATGGTGTTGACGAAATGCGCATGCTGATTCCCCCAAAAAAAAGCCGGCCGCATGGCACGGCAAAAAAGTTTCTTTACTGGGCTTATGTTGTTCACTTTGAGACTGGGTTCCCATAAATAACGCATTCTGCTGTTAATGATGCTTTATGCTGCGTTAATGGGGGATTGTAGCTTTAATGACCAGTTTGGTTGCTATCTGCAATCAGCCATTCTTTGCTGTTCGCAGGACCACTCACCGGCCAACCGGCAGGAAGGTATCAGGAAAGGTGATCCGCACCGGACAGGAGTCTGTCCCATCTGGCTATTTTATTTGCCCGTTTGTCCCTGGGCAGTGTTCAACATCCGCACGTACCTGATGTACGCTCCGTTTTTTGCACGCTGTCCGTGTCCAAACAGCCTGCGACAATGACGCCTGGAGGGACAGGCTCGAAATATCAACATGATTTATTTATTTTTTATTGGGCCAACTATTCCCACTTCGTTTGCACCAATATTACTGCACGGTGGAGAGCTTATTGCGAACGGTAAATAATAATAACCCGATTATATTATTTATTAAATTTTATGGACGACATTTTTGTTGCTAAGTGCAATGGCGTCCCGTCGTTTTTTATGTCGCTGTCTGTGGCATTTTTATTACCCGGCAAAATGTTTTGCTCATAAATTTAATGGTAATGTAGCCCCATGCTCGAATAACCGGACTCATAAATGCTGACCACCATAATTTATCGCAGCCACATCTCAGACTTCGTTCCCATCAGGGCGCTTCCCGGAATGGTGGGGGCGGCAAGCATGCTTAATGCTTCTCATGACGTCACAGGCATCCTGTTGTTTAACGGCACGCATTTTTTTCAGCTGCTCGAAGGACCGGAGCAAGGCGTACTCACTGTTTACCAGCGTATTTGCCGCGACCGGCGACACCATAACGTGGTTGAGCTGATGCGCGACTATGCCCCTTTCCGCCGGTTTGGTAATACCGGAATGGAATTATTTGATTTGCGCGAACATGAGCGCTCATCCGTGCTTCAGGCCGTGCTCAATAAAGGCACCTCAAAATACCAGCTGACTTATGATGACCGCGCACTGAAGTTCCTGCGCACGTTTGTCGAATCGCGCGAAAAAGAAAATTATTATGAAGTGCAACCATCAGAACTGTGGGAGTTCATCCCTGACTGGCACAGTTCTCCTTGCCCGGTCAGTGCAAACCTGACTTTACGTCCGGTGGTTGATCCGATGGCCAGAGTGATCACCGCTATTGAAATGGCGATCCCGCACGCTGATAGTAGCGTAAAGCAAGGGAGTGGCATCGCTCATACCGGTATGCAGGCATTTAAGCAGGCGCTGGCAGAGACAGGTAAAATATTCCCGCCGGGAATGACGTTGCATATCAGCCAGCTGCCGGTGAGTTTGCTGGTGATGCCAGAGGCAGTGCGTACCCTCGTTTCAGAGATTGAAATGGCCGGACTTGTGCCTGAACAGGTGGTCATTGGGGTGAGTGAAACGGACGTTATCCCCGACTCAGATATATTTTCCGAAACCGTACGCGCGCTAAAAGGCGTGGGTATCAGCCTGTCCCTCGACGACTTTGGCCGTGGTTCGGCGGGGCTGTCACTGTTGACCCATATCCAGCCAGACCGCATTCGCATCGATGCCAGCATTACCGCTGACGTCCACCGCAGTGGCCCCAGACAGGCGGTAGTACAGGCGATTATCAAATGCTGTTCTGCACTTGAAATTTTAGTCACGGTGGCAGGCATTACCAGAGCAGAAGAGTGGATGTGGCTGGAGGCCGCAGGGATCATCCACTTTCAGGGCGAGCTCTTTACCTCTGACGAAAATGGCCCGTCACAGGCCGTGACCTGGCCGGAGTTTCGCGAGACTCTTCAGCCATGAGCTGATAATGGGGCTTCAGGGCAAGAGGCGAGTTACCGAGGGCCACTCGCCCTTGCCTGCGCGGTACATCATTTCAGGCGTCGCGGTTGCCCTGAGCACATCCGACCACCAGCTTCAGGCAGTTCCTCAGCAGGTCAAGCTGGGCTGCATCAGTGCTCCTGTCCAGCTCACCGATTAAATACATAATAAGGGCTTTGCTGGTAACGCGTGCTTTTCCTGCCAGCAGGCTTTTAATAATTTTTCCCAGAACTTCCTTTTCCGCGGCGTACTGATCGCCAGCTGCCATAATACAGGCGTGGATTTCTGTTGTTGTTATCTGTTGCATAGCTGTGTCTTTCTCACGATCTGCCATTATTTTATAACCTGCCGGTTATCTGATAAAGGGTTCAGTGTTTTGTAGAACTGCATGACGTACCGGACAGACGGATAGTGTCGTTCGGGTTATCAATGCTAATGCCGGAAGTATAACGCGATGCCATGCCCGCTTTTACTTCCTCAATCGCCATCTTCGCAATGCGCACCTCGACGTCACCCGCGTCCAGCGCTGCCTGTAATTTTCCAAGCAGCGAACCCCATGAAATGGCCTCATTTCGGGCCAGTAACTCCACTACGGCTTCACCGATAAGGATGTCACAGAGTTTTTCGTCATCACTGTTTTTCATAATCTGTCTCTTAACGCATCCCCGCGGAACTGCATAACGGGATTAAAACCTTTACTACCGGATTACTGACGGAAAAGCAGGTTAAACAGCTCGTGATAGTGGCGTTCTTCCTCCGGGCCTGATGCCAGTTCAAAGCGTTTAAGCAATTTACAGCAGATAGCCTTACGGTTAAGATTTTGTCCTGAACGCAAAATTTCAACCACAATAGACCCCAGCGTTTCCTGTTGTGAAGGCAGGGAGGCCTTACTGAAGTAAGCGGCAATATCGTTGGCAGAACTGGGTGAACTTGATGTCTGACGCATGAATGTTCCCAATAGTGTGTAAAGCAGGCAGTTAATGTCCTGTAAACTTATACACAACCAGGCATCTTGTACAGAAATTTCGAAAATTAATCACGTGACTAATTTAGCCACAATAAAAAACTATTTATTACATACACTTATAAATTTGCAGCATAATGATTTACTGCCGAAAACTTTGGTAAAGTAGGGCCTGGGTAACATTCTCTGCCACCAGCGCACCATACTGCCAGCACCGTCGCATTTTGTAAGCAGCCTGCACGGTGTCAGCGAGCCGTCCTCGCGTACCCTTTGTGGTGAGGAAACGTTCACCATTTGCCGGATTACTTTTTTTGTAATGACATTTCAGCTGTCACTTTTTTCCGACAAAAAGACAGGACTGATGCCGTATCAGTTGTTACGCACTCCAATAACAGACGTTTTATCTTATTCATTTAATCAACAGCGGATATATAATTAATACCGGAAGGTATTATCAGCAATAAAAAGCTGCCGGAGATTTCCATTATTAACAAGATAAAAATAATATCAATTACCAGATATATATTATCATTTGCCCTATAGTACATTGATTTTGCTGAAGTTAAAAAAACAACCACAACAACAACCTGCCGCTTCCGCTCTCACCGCCAGTGTGAAACCGATGCTGCCATTAATAACGCGCCAGGCCAGAGTGCCAATACAGTTAAACCATCAACGGACGGTTAATGACGGTTTATATTTTTACCGACAGGAATATTTTCATTACTGGTTGTTACTCACCCGTTTATCTGCACGGCCCGCAGAATCGTCAGACATTACCCGTGACTGATTAATCCAGCCATGGACAGACTGGAAGTCAGTTCCATTAATAAAAAACTGCACCCTATTTCGTTGGATAACCAACTTTTCAGGTGCAGCTCAGTCAGGGTGCCTTCGGCAGGAAAAAGATTTACTTCTTCTTAGCCTTCGCGTTTGGCAGGTCAGTAATGCTGCCTTCGAAAATTTCTGCCGCCAGACCAACGGACTCATGCAACGTTGGGTGGGCATGGATGGTCAGCGCGATATCTTCAGCATCACAGCCCATCTCAATGGCCAGACCGATTTCACCCAGCAGCTCGCCGCCGTTGGTACCGACAATCGCACCACCGATAACACGATGAGATTCTTTGTCGAAAATCAGTTTGGTCATGCCATCTGCACAGTCTGAAGCGATAGCGCGGCCAGAGGCTGCCCACGGGAAGGTCGCCGTCTCATAGCTGATACCCTTCTCTTTTGCTTCTTTCTCGGTCAGCCCCACCCAGGCAACTTCCGGCTCGGTGTATGCGATAGAAGGGATGACTTTCGGATCGAAGTAATGTTTCTTACCCGAGATGACTTCGGCAGCGACATGGCCTTCATGAACGCCTTTGTGTGCCAGCATTGGCTGACCGACGATATCACCAATGGCGAAGATGTGCGGCACGTTGGTGCGCATCTGCTTGTCGACGCGAATAAAACCACGGTCATCCACTTCAACACCCGCTTTACCCGCATCCAGGCCTTTGCCGTTTGGCACGCGACCAATTGCCACCAGCACCGCGTCGTAACGTTGCGGTTCGGCCGGCGCTTTTTTACCTTCCATCGTCACCCAGATACCGTCTTCTTTCGCTTCCACGGCGGTCACTTTGGTTTCCAGCATCAGGTTGAACTGTTTGCTGATACGCTTGGTGAACACTTTCACCACGTCTTTGTCCGCTGCCGGGATAACCTGGTCAAACATTTCGACCACATCAATCTCTGAACCCAGCGCGTGGTAAACGGTACCCATTTCCAGACCGATGATGCCGCCGCCCATGACCAGCAGGCGCTCAGGGACTTCTTTCAGCTCCAGCGCATCGGTGGAGTCCCACACACGGGGATCATCATGCGGAATAAACGGCAGCTGGATCGGACGGGAGCCGGCGGCGATAATAGCATTGTCAAAGTTAATGGTGGTGGCACCATTTTCACCTTCAACCACCAGCGTATTGGCACCGGTAAATTTACCCAGGCCATTCACCACCTTCACTTTGCGGCCTTTTGCCATCCCCGCCAGACCGCCGGTCAGTTGGGTGATGACTTTTTCTTTCCAGCTACGAATTTTGGTGATATCGGTCTGCGGCTTACCAAAGACGATGCCGTGTTCTTCCAGCGCTTTTGCCTCTTCAATCACTTTTGCCACATGCAGCAGGGCTTTGGAAGGGATACAGCCGACGTTCAGACAAACCCCGCCCAGGGTGCTGAAACGTTCAACAATAACGGTCTCAAGACCTAAATCAGCAGCACGGAACGCTGCGGAATAGCCTGCGGGACCAGCCCCAAGTACCACGACCTGAGTTTTAATTTCAGTACTCATCATGACCTCTTAGTTAACTGGGGGATGCCCCTCCCCCGGTTCGTATTCAGGGCAAGAGTTTACAGAATTGTTAACAGACTGCAAACAGCATGGTCACCCTGATTACCCGTATCCTGATCCATATCAGATTAGCGTCACCGCTAAAGCCAATATGCGATAAGGCCGGCATAAGCCGGCCTTGTTGCTGTTACATCACCAGACGGCGAATATCCGCCATGATGGTGGCAATATAAGCCGCAAAACGCGCACCCGCCGCACCATCGATCACCCGATGGTCAAAGGAGAGTGACAGCGGCAGCATCAGGCGAGGAACAAACTCTTTACCGTTCCACACCGGCTCCATCGACGATTTGGAGACGCCAAGAATTGCCACTTCCGGTGCGTTGACGATAGGCGTAAACGACGTCCCGCCAATACCGCCCAGGCTGGAGATGGTGAAACAGCCGCCCTGCATATCGCCAGCGGTCAGTTTGCCATCACGCGCTTTCTTCGAAATCACCGCCAGTTCGTTGGACAGCTCAACAATGCCTTTCTTGTTGACGTCCTTAAATACCGGCACCACCAGCCCGTTTGGCGTATCCACCGCCACACCGATATTGATGTATTTCTTCAGCGTCAGCTTCTGGCCATCTTCAGACAGGGAACTGTTGAAGCGTGGGAACTCCTCCAGCGCTTTGGCCGCCGCCTTCATAATAAACACCAGCGGCGTGATTTTCAGATCCTGCTTCTTCTTCGCGGCTTCGTCATTCTGCTGTTTGCGGAAAGCTTCAACGTCAGTGATATCGGCTTTGTCGTGCTGCGTAACGTGCGGGATCACTACCCAGTTACGGCTCAGGTTAGCACCAGAAATTTTCTGGATGCGGCCCATTTCGACTTCTTCAATTTCACCGAACTTGCTGAAATCAACTTTCGGCCACGGCAACATACCTGGCAGGCCGCCACCGGTTGCCTGTGCAGGGGCAGTTTCGGCGCGTTTGATCGCGTCCTTAACGTAAGTCTGCACGTCTTCTTTCAGAATACGGCCTTTACGACCGGTGCCTTTCACCTTCGCCAGATTTACGCCGAACTCGCGGGCCAGCCGACGGATAACCGGCGTCGCATGGACGTAAGCGTCGTTCTCGGAGAACTCGCCCTTCGTTTCCGCTTTCGCCGCAACAGCGGCCGGTTTGGCATCCTGTTTAGCCGGAGCAACCTCTTCTTTTTTCTCTGCCGGAGCCGTTGCCGGAGCAGCGCCTTCGACGTCGAACACCATAATCAGCGAGCCGGTGCTCACTTTATCGCCGGTGGAAATTTTGATCTCTTTCACCGTGCCGGCAAAAGGTGCCGGGACTTCCATTGAAGCTTTATCGCCTTCAACGGTGATAAGCGACTGCTCGGCAGCCACTTTATCGCCCACTTTCACCATCACTTCGGTCACTTCAACTTCGTCACCGCCGATGTCAGGAACGGCAACCTCTTTCGGACCGCTGGCTGCCTGCGCCGCAGGTGCGGCTTCTGTTGCAGCAGGTTTCTCTTCAGAGACGGCGGCTGTGCCGGAAGCGGCAGTTTCAAAGACCATAATCAGTGAACCGGTACTAACTTTGTCACCGGTGGCGATGTTGATCTCTTTCACCGTACCGGCAAACGGGGCAGGCACTTCCATTGAGGCTTTGTCGCCTTCAACGGTGAGCAGTGACTGCTCGGCTTCCACGATGTCGCCCACCTTAACCAGGATTTCAGTGACTTCCACTTCGTCACCACCAATATCCGGCACGTTCACGTCTTTACTTTCTGCTTTGGCTGCGGCGGCGGGTTTCGCTTCTTCTTTTTTCGCTTCGGCTTTGGCTGGAGCAGGCGCTGCACCTTCAGCGGATTCGAACACCATAATCAGCGAACCGGTTTCCACTTTGTCACCGGCAGCAATTTTGATCTCTTTCACCACGCCAGCTTCTGGCGAAGGCACTTCCATTGAGGCCTTGTCGCCCTCGACGGTGATCAGCGACTGTTCCACTGCAACGTTGTCGCCCACCTTAACCAGAATTTCAGTGACTTCCACTTCGTCTGCACCGATATCCGGCACCTTGATTTCGATAGCCATTACTCTTTACCTCTTATGCCAGACGCGGGTTGACTTTATCGGCATCGATATTGAATTTGGTGATGGCCTGCGCAACCACTTTCTTATCAATTTCACCGCGTTTGGCCAGTTCGCCCAGCGCGGCAACCACCACGTAAGACGCATCGACTTCAAAGTGGTGACGCAGGTTTTCACGGCTGTCAGAACGGCCAAAGCCATCGGTACCCAGTACACGATAGTCGCTGGCCGGAATGTAAGTACGGATCTGTTCAGCAAACAGCTTCATGTAGTCAGTCGAGGCGACGGCCGGTGCATCGCTCATGATCTGCGTAACATATGGCACGCGCGGTTCAGCGGTTGGATGCAGCATGTTCCAGCGCTCGCAGTCCTGGCCATCGCGGGCCAGCTCGGTAAAGGAAGTGACGCTGTAAACGTCAGAGCCAATCCCATAGTCTTTCGCCAGGATCTGCGCTGCTTCACGGACGTGACGCAGGATAGAACCCGATCCCAGCAGCTGCACTTTGCCTTTGCTACCTTCAACGGTTTCGAGCCGGTAGATACCCTTACGAATACCCTCTTCCGCGCCCTGCGGCATCGCAGGCATATGGTAGTTTTCGTTCAGCGTGGTGATGTAGTAATAAATGTTTTCCTGCGCGTCGCCGTACATACGCACCAGGCCGTCGTGCATGATAACCGCCACTTCGTAGGCATATGCCGGATCGTAAGAGACGCAGTTAGGGATGGTCAGCGACTGAATGTGGCTGTGACCATCTTCGTGCTGCAAGCCTTCGCCATTCAGCGTGGTACGACCGGAAGTGCCGCCAACCAGGAAGCCGCGCGCCTGCTGGTCGCCTGCTGCCCAGCACAGATCGCCAATGCGCTGAAATCCGAACATAGAGTAGTAAATATAGAACGGGATCATCGGCAGATTGTTGGTGCTGTAAGACGTTGCCGCTGCCAGCCATGAGGCGCCTGCGCCCAGTTCGTTAATCCCTTCCTGGAGAATTTGGCCTTTCTCGTCTTCTTTATAGTAAGCAACCTGCTCGCGGTCCTGCGGGGTATACTGCTGACCATTCGGACTGTAGATACCAATCTGACGGAACAGACCTTCCATACCGAAAGTACGGGCTTCATCGGCAATGATCGGCACCAGACGATCTTTGATCGACGGATTCTTCAGCATCACGTTCAGTGCACGAACAAACGCGATGGTGGTGGAAATCTCTTTATTCTGCTCGTCCAGCAACTGACGGAAGTCTTCCAGTGCAGGCATCGATAGTTTTTCACTGAAGTTTGGCTGACGGGTTGGCAGGTAGCCACCCAGTTTCTGGCGCTGACCGTGCAGATAGTTGTACTCTTCAGAGTCTTTTTCGAAGGTCACATAAGGCAGTTTTTCAAGGTCAGCGTCATCGACCGGCACGTTGAAACGATCACGGATATAGCGCACGCCATCCATGTTCATTTTCTTCACCTGGTGAGCAATGTTCTTGCCTTCCGCCGTCTCGCCCATGCCATAGCCTTTGACGGTATGCGCCAGAATAACCACTGGTTTGCCTTTGGTGTCCTGCGCTTTTTTCAGTGCTGCATAAACTTTCTTCGGATCGTGGCCACCACGGTTCAGCGCCCAAATTTCGTCGTCGGTCATCTCTTTGACCAGCGCCGCGGTTTCAGGATATTTACCAAAGAAGTGCTCACGAACGTAAGCACCATTGCGGGATTTGAAGGTCTGGTAGTCACCGTCAACGGTTTCATTCATCAGCTGAATAAGTTTGCCGCTGGTGTCGCGACGAAGCAGTTCGTCCCAGCGTCCGCCCCAGATAACTTTGATCACTTCCCAGCCCGCACCACCGAAGATGCCTTCAAGCTCGTTGATGATTTTACCGTTGCCAGTAACCGGGCCATCCAGACGTTGCAGGTTACAGTTGATGACAAACACCAGGTTATCGAGTTTCTCACGGGTCGCGATGGTGATCGCGCCTTTGGATTCAGGCTCATCCATCTCACCGTCGCCAAGGAAAGCATAAACGGTTTGCTGTGAAGTGTCTTTCAGGCCACGGTGTTCCAGATATTTCAGGAATTTCGCCTGATAGATTGCACCCAGCGGACCAAGGCCCATCGAAACCGTGGGGAACTGCCAGAATTCAGGCATCAGTTTCGGGTGCGGATAAGAAGAAAGTCCTTTGCCGTGAACTTCCTGGCGGAAGTTGTTCATCTGCTCTTCAGTCAGACGGCCTTCAAGGAAAGCACGGGCGTATACGCCAGGAGAAATGTGGCCCTGGAAATACACCAGATCGCCACCGTCGTGCTCGCTGCGAGCACGGAAGAAGTGGTTAAAGCACACTTCATAAAAAGTCGCGGAAGACTGGAAAGAGGACATATGACCGCCCAGCTCCAGGTCTTTTTTGGAAGCACGCAGAACGGTCATGATAGCGTTCCAGCGAATTGCAGAACGAATGCGGCGCTCCAGTGAAGTATTACCTGGGTATTCCGGCTCATCTTCAACAGCGATAGAGTTGATGTAATTGCTGGCTCCAGCGCCTGCTGCAACCTTCACACCACCTTTGCGCGCTTCGCTCAACACCTGGTCAATCAGGAATTGCGCACGCTCAACACCTTCTTCACGGATGACCGATTCGATCGCCTGTAGCCAGTCGCGGGTTTCGATCGGATCCACGTCATTATGTAGACGTTCTGACATGGGGTATTCCTTATCTGTGTCTAATACGTTGAATTATCTGGTGCCTGTCTCTCTGAACTCTGGACCGTAAGAGCACAGAGAGACAGGCACATCGTTATCCCCACATCCCTGACGTGACTCAGGCCTGTCGGGGTTGGACCAGTTGCCGCGTTATTCCTCACGTTGCTGTATACGTCGTAAGGAGCGCTCCCTGCGGCTCTGCTCCCGACTTCGGTCCAGCAATATTTCCTCAATAAACGCCAGGTGACGATGTGAGGCCTCGCGTGCCTGTTCAGGTTCGCGTGCCACTATTGCCTCAAAAATACTGGCGCGGTGACCGCTCACTGTTGCCAGCATTTCGCGGCGCGAGTAGAGCAATTCAAAATTCTGTCGGACGTTTCTCTCAAGCATTGGCCCCATTGAACGCAGCAGATGCAGCAGCACCACATTGTGCGCTGCTTCTGTGACAGCAATCTGATACTGCATCACGGCGTCTGCTTCGGCATCCAGATCGCCACTGTCCTGAGCAGCCTGAATCTGTATATGGCAATGGCGGATGCGCTCTATATCCTGTTCGGTACCACGTAATGCCGCATAATAGGCCGCAATCCCTTCCAGCGCATGTCGCGTTTCCAGCAAATCGAACTGGGTTTCAGGATGACCAGCCAACAGTTCGACAAGGGGATCGCTCACGCTTTGCCATAGATTTGCCTGCACAAAAGTGCCACCGCCCTGACGCCGCAATAGCAGACCTTTCGCTTCCAGACGTTGGATAGCTTCACGGAGTGAAGGACGGGAAACGTCAAACTGTTTAGCCAGTTCACGCTCAGGGAGTAGCTTCTCACCCGGACGCAGCGTCCCTTCCATTATCAGGGATTCAAGCTGTTGCTCAATGGCGTCGGATAGCTTTGGTTGGCGGATTTTGCTGTAGGCCATCTTCCCTTCTTCTGGCGGAATCCTGAGTTAATTGGTAATACCAATTACCATAAGATGGCGGTAAAAGTAACAAAGTATTCACCTGATGTCTATACGCCCACCGAGCGAAAATAAACGGCTGTCTCGTTTTGACAGCAGATAAATAATGTCAGGACGCTCTTTTTTTCAGCACTCTCCGATACAAAAAAGAGAAAGCATGTGCAATGCGCACTGCTTATCACTATTCTGAGCAAGAAGGTAGTCTCACCCTTTTTTTCCTGATAACACCACTGTACAAAATCCTGTACAGCAGGGATTGTAACCACCGACAAAGGCGCGTCCTGAGTTAGAAAAATAACGAAACCATGAGGTCTATATGGAACAACAGCATAGCGAAACGCTGAAGCGCGGACTTAAAAACCGCCATATTCAGCTGATCGCATTAGGGGGTGCCGTCGGTACCGGCCTGTTTCTCGGCATTGCAGACACCATCAAAATGGCCGGTCCGTCTGTCCTGTTGGGCTACGCTATCGGCGGTTTTATCGCCTTTATGATTATGCGCCAGCTTGGTGAAATGGTGGTGGAGGAGCCAGTTGCCGGCTCTTTCAGCCACTTTGCCTATAAATACTGGGGCAACTTTGCCGGTTTCGCGTCTGGCTGGAACTACTGGATCCTCTACGTGCTGGTGGCCATGGCGGAACTGACCGCAGTGGGAAAATATATTCAGTACTGGTACCCGGAAATCCCCACCTGGGTTTCTGCCGCCGTCTTTTTTCTGCTGATTAACGCTATCAATCTCACCAATGTGAAAGTCTTTGGTGAGATGGAATTCTGGTTTGCCATCATTAAGGTGGTTGCCGTTATCGGGATGATTGTCTTTGGTGCCTGGCTACTGTTTGGTGGTCAGGCAGGCCCTGATGCCACAGTGACTAATCTGTGGAACAAAGGGGGATTCTTCCCTAACGGTATCTCCGGCATGGTGATGGCGATGGCGGTGATCATGTTCTCATTTGGCGGCCTGGAGCTGGTCGGTATTACCGCTGCCGAGGCCGATGACCCGGAGACAAGTATTCCTAAAGCCACCAATCAGGTGCTGTTCCGCATCCTCATTTTCTACATCGGCTCACTTGCCATCCTGCTGTCGCTCTATCCCTGGACCAAAGTGATTGGCGGTGCCAGCCCATTTGTCATGATTTTCCACGATCTGGGTGACAGCCTGGTCGCGAATGCCCTGAATGTGGTGATACTGACGGCCGCACTCTCTGTATATAACAGCTGTGTTTACTGTAACAGCCGGATGTTATTCGGTCTTGCGAAACAGGGTAACGGCCCAAAATCGCTGATGAAAGTTGATGGACGTGGCGTACCGGTTGTGGCGATCGGCGTTTCTGCCGCGGCAACCGCCCTCTGCGTGCTGATTAACTATCTGATGCCGGGCGAGGCATTTGGACTGTTGATGGCGCTGGTAGTCTCTGCGCTGGTGATTAACTGGGCGATGATCAGTCTGGCCCACCTTAAGTTCCGCCGTAAGAAGGATCAACAGGGTGTGCAGACCCGTTTCAAAGCCCTGTTATATCCCGTCGGTAACTGGATTTGCCTGCTATTTTTGGCCAGTATACTGGTGATTATGGCGCTAACGCCCGGCATGGCCATCTCAGTCTGGCTGATCCCAGTCTGGCTGGGGATCCTGGCCGCAGGCTACGCGATAAAAAATCGCGCACAAAAAGCCTGATTACCAAGCATAAGGGTAAACCTCGCAGGCTCTACGGTTAAGCCATCTCATCAGAGATGGCTTACCGCAGTAACCAGAAGGGCGAAGTTTACTGATGTTGAACTGCCCCAAAAAACATGCTGATTCTCTCAGACCATGTTCATTGGCTATGTTGCAAAAAGCTGGAGCTGATAAACTTATTGCCCTTTTTTGCTGACAGAGCTGCACATAACCCCATGCAAAGGCCGGCTTTTCAGTGCGACACCATCCTGTAGGCGGGTACGCTGGTACTGCAAATTCGGCATCAGCTACCGTGAGCTACAGGAGATACTGGCCGAACGTGGCCTGAACGTCGATCACTCCACAATTTATCGCTGGATTCAGCGTGATGCCCATGAAACAGAAAAGCGACTGCGTTGCTACTGGCGTAACCCTTCCGAGCTCTGCCCGTGGCACACTGATGAAACGTACGTGAAGGTGAATGGCCGGCGGACCTGGCTGTACCGCGCGGCTAACAGCAGAGGGTGTACTCTCGACTTCTGTCTTTCACCGCACCAAACAGCAAAGCCGCATACCGTTTTCTGGGAAAGGTTTTAAAATGGCAGATCCCACGCTTGATCAATACGGATTACGGATAAGGCCCCCGACATATGGCCGGGCGCTCGCGCTGCTCAAACGCACAGGCCGTTCTCCGCCAGACGTTGAACACCGACAGATCAAGTACCAGAACGACGTGATTGAATGTGATCATGGGAAGCTGAAAAGGATAATCAGCGCCACGCTGGGCTTTAAATCGATGAAGACGGCTTATGCCACAATTAAGGGGATTAAAGTAATGCGGGCACTGCGCAAAGGCCAGGCTTCACCGTTTTATTATGGTGATTACCTGGGCGAGATGCGTCTGGTAAGCAGAGTTTTTAAAATGTAAGGCCTTAGAATAAAAAAATGCTGAATACGTGTTCTGAACAGTAGATCACATTGAAGGAACTCAGCCCGGATTGCGCGAGTCTTTTCAATCGCCAAACATCCCAAATCACCAACCTGACTGAGCGATGCCGATCATAGCACCCACACTCCGCAGCGAACGACGACTGATACAGAAAACGGCTCATAAAACCCGCGATAAACACCACGCATGCAGGCTGATGCTCCATCGCGGGGAGCGTGTCAGCGATGTCGTCAGGACGCTTTGCAGCGCACGTTAATCCGTCGGGCGATGGATTAACTGGTTCACACTTTACGGACCGGAAGGTCTTAACTCGCTCTCACCAGGGCGTGTGCTCCGCTGGCCGTTTGAGTACATATGTACTCTGTTGAGGCGGCTTGTTGAGCATTCTCCCTGCGATTTTGGTTATCCGCATTCGTACTGGAGTACAAATTTATTTACGATAAAAGTCAATGATATAACGGGTTGCAGACTGCATGCTTCCACCCTCCGGCGCTGGTTGCCCGCAGCCGGTCTGGTCTGGTCTGGTCTGGTCTGGTCTGGCGCGGGGTTGTACCAACCTGACGTATCCGTGATCCACAGCGGGACGAGAAAATGGCGACAATCAATGCGGCACTCGCCAATTGTTGTGCGGAGCACCCGGTATTTTATAAGGACGAGGTGGACATTCACCTGAATCCAAAAATCGGTGCAGACTGGCAGGGCCGTGGTCAGCAAAAGCGGGTGGTAACGCCCGGACAGAATGAAAAACATTACCTTGCCGGAGCGCTTAATACCGGTACTGGCCGGGTCAACTATGTAGGCGCTGCAGTAAAAGCTCAGCGCTGTTTATCAGCCTGCTGAAGCACCCGAAAACCACATACCGACCGGCAAAAACCATCACGCTAATGGGGGATAACCACATTATCCATAAGTGCCAGAAAACGCGGCACTGGCTGAAAGCGAATCCGAACGTTACGGTGATATATCAGCCGGTTTATTCGCCGTGGGTCAATCATATCGAACGGTTATGCCTGGGATCACATCAGAGTGCACGATTGAAAGAGGTTGGATTGCTGCCTGTCTCTCTGTTTCATATTGTTTTTCATTTAAAAATCGGAATAAACAAACCATTTATTGCATATAACAAAAAATTAACAACCCCCCTCTACAATGAAGATTGGAATGACTCTAATTGCAATGAAAGCCATTCTGAACGGTTATTTACCATAAAACACATGACAATATAAAAATGCATTAAATAATATAAAGAACAATCAATCATCAATAAAAATGAAATAATAGCCTGTTATTACTAATAACAACACCGGATATATAAAAAAATCAAAATAAGAAACATTGACACCCACAATAAAAAAAATAAATCAGAAGAAAATGAGAAAAATAATTGCAAGGGAAATAAAAATAAATTAAAAAATACCCCGCTCATCTTGAGCATTTACAAGGAGATAAATAATGAGAGAACTATCCTTACAGGAAGTTGAAATAGTTAGCGGCTCAGGTGCTATTCGCGATACCACTGGTCAGATTGGCAGCATGGCTGGTAGCTTTATTGGTAAATCAATAGGTAGCATGATTACCATCCCGGTGCTTTCCACCCTGATTTCAAATATTACAGGCAGAGTCGGTGAGCAACTCGGTCAGTTTATCGGGGATAGCTTAGGATCGCTTATTGAGAATCTTTTAGGTATTACAGACAGCAGTAGTGATGAGGCAACAGCATAATTTTGCTGTTGAACAACGTAACATCCAGCCTGACGGCTGGGTGTTACGGTCGAATTACACCAGCGTGCCGTAAATTGTTAGCAGTGCCACCACCACCACCACCACCAGCGAAACTTTCTTTGCCAGCGCTACCGCAATCTGCGGTGTTGCCACTTTATCAGTATGTGGATCGCGCGCCAGAGAATACTGTGCCAGTCTGGTCAGCACCTGATATTGTCCGGTGTGTCTGTCTCCCAGCGAAGCGAACCAGGCCGGCAACGCCCGTTCACCGTGGCCCATTAACGCGTAAGCAGCCCCCACCAGCCGAACCGGGAGCCAGTCGATAATATGCAGCAATGCATCCACGCCTGACTGGGCACGCGCTAACGGCGAATGGTGACGAGCCAGCGCGCTCTGCCAGGCACGCAGAAAAGCATAGCCTATCAGCAAAACCGGCCCCCAGAAGCCTCCCACCACAAACCAGAACAGCGGTGCAAGGTAAAAACGATAGTTAATCCACAACAGCGCATTTTGTAGCTCACGTAAATATGCGCGTTCATCACACGCCGTCGGCAGCCCGTGGATCAGCGTCAGCTCCTCTGCCATCATGTTGTGGGCGGCAGTATCATTACGGCTGGCCGCTTTGAGATAGGCATGATAATGCAGGCGAACTGAACCTGCCCCAACCGACAACAACCCGACGGCAATCCAGAAGATCAACAGCGGCAAGCCAAAAAACAGCCCCCGGAGCAACAGCAAACAGACCGCCACCACCGCCATCGCGACCAACATCATCATCAGCGTTCGCGTAAGGGAAAAACGCTGGCGCCGGAGGAAAAAACCGGCCAGATGATGATCCAGTTGCCAGTGCTCTCCCAGTTTAAACAATCGTTCCCAGCCTAACACCAGTAACAAACTAAACAGCGTCATACTGGTTGCTCCTGCTCTGAGATACTGGCAGGCTGACTCAGTGCCGTACGAAATCGTGCCCAGTCAAATGACGGGCCAGGATCGCTCTTTCTTCCCGGCGCAATATCGCTGTGCCCGGTTATATGTCCGGCGATTTGCGGATAATTCGCTATCAGCAGCCGGGTGATCTCCTCCAGCGCACGGTACTGCGCATCGGTATAGGGCAGCGTATCCGTACCCTCCAGTTCAATACCAATTGAGAAATCATTGCAGGAGTCGCGTCCCTGATAAACAGAGACCCCCGCATGCCAGGCCCGAAGCTGAAAAGGAACATACTGAATAACCTCACCATCACGGCGAATCAGGCAGTGGGCGGAAACCCGCAGATGGGCAATGTCAGCAAAATAAGGATTGCCAGCAGGATCGAGCGTGCCGGTAAAGAGGGCATCAATCCACGGGCCACCAAACTCGCCCGGCGGCAGACTGATATTATGGATAACCAGCAGCGTGGGAACCTCGTTTGCCGGTCGCTCATTAAAATGGGGGGATGGAACCTGCTTTACACCAGGGATCCAGCCTGATTGCAACTGCATGCTCTGCTCTCCTGTAAGAAATATTTCCAGAGTAGCATGATTAAGGGATCACGAGGCAGATAGCGTTGCCAGAAAATAACACCGGCTGGCAAGCCTGCAGCAAACAGGCTAGCATAGCCGCAATTTCTACCCTGCCGGAGTTCAATGATGACAACCCGCCGCTACGATCCAGACAGCCGCCGTGCCGTATTACTTGGACGTATTGAGGATGATATCCCTCCCAGCGTGGCACAGGCTCTGCGTGAAGATTTGGGGGGAGAAGTGGCCCCCGAAAATGACATTACCGCCAACCTGCTCCCCGCAGATACCCTTTCTCATGCCGTCGTAATTACCCGGGAACCGGGCATTTTTTGCGGCAAACGTTGGGTGGAAGAGGTCTTTATTCAACTGGGCAACCGAACGCAGATTCACTGGCACGTTAACGATGGCGACAGCATCCGGGCCGACCAGTTGCTGTTCGAGGTTAGCGGGCCTGCCGCGCTTATCCTCACCGCTGAGCGAACCGCACTCAACTTCGTGCAAACACTGTCCGGCGTGGCAACCGAGGTCAGTCGTTATGTGGCGCTTTTACAGGGTACGAATGCGCAGCTACTGGATACCCGTAAAACCATGCCGGGTCTGCGCACCGCATTAAAATACGCGGTAATGTGCGGCGGCGGTAATAATCATCGTCTTGGCTTATCTGACGCTTACCTGATTAAAGAAAACCACATTATCGCCACCGGTTCGATCCGTCAGGCGGTGGAAAAAGCCAACTGGTATCATCCTGATGTTCCTGTTGAAGTGGAAGTGGAATCACTGGATGAACTGAATCAGGCCATTGAGGCCGGGGCTGATATCGTGATGCTGGATAATTTCAGCGTGGAGAAAATGCGTGAGGCCGTTAAATTGAATGCGGGCCGCGCCCTGTTGGAAGTCTCTGGCAATGTCACCCACCAAACGTTGCGTATCTACGCTGAAACTGGCGTCGATTACATCTCCGTTGGGGCACTCACCAAGCATATCCACGCACTGGATTTGTCAATGCGTTTTCGTTAAATCACCCATGTCATCGGTTTTCTGATGGCATGCTCCTTTCCCTGTCCATTTGTGAGCGTTGTTCCACCAGCACTGCATAATCATACCATCGGCTGAAAAGTCTTGCGTGCCTTGCCGACAAACTGGTTTTCGCCGCTGGCACAGGCAAACTCATGGCGATACCTTGCCTGTCTCTAAAACAGCAAGGAGCTACGCCATGAAGATGCAGCAAGGATTTACCCTGATTGAACTGATGATTGTCATAGCTATCATCGCCATCCTCAGTGCCATCGGACTCCCCGCTTATCAGAACTACCTGCAAAAGGCGGCGCTGACCGACATGTTACAGGCCGCCATGCCGTTTAAAACCGCCATTGAGATTTGTGCAATAGAGCATGGCAGCACCGGTGACTGTTCAGCGGGAAGCAATGGCATTCCCTCAGGTAAAGGCTCACGTTACGTTTCCACGGTAACGGTACAGGCCGGAACGGTCACCCTGATCGGTCAGGAAAGTCTTAACGGCCTCACGGTGACGCTGAAGCCGGTTTGGGATCGGTCAGAAGGGCTGCTCAGCTGGCAGCGTAGCTGTACCAGTTCACAAGACGGCCTTAAAGAAGCGTGCAACGCCGTCTTCCGCTTCGATGACGAAACGAGTGGAGATGCCTCATGATCTCTCTGGCTGCGCAACGGGCAGTAGAGCAAATCTGTCAGCAAAATCATGCTGTGATGCTGGAATTTACACCACAACGGCTCCAAATCGCCACGGTGGAACCGCTTCCCCTGGATGCCATGGCCGCATTACGTTTTGCCGCGCACAACCGCATTGACGTAGAATATTGGCCGCCCGCACAGATTGAACAGTTTCGTCAGAAAAAAAGCCCCGCTGTTGGGACGATAACAAAAAGCAGCATAACGGTTACAGAACGGGTTGAGCAGCTACTCTTTCTGGCAATCCAACAACGCGCCTCCGATATTCATATCGAACCCCAGGCCGACAGGTTACAAATCCGTCTGCGAATAGATGGCGTATTGCAGTCAGTCCCAACCCCTGAAAGTGATAACAGTTCCGCCATGCTGGCCCGGCTTAAGATCCTCGCCAGTCTTGATATCGCTGAACGCCGTATGCCTCAGGATGGGCAATTTACGCTGACGCTGAAAGGAAAATCAGCCTCGTTTCGGCTGTCAACACTGCCTGTGCACTTTGGCGAAAAAGCGGTTATTCGGCTATTACAGAATGAAACGCAGTCTGTCGCGCTTGAAAATCTGGGGATGACACAGGCTTCGCTCAGGCTTTTTCGCCAGGCGCTCAATCTGCCACAGGGGCTGATACTGGTGACAGGCCCCACCGGCAGCGGAAAAACCTTTACGCTGTACAGCGGATTAAGCTTCCTCAATCAGCCCGGAAGAAATGTTTGTAGCGTAGAAGATCCTATAGAGATCCCTCTCGATGGCGTTAATCAAACACAAATACAGCCGAAAACGGCCCTGGATTTTAACCGGGTGCTGCGTGCACTTTTGCGCCAGGATCCCGACGTAATTATGATCGGTGAGATCCGCGACGCCGAAACGGCGGAGATAGCCATTAAGGCAGCACAAACAGGGCATCTGGTTCTGTCGACTCTTCACACTAACTCAACGGTGGAGACACTGATACGGCTGAAACAAATCGGCATCCCCGGCTATTTGCTGGCCTCGGCATTAAAGCTGGTGATTGCTCAGCGTTTGATTCGCCGTCTTTGCCAACACTGCCGCAAACCTGCCGAAGCCGTCGCACATTTTCCACACGGCGTCTGGCCAGACACCGTGCAAAACTGGCGCGCTGTGGGTTGCCCGCGCTGCTACTCCGGCTATTACGGACGGCTGGCCCTGTTTGAACTGCTTCCCGTTACTGCGACGTTGCAAAACGCCATTGCCGCTGGTTTATCTCAGGAAAAACTTCTGGCACTGATACACAAGCAGGGTGGGAACTCGCTTTTTGTGGAAGGGTTACACTGCGTCAACCGTGGTGATACCACGCTGGCAGAGCTGAACCGAATTGTGGGAAGTGAATATGACTAACCTGCTGCTGTTCTACTGGCAGGCAGTGGGCAGTGAAGGGCAACTGCTCCGTGGCGCTTTTTTTTGTCAACATCGCCAGGAGGCGATGGATAAACTGGTCGCGCTCGACATGGTTCCTGTAAAACTTACCGCCGGACGGCGGTATCGTGCCAGAGACTGGCGGTGGCAGGATAAAATCAGTTTTTTCCGTCAGATAGCAACGTTACTGACAGCCGGTTTGTCACTTTCGGACGCCTTGCAACTGACCCGCGACGGGCACAACCATGTGAGCTGGCAGGCATTGCTTACCCACCTCCAACATCAGGTCAGTAACGGAATTCCTTTTTCAGATGCGTTGGCACAATGGCCGCTGATCTTTCCAGCGCTTTTCCCTGCTCTGATGCAGGTAGGTGAAATGACCGGACAAATGGATGAATGCTGTCTGCGACTGGCTTATCAACAGGAGCGACAGCTTCAGCTGCAAAAAAAAGTGACAAAAGCACTGCGCTATCCACTGATCGTACTGGCTATAGCACTGCTGGTCAGCATTGGGATGCTGATATTTGTTCTGCCGGAATTTGTCGCAGTGTATCGGGCTTTTGATACTCCCCTGCCCTGGTTTACCGCTGCGATCATCTCTTGCTCTGAAGTACTGCAACACTATGGACCGATATTGCTGCCCTTCTCATTTATTGCCTTCGCTGGCTGGCAATGGCAACACCGGCGATCGCCAGCCTGGCAACGTAAGCAACAGCAGACAATAATAAAGCTTCCTCTGGCAGGAGAGCTGGTTCGTGGCAGACAGCTCAGTAAAATATTTATGACGCTGGCACTGACACAGCAAGCCGGTCTGACACTGTTGCAAGGTTTACAGGCGGTGGAGAAAACCCTGAATCAGAGGCTATGGCAGGAAGCCATAGCAAATCTGCAAAAAAATATATCTGCGGGCAATCCTCTGTCGCAGGCGTTGGCTGGACATACGCTATTCACGCCGATCTGTTATCAGCTGGTCAAAGTGGGAGAAGAAGCAGGTTCTCTGGACGGCATGTTTTCCAGGCTGGGAGAACTGTATGAAAGCACCACCAACGAACTCGCTGACAGCCTGGCCAGCGCGCTGGAACCGGTGGTGATGGTTATAACGGGAATCATCGTCGGTACGCTGGTGGTCGCAATGTACTTACCTGTTTTTAACCTGGGGAACGCGTTAGGTTAAACCCACTTCAGCTGCCGGTTCAGGAGACATGTAAGGAAAACAAATGGTTAAAAAACATGCTTTATATCTTCTTATCTGCAAGTAAGCCACGTGCTGGTTGATGGCATAAATCTTAAGCTGCGCGCTGCTGCCCGCTTCGGGGACGCTATCATATATGATAAATACAGACCGACAGGAGTGCGAAAACAGGTTTATTTAGGCTACAATCCGCAGAATTTATCAGAAATTTGTTCAGGTACTCTGAATCTCTTTTCGACCAGCTGATAGCTGTTTCAGCAACGGCGGGACGTTTCACAGCAAACCTGAGATACGAGGCTTATGCGATATACTGTTGCATTGACTGGCGGTATTGGCAGTGGAAAAACAACCATCGCTAATGCATTCGCCGCCCGGGGCGTGGATATTGTTGACGCGGATATTATTGCCCGTCAAATCGTAAGGCCCGGTCAGCCTGCTCTCAGCGCCATTGCTGCCCGGTTTGGCAATGCGGTTTTACAGCAGGACGGCGCACTTAATCGGACAGCGTTAAGGCAACGTATTTTCACTTCTCCGAAAGATAAAACCTGGCTGAATGACCTGCTACACCCGCTGATCCATGCAGAAACCCGCCGTCAGCTGGCACTGGCGCAATCTGAATGGTGTTTATGGGTTGTGCCCTTGTTGATTGAAAATAATTTACAGCATCTGGCAAACCGGGTGCTGGTGGTTGATGTTGACAGCCATACGCAACTGATGCGCACTGTCGCCCGCGACGGTATGAGTACCGAAGAGGCTGAACATATTCTGGCTGCACAGGTTACACGCGAACAGCGTCTTGCAGTGGCCGATGACATTATTGATAACAGCGGGCGACCTGAAGATATAGCCGCCCACGTTGCTCTGCTGGATCAGCGCTATCGCCAGCTTTCCAGAGCAACAGACCAGGATTAACAGCATGAATACGAGCGTTTTATTTGAGTACCCCCTGAATGAGAAAATGCGTACCTGGTTGCGGATAGAATTTTTAATCAACCAGTTAGAACAAAGCCGGGACATCACCGATCCACTCAGCGCATTGACGTTTTTTCGCAATGTGGCCGAACTGTTGGACGTATTCGAACGAGGAGAGCTGCGCACCGAAATTGTCAAAGAGCTTGATAAACAGCAGCAGAAGCTCTCTTCCTGGTCCGACGTGCCGGGCGTTGACAGAGACCTTATCACCAATCTGAGTGAGAACCTGAAATCCTGTTCCTCCTGTCTGATGGCTGCTCCGCGCATTGGCCAGTTGCTGCGTGAGGATCGCCTGATTGCTCTGGTACGCCAGCGTCTGAGCATTCCCGGAGGTTGCTGTAGCTTTGACTTGCCAACGCTGCATGTCTGGCTGCACATTGGGCAGGAAATCAGGGATATTCAGGTTGGCCTGTGGATGGAGTCGCTGGCCCCCATAGGCGACGCGTTGAAATTGATCCTGAATCTGATCCGTCAGTCCGGTGAATTTCATCTCCAGACCAGTCTGAACGGTTTTTTCCAGGACAATGCTGAAGGTGCCGATTTATTACGTCTGCAACTGGCGTTGGACGACTCGCTGTATCCCCAGGTTTCTGGCCACAAAAGCCGTTATGCCATTCGTTTTCTTCCACTGGACAGTGAGCGCGGAGTGGTTCCGGCACGTCTCGATTTTCAACTTGCCTGTTGTTAAGGTTCCAACTAATGAATGAAGAAGTGATGAGCGTTAAGTGTCCAACCTGTTCAACCGCAGTTATCTGGCATGAACTGAGCGCATGGCGGCCCTTTTGCAGTAAACGCTGCCAGCTGATTGATCTTGGTGAGTGGGCAAATGAGGAAAAACGTATCCCCAGCGAAGGAGAACATTCGGAAAGCGATGACTGGAGCGAGCAGCCTTTGAGTCACGAGTAATCTGTGCCCGCTCTGCAATGTGGGCGATGCCTTATTTCGCTTCTTTCAGCAGCCGTGCCACGATGGGTATATTGGCGGGCGGAAACTCATCAGCCACCAGATCGCATTGCGCAACCCATCGCTGAGGCTGTCCTTCACGACCGTAAGGTTCTCCACGCCACTCGTCAACCATAAAAAAATGCAGCGTGACGTGTAGCTGGGCATCAGTATGTTCTGACCGATCCCAGGCAACGGCATGAATAACGTCAATCCCCGTCTCTTCGCTTAACTCACGTTTAAGCGCCTGTTCCGCTGTTTCACCCGGTTCAATTTTACCGCCCGGAAACTCCCATCTGTTGCCCATATGCGAACTGGCAGAACGCTTTGCCAGAAAAATATTCTGGTTTTTATCACGTATAATGCCGACCACTACCTGCAGATGTTTCATTGACTTTCTCTCTCAACACTTAAGCACATCAGGATCGCTTTCTCAGCGCTTTCAGGCCCGGATTGCCGTTAAGCCAGTAAAAAGGCCGGGATTTCCCCAGCCTTTTGTACCACGTTGGCAGTATTATGCCAGGCGACCGTGGCACTGCTTATATTTTTTTCCTGAACCACACGGACATGAATCATTTCTGCCAATTTTGCGTTCGCCGGTTCGTTCCGCCAGTGCAGAGGCCGCTTCCGTTTCGGGATCGACATGGCTCAGCTGCTGCTGCTGGGCCAGACGCTCAGCTTCTTCGCGACGCTGCTCTTCCATCGCTTCAACTTCTTCCGGCATACGAACCTGAACCTTGCTCAGGGTGCTGATCACCTCATACTTCAGTGATTCCAGCATTGCAGCGAACATGGCGAAAGATTCACGCTTATATTCCTGTTTAGGATCTTTCTGTGCATAACCACGTAAATGGATGCCCTGACGCAGATAGTCCATTGCGGCAAGGTGCTCTTTCCACAGGCTGTCCAGCGTTTGCAACATCACGCCTTTTTCGAAGCTGCGCATCATCTCGATACCAACAACCTGTTCTTTATCCTGATATTGCTCTTTAGCCTGTTCCATGATGCGCTCACGAAGGGTTTCTTCATGCAGCTCCGGCTCTTTATCAAGCCATTCGGCAATCGGCAGTTGCAGATCAAAATCGCTATGCAAACGTTCCTGCAATCCAGGTATATCCCACATTTCTTCCAGGGACTGCGGCGGAATATAACTGTCAATAGTGGCTTTGAAAACGTCTTCACGAATGCTGGCAATGGTTTCAGACACATCAGATACATCAAGCAATTCATTACGTTGAGTATATATCGCACGACGCTGATCGTTAGCCACATCATCATATTCCAGCAGCTGCTTACGAATATCAAAGTTACGGCTTTCCACTTTCCGCTGGGCATTGGCAATCGCCTTGGTTACCCATGGATGTTCGATCGCTTCGCCCGGTTTCATCCCCAATTTGCGCATCATATTGGTGACTCGATCGGAGGCAAAAATACGCATCAGGGCATCTTCCATCGACAGGTAGAAGCGGGAAGAACCATTGTCACCCTGACGACCAGAACGTCCACGCAGCTGGTTATCGATACGCCGGGACTCATGGCGCTCAGTGCCGATAATGTGCAGGCCGCCAGAGGCCAACACTGCATCATGACGAACTTTCCATGCGCGCTTGATCTCTTCAATCTGTTCCGTCGTTGGCGCGTCCAGTTCAGCAATTTCTGCCTGCCAGCTACCACCCAGCACGATATCCGTACCACGACCGGCCATGTTGGTGGCGATAGTCACCGCAGCTGGCTGACCGGCCTGAGCAACGATATCTGCTTCACGTGCGTGGAACTTGGCGTTCAGCACCGCGTGCCTGATACCGGCGCGGGTTAGCTCTTCTGACACCACTTCAGATTTCTCGATGGAGATGGTCCCCACCAGCACCGGCTGCCCCTTGGCAGTACGCTCACGGATATCTTCAATGATCGCATCGATCTTCTCTTTTTCAGTCATGTAGACCAGATCAGGCAGATCTTTGCGCACCATTGGGCGGTTGGTCGGCACTACGATGGTTTCCAGCTTATAGATTGAGCTGAATTCAAACGCTTCGGTATCTGCCGTACCGGTCATCCCGGCCAGCTTGTTGTACAGGCGGAAGTAATTCTGGAAAGTGATGGAAGCCAGCGTCTGGTTTTCGTTCTGGATCTCCACGCCTTCTTTCGCTTCCACAGCCTGGTGCAGACCGTCAGACCAGCGGCGACCCTGCATGGTACGCCCGGTATGTTCATCAACGATAATCACTTCACCGTCTTTAACGATGTAGTCGACGTCACGGGTGAACAGCACGTGCGCGCGCAGCGCTGCTGTGACGTGATGCATCATCATGATATTGCCCGGCGAGTACAGAGACTCACCCTCATTCATGATACCTTCGCTAACCATTAGCTCTTCAATAGCAACCAGGCCGCGTTCGGTCAGGTGTACCTGGCGGGCCTTCTCATCCACGGAGAAATGACCTTCACCCTGGAAGGTGTCGGAGTCTTCTTTTTCCTGACGGATCAGGCCTGGAATGATTTTGTTAACTTTGATATACAGCTCAGAGCTGTCTTCGGCAGGACCAGAAATAATCAGCGGTGTACGCGCTTCATCAATCAGGATCGAGTCAACCTCATCCACCAGCGCATAGTTCAGCTTGCGCTGTACACGGTCTTCAGGGCTGAATGCCATGTTGTCACGCAGGTAGTCAAAACCGTATTCGTTGTTAGTACCGTAGGTGATGTCCGCAGCATAAGCTTCACGCTTGGCCGGTGCAGGCATACCTGGCAGGTTGATGCCGATAGTCAGACCGAGGAATTCAAACAGACCACGGTTGTTTTCCGCATCACGCTGGGCAAGATAGTCGTTCACGGTAACCACGTGAACACCTTTGCCGCTCAGGGCATTCAGATAAGCAGGCAGCGTTGCCGTCAGCGTTTTACCTTCACCCGTGCGCATTTCTGCAATGCAACGATCGTTCAGAACCATCCCGCCCAGCAACTGGACATCAAAGTGGCGCATACCGAACACGCGTTTACTGGCCTCGCGGACGGTGGCGAAGGCTTCAGGGATAAGGTTTTCAAGGACTTCTCCCTTTTCCAACCGTGCCCGGAACTCACTGGTTTTTGCTTTCAGTTCGTCATCGGACAGTTTTTCAAAATCCGGTTCCATCTTGTTGATCTGATCAACGACTTTACGCATACGGCGCAGCGTACGATCGTTACTGCTGCCAAAAACTTTGGTTAATAGTTTGATGAACATAGTCAATAAATTCTCTTAGACACCGCAGGCGCGGTGCAGTACTAAACTGTGATTACAGGAATGAAAACGATGAAATGGAAAAAGCTGGCCCGGCACGAATACCCGAAACCTGTGCCAGCCACAGACCAGCTTTCCAGGTAAATCGGGTTGTAAACTGAGGTTGCGTCGTCTGACGAACGATAGCCGGCGGTTTTACCTCACGAGTCAGTAATGCATTAAGCGTATCCAGCAAGGCCAGCTTATGCGCTTCAAGCGGCATGGCCTGCTCAGCGGCAGGCAAGCTCGCAGGGGTCAGGGTAAAAGAGAGGTGACGAATGACAGTACGAATTGCATGCTGGTGCCAGTAATCATTATTCAGATTTGGCCAGCGGGCGTTTGCCTGTAACAACGCGAGACGATCAACATGTACGCCAAGGCTACTGTTCAGGCTGCGGAACGCGGTCTCAGAAATGGCTGTCCGATCGCTGCTCACTCCGTGAGGCAGACCAAGACTCGCCGCGACCATCCCCAACAGGAGATGCGGCCAAAAATAACGTCTGCCAAATTGTCGCCAACGATTTAGAATACCAATCACTGTTTTCCGCCGGAGTCAGCTATGCGCGATAATCGCCCGCAATCAATAGAGAATTTATTCGAAGCAACTGAAGGTAAGGGAACGCTGCAATCTCTTCAGCAACGGGCCATCATGCTGAATAAATTAAACCGTGCAGTACAAGGGGTTCTCCCGGCACCGCTGCATCCCTGGTGCCGCGTGGCAAACTTCCGCCAGGGCATTCTGGTGCTTGAAACCGCTAACGCCAGCTGGATGATGCGCCTACGCTATGAACAATCCAGTTTGCTGTCAGCTTTACGAGCGCAAATATTACCATCATTGACGGCAATCGACATCAGGATAAATCCATCGTTAGCCGCAAAAGGGCAGGAAAACGCACATGAAAGCAGCAAACAGGATGCGCAGCCATCAGCAGGGCGGCAGCTAAGTGAACAAAGTGCAGAGATGTTGCGAAGTATTGCGGACCGAAGCCCGGAAAAACTGAAGAGAGTTATAGAACGACTGGCATCACTGGCCGGAGAGAGTACCAGCTCAACCAGTCGTAATAAGTGATTCTGACTTATGCCAGAACCAGATTAGGTGCCCTGAAGGTCACCGGCAGCTCAGCTTCATCTTCGAAGGTTGCCCACTCCCAGGCTTCCTGCCTGGCAAGAACAGCCTGTAGCAGCTTGTTGTTCAGTGCATGACCACCTTTGAATGCGGTAAACGCACCAATGATGTTATGACCACACATAAACAGATCGCCAATCGCATCAAGCATTTTGTGGCGCACGAATTCGTCTTCAAAGCGTAAGCCGTCTTCGTTCAGTACGCGGTAGTCATCCACCACGATTGCACAGTCAAAACTGCCGCCAAGACACAGGCCACGCGACTGGAGTGCTTCGATGTCGCGCATAAAGCCAAACGTACGGGCACGGCTGATCTGACGTGCAAAGGCGTCCGCAGAGAAGTCCATGCTGTAGCGTTGCGAACTGGCATCGATCGCCGGGTGGTTAAAGTCAATAGTGAAATCCAACGTAAAACCGTTGTGGGGAGAAAGCTCGGCCCATTTATCACCATCTTCAACACGCACAGTTTTTTTGATGCGCACAAACTTTTTCGCGCTGTTAAGCTCTTCGATACCTGCATCCATTAACAGATAGATGAAGGGCGCGGCGCTGCCGTCCATGATTGGGACTTCCGGCGCATTCACTTCCACCACAATGTTGTCAATACCGAGTCCAGCCAACGCTGCATTCAAATGCTCAACGGTTGATATACGTACATCATGCTCATTAACCAGGCAAGTACAAAGCATGGTGTCACGCACAGATTTAGCATCAGCCGGGAAATCAACGGGTGGATTTAAATCAGTGCGACGATAGATGACCCCGGTATTAGCCGGCGCAGGTCGTAATGTCAGCGTGACTTTTTTGCCGGTATGCAAACCAACACCAGTCGTCTGAACAATACGTTTTAATGTCCGTTGTTTGATCATCGTATTATCTCGCAAAATTACTCATCCGACCGCCAGTATACCTTACTGGCAGACCAACACTTTAGCACAAAGAGCGCAGAACCCCAATTCTCAGGAAATTCTTAGTCAGCCTGTTTACGCAGGAAGGCCGGAATATCCAGATAATCTGGCTCTTTGTTAGATTGCACGCTCTGGTCGTTGACCACTTTCGCTGCCGGTTTCTGCTCCTGAGGCAGTGGCGTCATGCCGTGTTGCTGATAGCGATGATCCATGACTGGCTGGCTCTGCTGCTTGTTGGTCACCAGCGTGATTTCCGGGCGTTTATCCATGCCGATACCCGTCGCCACAACGGTAACCCGCAGCTCGTCGTTCATTTCCGGGTCCAGAGAGGTACCGATCACCACCGTCGCATTATCGGACGCAAAAGCACGAATGGTGTTACCCACGGTTTCGAACTCATCCAGGCGCAAATCAAAGCCAGCCGTGATGTTAACCAGAACCCCACGTGCGCCAGACAGATCGATATCTTCCAGCAGTGGGCTGGAAATCGCCATTTCAGCCGCTTCTTCAGCACGGTCTTCACCACAGGCAACGCCAGAACCCATCATTGCGTAACCCATTTCAGACATTACCGTGCGCACGTCAGCAAAGTCGACGTTCATCAGACCAGGGCGGGTAATCAGCTCGGCAATACCCTGCACCGCGCCTTTCAGCACATCGTTGGCGGCACCAAAAGCGTCCAGCAGAGAGATACCTCGACCCAATACTTTTAACAGCTTGTCATTTGGAATGGTAATCAGAGAATCAACATGCCGGGACAGCTCGGCAATGCCCTGCTCAGCAAACGCCATACGCTTTTTGCCTTCGAAATTGAAGGGCTTGGTGACGACAGCAACGGTCAGGATGCCTAAATCCTTAGCGACTTCCGCGACCACAGGTGCAGCACCCGTACCCGTGCCGCCGCCCATGCCAGCCGCGATGAATACCATGTCAGCACCTTCCAGCGCCTGACGCAGTGCTTCGCGATCTTCTTCCGCAGAGTTACGGCCTACTTCCGGGTTTGCGCCAGCGCCCAAACCTTTCGTAATGCCATTACCTATCTGGATAGTCTGGCCGACTGCCGTTTTACGCAGCGCCTGAGCATCAGTGTTAACGGCAAAGAACTCGACACCTTCGATGCGCTCGCGCACCATGTGCTCTACGGCATTACCGCCGCCGCCGCCGACGCCGATGACTTTAATCACCGCGTCATTGGTTAATTCCATAGGTTCAAACATAATTTCTCTCCGTTATGTGCCTGTCGCCTGGAGATCATCAAAAAACCGGGCATGATCCCCTTTTTCAAAATTAAAACTCTTTTCTCAGCCAGCTGTTGATTCGTTTAAACCAGTTGCCCACTGAGGCTCTTTTTTCCACATCAGCATCACCATTCAGATGAGACTCTTTACCGTAATGCAATAAGCCTACGGCTGTTGAATAGTATGGTTCCTGCGCATAATCGGTTAATCCGGTAATATTAAGCGGCTGTCCGATACGCACCTGGGTATGGAATACACGCTGGGCACAGGCCGCAAGACCGTCAATCTGTGCTGCACCACCGGTCAGCACAATACCTGCCGCCAGATGATGCTTTACTCCCTGCTGACGCAGTTGTTCCTGCAATTGCAGGATCTCGTCGTTCACCAGATTCAGCAATTCGGTGTAGCGAGGCTCAATCACTTCAGCCAACGTTTGGCGTTGCAGGCTTCTTGGTGGGCGGCCTCCCACGCTTGGCACTTCAACATTTTCATCTTTGCCAACAATTGAACCCAACGCACAGCCGTGGCGCACTTTAATCGCTTCTGCATCCGTTGGTGGCGTACCAAAAGCGTAAGCAATATCGCTGGTAACTACATTACCTGCATAAGGAATAACTTTCGTGTGACGTAATGCCCCACCGGTATAGACCGCGATATCCATCGTGCCACCACCGACATCCACCACGCAGACGCCCAGCTCACGTTCATCTTCCGTTAACACGGCAAAGCTTGCCGCCAGACCTGCAAAAATAAGTTGGTCAACTTTAAGCCCACATCGTTCAACTGCTTTCACAATGTTTTTCGCCATATCATTATGACAGGTGATCAGATGCACTTTTGCCTGCATCCTGACACCGGACAGGCCAACCGGATTCTTGATACCTTCCTGATAATCGATCGCGTATTCCTGCGGAATAACATGCAAAATGCGATGTTCATCACGCACGCGAACCGATTTAGCAGTATGCACCACGTTTTCCACATCTTCCTGGGTCACTTCCTCTTCTGAAATAGGAACCATCCCTATTTCATTCTGGCAACTGATGTGTTTTCCAGATAATGCAAGATATACCGAGGAAATCTGGCAATCAGCCATCAATTCTGCCTGGTCAATAGCGCGCTGTACGCACTTCACGACGGATTCCAGATCGTTAACACCGCCTTTATCCATTCCACGGGAAGGACAGCTCCCTACGCCGATGATATTAACCATGCCATCGGGCAGAATCTCGCCTACTAACGCGGCGACTTTTGCAGTGCCGATTTCGAGCCCAACTACCAGTTTTCTGTCCGTCGCCTTAATCATTGTTGTTTAACCTGTGCCTGATTCTGTTGCTTGTTACCGTCAGTGTTCTGGACTAATGGCATTACCCAACCTACCGCTGCGCCCGCGTCATATCGTAAATCAACATAGCTGACACGTTTGTTTTCTGTCTGCGCCTGCTGCTGTAACGTTGAGTTCAGCTGGATAAATCGCTTCAGCCGCTTCATATCATCATTACGCCCTAACTCCAGACGAACATCGTCTGACAGGACCAGCTGCCATGAACGCCGCGCCGTCATGGACGCCGCTTTCAGCTTAAATTTGCTGACAGCCAGCAGGTCGCTCATTTGATGATAGCCAGTCAACACTTCTGATTCGCTGCCCTCCGGTCCATAAAGCATGGGGAGCGCCTCTTTACCAATAAAGCGGGTGGGTACACTGAAGGATTTTCCTTCTGCATCAACCATATGCAAATCATTCCAGCGGGCAACGGGGACATATTCAACCAGATGAATTTTCAATTCGTCTGGCCATTGCTTACGCACACTGACCTGTTGGATCCACGGCAGACGCTCTATCTGCTGCTGGATTACGTCCACATTCTGCGACATAAATGTACCCGGCGGGCCTAATGACAGGATGGCCTGACGAATATCATCATGTGTGGTGTAGTGCATTTGCCCCGTCACTACCAGCTTCGACAACGGCAAACGGGAAGCATCATTCATCCACTTCAGCACCACCAGCCCGGCCGCCAACATTACGCCCAGTACCATCATCAGAAAGATGATACCGGCCAACCGGGAGCCATTACTCCGCCCGGAGCTGGCTTTTTTCTGCGCCTCGCGGTTGCGAACATTCATAGCCGCCTGAGACATATCAGTCGGCCAGCTCCAGAATGCGAACCACCAGCTGGGAAAAACTCATCCCGGCCTCTTTTCCCGCCATAGGCACCAAACTGTGGCTGGTCATCCCTGGCGAGGTATTCACTTCCAGCAGATAAAATGCGCCATCACCGCCCTTCATCACATCCACACGCCCCCAGCCACTACAACCAAGTGCCCGCCAGGCTTTCAGTACCATCTCGCTGAGTTCCGCTTCTTCTGCAACCGACAAACCGCTTGGGCAGAAGTATTGCGTATCGTCAGAAAAGTATTTGGCTTCGTAATCGTAAAACTCCGAAGCCACCTGAATTTTTATTGAAGGCAGGATGCTGTCGCCAATAACCCCCACGGTGTATTCAGGCCCGCTGAGAAAAGCTTCAATCAGCACATCATCGTCATGACGAAAAGCTTCATCCAGTGCCGCCTGAAGCGCATCAGCCTGATTTACCCGTGAGATGCCAACACTTGAGCCTTCGCTGCTCGGCTTGACAAACAGCGGCAGCCCCAGGGCAGCAATACGCGCCTGGGTGTCTTCACTCAGGCCCGCCTCCTTCTCCTGACGGGTAATTGCCACATAAGGTGAAACGGGCAGGCCACATCCCTGCCACAGACACTTGGTGCGCAATTTATCCATGGTGATAGCGGAGGCCATCACGCCACTGCCGGTATAGGGAATATCGAGGAACTCCAGCACGCCCTGAAGCGTACCGTCTTCACCACCACGTCCATGCAGCGCAATAAACGCCTTGTTGAAGCCCTCTTCTTTCAGACGTAATACCGGAAAATCACGCACATCCACGGCGTGCGCATTGATACCCGCCTCTTTTAATCCCGCCAGCACGGCGTTTCCTGACATCAGTGACACTTCACGTTCAGCTGAAGTACCCCCCAATAATACGGCGACTTTATCAGCCATGATCATCCCCTTCTGTGCCCTGTGGTTGTAACTTCAGGTCGGCCAACTTGCGGGCAATACGTCCGACGTTACCCGCCCCCTGGATCAGGATTAAATCGTTACCACTCAGTTTTGGGGCAAGCATTTCCAGCACCGTGTCATGGTCAGACACCAGAATCGGATCGACCTTACCGCGTCCACGTATGCTGCGGCACAGCGAACGGCTGTCGGCTCCGGGTATCGGCGTTTCACCGGCGGCGTACACATCCAGCAACAGCAGAACATCAACCTGAGACAGCACATTGGCAAAATCGTCGTAAAGATCGCGGGTACGTGTATAGCGATGAGGCTGGAAAACCATCACCAGCTGACGATCAGGCCAACCTGCCCGTGCCGCTTTAATCGTGGCATCGACTTCCGTCGGATGATGGCCATAGTCATCAACCAACATCGCCGTGCCGTCCATACCGTTCACATCCTGCAACGGATATTCACCAAGAAAGTCAAAGCGACGCCCCGTCCCCTGGAAGCTTTCCAGCGCACTGAGGATCTCCTCATCATCAATGCCCTCTTCCGTGGCCACGGCTACCGCCGCCGCCGCATTAAGCGCATTGTGGCGGCCAGGTGCATTCAGAGTGACCCGCAGTAACGGCTTGTCATTACGCGCCAAAGTAAAATGCCCCTGTGCGCCGTGCTGCTCATAGCTGGCGATACGCACATCGGCATCTTCACTGAAGCCGTAAGTCGTGATTTGACGCCCCACGCGCGGGATCAGATCGCGGATTACCGCATCATCAACACAGAGCACAGCGCGGCCATAAAACGGTAAATTGTGCAAAAAGTTGATGAACGTCTGTTTCAGGTTCTCGAAGTCGCCCTGGTAGGTATCCATATGGTCGGCTTCAATGTTGGTCACAATCGCCACCATCGGTTGCAGATGTAAAAATGAGGCATCGCTCTCATCGGCTTCTGCTATCAGATAGCGGCTGCTACCCAGTCGGGCATGTGTTCCCGCCGCCTTGACCAGACCACCGTTAACAAATGTCGGATCGAGGCCACCCTCAGCGTAAATACTGGAAACCATCGCCGTTGTGGTGGTTTTTCCGTGCGTACCGGCCACCGCGATACCGTGACGAAAACGCATCAGCTCTGCCAACATCTCTGCCCGCCGGATCACCGGAATACGCGCTTCGCGGGCGGCAATGATTTCGGGATTGTCCTGTGATACCGCCGTAGATACCACCACCACGCTGGCGTCACTGACGTTTTCAGGGCGATGGTTAAAATAGATGGTGGCACCCAGCCTGGTCAGATGCTGCGTCACCGCGTTGGGTGCCAGATCTGAACCGCTGATTTCATAACCTTCATTGGCCAACACTTCGGCAATACCGCCCATGCCGGCACCACCGATGCCAACAAAGTGGATGTGCCGGACGCGACGCATCTCGGGCACGATAGAACGCAGTTTTGCCAGTTGTTGTGTATTCATCTCTTCTGCCTGTGGTATCCCTTAATGCTTCATGTTGCCGGATGTGCAGCTGCCTTAATTTTGCCGTTACTCACTTAAGTTAGTAGTGGGCTAAGTTGCCGTTTTCCTGCAACAGGAAATCAATCAGGATACATCTCGTATAACCATTTGGGTCGGCAAAACCAACCCTGCATATTCTTTTTACAGCGCGGCCCTGGCCACTTCCGCTGCGACCCGTTCCGTCGCATCCGGGATTGCAACAGCCCGCGCTTTTTCAGCCATTGCCATTAACACCGGACGATCCCAACCGGCCAGCGTTTCAGCCACCGCCTGCGCCGTGAACTGCGGCTGCTCATAAATTTTCGCGGCACCTGCCTGCTCAAGCGGCAGTGCGTTCCAGTACTGCTGACGATCTTTATGTTGAAATGGAACGAAGATCGCCGGTAAGCCGGCGGCCGCCACCTCACTCACCGTCAGCGCACCGGAGCGACAGACCACCACATCAGCCCAGGCGTAGGCTGCCGCCATATCGTCAATAAACTCCGTCACTTTGTGGTCAGTTTGGCCCACCTGCCGGTAAGCCTGATTCACGCTTTCCAGCGCGCCCTTCCCGACCTGGTGCCAGAGCGTAATTTTATCACCAAGCCGGGCAGCGACCTCAGGCATGGTCTGGTTCAGTACGCGAGCCCCCTGGCTGCCACCGATCGTCAGTACCCGAATTTCCTCTGTACGACCCGCCATCCGAACCGCCGGCAGTGGCAGCGCCAGCACATCGGTTCTGACCGGATTACCGACCACCTCCGCATCTGCAAACGCACCGGGAAACGCCTGCATCACTTTTTTAGCGATCTTTGCCAGCCATTTATTGGTCAGGCCGGCAATACCGTTCTGTTCGTGCAACACCACAGGGATGCCACAGGTCCAGGCCGCCAGGCCGCCAGGCCCGGAAACGTAACCGCCCATGCCAAGCACCACATCGGGCCGCCAGCGCCTGATAATAGCTCTGGCCTGACAAACGGCGCTAACGATGCGCCACGGTGCGGCAATCATCGCCCCAATTCCTTTACCGCGCAGGCCGCTGATGCGAATAAATTCAATGTCGATACCGTGTTTCGGTACCAGATCGGCTTCCATGCGATCTGCCGTGCCAAGCCAGCGGACCTGCCAGCCCTGGGCCATCAGATGGTGAGCAACGGCCAGACCGGGAAACACATGGCCTCCCGTGCCTCCAGCCATAACCAACAGCCGTTTTCCTTTCATCGGGCACCCCGCGTGAATGCCTGTGCTTTTGCCAGACGCGTTTCGTAATCTATCCGTAATAAAAATACGATAGCGGTAGACATGATAATCAGACTGGAACCACCGTAGCTGATCAGTGGCAGCGTAAGACCTTTGGTTGGCAGCATACCCGCAGCAGCACCGACGTTTACCAGCGCCTGGAAGCTGAACCACACGCCGATTGAACAGCCAAGAAAACCAGAAAAACGCTGATCGATTTCCAGGGCACGTCGGCCAATGGACATTGCGCGGAAAGCGACGAAGAATACCATTACCAGCGCCAGAACCACACCGATATAACCCAGTTCTTCCCCGATAATGGAAAAGATAAAGTCGGTATGTGCTTCGGGAAGATATTCCAGTTTTTGCACTGAGTTACCCAGCCCCTGCCCCCAGAACTCGCCGCGCCCAAAGGCCATCAGTGATTGGGTCAACTGATAACCACTGCCAAAGGGATCGTCCCAGGGATTCCAGAAAGAAGTCACACGGCGCATACGATAAGGCTCTGCCACAATCAGCAGACACACGGCAAACATCCCGGAACCGATAATTGCCAGAAACTGCCATAATTTCGCGCCGGCCAGGAACAGCATCGCCAGGGTGGTGACAAACAGTACTACCACGGTGCCCAAATCCGGTTGTGCCAGCAGCAGAACCGCCAGCACGACCATCACGCCCATCGGCTTACAGAAACCCCAGAAGTTGTTGCGTACCTCATCCACCTTGCGTACCAGATAACTGGCGAGGTAGCAAAAAAGCGACAGTTTGGACAGTTCCGCAGGCTGGATACGAAGTGGGCCAAGGGCAATCCAGCGGGATGCACCATTTACCGAACTGCCCACCACTAACACAATAAGCAACATCACAATGGTCACCAGCAGCATAATGTTGCTGTAACGCTGCCAGAAATCCATCGGCATACGTAGCGTCACCAGCGAAATACCCAGCGCCAGCACAAGGTAAAAAGCATCGCGTTTGGCAAAATAAAACGGATCGTCTGAAAGACGCTGGCCGACTGGCATTGATGCCGAGGTAACCATCACAAAACCAATGATCGCCAGTCCAAGGGTCAGCCACAGCAGAGTGCGATCGTAGAGAACCATTGACGTGGCATCGCTTTCCCGCGGCCCCATTACCCACTCTTTCAGCCGGTCAGACAGTCCACCGGCAAGGCGCAATCCTGGCAGTCGCATCAGCCAAGCTCCTTAGCCAGTTGAGCAAACAGATCGCCGCGTTGCTCAAAGTTCTTAAACTGATCCAGGCTGGCACAGGCCGGAGAAAGTAATACCATGTCTCCGGGCTGCACTTTCGCGGCGATCTGCGTCATTGCCTCGGCCAGCGTTTCTGTCAGCACTGCTTTTTCCGCGGCGAGTTCAGCCAGTTGCGCACCATCACGCCCAAAACAGTAAAGCTGCACGTTTTCAGGCTGCACAAAGCGGCTCAGGGGGCTGAAATCAGCTGACTTGCCGTCGCCTCCCAGTAACAGCCAGAGGGTACCTTTCACCTGTAAACCGCTCAGGGCCGCCTCTGTACTGCCAACATTGGTTGCTTTCGAATCATTTATCCAGCGCACATCATTATGCTGGTAAGCCAGCTGGAAACGATGAGGCAGGCCGGTAAACGTAGTCAGCGCTTTCAGGCTGGACGCGCGCGGCAGCCTCACCGCATCAGCCAGCGCCAGCGCAGCCAGCGCGTTGGTATAATTGTGCTGCCCGACCAGCATCATCTCGTCGGTGTTAAGCACTTTCTCCCCACTGACTCTCAGCCAGGTACTGCCCTGCTGATGATTGAGATGATAATCACCGACGTCCACGCCAAAGCTGACACAGCGTTTATCCGCGCCGCGAACCGGCATAGTCATCGCGTCATCGGCATTCACCACGCAGACCGTCGCCTGCTCGTAAATGCGGAGTTTCGCCGCGCGGTATTGCTGCATCCCCAATGGATAGCGATCCATATGATCTTCAGTAACATTGAGAATGGTTGCCGCAGCGGCTTTCAGACTGTGGGTAGTCTCCAACTGAAAGCTGGACAGTTCCAGTACATAGAGCTGTGCAGGTTGCTCCAGCAGCATCAGCGCTGGCAGGCCGATATTGCCGCCCACTCCGACCTGCCAGCCGGCGGCTTTCGCCATTTCCCCCACCAGCATGGTCACGGTGCTCTTACCGTTAGAGCCGGTAATCGCCACAATCGGTGCCTGTGCTTCACGGCAGAACAGTTCAATATCACCGATAATGTCCACACCTGCATCAGCGGCATCCATCAGAGAAGGATGCGCCAGCGACATGCCCGGACTGGCGATAATCAGATCGGCGTCAAGCAGCCAGCGATCGTTGAGTGAGCCAAGCCAGCACTCAACGCTTTTGGGCAGCCTGTTGAGGCCAGGCGGCACGACTCGGGTATCCATCACGCGGGGTGTGACGCCGCGCGCCAAAAAGAAATCGACACAGGACAGGCCGGTCAGACCCAGTCCAATGATGACCACTTTTTTACCCTGATAGTCTGCCATAGTTAACGTACCTTCAGCGTTGCCAGGCCAATCAGCACCAGCATCAGTGAAATAATCCAGAAGCGCACAATAACGCGAGGTTCAGGCCAGCCTTTCAGTTCGTAATGGTGGTGGATCGGCGCCATGCGGAAGATGCGCTGACCGCGCAGTTTGAACGAACCAACCTGTAGCACCACAGAAAGGGTTTCCACCACAAACACGCCGCCCATAATCACCAGCAGAAACTCCTGACGCAGCAGCACGGCAATGGTACCCAATGCGCCACCCAGCGCCAGTGAACCGACATCTCCCATAAACACCTGTGCCGGATAGGTGTTGAACCACAGAAAGCCCAGGCCAGCGCCAACAATGGCCGTGCAGACAATCACCAGTTCCCCGGCATGACGCAGATAAGGAATATGCAGGTACTCCGCAAACTTAACGTTACCGGTCGCCCAGGCAACCAGCGCAAAGCCTGCCGCAACAAATACGGTGGGCATAATGGCAAGACCATCAAGACCATCGGTCAGATTAACCGCATTACCGGTACCAACAATCACAAAATAGGCCAGTACAACATAGAACAGGCCCAGCTGCGGCATGATGTCTTTAAAGAAAGGCACCACCAGTTGCGTCGCAGGCGTATCATTACCCGCCGCATAGAGCGCAAAGGCAACACCCAGCGAGATAACCGACATCCAGAAATACTTCCAGCGCGCAATCAGGCCTTTGGTATCTTTACGCACCACCTTACGGTAGTCGTCAATAAAGCCGATGATGCCGAAGCCAATCAACACAAAGAGCACGCACCAGACATAAGGGTTTGAGGGATAAGCCCACATCAGTACAGAAACGGTGATGGAAAACAGGATCATAATCCCGCCCATCGTCGGCGTACCGCGCTTGCTAAAGTGTGACTCAGGCCCGTCGTTGCGTACCACCTGACCAAAAGACATCTCCTGCAGGCGGGCAATCATACGCGGTCCCATCCACAATGAGATAAACAGGGCGGTCAGCAGGCTGACAATGGCCCTGAACGTCAGATATGAAAAGACGTTAAAGCCTGAATATAAAGCGACCAGATGTTCGGCCAGCCAGACTAACATGTTTCTTTCTCCTGTAAGCTTTGTACCACCTGTTCCATGGCAGCACTACGTGAGCCTTTAACTAAAATAGTGATAATGGCGTGCCGCGACAGCAACGCCCTGAGGCGCGCAATGACGGCGGCTTTATCACTGAAATGTTCACCGACCCCGCTGGCCTCGCCGATATGCCGACTCAGGGAACCAACGCTCAGCACTTTATCAATCCCGGCCTGACGGGCGGCTTCACCCACCTCATGATGACAGGCTTTGGCTTCCTCACCCAGTTCAGCCATGTCGCCAACCACCATCACCCGGTAGCCCGGCATATCGCCCAACACCTGAGCCGCCGCCGTCATTGAGCCAACATTCGCGTTGTAGCTGTCATCCAGCAGCAACTTGCCCTGCGTCAGTTCAATCGGAAACAGGCGACCCGGAACAGCACTCAGGCTGGACAGCCCTTGCTTAACAGCGTTGAGCGGCGCATCAACGGACAGTGCCAGCGCCGCCGCCGCCAGTGCATTAGCCACATTGTGTCGTCCGGGGAGGGGCAAATGCACCTGAATACGGCCTGCCGGCGTGTGCATCACAAAGTCCGTACCGGCGCTGCTCACCACAATATCGCTGGCGCTGAAATCACCGTCAGTCTCTGCCAGCGCGGAAAAACGCCAGACGCGCTTACCGTGCAGCATGGTCTGCCAGTGTGGCCAGTCGTTACTGTGCGCATTCAGGATCGCCGTGCCGTTAACCGGCAAGCCCTGGAAAATTTCTCCCTTCGCTTTCGCCACGCCAGCCAGCGAACCAAAGCCTTCGAGGTGAGCGGCGGCGAGATTATTCACCAGCGCGGCTTCAGGACGGGTAAGGTCGGTGGTGTAAGCAATTTCACCCTGGTGGTTAGCCCCCAGTTCAATCACCGCGTATTGATGTTCTGCGGTCAGACGCAGCAAGGTAAGGGGTACGCCGATGTCGTTATTCAGATTACCGGCGGTATGGAGCGTCTCACCGCATTCCCGCAGGATCGCGGCGGTCATCTCTTTTACTGAGGTTTTGCCAGACGACCCGGTCAGCGCCACTACGCGGGCAGACGATTGCTGGCGTACCCAGCCTGCCAGCTGACCCAGCGCAATATGGGTATCAGCTACCACCACCTGCGGGACCGCGACAGGTAAGTGTTTACTGACCAAAACAGCTGTCGCCCCGGCAGAAAGCGCCTCGGCCACAAAATCATGGGCATCAAAACGTTCGCCCTTCAGCGCAATAAACAGGCAGCCGGCACGCACATTGCGCGTATCAGTCGTGACGTCGGCAAAGGAGATATCGCCACCAAAGCGTTCCCCCCCGGTCAGTTCAGCCAGCATCTGCATGGAGAGCGCGATCATGCCACCACCCCCAGCAATCCGGCGACGGTCAGCCGATCGGAATAGTCCAGACGGCGATTACCGATAATCTGATAATCTTCATGACCTTTACCAGCGACCAGCACGATATCACCCTCTTTCGCCTGCATTACAGTGTGAGTGACCGCTTGCGCACGTCCCGGCATCACCCGGGCGCGCCCGGCATCCAGCAGCCCGGTCAACACATCCGCCACAATAGCCGCGGGATCTTCGCCACGCGGATTGTCATCGGTGAGAACCACCACATCGGAGAACTGTTCCGCAATGGCTCCCATGAGTGGGCGTTTGCCTTTGTCACGATCCCCACCACAGCCAAACACGCACCAGAGTTGACCAGTACAGTGTAAACGTGCGGCCTGTAGCGCTTTTTCCAGCGCATCAGGCGTATGCGCGTAATCAACCACCACGGTTGGCTTACCCGGCGCCGTAAAAACTTCCATCCGGCCGGTGACCGGCTGTAGCTGATTACCGGTAGCGATTAAGGATGCCAGCGGGTAATCCAGCGCCAACAACGTGGCAAGCGCAATCAGCAAATTGCTAACATTAAACGCTCCCATCAGGCGGCTCTCTATCGTTCCCTGGCCCCAGCTGGAATCAACATCGATCGTCGCGCCATTATCGTGATAGTTCACACGGACAGCTTGCAACCAACGGCCACGGCAACCCGGCTGAAGATTATTTTCCATCGTCACCGCAACCGCGTCCGGGAGCTTCGCCAGCCAACGGCGGCCTGTTTCATCATCCGCATTGATGATGGCCTGGCCTGTCTGGTGTTCAGAAAACAGCAACCACTTTGCAGCCTCATAGCGCGTCATATCGCCATGATAGTCCAGGTGATCGCGGCTAAGATTGGTAAATGCTGCGGCAGCGAAGGGTAACGCCGCCACCCGGTGCTGCACCAGACCGTGGGAAGATACTTCCATCGCGGCAACGCTGGCGCCCTCTTCGACCAACGTGCTCAGCATATGCTGAACGTCCACCGCTGAACCGGTAGTATTCTCTGCCGGGGTCAGATGGCCATAAATGCCATTACCTACCGTCCCCATCACCGCACCGGTTTCTCCCAGCAGCTGTGCCCACTGGGCCAACAGCTGTGTGGTGGTCGTTTTACCATTCGTCCCTGTGACGCCAACCAGACGTAGTTTTTCGGCAGGTTGCTGGTAAAAACGCCCAGCCAGAGCGGAAAGGCGCTGTGCCAGCTGGGCGAGGTAAATCACCGGTACGCCGTGCATCTCGCTTATCTGACCATCTTCAGCTTTGCCTTGCGCTTCAGCAATAACCGCCGCCACGCCCTGAGCAACCGCCTGAGGTATAAAGCGACGCCCATCCACCGCATGACCGTTTACGGCCACAAACAGGTCACCAGACGCCGCCAGACGGCTGTCCAGTATCATTTCGCGCAGCACCCGCTCAGGCGCATCAGACACCCACGGGGCCAGTAAATTGCGCAGATTACGATCTGTCACCGGATGCCTCACTTCTGTTCTGTGCCATCTCATTTTTATCATCCTGGGGCACGGGCAGCGTCAGCGCATCAGGTTCAATATTCATTGTGCGTAAAACGCCCCCCATAATGGCACCGAATACCGGGGCGGAAACGGCACCACCGTAATATTTGCCTGCCTGAGGATCGTTAATGACCACCACCAGCGCAAAACGGGGACGACTTGCAGGCGCAACCCCTGCGGTATAGGCAATGTACTTATTGACGTATTTGCCGTCCGGGCCGACTTTTTTGGCCGTACCCGTTTTGATGGCAATACGATATCCCTTGATGGCAGCTTTCACACCGCCGCCACCGGGCAGTGCAACACTTTCCATCATGTGCATCACTGTGCGCACCAGATCTTCCGAAAAAACGCGCTGACCCGCCACAGGCGGGTCGACTTTGGTGATGGACAGCGGGCGATAGACGCCATAGCTGCCTATCGTTGCGTAGACCCGCGCTAACTGTAACGGCGTTACCATTAGCCCGTAGCCGAAAGAGAAGGTGGCCCTCTCTATGTCAGACCACCGTTGTTTTTGAGGATATAAGCCACTACTTTCTCCGACCAACCCCAAATTGGTCGCCTTACCCAATCCAAAGCGCGAGTAAGTCTCTACTAACGCTGAGGATGGCATCGCTAACGCCAGCCTTGAAACGCCAACGTTACTCGATTTTTGCAGAACCCCGGTGAGGGTCAGTTCATTGTAGCGGGCCACGTCTTTTATTTCGTGGCCATTAATCCGGTATGGGATGGTGTTCAACACGCTGTTTTCTTTCACCACACCACGCTGCAACGCGGTCATCACCACCATGGGTTTCACCGTTGAACCGGGTTCAAAAATATCGGTAATTGCCCGGTTACGCATCACATCTTTCGTGGTGTCGGCAAGATTATTTGGGTTATAGGCCGGGCTGTTCGCCATTGCCAGCACCTCGCCCGTATTCACATCCACCAGCACCGCCGTACCTGATTCTGCTTTATTGAAAGCGACCGCGTTATTCAGTTCACGATAAACCAGCGCCTGCAATCGTTCATCAATACTGAGCGCGAGATTATGTGCCGCACGGCTGTCGACGGAAGAGATATCTTCAATCACGCGACCATGACGATCGCGTCTGACGGTGCGCTCACCGGGTTGTCCGGTCAGCCATTTATCAAAGCTTTTTTCAACGCCCTCAATGCCCTGCCCGTCAATATTGGTGAAACCAATCAGATGCGATGTCACCTGCCCGGCAGGATAATAGCGACGGGATTCTTCTCGCAGGTTAATACCAGGAAGTTTGAGTTTCTTGATGTAATCGCTGACGGCAGGATTCACCTGGCGGGCCAGATACACAAAGCGGCCTTTCGGGTTGGCATTCACACGCGCCGCCAGTTGATCGAGTGGAATGGACAATGCGTCTGAAAGCGCCTTCCAGCGGCTGTCCAGTGTAATACCGCCTTTGTCGTGAAGTTCTTTCGGATCTGCCCAGATGGCATTCACCGGGACGCTCACCGCCAGGGGACGTCCGGCACGGTCGGTAATCATCCCGCGCGACGTAGGCACCGCCTGTACACGCAGGGAACGCATATCACCTTCACGCACCAGCCTGTCGGGATTAATCACCTGCAAATACGCCACGCGGGCAAGCAATCCAATCAGTCCGAGCAGAATGCAACCGCAAAGCAACGCAAAGCGCCAGCTAACAAAGCTGGCCTGATCTTCAGGGCGTTTTAACTTCACGGCGATCTTTCTCATTCAGTCTCTTATGGCTGTACCACTATATTTTCCTGAGACGGATCGACATGCTGCATTTGCAGTTTATCCGTCGCCGTTCTCTCCACCCGGCTGTGATCGCCAAGGGCATTCTCTTCCAGGATCAAATTGCGCCACTCAATATCCAGCGCATCCCGCTCCAGCACCAGTTGCTCACGCTGCGCGGTCAACAGACGCGTTTTATGCGCCGTGGTAACCACCAGAACCGATGAAACCAATACGGCAGCGGCAAAGATCACCGGAAATTTGCCATGGCGCAAAAGATCGCCAGCGATAATGCCGGGTAAGCTATGACGTTCATTGCCAATCATAACGCCGTCCTCTCTGCGATACGCAAAACAGAGCTGCGTGCTCTTGGATTCTCTGCCACTTCGGCTTCTCCTGGCATCATTTTACCCAGCGCTTTCAGCTGACGGCCCCCCAGATGACTTAACTGCGCCTCAGTGACTGGCAGGCCAGCCGGCACCTGTGGACCGCGACTTTGCTCACGCATAAAGCGTTTTACAATACGGTCTTCCAGCGAGTGAAAGCTGATTACCGATAAACGACCTGAAGGGGCCAGAGCACTCAACGCCCCTTTAAGAGCCTGTTCAATCTCCTCCAGCTCACTGTTGATCCAGATGCGAATTGCCTGGAAACTGCGGGTGGCAGGATGTTTAAATTTGTCCTTCACCGGCGTTGCCTGATAAATCACTTCCGCCAGCTCTTTAGTGCGCGTCATTGGCTGCTCACGATTGCGTTGCACGATGGCACGGGCAATACGTTTGGCAAAACGCTCTTCGCCAAAGGTTTTCAACACAAACGCGATGTCATTTTCTTCTGCCTGTAGCAGCCACTCTGCCGCCGACAATCCTTTGTTGGGGTCCATGCGCATATCCAGCGGTCCGTCCCGCATAAAGGAAAAACCGCGCCCTGCGTCATCCAGCTGCGGGGACGATACGCCCAGGTCCAGCAGAATGCCATCAATCTTCCCGGTCAGACCTCGTTCCTGCGCATACTCAGCAAGTGATGAAAAAGGGCCGTAGATAATGTTAAAGCGTGGATCGGTAATTTCAGCAGCGGCAGCAATCGCTTGTGGATCGCGGTCAATGGCAAACAGCCGACCGTGTTCCCCAAGCTTTGCCAGGATTAAACGCGAATGGCCACCTCGTCCAAAAGTGCCATCAATATAGATGCCATCAGCTTTGATATTGAGGCCGTTAACCGCCTCGTCCAATAGCACCGTGGTATGTTTAAAATTTTCCTGCATAAGCTATAGCGACAAATCCTGCAAACGATCAGATAGCGGTTCCTGAGTCGACTGCTCCGCGTTAATATCTTCCCTAACTTGTTGATACCAGGTCTGTTCATCCCACAATTCAAATTTATTGAACTGTCCAACCAGCATCACTTCTTTGGTCAGGTTCGCATGGTGGCGAAGCGTATTTGCCACCAGAAGTCGGCCTGCATTATCCATCTGACATTCACTGGCATGTCCCAGTAACAAACGCTGAACGCGGCGTTCGGCGGGATTCATCGTCGACAGACGGGCCAACTTGCGTTCAATAATTTCCCATTCAGGCAGGGTATAAAGCAGCAGACATGGCTGGTGGAGGTCAATGGTACACACCATTTGCCCCTCTGATTCCCCGACAAGCGTTTCGCGATAACGCGTAGGCACGGCAAGCCGCCCCTTGCTGTCGAGATTGACTAACGTTGCTCCACGGAACATGCCAGTCTCACCCTCCAGTTACCCTCTTTCACCACTTTACACCACAAATTCCCACCAGGTGAGTTTACGGAGCGGAGGAAAACATTGTCAAGCCGCAGCAGACGTCGAACAGGATTATTTCTTAAGATTAAAAACGCAGATAAGTTTTAAAAAAACGCGATTTACTGAGTAATTTAAAAATAAACTAATGAATAATGGCAGGAATTTCTGCAAGAATTTAACATTGGTCAAAAATATGCCCGGTTCTCGCTACAAAGATTTGTGCCCCCGGTTGATTGAGCAGGCGCTACTTTAAGGTATTTCCTAACAAAATCCCAACATGGCCCTGTGGCACCTGCCGCCAGGTCTCACCCTGGCCGGTAAACTGTAATTAACATAAAGGTTTCTATTAAATAAATGTTAACGTCACCCACCTTTACTTTTATTTGCTCTTTGCTGAGAAATTAATGTTAACAATTTACGTGTGGCACTGATTCGTGAAGGAAAGACGAAAGAAAAGAGGGAAGTAAAAAAGGCAGGTCAGCCATCTGCCTTTAGTAAATGATTAACTATCGTGACGACTTAACCGGCCACGGCGATAAAGATTACGGCGAATTCGGGTTAAGCCTGGCTTTGGTTTACGCGGCTCGTCAAGGCTTGCCAGCACCAGTTCCAGCACCCGTTCGGCGACATCACGATGGCGCTGCCCAACGGCAAGTACCGGGCATTCCAGGAAATCAAGCAGCTCATGATCGCCAAAAGTGGCAATTGCCAGATCGCCAGGCAGACGACCTTCACGACGCAGGGTCACATCCATCACGCCCTGGAGCAAACCGAAAGAGGTGGTGAACAGGGCGTCAGGCATGGGATTGGTTTCCAGCCAGCTTTCGAACCGTGTCGCTGCGGCACTTCGTTCAAAACTGTTGGCATAGATAAACTCGATTTTACGCCGGTCGTCCTTCCACGCCTGACGAAATCCCATTTCACGCAGGAAGCTGACTGACAGTTCAGGCAGCGCGCCAAGGAACAGGACGGTTTCCACTGCCTGTTTGCTCAGTTCAGCAGCCAGCATTTCTGAGTCATCCTGATCTGCACCCACTACGCTGGTGAAATGTTCGCGATCCAACGCGCGATCCAGCGCGATTATTGGTAACGGATCGTTTATCCAGCGCTGATAAAAGGGATGCTCAGGCGGCAACGAGGTAGAAACAATAATGGCATCTACCTGACGTTGCAGCAGGTGTTCAACACAGCGCATTTCGTTCTCGGGCTGATCCTCTGAGCAGGCAATCAGCAGCTGGTAACCGCGCTGACGCGCCTGGCGTTCGAGATAATTAGCAATGCGGGTATAGCTGGTATTTTCCAGATCGGGAATAACCAAACCGATCGATCGCGTCCGTCCGGCACGCAGACCCGCAGCAACCGCGTTTGGGTGGTAGTTATGCTCACGCACAACCGCCATTACCTTTTCCACCGTTTTATCGCTGACACGATACTGCCTGGCTTTACCATTGATAACGTAGCTGGCCGTCGTGCGCGATACACCGGCCAGGCGCGCAATTTCATCCAGTTTCACAATAACCCCACGCTAGCACCGCGAAGGCGCAAAAAAATAGCCACGTCATGGCCATGGATAAGTCATTTATCACATCTAACAGCAGATTAGATTGGCGAGCAACTGCTTTTGTTTCTGCCTGACTGTTTTGCGACAAAACTAAAAAAACCCGACATTACGTCGGGTTAGCGGAAGATGATGATAGTCAACTGTAGAAATTATCTCATGATACGCTCGCCACGTGAGACGCCAACGATGCCGGAGCGGGCAACTTCAACAATTTCTGCCACTTCACGCACGGTGTTAAGGAAAGCATCCAGCTTGTCACTGGTTCCCGCAAGCTGAACCGTGTAAAGCGACGGCGTGACATCCACGATCTGGCCACGAAAGATTTCCGCGCTTCGTTTCACCTCTTCCCGGCCATACCCTGTTGCCTGAACTTTTACCAGCATAACCTCACGCTCAACAAAAGCCCCCTGGCCCAACTCGCTGACACGAAGCACATCGACCAGTTTGTGCAGCTGTTTTTCGATCTGCTCCAGCGCTTTATCATCGCCGACAGTCTGAATAGTCATCCGCGACAGGGTGGGATCATCAGTGGGTGCCACCGTAAGGCTCTCAATGTTGTAACCGCGCTGCGAAAACAGCCCCACCACGCGAGATAATGCGCCGGACTCGTTTTCCAGCAGTACCGATAAAACACGACGCATAATTAAGTCCTCTCCGTTTTGCTCAGCCACATTTCGTCCATCCCACCGCCACGAATCTGCATAGGGTATACGTGCTCACTACCATCAACATTCACATCCACAAACACCAGGCGTCCTTTACCCAGGGCATCCAGCGCTTCAGCCAGCTTCGGCTCCAGCTCATGTGGATGGTTGATACCAATACCAACATGACCATAGGCCTCCGCAAGGCGGACAAAATCGGGCAGTGACTGCATATAAGATTGTGAATGGCGACCAGAATAGATCATGTCCTGCCACTGCTTGACCATCCCCAGAAAACGGTTGTTCAGGCTCAATACCAGTACCGGAAGGTCATACTGCAACGCCGTGGAAAGCTCCTGAATATTCATCTGAATACTGCCGTCACCGGTGACACAGATGACCGTTTCTTCCGGCAATGCCAGCTTCACACCCAAAGCAGCTGGCAGGCCAAATCCCATCGTGCCAAGGCCGCCTGAGTTGATCCAGCGACGCGGCTTATCGAACGGGTAATAAAGCGCGGCAAACATCTGATGCTGACCCACGTCAGACGTGACATAGGCTTCGCCTTTGGTCAGACGCCAAATGGTTTCAATGACGGCCTGAGGCTTAATTTTCTCGCTGGTCCTGTCATAGGAGAGGCAATCACGTGCACGCCATTGCTCAATACTCTGCCACCAGTCGCGCAGGCTGTCGTAATCCTGCTCTTTTTCACCTTGCGCCAGCAACTCCAGGATCTGGTTCAGTACCTGTTTTGCATCGCCAACAATCGGCACATCTGCTGACACCGTTTTCGAGATTGACGTCGGATCGATATCAATATGCAGCACGGTAGCATTCGGGCAGTATTTGGCGAGATTATTCGTGGTACGGTCATCAAAGCGCACGCCAACGGCAAAAATCACATCGGCGTTATGCATGGTCATATTAGCTTCAAACGTGCCGTGCATCCCCAACATGCCCACACTCTGACGATGCGTGCCCGGAAAAGCACCCAGCCCCATCAGTGAGCAGGTTACCGGCAAATTCAACTGTTCCGCTATCTGACGCAGTTCTTCATGGCAGACGGCGTTAATTACCCCACCACCGGCATATATAACCGGTTTTTTAGCGGCAAGAAGGCTTTGCAATGCGCGCTTAATCTGTCCTTTGTGACCCTGTGTCGTTGGGTTGTAAGAGCGCATAGTGACCGATTCCGGCCAGGCATAGGGTACTTTACTCGCCGGGCTCATCACATCTTTAGGCAGGTCGACAACCACCGGGCCGGGACGTCCACTGGCGGCCAGCCAGAAAGCCTTTTTCATCACGACAGGAATATCTTCGGCCTTCCTGATCATAAAGCTGTGTTTCACCACTGGCCGGGAAATACCGACCATGTCGCACTCCTGGAAAGCGTCATAACCGATCAGCGTGGAAGGCACCTGCCCGGAGAGCACCACCATCGGGATGGAATCCATATAGGCCGTGGCGATACCGGTGATTGCATTGGTAGCACCGGGACCGGAAGTCACCAGCACCACGCCCACGTCACCGGTTGAACGGGCGTAGCCGTCTGCCATATGCACTGCGCCCTGTTCATGGCGGACCAAAATATGGTCAATCCCACCAACGGTCTGCAATGCATCGTAGATATCAAGCACGGCCCCGCCGGGATACCCGAATACATGTTTAACCCCCTGGTCGATCAGCGATCGAACGACCATTTCTGCTCCTGACAACATCTCCATTTTTGCCTCCAGGCTTTAACTTTAAGGTGCTGAATTATCTGGCAGAAAATCCTGTCGCTTGCAAAAAACAGGATGCCGCACGGATAAGGTCAAAACCAGTATTTAGTTTGAGTAGGGAATGTTTTCCAACATCCGGGGAACGGCGTGCGCCCCGGTATTTTTTACTTTTATGAGCAGTACCATAACCGCAGAAAACCTGGCAGGCAAACGCCATCCCGACGGCGCCGTTGCGGCACAGGGCCGCAAGGCACTACTTCCCGACCTGACTTGGCGATAATTACACTTACCATCCGGCGAAAGAAAAGCGCTTTATACTGAAAAAAAGTGTAAGTTCAGTGTTATCGTTTTGTCACCAAAACAAAGTCGGGCGTAATTAAAGCGTAGCTATTTAAATATCGTCACTCTTTTAGTGTTATATGCTGCTTAATTTAACAAAAAAAGACAATCAGCCTGCCCCGGGTAAGCACCATCCCGTAAAACCTATCAAACATATCACGCAAGTATTTAATATTTATAAAATTCATAACATCACGACACCGAAGCTATTTCACTTTGTACTGTCAACACCTGACCACGACCTAACAGGACATTTTTTCTTCTGTCGCCTGCTTCACCTTCAGCATTATTTTCCTCAGCGACTGCATCATAACCTTACTGCTAAAGTTGACATCGCACCCTGCTTTCAAGTATCAATACCGGAACAGTGAATTTATAAGGTCTGAGCCAATGATCCGTATCACCCGCCTTCCAGGTCTACTACTACTAAACGCATCCTCTGTGCGCGGTGGACCTTTGGGCGGAATGAATCACTGATTCAGACTTGTAACCCTTAAAACCCGCGCCAATGCGCGGGTTTTTTTATGCCCGCATCCAGTGCGCAGTAACCATGACAAGGAATATCCAATGAGCCAACAGGTCATTATTTTCGATACCACCCTGCGTGACGGCGAACAGGCGTTACAGGCAAGCCTGAGTGTGAAAGAGAAATTGCAAATAGCGCTGGCGCTGGAACGTTTGGGCGTTGACGTAATGGAGGTCGGTTTTCCCATCTCCTCTCCCGGCGACTTCGAGTCAGTACAAACGATTGCCCGTCAGGTCAAAAACAGCCGCGTTTGCGCGCTGGCACGCTGCGTTGAGAAAGACATTGATGCCGCTTATGAATCACTGAAAGTGGCAGACGCCTACCGCATTCACACTTTTCTGGCGACATCGCCAATGCACATCGCCACCAAGCTGAAAAGCACCTTACCGGAAGTAATTGAGCGTGCGACGAGAATGATAAAACGCGCCCGCAACTACACCGACGATGTGGAATTCTCCTGTGAAGATGGTGGACGCACGCCTATTGACGACCTGTGCCGTGTGGTTGAAGCGGCGATTAACGCTGGCGCGACGACCATTAATATCCCGGATACCGTGGGCTACACCCTGCCCGGTGAGTACAGTAATATCTTCGCGCAAATACGCAGCCGTGTGCCCAATATCGATAAAGCCATTCTCTCCGTCCATACCCACGATGATTTAGGTATGGCGGTTGGCAACGCGCTTGCCGCCGTGCAGGCCGGTGCACGCCAGGTTGAGGGGACCCTCAATGGACTGGGTGAACGTGCGGGTAACTGTGCTCTGGAAGAAGTGATCATGGCCATCAAGTTGCGCAGCCAGTTAATGGATGTGCATACCCGTATCAACCACCATGAAATCTACCGTACCAGCCAGATGGTCAGCCAGATTTGCAACATGCCCATCCCGGCCAACAAAGCGGTGGTCGGCTCCGGGGCCTTCGCGCACTCTTCCGGCATTCATCAGGATGGCGTGCTGAAGAACCGCGAGAATTATGAAATCATGACCCCGGAATCCATCGGGCTGAATCAGATACAGTTGAACCTGACCTCCCGGTCAGGCCGCGCCGCAGTAAAACACCGTATGGATGAAATGGGCTACAAAGAAGATGATTACAGCCTGGATGCCTTGTATGACGCATTTCTGAAACTGGCAGATAAAAAAGGTCAGGTGTTTGACTACGATCTGGAAGCCCTGGCCTTTATTAACAAACAAAACGAAGAACCGGAACACTTCCGTCTGGATTATTTCAGCGTTCAGTCTGGTTCCAGCGTGATGGCCACTGCCTCTGTCAAACTGGGATGCGGTGAAGAATCAAAGGCCGAAGCGGCTACGGGCAATGGTCCGGTGGATGCCGTTTATCAGGCCATTAACCGTATTACCGATTTTGATGCCGAGCTGGTGAAATACCAGCTGAGCGCAAAAGGCCACGGTAAAGATGCACTGGGCCAGGTGGATATTGTGGTGAATTACAATGGCAGGAAATTCCACGGCGTCGGTCTGGCTACCGATATTGTGGAATCTTCAGCCAAGGCAATGATTAATGCGCTCAACCATATCTGGCGCGCCCGTCAGGTTGAGCAGGAATTGCAACGCAAATCAAAAACCAAAGACCAGAAGGAAACGGTGTAATCATGTCCAGGACTTATCATATTGCAGTATTACCCGGTGACGGCATTGGGCCAGAAGTGATGGCACAGGCAGGTAAAGTACTGGATGCCGTACGTCAGCGTTTTGCGATGCACATCACCACCAGTGAATATGATGTCGGTGGCGCGGCTATCGATCGTCACGGTAAACCACTTCCCCTGGCGACCGTGGCCGGTTGTGAGCAAGCCGATGCCATTCTGTTTGGCTCTGTCGGCGGTCCAAAATGGGAGCATCTGCCCCCCGCAGAACAGCCAGAGCGTGGTGCCCTGCTGCCATTACGTAAGCACTTTAAACTGTTCAGTAACCTGCGTCCGGCCAGCCTGCATCAGGGGCTGGAAGCTTTCTGCCCACTGCGAAGCGACATCGCGGCCCAGGGCTTTGATATTCTGGTGGTCAGGGAACTGACCGGCGGCATCTATTTTGGTCAGCCTAAAGGCCGCGAAGGCAGCGGACAGCATGAACGTGCGTTCGATACCGAGGTTTATCACCGTTTTGAAATCGAACGCATCGCCCGTATCGCTTTTGAATCCGCCCGTAAACGCCGCAAAAAAGTGACCTCCATTGATAAGGCCAACGTGTTGCAATCCTCCATTCTGTGGCGGCAGATTGTGAATGAAGTAGCGGCAGATTACCCGGACGTTGAACTGAGCCACATGTACATCGATAACGCCACCATGCAGTTGATCAAAGCACCCTCGCAATTCGACGTAATGCTTTGTTCTAACCTGTTCGGTGACATTCTTTCTGACGAATGCGCGATGATCACCGGTTCGATGGGCATGTTGCCTTCTGCCAGCCTCAATGAACAGGGTTTCGGCCTGTTTGAACCTGCTGGCGGCTCCGCACCGGATATTGCCGGTAAAAACATTGCCAACCCCATTGCCCAAATCCTCTCGCTGTCGCTGCTGTTGCGCTTCAGTCTGGATGCGGCCGACGCCGCCGATGCCATCGAACAGGCGGTCAGCCGTGCCCTGGCCGAAGGCTATCGCACTGGTGACCTGGCGGGTGGCGGTAGCGCCATCACCACTGAAGAGATGGGTTCGATTATTGCCCGATTTATCAGCGAAACCTGATTATGAAAACATTATACGAGAAGCTGTTTGATGCTCACCTGGTGCGTGAAGCGCCCGGAGAAACCCCGCTGCTGTATATCGACAGGCATCTGGTTCATGAAGTGACCTCGGCACAGGCTTTTGATGGCCTGCGGGCACACGGTCGTCCGGTGCGCCAGCCATCGAAAACCTTCGCCACGATGGACCACAATGTCTCGACGCAAACCCGTGACATTAACGCCAGCGGCGAAATGGCCCGCATCCAGATGTCGCTGTTGATCAACAACTGTAAAGCGTTTGGCGTCACCCTGTATGACCTTAAACATCCTTATCAGGGCATCGTCCACGTTATTGGCCCGGAGCAGGGATTATCGCTACCGGGTATGACCATTGTCTGTGGTGATTCACACACCTCAACCCATGGCGCCGTAGGTGCGCTGGCGTTTGGTATCGGCACTTCTGAAGTGGAGCACGTGCTGGCGACGCAGACGCTGAAACAGTCCCGCGCCAAAACCATGAAGGTCGAGGTTGTTGGTAACATCGCGCCGGGCATTACCGCGAAAGATATCGCGCTGGCGGTCATCGGCAAAACCGGCAGTGGCGGTGGCAACGGACATGTGGTGGAGTTTTGCGGGGCGGCGATTGAACAGCTCAGTATGGAAGGCCGGATGACGCTGTGCAATATGGCCATCGAGCTGGGCGCAAAAGCGGGTCTGATCGCCCCTGACGACACCACCTTCGATTATGTTAAAGGCCGTCAGTTTGCTCCCCAAGGCGATGCCTGGGATCAGGCCGTCGCCTGGTGGCGCACGCTGAAATCCGACAGCGGCGCGCACTTTGATAAAGTGGTCACCGTCAATGCCGCTGAAATAGCGCCACAGGTCACATGGGGAACCAATCCGGGCCAGGTCATCGCTGTCGATCAGTGCATTCCCGATCCGGCGTCGTTCAGCGATCCGGTTGAGCGGGCGTCCGCGGAAAAAGCGCTGGCCTATATGGATCTGAAACCCGGAATCAGGCTGACTGAGGTCAGGATCGATAAAGTCTTTATCGGCTCCTGCACCAATTCTCGTATTGAAGATCTGCGGGCAGCCGCAGCGGTGGTAAAAGGTCAGAAGCTCGCCGAGGGCGTGCAGGCCTATGTGGTACCGGGTTCCGGTCCGGTAAAAGCACAGGCAGAGGCGGAAGGACTGGATAAAATTTTTCTTGATGCCGGATTTGAATGGCGTCTGCCAGGCTGTTCGATGTGCCTTGCAATGAATAACGATCGCTTAAGCCCCGGAGAACGCTGTGCTTCCACCAGCAACCGCAACTTTGAAGGTCGTCAGGGTCGCGGTGGCAGGACGCATCTGCTCAGTCCTGCGATGGCAGCGGCAGCGGCGATAGCCGGGCATTTTGCCGATATTCGTCAACCAACAGCATCGACCCGTTAAGGAGGCAGCATGGCGAAGAAATTTACTCAGCACACCGGCATCGTGGTGCCGATGGATGCGGCCAATGTGGATACCGATGCGATTATCCCCAAACAGTTTTTGCAGATGGTGACGCGCACCGGTTTTGGCCGCAACCTGTTCTATGACTGGCGCTACAGTGACCCGGATGGCCAGATCCCCAACCCGGATTTTGTGCTTAACCAGCCTGTCTTTCGCGGTGCCAGTATTATGCTGACCAGAGAGAATTTTGGCTGCGGCTCCTCACGTGAACATGCTCCCTGGGCGCTGACCGACTATGGCATTCAGGCGATTATCGGCAGCGATTTTGCAGACATCTTTGCCAATAACGCGTTTAATAATCAGCTGTTGCTGGTAACGCTCAGCGAAGAGGATGTTGACGAGCTTTTCCGCCTGGTGGCGGCAGAACCGGGGATCGTTTTTACCGTTGATCTGGAAAAACAACTGATTTCAGCCGCCAGCAAGCAGTATGCCTTCACCATTGACAGCTTTCGCCGTCATTGCCTGCTTAATGGACTGGATAATATTGGCCTCACGCTGCAACACGATGCAGACATCGACGCTTACGAGCAGCAACAGCCTGCCTTTTTGCGCTGACATCATCGCAGCGCCGGTTCCACTGGCCTGTGGCCTTTTTTCCCAGTGAATGCCGTTGCTTTAACGCTGTAAAGCAACGGCTTTTCTGACCGCAATAAAACAGAGCAGTGCCAACCAATACCCGCCCAGCACTACCACATTCATCGACAGTCCTGAAATACCGCCAATCCCGGTCAGCGGAGCACTGACGCCGCCCATCGCAAACATCAGCATCCCCATCCATGCAGAGGCCGTACCGGAATGCTCTCCCTGACGCTGCATGGCGATGGCGCTGGCAAGCGTACCAATGCCGCTGTTGATTGAGACAGTAAAAAACAGCATGGTGAGCACCAGCCACAACGGACAGCCAGCGACAAATATCAGCATCAGCAGCAGAGCGAAAACCGCAGCGGCTGGCAGGGAGAAGGTCAAAACACCGGTTTCTCCCCACTTCGCTGCCCAGTTTGCCAACAGCAGAAAGCAGACCACCAGGCCAAAGCCATTCACCGCAAAGGTGTAACTGTATTGCAGTGCAGAAAGCGGGTAAACCTGCTGGAAAACGTACGATGACGCACCGATATAAGCAAACAGGCCCGCCATCATAAACCCCTGCAACAGGCACGACATCATAAAGGTACGATCGCGGAACACGCTGCCTGAGCCAGATGAAGCATTGATCACCGGCTTGCCAACATGGGTTTCCGGTAATCTGAACCACGTCAGCAAAAAAAGTACCGCACCCGCTGCCGCCAGTGAAAGAAACAGCCCCCGCCAGCTGGTAATGGATAGCTGAAGACCACCGAGAACTGGGGCGGCAACAGGCGCGATACCATCAATGGTCATCAGCAGGGCAAAAAATCCCGTCAACGCCGTGCCACTGTATAAATCACGGGCAATGGCACGGGATAACACGGCGCCACCCGCTCCCGCAACGCCCTGAAAAAATCGTGCGGCAATCAGCTGCGAGATACACAGGGTTGATACGATAGCGGCGCAATAAAAACGATTTCATACTGATCCTTCGGCAGAGGCGATATCACCGCAAGGTACAGAGGGCAGAAAGGGAAGACAAAAAAAGCCAGCGGCTGGATCCCCGCTGGCTGGTGAAGTTGCACCATACTCAGATTAAGAAACGATGTCACAACGTCATTCAAAGAATGTCTCCCGCTCTTTCATCGTCCACGATTATTGCCTTAATATAGGGCAGGAAAAAACAGACCGCTTTTGTATAAGAGTTCCTCTTTTATGCCGTCACCCCGTCTGAAGCAACAGTTTATCCGCCTCTGGCAAAGCTGTGAGGGGCAGTCACAACAGACCACGCTTGATGATTTAGCCATCAGGCTGAACTGTTCACGTCGCCATATGCGTAACCTGCTCAATGCCATGCAACAGCAGGGATGGCTGGAATGGCATGCCGAACCCGGACGGAGTAAACGTTCACGGCTGAACTTTCTCTACACCGGACTGGCATTGCAACAGCAACGCGCTGAAGACCTTCTGGAGCAGGATCGTATCGATCAGCTGATACAACTGGTCGGGGATAAAAACGCGGTCCGGCACATGCTGGTTTCACGCCTGGGCCGCAGTTTCCGTCAGGGCAGGCATATTTTGCGCGTCCTCTATTACCGTTCTCTGCTTAACCTGCTTCCCGGCACGCCGCTCAGGCGCTCAGAAACCCATCTGGCCAGACAAATCTTCAGCGGACTGACCCGCATAAATGAGGAAAACGGCGAAATCGAAGCGGACATTGCCCACCACTGGCAGCAAATCACGCCGCTGCACTGGCGATTTTTCTTACGTCCGGCCATTCATTTTCATCATGGTCGTGAGCTGGAAATGGCCGACGTGATCGCCACCCTGGAGAGACTGAAAAGCCAGCCGCTTTATGCCAATCTGCAACAGATTTCCTCACCCGCGCCCTGGATGCTGGATATTTATCTGCATCAGCCAGACTGTTGGCTGGCGTGGCTGCTTGGCAGCGTTAACAGCATGATCCTGCCAAAAGAATGGCCGTCGATGCCCGACTTTTCCCGCCAGCCCATCGGCACCGGTCCTTACCAGGTGGTGCGCAACCAGCAAAGCCAGTTGCGCATTGAGGCTTTTGACGACTATTTTGGCTACCGGGCGCTGATTGATGAAGTCAATATCTGGGTTCTGCCGGAAATCAGTGAAGAACTGGTTTATTCCGGCGTAAAACTCCAGAGCGGCAGCGTCGGCGAAAAATCAGAAGAGAGCAGACTGGAAGAAGGCTGTTATTTTTTGCTGTTCGATCAGCGTTCAGAACAGGGCCGCGATGAACAGGTGCGCCGCTGGGTGAATATGATCTGCAATCCGGTTGCCCTGCTGAATCAGGCCAGTATTGGCTATCAACGCTACTGGTTTCCTGCTTATGGTCTGCTACCCCGCTGGCACCACCGGCGGGATCTGACCGTGGTCGCCAAACCGGCAGGATTAACGTCGCTAACGCTCACCTGGTACCACGATCATATCGAACACCAGGGGATTGCTGACGCGCTGAGACCGCTGCTCGCCGCCCAGGGCGTCACACTGAAAGCCCGCCAGGTGGACTACGCCACCTGGCACCGTGGCGATGCCGACAGCGATATCTGGCTGGGCAGCGCCAACTTCACTCTGCCACTGGCATTTTCACTGTTTGCCCTGCTGTATGAGATCCCTCTGATGCATCACTGCCTGACCACCGACTGGGAAAAAGACGCACAGAGGTGGCGGCAACAAACCCTGTCACTGGCCGACTGGAGCAAACGGCTGATTGATTCACATACGCTGCACCCGCTGTTTCATCACTGGTTGCTGCTGGAAGGAGAACGCAGTATGCAGGGGGTACGGATGAACACCCTGGGCTGGTTTGACTTTAAATCCGCCTGGTTTGCCCCCTCCGCAACATGACGCTTTCGCTGTCAACGGGAAATCACTAGAATAGCTCCCGTTCTCAACGGGGTGCGCCACAGAGAATCACGCTGATTGCGCTGAGAAAAACCCGTCGAACCTGATCCGGCTAATACCGGCGTAGGGATTTGAGAGTGTTACCAGCTCAGATCATGCGTCCTCACAACCCTCAAGGAACGCAACGTGTTAAAGAAAGTGCTTCCCCTGCTTATTCTGTGCTCACTGCCGGCTTTCGCCGGTAAACCTCAACTGACGGTTTACACCTACGATTCATTCTCCGCCGACTGGGGTCCTGGCCCGGCAATTAAAAAAGCCTTTGAAGCCCGCTGTAACTGCGAACTGAAATACGTGGCGCTGGAAGATGGCGTCTCGCTGCTTAATCGCCTGCGGCTGGAGGGAAAAAACAGTAAAGCGGATGTGGTGCTGGGGCTGGATAACAATCTGCTGGATGCGGCAGAAAAAACCGGCCTGTTCGCACCGAGCCATACGGACACCAGTCGGCTGAACATTCCCGGCGGTTGGCAAGACAGGACCTTCGTACCTTACGACTACGGCTGGTTCGCCTTTGTTTATGATAAAACCCGTCTGCAAAACCCGCCGACCAGCCTGAAAGCACTGGTAGAGAGCGACCGGCCACTGAAAATCATTTATGAAGATCCCCGTACCAGCACACCGGGACTGGGACTGCTGCTGTGGATGCAAAAGGTGTTCGGCGATAACGCCCCTGAGGCATGGCAGAAACTGGCCGCTAAAACCGTCACCGTCACCAAAGGCTGGAGCGAGGCTTATGGCCTGTTCCTGAAAGGCGAAGCCGATATGGTGCTGAGCTATACCACTTCACCGGCTTACCATCTGATTGAAGAGAAAAAATCACAGTACGTCGCCGCCAGCTTCAGCGAAGGGCACTACCTGCAGGTTGAGGTGGCGGGCCAGCTGAAAGCCAGCAAACAGCCGCAGCTGGCACAGGCGTTTATGCGGTTTATGCTGGATAAACCGTTTCAGGACGCGATACCCACCGGTAACTGGATGTATCCGGTAGTGAAAAGCCCACTGCCCGCGGGTTTTGAGACGCTGACGGTGCCGACCACCTCGCTACAGTTCACGCCGCAGGACGTCGCCAGTCATCGCAGTCAGTGGATCAGTGCATGGCAACGCGCCGTCAGCCACTGAGTAAAGCCACTTTAGCACCCGGTCTGCTCGCCGCCACGCTGCTGATAAGCGTGGCGTTGTTGGCCTTTGGCGCACTGTGGCAACAGGCTCCTGTTACCGGGAGCCTCGCGCTCTGGCGGGATGAATATCTGATGACCGTGCTGCGCTTCTCCTTCTTTCAGGCGCTGCTCTCCACGACGCTTTCCGTCTTGCCTGCCATTCCCCTTGCCAGAGCGCTCTGTCGTCGGCGGTTTTGGGGAAAAACAACCCTGCTGAGGCTGTGCGCCATGACGCTGGTATTGCCAGTGCTGGTGGTGATATTCGGTATTCTCAGTGTCTATGGCCGCAGTGGCTGGTTAGCGGCGCTTTGTTCCCTGCTGGCGGTGCCTTACACTTTTACACCCTATGGCTTACAGGGCATCCTGCTGGCCCACGTTTTTTTTAATCTGCCGCTGGCAACACGGTTGCTGTTGCAGGCACTGGAGCAGATCCCGGGCGAACAGCGCCAGCTGGCGGCTCAGTTAGGCATACGCGGCTGGAACCATTTCCGCATCGTGGAATGGCCGTGGCTGCGACGCCAGCTCCTCCCCACCGCTGCGCTGATTTTTATGCTCTGCTTCGCCAGCTTTGCCACCGTGCTGGCACTGGGCGGCGGTCCCAAAGCCACCACCCTGGAACTGGCGATTTTTCAGGCGCTCAGTTTTGACTTCGATCCCGGACGCGCGGCCTTACTGGCCTTGCTGCAAATCATTTGCTGTCTGGGACTGGTGATCCTCAGTCAGCGACTCAGTAAGGGAATGCCTTCCGGCAGCGCCAACGTTCACGGCTGGATCAACCCCGAAGACAGCATTACGGCCAGGGTAATTGATACCGTACTTATCGCGGCCGCCCTGCTGCTGCTGCTACCGCCTTTGCTGGCGGTAATGGTCGATGGCCTTAACCGGGGACTACCCGGCGTATTGCGACAGCCAGCACTGTGGCAGGCCACCTTTACCTCGCTGCGGATCGCGCTGGGAGCAGGTATCCTCTGCGTGGTCCTCACCCTGATGCTGTTGTGGACCAGCCGGGAGCTTCGATTACATCAACAGCTGTGGATGGGGCAGGCGCTGGAGCTGAGCGGTATGTTGATCCTCGCCATGCCCGGCATCGTTCTGGCCACCGGTTTTTTTCTGCTGTTAAACAACACTATCGGCCTGCCGCAGTCGGCGGAAGGTATCGTCATTTTTACCAATGCGCTGATGGCCGTGCCCTACGCCATGAAAGTGCTGGAAAATCCACTGCAAGACACCGCCGCCCGTTATAACCTGCTCTGCCTGTCGCTCGGCATTCGCGGCTGGAACCGGCTGTGGCTGGTCGAACTGCGGGCGCTCAGGCATCCCGTAGCTCAGGCGCTGGCTTTTTCCTGCGTGCTGTCCGTGGGAGACTTTGGCGTGGTGGCGCTGTTTGGTAACGAAAGCTTCCGTACCCTGCCCTTCTGGCTTTATCAACAGATCGGCGCTTATCGCAGCGCCGACGGCGCGGTGACTGCCCTGCTGCTGCTGCTGCTCTGTTTTTTGCTGTTCACCCTGATTGAAAAACTGCCGGACCGCCATGCTGACACTGAGTAACCTGACCTGGATCTATCAACATCTGCCGATGCGTTTTTCTCTGGCCCTGGCCGCGGGGGAAAGAGTGGCGGTACTTGGCCCCAGCGGCGCGGGAAAAAGCACCCTGCTGAGCCTGATTGCCGGTTTTCTTAGCGCCGACAGCGGCAGCCTGCTGCTGAACGGTGAGGAGCACCGCGCCACGCCACCTGCCCGCCGTCCGGTATCCATGCTGTTTCAGGAAAACAACCTTTTTCCCCACCTGACGGTGGCACAAAATATTGCCCTGGGGTTGCATCCGGGCCTGCGACTGGACAAAAAACAGCAACAGGCGCTGCAGGCTATCGCGCAGCGGGTCGGCCTGCAGGATCACCTGCAGCGCCTGCCCGGTCAGTTATCTGGCGGGCAACGACAGCGTACCGCGCTGGCCCGTTGTCTGGTGCGCAGGCAGCCGCTGCTGCTGCTTGATGAACCCTTTTCGGCCCTTGATCCCGCACTGCGTCAGGAGATGCTCCAGCTGGTGGATGAAGTGTGCGCGGAGCGAAATATCACCCTGCTGATGGTTTCTCACAGTATGGAAGACGCGGCGCGCATCGCGCCACGTAGCATCCTGATTGTTGATGGTCGGGTATTCTGGGATGGGGCCACCGCTTCGCTGTTGCAGGGGGAGATCGATGCAGCGGCGGTACTGGGGATCACCGTCCGATAAACACGTTCCACAACAGCTGGCGGAACAGCGGCATCATTGGGTGGAACTGAATGGTGATGAAACCGGCCACCGCCAGCAGCATCGTCAGGGGCGCCAGCCAGCGCAGGCGCGTGGCTGGCAGATAAGGTGTCGCCCAGTCCGACTGTTTCTTTGCCCGGAGCCAGCGCCAGCATAGCCAGCAGCCCAGCCAGAGCATCAGCGCCTCCGCCAGCAGCAGCCATCTGAACATATCGCTGTTAGTGTCTTTCGGCACATCAATAGCCACCCCGGCAAGGATCCCAGGCAGCAGGTAAAGCGGCGGCCAGAGTACGCAGCCAGTAATGTTAGGGGGGATAAATTTCCTTATCGGCAACTCAAGCATCCCCGCCACCAGCGGGATCAACGGACGGGTTGGCCCAACAAAGCGCCCGACAATAATGGTGAACATACTGTGCTGATGCAGCGCGTGCTCGGTCTTATCCATCAGCGCCTGATGCTTTTTGATAAACGACCAGCGGTGCAATGGCCCCTTAAACTGCCAGCCAATAAAATAGGAGATCCAGTCGCCAAGCAGGCAGCCAAGGGTGCCTGCCAGCCACACAGGATATAAACCGATTTGTCCGCTGCCAATTAACGCGCCAAATGAAGCCATCAGCACCGTCCCCGGCAACAGCAACCCCACCAGTGCCAGCGACTCAAAAAAGGTAACCAACCCAACGGCCAGCAACGACCAGGCAACGGACTGGGTAACAAGATGTTGCAGCCAGGCTTCCATACTTCCACTCGGTTTTTTTCAGGAAAGCGGATTGTCCAGAGACGCCCGGAATACGTCAAGCCCTGTTTTCGACAAAAGTGTCGCCATACCTTACAGCGCAAGGTACGCACCGATGAGAACTGTATAAATAAACATGCTATTATCAGACATTATCGGGTCAATAAGGGCTTCAGGTGAATAACGCGCGCACAGGCTTTCTGTTAACCCGCCACTGGCGGGACACCTCATCCGGCACGGAAGTGGTGCTGTGGCTGGCAACCGATACGGGTCCGCAACGGGTGGAGCTGCCACCACAGGAGTCGGTGGCATTTATTCCTCAGGCCGCACTGGCTGAGGCAGAAGCATTACTGAGACAGGAACGCCACTACCGCCTGGTGTCACTTGCGCTGAAGGATTTTCACCAGCGCCCGGTGGCCGCGCTCTATTGCAGACAGTATCGCCAGTTACAGCGGCTGGAAAAGCTGCTACGCGAAAACGGCGTGCCGGTGTACGAAGCCGATATCCGGCCCCCTGAGCGCTTTCTGATGGAGCGCTATATCACGTCGCCGGTGTGGTTCAGCGGAGAACCCGCCGGTCACAGCCTGATCAATGCCCGCCTCAAGCCCTGCCCTGACTACCGTCCACCACTGAAGTGGGTATCACTGGATATCGAAACCAACCGCCACGGTGAGCTTTACTGTATCGGGCTGGAAGGCTGCGGACAGCGTGATGTATACATGCTCGGCCCGGAAAACGGCGATGCCAGCGGTCTGGATTTCTCTCTGCAATATGTTTCCAACCGCCCGCAGCTGTTGGAAAAGCTGAATGACTGGTTTGCCCAACATGACCCGGACGTGATCGTCGGCTGGAACCTGGTACAGTTCGATCTGAGGATGTTGCAAAAACACGCTGACCGCTACGCTATACCGCTGCGGCTGGGCCGCAATAATGAGGTGTTGGAGTGGCGTGAACACGGTTTCAAGCCCGGCGTGTTCTTCGCCCAGGCAACGGGGCGGTTGATTATTGATGGCATTGAAGCACTGAAATCCGCCTTCTGGAACTTTGACTCATTCAGCCTGGAAGCCGTGTCGCGCCAGCTGTTGGGGGAAGGCAAATCCATCGACAATCCGTGGGACAGGATGCAGGAAATAGATCGGCGCTTTGCCGAGGATAAACCGGCGCTGGCGCGTTATAACCTGAAAGACTGTGAGTTGGTGACGCGCATTTTCCAGCATACCGAGCTGATGCCCTTCCTGCTGGAGCGGGCGTCGGTGACCGGTCTGGCGGCTGACCGGCATGGTGGCTCGGTCGCGGCCTTCAGCCATCTGTATTTGCCCAGAATGCACCGCGCGGGTTACGTAGCGCCGGGGCTTGGGGAAATCACACCAGAGGCAAGCCCCGGCGGTTATGTGATGGATTCGCGTCCCGGTCTGTATGATTCCGTGCTGGTGCTGGATTACAAAAGCCTCTACCCCTCCATTATTCGCACTTTCCTGATCGATCCGGTGGGCTTGATCGAGGGTATCGCCCACCCCGATGAACGTGACTCAGTGAGCGGCTTTCGCGGCGCGCGTTTCTCACGGAGCCATCACTGTCTGCCGGAAATTGTCAGCCAGATCTGGCAGGGGCGCGAAGCGGCGAAAAAACAGGGCAACAGGCCGCTTTCACAGGCGCTGAAGATTATTATGAACGCTTTTTACGGCGTGCTGGGCACCAGTGCCTGCCGCTTTTTCGATCCGCGACTGGCTTCATCAATTACGCTGCGTGGCCATGAGATCATGCGTCAAACAAGGGCACTGGTGGAAGCCGAAGGCTATGACGTGATTTATGGCGATACCGACTCCACCTTTGTCTGGCTGAAAACCCCCCACGATGAACAGACCGCCGCTGAAATTGGACAGCGGCTGGTGGCCAGGATCAACGACTGGTGGCGCGATCATCTGCGCCAGCAATACGCGCTCGACAGCGCGCTGGAGCTGGAATATGAAACGCATTATTGTCGCTTTCTGATGCCCACCATTCGTGGCGCGGAGCAGGGCAGCAAAAAACGCTATGCCGGCCTGATCCGTGAAGGAGAGCATGAACATATGGTGTTTAAAGGACTGGAAACCGTACGCACCGACTGGACGCCGCTGGCACAGCATTTTCAGCAGGCCCTCTACCTGAAGATCTTCAAAAATCAGCCCTACCAGGCGTATATCCGTGAGACGGTGCGCCAGTTGCTGGACGGCGAACTCGACGATCAACTCATTTACAGCAAAAGGTTGCGTCGCCCGCTGGATGATTATCAACGCAACGTCCCGCCACATGTGCGGGCCGCGCGCATAGCCGATGCGCAAAACCTGAAGCTGGACCGTCCGTTGCAGTATCAGAACGGTGGGAAAATTCGCTATGTGATGGCCACCAGCGGGCCGGAGCCGCTGGAGGCACGGGTTACGCCGCTGGACTACGATCACTACCTATCCCGCCAGCTCCAGCCCGTGGCAGAAGGGATACTCCCCTTCCTCGACGATGATTTTGCTACACTTGTCACCGGACAGTTGGGGCTTTTTTGACAGGTGACGAATCTCTCTCCTTCCAGTACCATAGCGCCCTTCCTGATTCACTGAATTGTTTTGCCGGGCCGCCGTTGCCTGGCTGAAGTGCTTTTGCCTGCACCCACCATTAAGAGAGCCGAGCCGAATATTTATGCCTTTTACACTTGGTCAGCGCTGGATCAGCGATACCGAAAGCGAACTGGGACTGGGAACCGTGGTTGCCATCGACACACGCATGGTCACGCTGCTTTTTCCGGCCACCGGCGAAAACCGACTCTATGCAAAAAATGACTCCCCTATCACCCGTGTGATCTTTAACCCAGGCGATACCATTACCAGCCACGAAAGCTGGCAGATGGAGATAACCGCGATAAACAGCGACAACGGACTGATGACCTACATCGGCACTCGCGCTGACACCGGGGAAACCGACGTGGTGATGCGGGAAGTGATGCTCGACAGCAAGCTGGTATTCAGTAAGCCGCAGGATCGTTTGTTTGCCGGACAGCTGGATCGAATGGATCGTTTCGCCCTGCGCTTTCGCGCCCGCAAATATCAGAGTGAGCAGTACCATCTGGCCACCAGCGGCCTGCGCGGAATGCGCACCAGCCTGATCCCACATCAGCTACATATTGCCCACGATGTTGGCCGCCGCCACGCGCCGCGCGTGCTGCTGGCTGATGAAGTGGGTCTGGGAAAAACCATCGAAGCCGGAATGATCATTCATCAGCAGCTGCTGGCGGGACGCGCCGAGCGGGTGCTGATCATTGTGCCGGAAACGCTGCAACACCAGTGGCTGGTCGAAATGATGCGCCGTTTCAATCTGCACTTCGCGCTGTTTGACGACGACCGCTACGCCCAGGCACAGCTTGACAGCGACAATGCATTTGATACCGAACAGCTGGTGATCTGCTCGCTTGACTTCGTGCGCCGTAATAAACAACGTCTGGAAAAACTGGCCGATGCCGCCTGGGACCTGATGATTGTGGACGAAGCCCATCACCTTGCATGGCAGGAGGGCCAGCCCAGCCGTGAATATCAGGTGGTTGAACAGCTGGCAGAGCAGATCCCTGGCGTGCTGCTGTTAACCGCCACGCCAGAACAGCTCGGAATGGAAAGCCATTTCGCCCGTCTGCGCCTGCTCGATCCCAGCCGTTTCCATGACTTTGCCGCCTTTGTGGAAGAACAACAGCATTTTCGCCCGGTGGCAGACGCCGTGACCTCGTTACTGGCCGACAATGCCATCAGCCAGCCGCAGATGAATATGCTTAACGATCTGGTCGGCGAGCAGGATATCGAACCACTGTTGCAGGTCGCTAACGGCGAGGGTGAAAACAAGCTGGCCGCCCGTCAGGAGCTGATCGCCATGCTGATGGATCGTCACGGCACCAGCCGCGTACTGTTTCGCAATACCCGTAACGGGGTGAAGGGGTTTCCGCAGCGCGAACTGCATCAGATCCGGCTCCCGCTGCCGACGCAGTATCAGACCGCGATCAAAGTCTCCGGCATTATGGCCGCGCGTAAGAGCGCCGATGAACGCGCACGCGACATGCTCTATCCCGAACAGATCTATCAGGAATTTGAAGGCGACAGCGGCACCTGGTGGAACTTCGATCCCCGTGTTGAATGGCTGCTGGGCTTTCTTACCAGCCATCGCCAGCACAAAGTGCTGGTGATCTGTGCCAAGGCAAACACCGCGCTACAACTGGAGCAGGTATTACGCGAGCGCGAAGGTATCCGTGCTGCCGTGTTTCATGAAGGCCTGTCGATTATTGAACGCGATCGCGCCGCCGCGTGGTTCGCCTCAGAAGAAGATGGCGCACAGGTTCTGCTCTGCTCAGAGATCGGCTCCGAAGGGCGTAACTTCCAGTTTGCCAGTCAGATGGTGATGTTCGATCTGCCCGCCAACCCGGATCTGCTGGAGCAGCGTATTGGTCGTCTGGATCGTATCGGCCAGGCGCACGATATCAGGATCCATGTGCCTTATCTGGAAAAGACCGCCCAGGCGGTGCTGATCCGTTGGTATCACGAAGGGCTGGATGCGTTTGAACACACCTGTCCTACCGGCCGGTCGGTGTATGACCGGGTTGCTTCGCAGCTGACGGCGTATCTGTCCGCGCCGGAAAATACCGAAGGACTGGATCGGTTTATCAGTGAATGCCGCCAGCAGCATGAAACACTGAAAAGCCAGCTGGAACAGGGCCGTGACCGTCTGCTGGAACTGAACTCCAACGGCGGTGAAAAAGCACAGGCGCTGGCAGAACAGATTGCCGGACAGGACAATAATATTGAGCTGGTTAACTTCGCGCTCAATCTGTTTGATATTGTTGGGATCAATCAGGAAGATCGCAGTGATAACCTGATCGTCCTGACGCCCGGCGATCATATGCTGGTCCCGGACTTTCCTGGCCTGCCGGAAGATGGCTGCACCATTACCTTCGATCGCCACCAGGCGCTTTCCCGTGAAGATGCGCAATATGTCACCTGGGAACATCCAATCATTCGCAACGGGCTGGATCTGATCCTCTCCGGCGATACCGGTAGCTGTGCGCTGTCGCTGCTGAAAAACAAAGCGCTGCCGGTGGGCACGCTGCTGGTGGAGCTGATCTACGTGGTGGAGGCGCAGGCCCCCAAACATCTGCAACTGACCCGCTTCCTGCCCCCGACGCCGGTGCGCATGCTGGTGGATCGTAAAGGCACCAACCTCGCGGAGAAGGTGGAGTTCGAAAGCTTCAACCGTCAGCTGAACGCCGTTAACCGTCATACCGGCAGTAAACTGGTTAACGCGGTCCAGCAGGATGTTCATGCCATCCTGCAACTGGCGGAAGATCAGGCAGCGGCAGAAGCCCGCAAACTGATTGAAACCGCCCGTCAGCAGGCTAACGAGAAACTCACGGCGGAACTGTCGCGGCTGGAAGCATTGCAGGCGGTCAATCCGAACATCCGTCAGGATGAAATTGATGCGCTGGAAAACAATCGTGAACAGGTTCTGGCGGCGCTGAGCGAGGCCAACTGGCGTCTTGACGCGCTACGCCTGATTGTTGTCACGCACCAGTAATCTTCAGGGCGGTACGTCCGCCCTGCACAGGTAAAAAGATGGAACCCTACAATCCACCGCAGGACCCCTGGCTGCATGTCCTGTACCGGGATCAACACATTATCGTGGTCAACAAGCCCAGCGGGCTGCTCTCCGTTCCGGGCCGTCTGGCTGAACACCACGACAGCGTAATGAGCCGTATCCAACAGGATTTTCCCGCAGCGGAATCGGTTCACCGACTGGATATGGCCACCAGCGGCGTGATCGTGGTGGCGCTGACCAAAGCAGCCGAGCGCGAACTTAAACGACAGTTCCGCGAACGGGAACCGCAGAAAACCTACGTGGCGAGAGTCTGGGGACACCCGGCAGAGGAAAAAGGGGTGATCGATCTGCCGCTGATTTGCGACTGGCCGAACCGCCCAAAACAGAAAGTCTGCCTGGAAACCGGCAAAGCCGCGCAAACGGCATATGAAGTGCTGGAATACGCAGCCGATCACAGCGCGCGCCTGCAACTGAAGCCGCTGACCGGACGCTCTCACCAGCTCAGGGTGCATCTGCTGGCGCTGGGCCATCCCATCCTTGGGGATAATTTTTATGCCCATGAACAGGCCAGAGCCATGGCACCGCGCCTGCAACTCCATGCCGAAGCGTTGACCATCACTCATCCGGCATTTCAGTCAGCCATGACCTTTCGCCAGCCCGCGGATTTTTAACCAGGCCTGCCGTCACCTTACCTCAACCAATACAATGGGATAAGGTGTTGGTCGGCAAACCGTATTGCCCGGCGATGCGGGCCACCCGCTCCACCAGCGGCTTGCCGTGGTTCGGATGCATCTCATCAAAGCGGCACGGTTTACCTGACAGGTCATATTTTCGCTTACCGAAGTGATGGTAAGGCAGCAGATCGATTCCCCGGAAGCAAGGCTTATCCCGTACCATCGAGGCTATCAGGGCCATGATATTGTGCGCCTCTTGCTCAGTGTCGTTTACCTGCGGGATCACCGGGATACGGATACGCAATGGCACCTGTTGCTCAAGGAGCCTCTTCAGGTTCTTCAGAATGCTGCGATTGCTGACGCCGGTGTAACGCTGATGCAGCGTCTCGTTGGCCCCCCACGCCAGGCAATTTCCATTGAAATTTCGCCACCGCGCGCAGTAGCAAAACTGGCATCCCCGGAAAGGCGCGACAGGCCCAGGTGACTGCTCTGGCTCATGACGCAGAAATAAAGTAAATAATGCTAACGCCGGCCAGAAATACGTGGAGGAAGCGTATCATTCGTCATTTAACTGTTCTCATGATAATACCGCCATTAATAATTAATAATGCCTGCCAGAACAGGTTCTTCGGTTGGCATTAAATCCCGGACATTTTGTTAACCGATATTATTCACGCCCCACCAGCAGATAACGAGTAACATCCGAGCATGTTTCCCTGATAACCAGAGGCACTCCATACAGAAAACCGGCACTGTTTTTTTCCATTGGCACTATATTTTCGTTGAAGTCATTTCTGTTAAAAAATGAATCATCAGCATCCCGGAGATAATCAGCAGGCTGCTGGCGTGCAGTACAATACCGAACCGGAAAAGCGTCAGAAACGCGGGTATGCCGCTATACAGGTAAGGTCAGCCTGGCTCTCTTTCAGGACCGCCACAGCAGAAAGTGTGCAGATATCAGTACCGACGCAGTATCCGCTGACAGTCATCCTGTCATACCAGCGGATAAATGCAGAAAGGGGGCGGGTAAAAAAATGGCCAGCGCCAGCCCCCCATTTTACCACCGGTTATATTGTTACCCGGTCCAGAAAACAGATTAAAAATACCTGATGCCGTGTCTTTTGCGCATACTATAACACTGGATTTTAAATCAGGCATAAACCACAAAACTGTTTGCGGAGAATAAGCAGGAGACATTCACTGCAAAAGAAGTCACTCTGAATGCCATGCAGAAATAATTAAAAAAACACAACGTATTTATTTTAAATAACCGTCCCACCGCAAATATAAGCGTGCGTATTTTCACAAAATAATAAAGGGAGGTTTACTCCCTTTATAGCAATAAAAATGCTATTTAAACCCTTTTTCACGCTTAATCAAATCGTAAGCGGCCTGGATTTTTTGCGCTTTCTGCTTGGCCATTTCCATCATCTGGGGCGGCAAGCCTTTCGCCACCAGTTTATCCGGGTGATGTTCACTCATCAGCTTGCGGTAAGCTCGTTTAATACTGGCCGCATCGTCACTGCTTTTCACGCCCAGCACACTACAGGCATCAGCAAGCGTTGGCCCACGCTGGCCGGTGTTGAATCCTCCCTGGGAACCGGAATGCCCATGTGAATAGCCGTCGCCGCCAAACTGCTGACCACTCTCCATCATGCGCAGGAATTGCTCAAACTGCATACGGGAAATACCCAACTCTTCCGCGATCACATACAGTACCTGTCGCTCATTGGGATGCAGGGAACCATCGGCAAAGGCTGCCTGAATTTGAATTTCAAGAAACATCCGAATCAGGTCGAAGCGGCCGAAGCAGGCGCTGCGAAGCTCGCGTAGCTTGCTACGTAACGGATAGCCCGCTTCCTTGCCTTCGCGAAAAGCGCCCTGGGCGGAAGCACGTGCTTCACCATGCAGCTGCATACGGTCCATCAGTAATGATGCCATCTGAATATCTGCGTCGGTCACCCGCCCTTTTGATTTAGTCAAATGCCCCATAACCTGGAAGGTGGTACTGAAAAACAGCGTCTGTCGGGCCTGTTGATTAGTGAAATATCCCTGCCCCCGCACCGCCCGTACTTTGTCGACAAGGTGACCAATCAGCAAACCAAATGCCAATCCCCAAAAGCCCATGCCGCTTAATAAACCCAGCACAAGCCCAATTACTTTTCCCCAATAGCGCATATACTCCTCAATTCGCCATGCTGAAGGCTGAAAATTGCATTATCATACCTGTCATTTATCTCAGCGCCTAACGACAACGCGGCCAAACAATCAGAAGTTACCTGACAGATTTCAGATTTACAGGAAGACAGCAACTGCACGAACTTACCTGAAGCTTACAAAAATAAGTGACAAAGGAGAGTAAGTGAAGCCAGGACACCTGCAATTTGCAAGATGAAAGGTATAGCACTGGCGCTACGCTGTTGAGTGCGTTAGTCTCTGACCGTTTGTCGGCATGATGCCTGCTATCACGGAATTTTCGATACCGCGTATGAAAAAACGATTACCTACTCTGCTGGCCTCGCTTATCGGCTCAGCACTTTACAGCCAGCAGGGTCTGGCCGACGACCTCGCATCACAGTGCATGTTGGGTGTGCCGAGCTACACCCGTCCTCTGGTGCAGGCTAAAAATAACAATGACCTTCCGGTAACCATTAACGCGGATCGGGCAAAAGGTAACTATCCCGATAACGCGGTGTTCACCGGTAACGTGGATGTTCAGCAAGGTAACGGTCGCCTTCAGTCTGACGAAATGCAATTGCACCAGAAGCAGACACCGGGCGAGGCCACACCGGTTCGCACCGTCGATGCGTTGGGGAATGTGCACTACGACGACAATCAGGTGGTACTGAAAGGCCCGAAAGGCTGGTCGAACCTCAATACCAAAGACACCAACGTCTGGGATGGAACTTATCAGATGGTGGGACGCCAGGGACGGGGAACCGGCGATCAGATGAAGCTGCGAGGCCAGAACCGCTACACCATTCTGGAAAACGGTACCTTTACCTCCTGTCTGCCTGGCGATAACAGCTGGAGCGTTGCCGGGACCGAAGTGATTGAAGACCGTGAAGAGCAGGTAGCAGAAATCTGGAACGCACGCTTTAAAATTGGCAAAGTTCCGGTGCTCTACAGCCCTTATTTACAGCTGCCAATTGGCGATCGCCGTCGCTCCGGTTTCCTGATCCCTAACGCCAAATACGACAGCTCCAACGGTTTTGAATTTATTCTGCCTTACTACTGGAACATCGCGCCGCAGGTCGATGCCACCATCACGCCACATTACATGAGTAATCGTGGTACGCAGTTACAGAATGAATTCCGCTATCTGACCAAAGCGGGTGAAGGCCTGATGGAATTTGACTATCTGCCATCAGACAGTCAGTTCACCAAAGATGCGACGGCCCGCAACATTGCCAATGGCGAAGACGCCGATCGCTGGATGTTCACCTGGAAGCACAACGGGGTTTACGACCAGAACTGGCGCTTTAACATTGATTACACCAAGGTCAGTGATGTTTATTATTTCACCGACCTGGCCTCCCCCTACGCGAGTTCAACCGACGGCTATGTTACGCAGAAATTCAGTGTGGGTTACGCAGAGCAAAATTGGGATGCGACGCTGTCAACCAAACAGTTCCAGATTTTCTCCACGCAAACCAGCAACGATGTGTACCGCGCTGAGCCACAGTTTGATTTTAACTACTATCAGAACGATGTCGGTCCGTTTGACACTCATCTGTATGCCCAGGCGGTGAAATTCACCAACGTGAATGAAAAATACCCGGACGCTATCCGTTTGCATCTGGAACCGACCATCAACCTGCCGATGTCCAACCGCTGGGGAAGCCTGAATACCGAGGCCAAACTGCTGGCGACCCACTATCAGCAGGATGACACTGAATACTGGAATGAAAACGTCGATACCACCAAAGTCAACCAGTTAAAAAGCACGGTAAACCGTGTAATGCCACAATTTAAAGTCGACGGCAAAATGGTATTTGACCGCGATATGGACTGGTCACCGGGCTATACGCAGACGCTGGAACCTCGCGTACAGTACCTGTATGTGCCCTATCGTGATCAGAGCAATATCCGCGCTTACGACTCAACGCTGCTGCAAAGTGACTATACCGGCCTGTTCCGCGATCGCACTTACAGCGGTCTGGACCGTATCGCCTCCGCCAATCAAATCACCACGGGCGTGACCACCCGAATATTTGATAACGATCTGGTTGAACGTTTTAATGCATCCGTTGGTCAAATCTACTCGTTTACGCCATCCCGAACCGGTCTGGAAACGACCGATTCAGACAATCGTGGCAGTATCGAGTGGGCCGGTGACTCGTTCTGGAAAATCAGCGATCGTTGGAATGCGCGCGGTGGTATTCAGTACGACACCCGACTGAACGCCGTTTCGCAAGGAAATGCGGTGCTGGAATACCGTCGTGATGCAGACCGTTTGGTGCAGCTGAATTACCGCTACACCAGCCCGGAATACATCCAGCAGACGTTAAGCCAGATTACCAACCCTGGTTATCAACAGGGCATTTCCCAGGTGGGTGCCACCGCCAGCTGGCCGATTGCTGATTCATGGGCTGTGGTGGGCGCATGGTATTACGATACCAAGGCTAAACAGCCCGCCGATCAGTTGCTTGGCTTACAGTACAGCTCTTGTTGCTATGCCATCCGTATGGGGTACGAGCGCAAAATCACCAGCTGGGACAGCACCAACAGTAAAAGTAATTATGACAACAAAATCTCGTTCAACATTGAGCTACGTGGCCTGAGTCCGTCTTACAGTCTGGGTTCCGGTGAAATGCTGCGTCAGGGCATCTTGCCTTATCAGCGCTCTTTCTGATGTTGTGATAACTCGTTTGCAAAACCCGCAAAGCGGATAGAAGAATGGAAAAAGTATGAAGAACTGGAGAATGCTGATCCTTGGTGCGGCGCTGACAGCCAGCACCGCGTTTGCAGCCCCACAGGTAGTTGATAAAGTTGCAGCCGTCGTCAATAACGGCGTGGTTCTGGAGAGTGACGTCGACGGCATGATGCGGTCGGTAAAAAGTCAGGCTCAGGAGGCTGGCCAGCAGCTTCCCGATGATAAAACACTTCGTCATCAAATCGTTGAACGTCTGGTGATGGATAATATTTTGCTGCAAATGGCGAAGCAGGGCGGCCTTCAGGTCCAGGATGCTCAGGTCGATCAGGCCATTGCCAATATTGCGCAACAAAACAAAATGACCGTCGATCAGCTGCGTAGCCGTCTGGCTTACGACGGGATGAACTATGCCACTTATCATGAGCAGATCCGTAAAGAGATGACGATTGCGGAAGTGCGCAACAATGAAGTGCGTCGCCGCATCACCATCCTGCCACAGGAGGTGGATTCTCTGGCTAAACAGGTCTCCTCTCAAAACAGCGATACCGCCGAACTGAACCTCAGTCATATCCTGCTGGCGCTGCCTGAGAACCCTACCCAACAGCAGGTGGACTCCCAGGAAAAACTGGCTAATCAGCTGGTGAGTGAAGCGAAAAACGGCGGTGATTTCGGCAAGCTGGCGATCGCGTACTCTGCTGACGCACAGGCGCTGAAGGGTGGCAACATGGGCTGGGGCCGCATTCAGGAACTGCCATCCCTGTTCGCACAGGCGCTTATCACCGCGAAAAAAGGCGACATAATCGGTCCGGTGCGCTCAGGCGTGGGTTTCCACATCCTGAAGGTCAATGATATTCGTGGCGACAACCAAAGTATCTCCGTCACCGAAGTACATGCCCGTCATATTCTACTCAAGCCATCACCCGTACTGACCGACGAACAGGCGCGTCAGAAACTGGAGCAGGTTGCCATGGAGATCAACAGTGGCAAAACCACGTTTGCTCAGGCAGCGAAAGATATGTCTGAGGATCCCGGTTCGGCTAACCAGGGCGGCGATCTGGGCTGGAGTTCTCCAGAGATGTTCGATCCGGCGTTTCGTGATGCCCTGCTGAAACTGAAAAAAGGCCAGATGAGTGGTCCGGTTCACTCCTCCTTCGGCTGGCACCTTATTCAGCTGATGGATACGCGCCAGGTTGACAAAACTGACGCCGCACAGAAAGAACGCGCCTATCGCCTGCTGTTTAATCGTAAGTTTGCCGAAGAAGCGCAAACCTGGATGCAGGAACAACGCGCCTCGGCCTATGTGAAAATTCTGGATGGCAATGCTCAGTAATCAGCGAGTGGTAATAACCAGCGGTGAACCCGCTGGTATTGGTCCCGATGTCACCGTGCAACTGGCCCAGCGGGGCTGGCCGGTCGAATTGGTGGTCTGTGCCGATCCAGCGGTGCTGCTGGAGCGGGCGCGGACACTGGGATTGCCTCTTACCCTGCGGCAGTATCAACCCGGCGCGGCGGCACAGCCTCAGGAGGCGGGAACACTGACGGTGCTCCCTGTCGCTACGGCACTCCCGGTTAACCCTGGCGAACTCTGTTCCGCCAACGGTCACTATGTGTTGGAAACACTGGCAACTGCCTGTGATGGCTGCCTGAACGGCGAGTTTGCGGCGCTGATAACCGGCCCGGTGCACAAAGGGGTGATCAACGATACCGGGATCTTTTTCAGCGGACATACCGAATTCTTCGCTGACCGCGCCGGTTGCTCACGCGTGGTGATGATGCTGGCAACGGAGGAACTGCGAGTGGCGCTGGCCACCACACATTTACCCCTGAAAGATGTCTCTGCCGCTATCACCCGCGACAGCCTGCGTGAAGTGATTACCCTTCTTCATGCCGACCTGCAAAGCAAATTTGGCCTGGCAGAGCCTCATATTTTTGTCTGCGGACTGAATCCTCATGCCGGTGAAGGTGGCCATATGGGCCGGGAAGAGATCGACATCATTATTCCTCTGCTGGATGAACTCAGGCAGCGGGGTATGCAACTCACCGGCCCGTTGCCTGCCGATACGCTGTTCCAGCCCAAGTATCTGCAATATGCTGATGCGGTTCTGGCGATGTATCACGATCAAGGCCTGCCGGTGCTGAAATATCAGGGCTTTGGTCGCGCGGTCAATATCACTCTTGGCCTGCCCTTTATCCGCACCTCCGTTGATCACGGCACGGCCTTAGATTTGGCCGGCAAGGGGAAAGCGGATGCGGGCAGCTTTATTACGGCGCTAAATCTCGCCATTACCATGATCTCAAGTCAATGAATAATCGTGTCCATCAGGGTCACTTTGCCCGCAAACGTTTTGGTCAGAACTTTCTGAACGATCGCTATATTATCGACAGTATTGTCGCCGCTATTCATCCACAACCCGGCGAGGCGGTGGTGGAAATCGGCCCCGGTCTAGGGGCGTTAACCGAACCCGTTGGTGAACGTCTGGAGAGCATGACGGTTATTGAGCTTGACCGCGATCTGGCCGCCCGTTTGCAAACGCATCCTTTTCTCGGACCAAAGCTGACCCTGTTCCAACAGGATGCCATGACCTTCAACTTCGCGGAGTATGCCCTTAAAAAAGGCCAGCCGCTGCGCGTTTTTGGTAACCTGCCTTACAATATTTCCACCCCGTTAATGTTCCATCTTTTCAGCTATACTGATGCGATTCTCGACATGCATTTTATGTTGCAGAAAGAGGTGGTTAATCGTCTCGTTGCAGGCCCTGGCAGCAAAGCCTATGGCCGTCTGACGGTGATGGCGCAATATTATTGCCAGGTGATCCCGGTGCTGGAAGTACCGCCTGAATCGTTCACCCCGGCGCCGAAAGTGGACTCTGCCGTGGTTCGACTGGTTCCTCATACCCAGCTTCCTTATCCGGTAGAAAATATCCGTTTGCTTGGCAGGATCACCACGGAAGCTTTTGGTAAGCGGCGCAAAACGTTGCGTAACAGTCTCGGTCACCTGTTCTCACCGGAAGCATTGCAGCAGATGAATATCGATCCGACGCTACGGGCAGAAAACATTTCTGTCGCGCAATACTGTCAACTGGCAAACTGGCTGGCGGCGCATCCCCAGCCTTCTTTGCAGGAGAGTTAATACCATGGCCGATACGCCCCGGATTTGTATTCAGGTGCAGAGCACCTGGATCCCGTCACAGTCAGCACCGGAAGACGATCGTTATGTTTTTGCTTACACCATCACGATCCGCAATCCCAGTCGCAGTTCGGTGCAACTGTTAGGGCGCTACTGGTTGATCACCAACGGCAACGGCAATGAAACGGAGGTCCAGGGCGAAGGCGTGGTGGGTGAACAGCCCCATATTCCCCCAGGCGGTGAGTTTCAGTATACCAGCGGTGCCGTGTTGGAAACGCCGATGGGCACCATGCAGGGCCACTACGATATGATCGACGGCAATGGCGATGGCTTCCAGGTAGCGATTCCGGTGTTCAGGCTGGCAATCCCCAGCCAGATTCATTAATTCATCTTCCCTACCTTGCCCCAGGGCCAGAGCATCCCGGACGGATTTATGAGTACTTATCTGATTGGCGACATCCATGGTTGCTACGATGAACTGCAATCTTTACTGCAGCAGGTCGCCTTCGATCCCTCGTATGACACGCTGTGGCTTACCGGTGATGTGGTCGCACGCGGTCCGGCTTCGCTGGAGGTGTTGCGTTTTGTCCATTCTCTTGGCGATGCCGTGCGCATGGTGCTGGGCAATCACGACCTGCATCTGTTGGCCGTATTTGCCGGGATCAGCCGCAATAAACCGAAAGATCGCCTTACTGCCCTGCTGGAAGCAGACGATGCCGACGTGCTGATCAACTGGCTGCGTCGCCAGCCTTTATTACAGGTGGATCGCGAGAAAAAGCTGGTAATGGCACATGCCGGGATCACCCCGCAATGGGATCTGGAAACGGCCCTCAGCTGCGCCCGTGAAGTAGAGTCCGTACTGGCCAGTGGCACCTATCCACTGTTTCTGGATGCCATGTACGGCGATATGCCCAATAACTGGAGCGAAGAACTGACCGGGCTGGCGCGCCTGCGTTTCAGCACTAACGCCCTGACCAGGATGCGTTACTGCTTTCCGGGCGGTCAACTGGATATGATCTGCAAAGACACACCAGACTCCGCTCCCACACCATTAAAACCCTGGTTCAACATTCCTGGTCCGGTGGCCAGCGATAACACTATTGTGTTTGGTCACTGGGCATCGCTGGAGGGAAAAGGGACGCCGGAAGGCATTCTGGCGCTGGATACCGGATGCTGCTGGGGGGGAGCACTGACCATGCTACGCTGGGAGGATCAGCGGTGGTTTACGCAGCCTGCAAAACGGGAGCAGCCGGCAGAGCAGTGACCTGTGGGAAGGAGGGACGCTCGTTCAGCGAGCAATGCCACACGGCGTAAAAAAAGTCCCGCATCATCAGCGGGAGCTCATTTTTCTGCCCGTGCATCATGCCACAGCCAGGGTTAGCGGCGGTCGAGAATTTCCCAGAACCAACTGTGGCTGTTTTGCTCATCCGCATCACGAAATTCGCTAAAGACAGACTGCCATTCATCCGGCTCGTAGTCGGGGAAAGCAGTGTCACCTTCCACTTCAGCGTCAATATGGGTCAGATACAGTCGATTGGCCTTTGGCAGAAGCTGCTCGTAAACGCGCCCACCACCAATTACCATGATTTCCTCAACGTCTCCGGCAGCGCGGAGCGCCTCATCGACAGACGTCACCCAGATAACGCCAGCATCTTCACCGGATTGACTGCTGATAACAATATTCAGACGTTCAGGCAGTGGACGACCAATCGATTCAAAGGTGCGCCGCCCCATGATCACTGGCTTATTCAGCGTGTTTCTCTTGAACCACGCCAGGTCGGCGGGCAGGTGCCACGGCATGGCATTTTCCATCCCAATAACGCGGTCGGCCGCCATGGCCACAATCAGGCTTATCATCTGGTGTTACTCACAGGGTGTAAAATTGGCGACATCATACGGAAAGGTGAAAGTTTCGTCGATAGCTAAGCAGAGGGAAATGCGTAAAGGTTTTTAAATGCAGGATTTGCCGTTCATCTCACCTGGCGATGCATCAGAATCAGCACCACAAGCGGCGGGACTTTTGTTGCCAGCCGACCCAGAAAATAACTGGCTGGTAAAACCGTTTATTTTTCGGCTGCCGTGATGCTCGCCCGGACCGTCATGGACTTAAAACATCGTTGAACAACCATTTAGCTCAGCAGGGATGCGTCGGTACAACTCAGTTGAGTGTAGAGAAATGCCGGTAATGACAACCTTGTTTCGATTACGATTGCGGTAAGTATGTTCCGGTCTTTGTTATCCAGCAGAGCGAGGAAACATCAGGCTTCGGAGAATAATCTGTACGCTCTGCCACCGGGTGAAATTGCGGGTAGATGATCAGTGGTGTAGCCGGTTTATCCGTTGTGGAAGGCAATGGGGAGCCCCTCAGTTTTCGTCACGGTGCACTGCTGTACAAAGCGATATTGTAAGAGATTCAAGGCAAACAGACCATTATCCTGAAGGGATGGCACAGATTTCAGTCCCTGTATCGGAGAAATCATCATCTGTTAAAAAAATTAAAAAGGGTAGATTTAAATGAAAATAAAATATAGAAATACCGAAACAAACACTACCAAAACACGCTCATAAAATAATAAAATCAGATGAAAAAAACCATCAGGACGTTATAATAAAACCTCAAAAAAAATAGACATTATTATTTCAAACATTGAAAAAGTTGCATGATGATATGGGTAACTTAATAATATTGTTAACCTGATTACACTATGTCGTTAATGTAAAAAACAATAAATCAGATAACTTATTTTCTGTTATCACCTGAAAGTCGCAATCAATGCACTCTGGCTGGCGCCTGAAACCTGACTCTACAAAAGCGTAAATTTACAGACCCGCTATTAACATTGGCAGGAATTCAGAGCAGAAACCGAAAGAAAGCACAGTGCAACAATAAGGTGCTTCAGACCATCATCATCGGGTATGTACAACTCCCAGTAGTCGGACTATATACCGGCACTACGTATAACCCGATAAGCATGATTCCCGATAGTGTTGATGCCGTTTATTGCTACAAACGGATCGTAAAGCACGAGTTATCAGAGTAGTAGCAACAGACAGTTTCATGGAGGTTATATGTTTTTAAGCAAAGCTGGTTCAACGAGTAGAGTAATCATTAATCATTTTAATATTCCGACAAAAAGCACCAAAAATAACATTTTTCTGTCGAATATAAAAAAAATAGAAAACTCAAATAACACAATAAATAACGCTAACAGCGCGTATAATACTATGCTTCACAGACATTACCCTAAACTTACATCACCCTCACTGGTCAGAAACATTGCTCTTCCTCGTTGTGAGGACACCATAAAAAACGTTGGCAACTTTTATGGAAATCCACTTCACAGACCTTTCTCTGAACTTGTATCTCCTTCACTGGTCAGGAATTTAATGCTTCCTTCTTGTGACGCGAGTAATAAAATCATGGATACTGCTCAGAGTAGTGTCCATTCCAAAACTGAAAACAATTTCGTTTTTAAGTCTTCACTTCTGCCCACCACAACTACTGCTGCCAGTCAGAAATCAAAATTGTTACTGGGAAACGAAAAATTTAATAAAATAAAAAATGAGTACCATCAATTTGCATCAAATGCAACGAGTTCTATAATGGATTTTGAAAATACCATTAAACAGGACAATTCAGATATGGATAACACTTTCAAATACCTGACACCTGACACGAATAAAAAAATAATTAACACGATAAAATCAAACAATAAAGAAATGAAGGAATTAATTAAAGATAAAATCACAGATAGCCTTAAGACATTAAAAAAGAGCATTAATAATGCAAAAAGCCCTGATGGAATTGGTAATCCCCGGTTAGATTCTCTGGAAAAAACAGCCGAAGCATTCGCCATAAGGATGCAAAAAAGATTAGAAGAACTATCCTAAAAATTAAATTAAAAAAGATAACTAAATACAACCAGAGAAAAAACTGTAAAGCTCAGAGAGAGATTCATTTCTCTGACGCGCTGCTTGTGTTTTTCAGGATGTCCGATGACGAATATCTATATGCCCCGTCGTATTTTTAACATTTTGGAAGATGTTTTTTCACCATGCGCTAAATAGACAATCATAATTATAAAAACCTGCAATTCTTTTAATACCTGTCAGTTAATTTTTGATAACGCCGCAACGCATAGCGTTGTGGTTTTTTTTGCAACCAGTGAACAATGCCTTTACCACTGGCAGCAGGCTTCCCGACAGTAGCTCTATCTCAGGTCAGACATTTTTAAGGCTGTAAGCCATCGTGAAGAACAACAGATTATAAGCCAGAGCCATCCCCGATAACTTCTGTTTTATTCGCTCCGGTTTCATCAGTTCATGACCATCTCACTGGAGCCATACTCTGCTTACAGTCGAGGGCTGTAGAGATTGACGATATCTGCTTTCTGATAACCGACAGGCATTACGCACATTCTGCCCGCTTTCACTATAAATAAACACCTGAACAATAATCGCTCAACTGATAAATTGCGTCTTTCTCTGTCCGGAGTGAATGTCTTTCTTTTCCATTTAAATAACTACGCGGAACAGTACACCACTTTTCCCCGATTCCTGCAGATGCGGTATGTTACCCTTAATCGACTGGCACAGACCCATAAATGGCCTGTGTGGAAAGATAAGATGCGGCGATTTACCCCTGAGACAGCCTCTGTTCTGTATAAAAAAGCACTCTGCCCCTATCCAGAAGTCTGTTGCCCCAGTCAGAAAGCCCGGGGCAATCTCAACGCAAACAGTGCCTTTAAAATAAGTTTATGACGAGGCGACCGGTAACTTTTTGAACTCTTCTTTCGCTTTTTGCAACTGCTGAGCAAAACCATCATTGGCATGTAAACGGGCGACAATCGCGCTGGCCACAAGCCGTGCCGCCGTCACGTCACTCTGCCAGTGATAGCCACAAATTACCCTGCTTTGACCCAGGTCGTAACCCCGCCGCAGGATCGTATCCTGCCTGGCCGGATTGATCTCTGCCAGCACCAGCGCGGTCGCCCAGCCGATGGTGGTATGGCCAGAGGGATAGGAGCCATTTTTGGAGAGCGTCGCTTCCTCATCGGAACGGCAGGTAGGTTCATTGTAATAAGCGAAGGGGCGAATACGCATATAATGTCGCTTAGCACTGCGCGTGGCGAGATCGCCTGCATCTTCACGCATTTTCATCACCAGGCGATAAATTTCCGGCGTTTTTTCTTTGCTAATCGTATGACCAAAAGCCGCAGAGAAAGCCTCTGCCACACCGTCACCCGCCACATGTGCATCTTTCCATGCCTGCCTGCCGCGCGGCGTATCCCGCAGCAATTTAGCGGCATCATACTGAGCTTTATCATTGAGGAAATCAATGCTGTCACCCGCCGGTGGCGGTGGCAGCAAGGCAAGACTGTCAATGGACTGTGACTCTGTGAGAAAGTAAACCTCAGGATCGGTGGTCACATCAGGCGCTGCACATGCAGTCCTCAGTACCACCAGCGTCAGCGTAGCCAATAAACGTTTTGTCATTATTCAGTTCCTTATTGTTTTCACCGGTAGCGCTCAATAGGTAAATTCCATTACCATGCTGAATAATAAGGTTTTTTCACTCCACACATTGCCACGAAGGTCACAGAAATTTCAGGGTTCCAGGGGCATTGCCAAAAAAAAAGCAAAAAAATCCCCGCCGTGGCGGGGATGACGATGACAGACTGACTTAGCCATTAATCTGCGCGTGCATTTCCTGTACCGAAATTACCTTTTCAGTCGGATCGGCGCTCAGCGACATCACCGTGGCAAAACCACCGTTCAGCGTGGTGTCGTAATGCACTTTATATTGCAGCGCACTGCGGCGGATCACTCTGGAGTCCTCAATGGCCTGCCGTCCCGCCGTGGTATTGACGATATAGGCATATTCTCCATTCTTCAGGCGATCCTGAATGTGTGGACGTCCCTCGTGGACCTTGTTCACCAGGCGGGGATTGATCCCCGCTTCACCCAGCACCACCGCCGTACCGTGGGTGGCATCCAGCTCGAAGCCCAGCTTTTGCAGCTTCGCCGCCAAATCGACGATGCGCTTTTTATCACCTTCGCGTACCGACAGTAGTGCACGACCGCTTTTCTTCATATTGGTCTGTGCGCCCAGCATCGCTTTGCCAAAGGCTTCGGCAAAGGTGCGGCCAACCCCCATCACTTCACCGGTGGAGCGCATTTCCGGGCCAAGGATTGGATCAACGCCCTGGAACTTGTTAAACGGCAGCACCACTTCCTTGACGGAGTAATAAGGCGGGATCACCTCTTTGGTCACGCCCTGTGCCGCCAGCGTTTTGCCTGCCATGACGCGCGCCGCGACCTTCGCCAGCGGCACACCGGTTGCCTTGGAGACAAAGGGAACGGTACGTGCCGCACGTGGGTTTACTTCAATCAGGTAGACTTCGTTGTCCTTCACCGCAAACTGCACGTTCATCAGACCGCGCACGCAAAGTTCGAAGGCCAGTTTCTCAACCTGCTGACGCATCACGTTCTGGATCTCTTTATTCAGCGTATAGGCGGGCAGCGAGCAGGCAGAGTCGCCAGAGTGAACGCCAGCCTGTTCGATATGCTCCATAATGCCGCCAATCAGCACGCGTTCACCGTCGCAGATCGCATCAACGTCCACTTCCACCGCATCATCAAGGAAACGATCCAACAGCACTGGCGCATCGTTGGAAACGGACACCGCCGTCTGGAAATAGCGCTTCAGGTCCGTTTCATCGTAAACGATTTCCATCGCACGGCCGCCCAGCACATAGGAAGGACGCACCACCAGCGGATAACCAATTTTCGCGGCTTTTTCCACCGCCTGTTCCAGCGCGGTCACGGTGGCGTTTGCCGGCTGCTTCAGACCCAGACGCTCCACTGCCTGCTGGAAGCGTTCACGGTCTTCCGCCCGATCAATGGCGTCCGGGCTGGTACCAATCACCGGCACGCCGGCGGCTTCTAAATCACGGGCCAGTTTCAGCGGCGTCTGGCCACCGTACTGCACGATCACCCCTTTTGGCTTCTCAATACGCACGATTTCCAGCACGTCTTCCAGCGTGACCGGTTCGAAATAAAGACGGTCAGAGGTATCGTAATCGGTTGAAACCGTTTCAGGGTTACAGTTCACCATGATGGTTTCAAAACCGTCTTCGCGCAGTGCCAGTGCGGCATGGACGCAACAGTAGTCAAACTCAATACCCTGACCAATACGGTTTGGACCACCGCCCAGCACCATGATTTTTTCACGATCCTGGTTTGGACTGGCTTCGCACTCTTCTTCATAGGTCGAGTACATGTAAGCGGTATCGGTAGAGAATTCAGCGGCACAGGTATCCACACGCTTATAAACCGGGTGCAGGTTGTACTGCTCACGCAGCTTACGCACTTCCGATTCCGCCACGCCAGCCAGCGCTGACAGGCGCGCATCGGCAAAGCCTTTACGCTTCAGCGTCCGCAGGAAATCAGCTGTCAGACCGTTTACCCCTTCACGGGCCACCTGTTCTTCCAGACGGACCAGCTCTTCAATCTGCACCAGGAACCAGCGATCGATGTTGGTCAGGTTAAATACGCCTTCCACCGACATGCCCGCGCGGAACGCATCGGCCACGTACCAGATCCGGTCTGAACCGGCGTCTTTCAGTTCACGACGGATGGTGGTCAGCGCATCCGCATCGTTCAGGTCTACTTTCGGATCGAAGCCGTTTGCACCAACCTCCAGGCCACGCAGCGCTTTCTGCATTGATTCCTGAAGGGTACGGCCAATCGCCATCACTTCCCCGACCGATTTCATCTGGGTGGTCAGACGATCGTTAGCACCGGCGAATTTCTCAAAGTTGAAGCGAGGAATTTTAGTGACCACGTAGTCGATGGACGGTTCGAAGGAGGCCGGTGTACGACCGCCGGTAATGTCGTTCATCAGCTCGTCCAGCGTGTAACCTACCGCCAGTTTGGCCGCAATTTTGGCAATCGGGAAGCCGGTGGCTTTCGACGCCAGTGCGGAAGAACGCGACACGCGCGGGTTCATCTCAATGATAATCAGACGACCATTCTCCGGATTAACCGAAAACTGGACGTTGGAGCCGCCGGTTTCAACGCCAATTTCACGCAGTACCGCCATTGAGGCGTTACGCATGATTTGGTATTCCTTGTCGGTCAGCGTCTGAGCGGGTGCCACGGTAATGGAATCACCGGTGTGGATGCCCATCGCATCGAAGTTTTCGATTGAGCAGACAATAATGCAGTTGTCATTTTTGTCACGCACCACTTCCATTTCGTACTCTTTCCAGCCAATCAGCGATTCGTCAATCAACAGCTCATTGGTCGGAGAAAGGTCGAGGCCACGCTCGCAAATTTCTTCGAATTCTTCACGGTTATAAGCAATACCGCCGCCGGTACCCCCCATAGTAAACGAAGGACGGATAATGCACGGAAAACCGACATCTTCGGCTACTTTCAGCGCTTCTTCCATGGTATGCGCGATGCCGGAACGGGCGGTTTCCAGGCCAATTTTCTTCATTGCCTTATCGAAACGCTGGCGGTCTTCCGCTTTATCAATGGCATCGGCCGTCGCACCGATCATCGCCACGCCAAACGCTTCCAGTACGCCCTGACGCTCCAGTTCCAGCGCACAGTTCAGCGCGGTCTGACCGCCCATTGTCGGCAGCACCGCATCGGGGCGCTCTTTTTCGATGATTTTGCGTACCACTTCCCAGTGGATAGGCTCAATATAGGTGGCATCAGCCATCTCCGGGTCGGTCATGATGGTGGCCGGGTTGGAGTTGACCAGAATAACGCGATACCCCTCTTCACGCAGGGCTTTACAGGCCTGGGCACCAGAGTAGTCAAATTCGCAGGCCTGGCCGATAACAATCGGACCAGCGCCAAGGATCAGGATACTTTTTATGTCGGTACGTTTTGGCATTTTCTCGCTCCTGATTATTTAGCGTTTGAACGGTAGTCGTTGATCAGTTCAATAAAGTGATCAAACAGTGGTGCGGCATCGTGCGGGCCGGGGCTGGCCTCAGGATGCCCCTGGAAGCTGAATGCCGCTTTGTCAGTGCGATGGATGCCCTGTACCGTCTGGTCAAACAGTGAAGTGTGCGTTACGCGCAGACAGGCCGGTAGATCATGTTCATCAACGGCAAAACCGTGGTTTTGAGCAGTGATCATCACCGTGTTATTGTCCAGGTCTTTCACCGGGTGGTTGCCGCCGTGGTGACCAAGTTTCATTTTGACCGTTTTAGCACCGCTGGCGAGCGCCAGCAGCTGGTGTCCCAGACAGATGCCAAAGATCGGCACGTCAGTCTCCAGTAATTTCCGAATCGCCGTAATGGCATAGTCGCAGGGTTCCGGGTCACCCGGTCCATTGGAGAGAAAGACACCATCCGGGTTCAGCTTCAGTACCTCTTCGGCTGGGGTTTGCGCCGGGACCACCGTCAGACGACAGCCACGGTCAACCAGCATACGCAGGATATTGCGCTTAACGCCGTAATCGTAAGCCACCACATGCAAAGGCTGCTCGTCTTCATCTACAGGCGCCGGAAGACCATCCAGCTGCCAGCTGCCCTGCAACCAGCACCAGGTTTCGCTGGTCGTCACTTCTTTTGCCAGATCCATCCCTTTCAGGCCAGGGAATGCCTGTGCCTTTTGCAGCGCCAGCGTGGCATCCGGCGCATCACCGGCAATGATGCAGCCGTTCTGTGCACCTTTTTCACGCAACAGACGGGTTAACTTACGGGTATCGATATCAGCAATAGCGACAATATTATGGCGCTCCAGATAAGCAGACAGTCCTTCTTCACTACGGAAGTTGCTGGCGATAAGCGGCAGGTCGCGGATCACCAGTCCCTGAGCATGTACCTGAGAAGATTCTTCATCTGCGGAATTAGTGCCGACATTGCCGATATGAGGATAAGTAAGAGTAACAATCTGGCGGGAGTAGGAAGGATCAGTGAGGATTTCTTGATAACCGGTCATCGACGTGTTGAAAACAACTTCCCCCACTGCCGATCCCAAAGCCCCGATGGCCCGACCGTGGAATTGGGTTCCGTCTTCCAGAACCAGTAGCGCTGACTTTATCAAAACACCCTCCGAAGAATAAACAGTCATAATATTTGCATATTAATTCATTTCAGGCGCCTGAATCAATGTAAAAACCGCCCAGGTGCTCGATTTTTGGCAAATTGCGCGCATTCTAATGATCGTACCCCTGCTTGTCCAGCGCGGACGGTGTTTTTTCCTGGTTTTTTGGCCAACTGACTGGAAACCAGGACGATTTACTCTGAAAACAACAACTATCCTGCTCATTTAAGCGGTTACATCATTGATTATGTATGACTGAATTAAAACGGCATGAAAAAAGTGGACCAGATGGTAAAAAATAACCATTCACAGGAAAAAAACCTTAAAAAAAGCAAAAAAAATAAGAAAAATAATAAAAAATCACACCAAATCCATAAAAATAAAAAAAAACAAAAAATGGCGAAAAATTATCGCCATAAAATCATCAAGTTAAAAATAAAAAACAAACACTCCACACAGAGAAAAAAATCAAATACTGTCCAGATCAAGCACATTTTTCATATCATAAAACCCTGCTTTATGAGACCCAATCCATTTTGCTGCTTTAACGGCGCCTTTCGCAAAGGTCATACGACTTGATGCTTTGTGAGTAATCTCTACGCGCTCACCAATATCCGCAAACATCGCGGTATGTTCACCCACGATATCGCCAGCACGAACGGTGGCAAAACCGATGGTTTTCGCTTTACGTTCACCGGTATGCCCTTCACGGGCGTATACCGCCTGTTCGGCCAGATCCCAGTCCATTGCATCAGCAATCGCTTCGCCCATCGCCAGCGCGGTACCGGATGGCGCATCCACTTTATGCCGGTGATGTGCCTCAACGATCTCAATGTCAGCATAATCCCCCATTACCCTGGCGGTCTTTTCCAGCAGTTTCAGCACCAGGTTGACCCCAACGCTGAAGTTAGCCGCAAACACAATGCCAATCTCTTCTGAAGCGGCTTTTATTGCCGCCTTGCCCGCCTCATCAAAACCGGTAGTACCAATTACCATCGCTTTGTGGTGCTGCCGACAGAAAGCCAGATATTCCAGCGTTCCTTCCGGGCGGGTAAAATCAATCAGCACGTCAAAATCATTCTTAACCGCCGCAAGATCGCTGGTCACCCTGATATCCAGTGACCCGATCCCCGCCAGCTCACCCGCATCCACCCCTGACAACGAGGAACCTTCACGCACCAGCGCCGCACCGAGGCAAACGCCTTTTGCCTCGTGAGTGGCCTGGATTAACTGACGGCCCATCCGTCCCGAAGCGCCAACGATGGCAAGGCGGATCTGTGCATCTTTCATAATGAATCCCTTAAGTCTGAGCATACAAAGCGAATCAGGTTAACCAGCTGTTAAGCACTGCGCCACTGTAAAAATGCGGAATAAGTATTTTATGACAGCCGAGGAAGATTATCAGTAAAACAAATTCCGGCACCGGACGGGGTTGAAGGAGAAGAGAGGATCGCGCCACAGTCACTGCCACCGTGGCGCCGGTTGAGGTTGGTCAGAGTGATTACGTCGTGGTGTTGGATGTTGTTATGACGCTGAGTGCTGAAATTAACAGTTTGTAGAGCATAACAGCCCCCACATAAGCCGTGCCGATAACCGCCGCGACGGGGCCACCCACAAACCCGCCGACAATAATAACACCACCGCTGACTTCATTTATTTCCAACGCAGTTAATTCTCTCATCATTAATATCCTTTTAATATAAGCACAGTGAGAAGCATTTTTATAACTGGTTAAGAGCCTGGCCCACACTTGGCATTCTGGCCCTGGGCAGCGCCTGAGATCCTCACGTACTTCATGTACGCTGCGGTTTATTCGCTCCACTCCCCTTTCGGATCGCCCAGGAAGGCATTCAAAGGTAAGCATTTGTCTCCGCGCTGTCCTTATCAGGAGTACCTGCGGCAATAATGCCCGGTGGGACAAGCTCTAAGTGATATTGAAATCACTGAGCAGAAAAGATAACACAAGGTAATGCTGATAGCATAAATACTTTTTTGTCAGGAAGAATTGATAGAAAAATAATAAAGCCAGTCAAAACAGAATCAGAAAAAATAAAGATAGCATTCAGAAATAAAATAAAAATAAAACGCAATAAATCAGGATAAATCCTGCGCTGAATTGCATGATAATGCCACTCCAGGTTCCTCGTTACTGGCACAGTAAGACAGCACGGAGGAATTTTATCCCGGATGCCACCAATGATAACTGCCGGTCACCCGGCTGGCCGGCATTATAGCGGGTCGCAAAAACATCGCTGCCGTTTTCTCAGATGTCAGTGCAGAGCTGACGGACTGAGAGCTGGCCCACTGCGGGCAGCTTATCAATAGCATGAGTGCTTTACTGAAATAACAGGGAATCGCGCGCCTCAAAAATATAACCTCTGCGCAACGGGCAGATAATTAAAATCGTCAGCGGGAAACACAGCCCAAGCGGCAATATTTCAGCCCACAGGAATACCCGTTGCTAAACCCGCTGTTGGCTGTCGATCAGGATGACAATAAAAAGGGACCCAGCTTATTTAGCAGGATCCCTTTTAAAACGCTGACGCCGTTTGGCTCAGAAACGGCGAGGCCGCTGTGGAATTACCGGATTTCTTTTATATCAACCCGTAATTCTTTTGGCACTTCGAAAACAATATTTTCTTCCCGGCCAATCAGTTCAATAGCCGTCTGACCGCCCATTTCACACAGCCGCTGAATCACCTGCTGCACCAGTACATCCGGCGCGGACGCGCCCGCTGTCACCCCAACGCAGCTGACGCCTTTAATCCACTCTTCCTGAATATCGTCAGCAGAATCAATTAGCTGTGCCAACTTACCCGCGCGCTGTGCCAGCTCCGCAAGTCGGTTGGAGTTGGAAGAATTACGCGAGCCTACCACCAGCACCACATCCGCATCCTTTGCCAGGGTACGCACCGCTTCCTGACGGTTGGTGGTGGCGTAACAGATATCATCCTTACGGGGCCCGACAATCTTTGGAAAACGATCGCGCAGGGCGTCAATCACCTCGTAAGTGTCATCTACCGACAGCGTCGTCTGGGTCATAAAGCACAAATTGTTTTCGTCTTTTACCTCCAGACTGTAAACGTCCGCAGGTGACTCCACCAGATACATTCCCCCTTTTGGGTTACTGTACTGTCCCATAGTGCCTTCCACTTCAGGATGACCTGCATGTCCGATCAGAATCGCTTCGGTGCCTTTACGGCTGGCCCGCGCCACTTCCATATGCACTTTGGTCACCAGCGGGCAGGTGGCATCAAACAGCATCGTCAGGTCGCGCGCTCTGGCCTCGGCGCGTACCGCCTGCGAAACACCATGTGCGGAGAAAATCAAAATCGACCCATCCGGCACTTCCGCAATATCTTCAATAAAAATCGCCCCACGCTCACGCAGGGTGTTGACGACATAGCGGTTATGAACCACTTCATGGCGAACATAGATAGGTGCGCCATACATTTCCAGCGCCCGCTCCACAATACTGATGGCACGATCGACACCGGCACAGAAGCCACGAGGGTTAGCCAACAGGATTTGCATTCACCGCCTCCAGCTTCGGATTGATTTGCAGCACTTCAACATCAAAGTGAATAGTTTGTCCGGCCAGTGGATGATTGAAATCCACCGTGACCGAGTCGCCAGAGATCTCACGGATCACCCCCGGCATTTCATTACCGTCCATGCCGCTGAACAACATGATCGCGCCAATCTCCGGCTCCCCGGCCTGAGTAAAATCCCGGCGCGAGAAATACTGGATCAGATCGGGGCTGGTATGACCGAAAGCCGACTCTGGCGCCAGTGAAAAGGTTTTCTTGTCACCGGCTTTCAGCTCAAGCAGCTCCGCCTCCAGCCCTGCCGACAGGCTGCCATCACCAAGGCTGAACAGCGCCGGTTTACCGTTGTCGCGGGTGGACTCTGCCGTCGAACCGTCGGAGAGTTTCAGGATAAAATGCACCAGCACCGCGCTGTCACGCTGTACGCAATCACTCATCTGTGCAGCCCTTATTTAGCGTGCTTGCCGGCCGGAGCCAAAAAGCCCTCCAGCACGATAAGCGCCGCACCGACGCAGATGCCGCAGTCAGCGATATTAAAAGTGGCAAAGTGCCAGTCGCCAACGTAGAAGTCGATAAAATCGACCACAAAGCCGTGGTACGCCCGGTCAAACAAATTGCCCAACGCGCCGCCAATGATCAGCGCGTAAGCGATACCGTTCAGCTTCTTGCTGGCCTCGCTGCGATACATCATCACCAGCAACGCCACCACAATGGCCACCGCAATCCCGGCGAAGAACCAGCGCTGCCAGCCCCCTTTATCTGCCAGGAAGCTGAAAGCCGCGCCGTAATTGTGCGCATAGAAGAAGTTAATAAACGGCATCACTGACATTGACTCATGCAGCATCAGCGTGTTCATGATCCACTGCTTACTGGCGAAGTCGATGGCAATCACCACCAGCACCAGCCACAGCCAGCGCAATCCCGTTGAGAGTAATGGCTTCATTTATGCATACTTACGCTGTTCACCAGCGCCCGCTATATTGGTAGCACAACGGCCACAGACATCAGGATGTTCAGCACTCTGGCCGATATCACCAGAATAGTGCCAACAGCGCGGACATTTAACCCCTTTCGCTTTGAGCAGGCCAATTTTCAGACCTTTTACCAGCTCGCTTTGCTGGGCATCGTTGGTAGCCAACGCGTAATCGGCCACCTGCGCACCGGACGTCAGCAGCACAAAACGAAGCTCGTTGCCAAGGCTGGTCAGTTTTTCCGCCAGCGTCGCATCAGCGTAAAGTGTGACCGTTGCTTCAAGCGAGCCGCCCAGACGCTTATCCGCGCGCGCCTGCTCAATAACTTTGTTGACTTCGCCACGCACTTTCAGCAGCTCAGACCAGAAACCATCGTTCATGGCTTCGTTCTCTGCCAGGCCAAACAGTCCACCGTACCACTCTTCAGTGAAAACGTATTTAGCGCGCTTACCCGGTAGCTCATTCCAGATTTCATCCGCCGTGAACGACAGCACTGGCGCTATCCAGCGCACAAGGGCTTCCGCAATATGATACAACGCGGTCTGGCAGCTCCGGCGGGCCAGGCCATCCGCCTTCGCGGTGTACTGGCGATCTTTGATGATATCAAGATAGAACGACCCCATCTCAATGGAGCAGAACTGCATCAGACGCTGCACAACCTCGTGGAAATCATAGCGGGCGTAAGAATCAATAATGTCGTGCTGTGCGGCCTGCGCACAGCCCACGGCCCAGCGATCCAGCACCACCATATCTTCCGCTTTCACGCTGTCGGTTTCCGGGTTGAAGCCGTTCAGGTTGGCCAGCAGGAAACGGGCGGTGTTACGAATGCGACGATAGGCGTCGGCAGCACGTTTAAGAATTTCATCCGATACCGCCATTTCACCGGAGTAGTCCGTGGAGGCCACCCACAGACGCAGGATATCGCCGCCCAGTTTGTTCATGACATCCTGCGGCGAAACGGTATTACCGATGGATTTCGACATTTTACGGCCCTGTCCATCGACGGTGAAGCCGTGTGTCAAAACCTGGCGGTAAGGCGCTTTGCCTTTCATCGCCGTCGAAATCATCAGAGACGACATAAACCAGCCGCGGTGCTGATCGGAACCTTCCAGATACATATCAGAAGCGTGGCCACCAAATTCAGGACGGGCATCCACCACTGAATAGCTGGTTGAGCCAGAGTCAAACCACACATCCAGCGTATCCGGGACTTTGACGTAGTTTTCCGCCTCGTCGCCCATCAACGCTTTTGCATCCAGATCCCACCAGGCCTGGATCCCATCCTGCTCCACGCGCTGCGCGACTTTTTCCATCAGCGACAGGGTATCCGGGTGCAGCTGTTCGGTGTCTTTGTGCACGAACAATGCCATTGGCACACCCCAGGTACGCTGACGCGAGATACACCAGTCGGGACGGCTGGCCACCATCGATTCGATCCGCGCCTGCCCCCAGTCCGGGATCCACTGCACGCCTTTGATCTCAGACAAAGACTGCTGACGCAGGCCCTTTTGATCCATGCTGATAAACCACTGCGGGGTAGCGCGGAAGATGATCGGCGTTTTGTGTCGCCAGCAGTGTGGGTAGCTGTGCAGCATTTTTTCAACGTGCAGCAATGCGCCCTTCTCACGCAGCAGCGCAATCATCATATCGTTTACTTTCAATACGTTAACACCATCAAGCCCTGGATAAGTTCCCGGCAGATAGTTACCGTCGGGTCCTACGGGATTAGCCGCTTCAATGCCATATTTCTGACAGATAACGTAATCATCCGGGCCATGAGCAGGTGCGGTATGCACAGCGCCCGTACCCGCTTCCAGCGTCACATGTTCACCCAGTATCACCATGGAGGTCAGATCGAGGAAGGGATGATAAAAACCAGCCAACTCAAGGGTTGCGCCTTTCGCTTCACCCAGGATCTGCCACTCAGCTATCCCGGCACGTTTCATCACGCTTTCAACCAAATCTTTCGCCAGAATCAACGCGCGGCCATCAATTTGCACCAGCTGATAATCAAATTCAGGATGAAGCGAGATAGCGCGGTTGGCTGGCATGGTCCACGGCGTGGTGGTCCAGATAACCAGCGAAACCGGCCCTTCGACCACGGTGGTACCAAATTTTGCCGCCACGGCGTCTTTATCGATGGCGTTAAACATAACGTCAATAGAAAAGGAAGTTTTGTCGTAATACTCCACTTCCGCTTCAGCCAACGCTGAACGGCAATCAAGACACCAGTGCACCGGCTTCGCGCCTTTATGCAGATGACCATTAGCGATGATTTTTCCCAGCGCGCGGATGATATTGGCTTCTGTTTTGAAGTCCATCGTCAGATAAGGACGATCCCAGTCGCCCAACACGCCCAGACGGATAAAGTCTGCTTTCTGCGCCTCAACCTGTTCAGCAGCATACTTACGGCAGGCTTCACGGAACTCGGCCGCGGTCACTTTCTCGCCTGGCTTACCAATGGTCTGTTCGACTTTGTGTTCGATAGGTAAACCGTGACAGTCCCACCCCGGAACATAGGGCGAGTCAAAACCAGCCAGCCCTTTTGACTTAACGATAATGTCTTTCAGAATCTTGTTAACCGAGTGACCAATATGAATGCTGCCGTTTGCATAAGGAGGGCCATCGTGCAGGATAAAGGTTTTTTTCCCTTTTTTGGCTTCGCGGATGATGCCGTACAGATTGTCATCATACCAACGCTGCAACATCCCCGGTTCGCGTTTGGCCAGATCGCCACGCATCGGGAACCCCGTTTCCGGCAAATTCAGGGTAGATTTATAGTCACTCATCAGATTCTCGATTCCGTATTTCGCTTCTGTTTAAAGCGGTGTCTTCAGCCCAAAAAACGCTCTGGCAGTCACCACATCTTTCGCAATTTGCTCTTTCAGCGCATCCAGTGAGGAAAAACGCTGCTCGTTACGTATTTTTTTCCGCAGTACCACATCTATATGGCGACCGTACAGGTCCATTGCAACATCCAGCAGATGGACTTCAAGCTGTTGGCGCATGCCAGAAACCGTTGGGCGGCTACCAATATTGGCCACGCCAGGAATAGCGCGCTCGCCCAGACCGCGCACTTCAACGGCGTACACGCCTTTTACCGGCGAAACATAGCGCCTGAGCGGCAAATTAGCGGTAGGGAAACCAATGGTACGTCCCAGCGCATCGCCATGCACCACACGACCTGAAATGCTGAAAGGATGCCCCAGAAGTGTCGCCGCCAGCGGCAGATTATCTGCAGCCAGCGCCTGACGGACCGCCGTGCTGCTGATACGCTTGCCGTCATCACAGAAGGTTTGAGTGCTGATCACATCAAAGCCAAATGCTGCACCCGCTTCCTGTAATAACAGGAAATCACCCTCACGACCAGCGCCAAAACGGAAATCATCCCCCACCGCCAGAAATCTTACACCAAGCTTATCCACCAGCAGATCGGTGATGAAACTTTGCGCTGTCTGCGCGGCAAAATGCCGGTCAAAACCAACGCACAGTACCGCATCCACACCCGCTTCGCTAAGGTATCGCACTTTTTCACGCAGGCGCGTCAGCCGTGGCGGCGCTTTATCCGTTGCAAACAGCTCCAGCGGCTGTGGCTCAAACAGCATTACCACCACTGGCAGATTACGTTGACGCCCCTCGGCGCACAGTTGGGCAAGCAGTGCCTGATGGCCGCGATGTACACCATCAAAATTACCAATGGTCAGTACGCAGCCGCGATGCTGCTCCCTGAGATTATGTATGCCGCGGATAAACTTCATGGCTGGCTCAAATTTGTGGAAATCGGCGGATTATACCCTGTAGCGCGATGAAGGTTAACCCGCGAATGCGGCTTTAAGTTGCTCTGGATAGCTTTTTACAGTCTGAGCTCAATGAACTGACAATGGAGATTTTTATTGTGAATAAGCTGTATTCATCTGGATGAAGCTGGTAGAATCCTGCGCCATCAAACGTAACCAGGCGCCGCAGTCAAACGGCGCTTATTTGCACAAATCCATTGACAACCTCAGGCGAAAGAGGCATATTCCTCGGCCTTTGAATTGTCATCACAGAACTATTTGGGAGTTGGACCTTGGCTAATATCAAATCAGCTAAGAAACGCGCCGTAACGTCTGAGAAGCGTCGCAAACATAACGCTAGCCGTCGTTCAATGATGCGTACTTTTATCAAGAAAGTATACGCAGCTATCGCCATCGGCGACAAAGCAGCGGCACAGAATGCATTTAACGAAATGCAACCAATTGTGGACCGTCAGGCAGCTAAAGGCCTGATCCACAAAAACAAAGCGGCTCGCCATAAAGCGAACCTGACTGCTCAGATCAACAAACTGGCTTAACTGCCACGCTGTTAATCCCGCTTTGAGAAAGAAACCGCCTGTGGCGGTTTTTTTTTGCCCTGCGTTTATGGCCTTCTGCTCACTGAGCATTGAGAAGTAGCGGTTCAATTTCCCAGGCCAGCGCGGACAATGTACTCTGTGTATCATCTGTCAGCACTGTGCACTGGTGAAACCGTGCAGAGGGACCGGCGTACTGGATGCATCTGACTGAACGCGGTAGCCGCTATTGCTTTCGTCATCACATGGCCTGTCGCACCACGGCTACCGGACAGTCATTAACGCAGTTTTATCCTCAACAGCGTATAACCCACCACGGCAGAAACCACCGAACCGGTAAGAATACCCAGTTTAGCCAGCGTTATCGTCTCTGGATGCGCAGTGTCAAAAGCAAGCGAAGAGATAAATATCGACATGGTAAAGCCGATGCCGCACAGTACACCAATTGCTGCAATATCACGCATTTGTGTCCCTCGCGGCAGGACCGCAATATGCAGCTTCACCGCCAGCCAGCAAATTAACGTAATCCCCACCGGCTTGCCGATAAACAGGCCAAGAATGATGCCCAGCGGTACGGTGGAAAACACCCCGTCAAGCGAGACACCGCGTAAAGCAACACCTGCGTTGGCAAAGGCGAACAGTGGCAGGATAAGCCAACTGACCCACGGTGCCAGACTGTGAGACAGGTGGATTGCCGGAGAATGGCCATTCTGTTTCTCCAGCGGTACAAAGAAGCCAACAATCACCCCCGCCAGCGTGGCATGCACGCCCGATTTCAGTATAGCTATCCACAACACCATCCCCACCAGCATGTAGACAGCGATGTTACGTATGCCCAGCCTGTTCAGTAATGCCAGCATCACAACTGCCCCGGCAGCCACACCCAGTGAAACCGGTGAAAGTTGCTGGGTATAAAAGAAAGCAATAATCAGGATGGCACCAAGATCGTCAATGACCGCCAGCGCCATCAGAAATATCTTCAGGGCAGGCGGTACGCGGCTACCGAGCAGTGCCAGAATACCTAACGCAAAAGCGATATCCGTGGCCGTTGGGATCGCCCACCCGCGCACTGCCAGCGAGTCATGGTGATTGAGCAGCGCATAAATCACCCCCGGTGCCATCATTCCGCCAACTGCCGCGATCAGCGGGAATATCGCCCGCTCACGCGATGCAAGAGAGCCGGATACCAGCTCATGCTTTACCTCCAGCCCGATCATTAAGAAGAACAGCGCCATCAGCGCATCGTTGATCCATAACAGTAAATTTTTACTGATATCCAGCGGCCCAAAGCGGAATTCAACCGGCATGGCAAGAATGTCCTGATATGTCTGCTGGGTAGCAGCATTATTTGCCAGAAACATCGCTACCACCGCCGCGACAAGCAATACCACGCCGCCTGTGGCTTCGTTTTTCAGCAGCCGTTCAAGCGTTAATTTCATCAGAACCTTCCCTGCAAAGAGAAAAAATTAAGGTGAGCAAGCATACCCGCTTTCGCTGCCCTGAAAAATAGTTTATCGGCCGCTTTACTCCTGGCATGTTCGTCCCGTCAGGAGGGAAGGGAATAGCGAGAGCGTCCGGGCCCGCTGAGTGTAAAAAAACGGACAGCATCTCAGGCTGTCCGTTTTCACCATCAGAGCATCAGCTTTAACGGGTCAAATCATCAAAAAACTTCTTCACGCCGTCGAAGAAGCGCTTCGAGCGTGGGCTGTTTTTCTCGCCGCTGGGACCACCAAAGCTCTCTTCAAGCTCACGCAACAGCGCTTTTTGCTTGTCACTCAGGCTGACCGGCGTTTCCACTACCACGCGGCACAGCAAATCGCCCTGCACACCACCACGAACCGACTTAACGCCCTTGCCACGCATACGGAACAACTTGCCGGTCTGTGTCTCGGAAGGCACTTTCAGCTTCACGCGACCATCAAGAGTGGGGACTTCAATTTCACCACCCAGTGCGGCCATCGCAAAATTAATCGGCACTTCACAGTAAAGGTTACTCTCTTCACGTTCGAAGATAGGATGCTTGCGTACCGAAACCTGGACATAGAGATCGCCCGCAGGCGCACCGTGCTCACCGGCTTCGCCCTCGCCGCTCAGACGAATACGATCGCCGGTGTCAACACCCGCCGGAATTTTCACCGACAACGTTTTGGATTTCTCCACCCGGCCATGTCCATGACAGGACTGACAAGGATCTTTGATTATCGAGCCACGACCATGACAGGTTGGACAAGCCTGCTGTACGCTGAAGAAGCCCTGGCGCATCTGTACCTGGCCCTGACCGTGGCAGGTCGGACAACTCTGCGGCTGCGTACCGGGTTTCGATCCACTACCGTGACATTTATCACACTCTTCCAGCGCAGGAATACGGATCTCTTTGGACACGCCGCGCACGGCTTCTTCAAGCGTCAGTTCCATGTTATAGCGTAAATCGGCTCCGCGCGCGGCGCGCTGCTGACGGCGACCTCCGCCGAAAATGTCACCGAACACGTCGCCAAAGATATCGCTGAAATCAGCACCACCGCCGCCAAAACCGCCGCCGCCGCCGCCCATACCACCCTGTTCAAAAGCGGCATGACCGTACTGATCGTAAGCCGCACGCTTTTGCGCGTCGGTAAGGATCTCGTAGGCTTCTTTCACCTCTTTAAATTTAGCTTCGGATTCTTTATCGCCTGGATTGCGGTCAGGGTGAAATTTCATCGCCAGGCGTTTATAGGCCTTTTTGATTTCACGCTCTTCCGCTGACCTGGAAACGCCCAAAATCTCGTAATAGTCTTTCTTCGCCATTCTGGTGTCCTGCCCTTAACATACGTGCACGGGCGTGGAGAAACTCCTACGCCCGTGGGTTAAATCAGTGTTCTTTAGCGAACACCTTGCCCGATCAGGGGCGATTATTTTTTGTTGTCTTTTACTTCTTCAAATTCAGCGTCGACAACATCATCATCTTTTTTGGCAGAATCATCAGTCGCATCAGCCGTTGCACCGCCAGCAGCCTGCTGTTGAGCGAACTCCATCAGCTTGCCGGACACCTGCATCAACGCCTGCATTTTTGCTTCAATTTCCGCCTTATCTTCACCTTTCAGCGCCGTGTTCAGATCGGTCAGTGCAGCCTCAATGGGTGCTTTGTCATCGGCTGGCAGTTTGTCACCGGCTTCATCCAGTTGCTTGCGGGTGCTGTGCGACAAATGATCGGCCTGGTTACGGGTTTGCACCAGTTCTTCGAACTTACGGTCAGATTCGGCATTGGCTTCTGCTTCGCGGACCATTTTTTCGATTTCATCATCGTTCAGACCAGAAGATGCTTTGATGGTGATCTTCTGCTCTTTGCCGCTGTTCTTATCCTTCGCGGAAACATGCAAAATACCATCCGCATCAATATCAAAGGTCACTTCCACCTGTGGCATACCGCGAGGTGCCGGCTGGATACCGTCGAGGTTGAACTGGCCCAGGGATTTATTATCCGCCGCGCGTTTACGCTCACCCTGCACGACGTGAATGGTTACCGCAGACTGGTTATCTTCCGCAGTGGAGAACACCTGGCTGTGTTTGGTTGGGATAGTGGTGTTCTTGCTGATAAGCGAGGTCATCACGCCACCCATGGTTTCAATACCCAGGGAGAGTGGCGTCACATCCAGCAGCAGAACGTCTTTCACATCACCGGCCAGTACGCCACCCTGCACCGCAGCACCAACGGCAACCGCTTCATCCGGGTTAACGTCTTTACGTGGCTCTTTACCGAAGAACTCTGCCACTTTCGACTGCACCATTGGCATACGGGTCTGACCACCCACCAGGATCACATCATTGATGTCAGATACCGACAGGCCAGCATCCTGTAAAGCCACTTTCAACGGCTCAATAGAACGCGTCACCAGGTCTTCAACCAGAGATTCCAGTTTGGCACGGGTCACTTTAATATTCAGGTGTTTAGGACCTGTGGCATCTGCCGTAATATACGGCAGGTTAACATCGGTCTGCTGGGCAGAAGAAAGTTCGATTTTCGCCTTCTCAGCGGCTTCTTTCAGACGCTGCATCGCCAGCGGATCGTTGTGCAGATCGATGCCCTGATCCTTTTTGAATTCTGCCACCAGGTAGTTGATCATGCGGCTGTCAAAGTCTTCACCACCCAGGTGAGTATCACCGTTGGTCGCCAACACCTCGAAGGTTTTCTCGCCGTCAACTTCATCAATTTCGATAATAGAGATATCAAAAGTACCACCGCCCAGGTCATAAACCGCAATGGTGCGGTTACCCTGACCTTTGTCCATACCGTAAGCCAGTGCGGCCGCGGTAGGTTCGTTGATAATGCGCTTAACATCCAGACCGGCAATACGGCCAGCATCTTTGGTTGCCTGACGCTGTGCATCGTTGAAGTAGGCTGGCACAGTGATAACCGCTTCAGTTACCGTTTCACCCAGATAATCTTCCGCGGTTTTCTTCATTTTTTTCAGCACTTCGGCAGAAATCTGTGGCGGAGCCATTTTCTGGCCTTTCACATCCAGCCAGGCGTCACCATTGTCAGAACCGATAATCTGATAAGGCATGATTTTAATATCACGCTGGACTTCTTCATCCTGGAAGCGGCGACCAATCAGACGCTTGATTGCAAACAGGGTATTTTGCGGGTTAGTCACAGCCTGACGTTTAGCAGGCTGGCCGACCAGGGTTTCACCGTCCTGGGTGTAAGCAATGATGGACGGCGTGGTGCGGTCGCCCTCAGCATTCTCCAGAACACGAGCCTTGCCGCCATCCATAATAGCGACACAAGAGTTAGTTGTACCCAGGTCAATACCAATAATCTTACCCATCTAAACATCTCCCACTTAAATTCATTATAAATCAGGTTATGCACACTTAATGCGGTCTGTTTTCATCATTTCAACTCCAGACGCCGCGCTTTTTTCCGGGCACATATCCTCGGATGCCAATTAAGATGGGGCCATCCTCAACCGCATCAAGGGGCAGAATAAAAAAATTTTTCAATTTATCGTTATCCAGATCAACATCCTCTCTGCAGTAGCTTATTATCATCCCGCGCGCGCTGGCAAAGCAGGCCTGAGCCAGCGTGAAGTAATCTTAACTATTTCAACTTATCTGTGATTTCACGGGGCATTTATGCAGACCAATACGCTGGCAAATCCCGGTCCTTTAGGGCTGATGGGTTTTGGCATGACCACCATTTTACTGAATCTGCATAATGCAGGTTTTTTCCCGTTAACCTCGACCATCATCAGCATGGGGATTTTCGTTGGTGGTCTGGCACAGATTATTGCCGGGCTGCTGGAATATAAGAAGGGCAATACATTTGGCCTGACGGCATTTATCTCCTATGGTTTTTTCTGGCTGAGTCTGGTTGGCATCATCGTGCTGCCTAAGATGGCGCTGGCTGAACCAACTGACGCCACCATGCTGGGTGTTTACCTGGCGCTGTGGGGCATTTTTACCCTGTTTATGTTCTGCGGTACGTTGAAAGCGAATCGTGCATTACAGTTTGTCTTTGCCAGCCTGACCCTGCTCTTTTTCCTGCTGGCCTGGGGTAATATTGCAGGCAATCACGGCGTGTTGGTCTTCGCAGGTTATGTCGGCATCATCTGTGGAGCCAGCGCGGTTTATCTGGCGATGGCGGAAGTGATCAACGAGCAGCTGGGATGTCGCGTATTACCGATCGGTGAACGTGCCAGTTAAGGGTTTGCGAGAGTTTTGCGTCTTTAACTCCGCACCTCCCTCACGCACCGGGTGCAAGCTTTAAACCCGCCGGGATGCTTTTCAAACTAAAGCCACGCTGCCAGGCGTGGCTTTAGTTGTTTTGGTAGCGCGATCCAACGCCTACACACTGGCGACGGCCTTATTGCCAGAGGTTTCCCCACTTTTCCGGCAAAGTGGCTTTTTATCAACTGGACAAGCAGGCTTTCCTGAGATGGCTGAAAAGCGCTGAATGCGCGTCAGGCACCCGTTTACGTTGACGCACTGCTGTCACGATAGCTGAAATCACGCTTCAGATAAATCCCCAGCAGCAGGCCGAGCGCAGCAAGCGTGAGGACATAATAAGCCGGTGCCATCGGCGTTACAGTCATCATCAGCGTGACCAGAATCGGTGTTAAACCGCCAAAAATGGCATAAGCCACGTTGTAGGAGAACGAAATGCCGGTAAAGCGCACCTCTGCGGGGAAAGCCCGAACCATCACATAAGGCACCGCACCTACCACGCCAACGCTGAACCCCACCGCACCATAACAGGCCAGCAACCTCTCAGGATGCTCGCCAACCGTCTGGTAAAATATCCAGCTGCAGATCGCCAGCAGCAGACTGCCTGAAATAAACGTTTTACTGGCACCAAAACGATCGGCTGACAACCCGGCACAGAGGCACCCGGCAATCAAGGTGACGGTCGCCAGACTGTTGGCCTGCAAGGCTTGCGCCATGGCGATACCATATACTTTATGCAGCCAGGTTGGTGTCATCAGGATCACCACCACAATACCTGCGGAGAGTAGCCAGGTCAGTAACATGCCAACGGCAACAGCGCTTTTGTGGTTAACGATCACCGCCTTTAACGGCAGTTCCGTGGCCAGGGCTTTACGGGCCTCAAGTTCTGTAAATACCGGGGTTTCCCGTAACCAGCGCCGTAAATAGAGTGCCAACAGACCGAAGCCACCACCGATCAAAAAGGGAATACGCCATGCCCCCGCCGCGACTCCCGCCGCATCAAAGGTTTTATTAATCACCGTTGCCATCACCGAACCCAGCAAAATGCCCACGGTCAGTCCCGCCGTCAGCGTACCGCAAGCAAAGCCAACGCGCTTTTCTGGCACATGTTCGGCAACAAAGACCCAGGCCCCCGGCACCTCCCCTCCCACGGCGGCTCCCTGCAACATGCGCAGCAGCAATAATAAAATCGGTGCCGCCACACCCAGCGTGGCGTAACCGGGCAGTAATCCCATTGCCAGCGTAGGCAGCGCCATCAGCAGGATGCTGAGACTGAACATTTTCTTGCGCCCCTGACTGTCACCAAAATGCGCCATGACGATACCGCCCAGCGGACGAGCCAGATACCCGGCGGCAAAAATAGCGAAGGTTTGTAACTGACGCAGCCAGTCTGGAATATCCGCAGGGAAAAAGAGATCGCCAATCACCGCCGCGAAAAAGACAAAAATAATAAAATCGTAGAACTCCAGTGCGCCACCCAGCGCTGCCAGAGAGAGTGTTTTATAATCCTGCCGGGTTAAACGGCGCACAGGGTTTGAAAGCATAATGTTGCCAACCGATTCGTAAATGAAAGGTGAAAAATATCATAAGAAAATGTTAAGCGTTATCAGCAAACCCTGTATTTTCCAGCCGACAGGCGACTGTATCCCGGCTTATTTTTCGGTAATCAGGTGGACAACAGCATATCCAACCTGAATTATCAGAGAAGACAGTATTTAACCTGCCGCCGCAGCGAAGAAGACGGAGGTTATGTCTGAGGCAGGTATGTTAGCTGTCTGTCCTGTATCTGGCGCTTTTAGGACGAAATGCAGCAATAACCTCGTCGTGCGTTTCCACGTAAGGGCCGTCCAGTAGCTGAATACAGTAAGGCACGCTGGCAAAAATACCCGGCACCTTCACCTGCCCCGCGTCATCCTTTAACCCTTCCAGCGTCTCTTTAATTGACTTTGGTTGACCAGGCAGATTAATAATCAGCGATTGTTTGCGGATCACCCCGACCTGGCGGGAGAGGATCGCCGTAGGCACAAAGTTAAGGCCGATCTGGCGCATCTGCTCACCAAAACCCGGCATTTCACGGTCGGCAACAGCCAGCGTGGCATCCGGGGTGACGTCGCGTCGGGCTGGCCCGGTTCCTCCGGTGGTGAATACCAGATGACAAAACAGCTCATCCACCAGCTCACAAATCGCATCTTCAATCATCGGTTGTTCATCCGGCACCAGGCGTTTTTCAATCACCCACGGCGACGCCAGCGCCTGCGACAGCCAGGCTTCCAGTGCAGGCAGTCCTTCATCCTGGTAAATACCATTGGCAGCGCGATCGGAAACAGAAATTAATCCTATACGTAATATGCTCATCGTTTCATCACCGTAATAGCGGCCTTTGCAGGCGTGAGGGCGCGGGGATCCTGGCGGGATAAAAGAAGCATAAACAGAGAAAAGCGGGATGTACAGCGCAGGAAAAGACGTGGCCGGAAAAACCGGCCACCCCAGGGGTTACAGCAGATCGGCAATCATTTTGTCCAGTTTACCCTGGTCAATAGCGAAATTACGGATCCCCTGAGCCAGTTTGTCTACCGCCATTGGGTCCTGATTGTGCTGCCAAAAGAATTCAGACTCGGTCATTTTTGCCGGACGCGCTTTCACTTCGCCACTCCAGGAGAGTTTACGCTCCAGTGCGCCTTCGCTCTCTGCCAGCTCTTTCAGTAGTCCCGGAGAGATGGTCAGGCGGTCACAGCCAGCCAGCTCGATAATTTCACCCACGTTGCGGAAGCTGGCACCCATGACCACCGTCTCGTAACCGTGCTGCTTGTAGTATTTGTAGATTTCTGAGACAGAAACCACGCCCGGATCTTCCTGTGGTGCATACTCTTTCTTGTCCGTATTGGCTTTGTACCAGTCAAGAATACGGCCAACAAATGGAGAGATCAGGTAAACGCCCGCTTCGGCACAGGCGCGGGCCTGAGCGAAGGAAAACAGCAGGGTCAGATTACAGTTAATGCCTTCTTTTTCCAGCTGCTCCGCCGCACGGATCCCCTGCCAGGTGGAAGCCAGTTTAATCAGAATACGGTCATTGCTGATGCCAGCATCATTATAGAGTTTGATCAGCGCACGCGCTTTGTTAACACTGCCTTCGGTGTCGTAAGAAAGGCGAGCATCAACCTCAGTCGAAATGCGACCAGGCACCAGCTTGAGAATTTCCAGACCAATGTTCACCGCCAGTTTGTCTGCAGCATACTGGATCTGCTCCTCTTTCTTGCTGCTCTGATCGCGGGCCCAGGTTACCGCCTCATCAATCAGCTTACGGTATTCGGGGATCTGTGCCGCGCTGAGGATTAAAGAAGGGTTGGTGGTGGCATCCTGAGGCTGATACAGCTTCATCGCGGCAATGTCGCCGGTATCGGCAACAACGGTGGTGAGTTGACGCAGGGAAGTCAGTTTATCCGTCATGGTTGGCATTCTCATCAGCTAAAGTTATCGGGTTCTGAAAAATCACTGTCCTGGATAATATCACGCGACATCAGCCATGCAAGGTAAGCTTGCCCTGAGGCCACTGAGTGCTAAATTGCGCGACACCAGCTGCATTTATGGCAGGAATAAGTCCCGGCAATGGCAGCAATTACTCTTTTCCGCGTGCTTTTTTGCTACAGTATCCGCGCAGGCCATGTCAGCCTTGTCCGTCGTCGTTACTCAGGAGCCTTTCATGTTGATCGTTATCTCTCCAGCCAAAACCCTGGATTTCGAAAGTGAGCTGGCCACCAGCCGTTTTACCCAGCCGGCCCTGCTGGATGACGCCAGAAAACTTATCGACGTCGCAGCTAAACTGACGCCGGTGCAGATCGGCAAGCTGATGAGTATCAGCGACAAGCTGGCCGATTTAAATGCCGGACGTTTTCAGAACTGGCAAACACCGTTCACGCCAGACAATGCGCGCCAGGCGATCCTTGCGTTTAAGGGCGATGTTTATACCGGATTACAGGCTGAAACCTTTAAAGAGAAAGATTTTGACTTTGCCCAGCAGCACCTGAGGATGCTCTCCGGCCTTTATGGCCTGCTACGTCCACTGGATCTGATGCAACCCTACCGACTGGAGATGGGCATCAAACTGGAAAATCCAGCCGGGAAAGATCTTTACAGTTTCTGGGGGGAGAAGCTAACCGACGCGCTGAACGCAGCGCTGGCCGACCAGGGCGATGACATACTGATCAATCTGGCGTCTGATGAATATTTCAAAGCGGTGAAACCGAAGAAGCTGCATGGACGTATTATCAAACCGGTGTTTCTGGACGAGAAAAACGGCACATTCAAGGTTATCAGTTTCTACGCCAAAAAGGCGCGTGGATTGATGAGCCGTTACATTATTGAGCACCAACTGAGCAAACCCGCAGATCTGAAAAAGTTTGCGGTGGAAGGGTATTTCTTTGCCGCCGATGAAAGCAGCGAGGATGAACTGGTCTTTAAACGCCGGGAAATGCAATAAGCCCTGACCGACGTCAGGGCATGATATTTATTTCTGCAGCAGGAACGCCCGTAGTTCTGCAAAATCTGCCGCCATGTTATGCGACAACAGCGGCAGTTCAGCCCGCTCTGCCAATGCCTCTGGCAAAGGCAGTTTCCGTTGCAGAATCTCTTCCACGCTCTCTTTGAACTTCGCCGGATGTGCCGTGCCGAGGAACAAACCAAATTCCCCTTCCTGCAACTGATCGCGTAACAACCGGTAAGCAATCGCCGCGTGAGGCTCAGAGATATATCCCAGGTCTGCCAGCTCGCGCATGGTCGCCCGCGTGGTTTGATCATCAACGGCACCATAGCCAAGGTCGCTCAGACGCCAGGTTTTACGACGGAAGATCTCTTCCACCCGTGGCCAGTTGTTCGGCTGGCTGACATCCATCGCATTTGACAGCGTGGCAACCGTGGCAGACGGTTGCCATTGCCCTCCGGCCAGAAAGCGCGGAACCGTATCGTTAGCATTGGTTGCCGCGATAAAACGTTTCACTGGCAGACCCAGCGTTTTTGCCAGTAACCCTGCGGTCAGATCGCCAAAGTTACCGCTGGGCACAGAAATCACCAGCTGATTGCGTTTTTCCTGTGGCAGTTGCGCCACGGCTTCAAAGTAGTAACAAACCTGCGCTAACAGACGGCTGATATTTATGGAGTTGGCCGAGTTCAGGCCGATGGCCTTTTTCAGCACTTCATCATCAAAAGCCTGCTTAACCAGCGCCTGACAGGCATCAAAATCGCCATCAACCGCGATGGTCTGGATATTGCCGCCCAGCGTACAGAACAGCTTCTCCTGCAGAGGACTGATTTTGCCTTGCGGATAGAGGATCACCACCTGCACGTTATCCATGCCGTAGAACGCATGTGCAACGGCGGCGCCCGTATCACCGGAAGTGGCGGTCAGGATAGTGATTTTTTCATCGGCACCGCTGACATACGACAGCATCTGCGCCATAAAACGACCGCCGAAATCTTTAAAAGCCAGCGTTGGGCCATGAAAGAGCTCCAGCGAGGAGATATCATCGGTCACTTTCACCACTGGCGCCGGGAAAGTAAACGCCGTTTTCAGGCGCTCGTGCAGCTGATGTGGCGCGATTTCATCGCCGATAAAAGCCGAGAGGATTTTGCTGCTGCGACTGACGAAATCCATGTCGAGCATCTCATCAATATCGGTCAGTTCAAATTCCGGCAGTTCAAGCGGGAAAAACAACCCCTGTTGTTTGCCCAGGCCCTGCTTGACCGCCTGCGAGAAGCTGACCTGCTCGTTGTGATCCTTAAGATTATAGAGTTTCATGCGTTATCCCAGTTTACGTGCGCCTGCCGTATCAATGCGGCAGATATGAACGAAGCCTTCTTCGTTTTGCAGATAGTGCTGACGTAGCCAGTCAGCCATACGTTGAGCGGTATCCGTGTTATCACAAACGGCAAACAGCGTTGGACCAGAACCAGAGATACCGCAAGCCAGCGCACCGATGTCATGCGCGGCATGGCGGGCATCGGCAAAGCCGGGTAAAAGCTTAGTACGATATGGCTCCGCGATGACATCCCGCATCAGCTTGGCCGCCAGTTCAGGCTGCTGAGTGTGGCTGGCATGGATAAATCCACCCAGATAGCGGCCATGCTTAATAATGTCTTCTTTACGGTATTGTGCAGGCAGAATAGCCCTCGCTTGTGCCGTTGACACCTTGATACCCGGATAGGCCATTACCCACAGCCACTGTTCAAAAACCGGCACGGGCTGACAGATGATGCCAGATTCCTCCAGCATCAGTTGAATACCACCGAGGAAACACGGAGCCACGTTGTCGTAATGCACGCTGCCAGAAACCCGTCCTTCCAACTCGCCCATCAGCATTAACAGGCTGTCATTATCCAACGGCCTGCCGCAATGCTCATTCATCGCCATCAGCCCCGCGACCACTGAACAGGCGCTGGAACCCAGACCGGAGCCGATGGGCATATTTTTTTCCAGCGTCATTGCCACCGGGATACGCTTGCCGATAGCCTCGCAAAAGCGATCCCAGCACTGCCAGACAATGTTGTCCTGTGGGCTGGAAGGTAGCTTACTGACAAAACGCCCCTCGTTGTGCAGGCTGAACTCGCTGGCATTCTCAACGGTTACGCAGTCGCCCAGCAGTGTACCGTCAACCGGCGATACCGTTGCACCCAGTACATCAAAGCCCACGCTGACATTACCGATTGAGGCAGGGGCATAAATCTTGACCATCGTTAAACTCCCAACTTCCATGACAAAGTACGCAGCAGATCGGCAAACACTCCGGCGGCGGTGACATCATTGCCGGCACCGTAACCGCGTAACACCAGCGGAATGGGCTGATAATAGCGGCTGTAAAAGGCCAGCGCGTTTTCGCCGTTTTTTACTTTATACAACGGATCATTGCCGTCGACGGCAGTAATTTTAACCTGACAGTGCCCCCCCTCTGCAATCGCACCGACAAAACGCAGCACTTTGCCTTGCTCTTCGGCCTTAGCAACGCGGGCAGCAAACGCATCATCCAGTTCCGGCAGGCGCTGCATAAATACTTCCACATCATCAATTGCCGTAAAGGCTTCGGGAAGGAGCGCCTCTATCTCAATATCGCTCAGCTCCAGCTGATAACCCGCCTCACGCGCCAGAATTAACAGCTTACGCGCCACATCCATGCCGGAAAGATCGTCGCGTGGGTCCGGCTCAGTGAATCCCATTTCACGTGCCATCCTGGTTGCTTCTGACAGCGAAACGCCCTCATCCAGCTTGCCAAAAATAAACGAGAGTGAGCCGGACAGAATACCGGAAAAATGCAGCAGTTCATCACCGGCATTAAGCAGGTTTTGCAGGTTTTCGATAACCGGTAAGCCAGCGCCCACGTTGGTATCGTACAGAAACTTGCGACGCGATTTCACCGCCGCCGCTCGCATCTGCTGGTAGTAATTGTAAGACGAGGTGTTGGCCTTTTTGTTTGGCGTAACCACATGGAAACCGTCGGCCAGGAAATCAGCATACTGGTCGGCAAGCACCTGGCTGGACGTGCAATCCACAATCACCGGGTTGAGCAAGTGATACTCTTTAACCAGACGGTTCAGACGTTGCAAATTAAACGGCTCTTTAGCTTCTTTCAGCGCCTCTTTCCAGTTATCCAGCGCAATACCATGCACGTTGGTCAGCAACGCCTGCGAATTGGCAATGCCGCAGACCCGTAAATCAATATGCCGGTGCTTTAGCCAGGCCTGCTGGCGGTGCAGTTGATCGATAAGCGCAGCACCAACGCCACCCACACCAATCACAAACACTTCTATCACCTGATCGGTGGCAAACAGCATCTGGTGGACCACCCGAACGCCGGTGGTGGCATCTTCATTATTCACTACCACGGAGATGGAACGTTCCGATGAGCCCTGAGCAATTGCCACGATGTTAATATTGGCACGCGCCAGCGCCGAGAAAAATTTCGCGGAGATCCCTCGCAGGGTTCGCATTCCGTCCCCAACCACCGAGATCACCGCCAGGTCTTCCATCACGTCCAGCGGCTCCAGCAGGCCATCTTTCAGTTCGAGGTAGAATTCATCTTCCAGTACACGTCGCGCCCGCAGGAGGTCGCTTTGTGGGACGCAGAAGCTGATGCTGTATTCCGAAGAGGACTGGGTGATCAGCACCACAGAAATACCGCTACGCGACATCGCCGCAAACACGCGAGCCGCCATGCCTACCATGCCTTTCATCCCCGGCCCGGAAACATTAAACATCGCCATGTTATTAAGATTGGTGATGCCCTTAACCGGATTATCGTCATCGGAACTGTCGCCGCCAATCAGGGTGCCTGGAGCCTGAGGGTTGGCGGTATTTTTAATCAGACAGGGGATCTGAAACTGAGCAATTGGCGAGATAGTCCGCGGATGCAGCACCTTCGCGCCAAAGTAAGACAGCTCCATGGCTTCCTGGTAGGACATTGACTTGAGCAGCCTGGCGTCAGGCACCTGGCGTGGATCGCAGGTGTAAACCCCGTCGACATCAGTCCATATTTCACAGCAGTCGGCACGCAGACAGGCAGCTAAAACCGCAGCGGAATAGTCGGAACCATTACGTCCCAGCACGACCAGTTCGCCTTTGTCGTTACCGGCGGTGAAACCAGCCATCAGTATCATGTTCTCCGCCGGGATCTTGCTGGCAGCAATACGGCGAGTGGATTCCGCAATATCTACGGTAGATTCAAGATAATGGCCTACGGCCAGCAATTTCTCGACCGGGTTGATGACGCTGACGCCGTGACCACGCGCCTGTAGCAACCCTTCCATGATGGCAATAGAGAGCTTTTCACCCCGGCATATTATCGCGGCGTTTACGCTGTCCGGGCATTGGCCAAGCAGGCTGATGCCGTGCAAAACCTGCTTTAGCCCGGCAAACTCCCGGTCCACCACCGCCTTTAACCGATCGTGGTTAAAGCCTGGCTGAACATCCCGCAACCCTTGCAACAGAGAAGCAAAAATCTGCTCTGCATCGCTGATATTTGCTCCGGCATCCTGACCACTGATGGTCTTTTCAATCATCGCCACCAGATGGTTGGTTATTTTTGCTGGCGCGGACAAAACGGTAGCAACCTGTCCCTGCTTCGCATTATTTTCCAAAATATCAGCCACACGCAGAAACCGTTCTGCGTTGGCAACTGAGGTTCCACCGAATTTCAGCACTCGCATTTTCAAACTCTCCTGAATTTTTGCCGAAAAAAAAGCCCGCACTGTTCAGGTGCGGGCTTTTTTGTGTTCTCTGTATGCGTCAGCCCGCACCGTTACCTGTGGTAATGGTGGTGGTAATAATGATGGTTGTCATCAGGCTGTATGTGCGCATTTAAGATTCATCATCTGTCAGTCAATTATCCCAGGGTTCAGAAGTAAAGCAAACGTCAGGATAAGTCAATTTTTTTATCGTTGTGGAAACATTCACCTGCCCCATGCGATGAGGTCGTTTATGTCAAATACAGATCTTATCGATTGAAGGTTTGACCTGATATCAGTGTTCCCGTTCGAAAATGAGGAGTAAATCAGACTTTTTGTCTGTGATTTTTTCTTAACCCATCTTCTTGTGCGAAGAACGAAGATCGTTTAGGGATGTTGAGACGGGTAATACCCCGGACGTGTCACAGAAGGTGAAATGATCGGCTGGTCCTCATAGTGAAGGAACAACTTGCTTACGCTAACTTCCCCGCCTGCAGATTTATCAATATGAAATCGCCTTCAGTGATCCTGTCAATACATGACAATTTTTCGGATAGCAATTCCAGTTATTGCGAGCTAATTCACCACTATGTAAACGGTGGTTATACACTTATAAAATAATCTTTTGAAAGTAAATAACTATTATTGAATCATCAAACATATTCAGGATTATAGATGGCACTGTAAGTGTAAAAGAAAAGATAAAATGATTTAACACAAAAAAAACACATCAAAAATATTAATGCTAAAATATTAAAAAGATATGATCTTTTTCTATTAAGTCAGAAGTAAAAACATTTTTCTCTCTATAATTTGTTTCACTTCAACAAATTAACGAATGTTAAATTGAGATCTATTCCTTATAATTTCAGTACCAACCTTTAGGCGGCAGATAATCATCTTTGAGAGCTAACCACGGATTTTGATAAGGGTTTTTCATACCGATGTTAACGTGCTACAATTGATTTGATATAAGTCAATTAAGCTTTATTTATTGCCTGTTACACCAAGCTTGTGCTGTTATGTTGCTGTTAATAACGTTAGGATGGATGTCTTTTTTCATCCAGACGTGACGGGCGGGCTTTAATTGATTTATCGCGCCACCCGATCTTTGATAGCTCTGGAACATATTCTGTACAGCTGTAGCAAGACGTTGATGACATGCCTTTTTTGCATCAGGAAGTTAGCAGCTGTATGCCCCATATCGTTTTGTTAGAAATTTAGGTAGCGATCACATGCAGACCCCGCACATACTTATCGTTGAAGACGAATTAGTTACTCGTAATACTCTCAAAAGTATTTTTGAGGCCGAAGGCTACATGGTTTATGAAGCTACGGATGGCGCAGAAATGCACCAGGTCCTGACGGAGAACGACGTTAATCTGGTAATAATGGATATTAACCTGCCTGGAAAAAATGGCCTTCTACTGGCGCGTGAGTTGCGTGAACAGGCAAACGTAGCGCTGATGTTTCTGACCGGCCGTGATAATGAAGTCGATAAGATTCTGGGACTGGAGATTGGTGCTGACGATTACATCACTAAGCCTTTCAATCCACGCGAGCTAACGATTCGTGCCCGCAACCTGCTATCCCGAACAATGAATCTTCCCCCCCATAGTGAAGATCGCAAACTGGTTGAAAGCTACCGCTTCAATGGGTGGGAACTGGACATCAACAGCCGCTCCCTTGTCAGTCCGCAGGGGGAGCAATACAAACTGCCGCGCAGCGAGTTCCGTGCCATGCTGCACTTTTGTGAAAATCCGGGGAAAATTCAGACCCGTGCAGATCTGCTAAAAAAAATGACCGGACGTGAACTCAAACCCCACGATCGCACGGTGGATGTCACTATCCGCCGAATTCGGAAGCATTTTGAATCAATGCCAGACACGCCGGAAATCATCGCCACTATTCACGGTGAGGGTTACCGCTTCTGTGGCGACCTGCAGGAGTGAGTTTGGATCAAATCTAAGGGCTGGCAACAGCCCTTTTTTTGTTCATTTATTCCACGGCATAATGGGCACCGCGCTCAGCGCATTTTTAGGCGATCCATCCACAACTTTATCGGAATAACTGAGATAAATTAGCGCATTTCGTTTTTTATCGTAAAATCGTACTACCTGCAGCTTTTTAAAAACCAGTGAGGTCCGTTTACGAAATACCACTTCACCTTCTGCTTTGCCCCCGGCAATCTTATCGCTAAGCTCCACCGGGCCAATCTGCTGACAGGAGATCGCTGCGTCTGAAGTGTCTTCAGCCAGCCCCAGCCCACCTTTGATGCCACCGGTTTTAGCACGACTGATGTAACAGGTTACATTCTTTACCTCCGGGTCATCGAACGCTTCGACAACAATTTTATGATCAGGGCCAAATACCTTGAATACCGTATCTACCGAGCCGACTACCTCTGCACGGGCGCAAAGAGAAACAAAAATTACTGACGTGACTATTAACAATTTTTTCATTGTCATGGGATTACCATTGCTAAGAAAATAGATGACATTGTAAGTTATTGAACTTGCCTCTCCACTGAGTCGAAAACAGATACTTCAGATCTGAGACATAATTTTATAGCACGGTTCCCCGATAATATGGATTGCATGGTTCATGCTCAGTGTAGAATGGTTTCCCTGGCCCCAATTTAAGTAGGATGAGGACAATTTATGGATCAAGCCGGTATCATTCGCGACTTGCTGGCCTGGCTGGAAAGCCACCTTGACCAGCCACTTTCACTGGACAACGTGGCAACCAAGGCTGGCTATTCAAAATGGCACTTACAGAGGATGTTTAAGGAAGTCACCGGTCATGCCATTGGTGCATATATTCGCTCCCGTCGCCTGTCCAAAGCAGCCGTGGCGCTTCGGCTAACCAGCCGTCCGATTCTGGATATCGCTTTGCAGTATCGTTTTGACTCACAGCAGACATTCACCCGTGCGTTTAAAAAGCAGTTTAATCTGACCCCGGCTTACTACCGTCGCGCCTCAGACTGGAACGCTTTCGGACTGCGCCCACCGGTCCGGTTAGGCGATTTCACCATGCCCGAACCCACCTTTGTCACTCTGCCAGAAACCGTGCTGATCGGGCAAACACAGAGCTATACCTGCACTCTGGAACAAATTTCAAGTTTTCGTGATGAGATGCGCCTGCATTTCTGGCGTCAATTTCTCACTGAAACTGACACCATTCCTCCAGTGTTGTACGGCCTTCACCGGTCAAGTCCCAGCCAGGAAAAAGACGACGAGCAGGAGATCTTCTATACCACTGCGGTTCCTTCAGAGAATCTTTCCTACGCCATACCAGCGACGCAGACTGTGGTGCTTGAAGGCGGCGATTACGTGCAGTTCACCTACAAGGGGCTACGCACTGATTTGCAGGAGTTTATCCTGCTGATTTACGGGACATTTATGCCGACGTGGCAGCTGACGCGCCGCCACGGCCAGGATATCGAACGTTTTTATACCAACGGCGGTAAGAAACGCGCCGAACCACCGATGGAAATTCGCTGTGAATATCTGATCCCCATACGCCCTCCTGTTGCGCCGGAAAACACATAGTCAGGCCGACCGCCCTGCGGGTTAATCCCACAGCCTTTCGCTGACCTGCTTCGACAGGTCAGCGTTGCAATTCATCGAGCGCGGGTAAATCCAGATGTGATATATCGCCGGCCGTTTCCACCACCCAGCCAGAGGCAAGCCAGCCACTGTGCTGATGATCAACGCGGGATAGGGAACAGTTCCGCAACCGTAAACGACGTTCTGCATGGGCAGGCAGCCCCAGCAGTGTGCCGACCAGCACCCCCAGCGCCATACCGTGGCTGACCAGTAATGGGCGGCTACCTGCGGGCAGATTGAGACAATCGTTGAGCGCTTCATGCATACGCGCCGCCATTTCGGTCATCGACTCTCCCTCAGGAATACGACCATTTTCTGTGCCATCCACCAGGGTCTTGCGCCAGCTCTCTTCCTCTGGGGTCAGGGAATCCAGCGCTCGCTGTTCCAGCACACCCATATTCAGCTCACGCAGGCGCGGGTCCAGTCTGACGTCACAACCACAGGCATCTGCGATAATGCTGGCAGTACGCCTGGTGCGCCCCAAATCGCTGGAAATAATATGCGTGATACCGAGGTGTTTCATGCGCTCAGCCACCTGATGCGCCTGCTGCTCTCCTTTTTCCGTTAACGCGCTGTCTGACTGTCCCTGAAGACGATGTGCGACATTCCAGACCGTCTCTCCGTGGCGAACAAGATAAACCTGTAACATAAATTTTTTCCGTTATACTGCGAGAAATTTGCGTAGAGGGTTAAAACCATTATGTACCATGTTGTCGCTGCAACCATCAATCCTGCCAAAATTAAGGCAATATCTCAGGCATTCAGCGATATTTTCGGTGCAGAAAGCTGTCATATCGAAGGTGTCGTGGTTGACAGCGGTGTCGCCCTCCAACCCATGACTGACTCAGAAACCAGAACCGGCGCACGTCAACGGGTGATGAATGCCCGCAAGGTCCGCCCGGAAGCGGATTTCTGGGTTGCGGTTGAAGCCGGTATTGAAGACGACGTCGCTTTCGCCTGGATGGTGGTGGAAAATCACCAACAGCGTGGAGAGTCACGCTCTGCCAGCTTTACTTTACCTTCCAGGGTGATTAAAGGTATCCGTGCAGGGCGGGAGTTGGGTGAAGAAATGGCGCGTCTTACTGGTATTGAAAACCTTAAACATCAGGGCGGGGCCATTGGCGTGTTTACTGCCGGAACACTGACACGCACCAGCGTTTACCATCAGGCGCTCATTCTGGCACTCTGTCCGTTTCACAATCCAATCTATCGGAGCGATACCACGTCAGATGTTATTTGATCTCCCTTAACAGCTGCGCTTCAAGCCAGGCTTTCAGCACTGGCGGCGCGCTTTTCAGGCTGTTCGAGCCACGGGTGATGGTGGCGATGCCAACGCCCAGGTCATTTTTCAACTCACGCTGACTGAGTTCACCGCGCATCAACTCTTCGATGATCCGCAGTCGGGTGCCAAAGGCTTCACGTTCATCAGGCGTCATCATTAGCTGTAGCAGCGGCAGATGCAGCTCGCTTTGATAAGCGTGCTGTAGCAGCGTCACAAAACGCTGCCACTCTTCATTATGCGATTCCACGGTAACGGGGACAGAAGATTCAGTCATGGGCAACCCATACTCGTTAACCAGTACAGCAGCTTAACACAGTATCAGCCAAATCAGTAGCGGCGCTGCCACTCGCTGTCGGACAGGATTTTATCCGGCTTATTCAAAAAATGCCGATAGTAGGCGTCATAGGCCAGTACATTTTTAACATAGCCGCGCGTTTCCGAAAACGGAATGGTTTCAATAAAGGCCACCGAATCCAGCCGCCCTGCGCTGTTACCCAGCCAGGTTCTGACCCGCGATGGTCCGGCATTGTAAGCCGCCGATGAGAAAATACGGTTCTGGCCAAACTGCTGATAAACCGACTCCAGATACTGCGTACCAATCTGGATATTAGTTTCTGGATCAAGCAGTTGGCTACTGTTGCTGTATCCAGGCAGACGGTAAACTTTCACCGTATGTTGTGCAGTGGCAGGCATTACCTGCATCAGACCAGCAGCGCCTACCGGCGAGCGGGCTTTTGGATTCCATGCACTCTCCTGGCGCGCGATCGCCATCGCATAACTGACCGGGATCGCTTTCCCGGCAATATTGCGATTAAACTGCTCCTGCCATGCCAGCGGGAAACGCTCCTGCAAACTATTCCACAATTTGCCGGTAATAGTCGCCTGTACGCTCAGATCCCACCAATTTTGCTGACGGGCATAGCGCGCCAGCTGCTGCTGCTGACTGGTGCTTTTGCTGCCAACCAGATAGCTCCACTCCGTGCGGGCGAGATTATCCATGCCCCAATACATCAGCTCACGCACCCTGGCAATTTCTGTTCCCTGGATAAGAGCGTTATCGGGTTCCGCCGCTTTATCCACCTGCATACTGTAATCCACACCAAGACGCTGTGCAGCTACCATCGGATAGAAGCCGCGCTCCTGCATCAGATTACGCAGAATTCTTTCTGCCTCCTCGTTGCGTCCCTGCGTCATCAGCAGATCGGCCTGCCAGTATTGCCATTCGTCTTTCTGTTTAGCCTCAACAGGCAGACGGGCAATCCATGTATTCAGCCCATGACGATCGTTATTGCCCAGTGACATCCTCACCCGCCGCTCAATCAGCGAAACTGAATCACTGCGCATCACCACGTTGTCCCGCCAGCGGGCCTGTTCAGAGGTAACATTATTGTCCATCAGTCGCCAGGCGACGATTTCATTCAGCGCCTGTTCATCCTGCTCGCTCATTTTTTGCAGGCGAACCAGCTCCGGGATCATTGCCAGCGCATTTTCTGCATCGTCCCGCGCGGTTTTGGCAAAAGCTATCGTCGTCGCCTGACGGGTAAAATCCGTCGCACCCACGTTACGGGCAAAGGACACAACATTTTGAGGATTGTTCTGCACATCAATCACCGCATCCGCAATCGTCTGATAATCCGCAGGCAGTTGTTTGGCAAGCGCATTGACCAGGCCAGTATTACCTTCTTTCATCGCCAGACGGATACGCTCAAGGGTAGTGACAGGCGTCTGCTGACCTGCCGCCTGCCAGACACTGAACAGCTGGTCACAGGCCGCGGGGGTTGCAGTCCCGCGAAGCCATATTGATTTTGCGCCGTCCAGGGCAACCTGCTGCTGACCCGTCGCCCATTTGGCGTAATACCAGTTACAACGAGCAGCTACCGGTTTCGGTGCCTCAGGGCTGAACACCAGCAGGCCACGCCAGTCCTGACGACGGGCCAGCTCATTAACAAAACGAGCGGAGAGAGAACGCACCGGCGGCAGCGTCGGATATTTATTAATGAAGTCGTTAACCACAAACCCGCTTTCCTGATCGAGATCCTCAGTAAGCAGGCGGTATTCAAGGTAGGGATAAAGGGGGTAATCACGCAGTGTGGGCATGAGTTGCGCCACTGTCTCCATCTGATTGTTGTCCCAGGCCTGCTTAATCTGCATATAACGGCTACGCTGGGCATCCAGCGAGCCCGCCTGAGCCATACCGGCTGCAACGGTTAAACTTACCCCGGCTACCCACAACTGCCACTTGTTCACCATGACTTTCCCCACATTAACGCCCCATTTTATTCTGTCTCACCATACTACACGGTTCATGCCAATCAGACTTTGTTATCCCTGTTATGTTTCACACCATTTTTACGTACTGGCCTCCCGCTAAACGGTCAGTAAACCAACGGCAGATTGTATGATGTTTCTTAATGATTTCCGATAACGATCAATAACCCTCTTTTGCGTCTCCTTCAGCATAGTGCTCATCCCTGAATATTGAGTCAAACTCTCCCTCTGAAGGAATCTCTATGTCGCAATTGCCTCCAACTGATGCAAAGCAGACCGCCTGGTATCGCTACAGCCATGCTGCCGTTTTGAAAAAGTTAAACAGCACTCCCTCAGGACTTTCAGCCACCCAGGCGCAGGAACGTCTCGCTTCCCTGGGGCCAAACCAGTTGCCACAACGCCCGGGGAAAAACGCGCTGATACGCTTTCTCGCCCATTTTAACGATGTGCTGATCTACGTGCTACTGGCTGCCGCCGTGCTGACCGGCATAATGGGGCACTGGGTAGACACCGCCGTGATCCTCGGCGTGGCGCTTATCAATTCGCTGATTGGCTTCATACAGGAAAACAATGCCGAAAAGTCGCTAAAAAGCATAGGAAATATGCTGCCCACGCAGTCTCTGGCAATGCGAGATAAGCAAATTCACACGCTTGATGCCCGCGAACTGGTGCCAGGCGATATCGTTATGCTACGTGCAGGCGATCGCATCCCGGCTGATTTGCGTTTGATTGAAGCTCATAATCTTCAGGTGGAAGAGGCGATCCTCACCGGAGAATCCACCGCAATCATCAAACAGACGGCGGCCATTGACAGCGAAGTGATGCTTGGTGACCGCAATAATCTGGTCTTTTCTGGCACCACCGTCAGTGCGGGCAGTGCCAGTGGCGTGGTCATTGCCACCGGCGGCGATACCGAACTTGGCCAAATCAACCATATCATGACCGATATCAACCCCATGCGAACGCCACTGCTGGTGCAGATGGATAAACTCGGTCACGTCATTTTCCTCAGTATCCTGGCGATGATGGGCGTCCTGTTTATCTTCTCACTGCTGCAGGGCAGCATGCCGATGGATCAGCTACTGCTTTCGCTGATCGGGCTGGCAGTCGCGGCAGTACCAGAGGGTTTACCTGCCATCATCTCGATCATTCTCTCGCTGGGTGTGCAGGCAATGGTTCGTAAACGGGCAATTATTCGCAAGCTGCCCACTGTTGAAACCCTTGGCGCAATGACGGTCGTGTGCAGTGACAAAACCGGCACGCTAACCATGAACGAAATGACGGTTAAAGCCGTATTACTGGCCGGCGGCAACCTGCGGGTGGAGGGAAACAGTTACCGTCCTGAGGGCCGTTTTCTGACCGAAGATGGGCTGAGGGCCGTTGAACCTGCATCTCAGCCGCTTCTCTGGCAGTTCCTGCGCGTTGCCGATCTCTGCAATGACAGCACGCTTGTGCAAGATGAACAGGGACACTGGAACATCACCGGCGGACCGACCGCAGGCGCACTGAAAGTGCTGGCGGTAAAAGGCCAGCTCCCGGCGCAAACGGTTCAGCTGAAGGATAAACTGCCCTTCGACTCGGCCTGGAAATATATGGCAACGCATCACCGGATTGCCGGGGAAGAGCAAATTTTAATGACTGGCGCCCCGGACGTGCTGTTGACACTGTGCCAGTTACAGCTGACCGGGCAAGGCAATGCCCCGCTCGACCGCCAGTACTGGGAGGAACAGATTGCCCGCTATGCCCGCGAAGGTCTGCGCATGGTAGCCTGTGCCTTTAAATACGTTGATGAGACGCAACCGCCGCTGGACCATCACGCCCTGCAACAGGGTATGATCTTCTGCGGTATCGCCGCAATGATGGACCCACCACGGCCGGAGGCGGTGCAGGCAATTGCGGAGTGCCACCAGGCGGGGATCAGGGTGAAAATGATCACCGGCGATCATCAGGAAACCGCGATGGCGATCGGCAAGATGTTGGGAATTGGTGATGGTCGCAATGCAGTAACAGGTTATCAACTGGAGCACATGACCGACGGCGAACTGGCAAACGCTGCCCTACGTTACGACATTTTTGCCCGCACCAGCCCGCAACATAAGCTGCGTCTGGTGAAAGCGCTGCAGGATAAAGGGGAAGTGGTGGGCATGACCGGCGACGGCGTAAACGATGCTCCCGCCCTTAAACAGGCTGATGTGGGCATTGCCATGGGCATTAAAGGCACCGAGGTAACAAAAGAAGCGGCTGACATGATACTGACGGATGACAACTTCGCCACCATCGCTAATGCGGTGAAGGAAGGACGTCGCGTCTGGGATAACCTGAAAAAAACCATCCTGTTCATTATGCCAACCAATCTGGCACAGGGTTTGTTGATTGTCATCGCCATGCTGATGGGCAACCTGCTACCGCTGACACCGGTACAGATTTTATGGATGAACATGGCCACTTCAGCCACTCTCTCCTTTGGCATCGCCTTTGAAAAAGCGGATAAAAATGTGATGCGCCGCGCCCCGCGTGATGCCAAACGGCACGTCATGGATCGCTATGCACTCTGGCGAGTAGGTTTTGTTGGCTTTCTGATTGCGATCAGCGCCTTTATGTTGGAAGCCTGGCTGCAACCGCGTGGCTACAGCGCAGAATTTATTCGCACTGTCCTGCTGCAAACGCTGGTGACCGCACAATGGGTTTATATGCTGAACTGCCGTGAAACCGAGCGCTTTTCGCTCAACCGTGGCCTGCTGCGAAACCGCGGCATCTGGGTGGTTACCCTTGTGCTTATCCTGCTGCAACTGGCGATCATCTGTCTGCCATTGATGAACACGCTGTTTGGCACCGTGCCACTGCCGCTGTCCTGGTGGCTAATCTCGCTGGCTGTGGGTACCGTACTGTTCCTGATTGTGGAGCTGGAAAAGCAGCTTACCCGCAGCTGGCGCAAAGCGTAATGGCACCGGCCGCGCTTATTCTGCTGAAAACCATGCCAATACGCTGTCATTAACGGTTGGCAGAGCGAGGCAACTTGCCGGACAGCCCCGGCGATATCAGGGCAGCAACGGGGCAATCGGCCTCATCGCTGCCGGGTTATCGTGAGCGCACGAGGTCAGTTTTCGCACTTACGTCATTTACAGTATGAAAAAATCCCCTGAGTACACCAACCGGATCAGGCCAGTGCGTTTGGCCAACGACGTGACCTGCACCTGGGGATAAGCAGGCCATTTCCCTGCTGAAAGCGCAACAGCAGGGGTTATGGCACCCTCTCAACCTGGGTGGCAAACGATGAAAAACGGTGTTTGTCACTCACCCGGCGACTGTTTTTGCAGCGCTTCCCACAGCCCCTGTAAATAGGTAACGCCCAGCGCGCGGTCATAAAGCCCGTACCCCGGACGCCCGGTTTCGCCCCAGATAAAACGGCCATGATCCGGGCGAATATAGCCATCAAAGCCATTGTCATGCAGCGCCTTCATCACCAGGTACATATCCAGAGAGCCATATTGTGTTGGATGCGCAGATTCATAAAAATCCTTGTCCTGAATCAGTTTGATATTGCGAACATGGGCAAAATGAATGCGATTGCGACGGGTAAACTCAGCCAGAATCGCGTAAACATCATTATCAGGATCCTCAGCAATCGAACCGGTACACAGCGTAATGCCGTTAGCCTCTGAATCCACCGCGCGGCATATCCAGTCCAGATCCTCACGATTTTTCACAATACGCGGCAAACCGAAAATGGAATAAGGCGGATCGTCAGGATGGATCGCCATCTTGATCCCCACGTCCTCGCAAACCGGGATAACCGCACGCAGAAAGTAAGCCAGATTGTCACGCAGTTTGTTTTCGTCCACGTCCTGATAACGGGCAAACAACGCCTGAACTTGCGCCAGTCGCTCCGGCTCCCAGCCGGGCAGGGCAAAACCGTTCGAGTTATCCAGCACCTCTTTCACCACGTCTTCCAGACGCTTATCGATGCCCTTTTTCTGAAAAGCCATAGTCAATGAACCATCGGCCAGCACATAGTTCATATCGGTCTTCATCCAGTCAAATACTGGCATAAAGTTGTAACAGATAACGTTGATACCCTGCTGCGCCAGGTGGCGAATAGTCTGTTGATAGTTGGCGATGTAGCGATCGCGCGAGGGGGCACCCGTTTTGATATCATCATGAATGTTGACGCTCTCGATCACCTCCATCTTCAGACCGGCCTGATGGCTGAGGCCAACCATTTTTTTAATTTTATCTTCCGGCCAGACTTCACCTGGTGCGACATCGTATAACGCCCCTACTACTCCCCCAATGCCAGGGATCTGACGAATATGCTTCAGAGGGATACTGTCCTCCTCTGGCCCAAACCAACGCATGGTAAATTGCATAGAAATAACCGTAAGTAAAAAAGGAATCACCAAGCTACCATACTAGTATTTAAAAAATCGATGAATAAACCACTGCAGAGTGGATCTCTGTCACAATCAGCGCCCTTGCCGGTGTTCAATGAGATGGGGTAACGCCGTCAACATATCCCTGTACGGGATTCACCCATTACGGTTAAGATGAACGGCTCAGCCAGAAATGCGCGACACCTTAGATTACGGCTTTTTTATCGCAGCACAGACACCAGACTTATCAGGAAAGAGGAAATGGAAACACGCCGCGATGAGCGCATAAAAAAGCTGGCGTACGCATTGCAGCAAACCGACAAGATCCACCTCAAAGAGGCGGCACAGCTGCTGGGTGTTTCGGAGATGACGGTCCGCCGCGATCTCAGTGAACCCTGTCTTGCCGTGCAGTTGCTTGGCGGTTATATCGTGAGCGATCCCAAAAACAGCCATGCGCGCTATTTTATCTCCGATCAGCAGACGCACAATGCCGGGCAGAAGCAACGCCTCGGGCAGCTGGCAGCCACACTGATACAAAAGCATGACACGGTATTTTTTGACTGTGGCACCACTATTCCCTGGATTATCAAAGCCATCGACCATCAGCTGGAATTCACCGCCATCTGCTGTGCGATGAATACCTTCCTGGCGCTACAGGAAAAAGCTGCCTGCCGGGTTTTTCTGAATGGCGGAGAATTTCACAGCGATAACGCCATCTTCACGCCACAGGGACCAGGTTCAGTGATGGACAATCTTTGCCCGGACAAAGCGTTTATTTCTGCGGCGGGTATTGATGCAGTGCAGGGGGCAACCTGCTACAACCTCAATGAGCTGCCGATCAAACATCTGGCCTTGCTGCGCGCCCGTCAGAAAATTCTGGTGGCTGACAGCAGTAAATTTGGCAAAGTGCTTTCCGCCCGGATTGGCGATCTTGACCTTTTTAATCGCTTAATCACCAACGAAGCCGCACCCAACGCACTTGCGCAACGGCTACAGCAGTCTGGTGTGGTTCACCAGCACCTCTGAGTATCTGACGCTCCGCTGACGGTACTACACAATCCCAACCCCAGAGGCATACGCGCTGAACAGCTCACGACAATTGCTGAGGTAAAATCCAAAAACAGATAAATTTGAAATATGTGGTCCGAACAGGTTTCTGACCGCCATAAAACGCCGGCTACGGCTGGGATTAGCCGCCGAAAACAGCTAAACTTCTTCCCCTGAGCGGGTAACCCGTGCCCCGGTTTCCACCTTAATTTCAGACAGCAAGAGGCTTATCCTACGTGGCTCAATTCGTCTACAGCATGCATCGCGTCGGCAAGGTAGTTCCGCCGAAACGCCATATACTGAAAAATATATCCCTGAGCTTTTTTCCCGGTGCCAAAATCGGCGTACTGGGTCTGAATGGTGCAGGTAAATCCACCCTGCTGCGCATTATGGCCGGTATCGACAAAGATATTGAAGGGGAAGCGCGTCCACAGCCAGGCATCAAGATAGGCTATTTGCCCCAGGAGCCGCAGCTTAATCTGGAACACAGCGTGCGCGAGTCAGTGGAAGAAGCACTGGCAGAAGTTGTGGGTGCACTCAAGCGTTTGGATGAAGTGTACGCACTTTACGCCGAAGAAGACGCCGATTTTGACAAACTGGCCGCCGAACAGGGCAAGCTGGAAGAGATTATCCAGGCTCATGACGGCCATAATCTTAACACACAGCTGGAACGTGCTGCCGACGCGCTGCGCCTGCCGGACTGGGAGGCAAAAATTGCCAACCTCTCCGGTGGTGAGCGTCGCCGCGTGGCGCTGTGCCGACTGCTGCTGGAAAAACCCGATATGCTGTTGCTGGACGAACCGACCAACCACCTGGATGCAGAATCCGTGGCGTGGCTGGAGCGATTCCTGCATGACTTTGAAGGTACGGTGGTGGCGATTACCCATGACCGCTACTTCCTTGATAACGTGGCAGGCTGGATCCTGGAGCTGGACCGTGGTGAAGGCATTCCATGGGAAGGCAACTACTCCTCCTGGCTGGAACAGAAAGATGCCCGTCTGGCACAGGAAGCCTCCAGCGAAGCGGCTCGCCGCAAATCCATTGAGAAAGAGCTGGAATGGGTACGTCAGGGGACCAAAGGCCGTCAGTCCAAAGGTAAAGCCCGCCTGGCACGCTTTGAAGAACTGAACAACACTGAATACCAGAAACGTAACGAAACCAATGAGTTGTTTATTCCACCGGGTGCCCGTCTGGGCGATAAAGTGCTGGAAGTCAGCAATCTCCGTAAATCTTACGGCGACCGCGTGCTGATTGACGATCTTTCCTTCTCCGTCCCTAAAGGCGCGATTGTCGGTATTATTGGTCCTAACGGTGCGGGGAAATCCACACTGTTCCGTATGATGTCCGGCCAGGAGCAGCCTGATTCCGGCACTATCGTACTGGGGGATACGGTTAAGCTGGCTTCGGTCGATCAGTTTCGCGACAGCATGGATAATGCAAAAACCGTCTGGGAAGAGGTTTCCGGTGGCCAGGACATCATGCGCATTGGCAATACTGAAATGCCAAGCCGTGCCTATGTTGGACGTTTTAACTTTAAAGGCGTTGACCAGGGCAAACGCGTCGGTGAACTGTCCGGTGGTGAGCGTGGCCGCCTGCATCTGGCCAAACTGTTGCAGGTTGGCGGCAACATGTTACTGCTTGATGAACCCACCAACGATCTGGATATCGAAACCCTGCGTGCGCTGGAAAACGCCCTGCTGGAGTTCCCTGGCTGTGCCATGGTCATCTCCCATGACCGCTGGTTCCTTGACCGTATCGCCACGCATATTCTCGACTATCAGGATGAAGGCAAAATCGAATTCTTCGAAGGCAATTTTACCGAATACGAAGAGTATAAAAAGCGCACGCTGGGCGCTGATGCGCTGGAGCCAAAGCGCATTAAATATAAGCGGATGATCAAGTAAAATAAGCAGGCGAGAGATTATCTCTCGCCTTCTAAACCGCTAGATTGCCTGAACCTCATATTGGTTTCCATTTATTGATACCGGAAACATAACTGCTGCTTTTCCGGGGAATTAATATGCAGTTTAATAGATTGTCATTATCAAATCCGATATAAATATTATCGCCCTCGCAAGCCCGATCCATCACCCTGTTATCCTGAAAATATAAACGATATTCAGAACGCGTTTTATGTCTTTCTCTTGCTTCGTACCATGTTACTTTTGCTCTGCTGGACAGCGCTTCACCCTCGATCATAAACGTTGCCATAACTTCTCTTTTCTGATCGCCAAAAAGACTTTTTAAGCTCGCCACGCCGTTAAACTCATGCTGATTAGATGCATTTCTGTCAGCCTCAACTTTCGTCAGCCTTTTAATACATCCCTTATTTCTGGTCTCTCTTTTATTATTCATGGGCCATGCTCCATGTTAAAAAAAACGATACCAAATATAATCATTTCAGTTATCTTTTCTTCTGGCTGAATCGATTTTCAGACCGTTAATATCGGGAGTCAGCTTAAAATATTCGCGCGGCTTACAGCCAGCCCATCAGGGCTGGTTTACTTGCCGTTCTGTCCGACATCCTCACCGACGGCGTGGACGCGCCGGTGCTCCGATGTTGGCGGGCGCTTAAGGGCGTTCAAATACAAACCGTTGTCTCCGCACTGTCAGTGTCCAGACTGCCTGCGACAATGACATCGGTGGAACAGGCTCTTATTGATAAAAAGCCCGGAATATCTGCGACTGTAACGCATAATTAATAAAGCTGATTAGCGCTGGCGAATTCAGTTTACACCCCGGATAAACCAGCCATAGCTCATTGCCTGATAATTGCCATTCCGGCAATACGGCCACCAGCGTATCTGCTGACAGCATCTCTTCCACCAGAAAACGAGGTAGCAGGCTGATCCCCCCGCCTCTCAATGCACACTCACGGGCATAGACCAGATTATCCGTCATATGGAGTGGCGGAGGCACACAGCGATAATACTCATCGTCTCTTTTTAATAACCACTCGTTCCATGCCTGATGGACAATACAACGATGCGCCGACAGTTGCTGTGGATGCACGATCTCCTGGTGCTGTGCCAGATAGTCTTTTGAGGCCACAAGCAGTTGCTCACAGCAACCAATACGCCGTCCTGTCAGCGATGAATCCTGCGGTTCGCCGGTACGCATGGCAATGTCGAATCCTTCCTTCACCAAATCACAGATGCCATCAGAAACCGATACCTCCAACGTGACATCCGGGTAAGCCTGCAGGAAAGCGGTATTTAATTTTGCCAATAGCGTTGCTGCAATGCCTGCCGGCGAGGTAATACGCAACCGGCCGCTGGGATTATCCCGCAGACGCTCAATGGCCATTCCTGCTCTTTCACTGGCCTGTAACAGCTCCTGACAATGCACCAGATAGCGTTCCCCGGCAAACGTCAGGTTGAGCTGACGGGTGGTCCGGTTAAGCAACCGTATCCCCAGCGTCTGTTCAAGCAGACTGATACGCTGACTGACACTGGACTTGGGTAAACCTGCACGCCTGGCGGCGGCGGTAAAACTACCACACTCAACCACCAGGGCAAAAAGCGCCATATCCTGAAGCTGTTTAAACATTATTGTTCACCTGAAACGAACACTCCATAAGCCATTGTACGTATTATAATTACCCTGCTAAGGCCTTACACTGAATATCACACCTCAACGGAGATACGCTATGACAATTAAAGCAATTGCTGTTAATCCAGAAAAACCGGAGCAATTTTTTGAATTTCAACCAGAAAAACGTACTTCAGGTGAATATGAGCTACTGGTTTAAGTCCGGCGGTTTAGGTCAATCCGGTGGACACAACAGTACACGCAAGCGCACAAAAAAATGGCCTGCAACAGCCGCGTATTCTCGGTTGGGATGCCAGCGGAGTGGTGCTGGAAGTGGGCAGCAAAGCCACGGAATTCAGGCCCGGTGATGAAGTCTGGTATACCGGAGATATCACCCGCGGCGGCAGTAACAGCAGCCAGCAATTAATTGATGCCCGTATCGCCAGCCATAAACCCTCCTCACTGGACCGGGCAGCGTCGGCAGCCATACCGCTGACCGCACTGACCGCCTGAGAAGGTTTATTCGACCGTCTGCATATTGACCAGGCCGCAGAAGGGAAAACCTTATTGCTTGTCGGTGGCGCTGGCGATCCCGTTTGCAAAATTGTATAGCAAGGCCGCCATTATCGCGATGGCATCACGTCCTGAGTCAGCACAGTGGTGCAGGGATGGCGCGGCCAATCTGGTGATTGATTACAGGAATATGCCGGGAGAACTGGAGAAACACGGGCTGAAACAGGTAGATTATATTTTCTGCCTGAACGATACCGACGGCCACTGGGCAGCAATGACGCTGTTGATTGCGCCACAGGGCCACCATCGTGGAAAATGAAACGACCGCTCGACACGGAGCAGCTGAAGCTGAAAAGCGCCTCGCTGCATTTTGAATTTATGTTCACCCGCAGCATGTTCACCCCGCCGGATATTTCCCGCCGGGGTGAAATTTTGCAGCAGACGGCAACGCTGCCCGACGAGGGAAAAATCACCACTTTCCTTAGTAAAACACTGCACGGACTGATGTGTGGAAAATCTGCGCGAAGCCCATCGTCTGGTGCAGGAAGGAGATATGCGCGGAAAGGTGGTCATCACCTGTTAATCAGTGCTGATGCTGGCAAGGCTCAGGCCCCCAGCATCTCTTTTACCAGCTCCACACAGCGCAAAAAGCGCTGATCGTAATTATCCTGCTCAATATGCTGATAGGCGATGTTGTTAGCCTCCAGCATCGATGCCAGCAGCGCCTGAAATTCTTTTCTGTCAACCGAGCTGCCGAGGCTACGCAGGCCGTCAGCCACCCACGGCACATTGTTCTCCACCAGGATAACCAGATCGAAACGGTACTCGTCAATTAATGCCTGCACGAAGGGGTGCTCCCGGCCTTCATATTTCTTGCAGAATGCCTGAGTGGTGACGAAATCGGTATCAATGAAGGCCACTTTATTGGCGTACTTTACAGCAAAATCAATATATTGCGCCTGGCCAAGGGCAATTTTGTCATAGTCAGAATATTGCAATGCCATTTCATCGCCGCCAAGGTGCGAAAAGACATAATCGCGGCCATACTCCCATGCACTGGTGGTATTAAAAATATTGGCCAGTTTGTTGACCAGCGTCGACTTACCGCTCGATTCTCCTCCCAGGATCGCCACCGTGCGCACGAAGAACGGCTTCACCTCGGTGGGGATATATTCCCAGTAACGGAAAGGGTCCTGACGGATCTGCGTGCCGCTGATGTTCATAAACGAGCGTTTTGGATCGATCAGCACCGTATCAATCCCCAGATGCTGCTGATACTGCGGCACATCCGGTTCTTCACTGGTATAAACGCGATTCGGCACAATACCATGATTCGCCATAAAATCATTAATGCCACGGCTCCAGACATCCCAACCGTGCGGATACGGCTCCATCCCTTCTTCGTTAAAGGAATGAATGCGAATATTCTTCTGATATTTAAAGGTTTGCAGCAGCCAGCGCAGACGATCGCTAACGGTCGGCTGCTGCGACATGGCACTGTCTTCGAACAGCTTACGATCACGTGGCTCATCGTGGCCCATGATGATATGCAATTCATCCACCTGGCTACAGGCGCGCTGGATCAGGTAAATATGGCCGGTATGCAGTGGATAAAACTTACCAAAAACCACGCCAACGGTTTTTTCCCGGCGGGGAAATTCCAGTCCCAGAAAACGATGGAGCGCTTCCAGCTTTTTGGCGCTGGGGCTGTTGATTTTGGCATTCAACAGCTGGCTGAGATAGCCTTTGGTCATGCCGCTGGCATCAGCCACCTGCTGCAAAGTGCAACCCTTCTGACGGATCGCGGTTTTCAGATACTCAAAAGACGACATCAAATGTCTCCTGCATCACGGGCGTAATAAATTTTAGTTATGTGATGATGGGTGGCGTTTACATCAAAGGGCGAAGCAAATCGCCACATAAATTACCACTTAAAACGTCAGAGTTCATCAAGGATTGCCAGCGCATCAGCCAGCTTTTTCACCCCGTAGACCTTCATATTTTCCGGCATTTTCTTCGGCACATTGGCAGCAGGTACAATCGCCCGGCGAAAACCGTGTTTCGCCGCTTCTGAAATACGCTCCTGCCCGCTTGGCACCGGGCGAATTTCCCCCGCCAGCCCCACCTCACCAAAAACCACCAGGTCCTGAGGTAAAGGGCGGTCACGCAGGCTGGACACCATCGACAGCATCAGCGCCAGGTCGGCGCTGGTTTCACTGACCTTCACGCCGCCAACCACATTGACAAAAACGTCCTGATCGGCCATTTGCAGACCGCCATGACGATGCAACACCGCCAGAAGGATCGCCAGGCGGTTCTGCTCCAGCCCTACGGCCACACGTCTTGGATTACCCATCATTGAGTGGTCAACCAGCGCCTGAATTTCCACCAGCAAAGGTCGCGTACCTTCCCACAGCACCATCACCGAGCTACCGGAAGTCACCTCCTCGCCCCGACTGAGAAAAATAGCGGAAGGGTTGCTGACTTCACGCAGTCCGTGTTCGGTCATGGCAAACACGCCCAGCTCATTCACCGCCCCGAAACGGTTTTTATGACTACGCAAGGTACGAAAACGGGAATCGGCATCGCCATCCAGTAACACTGAACAGTCGATACAGTGTTCCAGCACCTTTGGCCCGGCCAGTGAACCATCTTTGGTGACGTGCCCCACCATCACGATGGCCACGCCACGCGTCTTGGCAAAGCGGGTCAGATAAGCGGCGGTTTCACGCACCTGTGCCACGCTGCCAGGGGATGACTGGATATCGGCCATGTGCATCACCTGAATGGAGTCGATCACCATCAGTCTGGGCTGTTCCTGTTCGGCAATCAGGCAGATCTGCTCAATGCTGGTTTCCGACAGCATATTCAGATTTTCCGTTGGCAGGCCCAGCCGGTGTGCCCGCATCGCCACCTGCTGTAATGACTCTTCGCCGGTGACGTAAAGGGTTTTCATCCCTTCAGCCAGTTTGCACAGGGTTTGCAACAGCAGGGTACTTTTTCCCGCGCCGGGATTACCGCCGATCAGAATCGCACTGCCCGGCACCACGCCACCACCCAGCACGCGGTCAAACTCTTTAAAACCGGTAGAAAAACGGGGTAACGCTTCAAGGCTGACTTCTGACAGCTTCTGCACCCGGCTGGTTCCGGCACTGCCGGCATAGCCAGACAGCCGCTCGTTACGTGCTGCGGCAGGCGATGCTGCCAGACGCACCTCGGTGATGGTATTCCAGGCATGGCAGGCGCTGCACTGCCCCTGCCAGCGCGGATAATCTGCACCGCATTCGTTACAGACAAAAGCACGTTTTACCGCTTTGGCCAAATTTACCCCTTAACGTTCTTCATGGATCAGGCTGCCACTAAGGATACACAGCACCCCGATCAAATCGGCATGACGGATGGTGACCTCGGTTTTTTCATTTACCTTAGGCTTGGCATGATAGGCGATACCCAGCGCCGACGCCTGGATCATCAGCAGATCGTTGGCTCCGTCGCCAATAGCAACGGTTTGCTCCGGGGCGATCTCAAAACGCTTAGCCAGCCGCAGCAGGGTATCAGCTTTATACTGCGCATCGACGATATCGCCCAACAGCTCGCCGGTCAGTTTGCCATCGCAAATTTCCAGCTCGTTGGCGACAATAGCAGACAAATGCAGGGTGTCGCGCAAATATTCAGCAAAAAAGGTAAAGCCGCCCGACGCAATCGCCACCTGCCAGCCCAGCGCATGGAGTTTTTGCACCAGTGAAACCAGGCCAGGCATCAGCGGCAACCGGTCACGGACCTGCTTCAGAATACCGGCATCAGCATTTTTCAGCGTCGCCACACGCTGACGCAAACTGGCAGTAAAATCGAGTTCGCCACGCATTGCACGCTCGGTGACCTCTGCCACCTGTTCGCCGCTGCCAGCCAGCCGGGCGATTTCGTCAATGCATTCAATTTCAATGGCGGTGGAATCCATATCCATCACCAGCAGTCCTGGGGTTTTAAGCGAGGGAATCCGCCCCAACGGTGCCACGTCGAGGCCCACATCGTGCGCCAGTCGGGTGGCCTGCGGCGTCAGCGAACCGGCCAGCCGGACCACATGATAATCCTCCACCTGCCAGGCACTGACGATCACCAGCGCGGCGCCCAGATGCTGCTGCAATGCGGTCAGACGCGCTTTATCCAGACTGCGCCCGTACAAAAGCCAGCCAGTGTGACCAGCGCGGTAATCCAGCGGCATCACTTCATCACCGCTGAGAGAGAGAGGCAAAACCGGCCAGAGTGATATATCGGCAGGCAGATCGCACCAGGTCATACTAATAGGCATTACAGCTCCAGTAAGGACAGATTAACCACGCAAGAGGCTACCCTGTCAGGCCTGCTTCTGGCAACATAAAGCATCGAAACAGGCGGCGGTTTATGCATAATTTGTGAAGGATAAAGATGGCCAGAACCACACTAAAATTTCGGCTGCACCGCACGGTGATCGTTTTGATTTGTCTCACTTTGTTGGTGGTGCTGATGCAGGGGGCATCCTGGTTCAGTATCAGCCATCAGATGACGCGTTCCGCGCAGATGGAAGAACTGGCCCGCACGCTGACCCGGCAGGTGGCGTTCAGTCTGACGCCATTGATGGCGAACAGCGATGATAACCGCCAGAAAATTGAAGATATTCTGGCACAGCTTACCCACGACAGCCGTATTCTTGATGCCACCGTTTATGATGACAGCGGTGCCCTTGTGGCGCACCGTGGCGAAACCATCGGTGTTCGTGACAGGCTGGCACTGGAGGGACAGCGTGCGGGTAGCTACTTCAATCAACAGATGGTGCAGCCGCTGGACAGTCCTGATGGTCCCCGTGGTTTTCTGCGTATAACCCTGGATACCCACGTTCTGGTGACAGAATCCCGTCAGGTGGATAACACCACCAACATTCTGCGCCTGATGATGTTGCTGGCACTGGCTATCGGTATCATCCTGAGCCGCACGCTGCTGCGTAACCGCCGCAGCCGCTGGCAACAGTCACCTTTCCTGCTAACGGCCAACAGGCCGGTGCAGGAAGACAGTGCCGAAAACAGCGACACACCAGCAAAACCTTAACTTATGCCATACGGCCAATTTGCACCGCCAGCGTTTTCAGTGCCCGTTGCATCTCCTCCGCCAGCTGCCGGAAGCCCTCACTCCACGCCTCAGAACTGGCGATGATTTGCCAGTATTGTTGTGCCAGCATCAATGCCTGTTGCCATATCCCGCCCGGAACAGTGGTATCAAGCTCAATGACCGGTATGGTATCGCGCATATAGCCTGCGCTGTTCGGAGCCAGACTCATTGGCAACATATCATAAGCGGGCGTCAGGGTAAGCCGTTGTGATGTATGAAAAAATGCCAGGTTGCCGCTGTGCATATCACCGTTGGCAATCAGACGACCAAACGCCCACTGTAACGTCCCGCGCTTTGCATCTTCCGGCGTGATTTTTTTCTGTGCCAGCAGGTCCTGCAATGCCTGTGGCCAGCGCTGCTGCGTTCCGTTGAACTCAGCCTGCACCGTTTCAAGTGATACCAGACTGCGTCTGCCCTGCTCACCAACGCGATCAAAACGCACCACGTCGAGAAATACCTGTCCATTTTCAGCCGTAATAATGCTGGCCTCTGCCGCTGCAATGCCGTTTTCGGCAAGCAGTTGCAACGCCAGTGCCTCCGCTCTCAGCAAATCACCCCAGCGCTGGCTGTTATCGTTACGCTGTGCAGGCGTGAATTTCACCAGCAGATGCGCTTTTTCATCCTCCTGCCATTGTGCATAACAGGTAAACTTAGGCTGCTCTCCCCCGGCGGATGACCCTGTATCCTCACCCGTCAGCACGCGTTGTGCCAGTAAAGGGTAAGCATATTTTTTCTCCTGCCGGGCAACCGGTTCCGGCACGGACTGTTGCAGCCACTGCTGATAGCTGTGTTGCCCAACCAGCCAGTTGCCTGGAAGATCGCTACCACAGGAGGCCAGCGCAATCAGCAGATGATCTTCATTCCAGTGGCGAATGTCTTCCGGCAGGCCGAGTTGCCGCGCACATCCACAACCCCATGTCCGCCCCAGAAAGCCCTGTGGCCGCATGTCGCCCAGATACCATGGCAGACCGTCAAAATAGTGCCAGTTGCGATGATGGTCCTCCACCAGGCAACTCCCCACGGGCCAGATACAGTAAAGCTGCCCGGCTTTATTTGCCGTGCCCCGATCGTCGATTTGCCACAGCGGAAAACGGTGCGATTCGCGGACAGGGCGTAGCAACGCATAGCGAGTGGCCCTTGCACGGCCGTATTTCAGCACCTGCGGCTGGGCGGCAATCAGACGGGACAGCGAAGCCTGGCTGATCTCAAGCCGGGTCATTAACGTGGCAGCATCCAGCGGCCCCTGTAACAACAATTGGGTAACATCCGTCATAATGAATGGATTCATGAATAGATAACTGAATAGATACTAAATAATTAATATAGTGAAAATAAAGAAAAAAACAAAAAAAAAGCATCTATCCGTGAATAGATACCTGAAAGTATTTTTGATAATGGCAGAGACAGCACTGGCCGGAGAATACCGGCCAGGTGAACGATTAACCCTCAGTTCAGGCTTTATCGCCCAGCAGTACGGACTCCAGCGCGATTTCGATCATCTCGCTGAAGGTGGTCTGGCGCTCTGCCGCCGTGGTCTGCTCGCCGCTACGGATATGATCAGAAACGGTACAGATAGCCAGCGCTTTTGCACCGAACTCTGCCGCCACACCATAGATCCCGGCCGCTTCCATTTCCACTCCCAGAATGCCGTACTTTTCCATTACGTCAAACATCTGTGGATCGGGTGAGTAGAACAGGTCAGCCGAGAAGAGATTGCCAACGCGGGTATTCACGCCCAGCGCCTTTGCCGCATCTACCGCGTTACGTACCATGTCAAAATCGGCAATGGCGGAAAAATCGTGATTTTTGAAACGCATCCGGTTCACTTTTGAATCGGTGGATGCGCCCATGCCGATCACCACATCACGCAGTTTCACATCGGCACGTACCGCGCCACAGGAGCCAACACGGATAATCTTCTTCACGCCAAATTCGGTGATCAGCTCTTTTGCATAGATTGAGCAGGAAGGAATACCCATACCGTGGCCCATCACCGAGATTTTACGACCTTTGTAAGTCCCGGTATAACCCAACATGCCGCGTACATTATTCACTTCCACCGCGTCCTGCAAAAAAGTTTCAGCAATATACTTAGCGCGAAGCGGATCGCCCGGCATCAGCACCACGTCAGCAAAGTCACCCATTTCAGCGTTAATATGAGGCGTAGCCATGTTCTGTCCTTTTGTTCTTTGATCAAAAAAATTGCGTTGATTACAGCATACTTTTGCCGTATTCCATCGGACTGAGGCCGAAATAGTTCGCCACCGTCTGGCCTATATCAGCAAAGGTGTCGCGGTAGCCCAGCGAACCCGGCTTAATTCCCGGACCATAGATCAACACCGGAATATGCTCGCGGGTGTGCTCGGTTCCCGGCCAGGTGGGATCGCAACCGTGATCGGCGGTAAGGATCAGCATGTCACCTTCTTTCACCAGCGCCATCAGCTCCGGCAGGCGGCGGTCAAACAGTTCCAGCCCGCCCGCGTAACCGGCAACGTCGCGGCGATGTCCCCAGGTGGAGTCAAAATCAACGAAGTTGGTAAAAACGATGCTGTTATCTGCGGCCGTCTTCATTTCTGCAATCGTGGCGTCAAACAACGCATCCAGTCCGGTGGCCTTCACTTTCTTCGTAATGCCAACGTTGGCGTAGATATCCGCAATCTTGCCGATGGAGATGACGTCCCCCTGTTGCTCATCCACCAGTTTTTTCAGTATGGTTGGCGAAGGAGGCTCAACGGCCAGATCGTGACGATTGCCCGTGCGTTCAAAGTGTCCGGCGCTGTCACCAATAAAGGGGCGCGCAATAACGCGACCGATATTATAGCCGCCTTCCGTCAGGGCCTCGCGGGCAATCTCACACAGTCGGTAAAGGCGATCAAGGCCAAAGGTCTCTTCATGGCAGGCAATCTGGAACACCGAATCCGCCGAGGTGTAAAAAATGGGCTTGCCGGTTTTCATATGTTCTTCACCAAGCTGGTCGAGGATCACCGTACCGGAAGAGTGGCAGTTACCCAGATAGCCGGGTAAATCGGCCTTTTCCACCAGCTCGTCCAGCAGCGCCTGCGGAAAACTGTGCGCTTTATCGGTGAAATAGCCCCAGTCGAACAGCACCGGCACACCGGCAATTTCCCAGTGACCTGACGGGGTGTCTTTGCCGGATGACAGCTCGCTGGCGTACGCATACGCACCAATAATCTCCGCGTTGTTGTCAAGTCCTGGTGGGAATGTGCCGCTGGCGGCTTCGGCCGCTTTGCCTAATCCCAGCGCCGTCAGATTGGGCAGACGCAGTGGCCCTGTGCGCCCGTGGTCGGCGTCGCCATTGAAGCACGCCTGCGCAATATGTCCCAGGGTATCAGCCCCCGCATCACCGAACTTATCGGCATCTTTGCTGGAGCCGATCCCGAAAGAATCAAGCACCATAAGGAATACACGTTTCATTCTCGTCTCCTGCGTAGTAAACGCGATGAGCATAAATTTTATCGATCGGAACAGTATGACGGTTATCCGACAATTCTGCGACAGATAATCGGTGTGGCGGGTGGCGCATGTTCACTGAGTATCATCGCCTTTTTCACCGTGGCGGCGGCCTCTTCCCAGCCTGATTCCGTTACCGCATGGATAACCGCCAGCGGTCGCTGGCGATCGGCGTAGTCACCAAGCTGTATCATCTCACTGAAGCCCACGCTGTAGTCGATAACATCGCTGACATTGCGGCGTCCCCCGCCCATTGCCACCACGGCCATGCCCAGCAAACGGGTATCCATCGCGCTGACAAAACCGGCTTGATCCGCATAGACCGCTTTACTGAGCATGGCGGCGGGCAGGTAGTTATCAATCCTGTCGACAAAGTCTGCCGGGCCTTTTTGTGCTTTCACCATCCGCGAGAACACCTCTGCGGCACGTCCATTAGCCAGTACCGCCTGCAGCTGTGATAACGCCCCGGCGCTGTCTGCCGCCAGGCCAGCGGACACCAGCATTTCCACACCCAGCGCCAGCGTCACCTCCAGCAGACGAGGATTTCGGTACTCGCCGGTGAGAAAGCGAACCGCTTCACGCACTTCCAGCGCATTACCCGCACTGGAAGCCAGCACCTGGTTCATATCCGTCAGCAGCGCCGTCGTTTTACAGCCGGCGCCATTCGCCACGGTGACAATCGCCTGCGCCAGCTGCGCCGACTGTTCGAAAGTCGGCATTAACGCGCCGGAACCGACTTTGACATCCATCACCAGCGCATCCAGCCCTTCTGCCAGCTTTTTGGCGAGAATGGAAGCGGTGATCAGCGGAATCGAATCAACGGTGGCGGTAATATCGCGGGTGGCATAAAAACGCTTATCCGCGGGAGCCAGCGAACGGGTCTGGCCAATAATGGCAATTCCCACTTCACTGATGATACGGCGAAAAACGTCATTATCCGGGAAAATATCAAAACCAGGGATCGCCTCCAGTTTGTCCAGCGTCCCGCCGGTATGACCAAGGCCCCGCCCGGAAATCATCGGCACATAGCCACCACAGGCCGCCACCATCGGCCCCAGCATCAGCGAGGTCACATCCCCCACGCCGCCGGTAGAGTGCTTATCCACCACCGGGCCATCAAGCCCCCATTCCCGCCAGTCCAGCACGCTACCGGAATCGCGCATGGCCATGGTCAGCGCCACGCGTTCAGATAGCGTCATGTCGTGGAAATAAATGGCCATTGCCAGCGCCGCAATCTGTCCTTCAGACACCGAATTATCACAAACTCCGTTGATAAAAAAACGGATTTCTTCTTCAGTCAGCGCATGACCATCTCTTTTTTTACGGATAATTTCTTGCGGCAGGAACACGTTTCCTCCTCGCTTTTAATAGGCTGAATCACGCTTCGCGCCGGCAAAACCCGCCGTACTGAGCAGGCTGGACAGCAGGCTGGATGCACCGAAGCGGAAATGACGCGCATCCGCCCAGTCGCTGCCAAGGATAGCGTCCGCCAGCGCCAGATAGTATGCGGCGTCTTCGGTGGTTTTCACGCCGCCCGCCGGCTTGAAGCCCACCTGATGCCTGACGCCTTTATCCGCAATCACCTGTAGCATCATCTTCGCCGCGTCCGGCGTGGCGTTGACCGGCACTTTACCGGTGGAGGTTTTGATAAAGTCAGCACCCGCTTCAATTGCCAGCTCAGCAGCTCTGCGGATCAGCTCAGCGGTTTTCAGCTCGCCGGTTTCGATAATCACCTTCAGCAGAACCCCCTCACTGGCACAGGCCTCTTTACAGGCACTGACCAGCTGATAACCCACCTCTTCGTCACCGGCCATCAACGCCCGATAGGGAAACACCACGTCCACTTCATCAGCACCATAAGCAATTGCCGCATGGGTTTCCGCCAGCGCGATATCGATATCATCATTACCGTGGGGGAAATTGGTCACGGTAGCGATACGGATATCTGGTGTGCCCTGTTCATGCAGCGTTTTACGGGCGATGGGAATAAAACGGGGATAGATACAGATAGCGGCGGTGTTGCCCGCCGGAGATTTCGCCTGATGGCACAGCGCGATTACTTTTTCATCGGTGTCATCATCGTTGAGCGTGGTCAGGTCCATCAGTTGCAGCGCCCTGATGGCAGTTGCAGTTAAGTCAGTCATCATCATCTCCACAAAAGAATGTTAAAATAATAACAGCCCGCCGAAATGGCCATCCGTGATTAATTTCACACTCACAATAATACAGTTGCATGAATTGTACAGTAGCAGTGATTTGCATCACAGGGACCAGCCCGGACAGGATGTTAACGCTCGCAGGTAAATGTAAGTGGCAGGCCGCCAAATGTTATAATTTTCACAAAAACCTCCCCCACTGGTACCGGGCAGCACAGCGTACACCGACCATCATCCTTTGTGTTACCACGCGAAGATTTTAAGAATCTGCCCGTCAGATGCAAAACAGACGATAGGTGTTTTCACGGAGGGTTTCCGCGATCTCCTGTGGGGATTCATCGCGGATTTCGCACAGACTTTGCCAGATCATTCGCAGCCTTTCCGGGCGATTAGGTTGCCCCTGGAAACCCTGCATCGGCATATCCGGGGCGTCCGTTTCCAGTAACAGCGTATCCAGCGGCAGTCGGGCGATGGCCCGGCGGGTTTTGCTGGCGCGTTGGTAAGTGATGGTACCGCCTACGCCGATGGCATAGCCCGCACGAACAAAGGCCAGCGCCTGTTGTTCACTGCCGGCGAAACCATGTATCACCCCGCGCCGGGGAAGGTTGAACTTGCGAAGCTGCATCGCCAGCTTATCGTGGGTTCGCCGTGAGTGCAGGATCACCGGCAGACAGTAATCCCGTGCCAGCCGCAGCTGTGCCGCCAGCACCGCCTGTTGCCTGTCAAACTGAGGGTTGTCGATTAACAGATCCAGCCCGATTTCACCAATCGCCACCAGCTTTTCCGGGCGCCGCTTCAGATAATCTTCCAGCTGTTGCAGATGGCTGTCATCATGATCCGCCACCGCCATCGGGTGAATACCCAACGCCGCGTAAAGTGGCTGCCAGCGTTCAGCCAGCGCCATCACCCCGGCAAAACGACTGGCCGCCACACTCACCACAATAATTTTTTCCACGCCTGCATCGGCCGCATGACGCAGGCTTTTGGCTTCATCACCGCTAAACGGCGCAAAATCAAAGTGGCAATGTGTATCGACAAAACGTGGATCCATGCCAGCACTCCTGCATTATTGCTGTTATCAGTATCGTTGTTCGCCTGCGGCCCCGTCTCAGGGCACCAGACCCGTCGGTCACAGATATCTGCCAATGATGCAGAACCGCGTCAGCTGAACGGGCCGCAAGGATGTTAACGGCAGCGGTTCAGTATTGCCAAACGTTACCGCGATAATTTGGGACAAAATCAGTTTGTTATGGCAGCGATGGAGGAGTGAAAAACCTGCGCTGGCAGGACCGCCTGATGCCTACTGAGGATAACAGTGCCGTTGCGGCGTAAAAGAATGCGGGGCCTTAAGCGCGGAGCGGCGGCAGGCCGCATGGGTGAAAACCCGACCGCCGTTTGAAGGAACAGTCATCACCGCAGCAGAAAAATAAAACGGGAGCAAAAGCTCCCGTTGGCTGACGGTACTTCGGTTGAGCGTTGCAAAACGGCACGGGCCGCGTCGCACTCAGTTACCTGTCCGTGGCAATGTGCGCTATAACTTCTTCCTGCCGGTAAAGAGGCTGATCAGGAAGATAATGATACCAACGACAAAGACCACTTTAGCAGCCCATGCAGCCGTACCGGCCAGACCACCAAAACCTAACGCGGCTGCTATCAGCGCGATGATCAGAAATATGATACCCCAACGAAACATAAGCCTCTCCTCACCACTCGTAAAAACCGACCTGTATGTAGTATTAACGCAGGCCCGTAAGAGCCTGGTCTTATCATGTTTTATGCTATCGGCAGAGCCGATTCATCACTGAACCGGCTCATGGATAAATTACGATTTCACTGTGATATCGTTTTTAACGCTTTTCACGCCTTCAATGGCTTTAGCAATACCTTCAGCACGCTCAGACTGCGCCTGCGTTTTCACCGTACCAGAGAGCTGAACCACGCCGTTGGTGGTTTCCACTTTCACATTACGTGACGGTACGATGTCATCTGCTAACAGTTTAGCCTTAATTTTTCCGGTGGTTGCTGAATCACCCGCGTAACCACTCACGCTGGCTTTGGTACTGTCTTTTACATGAAGTTTGTCACTGACGGATTTAACGCCTTCCACTTTTTTGGCGGCGGCAACCGCCAGTTCAGCCTGATCCTGAGAAGGAACGAATCCGCTCAGCGTCACCACACCATCATGGGTTTTAACGGAGATATCGCTGCTTTTAATCGCATCGTTATCCACCAGGGCAGCCTTGACTTTGGCAGTCACGCCGCTGTCATCCATGTAGCCACCGACTTTTTTCATTGAACTGTCAATTTTGGCGCCTGCACTGTCGGCGGTGCTTTGCACCGAGGACGTTGCAGACTCATCTGCCACCGCATAACCGCCCAGCAGAGCAGAACCGATCAATACAGCCGTAAGCGTTTTTGCAATGTTAGTCTTATTCATGGCACTTCCTTCTTCATGTTATTACACTCACAACTGTGAGCTTTCAGCCACAAACGGCGTGGCTGTAGTGGGAAGACGTTGTAGCAACCAATGCCACATATTTTGCGTCCTGTAGAAGTAAAGATAGACGCTAATTGGCATTTCACCGTTTTTTCTGGTTGAAATGATGGAGAAATAAACGGTATGAAGATTTTTTAAGAGGAGTCTGCAATCAGCAAATGAGGCAAAAAAAAGCGATGCACATGGCATCGCTCTGAAAGTGTAGTCTAAATCCGGCTGTCAGTGTTCGCGGGTTTTGCGGAACACCACGTCAGGATAACGCTCCTGAGTAATATTCAGATTGACCATGGTTGGCGCAATGTAGGTCAGGCTGTCACCGCCATCCAGTGCCAGGTTAATTTCATTTTTACGCTGGAATTCGTCAAACTTCTTCACGTCGCTGCACTCCACCCAACGCGCGGTAGAGACGTTGATGGCTTCATAGATAGCTTCAACGTTGTACTCGCTTTTCAGACGCGCCACCACCACGTCAAACTGCAACACCCCCACCGCGCCAACGATCAGATCGTTGTTATGTACCGGACGGAACACCTGTACGGCACCCTCCTCAGAGAGCTGAACCAGGCCTTTCAGCAACTGCTTCTGCTTCAGCGGATCGCGCAGGCGGATCCGTCGGAAAAGCTCCGGCGCAAAGTTGGGAATACCGGTGAACTTCATGTTCTCACCCTGGGTAAAGGTATCCCCGATCTGAATAGTACCGTGGTTATGCAACCCAATGATGTCACCGGGATAAGCTTCTTCAACATGAGAACGGTCGCCCGCCATAAAGGTCAGCGCGTCGCTTATCACCACATCCTTGCCCAAACGGACCTGCCGCAGCTTCATGCCTTTTTCATACTTGCCGGAAACCACCCGCATAAACGCCACGCGGTCACGGTGTTTCGGGTCCATATTTGCCTGAATTTTGAAGACAAACCCGGTAAATTTCTCATCGGCGGCGGTCACGGTGCGGAGATCGGTCTGACGCGGCATCGGTGACGGCGCCCACTTCACCAGACCATCCAGCATATGATCGACGCCAAAGTTACCCAGCGCGGTGCCGAAGAACACCGGGGTCAGCTGCCCGGCCAGAAATTGTTCTTTATCGAACTCATGGGATGCGCCCTGTACCAGCTCAAGTTCTTCCCGAAGCTGAGACGCCAGATCCTCACCCACGGCGTTATCCAGCTCCGGGTTGTTCAGCCCTTTCACCACCCGCACCTGCTGGATAGTGTGGCCCATACCGGACTGATACAGGTAGGTTTCGTCTTTATAAAGGTGATAAACCCCCCTGAACTGTTTGCCACAGCCAATTGGCCAGGTCACGGGCGCACAGGCAATTTTCAGCTCGCTCTCCACTTCATCCAGCACTTCCATTGGGTCGCGGATATCGCGGTCAAGCTTATTCATAAAGGTCAGAATAGGCGTATCGCGCAGGCGGGTAACTTCCATCAACTTGCGGGTACGATCTTCAACACCTTTCGCCGCATCAATCACCATCAGGCAGCAGTCAACCGCCGTCAGCGTGCGGTAAGTATCTTCAGAGAAATCTTCGTGGCCTGGGGTATCCAGCAGATTCACCAGGCATTCGCGGTATGGGAACTGCATGACGGACGTGGTGATAGAGATCCCACGCTGTTTTTCCATCTCCATCCAGTCAGATTTAGCGTGCTGACTGGAGCCACGGCCTTTTACCGTACCGGCGGTCTGGATCGCCTGCCCGAACAGTAACACTTTTTCGGTGATGGTGGTTTTACCGGCGTCCGGGTGGGAAATGATAGCGAAGGTACGGCGACGGGCCACTTCCTGCATAAAGGGTGCATTTGACATGAACAAACTCTATTTGCTGTTGTGCCACCAGTTATGCGCCGCATAAATGGCAATCACAGGGAATTAATCATTAATGGTCGGCATTTTCACCGATCCGGTCACTATAAACAATCCGCAAGGCGTCGGAATATGCAGAAAGCAAAAACAGCCCGTAAAACGCATTAGCCTGCCCGTTGCATTTACAGCGGCTTGCGAGCGGTTTTCCGTTTTCATCCAGGATGCCCCTGATAGCAAATCCGTTGTCCGTAGGATTCAGACCGGGCGGAAAAGCGTTGCGCGTTCGGCTTCACAGGCTTCCCGGCAATGACAGCCGGTGAGATGATCGTTAACCAGTCCCAGCGCCTGCATCAGCGAATAACAGGTTACCGGCCCCACCCACGTCCAGCCGCGCTTTTTCAGCGCCGTTGACATTCTTATGGCAGCGGACGAGGTTTTGGTCGTTTGCCACCAGGCGAGATCCACCGTCGCTGGGCGCTCCTGCTTTGCTGGTTCAAACTGCCAGAACCAGGCAGCCAGAGAACCCGCTTCAGCAACCAGCTCAATGGCCCGCTGTGCATTGTTGATTACCGATCGGATCTTCGCACGGTTGCGCACAATGGTTTTATCTGCCATCAAACGCGCAACGTCTTCACCGGTGAACCGGGCCACGGTATAAAAATCGAATTCACAGAAAGCGCGTCGAAAACGTTCCCGTTTATGGTAAATCAGCTGCCATGACATGCCGGAATGAAAGCCCTCAAGGCACACTTTCTCAAACAGTCGCCGGTCATCCACTACCGGCCTGCCCCACTCATGATCATGATAGCCCGGCATGGCGGATCGCCAGTCGCAGCAGGGCAGGCCCTCCTCACTGATAATAAGCCCGGCAATATTCAGCCCGTCCATTCGGTTGTTCCTTATCAAGGCGGCATGATTGCTCTCAAGAATAAACGCAGTGCGGCGACTGACGCTATATCTGACATGTAATGTAACAACCGCATTTGGTTTTTCGCAGCAATCGACACTATTTTTAGTTAAACCCCTGCGCAATGTGCAAAAACCGAAAAAGGAAGATGTCGAGCATGAGCAATAGCGACTACCAGCCCGCAACAGTCTGGACAGAAAACAAAGGCCACGGTGGCACCTGGGGCAGTATTAACCGCCCGACCGCTGGCGCGCGTCATGAAAGCACGCTGCCGGTTGGCACGCATCCTTTACAACTCTATTCACTGGGCACGCCAAACGGTCAGAAGGTCACCATTCTGCTTGAAGAGTTGCTGACGCTGAATGTCCATGGAGCACAATACGATGCCCATCTTATCCGCATCGGTGAAGGTGAGCAGTTTGGTTCCGGCTTTGTCGATGTGAATCCCAATGCCAAAATTCCGGCGCTGCTTGATGTGTCCACCACGCCCGCCACCCGCGTTTTCGAATCCGGGGCGATTTTGCTCTACCTGGCAGAAAAATACGGTCACTTCCTGGCAAAAGATATCGCAGCCCGAACCGAAACGCTGAACTGGTTATTCTGGTTGCAGGGCTCAGCGCCTTACCTCGGCGGTGGCTTTGGTCATTTTTATCACTATGCGCCGGTGAAAATTGAATACGCCATCGACCGCTTCACGATGGAAGCCAAACGCCAGCTTGATGTACTGGATCGCCAGCTGGCGGAGCACCGCTATATTGCCGGCGAAACGTACACCATTGCCGATATCGCCATCTGGCCCTGGTATGGGGCACTGGTGCAGGGGCAGCTGTATAATGCGGCAGAATTTCTGGATGTCGGATCGTACAAACATGTGCAGCGCTGGGCTTCAGAGATTGCCCAACGCCCCGCCGTTCAGCGTGGCCGCGCGGTGAATCGTCTCTGAGACAAGGTTTTTTCTAAGGTGTCAATTGGCTATCAACACAGAAAGGGGAGATAAATCACCCCTTCCTGATGATGAAATGAGGCGGCGACAGAAAGGCAAATGGAGCGGCATATTTTAAAAATAACCGTTCCATTAATACCTATCAGTACCTGAAATGGCAGGCTTCGTTATTTAATTTCTACGATCGATGATGAAAAGCATTTTGCCTCGTTCGGAAACCGCATAATCCCTGGCTTCTTTACGAAGGACGGCGACGCTTCCCTGCGATTTTTGGTAAGCTTCGTTAATATCAGGGATATCAGCAATCGCAGTTTCAATCCTCGCGCGTTCATCTTCGTCAATTTCATTCGCCGGAACGAAAACGGTCACCAGCTCTTTATTTACTTCAGAAACGGACAGATGAATCTGTATCTCCAGGGAACGACCCAGCGTCTCTTTTATTGCCTGCTGAATAATGCCCATGCTGACAAGATTGCCCATGAAATTAAAGCTCATGTCCTCTCTCTGAATCCCCCGCAGAAACAGTTTGCCCTCTTTCTGTAGAAGGGTTGCGGTGTCACCCAGTCGGTATCTCAGCAGCGGGGTGAAATTCTCACGCGTCAGAGAGGTGATCAGAATGCTGTCACCTTCCTTTTCAATAAAAAATTTATTGGAAAGAAATTCATATTCTGTATGACAGGTGCTGTTGGTAAAGCCAAGAATACCGCCTTCAGAACTGCCATAAATACCAACGATAGAAACCTGTTCACCGAAGGCTTCCCTGATGATTTTTTTCTGAAATTCTTTCAAACCTTCGCCATTAAAAACAACCTTTTCAATGGCGATATGTACACCATGTTGTTGCATGGCATCAATAAATTGCAGGATAGTGGAAGGGACACCAAGCAGTACGTTGAGTTTGATTGAATTCAGCGCGTCAAAATGACTTTTGGTGAGCAGCTTAATATCCCCGACAGACACCACATTCGCCCCACAGTTACCGGCCATCATGGTAGTGATATTATTCAGGGCAGAGAACAGATTGATGGTAAACAGATTGGCGCAGCAATCACCGGGCTGGATAAAACCATTGCTGCGAAATACGTTAGAGCGAGAGCTGTCCTCATCCACTTCACAATCGTAGTAGTAATAGCAGCGTTTCAGGTTGCCGCTCGTACCGCTGGTGAATCCGATCAGGCAATTTCGTTCGTTGCTCTCCAGATAGCGCTCGGTCTGAGCCGCGAAGCCATCTTTATCCATGATCGGTACAAGACTTCTGAAGTCCTGATAACTGTAGTATTTAAAATCGGCATTTTGGTGCGTTTTAGCGACAGCATTAGCAATCCTGCACCATTCTTTTTCAACATCGTAGATTGTCATCATGGTTACTCTTAAGCTATTTTTTTGATTTCGTGTACGACCTTACCGTTAACCAGAGGTAATCGGCCGTGAGATCGCGAACTATGAGTAACCAATCAAAATAACCGGTTCCTTATTACATAAATTTTATTAATTAAATAATTGGTAATAACGCTTATGAACTGTAAAGGAATTAGTCTGATTTATATGTATTTTTTGCGGTTCTTACCGTCGGGCTGATAGCGGATCGTGCAAACGTTTACCGCACGATTCGTCAATCAGAAGCGCGTGTGCGTGTTAAAACCTCCCCGCAAACAGTAGAAAGCTGATGAAACGCTGGGAGGATCTCAATGGGTTCTTCGCCTGTCCGTCTGATAAGCGTAAAGCCATCAGCATGACGAATGCTGCTGAATGACTGAACAGCATTTTTTCGCGCCACGGTGATAAAGAAAGGCAAGCGGTTGACAATGGATAACTCAGTGAGAAAGGTGATTTATCAGGGGATCAGGTCAGCGTTTGAAATGGAATATGCTGACCCGGTACGGCTGGCAGGCGATGTATTGCGTCCGGTGACCGACTGAGCGAGCACCTTTAATACGGTGGCAGTTACATCCAGTTCCCCCTGAATGTAGTCTTACTGCTTACTAAAGTCCCCTGATTAAAATACAACCAATGGAGGCTCATGATGAAGAAAAATGTAGACACCTCTTCGCCGCAAGTTGATACAAAATGCGGGATCATATCTGACCATTGATTTTTTAATAACTAAAACAATAAATTACATATTTAATGCAGCTTTTTAAACGATTGCCCCTCAAGCTCCGAGTCTGACTGCCCACATAACCTGATGTGGGCTATCGACTTATGATGTTAATAAATAGTTACAGTCAGACGCGCAGATTATGACAGCATAACGTGACCTTTTTTCAGGAAGAACGGAGGTATGTAGTTATCCCATCCGTTCTGCTGACAGTACCTGATAAACAACGTAGTGCTCGTCACACCGGACTTGTCAAAACATCGCGCCAGCCTGTTGCGAAGAGATGATCCCCCGATGCCGAGTATTTGCGTCATCGTGCTGCTTTTGAGTCCGCAAAAAAGCAGCAAAATCACTTCCCACTCCCTGTCGGTAAACCGATCCGTGGGGCGGGTAAAAACCAACGGCTTTCTGCCTTGCTGGTTGAGGAACGTGGACAGGTAGATATTGGATATTTGCATGTAGGTGCATGCAATGCCGTACTGCCCATCGGCCAGACGCCAGCGGCGTTTTTCAACCACAAATGACGTCAGGTTGTCCTGTTGGCCGTACCTGAACGTTTTAAGTACCACGCTCATTTCTCCGGTGGACAGAATTTTTGCATCGTCACTCAAAATGTAACGGTAATCATCCCCGATATCGGGCGTCAGGTCTGTGTCCAGATGACCGGGAAGCTTTGATGCATCAACGTTAAAATATCCGCAGGCTCGCGGGTTGGCATACACATACCGTGACGCGCCGTCTTTTATCGCCCAGGCAAAGAGGGAATGGCCAAAATAATAGTGCATCATATTCATCCCCTGATAATGATATGTCCCTTGTTCAGAAAAAATTTGGGTATATAGTTATCAACATTATTATCCCGGCAATACTCCGTCAGCGCTGACAGTGAATTGAGGCCCGTTTTTCTGTAGCAGCTTCGTAACCGACCATTTACCGCATCGCTGGTGATACCAAGAACGCCGCTTATTTCCTTTATTTTCAGTCCACAAATCGTCAGGTACAATATTTCCCATTCTTTTTCCGTAAAAAAATCAGAGGGGGATTCGAACACCGCATGCTGGCTGATTTTACCGTTGAGCAGGGAGAGGGGGGTAATGATATTAATGTGTCTGACGCTGATGATGGTACCCGTGCAATTATTGTTTTCATCATACAAAGGTTCCTGCACGTTGTATGCAGGCTGCATGATTTTCTCCCGGCCCTGTATGTGTGTGGTGATGGCTCTGACCGATCTACCCGTGCGTTCTATCTCCCGTTCCTGCTGGTCGAAAACATCGGCGAATTCGGCTACGGGCACAGGGATATCGCGGATGTTCAGTCCCTCATAATCATAGCGGGTTGATATTGTCTGCCATACTTTGAACGTTTTATTGACGTAAACAAATTCAGAATTATTATTTTTTACCGCCCATCCTACAACGCCGTCATTTTCAAACATTTCAAGTAATTCTGGTGGTAATGTAATACTGTCCATAAATACACTCCCTACAAGTTATTTACCCTACATAAAAATTACCGTACCGAAAACCGGTCTTTTTATTTTCCCGTTGAAAAAGAATAATCAAGTCATGGGCCAACGCCCAGGGAAATTGCATTACCTTAACGAAAAATAATTAAAACCCTCCCCCACAGCCGCAAGGCGGTGGGTTTTTTATTCGACCGGAAAAAAACAGCTGGTTCGCACAGCCGGGTTTACCTTACCAGATAAGAACGTCGCTTCGCCTCATCATTAATCTGTGCGCCGGTGTTCCATAGCGTGGTGAACAGCATCTGGCTATAAAGATCACGCCAGAAGTGGTGCAAGGAGCTCACCTCCGGTGCCAACAGGTCTGTCGGACAGTTGCACTGATGCGCGGCCATCTTGCGCTGCGCCAGCGCCGCCGGGTAATCGACAGGCACGGGCAGCGGCGCTGACAACGGTTCAGGTGGAGAGCTACGGGAACGCTCATGGGTGCCAGCTTCTTTCAACGTCATTTCTTCTGAACACAATGATGGTCTGACCCCATAGTATCCATATAATCCTGACTTATCGAAAATCCCTTTTTAGGATCATATTTAGGGTTACTCTTAAACCCAGCTTTAGCATGCACGTGATGTCCACCAACATCTTTATACTCACCCGTCCCACACTTAATAAGACCCAGCGGGTCACCCGCATACGCATAGGTATTAATCCCACCTGCCAGCCCTGACGGGTCCGGCTGCATATACCTCCCCGCGACCGGCCGCCAATGCTGTCGACCCGCGCCAGCGGCTCCCATCCTCCCTCGCTGTACAGATACTGACTGCTGCGTTCCGGCGTCCCGCTGCTGAGCTCTCCCCCCCTCCGCAGCCCGCTCCACTGAAACCTGACCGTATCCACCTCACCACCATGCCGGTGCAGCAGTTTGCGGGTACGACGGCCCAGCGCATCGTAACGGTATTCCACCCGGCTGAACTCAGGATGCCCTGCAAAATCCACCGCCGTTATCCGGTGCTCATCGTCATAGCTGAAACGCTGCGCCACCGCTCCCGCGCCGCTTTTGCGCCACGCCATCCGGCCAAAGCCGTCGAACGACCAGCGCGCCCCCTTCAGCCGTTGCAGCAGGTTATGCCACACCACCTCGCCAGCACTCCCGGTCTGATTGCCTGCCGCATCCCAGCTGAAGTAGCTGGCAGAGGCAGGGCTTGCGGTGGGAACCGGCGTCAACCTGAAGGTGCTGGACAGCTGCCTGATGCTGATCCCTGACAGTCGCGAGGAAACGCAGTGACACCAGGGAGCAGGCGCACCCTGAAAGCAGAAGCGAGAGTTCGAGCAAACACGGCAGCAGGCGCTGGCGTTGCTGGCTCCGTTCAGCAGCTAAAAGTAAAAAGCCGAAAGGATCCTGGGGATCACTTCCAACTTATTTTATTATTTCTTCTTGCTAAACGGATTTAGCACCGGCCTGCCGCTCAAGCTGCGCGTGATGCCGGGCTGCATCGTCAAAATCTCTTTCGGACTTTAGTGATGATGAGTTAAAAAATTCAATGAAATTTTCTTTCAGGAAATCTCTTTATTAACCCATCAATCTCAATTATTACCCTTTTTAATTTTCCATCATCTAAAAGGAAATTTAAAACCACTTCACTGTCATTGTTAAGATCATAGCTTTCCCAATTGGGATGAAATGCATAATTAAGCGCAATACTTACACTCCCATTTTCCTCACGCATAAAACGCAACTCATTTTCCATGAAACTCAATTCAGCAGAGGTCGTTTTTTTATCCAAGACAGACGAAAACCATTCCTTTAATTCAACAAGTTCCATCGTTCTTAAGCCAGGGTCCACTGAAGACCAAGATTCTCCATCAGTATTCTCAACAAAAATTTCAACAATCAACCAATTAGAATCATCTTTATCCGTTGAGTTTTCATACTCATATCCAATGATATTTATCTTTAGTTTAGCATCACCGTTAAAATATATCATGATTCAAAACCTACTTTTAGCCGGACGGAAAGTAACAATCCTATTTGCATTTGGATTAACAATCGCTTCTAATCCATTATGACTAAAACCGATGTCTCCTCGACCCGTATTAAAAACATTTCCTTTATTGAAAATGCTGGCTATATCATTTGGCGTTTCAAACCCCGGTTTTTTTGTCCTGACATCCTTTAATCGGGCAATTGCATGATTAGATAATTCAATATCAGAACCCTTGAATGTTTGCACTATCTCAGCATGAGTTAACTCCATTAGTGGTCTATTTTGAGCCAGTCCTCTTGGTTTAACTTCCCCTATAACACCGCATCCAGTTTTAGCTAAACCGAATGGATCGATCCAAGACAAGGGATTAGGCGCATACGCATAGGTACTCAACCCACCCGCCAGCCCTGGCGGGTCCGGCTGCGTATACCTCCCCGCGAGCGGGTCGTAGTAGCGAAAAAGATTGTAATGAAGCCCCGTCTCCCTGTCCAGGTACTGCCCCTGAAAACGCAGGTTCTGCGGCACCGACTGAAAACAGTTCACGGTTTCGCGCTCCGTTTTACCCCACGTCGGGAAACGTCCCCGCCACACCACCTCGCCACGCTCATCCGTCAGACGCTCCGGTGCCACCTGACCCAGGGTAGCCCAGCCATAACGACACCAGGGTGTGTGCCTTAACTATTTTTTGTACAATCCGGGGCATGGTTTAACGACAAAAGTCCTTTAATTTGGCCCGCTACGATTTCCCTGATGATGCATGGGCGCTGATTTCCCCTGTGCTGCCATCTGAAAGAGACTCTTCCAAAGGTGGACACCCTTATTTTGCACACAGACACGTCATGAAAGACATCCTCTGGATACTTTGCTCTGGTGCGCCCTGGAGAGATTGACCCGGGCGCGATGGTCACTGGAAAACGATTTATAATGGTTTTAACCGATGGTCTGAAATTGAAGTAATGAATAATATTTTCAATAAATCACTCCAGTTCCTCGATCAAAAAGGGTTCGTTGACTGGGATATTATTGCGCGCGATGGCAGTAATATCCGTGCCCTGAAAGCCGCCGCAGGAACGAAAAAAACATCCCGATGAACTCAACGATCATGGGTTGGGTCGCTCATGCGGCGGCTTTGGCACCAAAATCCATCGGGTAACAGATGGCACAGGATTACCGTTTCGTTTCTGTCTGAGGGGCGAGCAGGCTCACGAAAGTCAATATGCGAAAGCCTAACTCAGTCGGGTCGGCATTATTCATGAAAGTGGGTGCCTGAACGTACTGGCGGATAAGGGATATTCAGGTGGTAACCTGCGTACCGATTTGAAAATGAGGGGAATAAAAGCAGTAATCCCTTTCAGATTGAATGAAAAGGCCAGTCAGAATGGTCGTCGGAAATTCGACTTTCAACTGTACAAAAAAACGCAATGTCGTGGAACATTGTTTTGCGATCTTAAAAGAAAATCGTCGTGTTGCTACGTGCTCAGATAAAACAGCAGGAAACTATCTGAACATACTAAAACTGGGTGCGATCAGGTTGTTTTTGAAGCGATTATTAAGTTAAGGGACATACCCTAAAAAGATTATGGGCAGATTACTGGCAAAAAAGGAATTTGCGGCGTGGTAAATATAATGATGTTATCAGGCGTTTAGCCCTAAAAATATATGAGGAGACGCTGGCAGAAAGGCCGGAAATGCAGCAAATCTGCCAGAAGATAATGGTATTACTGACCCAAATCAGCAAATAAAAATAAGCTGTAAGGATCATTAAAATCTCTTTCGTTTCCTATGGAATTTTTCTCGGGGCAATTTTAGTTGGTGAATTTTTCCATGAGATTAAAACACCACAATCACCTAAATATTTATTCACTGAGTCGATAATGCTACTTTCAATTTTCCATAACCATGCACCATTACTTAATTTCTCTAATGTACCATGGTTTTTATCCTCCAAGATCCACTCTCTCAAAGCAAGGCCATTCACATCAATTAAAAGATGGTTTTCATTCATGATATTCAAAGGGTAGGCCATTCTTAACTTGTTTTTTTTGTAGCTTTCTTGCCCGTGATATCTTCCTGGGGTATCCTTCTTGAACAAAGAAGAATTTTCGTAAGGATATATGTTAGCCAGATTATTTCCAGCTGCATAATAGAAAGCTTTATTCATTTTATCGCAAGAATAAACTATCCCATAAGTGAGGTTTACAGTATTTGATAACTCCTCAATAAAATCAATTATCTCATCATATGATTGTAACTTATTTGGATATTGCGCATCGAGATGAAAGAAACCGCCAAAATCATTTGTTGTATATCCAAATGATGCTAACCATGGACTACACCCTTTCTTCTCGCTGTATAATCGAAAGGATGTTGCATTTTTATTATTTATTTTATTTTCCAGTTCATCGACAGATACGTTAATAATCTCATGATCACCTTCATGGTCACCATTGCTTAAATACTTGTAATAGCCAGTATTTGTTATTGGTAAATTTACATACCTGAAGAAAGCCCTACCTAAAAATAATGCTTTTTCTGGTAAGATACTATCAGTTCCGTAAATTGCAATTGCAGTGTACATATACCCCACCTATATACCGGAAATTAAATCATCAAGTATTGACTTCATATCTGAAGCATCATAAGGATGTTCGAAAACCAGAATTTCACCTTGCTTTGTAACAGGTATGCTACGCATTGCGGTTTCATTACGCGAAGTTAACTCTGGTAACTTACCCTTCATATCTGATATTGATGCCAACTCAATTGAGTGAACTCTCCCATTCACATCAATAGCCATAACATCAGGACGTCTCCTGGAAATCCCCGAACCAACACCGTAATTATATGAGCGGTTTAAATATATATCACTAAATTTACCACTCATCGCTAATTTATTAGCTATTACTTCTGAAAATTGATTATGTCCAGGTGTTTTATCTTTTTGCCCTGTGCCATGAATCCTGGTGCCGTTAACCTCCCTCACAGGACAGGGTTTAAGACCCAGCGGATCAAACCATACCAGCGGGTCATCCACATACGCATAAGTGTTCAACCCACCCGCCAGCCCTATCGGGTCCGGCTGCGTATACCTCCCCGCGAGCGGGTCGTAGTAGCGAAAAAGATTGTAATGAAGCCCCGTCTCCCTGTCCAGGTACTGCCCCTGAAAACGCAGGTTCTGCGGCACCGAATGAAAACCGGTCACGGTTTCACGCTCCGTTTCACCCCACGTTGAGAAACGTCCCCGCCACACCACCTCGCCACGCTCATCCGTCAGCCGTTCCGGCAGGCCATTCAGCTCCGTGTGATACCAGAACACCTCTGACTGGCCGCCAATGCTGTCCACCCGCGCCAGCGGCTCCCACCCGCCCTCGCTGTACAGATACTGACTGCTGCGCTCCGGCGTCTCGCTGCTGCGCTCTCCCACCATCCGCAGCCCGCTCCACTGAAACGTGACCGTACTCACCTCCCCACCATGCCGGTGCAGCAGTTTGCGGGTACGACGGCCCAGCGCATCGTAACGGTACTCCACCCGACTGAACTCAGGATGCCCTGCAAAATCCACCGCCGTTATTCGGTGCTCATCGTCATAGCTGAAACGCTGCTCCACCGCTCCCGCGCCGCTTTTGCGCCACGCCATCCGGCCAAAACCGTCGAACGACCAGCGCACGCCCTTCAGCCGTTGCAGCAGGTTATGCCACACCACCTCGCCAGCACTCCCGGTCTGATTGCCTGCCGCATCCCAGCTGAAGTGCTCTTCCCTCAGCGAGCGCACCTCATGCGTTATTCGGCCCGCCGCATCGTAGCCACACCGACGCTGCTGCTGCGCCCAATCGTTATGTCCCGTCGCGCCGTCCAGCATCCTTTCCTGCATCACCCGATCCAGACGATCCCAGCTGTAACGACGCTCAAACACCCTACCGCTGCGTTCATCAACGCCGCTGCGCCGCATCACCACCCGGCCGGCCGGATCGTAGCGCGTCTGCTGGCTCAGCCCCCCCTGCGTGCGCCCCACCTCACGGTGCAGCCGGTCACGCTGATAGCCGGTTATCTCATGCTGCCTGCCGTCCCGGTGCAGGTTAACCTGTAACAGATGGCCCGTCCCGTAACGCAGGCAGTTCACCGTGCCGCCGTCGGGCAGCGTGCTGCCGCTCAGATTGCCCAGCACGTCATACTGATGGACGAACACGCCGCCCTCATTCTCCTCACGCAGCAGGTTGCCCAGCGCATCACGGGTCAGGCTGATCACTTCAGCTTCACCGCTCTCCTCTCCTCCTGCCAGCGACACCCTGCTGATATCCACCCGGTCAGTATGGTAGTGATACCCGGTGCGGGTCAGCCGGGTTGTTCTGGATATCACCCGGTGAACCACGTCGTATTCAAACCGGTAGGTCTCAGGCACAAGGTGTTCACCGGCCTGTTGCAGCGGATACTGCGTCACTTCCGCCACCAGGCCCTGCGCATCGTAACGGTAGCTTTTGCGCCGGCCGGCGTAGTCGATCTGCGCCAGCAGCCGCATTCCGCTGTCGTATTCAAACTGCCAGCGCTCGTTATTGGGATTAATCAGCGCGGTCAGTCGGCCAAAGCGATCGTACTGCCAGCGGGTCAGATGTCCGGCCGCGTCGTGCTCAGTGACGATCTGCCCCCGCGCGTTATGCGTCACCCGGCGCCCGGAGAACCCTTCGGTATGCTCCCCGGTCAGCATCCCCGCCCGGTTGTATTCATAGCGCGTCTCGCGCCCGTCGGCCCGCGTCACGCCACGCAGACGGCCGGCCCCACTCCACTGATACCCGGTGGTGTTACCCTCCGCATCGGTGCTGGCACTCAGACGCCCTGCCTCATCATACAGGCGGTGGCTATGATGCCCGGAGCAATCCTCATCACGCCGGAGCTGCCCCCGTTCATTCCACCAGAAACGGTGCACGTTCTCCAGCGCGTCGGTCCGCGTCACCAGATCGCCCTGCATGTTCCACGTAAACCGCGTGGTACCGCCCGACGGATCGACCACTTCCACCACATCACCGGCGGCGTTATAGCGGTACTCCCACACCGCACCGTCTGCCAGCACCTCCTTCAGCGGAAACGCGTATGACGGATGCCAGGTGGTGAGCGTCGACCGGCCCGCCGGATCGCGGACCATTGTCAGCCGACCGCGTTCGTCGTAACCGTACTCCCACACCCGGTCACCCGGCGCATGGATAGCCATCAGCAGATCGGCCTGTTCCGCCCAGCGGTAAGACCAGTGCGCCCCATAGATATCGGTGTACGAGGTGGTGCGGCCCAGCGCATCCCAGCCATGCTGCGAGCTGCCGCCGGACAGGCAGGTTACCGTCGCGCGACGCGACTGCTCGTCTGCATCAATGATCCAGTGCTCCAGGCAGTCACGCTGCCCGTCCAGCACCCGGTATTCCGTCACCCGCCAGTGGCGCGGATCGACAGACGGCTGCCATGTGTATTCCACGCTCAGGCCCGACGCATAGCCGTGCGACGCCATCAGATCGCTGGCACGGTCCCAGCTGAACCGCCGGGTTTCCACGCCATCCGCATCATACACCACCGTCAACTGTCCCTGCGGGGTATAGCCGTAGCGCACCAGCAAACGCAGCTCACCGGCCACCACCTGGTGTACCGCCGCCAGGCGACCATGCAGCGGCTCATAGCTCAGCCTGACCGACAGCGCCTCATTGTCACCGGCAATGCCGATCAGCTGCCCCGCCCCGTTCCAGTCGAAATGCTGGCAATTTTCGTGCCGGTCATAAATGCGCGCAATGCGCCACTCGCCCTCCCGCGTCGGGTCCGCCTCATAGAGATGGAATTCACCGGCGGCGGTCTGCATGATCATCACCCCCTGAAGAGTGAAATACAGCGTGAAGCCTTCCTCGTCAAAGCGCACCACGTCCCCCGGCGCGATCTCTCCCAGCCCCAGCGCCTGGCCACTCAGATCGCGCCACAGAAACTGCGTGTCACCGTTTTCAGCGGGGATGCGGATAAGCCGTGTTTCAAACGGCATCATCCAGCCGGTACCCAGCAGGCCGCAGGTCAGGTTGCGGCTGTGATAGATGCGCTGCCAGTGAAGCGGAATGCGGTCTTCCAGCACAAAGTCCAGCTCCTCCTCCCCGGCGAGAAATTTAGCCCCGGTGGCGTAATGCACCGGAAAGGCGCTCTGCACCGCCGCCGCCGCGATACCACCGGCTACCTCGCTGCCCACCGCGGCACCAAGACTACAGGCAATCTGTTTCAGCGCCCGGCGCGAGGCAATGCGGGTAAACAGCTGCTCCACCAGCTTCGCGCCCTGCTTCGCCGCACCGCCGCCCAACAGTCCGCCCATCAGGCCCCCGACAAAATAGGCCAGCGCATTTTTACCGCTGCGAATATCCCGCACCACGATGGCGTCACCGCCGATATTGACGCGGGGATTATCACTGACCTGGACCGTCGCCTCACAGGTGCTGCGATCCCCGTTGCGTACCGCCGGGTGACCGTTGATCAGCACTTTTTTCGAACCTTCCGCCAGAAAGTTCACATTCTCCGCCATATGCCCCTTGCTGCACGCGACGGTATCCTTATCCGCCGGCGTGGCGTGTGGGCTGGCGCTGGCCACCGTGGGCTGCACGAGGTCATCCCACACGCCGGTGAAGAAATGCTTCACCGCGTCGCCATCGATCTGGCTGACTTTGTTCACAAAGGCGCTGGCCGTCGCGCCGGGATGGCTGACCGCGCTGGCAATACCCGCCGCCATGGCCATTGCGGTATCTACAAAGCCCGGCTCCTCCTCTGCGGCTGGCGAGTTCAGCCACGCGGCGTCAACGATCCCCGCCGCACGCGCTGCACGTTTGCCGGTGATATGCACATCATCAGAGCCGCTGGAGATAAACGCATCCGGTGGCCCGCGCATCCCCAGAGTGTCAAGCAGGCCGTCCACCGCCTCACCAGCCATATTGCCGAGCTTTTCGGGTAAGCCGGAAGCCATCGCTCCGACGGTCAGCGCAACGCCGACGGCAATGCCAACACCAGTGCTGGCGATCATCCCCGCTCCCAGCAGGATACCGCCGTAAATGGCACCTTCCACCAAGCCGCTGACGAAATCGGCCAGCGGAGAGCTGTGGACCAGAACATCATGTTCGCGTGCCGCAGTTAATGAGGACATGATCAAGCCTCCGGTGACGCGGTGGGAATAAAACCGTCTTTGATCTGCCGCCACGTCGCCAGCGAATCTTCATCAAAGCTGGCAGCCCGGCTGAAGGTCAGTGCCATCAGATGGGTCGCGGTCATCAGCACCAGCAGCTTTTGCACCACCAGTACGCCCTGGTTTTCAAAGCGCATATCCACTTCCCGCGCGGGCAGGCCACCAAAGGTGGTGTCGTGCGGCGGTTCGGCGGCGTACTTTTTCATATCACGTTTTACTTTTGCCAGCTGCTGTTGCAGATACGCCTCTTCCTGCCCGGCGGCAACTTCCCAGGCACGGGTTACCACCAGCGTGGCACGCACGGCGGGCAGCCGGAGCAGGGTTACGCTCTGGTCCTGTACGGCTTCCGGCAGGTTCAGGATGCCCTCTGATAATGGATACTTCACTGCCTTCATGCGCTGTTCCCCCCGTTCTTAAAGGCATCCGATACTGCACTGGCGATCTGTTCCGGCGTGGGTTGTGCCGGTTCAGATTTGCCGGGGGTACTGATGTTCAGATCCAGCGTACCGCCGGTATTAATTTGTCCCCGCCCGGTGGCGTTGACCTCAAAGTTTTTGCATTGCAGGGAAACGGTGCCGTTGTTCAGAAGCGTCAACACGCTCTCACCGGCAACCAGGCTGATACCGTGCGCCGACGCCTGCACAATTGCACCCTGGGTTTTCATGATGTAATCGCCCCCCACCAGCTCGTTACGTGACCACTGGGTTTTCTGGTCGTAACTGCCGCTGACCGTACTGTTGTAGGATTTCATGATGGCGACGGTCTGATTTCCCCCCACCGAGTGGGTTTCATCATTTTTCACGTTGGTGTCCATGTTCTTCTGCGCCTGGATCCACAGCTGCTCCTCCCCCGCCTTGTCCTCAAAGCGCAACGCGTTCGCCGTCTCCGACGTCCCATCCTTCGTCCGGCTCA